>JBAZEO010000295.1:0-2512 GCA_041653935.1 Dehalococcoidia bacterium | reverse complement strand
TTAATGTGCCTGTGGGGACATACAACTGCTATGAAGATGGAAAGCTGGACATTCCTGCCAGCATTCTCATCGGCATTGCGCGAAAACTCAACGTAGATACAGGCCTGCTTCTCACTGGCGAAGAGTCCAAGATGAACATCTTCACTATTACTCGAAAGGGCGAAGCGGTAGAAGTAGAACGCAGAAAACAATATCACTACCAGAGCTTGGCCAGAAAGTTCGCCCATAAAAAAGCTGAGCCGTTTATAGTCACCATCGATCCCAGGAAAGACGGCCCGTCATTCTACAGTCATCCTGGTCAGGAGTTTGAATACGTGCTCGAGGGGTCTTTAAAGATCACTATTCATGACAATGATGTAGTGCTAAACGCTGGAGACTCCATCTTCTTCGATTCGTCTTATGATCATTACATGCAAGCCCTAAACGACAAGCCGGTAAAGCTGCTGGCTGTGGTCATGTAGTTGAGAAAGAGGAACGGAAAAATGACGTCATTATTGCCTAAGTTCGTCTCTCGGGTCGATTACAAGTCATATGAGGATTTTAAAGAGAATCTTAAGATCCTAGTTCCCGAGAACTTCAATTTTGCCTACGATGTAGTCGATGCCTATGCCGCAGAATATCCAGATAAGCGGGCCTTAGTCTGGTGCAATGATCATGGTGAAGAGTTGATCATCACCTTCAAAGATCTGAAGACCCTGAGTGACAAGGCCGCAAATCTCTTTTCCAGATATGGACTGAAAAAAGGGGATACGGTCATGCTCACCCTCAAAAGCCGCTGGGAGTTCTGGGTATGCATGGTGGGCTTGAACAAGATCGGGGCAATCTCCATTCCTTCTACGCATATGCTCAAGGCCAAGGACTTCGTTTATCGCATCAAGAAGGGCGATCTGAAGATGATCGTCTGCATAGCAGAGAACGGGGTTCCGGGCGAGTTCGATGAGGCCCATAAGAGTCTGGGCAATATCTCTCTGGTTAAAGCCCTGGTAGGAAAAGCTGACCAGACGCGCGATGGCTGGATCAATTTCAATAAGGAGCTAGCTCTGGCATCGGCTGACTTCGTTCGTCCGACTGGAGATCAGGCGACGAGAAATGAGGATATCCTCCTCGGATACTTTACCTCAGGAACTACAGGATATCCAAAGATGGTCAAACATGATCAGATATATCCCCTGGGCCATATTCTCACTGCCAAGTACTGGCAGAATGTGGAGGACGACGGGCTTCATTACACCGTGGCGGATACGGGATGGGCCAAATGCGCCTGGGGCAAGATCTATGGCCAATGGCTGGCCGGCTCGGCGGTCTTCGTCTACGATTATGATCGGTTTGATGCCGGGAAGATGATGGACGAGATGGGCAAATATGGGGTGACGACCTTCTGTGCTCCCCCGACGATCTTCCGATTCATGATCAAGAGCGACATGTCCAGATATGACTTCTCCCGGCTAAAATATGCGGTAACAGCAGGAGAGCCGCTTAACCCATCGGTTTATGAAAGCTTCCTCGCGACCACTGGCCTGCGACTCATGGAAGGATTCGGCCAGACGGAGACCGTGGTCTGCATTGCCAATTATCCCTGGATGAATCCCAAGCCCGGTTCTATGGGAAAGCCTGCACCGGGATTTGATATTGTGCTGGTGGGTAAGAACGACAAGTTATGCGAGGTGGGTGAAGAGGGCGAGATTGTGATCAAGACGGACAAGGGAAAGCCTGTCGGCCTTTTCACCGATTACCATTCCGATCCGGACAAGACCAAGAGTACCTGGCATGATGATTACTACCATACTGGTGACACAGCTTGGCGGGATGAGGACGGATTCTTCTGGTTCATAGGCCGTACCGATGACATGATCAAGAGTTCCGGCTATCGGGTTGGGCCTTTTGAGGTGGAAAGTGCCCTCATGTCTCATCCATCTGTGATGGAGGTGGCCATTACCGGTGTGCCTGACGCCATTCGAGGACAGGTGGTGAAGGCAACCATAGTCCTGGCCAAAGGGTTTGCCGCGTCCGATGAGCTGAAAAAGGAGCTGCAGGGCCACGTAAAGAAGGTCACTGCACCCTACAAGTACCCGAGAATCATCGAGTTCGTAGAGGAGCTGCCCAAGACCATAAGCGGGAAGATCCGGCGGGTGGAGATCAGGGATAAAGACAAGCCCTATCCGGCCATCAATGCCCTGGAATGCAAAGCATGCGAGCGGTGTATTGAGGCATGTCCCGCGGATGTATTAAAGATGGGTGAAGAGCTGAATTCCCGAGGCTATCACTATGTGCTCTATTCAGGTGACGGCTGCATTGGCTGCGGAGCATGTTATTACACCTGTCCTGAGCCGCTGGCCATTGAGGTTCATGTGCCCCAGAAAGAGAAGAAAGCAGAGGAGAACTGAAAAATGGCGTCTCAGTTAATTGATGGAAACAGTGCCGTGATCGTGGGTGCACTTTATGCAGGCTGTGACTGCTTCTTTGGCTATCCCATTACTCCTGCCAGCGAGATCTTGCATGAAGCATCTCGCAA
>JBAZEO010000294.1:0-2514 GCA_041653935.1 Dehalococcoidia bacterium | reverse complement strand
CGACGAATATTATATTTATGCTCGCCTTTTAATCGGGTTCTACGTTTCCGCTCCAGGATCGAGGTCAACCGATGCAAGCACCGCTCTTGGAATCGCCGAACCACTGGCGGCAAAGATGACCTTCGACCTGTGGCGAGACGGAATCATAGGCCACGGCGACGAGGAACCTGGCGAGATCGTTCCGCCGTGAGGTTTTGAAATGGGAAAGGACTTATCGGATTTCGGAGTCTGTGAATGCGAAGGCGGAGCCTGTGAGGTCAACTTCTCCAGACCTGTCGATCCAGAATGGGAGGAATTCGACGCGAAGGTAGCGGAACGGAAAGCCAAACTGGATGCTGTAAGGCAGTCTGGCGAATTCGGCGGGCGTCTTCCGGAACGGCTGGGGATCAAAGATCTGATCGCTTTGACCCCCTACGAAGAGGAGGCGATCAACTCGATTCTGAGTTGCGTTGATCCTGATGACATCTTCGGGCTGCTGGAGGATCTCAATAGCCGTGACAGGATAACGTTCATCGCAGGCTTCGTGGTGGGACGTTCGATATAGAGAAAGTCTTATATACTATCTATCTATCTATCTATCTATGAAAGGGATGAAGTCGATTCACCTCAAGGTGATGGAGGCGGATCATAAGTGGATGATGGACGCGAAGGGCGACATGTCCTGGGAAGAGTACTTCCTGGATCTCGCAAGACGAGACAGAGAGAGAGGTCGATTCTGATGGGAGAAGATGGGCGGATAGATGAGCTTCTGGCGAAGCTGGTGGAGCTGGACCCGGAGACCTACCAGCATTTCCGAGAGATATGCGCTATGACCGCCTTCGATTATAGCCCGCTGGATGATCCGAACATCAAGACCCCGGTTTATGGGTGGTGTCTCCAGGGCGTCCTCCAGGAGACGTGTAAAGCGAAGAAATGGCATCATGACGTATGCTACAACGAAGAGACCGAAAAGTACGTATCGCTTGTAGTTCCGGCGGATAACGAAACGTGGCTTGATTCGGTCGAAGCTGACACCGCGGCCGGGTCTCTCCTCGCGGCCTACATCCAGGCGCTCGAAGCGGAGGCGGCCCATGAATCTGAGTGAGATGTGGCACAAGGTAGCTGAAGCCGAACAGAGAGAGATCGAATTGAATCAACATCTTGGATATCCAGACGATTATCAGCGAGGGAGTCTATCCGTGTCGATCAAGTGGAGCGATTTGGAGGCGCTATTAGACGTGGTGGAGGCGGCGAGATGAGGATCGAGGGTTGCACGGTAGTATTTCGATCCGATTCTGGATATTGGGCCGACGAGCGATCGGGGAGAAAGCCGTACACGGTGCGGTTCATCGGGGGAGACGAATGGGAAGAGTTCACCGACTGGGTCGAATATTGCCGGGATAAGAAAATAAGGATAGAAAGCACCGACGGCCCCGAAAAATTCACGCGGCTGGTATCGAATGTCACCGACTTTGGGGAGCTTCTCGGAGTCCATCAGATCGGCATAGCGTGGTGGCGTGAGGGGGAGGGTGAGGGACGATGAGACGATCGAAACCGAGCTGGAGGAGAAGCTGAGCGAAGAGCAAACCAGAGTCGCGAGCTTGTGCATGAAGCTTCGTGAAGCTAGGAAGAGTATGGAGGGATGAGATGGAGGATCAAGTAAGAGGCGTAACAGCTGGGAAGGCATTTCGAGAAGCCATGTTAGCAGCGTGCGGCGAGATCAAATATGACTTCGACTTAATTGAATCGACTTTTAAGTTCATGAAGTCGATGGAAGCCGTCGCGAAGGTTGAACTGCCAACGCCTGGCGGTGCGGAGATCGTCTTCGATCACGTCGTCAAAGACGGGAAGTGTATGCTCCAGATAGCGGAGATTCTGGGGATTTTATCACCGGACAAACTTCCAGAAAAGTATAAAAAGAGATCTCCCAGGATGGATCAAGTATTCGATGGCTTGTGGGTAACAGATGAAGGGGTTGCCAGGCGGTATTTCGTTGGGCAACTCCTCACCGAAGAGGAGGCCGCGAAGCTCGTCAAGAGGATGAGAGCTTGCGGCAAGAGGCTTCATGATATCAACGTGGCCGCCAGAGCGAAGGCAGACGAGGAGAGGTTGGAACGATGGAAGGCGAAAGGGCGAAAGGTGGTGAGGATATGACACCAAATCCAGGCACGGCAGCGATCCTGTCCTTCTTTTGGACAGGGTTGGGCCAGATCTATAACGGCCAGATCGGGAAGGGGCTTCTGTTCATGATCGTCCAGGCAATCAACGTCTGCCTGATATTTGCGTTGATCGGGCTCCTGACGTTCCCGGTGTTTTGGCTGTACGGAATATTGGATGCGAAAAAGACAGCTGAAGGCATGGCCGCGAAGACGGTGGCATGATGACCGAGTCCGATCTGAAAGGCGAGCTGGAAGAGTGGGGAGACGTGCTGAATCCGGGAGGGCGGAGAAAAGACGAATCAGAGCCCGTGTGAATATTCCCGTAGCTTTTCTATTTTTCTTTTATTATTTTCCATGTTCTCTTTTTCTCTCGTCT
>JBAZEO010000293.1:0-2532 GCA_041653935.1 Dehalococcoidia bacterium | reverse complement strand
TTGATCTTTATCTGGATTCGGTTACGGTCCGGGTGATCAACATGACAGGGCTGCCTGTTGGCGGTACAAGCGATTCGTGTTTGATACTCAAGAATGGCGTTCCGACAATAATCTCCGCATCGTCTTTTCGAACGATGATCGGGGCTGCGTCAACTGTGCATAATCACGATGATTTGTACTACCGAAAAAACCAGTTCGCGGATACATCGCTTACCGTTGCTTTTTCCGGGCTATCGGTGGACGGATGGAGGAATCCCGATCCGCAGTTTTCCGACTCCGGGGGCTTCTCGGTAAACGGTTCCGGGGAACGAATAATAATAAAAATGTGGGGGGTGCCAGGTATCCCAGTCGGAACGAGCACCCCGCAATGGGTACTTGGACTGACGAATGACACGGTAAGGCAGGTCACAGGTGCGGAGGTCAGAAGTTTTGCTGACGCTGAACCGTCTATCGTTGCCGGTACGACTTCGCAGTTCTGGCGCGGAGATAAAACATGGCAGGCTTTGACTTCAGCGTATATTTCAGATATAATAAATGGCACTGCTGACTTGAATATCGATGACATTACAGCCGATTCCGCCGATCTGCGTATTGCTCATGTTCGAGCGACAACCCCCCGGCTGAGGCTTACCGACACTGACGCCAGCGGGCCGTCCACCTCCGTAGGATGGGTTGAATGGTATCACGACGCTACACTGTACGGTTCTGTTGGATTCTTAAGCGGCGATATGTATATAAAAAACCGCTTGACAGGCGATATAATATTTGGCACTGACGATTCCGAGAAGGCGAGGTTGACTTCTGCTGGCCGCTTTGGTTTAGGAGTAGACGCTCCCTCTACAGCGTTACACGTTTCAAACGCTAACGCAATAATAACCCTGACGGACAATGATGCGGCTGATAATACAGCGGCCCTACCTTATCTGCGGTTCGGAAGAACGGACTCCCTTCTCATGGGATATGTAGGGTACGGTTCCACCTCAAACACGGATTTGTATCTGAGAAATTTAACCGCTACTGGTAATATAAACTTGCGGAATGGCAGCTACAACAACTTGGTTGCTGCGCCTGACGGTAGCGTTTCCACCGCCAATGATCTGTCCGTCGGTGATGACCTCGAAGCCGACAGTATAAGCGGCCGTGTGGTGAAAGTGCCTGGCGACACCTCTTTCAGTACGACCGTGACGCTGAAAGACGGCAGTACAACAAGGGCAACCGGTACGGCGTATATCGCACGGGACGCACAGCGCAGGTTGTGCTATGTGTCTCTTCCGGGACTTATCGGGACCATAAAGGCAAGCACCACAACGACCCTTACGTTTTCTACTGGCGTTATTGTAGCACCTGTCGCAGGTGCCAGTGTCAACCCTGCACCTCTGCGATCCGCAACCATTGATATAGTCGGGGTGCTGTGGGTAAAAAACGACAATAAGATCGAACTGCACACATCGAACCCATGGGGTTATCTCGCCGCTGGAACCGGCGGTGTGGTAGAGACAACGATCACGTATAGATACTGAAAGGGTCAAGGATGACGGCCAAGAAAAAGAAAATACTATCGTGGATGCCTGCGATTACTGTAACTATTGCGCTGTTGTTTGGAGGAACGTGGAAGGGGTGCGTGCCGGCCGTTGAGGCCTTAGCTACCGACAGGATCGAAAAAGTATGTGGGCAGAAGATCACTGAAGAGGTAGTCCCAGCCCTTGAGACAATGGCTTTTCAACAGGCGGTCATGTGCGATGTGCTGCGCAAGGTATACGGTGATACCCTACTCAAAACGTCGGAGCGTGACGTTCGGGAGACGCTGCGCAACGCTTCGGTAGGCCCGAAAAGGAGAGAAAGACGATGAATACTGAAGAACTTAAAAATCGGTGCATAAAAAGTACTAATTTGCTACTAAATTAGTAGGAGGTCGTAATGTTGAATATCGAAAAAACCCACCCTTGGGTCGCATCGCTCGCGTTGTCGGCGATTGCGGAGTATGATACGAAGTCCGAAATTAACGGCGCGCTGGTTGAAGCTTTTGGCTTGCCGAAGGTTCTTCGCTTCGTTGAAACGAAAAAAGACCTGATGTTCACAGCACATTACGGCGACACGTTGTATGCGGCGGTGAGCGGGACGCGAAATACCCGCGGATGGCTCCGGAATTTGAATTATTTTCCACGTGGCGGTTGGCATCGGGGCTTCGTAGATTCGGCAAAAGACTGCTTTCCGCCTTTGCTTGATAGTTGGACGTGCGCGGGATCGGGGACAAAGACCGTAATTATCGGGCACTCTGCAGGTCATGCGATTGGTTTGCGGCTTGCGTATGATCTCAGTCGTCTTACATCAAAGGTCGAGCATTTCGGTTTTTGTGGTCCGCAGGCGGTGAATAAAGAAGGCCGGGAGCAACTCAGAAAACAGAAGCTGCATTCCACCAGCATTACGATTGGCAAGCAGGATCAAGTGGACGATATAGCGAAGCTGGTCGGGGGTGTAGATTACTCCACGACCATTACATTGCCCTCTGACGGCAAGCCGGGCCTGTGCAAG
>JBAZEO010000292.1:0-2549 GCA_041653935.1 Dehalococcoidia bacterium | reverse complement strand
CTCCTTGTGTGACCTCGGAGAACTTGCCTGCATAGTATTCGCGCATCTCTTCTAACGTGCATGGCTTGAGAGCGGTCATACCATCTGAGCTTGATACCCACACACCTTTGATTGCGCGAAGGCCAGCCGTATATACCAGGATAGTTCCGGCAGCCAAGCTCACTGTGTATCGAGCCTTAGCTTTGCCTGAATCCTGCATACGGTCTAGAATCTTCTGCCCTGCATTGATAAAGAAGTCCGCACCATTATCTGTTTCGTTTGCTTTAATAAGATCATAGCGCCCGCTAAGTTCAACAAACTTCTTCCTTAAATCTCGGTAATCCATAGTATACTCCAACCCAGCTTGTTTCATTAATTGAAACAAGGGAGGATGTTTCCACCCTCCCATGCTTGCTATGCGTTATCTCCGCCAACACCATTGAGGAACATCATGGTTGCAGGGTGATGCATCTCCAGACCTGCTTCCGTGAGGAACTCCTCAACCGTACCATCCCTGCGGCCTGCATTCGTGCCAGGGCCGGACTGCTTTGCCTGACCTTCGCCATAGAACGACGTGTCGTCGATATAGCGATAGCGCAGGTTGCTCGGCTCCAAGATCAGCATGCTCTTCTGAAGCGAAGTTTCCATGCTGAACAACGGGTGGGTCTTCAGGCTGATCGTGCCGAAAGGTGTGACCCAATCAACTACGTTAATTCCATACGATTTAGTCGTAGGAGTTAAGGTGAAATGCGAACCTGCTTTGGCCAACTTATTCAACCCAAGCAGAGCACCACTGCCGCACAGTGCGAGCTTATCACCCGAACCATAGCGGAAGCAGACTTCCAGATAAGCATCCAGCCAATCTTCCCCGCCGCCATCATCCAACCAGGCTTTGCCATCATACGCCGTGTTGAGCATGAAGTCGTCGACGTTGGCCGGAACATTCGCACGCAGACAGTTCAGAATGCCTTGTGTCGTACGCTCAGGCTTGCCATCCGCGCCAGTGGTTTCCAGCATCTGGCCGAACAAGAAGGCACGTTCCATCTCGATGCTGTGCAGCTCGAGTGCTTCACGCTTTGCTTCCTTATACTGATCACCAGTGCGCAGCTTGGTCTTGCGTGCTGTGCGGGTGATGCTCAGAGGTGTGCGGAAGATCTGCGTATAGTTGTACAGCTTAACCGGATCGTATGCGATTGCAGAAGGCATCGCTGCACCTTCCTCGTTCACATTACCGATGATGATAACACGATCCGCATCGCTCAGGTCATGGCTGTACGAGCTATTATCGTCCGCTTCCAACAGGCTTACCTGAATATATGAGCTGGCACCATTTGTGCTCTTGCCAATAACCTTAGCATTCACGTCAACTGTGAAGTCCGAGGCATCACGAAGTAGCACCTGATGACCAATGCGGAACTCCGCAACCGAGGCTGCTGCCATCTTAATATACAGCACCGAGCCAACCACACCACCGCTGGTATATGCGGAAGAGAGGGCTACGTCCGTATACACTCCGGTAATCGCTGCCGACTGAGTGGGCAGTGTTTTTGTCCACCAGTTAAACTCAGGATCATCCACGCTCTCGCTCTTGAGCTTTGCTAAGATAGCCGTAAGCGGCACCATCCCATTCGGGTACAGGTACAAGATCGACTCTCTGTAACTCTTCGGGCGCTGATCTGCAACCCAATCTCCATTTCCACGCATTCCTAAAAACGCCATAATATGTTCCTCCTTAAAAGGTTATAATGTTAGCTTGCAGGAATGACAGGAATCGTTGCCGAGACGTCATTGCCTGTTACTCTGTTTCCTACTGCGTACGTCAGGTCGATCACGTACGAACTTGAGCCAAGGGCTGCTGCGCTAATACAGTCGTTGCCTACTACGTTAAACACACTAGTGGCCTGCGTATCAATGAACTTTCCGGCGCACTGAATAAAGTTGCCACGAATCATCCCTCTCCAGGATGCGGTAGTACCAGCGCCGATAATAATTCCACCAGCTGCCCCATCCTGCATAATATTGCCGACAATCTCGGTTCCACCTGCCTCACCAGTACCAAAGGTGATGTATGATGTAACAAATGCGCCCTCAAAGCGGCAGTCAATTACCTTCAGAAATGGAGACGCGGTTGCCTGAATACCTATGGTTGTGGTAGCCTTTGCGTGGAACGTACACCCAATAAACTGAGCGCCACTTGAACTTGATGCCAGTGTTACAATAGGAGCTGCATCTGCTGGAGCCTGGAACCTTACATTAATGAAGCGGGTTCCATAGTTACCAGCATTGACAGGTACATGGTTACCAGTAATACCAGGCTGCGTATTTGCATCATAGGAGCCTACACCAATCATATCACACTTATTCGGGAATGCAACGAGGTCTTCCACAAAAGTAGCGCCACTGATGTATATGATATTCCTGGCATCCCAACCTTTACTATTCGCTGCGATACTTGCATTGCTTGCAGTTACCGCAGCTGCAATAGTCTTAAATGCTTTATCCCATGAAGACCCATCATTCGTATCGAGACCAAAATTGTCTGACACATAATAGGTCTTCCCCATATGCAT
>JBAZEO010000291.1:1350-2576 GCA_041653935.1 Dehalococcoidia bacterium | reverse complement strand
ACGAACCGGTGTGATCGCGATTGGATTGACATCCTCGGCGCCTGACGCTTTTTCAAGCCCGGGTACCACTTGGTATCTGTCATTGGTGTAATCGATCAATTTAAAGAATATGTCATAGAAAAGCGCTGCATCATCCTGTGACAGTTTCATCGTCTAAGCATCTCCAATCCAGGAAATTTCAAGTGAATTGCCGCCTCGATCACTATAACAAAAAAAGGCGTCCCCTGGAAAGAGGTGCCGGCAAAAGAGGCAAGATTAAACCAGAAACATACGGAAGTCCTTGTCGAGAGGATATAGATAGATGTCTTTCACCGGCAGCTTGTATTTTTTAAACCGATCCAGCTTACCCCGGCCCTGGGTGGAACCTACGAAGGCCCAGTTGGCAGCCTTGTAACAAGTTCCGGCAAAGCGATCCTTCTCGACAAAAGTTTCCATAAGCACCGGCTTGTAGCCATAAACTTTCAGCCAGTCATTGGGCAATTGTTTTAAACAGAGAGACAAGATCTTGGAGGCAAGGTGTTTGCAACTGACCCAGGGCAGGATCAAAAAGCGGGAGTTATTGACCACCAGGTGAAGATTTTGCACCCTGCGCTCTGCGTTCCAGCCGATAAAGACATCCCTGGGCGCCACCTTCCAGGCTGCGGCCGAGAAACCGATAGCGCAAAGATAGCCTGCCGCGGAGTTGATCAGATACCGGATCTGGGCGCCCGGAAGGGGAGTATAGCCGAGATAGTGATAACGGTCGACAAATTCGTTCCAGAGATAGGAATCCTTCTTGGAGGTGACGCGTATTAGCTCCAGAGGAAGCAATGACTTCAACGGTCCGGAGATTTCCTTCCCCGCTTCGCCATGCTTTGTCCGTCGGGAAAACTTCCGGCCATTGGCGTTAGATCTCCTGGGCTCCGGCAATGTGATCATACCACAGCGATGCAACCTGAGGAGCAACACCTTGCAGCTCATGTTTTTGAGGCCTCCGTCCGGCTTGAACCAGGACCAGGCCTGACAGACCTCGCGGGAAATCCATTCCCGGGTGGCTTTAGGATCGGAGGCGATAATCCGGCGGATCATCTCAACGTCGTCAATTATGAGAGACCGGCCGCAGATGATGAGCGGGAAATCAGCCAGGATGCTCCCTCCTAATATTGTACTTACGGATGATTTCATCCGGAATCTTCCAGGGCAGGAACCGTTCCAGATCCTGCGGGGGACCGCCTTCCTTGGCGCAG
>JBAZEO010000291.1:0-1250 GCA_041653935.1 Dehalococcoidia bacterium | reverse complement strand
GCAATTCATGATGCCCCTGGCGTCTTTCCCGAAATGCTTCAGGGGAACATTGCTGGAGCGGGAAGGATCCAGCACGAACACCACTGTCAGTGGTGAAACGAAGACCCACAGCCACCAGTGCCAACCCTGCTTATCAGGTACCTGGACAAAGTGCATCCAGCCGGTCTCGTCTACATGCCAGTGGTTCTCGCTGCGATTTACTTCTGTCAGCAAAAGATAGAGGGGAAGAAAAAGCGGCGCCAGCTTCTTTAACATTCCCGTGAGGGCGCCCTCGTTGACAGCCAGTCCCTGCATTCGCATGATCATGGCCATCCGATGCAGGGGGATCTGGAAAAAGAATTTCATGACCAGGATATGGGCAAGAAAAGCGTTGGAGAACATTCCCTTGGGTATGACCTGAGGCTGCTTAGGAGCAGTGACAGATCTCGGACCGGGGCAATTGCAGGTATTGAAGGTCTTCTTGCGAATATGCTTTTTGCGCACGAATCTTATTTCATAATCGATCTCATAAGAGACTTCTGCGAAGCCGGAGAGCGACCGGAGTTTACCACAGTTGGGGCAATACATTTCGTCATTCGGTATATCATGAATCACTGTGATTTCGGGAAGGTCGGGGATTTTGCGTCCGTAACCCTGATGGCCGAACCTGGCGCCCCGCTTCCCGCCTTGAGCCGGGGCACAATCACCGGCGCTTTCGGGAACCTCTGTTTGTTGAACAGCTTGAGGTTCCAGTTGCTTTTCAGAAGAGCGGCCAAAAATGGAGCTGTTACGTTTATTGATTAATGCCCTAAGACGCTCATTTTCCTCCGTCAATTTTTGTTTCTCTTGATTGGCTTGCTCGAGTTCAAAATCCTTCTGTCTGACTATCGGGCAATCAGGAAAAGAACAAGCGGCGCTTAAAGACCATATTGGATTTTCTTCAAGGGCGGTTGATAGAGTACTCATGTATTAATTATGCAATAAAAAATACTACGTGTCCAGTCCCATTAATCAAATTTTTATATGGCTATCCAGTTAGCTCAGAAAAGTCACCTGCCGGACAGATACGCAGGTCTTAATGAGGCTATATGATTAGCTTAGGCTCCCAAAATCGGCAATTAAAGCAGTGGCAAACTTCATTTAGAGGGTAAAGGGAAGGAACTCCTGAGCTAATCATATAACCATAAATTTTTAAGTCAAACTACAAATTATTAGGAAAACGTAGGAAGCAGCAGGGTTATGGGGTTAAAGCGGGTTCACTGAATACTTAC
>JBAZEO010000290.1:0-2578 GCA_041653935.1 Dehalococcoidia bacterium | reverse complement strand
TCGCAATCAATGCCGTTCTCGGTTAAACGCTCAACGGCGCGATCCCAAGCCGCCTCCTTCGCAAGCTGAGTATCGTAACGGGCAAGGTCGCGTTCAACTTGGCAAGGGGTAGGCATCACTTCACCCCGGCCAGCTTGAGGGCGGCGTGTGCATTGCAGACGGAACACATATCGCTTCCCCCGCAATCGCATTCATCCAGTGCGCCGATAGATTCCAAAAGATCGGTCAGCGCCTCCACCAGGGCCTCGATTGTCGATGTACAAGTCTCGTGCGGACATTTTCGCCCAAAACGCTTGGCAAAGTTGCAGTTCATGCAAAGCAGGGTAAATTCCGGAGGGAATC
This sequence comes from Dehalococcoidia bacterium, assembly GCA_041653935.1. Classification (GTDB taxonomy): domain Bacteria; phylum Chloroflexota; class Dehalococcoidia; order E44-bin15; family E44-bin15; genus JAYEHL01. The sequence goes on along the minus strand of JBAZEO010000290.1, from coordinate 2,236 downwards.
CCCTGTCGATCACATCTTGATAAACAGCCTTTGATCCGCCGAGGCTCCTTCGATGCGCCCTTCCTCCACCGTTTATGTGTTCAAGCGTCAGAAATTCTCTTGTGGTTTCTCCGCAACAGACGCATTTTCCGCCATAACCATCAATAAGCGTGTTTCTTCGTTCGGCGACCTTTTTTCGCATATTAGACAAAAATCTTTCCCTGTTTTCTGTGTTCCATTTTTTTGAATAAGCCACCGCTTTTTCCGAATTATAAAAGCGTTTATTGTATAATGAAGCACACTTGGCGCAGCGGGACCTCCTTCCGTCCTTTTTGTGTCTATCTACCCAAAATTGGGATAGCGGTTTTGTGGTTTTGCAATCACAACATTGCTTCGTGTGTTCCATCATCCCCTCCCCTCCATCCAGTATAGCCACAGGCAGATTGCGAGAGCGACCAGGGCTACTAGGATCGGCGGTTTCACTTGAAGTCCTTGTGTTTGATTTTCGTGATAATCCGCTCGCCGTTTCGGGCTTTCAATTCGACGGTGGGACGGAGCACAAGCCCCTCTGCCGTGAAGTCGCCCCATTCGGAAGTGAATCCGAGGCGCACAAGTTCTTCCGCCTCCGCGATGGTGCCGGTTGAGACAATCGGGACGACTCGGATTTCAAGTTCTGTCGCCAACTCCTCAACGACGTGGCGTTTCAGCCACCATTCCCCGACCTTTACGTCAAAGAGGACGAAATCAACCCCGTTGGGATTGTAAAGACCGCCGCCCTTTTGGATTTTTCGCCCGTATCCCTCACCGTAGAGGCACATGGAATCACGCCCGACAAACTTCTCGACGGGGAACAGTTGGACAAGGCGGTCGTAAAGGAAGGTGGGCATTTGCGCGTTGTCGGTTTTTCCGCCGAATCGCAGCATATTCATATCTGCATCCCACATGATCCGGATGTTCGTTCCGTCCACCTTTTCCGTCCATACCCATTCGTTGTCTTTCAGGTATTCCAGTTCCGGCGTGGACCACTGGCCGATGATAAAACGGCCCTTCTCGTCACGCTTATAGATGCTCTGAATCTTGTGATATTCGCGCATCACCACAACCTCCTCAGCTCGCTAATCAGCGGATAGCCAAAAAAGCCGACGCAGAACCCCAGGAAGAACCACAGCGGCCCGCTCAGTCGGTGCTCTAGGCGTTTAAGAAACAGGTCGGCGGGCGTCATGGCTTTACGCGGAAATTATAATCGACCGCTGCCTGAAAGCGTTTCCAAATAGCTTCCTCCACCTCGTTGTTTCCCGAGATTGAATTTCTGATTACATCCGCATCTATTGACGGACAAACCTCTTTTGCCGCATCCACGATGTGAGTATGATTAAAAATGGCCCTTACAACCTGCGCTTCCTCAATGCTCTGGAATGTGATTGTGATTGAAAACGGATTGAAAATTTTTTCCGGTTCATTTCTTTTTACAATCATAATCAACCCTCCTTTGAATGGCCGGGGGAGCGTCACTTCCCCCGGCCTCTACCCTTACTGTTGGACTCCGATTCCGCTGCCATTTGGTGTCCGGTGGCATGACCGGGATTTGTAAGGTGGGACGACGGAGCCATGTTGCTCGGTTGCGCGGCCTACTCCGTCGTCCCCGGGACCGCATCGCTGCGGCATCTGGTGGGGGCTGCCGGTTTGCGCGATCTGTTCCCGGCTTTTTCTGACACCAACGGTGCCTTGCGCTCTGAGGCTCCCCCATGTGAAAGATCGCTGGTAACGAAATTGGCTTCGTGACCACTTGCGGCGTCACCCGCCCCCTGATCCCCGACTTTGGGTTTCCGCCTTACCTCTCTTGCGCCCATCGGTTCTTCTGGCCTTATGCCAGCGTGACCATTATGCTTGAGAGGAGGTCAACGGGGTTGCTGTCTGTTGGGGGCAGTCTCTCACAAGTGACAACTCCTGTCAAGCATTATTTTTCTGTTGACTTCACATTTCTTTTATGGCAAGATGCCCCCATGAAATTCTCAACATACCTCAAAAACGTGCGGGTTACGCCGTGCAGGTTTGCGTTATTGCACGGCTTCTCCATTTCAACCGTATGGCGAGCATCCAAGGGGCGAACGCTCCGGCCAGCCCAAGCGGCGAAACTTTCCAAGGCTACCGGCGGCGTCGTTTCCTGCATGGACCTGCTTTTTCCGAAAAAATAGGGGGACACATGCCGCCAACCGTCTATTGCATTTTTTGCGGAACCCCGTTTCAGCGCAAATGG
>JBAZEO010000289.1:0-2579 GCA_041653935.1 Dehalococcoidia bacterium | reverse complement strand
ATCCATATCAGGCACCTCCTTTCTTACCGGCCATATACCGGGATCGCTTTTCCGCCGCGACCCGAAACCGCTCCATCTCAGCCATCGCGTCAGATGATACTATGGCCCCAGATTGCTCAGCGAGCGTTGCCAGCGCCTTACCAGATACGGCCCCGCGCCACTCCTTTCGGTCCTTGCTGAACTTGAATTTTAGGCCACTTTGGCCTAGGAGCTTGTTGATGGGATAGGTATCACCGGAGACCTTAATTTGGTCACCTGATATGGAGATGAAGATGGCCATCTAGGCCACCTCCAGTACATCGAAAACCGTTTTCGTGGGATTCACAATATGGACGCCCACCAAATATGGGCCGTACCATTCATGCTCAATTTTGAGCGCCCCCGTTCTTTTGAACGTATTCAGGCATTCGCGCCTGAATCTTCTCTCTGACATCATCCTTCGATCCATGTTTTCCAATTTTTTCATTTGCATTCTCGTATCACTCCTTTTCTTCTATTCAGTAGCTTGTTTTAGTGGCATATATAGTTTATGCTTGAACGATGCGTAAACTATTTAACCTCATAGGCCAAAGGATGCTTATGAGACAAAAACGCTATGGATCTCAAATAAACATCGCGATTTCAGACAGCCTGAAAGCGACATTAGACGACCTGTCCCGCGAATGTGGCGAAAGCATATCGGAGATCGCTAGGAGAGGACTGGAAAGAGAAGTCGCGAAGTTGGTCGCGGCGAATCGAAAGGAGCAAAAAGCATGAATGAATCCGAATGGCTCGCTTCCCTCAAACCAGGCGATACCGTGGCCGTATCTGGCGGCTTGGGTGGTCGCGATATGTGGCTAGCAAAGGTACATAGGAAGACCGCATCCGGTCGAATAATCATTCAATCGAAAAATGCTCACGCGACGTTTGAAACTACTTACAATCCAGATGGCAGCGAGCGGGGCGGGCAAGAATATTATCGCGAGCAATTGCATGAGCCCACGCAAGAAATTCGCGACCGGATCGAAAAGGAGCGCCTTGTATCGAAAATACGACATGTATCCTGGCATGAGATGCCATTGGAGATGTTGCGAAAAATCGAGGAGATGACAGATCCATGACAGGCATATTCGGAGATGCTAGAATAGACATCATTGTATTGATAATATTTTTGTTTGGATTGCGAAGGAGGGCAACATGCCGAAATCCTTAATCGAACTTGTGGCCAAATTGCGCGAGCTGGAGGCGAAAGCGCACTATCCATATCTGGTTTATGTCCAGACGGAAATGCAGACCTCTTGTGCCTGCAAGACGGATGAGGATGCAAGGTTCGTTTCTGCTATGCGAAATGCCGCGCCAGCGCTACTGGGTATCCTGGGCGAGATCCGGCCAGGAGATGCCAAGAAGCTCGATGCAATAATTGAGATGATCGATTTTTCGATACCGTCTGAACTGATCGGGGTCGAGGAAGGCGATGAAATGTTTGATTATTCGCCCGGCGAATATCAGGAAATGATTAGAATGAAAGCAGTCTTGCGCCGATATCAAGCAATGGCGGCCAAAATAGCGGAGGAAAGCAAATGACATTCAATATGAAGAAGGCCCGCGATTATTGCGAACGGATGAAAGGATACGCAGATCCGGATGGTGGCAATTATGCAGATTTCGCGGCGGCTGGAATGCTACCAGACGCATTGGATCTTATCGATGCTAAGGATAAGCAGATTGCCACCCTGAAAGCTGCCTGCATAGAAGAGATGGCACGCGGGGATTATTTCGACGAATCGCAAGAATGTGAAGGCTATTGGTGGGATCGAAAAAATACAACCGATGTGACGCAAAACGATTATCGCGAGATGGCAAAGGAGCAATTGGCTCGCGAGCTGCCTGAAATTGGTTGGGAGGATATGAAATGAGCGAGTTTAAAAAAGAAATTCTGGAACTGATATATAAATACTATCCAGACTATGAATACGTCGAGATAAAAGTAATGAAGCCGATGGCGACATTTCCCCCAAAAATCGAGGTGCGGGTGATGGAATGAACGCGGATCTCTTACAGAAAGCCGAATCCCTGCCAGGAGAGCCATTATCATATGAAGAATGGTGGGACCAGAGCCGTGACATTTGGCCTGAATTGGTGGCTGAGATCAAACGCCTGCAAGCAGCTCTCGTGGATTCCAGGGCCGAATATTTGACCACTCTTGATGAGAACCCAGCTTGCTCGGCGTGGACGTTCGATGAACAATCACCAGAACGACAATCTGAATTACGAAAACGTGCATGTATAACACTTGGAATGGAGGAGCCCGTTATATTCATGCAACTTGCCGCGAAGGATGCTGAAATCGCTCTACTCAAAGTTTCTGAATGCGCCGCAAAAAAGAACCTGGCCAGGAGAGATGCTGATATCGAAAATCTGATGAAAGAGCTTGCCAGATGGCAGGAGATTGCCCAGGACCGTACCGCCCAAATGGGCTGGATAACCTCATGCAACTGTGGTCGCCTGCCAGACATGCTAAAATGGGATTACTGCGATTGGTCGCGGGATATACCACAAGGAGTTAGGAATGGATGGAACGCATGGGCCGCCAAAGAGCT
>JBAZEO010000288.1:0-2604 GCA_041653935.1 Dehalococcoidia bacterium | reverse complement strand
CCGAGACGTTCAGTGGCACCGGCGATACCATAGGCTTCGACCGGTTGTTGATGCCTACTTTCTACCTTGGCAGGATGCCGAACAAGAAGGTGGGAGTGACGGTTGAACTGTGGGGAGGGTACTACTCAACGCTGATAGCGCTGCAGCCCGATTGGGTCAAGGTGAAGACGGAGACGTTCTCCATAGAGCCCGTGATCAGCGGTGACGTTGATGGCGATGGCGATGGTGATGGTAGTGGTGACAGTGATGGAGGAGGTGGTGGTGATGGAGGAGGTGGTAGTGGCGGCATCATCCCCACCACGGACACCACACCAGATGACGAAGATGAGATACTCACGTACGTCAAGTACGGTGCGATTGCGCTGGGCGGACTGGCGGTGATCGCGATGATGATACCGCTCATCGGCAGGAGACGTGATGGGTAGAGATGTGTTCGCAGTATCCGGCACCCGTGTCTGCCCGATGTGTGACGGCATCATCAGCAACAACGATTACTGGATGCCGCGCTATCCGATAGACGCCGATTGGAACCTGACGACAGGTCTCAGGCACCGGAGGTACTGTTGTCTGTCGTGTATTCAGCGGCATGAGATGGAAGATATACGTCGCAGAGGCAGCAGCTGTTCCGGGTACTACGATCACTCAACTGGTGAGTATTACTCGAAGCAGGACTTCGAGAACTCGCTTGCATGGGACATCGCACGCGACATTTCAGTGCACGTCATCAATAGTGTGCCGCATGCAAACGCCACAGGAGAGGTCATCACCTCGCACAGTCAGTACGATGAGATAGTCAGGCGGGCGCATGACGCCAGGTGGAAAGCGCGGGAAGCGACGGGATGGATACCGAGATGACGAAACCGCTTGTTGGTGTGCCGAAGGGTGCTCTGTACCACTGGACACCCTATGAGTTCGACAAGTTCAAGCAATCTGCCATGGACATAGGCATTCACTTCGGCAGCAAGGAACAAGCGCTCGCGAGAAAGGCTGCAGTTGCTACAAACGAGTCGTCGTACGGCAACGTGCCTCGTGAAGGTAGATTGTTGAAAGCACGCCTCAACCTGAGAAAGCCGTTGGTGCTGACGTCAGACATCACCGGTATGCCTGCGCCAATGGACGTGGTGGATGCACTCGAACGAGAAGGTGCCATCACCCGCCAAGAGTACAAGGAACTGGCTTATCAGCTTCATGGGATTGGAGAACAAGGCGAACGGACGTTCCAAGGCATATGGGAGCGTGCTCGGGCGGCTGTCGATAGAGAGATTGCCTCCGGCGCACTCGTGGTCAAGGAAATCGAGGCTACAACAAGGCCGCGAGAGCAGAGGTCACTCGCTCCGCACCTGACCGATGTCTACTTCAGTTACGTGGTGACAACGAAGGACGGGAGGCAGTTATCGCGTCCCAAGGTTGTGATGGAATCTGTATCCCGTGACAGAGTTGAGGCGGCAAGGCAATCCGCCCGTGATGGCGCTGTTTTCGAGATTGCCAGGCGATACGCCAACAGGGAGATGTATCGCATCATCGAAAGCCTGCTCAAACGGAAGGGTTATGATGGACTGGTGTATCCGAACAAGCAGGAAGGCGGCGGGAAGTCGTATGCGGTGTTTGACCCGGACAGAATCTCTATGGTGAAAGGAAACCCGGTGAGATTGAAGAAGCCGTGGGAGATAACCGAGTCAGAGTTCAGAGCGAACACGCCGAAGGGGTTCAGGTATGTCTCTGACCTACCACGTGAAGCAGACGTGCATACCGGTGTTATCCGGGTGGGTCCCAAGTTCTTCAGGCTCTCAGAAGGTGGGCGAAAGGGTGTGATAACACACGAACATGCCCACGCACTAGAGACATCGCTTACCACCCCACAATGGTCAGAACTGATGGACATCGCCAAGCAGGATGTAGGCTCAGGACTGGGTTATCTCAATCGACGTGAATATCACGGTCCGCTCGGACGTGTTGACAGGGAAACCGGCCTCATAGAGTCACAGAAGATCGGTGAACGACTCACTGACCTCTATGTCAGCATGTTAGAGGGAGAAGATGCGTGGCTGAAAACACACTATCCGATTGCGCGTCGCAAGATAGTGGAGTTTGCGGTTGCGAACGGTCTCTATGTTCCTGGTGAGGTTCTGAAGGAGTATCTGAACATGAGAGCAAATCCGGTTATGGGGAGAATAATCCCCTACAGTCCCAGCCTCAAGATTACCAACCTTGGTCAATTACCGAGGGGAACGGGTGCAAGATACTTGGAAGTCATACGAGGAGAGAACGACACTCTTGCTGCAAAGCAATGGAGGCGTTCTGTGATATCCGGAGTGTTGCTGGTAGACATGAAGCCAGCCAGTAAAGGGATGAAGACAAACCCGACAGGCAGGAGACAGCCGACTGTCTTCAAGACCACCTGCAAACGGTGCGGCAAACCCATCTACGCCAGCACCAGGTTCGTGAACCATCCTCTGAGCCGGATATGCGCCAAGTGTGTCACGCCGGGAGAACGAAAGGTGTTGAGGAACCCGGAGAGCATCTACCCCACCAATGCCAGGACCGGTGAAGTCTTCGCCGTGGAGACCAACGACCTCGGGACGAAGTTCGAGTTCTGTGTGAAGC
>JBAZEO010000287.1:0-2617 GCA_041653935.1 Dehalococcoidia bacterium | reverse complement strand
GCATAACCACGGATGCTCTCTTCAGTTCCGGGTAGTGAGACAATGCGCGAACCATTGTCAAGCGCGCATGACAGTTTATTGTCTTCCAGCATCAACGGCTTTTGAGGTAATCTATTCAGCCAGTACGTTGTTTTCTTGAACAACTCACCTGATTGTCTCAATGTGGGAGATACCAATAACACAACCGAACCCGGCTTGGTCAACGCTGTGTGTACCGCAAGAAGGCTGGAAACTGTGCTCTTGCCGGCCTGCCGCGAGTCGTTGAATAGAACCCGGTCTTTCCTGCCTGATAAAAACTTCCTCTGCCACGGGTATAACTCGAAAGGGCATATAGATAGCGCAAACTCTACCGGGTCAGTCGGTAGAGCGGTAGTCTTGGGTTTCGCCGTTTTTATCCTGGCGAATTGCCTATCCATTTGTTCAAGTCTCTGTATGGTTGAGTTTAGCATCGAGATATTCCCTGACTGCCATGACCTCTGAGACGATCTTCATTGCGCCTGCTACAGCGTGTACCATGTCGCTGTTCTTGTGATTCCCTTCCTGCGCTGCTCGAACAATAAAGTCCACACATGCCTTGATAGCCATAGGCGCATCGTCAGCCCAGTTCTTATCCATCTCGGCCTTTTTTAATCTGACATTTTCTGCCAATGTGACATCTTCTGTCAGTCGTGCCTTCCAGCGATAAAGCGTGCGTTCAGAAACAGAATACTTAGTACACGTTTCTTTGTCGCCGTTATATGCCGCTTCCACAAGGATGCGGGCTATCATGTCATCGCTGTACTGGGCCATCTTCCACCGCCACGCACTTTATCGCCGCGTCAACTCGTTTCAAAAACCACGATGCCTGTTCCGCTTCGTACTCCGGCAGATTCAAGGTCACGTTAAACGAGTGATCCGCCATAGTCTTCACCTGACGTACCTGAGCTTCGTACTCAATAGCCACGGTCTCACCCATCACACCCTGCCATCATGCACGTGCCGAGAACCAGCACAAACGCAAGAACGACTAATCCGATCAGGGCAATCCATAGGATATTCATAGTTGGACAGCAGAGCCGGGCGTGGGATTGCTAACAGTAAGGGAGTGCCCGAGCAGTTCGTTTCCGGCTCTGCGTATCACCTGGTTACTGCTTGCCTTCGGTAAACAGTTTGAACACAATGGTCGCGGTCGCAAACACAACGCCGAACGCATCCGCTACCTGCTTTGGATCAACCAACTCGCCAGTGACTTGCCCGTTCACAATGGCAACAGCAAGCCCAATCGCAAACGACACAGCCACGGCGATACTCAATGCCGCATTACCCGACCAGTTGAATTTGTTCTTCAAGAACTGCACGACTGGAACGCCTAAAATACCGGTCAAAGCGGTGATCACTAACAAAACATTTTCCTCGGTCATACTTTCATCCTTTCCTCAAATCAAAAAAGCCGCTTCACAGCGACCTTTGGTTATTAGTCACATGCAAAGCGGCTTTTAGGTTACATTAGCCAGATTATTCAGTTATGCTTCTTGTACCAGTCTCGTATCTCGGACGTTCTGGGGGTGATCTTACAAACCTTCTCGATCACTTCGATTATTGAGAGCAGGCCTTCCCGAACACCTTTCCACAACAGGATACTTTCTGAATCCACTAAATCCATTATACACAATTGAAAATGATTGTCAATAAGATTATTTCCCATACCACCTATCCACGGGACTTGACTTGACCTGCGCTATCCTGAGGTCATCGTCTGTCAATGCGAGATACCGGCGGGTCACGGTGATGCTCTGATGCCCCAGCCATGAGGACACATGTGCCAGCGACATGCCGTTGCGCAATTGGGTCACGGCACAGCACCGCCGGAAGTCATGCAGGCCGGGGCAGGGGATACCGACCCTCTCCGCGTTGCGCCTGACCACCTGCCGCAATCCCCAAAACGAGAAGCGCGTCCCCTCCACGGTTGTAAATAACGGGTCATCTCCCGTGTAGTCCCGTGTCCGCAAATACTTCTGCATAGATATACGCGTCGTGCTGCCGGCATATACTGTCCGGGTAAGGTCTCCCTTGCCATGTGCAATCGTGACGGATCCAGACCGCGGTTCATAGTCTGCGATATTGAGCGCGGTAAACTCGGATGCCCGCAGCCCGGTATCAACCATGAATAAAAGGATTGCCCTGTTTCGGACGGTAGCTCCGGTTACCATAGTCATCACATCGGCCAGCGTTATTCCCGGTCTGTAAATTCGTTCACATTCAAGATTATAAACATTTATGCCTAAAACATAATATTGGGTATTGACATTAGTGATGCACGGCGTATAATATATTCATGGAACATAAAGACAGCAAACATAAATCGTTATGGTTACAAATCAGGGTCAGTGAGAGCGAAAAAGAGCTTGTGAAATCGGTAAGTGCGGCGATGAAGAAAACCATCTCCGAGGCAACTCTAGCACTTTTTACTCAGGCTGACAATTCTATCAAGGAGCGCGAATCATAATGTACACCTTCTGTCTAGGGTATCTGTTTTTCACCGCCGCGCTGGTCTGCTTTGTGGTAGGCCGGGCGGTGTGGAAGTCGGGACAGTAATTAGTCAGTTATTCACGGAGAGTTGCAATGCAAGATCACATCC
>JBAZEO010000286.1:0-2620 GCA_041653935.1 Dehalococcoidia bacterium | reverse complement strand
ATCTACCGCCTTATCGTTCGCCTTACCTGCGGACGCCGCCACAAGGAATCCGTTGGCGAGCGAGAGGAAGTATACCACCCAATCACCCGGCGACGCTCCTAGGGCAAACTGCGCCGCCAGGAGAACGACGAAACCAACTCCCACCGCATAGATGTCCGTGGGGATCTTGACGTATGACTTGGTGTACGCCACGATGAGGTACACCAAATACGACGCCCCCGCGAGGGTCGCGAGGGCTTCCACCGTGAATAGGTTGTCCACAATAACCCTCCTTAGTGTGTGGCTAGGTAAGTCATCAGACTGCCACATAGTGTGAACAGGAACGCGATCAGCCCCGTGACGAGCCAACTTGGTCGAGTCGCGTAGGTTAGCATCTGTTTATCCAACTCCTTGTGGTCCTCGCCAATGTGCTGGTCGAGTTCCTGCCGCGTCGATTTCATCTCGCGTTCGAGAGTGCCGATCCGCTCGCCGTGACGAGCCACGACAGTATCAACCGCTTCAGCCATCGTGACCGCCTCCTAACTGCCGAAAGAGGAAAACCGCATAAAGGGACGAAGTGTGCGAATACTCTGGGGTGAGGTGAGGAGAATGTACCTGTTGAGGTTGCCGAGTCTTGAAAGGGAGAAACCGATGAGATTCAGGGATTGCCTGTCGGCCATGCTGGAATTTGCGGGCATCCTAGGTATCGGCAACCTCATTTACAAGTGGACCGACAATTATCTGGTGGCCATCGCCGCATATTTGGGCCTACTCATCTTGCGACTGTGCTTGCCTTCTTAGGCTTCGATGGTAACTCTCTCTTGATACTCCTCGTCGCCCCCGGTATCTTCTCGCCTTTCTCGATTACCTCTTCGTAGAATTCCTGCGCCAGTTTCAGTTTGCGCTTGCCCTCGTCGTCGAGCCATTCCTTCTCGAAATCTTTCTTCTCAGATGAGGTCAGCCCGTACAAGGGGTCCATGCTCCTGACAGACGCCTCGTATCCCTTTTCCGAGCCGCCAGCGGCGACATATTCCGCAAGGTACTTCTCGAATGCCGCCTTGTCGCCGTACCTTACCGCCATTTTCAGGTAGTACAACGCTTTACTTCTTGGGTTGACTGCCGCGCCGAAGTCTGAGCCTTTGCCAGCCTTCCTCATGTATTCGTTCTTCTCGTCAAGGATATCGTAGTACGACGATTCGCCGGGGTCAGCGACCGATGCGACGATGTTCTGCAACGTATCCGCATACGGTCGAGCAGGCATGTTCGTCAGGGCTTTGTACTCGTCGCCCAATCCCACAGACTCAGCGAGATAGAGCCATTTGTCTCTGATGGTGCTTGGCTTGTAGACATCCGGATAGGTTTTCTCCCCCCTCAGCAGTTCTATAGGTGTTTTGACGTGCGGCCCCAAAGCCTGCCAGAACGTGTTTATCGGGGCCTTCACCATTTCAATGGCGCAGTCTTTCAGCGTCTTCCGACCGTTCAGGTAATCTACCACTAGGGAGGAAGGGGCGTCGAGTCCGAACCACTCCAGGAAGTCCCCGAGGATTCCAAGGCGGTCGAAGTATCTCACTTTGCCGTCCCTGTCCCTACCGAGAACAATGTGGGGTTTACTCCTCACATCCTCGGGCAGTTCCCTCTCCTCGTCGGGGAATTTGAGGTTGTTGAACGCCGTGAGCATCGCCCACAGTCCAGATGCCTTGACAAGGAATTTCCCTACTCTGAACGCGATCAGCGGACTGCGCTTCAGGGTGCTCGTGAGTGTCCGTCCGGCCATGTTCGCCAGTTTACCGTCTGAAGCGGCGTTCCTGACCAGTTGGACATACCTCTTCGCGTTTACCTCTTTCCACGACCAGAACGGCGCAAGGTAGGTTCTGATAGCCTGTCCCGCTACGGATACCTGGTCGTATGCTCCGAGCAGTTGATTGGAGAGGACGAACGCCCTATCTTTGACATCCTTCAGCGCCATGATCTCTTCAGGGATGGACGCGCCGAAGTTGTTGGGCTTTCCGGTCTTCTGCATCTGCTCCAGGTAGTCAAGGTAAGCGGCATACCTCAGTATGCTCTCGCGGAAGTCCGTGCCGAGCCTCGCGCTGCTCACATAGGAATCCCACATCTTCTTCGGTATTGAACGCTTGTCCTCGAACAGTTTGGAGAACATCTTGAGCCGGTTGATGTCGCCCAACTCCGCTACCTGCAACGTGGATTCCATGCCGCCGCGTTCGAACCAGTCTCTCATCGTGGGAGTCATTGAACGGTCCCCATAAAGTGTCTGGTACAGTTCGCTTGCCGCCTGGCCTACCTTCTTGAACGTCGAGGGGTTCCCGAGGAACACGGCTTCAGCGTCACCGGAGAGGTTCCTTGCGTTGTACTTTACCACTCGCTTGGGGTTGATGAGTTGGTATTCCTTCCAGCCACCCATGACGGTTCGGACTGCTTTCGATACGGGGTCTACCGTAGCCTTTCTGCCGAAGTTGTCCAGCGTCTTGGCTACTTCAGACTTCACGACGAATTCTCTTCTAGGGCTGCCCATTGCGAGAGCCTGACGGATGTCGTTAGGTTTGACGCCTATCTCTTCAGCCTTGCCCTCCATCAGTTGTTGCGCCATCTGTGAGGGAATGGAGTCCACGGAGTAGAAGACATT
>JBAZEO010000285.1:0-2621 GCA_041653935.1 Dehalococcoidia bacterium | reverse complement strand
TCATGGTTCCGGCACTCCCAACAACGACCGCAGAACCGCCCGGATAGCCGGAGCGTCCGCTCTGTCCATTATCAGCCTAAAATCCTCTGCATCTACCACTCCGTTACGGTTCCCGGCCGCGTCAATCGGATCGTACCGTTGCGATATAATCATCACGCTCGGTTGTCGCGTCGGCTCATTGGGGTCTTCGGCAAACGGATCGTCCGGGTACGTCCATATAACCATCGAGTAGATTTCGCCCTTCTGAACGATATTGAACGCTTGCTTGACCGAATCCGGTATCCCTATCGAGTCGGAGTACGTGACCAGATACCACGTCACCGTATCGCCGTCCGATGTCGGGATAATTGTTTCGCTCACAACCGTACTGTCGGCTTGGGCCATCCCCGCCAAGACCAGCAACCACAAAACAAGAATCAGTTTCTTCATATTTTCCTCCTATGATGATGACTTGGCCGGTCGCGGCGGCGGCAGTATGCCCCCATGCCGTAAAAACCGGGATGGAATCCGCCGCGCCGGTGAAATTAGACTCACTCGCGTACCAAAGGGCATACCCCGAAATGTTCCCGGATTTCGAGGACACCAGGATGGCAAACCCTTCATTCGAATAGGCGTTGGCGCTCCACATATTCAAAACTTGTGTATCTACATAGATTCTAACCCGCTCCTGTGCTACTCCATGAGTTGCATCGAATAATAGTGAGTCGGAGGGTTTTCCACCGTAATAACCAACTGTGTCGCCGGTGCCGACGCAACCGGGGGAACTCCACGCCAGTTTATCCGCACACGTCCCCGCGCCGACCGTTCGTGCCGAATCATAGCAACAGATACAGTTAAGGGCCGCACCACCATCCAGATTACCTTCGCCCCAATTCATGTTCGTATCAATTCCTACCGCCCGGAAATATGTCACCTCAGCCCCGGCGAAAGCGGTTGAATGGACAACGAAGTCGAACCTGGCCGAATCCCAGACTATGCCGGGATGATTCGCCGCCGAGTCATAGAACGGGGGTATGCGCACGACCGTGTTGTAGACCGCGGCGTAATTCGTTCCTATCGTTACCAGTGATCGGGTCGCCCCCCCCGTGGTTTGTCGCCCTTGGTTGGTGAGTGGATAGGTCGAGCTTAGACCCGCCTCCTCAATTTTGGTCGAATCCTTGAAGGTTATTGTCACATTGGCCGCCATTACCCCGCCCACCATCACCAGGCAGGCCAGAAATACAATAATCGTCTTCATCAGTCCCCCGGATTAACGGTGAAAGTGATCTTGCCGGAGATTTCATCCGTCGTCGTGCTCGGGATGATCGCCCGGATGCTGTTCCCCGCCGCCATCGCCGCGTCGGTGAACACCTCTGTCTTGACATAGGAACTGTCGGCCACTACCGTCACGGTGTCGATATACCCCGCTCGTGACCGCGTCCGTTTCCCCGTCCACTCTTCAAACTGAATCGAGTAGGCCCCCACACTGTCGTTTTCAACCAACTCAATCCTTCGGAGGGTGACCCCAAACGGGTAGATCAGGTCGGAGACCAGAAACAAGTCAATCGTGTCGTTGACCGTGTTCGGGTCAACGACACAGAAGTCTTTGTCCACCAACATCGGTATCAGCACCGAGGAATTGATCCCCCCGCCGTCGGCGTAGACCTCCAGCGCCGCGTTGTTGGTATCGACCGCCATCTGGCCCGACGTCGTAGTCGGGTTTTTGGCGCGGGGGATCGTAAACGCCGTCGCTATCCTCGCGTTGGTCACATCCAGCTGTGTCACCTTCAGCGAATCGGCGTCAATCGAATCCGCCGTCATTTTCGCAGTAAACGTCGGGGCTATCTTCGGCGCGTAGAGTGCACCGCCGGTATCTCTGACGATTGGCCCAACGAGGTCAGTATCGATCTTTCCCGCCCAGTTTCCCCAACCGAAAGCGGTATTCCAGTTGGTACTATCGTCAGTTAGTTTTCCTACGGTAGTTGACCAGTCACCCCATCCATAGGCGGTGTTCCAATTCGCGCTATCGTCGGTTAGTTTTCCCACCGAACCCGACCAATCCCCCCATCCATAAGCAGTCTTGGCATTGGCCGTATCATCCGCGAACATAGCCAGCGCCGCCTTTGTGAGCGTCACCTGACTGTCCGCAACCGTCGTGTCGCCTATATAGATCGGCGTCTTGAGCTTACAGGCGGTATTAATGTTTGCCGACCCGATACCCCCGTTGTCCCATGTGGCAACCGTGTCCTTGGCCTTTATGAGAGCCAGAGTATCGTCAGCGAATTTTCCAATCTGCCCGACGGTTACGGTCAACGCGCTGTCGGCCTTGGTGGTATCGCCGAAATACGGAATCCCCACAAACAACGTCTTGTTATCAATGACAAGGTTTCCCTCAAGCCGCAACGGTCCACCGATACGGAACCGAGAGAACCCGCCATTAACGTAATCCCACCAGAAGTAACGGGTCACATCAGACCCGAAATACAAATGTACGTCTCCGGCCGTCGATGCCTGGTCGCTGTTCAGGACATACTTTCCCTTGGTGGAATAAGAGGAATCGTTGGCCGCTTTCCACGGGAAGGAAATAGTGGTATCGGTGCCGAGAACAATAGTATCGGTACTGAAGAACTCCCACCCGGCTA
>JBAZEO010000284.1:0-2639 GCA_041653935.1 Dehalococcoidia bacterium | reverse complement strand
CCGAGGCTTCCCTTCAGAAAATAGTCACTACCTTTGCGGATACGACAGCCGGAACCTCAGGTGTGGCGGCGATTGAACTTTTACCCGCCGATACAGCCAGTCTGGAAGCCCGAGAGTACGACTTCGACATTGCCGTAACCACGGCGGCGGGGAAGAACTATACGATCATGAAGGGCAAACTTGATCTCCAGTACGATGTGACAAGGACAGCCGGAACAGCCGGAACAGCTGCATAAGAGGGATATGGCTAACATATCAAACACCATTTCTGAAGGAAGCGACATTCACGTTTCCATCAGCGGTACGGACGGGATCGGTACGGTCATCATCGGCGGTACCAGCGGGATAAATGTCAACCTGTCCGGAACGGATGGTATTGCCGTTTGTCTGGCCGGAACGACAGGGATAGACGTATCCATCGACGGATCGACAGGAATTGTTGTATCTCTTGTTGAAGGGGTTGCAGGTTCCCACGGCACATCAGGTACGTCAGGCACATCCAGCAACGGATCTTCAGGAACATCCGGAATAGACGGTTCCCATGGAACGTCTGGGACGTCCGGCGTAAATGGCTCTCATGGAACGTCAGGGACTGACGGCTCCGCAGGCACCTCCGGTACGAGCGGCACAGATGGGTCAAGTGGTTCTTCCGGAACGTCCGGTACCGATGGCTCTCACGGATCGTCTGGGACTTCTGGGACTGACGGCACGTCTGGATCTTCCGGCACCAGCGGTACGGATGGGACTCATGGGACAAGCGGGACTTCCGGGGGAGATGGATCCCATGGAACAAGCGGATCATCGGGCACATCAGGAACAGACGGTTCATCCGGCACAAGTGGTACCGATGGCTTAGCGGGATCTCATGGAACCTCCGGCACTTCGGGAACAGATGGAAGCCACGGCACTTCTGGATCAAGCGGAACCTCGGGAACGAATGGCTCTCACGGTACAAGCGGTACATCCGGCTCGGCCGGAAGCCATGGCACCTCAGGGACCTCAGGCACGTCCGGATCAGCAGGGAGTCACGGTACATCGGGGACGTCTGGAACAGACGGGTCTTCGGGGACCAGTGGTACGGACGGTTCTCACGGTACATCCGGCAGCAGCGGAACATCCGGTGCGGATGGTTCTTCAGGTAGTTCGGGTTCCAGCGGGACAGAAGGATCGCATGGTACGTCCGGCAGTTCAGGTAGCTCAGGCAGTTCAGGCGAGTCAGGAAGCGCCGGATCTTCTGGCGAGTCAGGCTCCCATGGAACGAGTGGAACGTCGGGGAGTAGTGGCAGTTCTGGCTCAAGTGGGGTTTCAGGGTTGGACGGGGCAGATGGAACCTCAGGGACCTCCGGAGTGGATGGCGCGGCAGGCTCTTCAGGAACGTCAGGTACCGATGGTTCTTCGGGAAGCTCAGGGACAAGTGGTACTGATGGCAGTTCGGGCACCTCTGGAACGTCCGGAAGTAGCGGAACAAGCGGGACAGATGGGACGTCGGGCACATCGGGGATCAACGGGGCTAATGGCTTTGACGGGGCTGATGGTTCAAGCGGTACGAGCGGAGTGGACGGGACGAGCGGGACTTCAGGAACAAGTGGAACGGATGGATCGGCAGGGACATCAGGCACAAACGGCTCTCATGGGACCTCCGGTACGTCAGGATCAGCAGGATCTTCTGGAACATCTGGGACTTCAGGCGTGGCAGGCTCCAGCGGGACATCAGGGACCTCGCCCACTATTGCATCTGTGGTTTCCGATACCGCTTACGGAACTTCATGGGACGGAGTGACTGATGTAGCTCCGAGCAAGAATGCTGTCTATGATCAGATGGAGTTGTTAGCGTTAAAGGCGGCCACGGGAGCAACATTCCCAGCGAGTCCTTATACTAGCCAGCTTTTCTTGCATGCACCTGCCGGAAGAAAAATATTGTTCCAGTATGATGGTTCTGCTTGGATACCGATATACGCTTATGGTGCGACTACGATATATGTTTCTACTACAGGAACGGATGACCAGTCGCATGGGACAGCTACAGGGACAGATGCTTTCTTAACAGTAACATATGCTTTGTCACAAGTCCCTCCATTATGCTCAGGTAATGTCATTATTTATGTGGGAGCAGGCACTTTTTCTGAGGACATTACTATTCAAGGTAAATTATGTTCAGGCCCATATACATTGACCATACAGGGGACGCTTACATCACTTCTTACAGGTACGATGGATAGTGGAGTTCAGGGTGCGAACGCTACCGTGGGGAGCGTAACGGATGCTGGTGCATTTGCTGCGACAGTAACCACTACCGTTGATGCCACAAGTGCTGCTGCTCAAAAAGTTCTGAATGTTGCAGCTACAACAGGCTTTGCAGTTGGCGATGTTGTTTTAGTTAATAGCGGCGGAGCGAGACAAGAACTTATTACGGTAGCCAGTATTCAGGCTGGAGTTTCACTTACAGCGGTTTATAACCTTCAGTATGAGCATACAGCGGCTCAGGCCGATGCAGTTGATCAATGTCAGTATTCAGGGAAGCAGATAGAAGTTGGGTCAGATATACGAGTAATAGACTATCATACAGCAGATACCGTTTATCTTGCTGGATATTTTTCAGCGGCTATTTCAGGAACATATACCATTTATGATTATGGTAC
>JBAZEO010000283.1:0-2656 GCA_041653935.1 Dehalococcoidia bacterium | reverse complement strand
GCCACCTGCGCTCCGATAGTCCACGCAGGGGCAACGCCCGTGTTTATTGACATAGACCCGGATACATGGTGCATTGATCCTCATTGGGTGAATACCTATGTTACGCCACGCACAAAGGCCATCATAGCGACCCATCTATACGGCTCTGTCTGCCGCATGGATTATCTCTGGGGTATCGGGAAGCAACTCGGGATTCCTATTATTGAAGATGCCGCCGAAGCCATAGGATCTGAGTATCACGGCATGAAGGCTGGAAACTCCCGGGGATCGTTCGGAGTCTATTCGTTTCATGGCTCCAAGACCATCACAACAGGCGAAGGCGGGATGTTTGTGACGAATAACGACGACCTCTACGAGAAAGCACTGACCCTCTCAAACCATGGACGTTCCCGCACTCAGACGAAACAGTTCTGGCCCGATGAGATAGGGTTCAAGTTCAAAATGAGCAATGTTCAGGCAGCCATTGGGTGTGCGCAGATGCAGAGGATTGACGAGCTGATTGCCAGAAAGCGGCAGATATTTGAGTATTACTACGAGAAGCTCGGCCAT
The DNA here is from genome assembly GCA_041653935.1 of Dehalococcoidia bacterium. GTDB lineage: Bacteria > Chloroflexota > Dehalococcoidia > E44-bin15 > E44-bin15 > JAYEHL01. The sequence goes on along the minus strand of JBAZEO010000283.1, from coordinate 2,107 downwards.
CTTGCAGGAGTCCAGATGAATACGGAGCCCGAAGGAACGGTGAATGGGTACTGGATGCCCACGGCGGTCTTTGCTCCCAAGACAGGAGTTACGCGGGAGAAACTTCAAGAGGCGTTCAAGCGCGAGAACATAGATGCCCGTGTGTTTTTCCATCCCCTGTCCAGTCTGCCGATGTTTAGCAAGGAGAAAGTAACAGAACGGATAGTCGGCTCCGGCTACAAAATGCCCGATGGCATATTCCGGGAAGTGCGGACATATTGGAAACCCCGCAATACAAACAACAAATGGGCCTACGATATTCCGACAAGGGCGATTAACCTGCCATCCTTCCATGATATTACGGAGGAAGAAATGGATCGGGTAATTGATGTGATATGGGAGGTGATGAAATGAGCAAAGCAGAGTTGCCTAAGTTTGGATCTTCAGTAGAGGCGTCGGCTCTTTATAAACGTATCCACCGTGTTACGGAGAAGCAGGGTAGCGGATACCTCATAAAGACCAGCAGGAAAATATGGGAACGCAAACCAGCGAAAATATCTGGAATATACATCGGTTACAGGACGTTGTGCGACGGGAAAAGGGAATGGGAGGACGAGGCAGGCTACATTTTTTTTCCGGAGTTGTATTTTCCGGCGGCATTGATTGCTGAAGGACCACGGAAAAGACCAGTTTTGGTTCCTGTTGATTCTATTCGGGTGCTGGAATGAAGATCCTCTTAATGGCAGACAAGAAGGTAGGCTTTGAGATTACCCAGTGGCTTCTGGATGAGTATCCTGAAGATGTGGGATTCATCGTCGTGGATGGGCTGAATTGGATAAGAGAAGCTGCATTAAAGGCAGGAAAGCCATATTCCTATGGTGTTCCGCACCACATGGATTTTGACCTCGGGATTCTTGCATGGTGGCCACATATTATTAACAAAGGCTTGTTGTCTCTTCCCCGCTACGGTTGGATAAACACCCACCCGAGCCTTCTCCCTCACAACAGAGGGAAGAACCCTAACTTCTGGGCGATAGTCGAACAAGCGCCTTATGGCGTCTCTATCCACATGGTCGATAAGGGGATAGACTCAGGAGCTATAATCGCGCAGAGAGCCATTCCTTACGACTGGACGGATACGGGGGCTACGCTATACGAGAAGGCCGAAGAAGAGATGGTGGAGTTGTTCAAGAAGGCATATCCGAAACTGCGGAAGCTAGAGATACCATTCATGAAACAAGATCCAAAGGCAGGCAGTTTCCACAAAGCATCCGAACTGGAACCGGCAAGCCGCATTGATCTGGACTGCCTGTATTTCGGCAGAGAACTGCTTAACACACTTAGGGCGCGGACGTTCCCCGGCCATCCTGGATGTTATTTTGAGGATGGAGGGATCACTTATGAGGTTAGGGTTGAGATAAAAAGGAGGGAAGGGCCATGGAAGTAAAAATCATCACAGAAACAAGAATTGAGGGGGATTTAATTTTTGACGGGAAAATCATTTTTGAAAATACCGTAGAGATAACCGGATTATTATCTGCTGGAGAAGTCGAGGCAAAAAAATCCATCAACGTCCATAAATCATATACCGTAAAGACAAGAGATATGGTCGGCGGGTATCAGGAAGTCGGCGAGTATCAGGAAGTCGGCGAGTATCAGGAAGTCGGCGGGTCTCAGAAAGTCGGCTGGTATCAGAAAGTCGGCGGGTCTCAGGAAGTCGGCTGGTCTCAGGAAGTCGGCGAGTATCAGAAAGTCGGCGAGTATCAGAAAGTCGGCGGGTATCAGAAAGTCGGCGGGTATCAGAAAGTCGGCGGGTCTCAGAAAGTCGGCGGGTCTCAGAAAGTCGGCGAGTATCAGAAAGTCGGCGGGTCTCAGAAAGTCGGCGAGTATCAGAAAGTCGGCGAGTATCAGAAAGTCGGCTGGTCTCAGAAAGTCGGCGGGTCTCAGGAAGTCGGCGAGTATCGGAAAGTCGGCGGGTCTCAGAAAGTCGGCGGGTATCAGAAAGTCGGCGAGTATCAGAAAGTCGGCGGGTCTCAGAAAGTCGGCGAGTATCAGAAAGTCGGCGAGTATCGGAACCCTTCTTTTACCGTAATAGACACGACAAAAATAAAAACAAAAATAATCCGCT
>JBAZEO010000282.1:0-2672 GCA_041653935.1 Dehalococcoidia bacterium | reverse complement strand
AGTTCCTGCACTGTGCAGACTTTTCCCCCGATAAGATGGGAGAGAATTGCACGGGGGTATTTTTTCCATGCAAAGGATTCGATACGCTCATGCGGGGTTATATATTTCCTTGGCATCATCTCACCTGATGATCGGATGCCACAGTCCCAGTGTTTTCTTCCGGTGAATTTCTGCCCTGATCAGATCAAAGTCCTTCGTGTCCCGCTTCTTGTAGATATGCGGGATGAGGGAGACGAGGGTGACGCATCCAACGACGAGTCCGATCCCACATTTCTTCTGGATCTCATAAGTGATGTACTCGAGGAGCGCAGTGACACCCACAAGATTCTCCGGGAGCCCCATGAGCATATCCTGTGATCGGAATACCACTCGGATGTGCACGACGTTATCACGAATGATAATCTGCACCAGGTCCATGCATGGAGGTTCTCCGGACTTGCCATCGAGCATCGGATTCCATGTGACCATGACACCCCTGCGGGAGTTGCGATCTGCTGCGATCTTCTCGATCAGTTCCAATATTTGGTTGTGACCATCGCCACGGCCATCACCCATGGGAATGGCATGCGGTTCCGAGAATGCACCCGATGCAATACCAACGCATGGATAATCAGCAAGGCGGTTCCAGTAGGTATACGTCGCATGCATCCCATCGGGTCTAGGAGGAGATAGCGTCAGGAACTGCTTCTTGTAGGCATCGGTGAGTTTGTCACCATACTGACTCCCCGCCGATATCTGCGGCTGCTGCTGCGGATGCAGGATACGAAGGGTGATGCTGTCATCTTCCCCGGGCTTCGTGCGGAATTCAAGGGTGAACTCTTCCTTGTCCTTATGAGTCTGGATGTCTATCTCGCGGTGCTGTTCGATGATGACGGCACATGCCGCCTCGTGACTTTCAGATAACGTATCAGTAATAATTTCCATTTTTAAATGCCTCCCATTGTTTCTATTTCTTTTAATCGGGTTGCTTCTTTCATATACTGCAAGTGTGCCTCGCCCTCGGTATTCCAGTAACCAAGGGATTTTGTTTTCCCACCGATTATTATTTTAGATCCCCATTTTTTGCGTCTTGTATCGTAGCATGCTCCGAGTAAAGTCCCATTCGTTCGTGTTACATGAATGTTATGGTGGTTTTCTCTATTGGTCACTATACGAAGATTCGATTTTTGATTGTTCAATCCGTTTCCATCGATATGATCGGTTTCCATCCCAAGCGGCACGTTTAATATTACCCGATGCATTTTTATGTGTGTCACCTTATCAATGCCATTTTTGTAATGGTGTTCGCTCCTTGCTGCATAGTGTGTTTGCCCGTGCTTGGCTGTAGCGTACCATTTCCACTGGCTTAAAAATGTAAAATCTTCGTCATCAACCATAGCAGAGAGTCCTCTTGTCAATGGTATGCGTTTCATCATTCCCCCTTCCTCACATCTTGCAGATGTGCTTTGCTTCCCCAGTGATAACCGTGCTTATGACTGACACTGAAGATGTTCTCCATCGGGTACTTTATCAAGAAGTCCTTGACCCGTATCACGAAGAACCCGGCCTTCGTGTAATACGAATCAACATCCACACGCTTTGGGACCGCTGCATCTTTAAAGATAATTTCGATCTCCATATATCATCCCTCGATAATTGTTACAACCCCGGTAAAGGGATCGAGTTTGATCAAGTCACCGGTCTGGATCTTCTTGGTTGCATTCCCGGTCCCGGCAATACACGGGATCCCGCGCTCGCGGGCAATGATTGCCGCATGGCAGTTCATCCCTCCCTGATCGGTGACAATGCCCGTAAATTGTTTCAATCGTGCATCGGCCTCGGGATGATATGCCACGAGGATCAATGGTTCCCACGCTCCCGTTGGCCAGTTCATCTTGTCTTCACAGACCCACGCCCTGCAGCAAACCTTCCCGGTTCCAACCGCTGCGATGACCCCGTGGATCTCATCGGTAGAGGATTTCCGTTCCATGAAGTCCTTCTCCCGCAGATGCACGAGTGCAACGTTCACCGCCATCTGCAGGTCAATGTTCCGCAGGGCGCAATAGGTCAGCAGTTGCACGATTGCATGACCGGCCGCCTCCTCTTCGCTTGCCTGCCCGGCGTGTCTCCTTGCCACGGGATTCTCAATCGGATCGTGCGTCATGTACCGCAGCAGCGTTCCGATTTGTTCCTGGAAGATTGCGATGCGGAATAGCACATCCGATCTTCCATCCTTTGCATGCTCCAGCAATTCCTTCTGGAGTTCGGATAGTGTTATTGGAAAATTTGGTTTCATAATATCGCCGTTGCCCGCTGCTTCTGCGCAGCCTCAAGGATCCTCTCGATATCCTGCACCCGCATCTGTACCTTGTGATACCGGTCAGACACATCATCCCAGTTGTCATCCTTCCACGGGAACAGGGTATTCGTCATCACCCTCGCGAAATCGTAATACCCATAGTAGTAATGTCCCTCCTTGTATCGTCCTGTTCTATCGCAGAGTATCGCCAGTTCGAATGAACGAAATCCAAGGGATTCGATGGAGTAGTAGAGCTGGAATGCATCAAGAGGATCCCGTAGGTTCCAGCGGTCTGTTCTGTGGTGCTCGTGGAAGAACTTGCACTGGTTCTGGAGCCAAGCATAGTGTGGACGTTCCGGGCGGGCGCGAGGTTCGGTATAGAGGTCTACCAAGA
>JBAZEO010000281.1:0-2677 GCA_041653935.1 Dehalococcoidia bacterium | reverse complement strand
TCATATGTTTGCCTAAAAAAGACGCCTGCGGCTGGCCGGATTTAAACCGACTTTTGCATTATTTCTGCGATTTAAGCCTCGCAATCGGACTATTCCTGCAAATGGAAGTGTTTTTATAGAGAACCACTCTTGTTTCGCGTGTGCATCCACGCCGCAGCCGCAAGCGTCAAAACCCGATAATTCCCCGGTCGAAAAGCCGCCACACAAAGGCGGCGAAATAGGCCAGGAAGAAAATCAATAGGAGGCGGAAGACATTCATTTCCTGCCCTTTGAAAAATCCGAGGGAAGCGCTGCCCGCCACAAACGGGCAATGAAAGGAAGAAAGTTTCGCGCCCCTCGGAAAAGTTAAAACATGCGGATGCCGGTCTGGTTCGGCTGGGGAGTTCAGCCCCGGCACCGCATGCCTGGGTTACTTACCTTGCGCCGCCCGGAAACAATCCAAGAGGTCTTTGCATTGCGCCTTATCTGCGCAGTCGATATCGCAAAACGAATAGAGCTTGCCGCAACTGTCTTTGCTGCCCCGCGCCAAATCCAGCGCCTTTGACATGATCGCAGGGGAGCGTTTGTCGAGCCTGCAAAGTTCCTGGTATTCGGAGCATCCGTCCGGGGGCGGGGCCTGATCAGCGGGTTGGTCGGCAGGGGCTTCGGGTTGCTCTTGAGGCTGCTCCGGGGCGGCGGGGGTGGCATCCTGCGCCTGCGCCTGCGCCTTGGGTTTGCGTGTGTGTCGGCCTGGCGTCAAGGGGTCGTCGACCACAGTTGCGTCAGCGTCTTTCAGCCGTTCCATTTGCCGATCTTCAAAGTCGAGAGCGGCGACGAGTTCAACCGACTTCGGAAGCAATTTGCATAGCCTCCGAATGGCTGTTTTTTTCCACATCTCGGTATAAAATTTGCCATTCCACGGGCTGTCGGGATATTTCGCGCCAGGAGAAGCGTTTTTTACCGATTCTATTTCTTCCGCATTTAGCACCACGTATATCGGGCGTGTGCTGCCCCTGGTATTGGCGATTGCATAGACGGCAAAAGGGCTTCCGCGACTTCCTTTGAGATTTGGGACGTGTTTCAATTTTTGATTGAGCCCTTGCTCGAATTCGAACTCGTCAAACTCGCAAATCACGTCAGTGCAAATGCTTTCCACGCGGTCGGAGCGGTATGCCAGGTCGATCATTCCCTGGTAGCCGATGATGAGCACTGCCTCCAGGCTGCCCTTAACTTTGAACGGTACGAGCCAGGCCGCGCCGAGTACGCCCAGCATTAATCCGAGCTGGGCAGAAGTCAACACGGCCCCGCCGATAGACTGTTGTGTGCATTGCATGAGCTTTGGGTTGCGCCGAAATTCTGTAAGCAGGGCACGGGAAAAATGCTCTGCCGTAACGTGAGTCGGCAGCGCAGATGAATAGGAACGCTCCAAGGATTTGACGAGCGAAGTTGCGGGGTCTGCCTTCATGGGAATGGTTTCTGCGGACATTAAATCACTCCTTTTCCTGGGTTATGGTTTTGCGATACGACAACTTCGTGATTTGCTTTTTCTCGACCGTCCCGGCTTGTCGCAATGCCTCTATACAGGCGTTGAGGTTCGCGTTTCCTTTACGGTTTGGAGCGCATTGCATAATAGATTTTTTGAGTTTTTCTTTGCTGATTGTGAGCGAAGCCAGCAAGTTTTCGATTTCCGAATCTGTGAGAAAATTCTTGAATACTTCCTGTTTGCGTGGAAAGTGGATTGTTTCGCGCGGGCTTTCCTCCAAAGCTAGCTCCATTCCTTGACCATCTGGCAAGATTCCGCCCGCGTCCTCGACTACCTGGCGGACAGATGCTTCGTAGGATTCTAGAGCTTTTTTCAACATCCGGCTTTGCGGATAGAGCGCGGCAAGGGCGGCGGGAGTGACTTCTCGCGTTGACTCTTCGCCGCCGATTGCCAGCATGTCGCGGCCTGCGGACAATATCAATGCCCGGCGGGCAGGGCAATCCAGCGCCAGCGGGCAGTATTCGCAGTTCGAGCCGTTGGGAACGTAGCGCCTTGTCTCCTCGGAAAATATCCGGCAAAGCTGCTCCCTGAGGTCGATGATATCGGCCGTCGGGAACTCGAAAGTCTCCGTCACGCCCAGGCGCGTCCACACCACAAGCAGCAGATATTTTTCCGGAATTATGAACTCGCGCCCTTTGAACATCGGATGGTTCGGATTGTTCCCGTAAATGAGCAGGTCAAGCAGGGCGTAACCCTTGGTCTGCGGCAGGTAGACGTTTTCCTTGTAGCCAGCCTTCCAGTCGATGATTACGCCCGTCGTCGGGTCGGCCTTGAGCCTCCCGTTCAAGTCGGGGTGGCCAGTGAGCTTGAACAGGGCTTTGGCGCTTCCGGCTGGGGAATCGACCACCTTCGCCATTTCCCCTTCGACGTTCCACACCTCGATGCGATCGCGCACCTTTTTCCACTCGCGCAGGCCTGACCATGCGAGCATCCGCAGCTCGTCCTCGTCCACCCCCAGCTTTTCAGCGAGCTGGAACAGGTCGCCCGGCTCGTCCAGGTTCTCGCGCACCATGCGGGCGTAGAACTCGTGCGCGGCCGTGCCGATGTCCGCGACCTTGCCGCCGGAGTCGATGTCGATGTCCGGCTTTTCCGCGCTGGCGGTGCAAGAAAGGATGCGAGGCAATGCGCTGCAACGGATGGTCGGTATCATATTGT
>JBAZEO010000280.1:0-2682 GCA_041653935.1 Dehalococcoidia bacterium | reverse complement strand
TTTCTGCGTTACGTCGCGACCTGCATACCCGAGGCCGGCGCAATCAAGAAGCGCCTGAGATGGGGATACGATTGGGATGCCTGGTATGGTATATCGCTGGCGATCTTTGAAAACATCCCGGTCCGGCACATAGAGCCGTACGACTATTCCGCTGTCGTTACGCACATCAAACATACCAGCAAGCGTCGCGATATCCTTCTTCTCCAGATAGAGATATACCGAATCATGCCGTGCGCTGTATTGTGTATACAGCTCTCCGGCAGTAAAACTGGTGAAGGCACAGGGGATGGTATTCTCTTCGCAGACAAGACCAATTTCCTGAGCAAGAGCGATATGATTGTCAGCTTCGATACGAATCTCTGAAGAGAAGAGCCGCTCGAACGGGCGCTCCCAGGCAACGCCATTAAGGAGTTTATTGATGTCAGTGATCTTTACATAGCCCCTGGAATCGGATACAATCCCTTTTTCCGTGAGGGCACGGATAGTCGCATGGGCCCAGCCGTAGGAAACTTTCGACCCGATGGCGAGCTGCCGGATGGAGGTCTCGTTCATCTTCAGGAAATACGAGATGACCTGCCAGGATTTCGGGGATGTAAGTTTCACCGGGACGGTCCCGGCCCTTTTGCTGGCAGCCTCTGCAATATTCATTTCAGCGGGCAGCTTAATGAGGCGCATCCCCGTCTTCTCTGCGGCTTGGACCGCTTCTTTTGTTATTCGTTTCCCGACAATGACAAATTCTGTGTTGCGGGTGTTCACGTGATCAGCATCCAGGAGCAGTTTCAACAGTCCCAGGTGCGAGAGTTCGGCGAGCCTCACAATCCGCTTGAGTTCAACGATGAACGTCTTTTTGCCATCGTTAATAACAAGATCAAACAGTAGGGGGTACTTGTCACTGGGTGAACTCTCCTGATGTATCACAGCGTTCCCGGAAATTCCCAGCTCTGTCCGAAGCAGATCAATCAGCTGAGGATCATTGGGGGAGAGTGTTATCATATGCATTATCATTATTCACTGATACGTTTATAATGTTATCAGTGATATAGCCATATCAGCAATTTGTGATACAACAGGGAGATTATCAGTGATAGTCGGTCGCGGAGCGAGTGCGAGCACGGCGTAGTCGTGCGAAGCGTGCGACGCGGTTGGCGATGGAACGGGGGACCCCCTGGGTTTCATGAGCGCGTGACCCCCACCCCCCTGTCTTTCAAATGGGTGGGGGGGTGCCCCTTTGGGAAGGGACGGGGGGGTGACGGTTCCCTCAGATTGGACTGACCCCCCTCCCGTTTTTGAGAGAAGATCCCAAAAAACGCAGAAGATCCCTTCATCTCGCTCAGGAAGATCTCGCAGTCTTTACCCGGCAACCGCACTACTTCTGGCTCGGCGAAATGGGGATGGCAGCGGTTCTGGCGGTGCCTGCCGGGTGCTATCCCGCGAGTAAAACTGGGATTGCCTTCGCATTCATCCTTGCGATGATTGTTTTGATGCATCTCTTCGTCTTCCTGCCGAAACCGATCCCGCGGGGGTTCTGGCGGACGCGCCGGCGGTTGTTGAGGCATTCGGGAAGAATGAGCAGGTGATGAATGTGATTTGGGCACTGGTTGTCGCTATGACTGGATTGGCGATTACGAATGTTCTAGACCCCAGGGCGCAGCAGGTTGTTGGAGTGCTGACGACTGGGGCGTCGTGAGGGTTGGAGGATAACTGGTTAGATTTCCCCTGCCAGGTTTGGAAATGGTGGGGGGATACTTTTTTGGAGGTTGCACGGAAAAACCAAGCTCAACCCACAAGCAGGAGCAGCCGGTCAATCACATCGCGGGCCTGCGCCGGATTCATCCTGCGATACATCACAACGGCGTCCCTGTCATCGGGGATTGCCTGAAGGAGCTTGCGAAGGAATGGGAACATCTGAAGCAGTTCGCCAAGATACCGGATATCAACTTCCGTACCCCCAGCATACGGATCGAGAAGCGCGAGGATGTCAGCCTTGTCCTTGCGCAACTTACCCTGTTCCCATTCCACATCATTTGATGTGCCCCCACGGAGCCGAAATGAACGGTCCCATGCCGCTTTCAGCTTGAAGATCAGGAGCAGCGTGCGTTCCGGTATCACGACCGGTGAACCGGGACGAATCTCCCGAACATCGGTATGACCATCGAGCAAAGAGAAGGGGCACTCTTCCGTTCTTCCTTCGAACCGGCAGATATCCTCGCGGGATCCAAAATCGATCAGTATCTCGCCTTCCGGACTATGTTTGGCCACGGTATTCGGGATAAGCGGGTGCCGCCGGTGGGTAAACCACCGTTCGTCCCGCAGAAATTTCATGAGATGGTGGCGAGCTCTGCTATTGGTGACGAGATCGATATCGACCGAGCCGTACCACGGATTATAACAGTACACCGCCCAGCCTCCGATAAGGACCGTCAGCGGATCCCGCTCACTCTCGCCACGAGCCTGCACCCAACGGAATATCTCGATCAGTTCCTCTCGTGACGCATCGATAACCGTTCGTGCAGCGCTATAATCCACTATAAATCTCCACCAGTTTCTGCGTTACGTCGCGACCTGCATACCCGAGGCCGGCGCAATCAAGAAGCGCCTGAGATGGGGATACGATTGGGATGCCTGGTATGGTATATCGCTGGCGATCTTTGAAAACATCCCGGTCCGGAACATAGAGCCGTA
>JBAZEO010000279.1:0-2700 GCA_041653935.1 Dehalococcoidia bacterium | reverse complement strand
GGGACCGGCGCGACGTTAACCGGCTATTCATGGCGCAGGATGACAGTAATCTCTGGCCGGTGTCCGGCCGGTTCAATGTCACCAGGCGCGCGATTAACAGGATCCGCCGGCTGGAACGCGAGGGACTGGTGCTGGATGATCTGCTGGCCTATGCTCTGACTATTGAGCAGATCACGGGCGATATTGTCAATCACTGCTAAACCATAACTTAATAAGGGGATAAAATCATGATCCAGGTAACTATTACATCAACCGGTCGAAACTTTTTAAAAGAAGCAGCAACTATATTTGACCATAAAAGCAAAATGTTTTCAGATATTGCCGAGGTGAAATTATACCTTGCCGATAAATATGGGAAAATGCCAAAGGGCCGTAATAAAATATACCGTGATAAAAAAGATGGCTCGTCTATTACTGTTGGTTTCCTTTATTCCTTCTGGAATCAAGACTGGAGCCATAATTCTAAAAAATGGTATCAAACGGACTGGCTGGAATTTAAAACGATTAATTGTGAACCGTTTGATATTAAAGGGTTACTTAAACTATAACCAGGTCATAACTTAATAAGGGGAGGAATGTCACATGATAGTTAAAAATGCAAAAGTAAATGAAATGGTGCGGGCTCTGGATATTATCAACTTAGATCGATACCAGGGCAATATTAAATTCAAGACGCTGGAACCTAAGGGTCGGCGGTTGTCGTTCACATTGACCGTTGTCAGCACGTCGGAAGGCACCGGAAAGAATAAGGTCACACTGCCGGGCGTATCCATCAAGAGGGGCAAGCGCATTGCCGCGGCATGCTGGCATGTACACGGGGACTTTTTCGATGCCCTGTTTGACCTGGTGCCGGATGCTGAGATTTTCAGCGCCATGACCGGGATCTGGGAGAAAAAAGGGGATCCGTGGAAAGATTATGAGGTCGGCACGGGGTTTGAGCCGTTGAAGGCGTCACAGGCATGCAACTGCCGGCGGAATTATAAGACTGAGCGGATCCTGGCAGCTCAGGCAAATCAGGGGAGGATTTAGCAATGGCGCAAGGTAAAACTTTCATAGATGTCACATTGGCGGAAGACTGGCAGGGCCCGGCAAGGGTCAAGCGGATCAGAATTGATGATGTAGCCATATACTACGCGCGCGAGGCCTGCAGTATGTCAGGATGCCGTACGCTGGCCGGGATCGTCGGGGACTGGCGCCAGATTGACTATATCGCGAATGATTGTCTGGAGTATTTTAAACGGGTCAATATTGAGGGGATGCGCAAGGCTGGCCGGAAGCTGGGCCTGGAACCAAGGTTTTAAGGGGGATGCAGTGGAACGTATAAAATTGAAAGATGGTGAATTGTCGCAAAAGTCAACGCGTATCCGCGGCGCCTGCATCGGATGTGAAAATTTAAAGCGCCGACCGGCAAAGCGCGCGCACAAATGGCAGTATTATTGCGGGTATTATGGCCTGCTGCTGACGTGGTCGGGGTATAGTAATTATAACCAGTATTTTCTGCACACTAAAGGGTGCCCGGTAAAGGAGATTACGATATGAGTAAACCATGTAAAATCGACAAAGATAATCCGGTCGGATCCGTCACCGGGGAGATCGTCGACGCGATATCCTGTCTAAACATGGAACCGTGTCCGATTAAACCAGCGCCCGGAAAAGATATCTATTACCTGTCGGATCTGGATGCATATGCAAGGCATGCCGTTGAACATCTCAGGCAGGCGTTCGCGCATACCCGGGAGGTCCATAAGTACATCGATCAGCTGCAGCGGGAGAATTATCTGCTGCGGGAACGGTTAATTGAAATGAAACAGAAAACGAACCAGTAAAGAAAACGAAAGGGAGAATTGAATCATGAAAAGTTATAAATTTGGGAATGGATACGAAGTCAATTGCTGGAGCGAAAACACCCGTTATGGTTTCAGGCATTTATGCGAGCTGACCCATAATTTAAACAGGATCGGCAAATCTAAGGCGTGCTATTACAACCGCACCTGGGAGGCTTACGAGTTTCAGAGTGTCATTCACCAGGCGATCCAGGCTGTGTTCGATAACCGCACCCGGGCCCAGCAGAAAAAGGGCCAGGAAATTAATCCGCTGATTAAGCAGTATTGCGATGAAGTAGATGCGCGCGCGCGAGGGATCGAGGCGAAGAGGTTTGACCCGGTCAAAATGGCGGTTGCATTCGGGGCCCTGTTGACTGACAATCCTGAGGAGCGCGCCAACTGGGATAAACGGATGCTGTCGACGGTCCCGGGGATTGACTTCCCGGATGACTTTGACAGTCTGCCGGTCGAAGAGCAGCAGAAACGCCTAGATAAGGCAAAGGAGGTGCTGTAATGGACGACAGGTTAAAAATAAGGGTGCTGGTGCCTGGGTCCAGGCCTAAATTTGAAGACTGGATCGCCACGCGCGGCGGCGTGCAGGTCTGGGATAATGTCAATTTATCAGATCCTGGCGCCGGTCCGATATTCACGCCGGCATTGCAAAAAGTTGAACATCAGCGGGTGCCGACAGAGAAGCCGCGCTGGTCACATGAGCGCGGGGAAGTGGTCACGGATATCAACAGGTTTGCGTTCGTCAAGGCATGGAAGGAGATCAAGCGCTTCCATGTGGCCATCAGGATGGGCAGCCAGGGCACGATGTTGAAGCTGACTGACGCGTCATCGGCCAAGGTGCGAAAGTTCGAGGAAAGTCATCCTG
>JBAZEO010000278.1:0-2711 GCA_041653935.1 Dehalococcoidia bacterium | reverse complement strand
TGTTGACTGTGCTCAATACGAATCGTCGTCTGCACCTAGTAGCTTCGCATCGCCCATCTACGGCACCGCCGCCGACGTCATCCAGCCCACGACATGCCCGACCTCCTCCTCATCGACGATCACCGGCACCACCCGGCAGACCTGGACGACATCACCGGGTTCCGCGCCGAGGACCGAGAGGGCGGTACTCGTCGATGCGTTCGTATTTTCGGCGGGGATCTCAGTAGTCGCCTTCAGAACCCCGTTCACGTAGAACCGCACATCAAAGGGCCTCTCCAGCCCCGACAGCGAGACCCAAACCTGAGTCCCGCCCTGAATCGAGGCCGTGGGTGCCGCCGCTCGCTCGATGCCCTCGACGTTGCTCCCCTCAGCGATCTCTGAGCCGACGAGCTTCCCCGCCAGGACCAGATCGGCTACAAGCTGTTGAATTTGGGCGGGGCTGAATCCCTGCATCTCGATGCCGTTATCGATGCAGAAGCGGTTTAGGTCGGTTCTCAGGTCGTCGATGGTGGGGAGGTAGCGGGCCACGTCGGTCAGCATGACCGCCACGCCTGCATTTTCGAGGAGTGGTATCCAGTCGTCGCGTTCAAGAGTGATGGTCATTTTTAGTGCCTCCGTACATTATGGTTTAAATATAATAAATATTGGTGGGGGCGAGATTGCCCCTCTCATCCCATCGTCGGATCTTCCCCGACGTCGCCTTTCCCACCAGGAGGCTTGCCCCGCGCCCTCCGGGTCTCCGCAACAGCGCCCGGATCTTTCCTGAATACCATTATGTAGCCGCTCGGTGCGTTCTTCTGGCGGGCGGGCGGATCTTCGACCTCGAAGATGTCAGGCCAGGCACCATCAGGTAGGATAGCGAAAATCTTTTCGACGCCAGATCCAAAGATGCCTCGGATGAAAAGGTTGGTTGGGTTGTTGCGAACCTTATCTTCCAGCCCCTCTTCTTTCAGTCCGGTCATCAGAGCGTCAAACTGATCGGGGGTGATCAAACTACCGCCCCCGATTCGTATGCTACCGCGTTCTGTTTCTGGACTACGGTCTTGGCGTCGATCCAGAGCTCGACATGGTTGTACTTCCCGTTCAGGCTGTCATAGGTGTTGACCTGGAGCGGAATGTTCTCGAACTCAGGGAGACGCTGGACATCGTATCCAGGTTCCTCATAGTAGTAGGTATTGGCAGCTGGCATTCCGTCCACCGAGCCTACTGCTATCAGTCTGCCTTCGGTGATGAAACTGTTTCGAATCCCGACCACGTTGATCTGAGGATTGACGTTCAGCTTCATGACCAAGACTTCCTGATCGAAGGCTCGGTTGGGGGCGACCTGTTCCCTAGCGTAGGTCATGTCGTAATCATTGACCTCAAGATGGTCCAACAGTTCGCGCCAGTTGGTCTGATCCACCAGGACGGTCTTGAGATCGGAACCAGCGTTTCCGAAGTCGCCTGCAAGAGCCCTGAGAGCCTTGAGCGGATCAGCGGTAGTCTCGGACCAGGCGTCTCCTTTCTTCGCGGTGAAAAGGGTCGTGGTGACGTTGTAGGTAGCCTGGAGGTTGGTGATGCACTGCCTCTGAAGCTGGCGAGCCAGGTTATCTCCGGCCAACGTGTAGTACTTGTTGACCGCGTAGTCAGCGTTGGGCTTATCCCAGTCGCTCTTTTTGAACCTCAGCTCAACTTTTCTCATCTGAGTGTTCAGCGTCACCAGTTCTCCGAGCGTCACCTGCACGGCAGAAGGTTCCCAGTCGAGGGGAACGCCCTCAGGAGGCAGAGCCTTGAGCGGATCGTTGGTCTCGTTGTAGGTGTCTCGAACTATCGGGATGCTGCCGTCGTCGGTTTGGACGAACGGTGCCGCAAACTCGATAGGATACATTCGAGGCGAGATTACCCGGTCTACCAGGTCAGTGATGGCCTGTGGGTCAGTAAACAGAGAGTTATTTTCAAGTACCATTTTTGTAGCCTCCTACTCCTGGGATTCTCCCGCAGCCATCAATCCCCAGAAACAGCCGACATAAACTGCATCTGCCGTTGCGACGTGGGCCGCCGTGATCCCGCTTGTGGTTCCTCCCCCGATCATGACCTCTGAAGACACATCATAGATCAGAGCACCACCTACAGAAATGTTAGGACTGGCGGCATTGGCGAGCTGAGAGGTGTAGGCGAACGCGGGGAACCACACGAGGGCCACCCGATAGAACTTTCCAGCTATCCTCTTCGCTACAGAGTTGGCAGCAGTGCTACTTGATGGCCTGGCTACGAGCTTGCGCGGGTCGTCGAGAACTATGCCACGAACGCCTTCGGTCGTAACAGGTTTGGCTACAACCGGCATCCCCTGGCAGGCATCATAGGTATATGCCGCATCGGATGCTACATAGACGATATCGTTCTTCTCGATCTCGGAAGCGAACGCATAATGGCTCTCGGCTCTGCGAACCGCGCCATCGGACAACGTTTTCCCAGAATAGACGGTGATGTTGCCCTCTTCAAGAATGCAGGGAACCACAACCCCAGCGCCCCGAACCGGCATGTTTTCCAGTTCAAGCCGGA
The DNA here is from genome assembly GCA_041653935.1 of Dehalococcoidia bacterium. GTDB lineage: Bacteria > Chloroflexota > Dehalococcoidia > E44-bin15 > E44-bin15 > JAYEHL01. Next base: position 170 of record JBAZEO010000278.1, on the reverse strand, counting down.
CATCTACTTCATATTTATCAGCCATTCAGAATCACCTTCCGGCCCTCTGCATGTTCTTGTCCACAGCGGCCCGCCTTGCGGCAAACATCTCGTCGGCCTCAGTGCTGGCCGCGCTCCCCTGGAGCTTGGTCTTAGGCTCAAGTGGTCTCTCCGCCAGAGCGAACATCCGA
>JBAZEO010000277.1:0-2713 GCA_041653935.1 Dehalococcoidia bacterium | reverse complement strand
GAACAAAGTACGTCTACTCGTCGGTCGAGATAGCGATACTGAGCCCACGCCTGATTGAGTCGGATCACCAACAACACCGTAAGGAGGATTAACTCTAGGCGCTCTGACAAATACAGATCCGGAACGTGAGTATACTCTTCCATAAAGGTTACGTTCGGTGCTTGGAAATAAGCTATTATCAGAAATAGCCCATTCCAGATCGGAGTGTCGGTAGGAAATAAAACATGAACCTAAAACAACAGCCCCATAATCAGTGAAGGACGCCAAGAAGACAATATCAGCTGAGATGCCAGCAAATGAAACTGTTTGGCTAGTTGGTGCTATTAACTTTGGAGAAGTTATGTTACCGATTCGGCTACTCATCCCTCAATTCCAGTGCTATGTAGTTTGTGTAGAACTTGTTTCCAACGATCGTCCCCCACGGTATTCCGTTGTTGACAACGATAGACGACCAAGCGATCAGCGGAACATTCCCGAGCATAGAGAATCGTGATGTTGTGCGCATCACCGCACACTGAATATCCCTGTGCATAATAATTCCGTTAATCACACTGATACTTGGGTGTACATAACTAACACTCAGTAGTGCTGGCGATGGCCAGTTCTCGGCAGATGCATACGACTTTACGCACCCAACATTTCCGGTACCTCGAATTGGTGTTGTAGCGGCAGTATCTGTACTATTGAATTCATTTTGAATTGTAACCCAATTAGTAACGCCGTCTACAGTTGCTCGAACAAGAAATCCTGCTCCGTAATTACCAGATACTGTATAAAACCCAAATGGTGTTTCCATCAGGTTATTAGATGCCCAGTTGGCTGACATTGCAAAGCAAGCAGCTCCAGCGAATTCGCCACCATCGTAAGGCCCACAGGAGGACTTGTTTAATACTCCAGCAGATATGCTTCTATTTGATCCGTTGGTGATAGCAAATACAACATAGACATCACCGTAAGCGTTTCCAGCAATGATAAAGTTGAGTGGACTAGCGGGAGCCAATTCAATAGTACTTGCAGGAAACAACCCCAAGCCACCAGTTGACGCTACCGGGTAACCAGGTTGACGGTCCCATGCGAGACCAGCATCATACCCTGTGGATGGGTATGAAAAGAAACCAAGTTTGTTGGTTTCGGAACTTAATGTTCCCTGTACCTCAGTAGCTCCTGGGGCAAGAAGATTCCAATATACTGTTCTTGCTACACCATCTTTTGTGATAGTCTTCTGATAGTGAGCGCGCCTACCTGATTTGCCAGCAACCAAAGTCGGGCCCATGTTTCTAGTCCAACCTAAAACGTCGACAATGTGAGTGTCGATGGCAGTCAGGAGAGCCGAAGGTGTCTGATAAGTTCCAGTAGCGTAACGAATAGACATTAGAACATCTCCACGGCAAATAGGTTAAGATAGTTGGATAGTGCTCCATTCTGAAGGACCAGCATCTTTGTTCGAGACCGAGAACGCAAAATAGACTCCGCCACCAAGAGGTTGCCTGAAGCATCGTATGCTGGAATTCTATATGCGAAAGGTATATTACCGTAATTATCTGGCATAGCTCCAATCCCTGTTAGAGCATTCAGAGGGTCAGGCATCCTTATCATATCGAAAGGCCACGCTGAGAAAGAGCCATCTAAGTTTGGCTGAAGTTTTGATGAGTCAAAGCTCGAACCCCAAAGCTGATACGAGTTCCCTTGTACCTCGTATGTACTAGCGTTAGAAGTAACGTGGTACACGGCACCCCATTTATTCCAAGCAGTTCTTACGTATAAGGCTTCGCCGCCATAGCTCTCATTGTCTGTGTTATACCCCTTTGCACTTATACGCAGAGGCCCACCCTGCGACGCAGAATACAACCATGAAGCTGACGTATCTGCTGGTTCACTGGCCCATGACATCGCACCACCGACGATATAAGGAAATGGCTGTTGGTCCAAAGTTCCTGGAATGTCCGCGTAACCAGCAACGGCGCTGATGTAGTAGGATCCGATTCGAGCAGTCATCCAAATAGCCTGCCCAGATACCGAGGCGAACAACCTCACAGCGGATCCGGAGTAACTTCCCAAAGGCCACCAAGGCTTCGTCCAAGGTTGCCAGAAACTACCATCAGGTAGAACAGTCGGGTACGCTCCGACACGCACACCGTAATAACCTCCGGTCGAGTTCGACTTGACGGTCCATCCGACATTGACTTCTTGATTACCGTCGTTGCCTGGGGCGCGGTAGATGTAGGTCTGACCGGCCACATATTGAAGAGCAGTCCACGGTGCAGTCATGGTCCAAGTGATCGTGTCTCCACTAACCCAAGCTGTTGTTCCTACGACGATGGTGCATAGGAACCTAGCATGGGTGAATAGAGATCCTGCGGTTCCTGTTCCCATGGCTCCACTTACAGACCCGACAACCGAGAAGTCAGTTGCGCTTGTGAATGTCAAAGTGATGACTTCCTGCACACTGGACGTGGTTCCGATTGCGTCGTCGCAGTAACCATTACCTGTGCCTGTGAACGATGGCCTGAGTGTGTGGCCTTTAAGAAGGAATGTATGAAGACCTTCGACCAAGGCGGCTCCCGATGCGAAGTCCTGGATTATAGCTGACATTATGTTAAACTCCCTCTTGATAGGTTAGATAGAACTCCAAAGACTTTGCGACAGCAGCGGTGCTGATCAAGGCGTAGACGAACGATCCGGCATCCAATGAAGTTGTCTCCAAAACCAAATC
>JBAZEO010000276.1:0-2721 GCA_041653935.1 Dehalococcoidia bacterium | reverse complement strand
CCTTGTCAACTATCCCCCTGCCTATGCCCACAGATGTCGATTGTGAGTTCCAATTGGCGTACTCAATCAAGTAGAGGAGCGTGATCGCATCCAATGTCCAGATGTTCTCACAGCCCCACCTGGAGCCGATGTTGTTGCAATAAGTTTCAGCGTTCTGCCGGGTCAGCCCAAGAGCTTCGCCAACCCCAGTTGTCGCTGCTCTGGTGGCTCCGCCTACCTGGATATTCTCGGGGTTGGTCCAATTAGCCCAATCAGCACCAGGATACTTCAGATAGAGGAATCCTGCCGCGTCGCCTCCAGCCCATGTGCCGCCCGACACATAGACAGCCACAACGACACCCGTCTTGCCCGAGGTAGCGCCAACTACTGTATCTCCCTCTGCGATCTCCACCGATCCGGTCCCGAAAGGCAGCTTGCCCATACACGTTCCGGTCCAGGGCTGCTTTCCAGTTGCGGAAAGCATATACAGAGTACCGGCGGAGTTCACGGCCAATCCGCCGCAATAGGCCCCCACGTAGAGCTGTGCGCGCTCTGCTCCACCGCGTTGCTTGAATGCTGGATGGACTTCGAAGCCCGTGAAAGCTACCGGGGAGATCCACCACCGTATCTTAGTGCCGACCTTCTCCGACTTGATATAGAACTTGGGGATGCGGACCATAACCTGGCCGACGGTGCCGTCCAGGGTCAGCCCGTCGCCCCTGGCGTTGGACCCGAAAGTAGGAACTCCGGTAGCACTGAGGAGGCAGCGCCACATGTTCGCGTGGACTGGGTGGGCGTTGAACCAGGCCGTCCACTGCTCGGCGGTCTTGGAGATTTCCGTTCCATAAGCGTCTATGTGCTTCAGAACGGGCGAATCGCTGGAGGTGTCCCATTCCACGCCGATAATATAGTTGAGGCCTACCTGGAGGTCGTCCCACCGGACGGCGTCGCCTGATTTGGTCGGAGCGCCCAGGTCGGTCAACTTGAACCCGCCCATGCTCAGGTCTTCAGTCGCCGGGAAAATGCGGCGGTCGTAAGTACCCCGGACAGCCACGGAGGAGCCACCGCGGGCAGTAGACCGGCTTGCAAATGACAGTGGAGTGCTCATGAGTGCTGAATCCTCCCGGTGAGCGTTCCTGATGTGTATTCACCGGTCAGAAATCCGACTCGGATCTGCTGGTTCGATACCGGTATGTCAACTATGAATGACTGGCAGATCCCAGAGGCAACCAACTGCTTAACCCAATCCTCCCAAGGGCCGGGATCTTCGGGGTCTGAATAATCCCTGACCTGGACGGTGACCGTTCCTATAGCCGTCCCTCCGGTCGGGTTCAATGTGATCAGCACAGAATCCCTCGGGCAGTTCAGCGGATCGGTAAACGTATTCTCAGCCGCTATAGATATCAACGTTTTAGACATGTTATTATCACCTGGAATTTAAGTTTATTATTAAGAAAAATAATTTAGCCGGATTTCTCCGGCTTGACCTCTTCGTAATCGAATTTTAGGCGACGGCAGCGTTTGGCTGCCTCGGAGCCCTCTTCCATATCCCAGGTTATGCCAGTGGCTTTCGCACGGAAGCGGACCGTCTTAGCGGCAGCCATCAATATTTCACCTTTAGGATTGCGACTTTGCCGGTAAGATTGAGAGAGCTAACCTGGAGGTAGCCGGTCGAGTTCATGAACCGGGCCGACTCCAGCGGGCCTATAAACCGGACTTCGTTGCCGCCATCGGTCCATGTGGAAATAGTGAGATTTCCAATATCAGACCTGAAGGCGGGGGGATTGTCGCCCGCGATGATGCTGAGATAGTTTGTGGTGTTCACTCCAGTAACGTTTGCCATCAGGAATAGATCATACCCATCTGGCCAGTCATAGAAGTTGACAGACCCGTTTCCAAGCAGAGTATCCCACGAGGCGGGTGCGCTTGCATAGTCGTTCTCGTTATCCAGGCTGACGACCTTGGAGATCACGGTGTATGTTGCTGATGCTGCTCCGGCCAGGAGCATGAGCATCAGCAGGAATGCAAATATCTTTCTCATCTTAATCACCTCAGAATGATGCAGTCATCACGCCCAGGCACTCAGGCCTCACGACCTTGCAGCCAAAGACATATTCGCCGTCCACCTTCTTGGCAAACTGCTTCTCCATGTCCATGATCCTGACGTCGTTAACCTGGCTGGCAAAGGTCATGGCCTTGGAGGTGCCGAACATGATCTTGTATTTGGCTCCGGCAGTGTTGGGCACGTTGTGGCTCTCCAGGATCGAGAACCCGCCGATCCTAGTGATGCTGCCGTTCAGCATGCCCGGCTGGGCTATCTGAGGAGCCGCGGCGGTGAGCTTGAGATCCTTCCGGATCATGCCCGCAAACCTGGGCGGAACGATCATCCACCGGCCCTCAAGAGGCACCTTGGAGTCCGACAGAGCTACACCACAATCCTCGATGAGGTTGTAGATGTTGAGGGCGTCACCCTGCGTTAGGTTGGGCGTCTTGGGGGCGGCGTCCGTGCCTATCAGGTTAGCGGCCGCAGCATCTGTATAGAGGGACCCGATAATGCTATCTATAGCGTCCCTGATCGCATAGGCAGCTTCCTTGTTGTTCTCCGCCATGATGTCGATGCGAGTTTGGGCTTGGTCTTTGTTCGAGACTTTGAAATTGAAATATTTGTCATAGTCAATGGTCATCTCCAGGGACGTATCCAGGACAGTGTCCGGATCGGCCATATCGCTGCCCTGGGTGTAG
>JBAZEO010000275.1:0-2725 GCA_041653935.1 Dehalococcoidia bacterium | reverse complement strand
AAAGGCGAGGACGAACAGGGCAAACACTATATCGCCGCCGTCCTTGCGGACGAGGAGGACTAAGAGCATGAAGTCGAATAAAGATACATTTACATTAAGACTTGATATCGGGCAAGAGCTTACCGCTATCAAGGCGGCAGGTGCTAGCATGAAGGCCCGCCACGAGCGCGAGCGGAAGGAGCTGGAAGCATGAGCGACACCACGGCGAAGATACGCGAAGCCCTCGAAAGAGGAAGGGCAAATACTGAATACGCAGAATCGGAACACGGCGATACTGTTGACGTTTCCGATTTCGACAAAGCCCTCGCCCTCCTGGACGCCTATGCCCCGATCATGTTCGACGAGGACAGATGGGCCGATGGCGATGCTTAAAGCATGCAACCGAATGCGCTTTGATTACGATGCGGATACCGAGTTTAGAGAATTAGAGCTTGGTAAGATCGCCGATCGCTACGGTTTCGGCGTGACGGAGGAATAGCGCGATGGACAATTACGAAGAGAAAGGCATCTATAAGGGCCGCTGTAATTTTACAGCCTGTACTTCAGGAAAGCCGGCAACGTGGTACCACTTCTCGACACAGTGTTACTATTGCGAAGACTGCGCCACAGAGCTAAACCGCGCTAATAAAAACGAAGCGCTTGGACTTTATGGCCACGATCTACTAGTGCCGATCCTCCGCGCGCACTTTCCCGATCGCGAGGCCGAAGTGCAGGATGAATTGTCGCATTATGACGCTGGACGAGACTAGGGGGGCGAGCGAAATGCAAGATAAAAACAACTACGATGAATCGACATGGGGGCCGCGCGAGGTAATTGGCGCACTACTTCATCACTGGACATCGGGGCATGATCCATGCGCCTATCCTTGGTGCGTGTCAAAAGCGCGTGAGTTGTTCGCCGATCTGGATGAGAGCACCGAGCGCGCGGCCGAGGCGAGCATAGAGCTGGCAGAGGCCGAGTTGCGCTCGATGTTGAGCATTGAGCTTGTATCCCGTTGCACTAACGCGGCCGTCGAATGGCACGAGCTCGTCTATCTCCGAGACAAGGGCGCGCGGCAGTCGCTCATGGCCGCCGTCAATAGCGCCGGAAGGCAAGGGCTCGAAAATGTTATGCTTAAAGAGCATGCGTTCGCCTCGTATATTGCTTTCGCCTCCCGCCCCGCGCCGCCCGACGTAAAGGAGTGATGCCATGAAAGACTACGACGCAATTTCGCAATTACGCAAAGCGCTGAACGATGCTTACGACGCCGGATTAGCACAGATAGGCCTTGCCGCCTGGGACAGACAACGTGACGTTGTTATGGCCGCGATCCTCCGCAAGCACGACGAGGCCGAGGCGGTCAAGGCCGGGGACTGTCTTAACTGCGGCGGACCCGTTTACCACCGCCCAGGGAAACCCGGCGAGTACGATCATATGTACGAGCGCGAGGCCGAGGCGAGCGGGGAGCGTCTTGACAGTAGCGGAAAGGCTTCCGTTGCTTTTGGAATAACTTGCGACGACGGGCATCCAAGATATAGCTTCATTGCTAATTATTCTGCGGACCTGGAAGAAACCGAAGCCCGCGAAATGTACGAAGAACTGATAAAAGCCTTCCCGTCACTAGCGAGCCGCCCCGCGCCGACCGACGAGAAGACGCTTAGAAAGGCGCTAAAGGAAATATACGACTGGTGCACAGGGGAGAAGCAAGTCGACGATGGGGAAGGCGCTGACGAGGCACTAGATCGTATCGCGATCATCACGCGAACCGCCCTCCTCGCCCGCGAAGCGCCGAAGGACAAGCATCCAGTTACCTATCCAAAAAAGCACGTTACAGACGGCTCGCGCAAGGGCCTCGTCATACATGCGCCGAAGGACGAGAGCAAATGATTTGCCCAGAATGCGGATCAACCTGGATAAAGGAAGAATGGGGCGATGACGGACATGGAAACTGCGGTTTCGTGTGGACTTGTTGTTTCTGTTACGCCGTTTACACCGAGGAAGCGAAGGACGAGAGCAAGGAGGACGGGGCATGAAACTTTGGAAACAGATTTTGCTTGTTATTTTAGCTGGGATCGTTGCCGTTGCGCTAATGGTATACGTCGCCACAAATACCTATGGCGAAACACAACGTCGCGCCTTTAACAAGCTAAACGGTACACATTACACGCAGGACCAATGGTGTGTCTACCAATACGACATTCAGAAACTGCACCCATTCAGTAATCAAGGAGCGCTCCCATGACCGAGGCGCCGAAGGACGAGAGCAAGGAGGTCCACGGCAAAACCTGTCGCAAGGCTCCGCACGTTGGCGAAGGACATCTCCATGGAGAGGATGACGACACGCCGTATTACGTCGATAATGTCAAATACTGCGGACGTTGCCATATGGCAATCTGAAAGGAGCAAAACCCCATGATCGAACCGACGAAGCGCGACCGCGAAATTGCAATAAACATTCTAGCTAACGATATTGCAAACAGGGACAATGGCAGGCATGGTGATGAGAGAATAGGCGATGCTGCCCATCGTATCGCCGCCTACCGCGAGGAACTGCTCGCCGCATCCGCGCAGAGCGCCGACCTCGACGCCTGGGCCGAGGACCGCGAACGTCGTATCTACTCAGGCGAAGTCATCCTGCCCGATAGCGCCGAGCCACAGGAGGCGGAGGCGTGGGACCCACTAGAGACTCTCGCCGCCGCAGTCAAGGTTTTGTGGGATGACGTAAGAATGATTGTCACGAAGGAT
>JBAZEO010000274.1:0-2751 GCA_041653935.1 Dehalococcoidia bacterium | reverse complement strand
CGTCGTTTACAGAAGGGAAGATAGACAGTATCCGAACCGAACTGTCCCGGTTCCCGTATATGTCGGATAAGAACCGAACCGACGAGAAGATAGACGACACGATAGTTGACCTATTCTTTTCGCGGACAAGTATGGCCCTTGAGTATGGCGGTGGGTACATTATCTTCCGGCGCATAGGCGCGAGAGACGGAAGAAAGACGGCGGACCTGTTTTGGATACACTTTCCCGACTGTCCGTTTACGCACAATATGGTTAGGTTTGGTAGGGATGTCATTGACAAGGCCGGGGTGATACTTGACCTTGAATGTATAACGATGAAGACGGCGGCTCCGGGTGTGGCTCGGATGGCCGCGAGACTAGGGTTTGAAATTAAGTCTATTGACCCGCATGGGTTTGAGTGGTACGGGCGGAAGGTTCCGCTGTTCCATCTCTCGAAGGAGGTATGACCATGGGTGAAGGATGGGAAGGCGATCCCGTTGAAATTATTTCGGGTACTCCGAAAGACGTTGAGGGCTTACGTGCGGCCCTGATTAACATGGTTGCCAACGGGCAATCTAACGCCGCTTCGAGGTATGGGACAACTACGGAGGGTGGTGGGGCGCATGGCGGGGGGTATACCTTTACTCCTCAGCAGATGAACGCCGGGACTAACCCTATGCAGACGCAGGGGGCCTCTATGGTGTCTAATCTAATGGGTAAGGGTAACTATTCCCCGGCGACTAATAATCTTGCCTATAAGGGGCCGTGGGGTTCTACGTCACTTCTGGCTGGAGGTGGCGGGGACGATTGGAGAGATCGCAGGCGCCCCGGCCCCGAACCGGACCCCGGCCCCGAACCGGACCCCGGCCCCGGCGGTGGAGGTGATAATGGTGGAGGCGGGGGAGGTGGTGGCGGCGGGGGGCGGCGCGACAACCCACTTCCTAACGTCATGGCCCAGGGTATTACTGGCGGGGCGGGGAATCCCCTTGCGGGTAACTTCATGCAACAGTTGGCTATGCTCAATGCCATGAGGAAGAATAAGACGTTCGGTACAGGGCGATGAAAAACAGGTCATTCACCAAGTTTGTCAATATGTTCCCCAACAACCCGTCCAATAGCAGGTATCGGCGGGGACTAAAGGATGTAAAGACAGGGATGCAGAGCGACTTCTCCCGGCGGCAGGAGGAGTTCGAGAAGTCTTTCGAGAGGGACAATAAGTTCTCTAGGGGGCTGAAAGATGATTGATTTAAGTAAACTCTCTCAAAATATGTGGGACACTAGTGGTCAGGCTGGCGGGGCTACATCTTCCCCTGGGAGTCAGTATAAGCAGGCCATGTTGAATAGTCCCTGGAGCAAAAAGGCCGCGTTAACCGGTGGGGCGCCCAGTGGATATGACTATCAAAGCGACCCTGATTACGGCAACTATCGCTGGAACCAGTTGATGTACCAGAAGGAAAGTGGGTATGGGTCGGCAGATAAGGATTACTCCTCCTGGCTGGACGGAGAGATAAATAAGTATGGTCAGTACGCAGATGGCGGGGGAAAGAAAAACACCAACCCCTACGGGGACGTGAGTTCTGGTGGGTTAGCGTCCCCGTCTGGATACGGCGGGGCGTCTACGCCGTGGGAAGTGAACAATACGGGTACATTACTCAGCCGTGGTATAGAAACTCCGATTGGATTGGCGGGGCCATCTGGAATCCCACCTACGGATGGCAGGAAGTAAACCAGATTAAAGGTCTATACGGCGGACAGTCCGCGACCGATGAACAGATGGCCCAATGGGGACTTACCCCTAACCTTACGGGATCGTGGGAAGATTACATCGACACGTTGGGATACACGAACGAAGACCTCGACGGCGGGGGGCATGGCGGGGGCGGAGCGACCGGAACCGGGACTATCGGCGGATACGGCGACACGACCATCTACAATGAGATGGACCCTACCGGACAGGCCGGGATTACGGAAACCGGGGACTTCTCCGGGGTCAATGAATTTAGTCAGCAACCCGCCCAATGGCAGACCGCTTCTGATGTTCTCAATTCGTTTGCTCAGACCGGGAACCCGGTTGACATCCCGAACCAATGGGGCGCGGCCTCTCAGGGTGCGTTCGATATGCTCCGCAATCAGGGACAGGCCACGGATACGTCTGAGGCGTATAGAACCGCCAAACAGGTGTCCGATTATGATACACAGGAAGCGATTAAGCAAGCCATGGAGCAGTCCGGGCTTACCGGGAATAGATGGTCTAGTGGCTCACAGCGGACGGCGGCTGACATTGGCGGGAAGTACGCTTCGCAGTTAGGGGCGCAGTACGCCCAACAGTCGATGTCGGCGCAGGAGGCGGCTCGGGCTAGACAGCAGGAGGCCACGAACCAACTGTACAATTATGGGACAGGATACGCCGGACTTGACACCGACGCTCGGAATAGGGCGTTGACGGCTACGGGGCAGTTAGGTAGTCTTGGTCAGGCGATGACGCAGTACCCGATGGAGTTGGCTAAGTTGGCGTTTAATCAGGGGACTACGTTACAGGGTCAGGATCAAGCGTCGTATGATAAGTTATTCCAAGAGTTCATGCGCGGGACGGCAGAGAACAACCCCTGGTTGAGTGCGGCGATGCAGTTGGGGACGGGGCAGGGTATGCAACAGCAGTACCAACAGGGCTTCGGAAGTCAATTAATGAGTATGTTAGGAAGTCTCGGCGGCTTGTTCGCCGGACTGTAAGGGGAAATACAATGGCAAACTTTTACAACCCGTACATGAAGG
>JBAZEO010000273.1:0-2761 GCA_041653935.1 Dehalococcoidia bacterium | reverse complement strand
TAATCTCGGCAGGTACGAAGAAGCGCTTCTTGTCTATGATACTATGCTCACGTGGGATCCGGAATCTGCTATTGCATGGAGTAAGAAAGCAGCAGCACTTATCAGTCTTGGCAGGTACACAGACGCACTTGAAGCTTGCGAGCGGGCACTATTGATAGAACTGGATGATGCAACAACCTGGAACCATAAAGGAGTTGCCCTTTTAAGGTTGCGCAGGTACACCGAAGCGCTTATCGCATTTGAACAGGGAACAAAGATCAATCCACGGATTTCTGAACTCTGGAACAATAAAGGGCATGCACTCGTCCGGCTCGGCAGGTTCGACCACGCCCTTGTTGCTTTTGGAAAAGCGACCTCTCTTGATCCACTCAACGCCGCGTTCTGGGTTGACAAAGGCGCGGCACTTTATGAATTGAAACGGAACACAGAAGCGTTAAAAGTGTATAATCACGTCATTTCCCTGGATCCGGATAATATCCCGGCATGGAACAACATAGGACAAGTATTTGACAGGTTTGGCAGATTCGACGAGGCTCTGGCAGCATATGACAAGGCACTGGAGTTACAACCGGAATTTGCCAGAGTCTGGTATAACAAAGGGGTCACATGTATGCATGCGAACCGGTTCGATGATGCTCTCGCAGCATATGCCAAATCCATTGCATGTGACCGAACCTATATCGAATCCTGGTACAACAAAGGAAACACACACAGAAGACTCGAACAGTATCAGGAAGCGATCGATGCCTATGATGCTCTTCTGGAGATAAACCCGGAATATATCGATGCATGGTACAACAAAGGCTGCGTACTTGCAATCATCGGTGAACATGAGAGATCAATAGCGGCATTTGAAGAAGCGCTGGCACTTAACCCGGCGCTTCCCGGTGCATGGTGCAATATCCATAAGAGCAAAAAAGAACTGGACAGGATTGCCGATGCCATGACTGCAGGTGATAACGCTTTGTCTATCGATCCATCAACAGTATTGGCGTGGAAAAATAAAGCAGGCATTTTCTTAGAATTAGAGGATTCGGAGAATGCACACTCCTGCTTGGAACAAGTTGTGACGCATACCACCAACAGACAGACCGGATCCACATCAACACCGGGGATCTGCTCGAAACTAAAGAAACCAAAACAGACCTTTGCACGATTCCGGAAAAAGCATGCATGATCTGCGCTGACTCAATATTCTGGCATACACAAATCACGGGAGAAGTTTTCACCATCCTGGTTTACGGGAATTTCGTCCCTGTGATGAGGGTTGTTTGTTAAGTCTGGGATCGTTCGAGAGGGTAAACCGGGCATATTATCGGTTTATTTTCTCCCATGACGTCATGAATGGCAACAAGCATCAACAGGTCTGACGTTCCATAACCCGGGAAATCCGGAGACCAAGTCACATCACACAGGATCACCGGCTCCGCCGTTGCACATCATGTGCTACCCAGCTCAACATCCGCATCAGGTGCAGGATCGGTTGTTTCCCGGTTCCGGTTCGTGTGATATATCCATACGCACCTATGCGGTGGGCTCTCTCTTTATTGAGTGGGGACTCATTAACTGTAAAAAAAATAAAGGGTGTCAAATTTCCCCCGTCTCTCAACAGTTCAAGCAACCGGATCCCGGACATATCCGGCAGATCGTGCTCGGAAACGATAACATCGACATGATTTGATACGAGCCATTCCCGTGCGGCAGCGCCGGTTTTTTCCTGGTGAACATCGATCGGTCCGGAATTCTCACAAAAATGGACAAGAATGGGAAAAAAATCCGGATCGTTATCGATATACAGCAGGATCATGCCACATCATCCCGGATTTACCGGAGGATCGGTGTGCCAAAAAGAGCACGTGTCGTATCCATGGCGTGGCATCAATCCTCGTTGTACTGGCGTCTGTGATCCGCCTGATCCGTCAATGATCATCCGTGTGCAGATTAAACCGGAGATGCAGAGAATATTGAGGGGATATCCAGGGTTCATCCCGGCATCACTTCTTCTTTTTTTTGACAAACAGGTAGTACCCGACACCCGCAATAGCAAGGACAATAATGACAAGAACCGGAAGAATCCCCATGACAGTGCCGGAATCCCGTCGGGCAACAACCTGGATACCAGTTGTGAACTTGTCAGAGATCTGGCTGTTATCGAGCGAGTCACGGTATCTGATTTCAGTATCCGTATTGTATGTCTTTGGCTCTGCCTGATCGGATGCACGGACTGCATACCGGGCGGTTGCCTGTCCACCGGGCGGAATATCCCCGAGATATGCCCCGGTATCTGTGCACACAAACGGGTCGACGGCATTGAGCCGGGCTTGCGCATTGTAGGCTGTGGAGTTACCGGTATTCCGGTAGATGATCTCAATGACGACAGACTCACCTGGAGATATCATTGGGGGTAAAGAGATCACGACAAACCCGATTTTGCCACCAACAGGCACCCCGATCGTTTCCGGAACTGAGGTTACCTGATCCCCTTCTGTATTTTCGTACGAAACGACCACATCGACCGGGTATGCCTGCGACTCTGCATCTGTTGAGATAGCCACCTTGTACCGGCAATTAACTATCCCGTTTATGGGAAACTCCCCGACAAAGACCATGCTGTCGGTCGGGATCACCGGACTGTTGCCATTCCGGAGGATCTTCACCGTCGCGCGCTTTCCTGCTTCAGCACCGGTATTTTTTATCGTCAGGTTCAGGTACCCTTCCGTTCCCGCATTCAGGTTCTCCGTTATTGCGTCCAGCACCGCGA
>JBAZEO010000272.1:0-2792 GCA_041653935.1 Dehalococcoidia bacterium | reverse complement strand
CGCCACCACCGGAGCGAACCTTCTTGCCAGACTTCATGTCGGCTTTGAACTTCTGGAAGTGATAGATAAACCAGATCTGCGGGCGGGTGAGTCTGAACAGGTTACCATTGGCGAACTTGTAGCCTTCCAGCAGCTCGAGGACGATCAGTTGCCCGTCTGCTGACCAAAAAAATTCTGTACCACGGCAGGGGGTACTTCGCTGATAGTCTTGATGCGGTTGGCTATTTTCTCAGTCAAGCCGTACCGGAACTTGGGCACCAGCAGTCTTAGGCCTTCATCCACAATACCGCGTTTGCAGTACTCCTGGTTCTGTATGAAATCGGTATAGGCCATGCTGCCCACCTCTACATCCCCCTCGCCATCTGACAGGAGAGCATCAACGGCTTCTTTTAGGATCTTCTCTTTCTCCTCGGGGGTATTTTTTACTCCTACTTTCACCTTCTTGGAGATCTTCTTGAGCATGGATGCGTTGATCTTCATGGTCCTGCTCACATCGGTGAGTTCAGCCTCGGTGAGTGGCCGTATCTCGACCGCAAACTGCTCACCCAGGTATTCAATATCGATAGTTTCAGTATAGCCGTCACCGGCCAATAACAATGCTTTAAGATCTTCTGCTGTACGTGCCATATTATTTCAATCCGAATGAATTAATAAAAAAAGAGTGGGCCGTTTAGACCCGCTCAGACTCTTCCATACCAAAGCATCTCTATTGCGAGCCCGTCAAACCGGCTCTTGCCGTGGCTGCCCTGCCCAAACGTCCATGAGTCAGACTGGGCTTTGCACTTGTTCAGCACGATCAGAGGATGACGACCGGCATACCCCTTAGCAGGATCGCCCAGGAAAGAGGCAACCACCGTGTGATAGACGGCCTCTCCGTGTGGGCCTGCAAACAGGGCTTCACGCATGGCGTCTTCCTCGCCTTTAGACATCCAGGTGCCGAACTCGACTGTGTAGGTGCTGTCGATGTCACCACCCGCCAGAGCATAGGCCCTGGCCCGGCTAGCGCCGTGCACTGGAGTGATGGCCTCTTTGGTGTTGATTGTCAGGCTGTCCATCGGGACCATCAGCCCGGCGACCTTGAGCAGTATGTCTCGGTTGGTCGCTGCGGTCACTTTGACGCCCGCACCATGCTCCATCTCGATAGGAGCTATCGTGTAGCCATTCCAATCATCACCGACGTCCAGGAGCGTTCCTAGCTCCTGGCTGGTCTGTACGCTATCTTCTATGTACGGCATCTAAGCTACCCCCTGCAGTTCTGCCAGGTCTCTGTACGGACCCATCTTCATCGCTACCTCAACCCATTCAATGTGTCCCTTCGGTATGAACTTCAGCAGGAAGTGAACCATGTTGGGGTTCCACCTATCGGGCGTCACGACGGTGACAAAGTCGTAAATGGCTTTGGTCTCGTTCTTCAGTTCCCTCAAGAAGTTGTCAACTGAGATCTTCATGTCTTCTCTGGTATCCGCATCGTTCTTGCGGTTCAGGAAAGGCCTCATGGTATCCCAGCATTTGCGGATGATGAAGTTTGCAGTCCGCTGATCTACTGTTCGGGAGAACTGGTCAAGCTTGTCGGTGGTGATCCCTTTGACAGGCCCGACGCCTGCCATAGTCTTGACCACTACATAGACTCCGCGTGTGGTGAGGGCCCGAACATAATCATCGTTGATGGTATCTTCCAGGTCACCATGCAGACCGTTCGCTCCCTTCAGCCGGTTCTCGTCGGCAGCCACGCTTTCACCCAGAGGTGCCCAGGCCTCACGAGCCGCGTGCAGGACCGCCAGGTTCTTCCTGCGCTCGCTTTCGTCCCAGCAGGGATACACTATTGCGAGATGTCGGTTGGACCGCTTCATACCCTCAAGGGTCATGTTCTCGGGGGTCTCTGCCGGTTTGGTGGGCACGAACACAATGGTAGGCCGGAACTTGGTGTTTTCCGACGTAGCCCATTGAGATGCTATGGCATGGAGATCGTAGGTGTTCTCCTGGACCTCTGCTGCGGTCAGAGCAACGGTGGTGGGGACGACGTTCAGCTTTTCGAGCTCGTTCCCACACTCCAGTAAAGACTGCTGCCAATCGGTTGCTGCGATCGTCTCCCCGTCATCTCCACCTGAGAGAATGGTCCGCCCGGTGTCTGGCAGGTGAGTCATACCGGTAGCTATCTCCATCGTTGCCAGGGTGGACGATGCAAAAGCGGCCTGCATGTCTTCGAGATCCTGCAGGTCTTCTCGATACTCGGTGGTTATATTGTCCGTTATGAGGACGTCCACTCCATAATACCACAGAGAATAGGTTACCTGATCCGCTTCGGTTGGATCTTCGCCAGTAAAGAACTTCAGAGTTCCTTTGGCAACATCTAGCCAGACCTTTTCGGTAGCTAGAGTATCTTCGGTGTACACGATGGTCCGCGCTTCACCATTGACCTTCACATAAGCAGAGGTGGGCTGCGGGTTGACAAAGTTAGCTTGTGACAGAGCATAAGCCGCGCCAAGCCCATTTCCGGCAAAATAGTCCTGCTCCGCGTGCATGATAGCGCCTGTCGAGATTGTGACCGACACGCCGTTACCCCATGCTCCAGCGGACTTGGCCTTTATCGTTGCCACTACATTGGGGGTGGGACTCTGGTCGTCTGACAGATCTTCCTCGGCTATTGCGTATCCAGTTCCCAGAACCCTCTTGGCGAATACTCGGGGAGCACCTTCGCCGAATGCATCCTCAATGGCATCACACAGGTCTCCGCTACCATAATAGGCTCTGGCGGACAGAGCAGACGTTAGACCGACTAAACCAGCCGGTCC
>JBAZEO010000271.1:0-2792 GCA_041653935.1 Dehalococcoidia bacterium | reverse complement strand
ACACGGCGGCGTAATTCGTGACCGCCACAAAGTATTGATTCGTCGCGCTAGGGCCGAATGTGAAAACGGCCTCTACCGTGCCATTGGTCGCGGCGTCAACAGCCCGGCCGCTTCTGTATTGGTCAAGGCTTAGGAGCGGTGTCGCGCCTTGCTGAAAGGTGAGCGTCGGCAAGGATTGAGCGCCTGCCGTTTGGAGTTCGCACGGGATGCGCGTCGCCCATTCGCGGTCTTCGGCGGGGGTTGCGCGGGTGAGGATTGCGGATGCGATGACGATTGATGCAATGATTGTTTTCATGGGCGTTCCTTTTGTCTAAATTGTAAACTAACTGCTAGATAAATTCAAGCGTTGACGTGGCGGGAGTCCAGCGAACCGTCCAGTGATGTTCCGTAGCCGTCAACTCCGTGGTTCCAAACATGTCATACGGCGGCCATTCGTTTGTCCCTCCGTGTCCGCTATTAGGCCAATCCAAGCTTGCGTTTTGGAATCTATACTGCCCAATCGTTTGCTGGTTTGAAATCAGATGCGTTCCTATCCACGCCTTTATTGTGCATGTTGTAGTTGCTGGCGGCAGTTCGGATGCAACTCCAACCCACGCCAATTTGCAAGCCCGAACCATCACATAGTAATAATCGTTTGTCCCGTCATTTCCCATGCCTACGCCGTTCGCGTTTGCAATGTCAATGTCTACATACGGCAATCCGTATTCATCGCCAAACAACGCTTCCATTTCATCCGCCGTTCCTGCGGCTGAATGTCCTTTTCCGGTTGAAGTTGTAAAGCCGAATGCGCCATAGTCGCCATATGCGATGTTTCCATTTTCGTAGTCTGGCGCGAATACGAATTGAAGACTAATCCGATTATCATGAAAAATCAAATCACCGAATACGGGCTTGTTTAGAAGTCCGTAAATCGGCTTGTTTCCTGTCGAGTAAAGCGGTTTGTTTGCCATGGTTTAGGCGTGTTGAGAGGAGTGGCTTTCAAGCTCGATAATGTCAACCGGGGTTTGTTCGGGGATCTCGATGAACGTGCGCGTTTCTACATCCCATGCGTCCTTATACTGGACGAATTTATTGTAGGTCGTGTCATATGCAACACGCCCCCAAATCTCTGTATCCTGCGGCAATATGTACCCCGCTACAACCTCGCCGTCTGCGTATGCTACCCCCGCCGTACCGCTCGGCAAATCGAAACGCAAAATAAAGTCTCTGATTGTTGCGCCTACAATATCCTCGATTGATTTCCGTGCGCTTAACGAATCGAAGCCCTCTATCTGCAAGACGCCCTTCCCGTCAACCGAATGCGAGAGGCTCTTGTTTTCGGGCGTTGCGTTTTCCGAATCTGGCGCGGCGTAGAACGTATCAAGTCTTCCGTGGCGAATCTGGGCAACAACGCCGTTGACAATGACGGCAATCAGGACGGGCGTTTGCTGACGTCGCGCCAACACTGTAAGCGAAGGCATGGAAGACCCTGCGGCAATACTCCACTCTGCCCCCTCCTCGCCCGCAAACCACGCCTCATCGCCGCCGCTGGCCTGCGTGACAATCGCCCACACGTAGCGAGTTCCCGAAGCCGAAACGGTTTCAAGCGCGTACCATCCGGCGGTGATTGCGGTTGCCGATGCGACCGGGTGACCATTGCGCGTGACGGCTTGATCTTCGGCGGCTGGGACGTAGACGAAAACGGCCATCGAAGAGCCGTCGATTGCGGTGCGCACGTCGAAGGGTTGGGGAGTCGTGTTTGCGCCCGGAGGTGTCACGCCCTCTGGATATGGCAAATCGCTATAACGCCCGGTCACATCAAGAAGCCATCCAAGCCCGCTTTGCGTTTTTTTTAGAGAGCCGCCAAGGACTTCCATCGTCTCTAGCACGTTGCAAATCCGCGCCCATGACTCTGCGGACATGCTGGAAAATCCATCATCTTTTCGAAAGCGTTTAAGCCAATTGTGCAGGATCATGATTATTCCTCCGCCCACGCCGAGCGCGTTTCTTCGTTGATGACAACGCGATAGGCCCCTCCGTCGTTTTCTCTGTCAACCTGTACGTCGGCGGTCGGATGCGCAAGAAGATACGCCGCCGCCTGCGCGTCCGCCCCGGCCTTAGTCATGCCGCCCGCATACTTGCTAGTGGTTGTCGTTGTGCGCACAAATGCAACCGACGTTCCGTATCCAGTCCCGACGACAATATGATGGGGAAACGATTTCGAGGATGTGACTATGTAGTCAGTGTTTTCGGTAAGCCATGCCATAGGTTATCTCCCCGCCCCTAGGTTTTTCATCTTCTTTTCGATTGAGTCAAGCGCGATTCTTGATTTTTCGGTGTCCTGTCGCATTTTCTCCTGTGTCTCTTGCGCCTTCTTCGCGGCCACGTCCAGCGCGTTAGCCTCCGCAATTTTGCGCTTTCGTTCGTCGTCAAGCTGAATAGCGGCCTTCATTGCGCGAGGGAGCTTTTCGAGGTCGCCGCCTTTCATTGCGAGTTGCTTTCTATAGCCGTCCATTTTATCGGCCATGCTCTTTTCTTCGCGGCTCCGCTTTCTTGCAGCCTCGTTTTCCTGCACTCTTGCGCCTACGTCGTCTTTTGTGAATCCCTTCGCCGCCTCTTCGCGCAATGCCTTTGCCGCGTTCTTCATGGCGTCCCGCGCCGCCGTGCCGACAACCGATTCCGCTTCATTCGCAAGCCGTTGCGCCTCATTGAACGCCTCTTCCGCAACGGCCTTTTCCGCCTCAAGCTTCTTTTGCGCGGCTTCCTCTGCGGCCTTGTTTTCGAGTTCCGCGATTTCGGCCACGCGCTTTTTC
>JBAZEO010000270.1:0-2819 GCA_041653935.1 Dehalococcoidia bacterium | reverse complement strand
TGCCACGGGATTACTTGCCCCTGCATCGTTATACCCGCCATTTACTACAGGGTTGTTGGGCATGTTCGTACTGCCATCACCACCGACAAAGGAATTAGCACCACCAAATTCAGGGGCTGCGGGTTTCAACGGTGAAGTCGCATTCCATCTGGCATCAACGGCTGTTGCGCCGGCAGGACTGAGCGGGTATCCATTCGCACCCATCGGACTGGATGGCAATTGTGGGAAGTTCGCGGCTGTGCCCGGCGCCCATTGTCTCTGCAATTTGTTGTACCAGTTGAGCACTTCATTGCTCGGGATGTTGGGGTTCAACCTGATACCAACAGAACCGGGCGCGTATCCGCCCAGAGTTGAGCGCATTTTCTTCTGGTCTTCGCTCATTGAACCGCCGAATACCGGCGCGGGATTGTATGACGCAGGCTGGTTGTTCGTCTCACTGATCGCGTTGTTCTTGTACCCGGCAGGATTGAACGGCGCGGGTGAAGCGGAAACAGGCGGGACAGTGGTAGATGCTGGCGGAGAGCTTGTAATATCACCCCGTGGCTTGGATGCACCAGAGAATGCAGGGATTTGTCTGGGTAATTGCTCCCTCGGATTGGGTGTATATCCGGTGAGTGGATTGGCAAGCACTTTACTTGTGTCAACAGATTCGTTTATCTGTTTTTGCTGTAATGCCTGTTGAGGGTTTTTCGGTGCGCCAGTTGAATACAACCCCTCGTTTGCCTTTTGTTCTGCGTATTGCGCCCAAGATACAGGTCTGCGCTCCACCGGCGCGGTCTTTTGAGCGTTGATCCGTGCTTCAAATGCCGCGTCCATCATCTTCTGTTGTTCGCTCTTTACGTTCGACATAACGTTCGACATAAAGGATGGTGCGCCGCCGCCACCGTCAGATTCTTCTTCCTCGTCTGCCCGTTTCAGTGGGTTACTTTGCTTTGGTGCTGTCGGTGCGTTGCTGTTATAAAACTTACCCGGTCTGTTATCTACACCCATAATTTACCGTCCTTTCTTTTCCTGCCGCTTATCGAGTTCGCGCCATTCTGCAGGGTGCGCTTTCCGACTCGCGCTCTGTACATTCTCTGGCAGCTTGCTCAGTTTATCGTCAAGCATTCCCGATACGGTCTTGGACTGCAAGCTGCCCCATTGCGCCTCAACGTTCTCGCGCCATACATCAAACCGCGCTTTGGCTCTCAGATACGCGCTGTCAAGTGTTGTCTGATCCACTATGCGCCTCCCTGTGATTGCAGCATCCCGCCCTGAATGGGTGGTAATCCTCCGGCTGATCCATCAAATCCCTGCCCCTGCCCCTGCGCTACAGGCATACCACTCATAGCCTGCTGTGTATCCATACCGCCCTGTTCCGTTGTCGGCTGGGTCTGTCCCTGACTTTGCAGTTCCAGCGTTACCTGTTGGGTCTTGACCTGAATGTACGCCTGTACCATTGCCGTAAAGAATTGTTCCGATGCAATGTTCTCGTCCATTTCGTTACTGTTTTCCATGTTGAGGATGTTGGACCGTACCCATTCGTTATCTGCCACGCCGTCACGTTTCAGCATGGTTGCCACATTCGCCTGTTGTAGCTTGTCCTGTGGTAAGTCTGGTTCAAGATTTACGGTGACCTGTAAATTCTCAGGAATATCATTGGGCGCACAATACCCCTCATACTGCTGCCCGTTGAGCCTGTACCATTCGAGCATCTTTTCACACACATCCGCAATGGCAACTTCGCTCATGGTCTTGGCAGAAATGAGCGGGATCTTCCCTGTCTGGCTGACCAGGTTCAGTGACGAGAACGAGGCATTCCCACCGAGGTTATTCCCCAACGCCTGACTGTATAGCGTGCTTTCCTCTGTCACACCCTTTACAATGTCCATTGCTTCACGGAAAGCGGGGTCGATGATGCCTTTTGTGACCATTACATCGATCTTTTCGCCGAAGTTCAGGTTTAGGAATTTGTTATCTGATTTCCAGTCGAGCTCACGTGTTTCTCCCTGCGCGTTTGTGTGGATAAATACAGGTGACAGCCCCATGTTGAACACATTGGTCATCAGCACGGTATAGAGCAGGTTTTCCCGCTCCCAAAACTTTGATTTCCAGTAACCGTACAACATGCCCTGATTGCGTTCTTCAGGCTTGTAAAATAACCGTGAACCCTCTACCTGCGTGAACGATATGGGAATGAATGGCAGTCCATGTTCTTCTGCGACCAGCCCTTCGCCTTCAAACCACACCGCCCAATTAACTGAGTCGTACCAGATATTCAACTCGCCCTTGTCAGTCTTTTGCCGTTTCAGTAGTATTTCGTCCGCGTCCGTCCCAAATGCATTAAGGATGTCGCCGACAACCACATCAGCCGCGCACCGCAAATAACCTGATGCGCCGAGTCCGTCTACCCTGGCATATCCCTGCCGTGGATTCCATGCGTCAAGCAGGAACGGTGCTAACTTACTGGCACGTTCCAACCGCTTATCTTTCTTGTTGCCTCGTTCTGCCAGCTCTTTCATACAGGTAATGGCTACGTGGATTTCGTCATACAGCAGTGCGCTCTCTACGATGGGTTTCTGGATGGGTACGCCGAGGTATCGCCCTGCCTGCTGTAACATGCGCTTGACCGTGCTCTCGATCTCCTCAGCCTTCTCCAATCGCTTGCCGTCCGCGTCTTTGTTTGCCACCTTGATTACCGGTTCGGATGCGGTCAAGATGCGGGTCGCGCCTATCCACCGATTGCGTGCAGATGGGGAGATGGTCAGCTTTACGCCGTCCTCTTCTTCGATGGACTCTTCTGGATTGAGCAGGATCATCTTCTCCATGCTCTCCATTTG
>JBAZEO010000269.1:0-2858 GCA_041653935.1 Dehalococcoidia bacterium | reverse complement strand
CTATCCAACCAGAGATCTCTTGATAATTTGAGTTTTTTAAAGTCTATATCTTCAATTGTGCGGATAAGGCACGTCTTATCTTCTGAAGAATGCACTATTATTTTCTGTCCAAAGACAAATACAATATAAATGTTGATACTGAAGCGGTCATACCCCCCATACCAACTGTCAGTTGAATCCGCCTCCATTTCTATTGTGACAGGGATACTTTGATGCGCGGAAATTATATCTCTAATTACGGCTATTTGTTCTTCAGAAAAAATCCCTCCAACCGTATCCTCTCTTTTATAATCCTCATCCCATTCATATCCGCCTTGCCGCTCTTTTGTGACGGTTAATTTTATATGCACCGGTATGGCGGATAAATTAACTTCATAATTCCTATGTTCACTATCAAACTTTCCGCCGTCTGCATACCTGATTCTCCGCAGGTCGGGCAGCACTTTGTATCTCCCCGGCTCCTGGATATCTATCACCACACCGGCATCCTCTTTCTTCAGCTCATAGCCCCTGATCTTAAGGTATGCCGGCGTCTCCTCGTCTTTCATCTGCGCCACCGACATCTCTTCCAGCTTCCATCCAGCGTTCTTAACCTTCAATCCCTTGATACTAACATTCACTCCCTTGCCAACCTTCACTATCAGCGTCCCGTCCAAGTCCAAATCTTCTATTTCGATTCCTTCTCCCTCAAGGTACAACGTCGACCTTCCGCTGATCCTGCCTCCCTTGACCTTGCCAAGGACCTCTTTTACCGTCCTGCCGAACGCCGGCGACAGTACCACCTTCGCTCCCTCCGAATACGGTATCCCCTGCGTCACCTTCTTCTGCCCTTCCACATCTATATCCACTCCCGCCATCTTCAACAGCTTACGGTAATATTTATATAAATCCGCTTCTCCTGTCGCCATCGTATCCGGGTATATCCCTTTCTTTTCAACATTCTCTGCCCCTCCGGCGAGGCTGTTCTTCACCGGCGAGAATACATCCCTCTCATTGAAATTAGTGAATCCTACCTTGCTTCTCTCCCCCATCACCTTCGCCAAGTCCTGCATCATCGTCTCAAGCCGCGTTGCCGTCTTGAACGCCTTCCTTGTGCTGTCAGCGAACTTCGGATTCACGAACTCTCCTATCACTCCGCCCGTAGCGTTCAATACACGCCCATAAGATGTATTCTTCACTATGAATATGTTCAGATTCCCCGGATACGGCGATTTACCGGTCTGCTTATCGGCCGCATCACCCTCGACATGCCCGGACGCCATTAATACCGGCTCAAGCTGGTTGTATTCCACGTTCGCCGTCATCACACTCCCGTCACGGCGCACCAGATCCACTATCGCTCCTACCTTTGCTCCCGCTTCTCTCGGCACCGTCAGGAAGTTAAAATCAAGCCCCAGTTCTACAGATACACCTATCCCAGCCGGTATCGCGTTGAATACCTGTCCGTTCGTATCCTGAATGAACACCGTATGCGTCCTGCCGTCCCTTATCCACTTATCCACCAATCCGTAATGCTCAAGCAGCATATGCACATCCCCGTGCCCGTGCGGCTTCGTCTTTAACAGGTAATTCCCCGCCTTGTTCTTCCCTGTTGCCTGATCTTGCTCCGCTTCCGGCTGTTCAAGCGTAAAGTTCCCTTCCACGTCCTTTACCGCAGGTACCGCGCCCTGCCTGATTATCTCCACATCCAGATCACTGCCTTCATACCGGCTGTATTGCCCTTCGTCATTCTCTTCCACCACCCTGAACCCGCGCGATTCCAGCAGTTCCTTGGTCCTGGCGTCAGTATCAGGCGACGTCATGATCACGAATGGAATATGATAATTAGTCACGTTTATCCGGTTAGACTTCTCCTGCAATGCAAGCGTATTCTTCAAATACCAGTCTAAATATGTATCCATCGTTACCAGCGACAACGGGATGCTTACTTTGATCCCGGAATATCCTAATCTCTCTCCAAGCCCTCCCGCCACCATTACCACCGCTATGCGATTGGCTCTTTCTATCCCTATCTCTTCGAGCATATGGTAGTTATCATCGATTCCGGTCAGCTCCGCCCCCTCCGGAACACGCGGGCTCAATCCCTCAAACGGATTATCTCCGCGCACCGCAGACGCGATCTCACGCCGGGCATTCTCCATATACCGCGTAACTTTTCCCGGATACGTCCCATTGATGCTTTTTATCTGCTTCAGGAAGTCGATCTTCAAGCCATCATTGACTCCGGATTTCTCCCAGTTCTCAAATAAATGTTCCTGCTTCATTTCCAACAACTGCTTGATGACTTCCAGTTCCCATCCCTCTTGAATCATCCCTTCCAACATGCTCTCAAGCAGCATGTTGTTTGTATTTACTTTGATCATATTGTTCTTTTTCAGGTATTCGTTGATCTCTTGCAGGAATATCGGGAAGTTGGACAACAATAATGCGGATTTGTATCCGGCTTCTTTTTCATCCTTGATACCGCGGTATACGTGCACCACGAACTCGTGATGTCCGGCATACAACGCATACGACAGCGGCACATAACTGCTCAATGCCAATATCTGGATATACACCCTCGTAATCTTACCGGAACTTTCGTACCACATCAGCGGCATCTCTTCCAACAGCGGCATTATCACTATTTCCACTTCCAGCGGAGGCCCGGTTATCGAATGCTGCACGAAGCCAAGGATCTCCATTAATCTCCTCTGATAGGCCGCGTTATCCAACTTCTCTATACCGCCCGCTTTAATGGATCCCTCGGATATCTCTACCAACCCAAGATTTATAGCTTGGCCCCAAGTATTCAGCTCTTCACGCATCGTTTCCGACATCCCCCTCACCACGTCCGGCGTACCCTCTATTCCCCCGTC
>JBAZEO010000268.1:0-2886 GCA_041653935.1 Dehalococcoidia bacterium | reverse complement strand
TCCATGGTGGGACCTATCTCTGAGTGCAGTGCCTTGAACCGGCACAACGCCGCACCACGGCTGCACGACGATGCGTGCTCGATCTTCGGGTTGGTACAGTAGCACAAGATGTCATTGAGACAGCGGTGGTTTGGTCTTGTCATGGGTATCCTCCTTCTCGATGTTCTTCGTTTTGCCATCTCGTGCCAGTCTGTCAGCTCGTGCCAGCTTGACGTTCACCACATCCGCCAGGTGACGCAGCCGCAGTATCAGCCTCTGGTCATGTTCTGGTTGTGTTGGTCTGTAGTGCTGTTGTTTCCAGTTCACTTTGCCTTCTCCATCTTCTCTAGCCTCTGTCTTGACATCTCGCAGTACGCCTCGGATATGTCCACACCGACTGCCTTGCGCCCCAGTTTCAGCGCCGCCTCCAGTGTTCTCCCCGTCCCACAGAACGGGTCCAGCACCGTGTCGCCGGGCCTTGTTGCCGCCTTGATGCACCGCGTCGGTAGCTCCAAAGGAAAGGCCGCGTAGTGCTTGAACCCCGACGGCTGCGTCGCTATCGTCCAAACATCACGGAGGTTGCGGCCATGCACCAAAGTGTCGTGTTGGCTGAATCCCCACGCAGTTCGCATTGCTCCATTGGGCGCATCCCCGGTCCCCCGACTCTCGGTATTCTGTGCCCCCGCCAGCGACGCCTTGACGATTCGCCCCTCGTGTATGGCTTCCTCTTTGACCGCGTCTTGGTCCCAGTAGTAGGCGGCGCTCTTGGTGAACAGGAAGATGTGCTCGTGAGAGTTCGTCGGCCTGTCCGTCACGCTCTCCGGCATAGGATTGCTATTCTTGGTGCATATACCACTCGCCAAGGCAAACGAATGTGGCTCATCTGCTAGTGTCACGTTCCAGAACTTCCGTGCTCTACTCTGCCTGATTGCCATAACCTCGCCGTCGGGAATGCGCCTATGGTCGGCTCTTGTAACAATATCGCCGCGCCAGCATTTATGCCGCTTCCCTGTAGTGGTGTTTACTGATATGCCGCGACGCAGATGAACTGACATACCCAAGCGGGCTGCTAAGGTCCGCAGATCAGCGGTTAGTTGGTCGTTGTTGCAGTATCCCAATCTCCATGATCCGTTTTCTCTCTGATATCCATCACCTTCGATGTAGCCTTGTAAGAGGTTCGCCAAGAAGTCATTGCTACGTGCCCAACAACGTGGATGTAGGTGCTTGTTCTTTGCTATCTTGCCACTGATATAGGTATCAACCAAAGCCTTCAGAATAGGACCATTGATATTCGCTGTTGAACCATTGTTTGTGGTTTGATGAACTGCACAAGTACCATGAAATGACTCCGCTATCTGTCGGAGCCGTTCATGCCTTGCTGTTTCTTGTAAGTGACCAGAAAACTGCAATGTACCATTGGATTGCGATCCTTCTGCCAAGTACATCCCAACAAACCATCCCGTATCTTTATCGGCCAAGTTACTTGGTATTATGGGTCGTGCTGGCTCTGGTAGCGGTGTCCAAGCAATCACATCGCCAATCCTCAAGTCGCTGGCACACACGTCTCCGCGTTGTGTCGGCCACTTATGATTGCGAGTACAACCTATGCGCTCTCCATTGCGGAACTCTATCTCTATATCGCCACCAACAGGAGGCACTTTGGTGCCGCGATACTTTGCTGAACGCCTAAGTGATGAAAACTTGGTGCGCCTTGTTGATGGGACAACTTCTCCCCACTCAACAACTTGGTTCCATTTCTTACCGTCCCAAAGCTGCACAGTTTTTGGCTTGAGTCTTACCAAGTCCTTCAGCATGGCAGGCATCTCGCCCTTTTGTGTCTTGGCATATAGCCGAGTGCCTCCACTTAGGCATTTTGTCCATATTATGTCCGATCTCACCCACCACCCGTCCGCCTGCGCCGCCAGCGCGACACGGAAGGGAATCAGGCAGAGGTCTTTGGGCTTCAAGCCGACAGCGTGAAGCTCCGACACGTTGCCCCTGTCTAGCGGATGTGCGCCTTCGGCTTTGCGCTCCTGTCCTAGACTGTTCTCGCCGCCGCCCGGATTGAAGCAGCTACCCTTGCCACTCGCGTAGCTATCCCCCACGACCCAGAACACGCACCCGTCGTCCTTTAGTACATCACGTATGGCTCTCAGGAACAGAACGGAATGAGAGACGTACATGTCTGGACTCGGCTCCAAGCCATATGCCCCGCGCCACGCGCCACAGAGAAGGCAGTAAGAACCTGCTTCAGCATTCTGTCCGATGGCATTCTCAAATGTCACTGCTTTGTTATCGCGAACCTGTCCTTTGTGATGTGCTGGCAGTGAGTGTCTCCATTCATGCTCACAATCAGGATCACCACCCCATATCATGCTCTGCTCACCGTCGTATTTTCGGAGACCCCAATATGGTGGGCTCGTCACCACACATTGTACCGGATTGATATTGAGGCTGAGCGATGAACCGCACAGTATGGTGGCACTATCATCCTGGTAGTATGTTCTCACTCGATTATCACCATGCCTTCCTCGTCATCGTTGTCATCATCAACCACATCCACCTGCTTGGTGCTGAACATGTCGCCCTGCAGCATCCCCTTCTGCCGCCACTTCTCCTTCACCATCCCCATATCCCACCCGAGCGACACGAATATCCCGTCGAGCTTATCCCTGACCCCCTTCTCCATCATCATGCCCACGTTCACCTTTGTCCCCTCCGGCACCTGCCATTCCTCATCGAAGGCCATGATGCCGGTTGCCTTATGCCCAGGTACCACAGTCACATAGAGCATCTTCGGTTTGGAGGACAGTTCCATCCCAAGCTCGTTCATCGAGTACAGCACCGCCTTGATGTTCACCGGCTTGGTCTTATACTCGCTGATGTCCTTGGTCATGCCCTTCGGGA
>JBAZEO010000267.1:0-2894 GCA_041653935.1 Dehalococcoidia bacterium | reverse complement strand
GAAGAAAATGCCTTCTTGCTAAAGGCTCGAAAGGCTGGCATGAAGTGGAAAGACGTTGGAAAGTTAGTCGGATGCAATGAAGCGACAGCGAGGAAGCAATGGCTAACACTCCAGTAAGCGATACCCGCTCGGGTATAGAAGCCGTCAACCACCCCCCTCATTATACCCAAGGAGGTATAGAGTGCATCGAAGCAATCAAGGCCGCGATGACTCCAGAAGAGTTCGCCGGGTACTGCAAGGCTGTCGCAATAAAGTACATCTGGCGCGAGAAGCACAAGGGTGGAGCCGAGGATATCAAAAAGGCTATATGGTACTTGACTCGGCTGGTGGCAGAATATGAAGTTTAAGATACCGCAACAATTCAAGCTAGGATCGCGGACTATAAAAGTAAAAACCGTCAAGAAGTGCCAGGACTCCGACGATAAAGTAGACGGCCAAGCCATCTATGCCAAGGGCCTGGTCGAGCTAAAAGAGACCATATTCCCCAACCAAGAGTACGCCGACTTCGTTTTTTTCCACGAATTGACGCATCATATCCTAAACCATCTAGCATACGAAAAGCTCGCGCGTGATGAGACTTTCGTTGACCGATTCGCCGATGCGCTACTGCAAGCTATAAAAACGATGGAATAGCACAAAACGCATCCCAGAATAATGCTACAAGTTTATGCGATTATGGCTTGCGTACCCTACGCGCATGGGCTATAATTGAAGCAAGACAAGGGCGGAACGCGACCGATGCGTAATCCATTCCCCTTAGTCTCCTTTGCGCCCCCGGTAAAACGGATCGGCGCCCAACCGATGGAACGTGAAGCGCGTGGAGCCGAAAGGTGTTGAAGCGTGCTGAAGCCGGAAAACGTAACCGGCAAACTTTCAAGGAGGAGAGAATGAAATACATGTTTATTGCGTTTGCCTTCTTGCTTGCTTCGTGTTCTATGGTTCAAGGCTTGGAACCTATGCCATTCTCTAGCCCCGGAGATGCGATGCGATGGGTTCGTATAAATAATGGGGGAATCCGTGGAAGACGACCGGATCAACTGGAATAGCAGAGCGCAGAGCGGCGAGACGGAAGAGACGCGGGAAGTTATCCGGCGCTATCTGCCGATGCGAGAATACCAGTTTGATCGATTCATGGCCGAGTTCTGGGCAGATGCCGAGGTTGAAATGGACGCAAAAGGCAACACGGCGTGCTCGAAGATAGAACGCATCGAGTATCATTGCGCGAATGAGGAATACATCGTCCTAGTTCCCGCCTTTGCTTTGTCGTCAACTCCGAAAGACTGCACCGACACGCTCCAGACCATCATCGAGCGCGAGATATGCAGGCAGGCCGCAGAGCTTCCCGGCTGGAAGAACGAATACAAGGAGGACTAGATGAATAACCTTGCATATCTTGCCATGAAAACCGGAAAAGGCGTTGCATCGAAGATAGCCACAAGCCGGAATGCGGATGGCATCAGTCATGGCTAGCGAACAAGGAGCCGCCCAGCGCGGCGAGGAGGTAGGGGATGATGACCAGTGAGTTTTTGGTTTTCCTAACAAGCGTAGTGTTTATTTTTATATCGATAGCTTTCGGGCTTGGATGCATGAGCGGATACCAACAAGGGTTCGATAAGGGCTACCGCGAAATGCGAAAAGAGTTATCGAAAGAAAAACAGTACAATGAAATAAAGCGGGAAATAATCACCTATCAAGTAACGGAGGCCCCCGATGGACGATAAGGTGACGGATGAGGAGCTGGCGCAGGTAGCCGGTGGATCTGGGCTTTTTCGGCACACTATGCTACGAGCAATCGCGAAGGAATTGCGAACCTACCGCCGCCAAGCGCAGGAAGCCCCGCGTGGATATGATCTTGAAAATCAGAAGGCGGAAAATCTCGGCTCATGGCGTCTGCCACTCGAAGCGCAGGAAGCCCCGAAGGCCGAGGATCTGCAAGAAGTCATAGACGACTATCGGAGGCTCACGCGTGAACTAGACATCGCGCTCAACGGAGACGGAGCGGCAAAACAGGCAAGCCTCTGTGATATCGTGGCTCAGGTAAAGCGCGAAAAGGAAGCCCCGAAGGTCACGAGCGTGCAGAGCGCTAAAGAGCTGGCAGTGCTTGTCCACGATAAGTTTTATTTCGGGCGTGAAGATGAATCCGTAGAAGCCATCGAAGCCGACCGCACCGACCAGCGCCAGGCAGGACGCGAGGAGCGACAGCACGAAGTAGATATTGCAGAGCTTGAGGCTGACCGGGTAAAGATCGAGTGGGAGCATGACCTTGAGCGCTACGCCGAATTGGCCGAGGCGGCGAGGGAAGCCCGCGCATGGATCGATGGGATTCTTTGCCAGTGTGACACCACCGTCGATCACGTATGCGACCGATGCGTCTTGATAAGATCAATCGACAAGGCCCTCTCTGCCTTGGATGAAGCAAAAGGAGAAAGCAGATGATTTACTTATGGACGGACAACGTTGGGTGGGAGGAGTTCGATTTATCAAACGCCTCCGAACTACAAAAACGAAAAATAACAATAGGCGCCCGCTCCTGGATAGGTGACGGCTCCTGGATAGGTGACGGCTCCTGGATAGGTGGCGGCTCCTGGATAGGTGACGGCTCCTGGATAGGTGACGGCTCCACGATAGGCGCCTACTCCACGATAGGCGACGGCTCCACGATAGGCGCCTGCTCCACGATAGGCGACGGCTCCACGATAGGCGCCTACTCCACGATAGGCGACGGCTCCACGATAGGCGACGGCTCCACGATAGGCGCCTACTCCAGGATAGGCGCCGTTTCCTCTTTGAACGCCCCGTTGACCAAGCCCGACGAAATAGAGAGCGCGACACTTGACGAAGTGAACCATCGGCGAGGATTTAACTAATGAGTCTACGCGCTGAGGAACTTACCG
>JBAZEO010000266.1:0-2896 GCA_041653935.1 Dehalococcoidia bacterium | reverse complement strand
TTTAAGGCTTTTTATCTTTAACATGGGCATAAGGGAAGGCAGGGAATAATGGAATACTTAACCGCTGAAGCAATTGTCAAGATGTCCAGGGACCGGCGCGATGTCAATCGGTTGTTCATGGCGCAGGATGACAGTAATCTCTGGCCGGTGTCCGGCCGGTTCAACGTCACCAGGCGCGCGATTAACAGGATCCGCCGGCTGGAACGCGAGGGGCTGGTGCTGGATGATCTGCTGGCCTATGCTCTGACTATTGAGCAGGTAACAGGCGATATTGTTAACCATTGTTAAACCGTAACTTAATAAGGGGAGGAATGTCATATGATAGTAAAAAATACCACCATGGATCAACTAGACAATCCGCGAGCCCTTCCGCTGGTTGTCCAATACCGTGAGTGGCTGGAGATTATCAAGGGCCCAGCACTTTTTAAAAGTATCGTCTTCCGGACTGGTAAAATGGAAGGAAGCGATGGGGCGCTTGTGGTCAAGCTGCCAATACGAACCATAATTACTCCAGGACATCTCAGGGGTAAATTGATCCTCAATATGTTGCATAAGCTGGGCAAGCGTATAACCCATCATCGATTGCCAACGGGCACCAGCTTTAGCACCGGAACGAAGGGCCCTATGGACGGAAACAGAAACAGCATGGTTCAACTTACCCACGGGCGTGCTGCGAATGCGAGCATATCTTTTTCTTGCTGTATCGCGCGCGTGTTCTGGATGATTTTTACGCCAGTCAGTTGTTGCTTTCATCGCCTTTTGGCGATTGGCGGCGTAATATATCCGCCCTTTTTCAGCGAGGCATAAGGAACATTGGGACCGGAGGCCGCCCCTTCCCTTTCCCTTGCGAAAACAGGAAAGGTCTTTTGAAGCTCCACAGGCGCGGCATGTTTTTTTAACAGTATCCATGGACACTATATAACATTGATTATGTTCATGGTCAATAACTTAATTGGAGGATTTAATCATGGCACAAGGCAAAACATTCATAGACGTCACATTGGCGGAAGACTGGCAGGGCCCGGCAAGGGTCAAACGGGTCAGAATTGATGATGTAGCGAAATACTACGCGCGCGAGGCCTGCAGCATGTCAGGCTGCCGCACGCTGGCCGGAATCGTCGGGGACTGGCGCCAGATTGACTACATCGCGAATGACTGTCTTGAGTACTTCAAGCAGGTCAATGTTGAAGGGATGCGGAAGGCCGGCCGGAAATATGGTCTGGAACCGCGGTTTTAAGGGGATCGTAATGGAGCGCATAAAACTTAAAGATGGCGAATTGTCTCAGAAGTCCACGCGTATCCGCGGCGCCTGTATTGGATGTAAAAACTTAAAACGTCGGCCGGCAAAGCGCGCGCACAAATGGCAGTATTATTGCGGGTATTATGGCCTGCTGCTGACGTGGTCGGGGTATAGTAATTATAACCAGTATTTTCTGCACACTAAAGGGTGCCCGGTAAAGGAGATTACGATATGAGTAAACCATGCAAAATTGACAAAAGTAATCCGGTCCAGTCCGTTGCCGGGGAGATCATCGACGCGATATCCTGTCTAAACATGGAGCCGTGTCCAATTAAGCCTGACAAGGTCAAGGATGTCTATTACCTGTCGGATCTGGATGCATGGGCAAAGCATGCCGTTGAACATCTCAGGCAAGCATTTGCCGGGACTAAAGAAGTGCATAAGTACATCGATCAGCTGCAGCGGGAGAATTATCTGCTACGGGAACGGTTAATTGAAATGAAACAGAAAACGAACCAGTAAAGAAAACGAAAGGGAGAATTGAATCATGAAGAATTTTGAATTTGGCGGCGGAAAGTATCAGGTCATCTGTAATTACCAGAAAACCAGAAACGGCTTTAAGCACACGGCAGTCATCCGGGACGAGCGGTATAACGCCATATGTGAAACGAAATGCTGCTACCTTAACCGCACATGGGAGGCGTATGAATTCCAGTCCGTCATCCATCAGGCAATCGGGATCGCATTCGGCGCCGGCGGCAGGCGGAAGAACACCCCGGACCAGATCGCACTCATTAAACAGTATAAAGATGAGATAGATGCGCGCGCGCGAGGGGAAGAGGCCAAGCGGTTTGACCCGGTCAAAATGGCGGTTGCATTCGGGGCCCTGTTGACTGACAATCCTGAGGAGCGCGCCAACTGGGATAAACGGATGCTGTCGACCATCCCGGGGATTGACTTCCCGGATGACTTTGACAGTCTGCCGGTCGAAGAGCAGCAGAAACGCCTGGATAAGGCAAAGGAGGTGCTGTAATGGCAAACGATCAGATCAAGGCACGGTTAGAATACCTGCGTGGGGAAATTAAAGCCGAACGGATTAGCTACGGCGAAATTGTCGAGCTGCAGTCACTGGCTGAGTATATCGAACCGGGGGATGTTGTACTTTTGGAATGGGCAGGCGTCCCGGAAAATGGCAATGATATTTGCAGGAATTGCGAGGCCGCTTCGATATCAGGATGTTGTGAGGAATGCGGACAAATTGTCAAAGAAAAGAATGAAAGTGGGGTGCTGTAATGACTGACAGGTTAAAAATAAGGGTGCTGGCGCCCGGGGCCCGGGAGAAGTTTGAAAGCTGGATTGCCACGCGCGGGGGCGTGCAGGTCTGGAATAATGTCAATTTGTCAGATCCCGGCGCCGGACCGATATTCACGCCGGCATTGCAAAAAGTTGAACATCAGCGGGTGCCGACAGAGAAGCCGCGCTGGTCACATGAGCGCGGGGAAGTGGTCACGGATATCAACAGGTTTGAATTCGTCAAGGCATGGAAGGAGATCAAGCGCTTCCATGTGGCCATCAGGATGGGCAGCCAGGGCACGATGTTGAAGCTGACTGACGCGTCATCGGCCAAGGTGCGAAAGTTCGAGGAAAGTCATCCTG
>JBAZEO010000265.1:0-2905 GCA_041653935.1 Dehalococcoidia bacterium | reverse complement strand
GCTTTCAGACCTTCTGCCTCATCCTAGAAATCCGCGACGGCATCCTGATCCTGGTTCTCCCGCGTGGAATGTTCTTGTAGCTTCTTTGGAGTTTGATTATTTCGACCCGATTGTATGGAACCGGCGCAACGGGTTCCTGGTGTCTGGGCACCTTCGGAAAAAAGTCTTGGAGTCTATGGGTACGGTTGAGGCCGATGTTGTTGTTGTCGATTACGACGAGCCTACGCACCTGTGCCGGATGATCGCCGCAAACAAACTCATCGGCGAAGATGACAGCCAAGCGCTCAAGGATATGCTGCTTGAAGTGGATACCGGATCAATCGACATGAGCTTGACGGGGTACGATGCGGAAGAACTTGAAAAGATGATGACTGCGGCGGCGGATGTTCCTGAAGGAACCCC
The DNA here is from genome assembly GCA_041653935.1 of Dehalococcoidia bacterium. Lineage (GTDB taxonomy): Bacteria > Chloroflexota > Dehalococcoidia > E44-bin15 > E44-bin15 > JAYEHL01. The sequence continues at coordinate 2,503 of JBAZEO010000265.1, read as the reverse complement.
GGCTATGGACGCGGCTAATGGTCGTAGTGAGCGCGTTAGGTGTCCGAAGTGCGGGTGTAAATTTTCGATATGAAAACAAGTAGGCGAATGTCCGTTTTGCAAATAGAGCAATACCTTATCAAGACCGTCCCCCCCGGCCTATCGACGACAATGATTTACAATCACATCCGAAAGGCCGGGTTGAAGTTTGACGCAAAACGTCGCGTTGACTTAGAGGAATTTCTTGAAGCGTACATGAAGCACAAGGCGGCAGACCCAAAGACCGGCAAACCGCCCGGACTTGAAGCCGGTCAAGACCCAAACCGGTACAAGGTTGTGCTTCAATGTCTGATTCTGAAAAACGATTTAGACAAGCGGCGCGGAGATGTAATCTCGAAGTCAGATCATACGGAACAGTTGTTGAAGCTCGCGGGTATTGTTAAGCGGACGCTTGAACACCTTCCAAAGGACATCGCGGCAATGTGTTCGGACGTAGCGCTAGTAAAGACAATGCAGGGAAAAATTGACGGGATACTGAATGCTCTTTCTGCGGCGTGTGAAGCGGAAAATATTTAATGAGCCTACTCGCCGAATATTTCAAGCCTACTGAACGGTTGTTCCCGTGGCAGTGGGCAGAGCGGAATGTAGACTACTCTCGGTGTCCGTCATATGAGACGCCCATACACTCCGCGTATAATGCCGACTTCATGCCGTTCTGGAAAGAGCCGATAGAGTCAATGGTCAACACGGATGTGCGCGAAGTGGTTATTCTCAAGCCTTCTCGCGCAGGGTTTAGCGAAAATGTGCTGCTGAATTTAATCCGGTATCATGTCGCGTGTGATCCAATCCCTATTCTATATCTTGGCGCACAACAGGAATCGACAGAACGGTTTCATAAAGAGCGTATAACACTCGGATTGAAACTGTCCGAGTCAACGGAGCGAAAGTTATCGCAATCCAATCAGGCCGGAACCATTATCACCATGCCTGATTGCTCCATCGTATCCACATATCCAGGCAGTAGGTCTGCGGCAAAGCAATTCGGTTACGGGCTTGTTCTTGGAGATGAGGTTTCAACGTGGCCAGCATACGCAGCCGACATGTTGCGTAAAAGAACGGACACGTATCGCTTTGCCCACATCGTTTTAGGATCGTCACCAGACCCGCAACAGAAAAGGCCGTCGTCGGAAGACCCGATATTTCAGGAATTTGAATCTGGCGATAAGCGGTATCGTATGATGGCTGATCCGAAAACGGGATCGCTGTTCAAGTTTGAAATGGGGTCGCGTGAAACGGTGTATGGGTTGAAATGGGACCAGACGGCAAGGCGTGATGATGGAAGTTGGGATTTGAAGCGGGTAAAGGAATCCGCCCACTACATAACGCCCGATGGGACCAGGATAGACACGGAAGAAAAGCGCGGCATCGTCGCCTCTGGCCAATGGGTTCCAACGAATACTGATAAGGCGACCGTAGGTAAGCGGTCCTATTTCGTGAATAGCTTCTACTTGCCATTTCGCAACGGGGATTTCGGGGAGATCGCCGTTGCCTTTCTTGAGGCGAATCGAAAGGGGCCGGAAGCGTTGCGCGTGTTCATCTATGAATATCTGGCCGAACAATTCTACGGGAGCAAGCAGGAGATAACTACAGATTTCGTGATAGACCGACAGGCGAAATATCAGCGTAAGACGCGGCCATCAGAACACGCAGACTATAAGCAGTTCTACATCGGGAAAAAACTCATGGTGTTTTGTACCGTGGATGTGCAGAAGGCGACGCAATGGTACGGATTGAGGGAGCATGTAGAGGGCGGGGATAGCGGACTGATCGAATATGCGGAAGTAGCGGAGTGGGAGAAGATCAAAGAGCGCTCAATAAAATACGGATGCGCAAAGACGCTGATCGACAACAGCTACGAAGAGCGGAGGCATGAAGTCTTTGACCAGTGTATAAGCGGGGTCATGCGCGGGGCCGTTCCGTGTTTCGGGCGCGACAGCCTGGTAATGCCATATGAGGCGAAGAAGAAAGATCCATTCGAGGGGACACCCAGGCACGGGCGGCACGGAAAGCTTTGGATGATCACATTCAACCCAGACCAGATTAAGCACGTGCTATTGCGGCTAGTCACGGGCCAGCATCAAAGGCTGTGGCGTGTGTACGAAAATATCGACGCCGATTACGTGCGGCAGATGACGGCAGAGGAATGCATAGACGGCAGCTTTAGAAAAAAGCACAACCGAAATCACTTGTGGGATATTGAGGTTTTGCAGTTGTTAGCGTCGAAGGTATTCGGATTGTTCACGGACAACATCATTGACATGACACCGCCAAAGCCTCAGGTTGTTCAGGATGAAAAGCCGAAGCGAGAGAAGCAGGAGCTTGACCCGAGGGTAATGCTTCCGAAGCAACGCGAAGATGATGCCGACTGGCATGAGGATGAAGACTGGTGAAAGTTAGCACCGATAACGACCAGGATGAATCAGTATCCATGCTGCACGAAGACACGGCTAGACGTGAAATCATC
>JBAZEO010000264.1:0-2908 GCA_041653935.1 Dehalococcoidia bacterium | reverse complement strand
ACGTACGGCACCAACAACCGGGGGGATGGGCTGGATCTCAACGGGACCGGCAGAAAACAAGTGATGGTCGAGTACTCGATGTTCTACACCTTCGAGTCCTACAACGCGCCGTTCCTGACCTATATCGCCAGCCCGACACAGTACAACTCATCATTCAAAGTCCATCCGATGTTTTACCAGAGAGGAGACGGTACACCGGCCGCTCACTATTATGTCGGTGCCTACGAGATGCAAACAGAGGACGTGGAAGGGACACTGGTTGGAACCTCATATACCGGAAAAACGCCTGTGGTGTCGCAGAATATCAGCACAATGCGAACCTATGCCGAAAGAAACGGCCCAAGATGGGGTCTAATTAATGTCTGGACAGGCAGCGGTCTCAGGGAACTCCTATACATTGAGACCGGCACTCTCAACACACAAACCGCGTGGGAGAAAAGCCGGGGTGTTGTGGATTATACCGCTGCAAAAGCCGCTGGTGCGGATTCTGCGGATACTAATATCTTTGCTGTCAATGCAACCGGGGGGGGGACTGGCACAAACGGCCTTACCCCGGAAGTATGGCGAGCATACGAAAGTTCAATCGGAGGCGTGTGGGAGTTTTGGGATGGCCAGAACTCATATACCTCTGGGGGCAATTCGATCTACCGAAACATCAACCGTACTGGTCTTAACCTAACCGGTGGCCAGACAAAGTTTCAGGACTTGCTTATAGCAGGGGATTACGAGACATCAACCACAACTACGATTGCCAATGGATACCAGACATCCGTTGCGACTGGTGCGGCAGATAGGCTCCTGATGATCCCGACAGGCACGGGGGGATCAGAGACAACATATCTCTCTGATTATTTCTATTATCCGCTATCTACAAACGCCGGCAATCCAAATGTCTTGTTCGCGGGCGGCCATTGGGATGATGCCGGGGCTGCGGGGGCCGGCACTTGGGCTTCGGTTTATGACGCTTCGGCTTTGGCTGGGAGTATCGGTGCACGTCTTGAGTTCAGGCCGGCCCCGCCACACTCGATAACCGCAGACTTCACCGCCAGCAACAGTTCTGGAATCCAACCCTTACTTGTGCAGTTCACCGATACATCAATGACAGTGGATGCCACTATTGATTCTTGGTCGTGGGATTTCGGAGATGGAAACACCAGCACCTCGCAAAGCCCGAGCCATCTCTACGAGATTCCCGGAACATACCAAGCGAACCTGACGATCACCAATACAAGTTATTCTCTTGTATCAACGAAACTCACGACGATCACGGTATACAATCTCCCAGCATGTGATTTCTCATCGTTCAACACCCAAGGAACTGCCCCATTTACGACATACCTCTATGATACGTCAACCAACCTCAATCCGGGGCCATATACTTATTACACGGATTTCGGCGACGGGAATACCAGCACCGAGCAGAATCTCTACTTCACATGGAACATCACCGGAACCTACGAGGTGAAGCATTGTATCACGGATAGCGTGACTACTGCCTGTAACAACAAGACGGCATACGTGACGGTAGGTACTGCCACGATTGCGCCAGTGGCATCGTTTTACGGCTCCCCGACTACAGGCAACGTGCCGCTCACGGTGTTCTTCACGGATGTATCGAGCAACACCCCAACATCGTGGAACTGGTCGTTCGGAGACGGGATATACAGCGAATTGCAGAACCCGACGCATCAGTACACCCGCTCGGGATTCCGGACGGTGAATCTGACGGCTACGAACTCAGCAGGATCGAATATCACAGTACGGTCAAAATTCGTAAGGGTGAACTGAGATGACCGAAACCCGCATGTTCATGATCGCGATTGGGGTCGGAATGGTACTCGCTGCAATCCTGATCTGGATACGTGAGCATTTGGGAGCTTAGGGATGGCATACCAGATTTGGGCATTCACGCAGGCCGGGGCAAAAGCGGCGGTCCTGGAAAAGGCGTTCGGGATCTCGCTGACGAAAGAAGCGAACGCGGCCCCGGCTCTTTCTTTTTCCATCCCATCTGATGACGCGAAAACCTCGTTCATTACGACGGCATACGAAATCAAGGTCTGGAACACCATCAAGAGCCGGTTCGAGGGTCTGTTCACGCTCGAAGATGCAACGGATCAATGGTCATCGTCGGGGAAGTATATCGCGTGCAATTACAACGGAGCAATGGGGCAACTTACCGACGAGGAAAACGTATCGTATGATACCGGCGCTATCCCGCTCACCCCCACCGCGATCATTACCGCGCTGCTTGCATTGCAGGAACGCACCCCAGCGATCACTGTCGGAACAATCGAACCAACAACGACGTTCTGTATTGCGGTGGAAAATGTCACCCTTATGAAAGCCGTATCGGAGTGCGTCTCATACATCGGAGGATATATTGAGGTTGACGAGGACCGGCACTTCAACTGGTACAATGAGCCGTCGGGCAGCCCCACGCGGGAGATCCGGTATCAGAAAAATATGAAAGGCGTAACCAGAAAGCGGGATTTCACCAGCATCACAAATAAACTGTACGCGTACGGGTACGGTGAGACGGAGGCGCAGGTCACGCTCATTGATGCCGGGGAAGCGGAGGAGTACATCGAAGATGCAACCAGCCAAACGGCGTATGGCGTGCATCCCCGCCGGATCACCGATAAGCGCATCACGCACCCATCCACCCTGCTGGCGTGGGCACAAAAGGTATTGGCGGAGTACAAGGACCCGATCTATTCCTACACGGTGGATGCCGTGAATCTCGCCGTCCACCCGGATTATTCTTTTGACCTGGAGAATTTAGAGGTCGGGCAGATCGTCCGAGTCGTCAATTCCGATCTTATTGATCCGCTCACGGGGTTAGGGCTGAATGTCAACGTGAAGATAGTGAAGGTCACGACGAACCTATCCGATCCGAAAGACATCTCCC
>JBAZEO010000263.1:0-2909 GCA_041653935.1 Dehalococcoidia bacterium | reverse complement strand
TTGACGAGTGCCGGAAATGGGATAATGACCTGGTTCAATTTTCTCGGCATGATGATCCGTGCGAACTTTGCGCGCCGCTTGAAGGTATGGTCTTTTCCATCTCCGGGGATGATGAAGACTTCCCGCCTCTCGATGAACCGGTATCGGTGCAAACGGAAAAGGGAGTTGTCGAGGTTGACCCGAAAGCACCGCACCCCCGGTGCGAACACAATCTGAATCCCGTCACTCGAAATATTTTGGAAGCGGCAGGTGAACTATGATTTTTTCGTATCTCGTTGACGACATCATATTGCATCGCGCGGGAGTGAAGGACAAATGGGGACAGCCGCCGGCCGATACGGAAATCGCTCTGAAGGGAAAGGTTGAAATCGGGACGGCGTTGGTCAAGGACATAAAGGGCGAAAATGTTTACTCTTCGATGAGCGTCATGATCGAGTCGCGCGCGATCTCGCATGAGGACTTCATCGAATTCGAAGGCGTCGAGTATGCTATACTTTCGATCCGCAAGCCCAGGGATTTTTCCTGGGGCTTCATTGAGGTATTTTTAAAATGAGCAATCGTTCCGGCTTCTCGATTGACATGACCGAGTTCGACAAGCGGCTGCTGCTTGCGAATGTCCGTGTCAATAAGATCGTGAAGAAAGCGCTATGGGAAGCCGGAGCCGCACTCAAAAAGGATTCGGATGAGATCGAGCCGAAGACCCCGCACTTGCACGGCAACCTCAGAGGCGATGCTTCTGCAGGGCCGAAGGCGAAGGGAAGATCGAAAGTAAATAAGGATCATTGGCCGAAGTTTCAAGAGGAAACTCTTGGCTACATGATCTATGCGATCCTTGTCACGTACTGCGCGCCGTATGCGGAGCGATGGCATGAAGCTGTCGGGCAAAATATAAATTGGTCGGAAAGCGGAGTCGGCCCGAAGTATATGGAAGCGAAGATGGCGCGGCAAGACCTCCGCGACAAATACTATGGCTTGATCGCGAAGAGGATCAAGGAGGAGTTGCACGGTGCTTAAGAGTTTAACTACTTGGCTTGAATCGCGGACCACGTTTGTCACTGGCACGACGCTCTATGCTGGGCAGCGTCCGCAAAGCGCTCCTGATCGCTGCGCCCTTGTCGCGGAGAACGGCGGCGGCGATACGAACTTCTGGACGGTCGATATGGAATGGGTAATGATCCAGATCGTGACGCGCGGCGAGAAAGGGAATTACTTTACGGCCCGGGATGATGCGCGAGAAATTCATGCGGTGCTTCACGGCGCGGCCGGCATTGAGTTCGGAACGAGCCCGGATATTTTCTGTGCTACAATCACGGCTGTCAATCCACCGCAGTTCATTGGCGAAGATGACAAGCGACGGCCTGAGTTCTCCACGAACTATCGCGTCGCCGTCTATAAGAAGAATGGAACGTAAACCGTAGGAGGTTTAAAAATGGGACAGGTAATTTTCAACAAGGACTTGGGGCCGGTCGCTGTTTATTGGAACAGCGTCTTGATCGGCCCGGTTGTGGGTGGCGTCAAGCTGAAGATTGAGGCGAAGGCCGTCGAGGTCAAGGAAGACGCTTACGGCGCGATGCCGGCCGATGCGGTCTTTGTCGGGCTGGAAGTTCCCGACATCGAAATTCCCATCGGGCGATTCACGATGGCGCAGATGGAAACGCTGACCAAAGGCGGGACCCTGGTCGGAAGCGTCCTGTCGCTGGAGAACCCTGTCGGTGAAGCCATGTACGCGGATGCACAACCGCTGCAATTCCGTCCGCTGGTCAATGGCGTGCCGTCTGCCGTTACGACCGAGTACATTACCGTGCTGAAAACGTACCCGATTGCCGCATGGGAGATCCCTTACGACAACGCGACGCAGCGTGTCCACAAGGTGAAGTTCAAGGTCTTTATCAAACAGGAAAGCCCGAACATCTACGAAGTGCTGACCCTGGGAGAGTAACATGCCGAAGCTGACACTCACGATCTTTGATCCCATCGACATCATCTTCCCCGACGGCAAGACCTACACAATCAAGACGCTTTCGAGCAAGATGCTCGGAGACTTCCAGGCGGCGGTAAAAGGGTTCGGTGAAAAGCCGGAAGACATCACGCCGGAAAAAATCGGCGGAGTGCTTGTGAAGCTGCTGCCTGGCATGAGCCAAGAGGAAGCGATGCTGGTTGACTTCCGCTATGTCGTCGGCATCGCTGAATTCCTGGCGGAGCAAATCACCGAGGCGTCGAAGCCGACGAAGGCGAGCGAAGCAAAAAACTGATAGAGGCCAGGAGCCGGGCGGTTGCCGAGATCGCAACCGCTTTTCCTGGCCTGTTCAGTTACGGCGAATTACTTGATCTCGACGTTAGGGACTTTGGGTGGTGGCGGCGCAAGGCGGAGGTAGAAAATGCGCGAAAGCAGATCGCGGTTCTGGGAGCGCAGCGGATCTCTTATTGGGGGGAGCGTGAAGAGTATCAGTCTGCGGTGCGCGACCTTATGGACAGGATCGAAATGCTTGAACCGCGACTCTGGACGGATGCGGAAATTAAACAAAACTGGCGGAGCTGCATGAACGACCTGAAAGCAGTATTGAAAAAGCAAAAGGTGTAGGAGGCGACAATGAGCGGAGCGTTTGATGCCGGCACAGTTACGGGGCGACTCGTACTCGATTTACAGCAATGGACAGCAAGCGTCGAGACTGCAAAAAAAGACACTCAATCGCTCGCCGGATTAGTCGCATCGAAGCAAGCTGATATTGAGAAGCTTGGCAAAGCGTTCACGATCGCCGGTGCCGCTATCGTAGGATCGCTCGGCATGGCTGTCAAGTCTGCTTTGGATTTCACTTTGGAAGCCGGGAAGATGGCAACGAAAACCGGCATCGCCGTGGAGACGATCTCCGGCTTGCGCGAAGCTGCCGACGATGCCGAGGTCTCAATGG
>JBAZEO010000262.1:0-2921 GCA_041653935.1 Dehalococcoidia bacterium | reverse complement strand
CCCGCAGGTCGGGCAGAAGTCCGCATTTCTGCGCCTATCATGGATAGCGATCATGCCGCAGTGGCTGCAAACAAGCTCCGTAACTTTATCCGACTCATCAACCAGACGCTCTTTCAGAGCCAGGGCTGCGCCATGAGCTATGAGCACATCTCTCTCCATCTCACCAAACCGCAGACCACCTTCGCGAGCACGACCTTCTGTGGGTTGACGGGTCAAGACCTGCACCGGTCCGCGGGAACGGGCATGCATCTTGCCTGTGACCATGTGATATAGCTTCTGATAGAGAATCACTCCCACGAAGAGATCTGCCATGATTTGCATGCCAGTGGCTCCATTGTAAAGGATTTCTCGGCCGGTATGGGAGAAGCCGAACTTCTTCAAAGCGCCCCTCAAATCCGGCTCGTTCTCGCCCAGGAAGGCGGTAGCATCCACGAATCTACCCTCTAATGATCCGACCTTTCCACCAATCATCTCCAAGACGTGGCCCACGGTCATTCGAGAGGGGATAGCATGAGGATTGAGCAGCAGGTCGGGCACAAGCCCTGATTCCGTGAATGGCATATCCTCCTGGGGCACAATCAATCCGATCACGCCCTTTTGGCCGTGTCGGGAGGCGAATTTGTCACCCAATTCCGGAATGCGCTGGTCTCGGCTCTTGACCTTAGCCAGGCGGTTGCCGTTGGAGGATTCGGTGAGGATGACCATATCCACCACACCCTTCTCATTGGAACGCATGGTCACAGACGTCTCACGCCTCTGCTGGGGCGTCAGGCCGAACTCGGACGGCTCCTCCAAGAATCGTGGCGGGCTGGTCTTGCCGATGAGAACGTCATTGGGGCCCACATAGGCATTGGGGTTCACAAGTCCGTCTGAATCTAATTGATCGTAAGCCTCACTGCCTCGTGCACCCCGAACCTCCACATCAGGAATCTCGAACTTGTCCTCCTGGCCGCCCGGATATTTTCGCTCCTCGGCTTCGGAGACGCGAAAGAAGTGGCTTCTGGCAAGACCGCGCTGGATAGAGCCGCGGTTCATAACCAAAGCATCCTCAATGTTATATCCTTCATAGGCCAGGACCGCCACCACGAAATTTTGTCCCGCCGGTCTCTCCTCAAAGCCTATGGCGCCCGAGGTCTTGGTCCTGACTATGCCTCTTTGCGGACTGTTCAGATAATGGCCGCGGGTATCGGGCCGAAGCCTCATATTGGCGGTGGACATTCCCAGGCATTGCTTGACCATTCCTGCGCCCATGGTATTTCTGGGGCTGGCGTTATGCTCCGGATAGGGCACAAGGCCCGCGGCGATACCTAAAATCAGCGAAGGGTCCAACTCCAGATGGGTGTGATCGGGTTTGATATCTTCTTCCCAGATGGCAATGAGGGTGTTCTCCTCTTCCTCAGCATCCAGATACTCTACCAAGCCGAGTGACACGAGATCTGCAAAGGTCATCTCGCCGTTCTTTATCTTGTTTACATGCTCTTCAGTTACCAGCGCCTTTCCGTTTTCCACAACAATGAGCGGCCTTCTGGCTCGACCCGAGTCGTTGTTCATGAAGATCTCATTGGTGTCCTCGAAATAAACCACATTCATCTGGCTGCTGATGCTGCCGGAACGCCGCAGGCGACGCAAATTTGTGACCAATGTCTTTGGGTCTTCATGATGCCCTACGATCTCACCGTTTACATAAATTCGTGCGCCGCTAGTCAAGGCTTCAGCCAACATTACCACCTACCGAAATCACGCCTAAATCCATCAATATTTTCTTGATGTTAACTGAATCGTCTGCGCCCTTGGAAAGCTCCACTCCCTGGGCGAAGTTCTTCACCAGTCCGCAGTTCGGCCCTTCCGGAGTCTCGCAGGGACAGATGCGACCCCACTGGGTAGCATGCAGATCTCTGGCCTCGAAGTGCGGTTGAGATCGGGAGAGGGGTGAGATCACGCGACGCAGATGGGAGAGCGAGGCCATATAGTCGGTGCGATCCAGAAGCTGAGAGACGCCTGTGCGCCCGCCGACCCAGTTTCCTGTAGCCAGGGGATGAATCATTCTCTCTGTGAGGACGTCCGCGCGAACCGTGGTCACCACATTAAGATCTCTGTTTCTCATGCTGGCCCTCTCTAACTGATACTTTATGTCTCGGGTCAAGCGGTTGAAGGCCACCCGGAATAGATCCTCCATCAGATCTCCGGAGAGTTTCAGCCTCTTGTTGGAGTAATGATCCTTATCGTCCTCACCGCGTCGCTCCAGTGCCAGCTCGAAGCAGGCTTCTGCCATTCGTGAGAGGAAGAGCGCCTTGGAAAAGCGATCCTTCTCCTCCACGCCTATGTGAGGAAGCAGGTACCTGTCCAAGACATAAGTCGCCCTCTTTTTCTGGTATTCTTTGGCTTGGCCGGCGGCTACACGCGCGCCGATCTTCTCCAGGGCCTCATCATTGGTCGAGACCTCGGCTTCCTCCAGATTTTCCAGCATGAACTTTATTATTTCCGGGTTGTCTGATACGGATTTCACAATATCCATATCCGTGTCCATGCCCAGAGAGCGCAGCAGTGTCACGAAGTTGAGTCGTCCTGAGACGGATGGGAAGGATACCTCCAGGATGGAACGGCGGCCGCGCTCCACAATGACCAGGGAGCGATAGCCCTGCCTCTGGCTGAAGACCTTGGCCACCTCGATGTTCTCATCGTAGCGCTGGTTGTATTCGACCAGAATCTTGTTTGGCGCCAGATCCTCTAATGTCATGATGACGCGCTCAGAGCCGTTGACCACAAAATAACCGCCGGGGTCCGATGGGTCCTCACCATAGGTTATCATCTCGTCGGCAGTGAGTCCGGAAAGGTTACAGATCTTGGAGTTGAGCATAATGGGCAATGTGCCGATGTCCGCCTCAACCAGATCCTTCTCTGTCTCGCCTTCTACTATGGTC
>JBAZEO010000261.1:0-2928 GCA_041653935.1 Dehalococcoidia bacterium | reverse complement strand
GAGCCAAAGAATAGCGTCAATGCGCCGATGAATTGTCCGATATTTTCCAACTAGCCCTGTTTCCTCTCCGGGGCGATCTGGTGTAGAATAAAATGCAAAGCCCGTTGTCGTGCGCCCCTTGCACGGCGGCGGGTTTTTACCCAGTACGTACCGCTTCGATAATCATTCTCTGTTCCCCAATACATGCAGTCAGTACCAGCCGCGAATCGGCAACCGGCGCTAACCAGCTTGTATCTTGCACGTCCACCACAAACACCCCTACAACCTCAAAACGGACCACTAGGGGCCATTTAGCGAGATATAGGGCATCTCCTACCTGTAACCCGCCTTTCGCCCCGAATACGCCGGGATTGTGACCAGCCACAACGATCCTGCCCGCCGGGTAATAATCCGCGCCCGTTGGTGTGCCGCCGCCGTTTATGATCAGGTCGGCGTAGGTCGTATCGAGCCACGCCGTACCACTCAGGTGCACGGCGTTTTCTGCCGGGATGATATGGTAGCCGTCCGCGCCGATTGCACTCTCATAGAGCGGTTCGGCCATGCGCAGTGCCGGAACGTACAACCAGCCGATGACGGTTGGCTCATCTAGGGCACGTGCGGGCGCGAGTGATACGGCGAACAATACCAGCACGGCAATGAGCACAGCAGTTTGTTTTAACATGGTCCAATCCTCATCTACGTTGTTTCTCTCATTGTCGCACTGTTCCGCGCCTTACAAACCCCTAAAAATGAGTTACGGCGCTAAAGCCTTCACCCGCCGGATGCTAACTTCGCAAAAGCCACCCGCCGACGTGAGCGCCAGATTCCCGCCCGTATTCTGGTACACTTCGATCTGAATCGTTTCGCCGGCCACAAGCGGGACTTCCTTCGCACCGTGCAGCATAACCGCATGATTGGTAGCGCCCTCATTCGCCTTGCTGTCCAGATACCTCAAGCTCAAGCCGCCATTTACACTGATCCGCAACCGCGCAATTTCACCCGCCGCCCACGCTGTCGTGGGCGCGAAGAGGAGAGACGCCTTGACCTCATAAATGCCGTCTCCATTCGCCGGGACGGTATAGGCCCAACCTGCTCCCGTCACAACACACCCGTCGTCATTGATGGTTTCAGTATCATAATTCACCACAGTGTAGGTATCGTCGGGGATCGACTGCCCGGCGTTGGTACTGCACAGTGCGGCGAAATCGGTAATTTCCGTCGCCGTCGCCAGCCGGGTTTCAACCCCGGTGTCATCCAAATCGTACCAACCGTCAGATTTAGGGTATATTTTACGCTTGGCGCTGGGCGGCGTAGCAGGCGCGGCGCTCACCTCGTCGCGCACGAGCGGTAAATAGTCACGTCGCACAGCCTCAATATTCACCTGCTCTGATACATTAGCGACAATATCAAGCACGTTAGCCAGCGGACGCGGCACGCTGCTCAGTTCCAATTCCACTGCAAAGTCATTGACGGTGTACTGCTCGATGACACGAGTAACCCAAAATGTATCGTTGATGTCCACATACTTCAGGGTTGCCGATCCATCAGCAGGAAATACCGCGCCCACGTATTTGAAGGGTATGAGCATCCCTGGCAGCAGGGTTGAATAACATTTACGCAACCTCAACCGATAGGCCGCTTGTGGGTTGACATGCCGCTCCAGATAGGTACTCGCGGTTTCATAGAGCAGTTGTGCGGCGTTTTGGAGATCAGTTTCTCCTGCCCCTTGCGCGCCGACTTCGGTACTCAATATCTGCTCTATCTGCCCATAACTGGCAACGCTGGTGTCGTCCGCTAAGTACCAGAGTTCGGAGCCGTCAGGTCCGGTCATGTGGCGCGGGAGGTAGGGCGTCTCGGTAGTGTCTACCCCCCAGACTTTAAAGATAAAATCATAAATAGAAGACCCGTACCACGTCCCCGCCGCCTTATAGGCATATTGCCCATCGGGATAAGTGCCTAAATACTCTTGGCCCCAGATGACGCAATTGATAGACGGTGCTCGATCTGTGGTCAAGACAATCCAATAAACCGTAGAGGCTGATAGACTTACGGGATTACTGAACCAAAAGGTAATCCACTCGAAATTAGGCGATGTCGCCAGTACATCTACCTCGTAAAAGTGACTCGGAGGCCCACTAAAACCGCTCCCCGGTACGCCCGCCGCGTCAGTAAATAGCGAAACAGATAGTTTGCCGGTCGGCGGGATGCTACCTCTCCTTAAATACAGTGAAATGGCGAAAGCCTTCTGATCTGATGCCACCTGAAAAGACTGTGCTAAATGGGAGTGTGCGGAAGTATTATCATTTAAACTGTGAGAAGAGTTGCGGTGTGTTTCGTCCCATTCGGCCACTACTGTCCCGATATAACTAGGCTGCACAAATCCCAGCGATACCCGATCATCCCCCCGCCCCAGCGGTAACACCCAGTTCACCGTCTGCTCACTGTCATCTACGATTTGCGGCGCTTCGGTCAGGGCAATATCAGCGTTATCATACACGGCGCGATGAACAATACTCCCCGGCTGGTAAATTCGCAACGGAGCCGCATCACCGAGAGCGCCAAAGGTAATCGCCCGACTGCTCGACAACCGGAAGTGATACCCCGTTTGTTTGACAATCGCCTGTAATGCTCCCAGGACGCTCACGCCGTCAAACTCAGCATACAAATCGCCTGTTACCCCGGTTGTATCAATGGCCCAATCGGTTTGAACCATCATTTCAACTTCGTAGATGCGCGCGACTGTACCCGCCGCTGCTGATACGTTAAGTTGCCATGCGGTTGAAGAGAAACCCGGATCGGCAAAATCATAGGTGCGTTTTTCGCCGTTCCAGCCGTCCTCGTTGACCACTGTGAGCACGGCTGTCATCCCGCCGTCATTTCCTTCGATGGTGAAATTCACCGGCCCGTTGGTACTGGCACGAATGGTCACACGGCGAACTGTTTTGGTCG
>JBAZEO010000260.1:0-2935 GCA_041653935.1 Dehalococcoidia bacterium | reverse complement strand
CACCATCAAGGCAGCCGGCAAGACCGTCACTCCGCAAACCGAAAGCGCCATGAAGGAGCTGAAGAAAATCGTCCGGCTGAAGGAGAAGATCAACCTGTTCCTAAACAACGTGGATGACACATGGATGCTGGACAATCAGTCCGACAAGCTGATCTTCAGACCCCTTTGGTTGACCCCGGAGATGGCTGAGAAGTTTCTCTGGCAGCATTCCAAGAAGTTTGTCCTGATGTCGGCCAGCTTCTATCCCCGGCCGATCCTGGCCAAGACCCTGGGCCTGGACATCGACGATATTGATTACCACATGATCCCGAGCCAGTTCCCGGTTGCCAATCGGCCGGTGTACATCGCGCCCGTGGCAAATTTGACCGCTAAGACGTCCGACGTAGAGATCCCGAAGCTTATACCTGCCATCCGGTCGATCGTCGATTCCAGGCCTTACGTCAAGGGAATTATCCATGCCGTGAGCTATAGCCTGGCCCATAAAATCGTCGATGCGCTGAACAACCCCCGGTATATCACCCATAATTCGACAGACCGTCAGGAGACCCTGGACAGATTCATACAGTCAGACGAACCCCTCATCCTGGTCAGCCCCAGTCTTGAGAGGGGAGTCAGCCTGGATGAAGACAAGGCGCGCCTGGTGATCATTGCGAAAGCCCCGTACCTATCCCTGGGAGACAAAGTGGTGGCAGCCAGACTGTACTCGTCCCGGATGGGATCAGACTGGTACAAGGCTACCATGATGCTGACCCTTTTGCAGATGGCCGGCCGGGCCGTCAGATCCGCGACAGACTACGCGGAATGTTTCATCCTGGACTCGCAGGCGGAGATGGCAATAACCTCCCGGCCAGGATTCCTCCCGCCGTGGTGGATTGATGCCTGTATATTTCGGCTTCCTGATAAACCCATGGACCGAATTAAAATTACAAAGGAGAATTAAATCATGAGCAGAGCAGCAGAAATAAGCGAATCTATTGAAAAAGTTGGCGGGGCATTTAGGGGGAGAAAAGAAATTTTAAAACATCTGGCCGGTGAAAAAGTTACCACAAGGGAAGCTATCCATGCGAAATGTTATGACTGTATGGGGTTTTATGCTGACGGAAGAGTTGACTGCGGTATTGAAACTTGCGCGTTATATTCTTATTCGCCATATGGATCGAAGCCGGCAGCGAAAAGAGTCGTTTCTGAGGAGGCAAGGGAGCGTGCAAGGAAAAACCTGTCTCGGGTACGTTCTAAAAAGGCTGTTTAACGGCTGCGCGCTGGACAATGAACCGGCAAAACGGAATTATTATTGCCCAAGGCATGGTCGGTACAGGGTAGGATAAATTAAGGGCCTGGAGATGGCTTATTGTCTACGCCGCGCTCCAGGCTATTAATTTTACCATCCCATAGGTAGGTAGCCACTACTCCATATCCTCCCCGTTTGGAGGATCCTTGCCTTGCCCTGGAGCGAAATCTGGTACCTTTTGAGGGGTATCCGGGACCCCTTCAATAGATTCCCGGGACTTTTTCTCCTTTGCCTCCCGTTCCCGGGCCTCGATGTCATACGATTCGATCATCTTGTCGCGGGCGTATTCCGGATGTTGTCCCCACATGCTGTCACCTCTTCCTGTTCTGATACCGAGCCCAGGCGTAGGACCCGTACCATAAGACTAATGCTATACATATGATTGTGTCTATGATTTCCATGACTTACTCCTATTACTTAATGTATTACTTTAAGCTTGATATGATCCAGTTTGCCACCAGTATCCCAGCCAGAAACCCGATCGCAAAGAACGTTAGGCCTCTTACAAACCTGTCCGGCTGCTTAGGAAACTCAAACAAATTAATATACTGCCGGCCGCACTTCACAAACCAGTCAACATGATTAGATAATTTAATACGCATATTTAGCCCTCCGACGTCGCTTTGGTTTGTCTGCTGTCATCTTATCCGCGCGCCAGGCAATGGTTGTTTGCCTGACCTTCTCGCGTTGCCTGACCGCTGCCGGGTCGTAATACCTTCCGATCAGGTCAGACAAAAACCTGAGCGCCGACTGGACGTCCGGGTCCATGGCCATGGTCGCTGTCATGCCAAGGTTTGCCTGGCCGATAAGCTTCTTGATCCCCTGCACGCGGCTTTCCGTAAGCATGGGCCTGCTGTTGCGCGCTGGTCTATTTTCAACTGCTTTCACCATAATATCGCCTCCTTAGACGTAATACTTAATGCATTGCCTTAGCAATACTTGACAACTGTATGGATTACTTCTGTTTTTACCTCAACAAGCCGCCCGATCTGATGCTTGACGGTCAGATCATTCTCAGTCTTATACCCTTCCGGGATCGCGCCGCTGATGTACCATTCCCCCTTCCTGGGCGGCCGGTATTCGCCTGTCGATTCGACCCTGTACCAGCGCGCCGGGTAGGATCTTTCCATTACCCCGTCTGGTGCGACAGGAAACAGTCTTCCTTTTTTCATCAGTAATACCCCCATTGTCCGACGTTATTTCCATTGCTGTCGTATATGCATCCACCGACTTCCCCATCGCCCAGGCGCTTGATGATTTTCACCAGGATCTGCTGGACCTCCTCGCGCGGGTTATCCTCAAACGCCGCATTGCTGGTCTCAAAATCGATCTGAAATTTACCTTCCATTTGCCACCGCCTTCCTGGCTGCTGCTGCCGGCTTGTAATACAGACTGACATATCCCTCACCGCCACCGATGCCCATGCTGTCATAATTCACCAGGACCTTGTTGCCCTCGTCAATGAGCTCCAGGGCCCGGTCGGCAAACTTCTTAGCCGACTCAGATCCAGTAATATGGCAATGTGACATCCCCTGGACCAGCACCCAGTCATGACTGCTCAGATCTTGCTCGTTGTAGAAGTCCCCGGGCACCTGCCCGCGTACGAATTCTTCAGTATCATGCCCGTTCTCGAGGATGTTTTCCTGC
>JBAZEO010000259.1:0-2956 GCA_041653935.1 Dehalococcoidia bacterium | reverse complement strand
CTGCTGGAGCCGCAGTACCAACGGCATTGGAAATTGCAGAGCAGACAGTTGTCGGGCGTATTACTGGTGGTCACGTGGTGGGTTTAACGCCGACACAGATCAGGACACTCATCAATGTAGCAGACGGCGCAAACGCCTATACTCACCCTAATCATTCTGGCGATGTTACCTCGGTTGCAGATGGCGCACAGACTATCGCTAATAGTGCGGTTACATTGGCGAAGATGGCGAATCTCGCACAGAACGCAATCATCGGCAGAGTGTCGGCTGGTGCAGGAGTGCCAGAAGCACTTACTGCGGCGAATGTCAGGACGATTATAAACGTAGCGGATGGCGCAAATGCTTATGTACATCCTAACCACTCGGGGGACGTTACCTCGGTTGCGGATGGAGCGCAGACGATAGCTACAAAAGCCGTTACGCTTGCGAAGATGGCAGACATGGCAACCGCATCATTAATCTATCGTAAGACGGCTGGTGATGGTGCGCCCGAAGTGAACACGCTGGCTACTCTAAAAACTGATTTAGGACTTACTGGAACGAATAGTGGAGATCAGACCATTACATTAACTGGGGATGTGACGGGAACTGGAACGGGGACTTTTGCCGCCACTATTGCTACTGCCGCCGTATCGCTTGCTAAGATGGCAAACTTGGCGCAGGACAAGATTATCGGCAGGGCAACGGCATCCACGGGCGTGCCTGAGGCAATCGCTTGCACCGCAGCAGGTCGTGCATTGCTTGACGATGCGAGTGCCGCAGACCAGAGGACAACGCTTGGGGTTGGGACGGGGGACAGTCCTGCATTTACAAATTTAACACTCAGTACCTCTATACAAATTGGGATGGCGCAATATCATTCACCCAAAAGTGGCAATGGCCCCGGGTATGGAATGTATAAGCGTGGGAATGCCACCGATTCAACTGGTGCCGTTACCGCTGGCGGGCAGTTAGGTTACTTCCCGTGTCATGGTTGGAATGGAGCGGCTTATTATATGGGTGGATATTTTATGCTGGAAGCATCTGAGAACTGGTCTGCTTCTGCTTGTGGCACCGACTTAAAATATATTCTTACCGCTCCCGGTGCGGCAACAAGAGCAGAGGTGATGAGGATTAAGGGTAATGGCAATGTCGGCATTGGGACGAATGCGCCGAATGCAAATGCAATCCTTGATGTTACTTCTACGACAAAAGCGTTTATGCCGCCACGTATGACGACTACTCAGAGAGATGCAGTTTCAGCACCTACGGAGGGAATGATTATATGGAACTCTACAACCCATGTCTTGAATTGCTATAACGGCTCTGCATGGGCGGCGGTATAAGGAGGGAATGAAATGGCAAATACACAGGCATGGTGGGACAGGCAATCGCTGCTGGATTATTACAGCAACATCAAAGCGCAACTTGACACGGTGGTTGCGACGAACACATCCATCCAGACACCCAAGGATGCAATCATTGCAGACTCAGAACGCACGGCACAGTTTCAACAACTAATGCTCGAAGATCCAACGCTGACGACCGAATTGGTATTGCAGAAAATCGCACAGATAAAAGCAATGGCTGATTACATCGTGGCGAATCCGCTATAAGGAGCAAACATGGAACTGAAAAACGAAACCATTGACAAAATCACGGCTTACTTGGCAACGAGGCCGTGGCGAGAGGTGGAAGCGCTGATGCACGAAATCAGCGACCAGATTGCAGCGCAGATGAAACCGAAAGCGGAAGAACCTAAAAGGCAAGATGGATAAGCACTACATATCCGACAGTTTGCTTTTCGATGCCTGGTGCTGGCGGGAGGCGACCCCGGCCATTCTCAAAAGGGCCATCCAGCAACTTGCGACTGTCGGGGTAAACTACACAACCATCGAGGCCGATTGCTGGTATGGCGAGCGTACACCGGCGCAGAACTACGAATTGCAGTATGTTCCATTCAAACCTTCGCCGGATGGTATGCTGTGGAATCTCGCAGACCCTAACACGGAATGGGATGCTAGGCTCAGGGAGTTTGTCACGCTTTGCAACGCTAACGGGATCATCGTGCAGTTGCAACTGTTTACGCAGCAGTATTCGCATTGGTCTGACTTCATGCCGTGGAGCCGCAACGTCAACGGCGTCAACGGTCTGTGGCCCTGCACCGACTATCATCGGGCATACGTGCATCGGGCGGTCAATGCCTGTCAGGGATTGGACGTACGCTACTCGGCAGGGTGCGAACTACTTGGCGATCCTGATGATGTTGCCCGATTTCATGTAGATACATTGGAGATACCCTACCTGCGGGGAACGCCGCTGACTTCGCTGCTGCTCGGCACAGATCAGGGCGACACTTTTGTTGACCCGCCTAATTTCAGTTCACAGGCCGAGCAGATCAAGGGCAAGTTCGACAAGCTGTGGATGGACACTTACGGCGCAGGGGACAAAGACACGACCGCATACTTCATCCGGCGCTATGCTCACGGCGTACACCGGCTCAATCTATCAGGTGCTCTTGACATAGGTATTAGGTACCACGCACCTTACGCAACGCAGTGGGAGTATTCCACAGACGGCGATTGGACGGGCGATAGTGCCTATGATTACATCGAGCACCAGGGGCGCATTGACCGCAAGCCGTCATGGGCGCAGATGTATGTGTTGTCGGGCAAACTGTTCGATGCGTTCAAAAGGCCCATCGTCATAGACGTTTTCCATGAGGGTCAGTATGACGGCGCAACGGGCAGGCCTGTCATGGAACGCCTGATTGACCTTGACAAATTCAAATTGCTCGAAAACACCATTGGAGTTGTCAATGCCTACGAGGAGCGCTACGGCAAGCTGGAAAATCACGGCAAGGCGGTCGAGCCGTATATCCCGCCCGTCATCGAGCCGCCGGATGATCCGTATGTGCCGCCGCCCGTTACACCACAAGGCGGGGAGAACTGGGTTGGATGGTGGCGTAACAACTGGA
>JBAZEO010000258.1:0-2970 GCA_041653935.1 Dehalococcoidia bacterium | reverse complement strand
GGTGTTGAACATCCTATCGTCAGGAGATTTGTGATTATGGATCCCGGTGACACAACAGATCTCTATTCTGAGCCTGCGGTTGATCTGCCGTCTGGTCTGGTCCATGACGCGATGCTTAAGATTGACCATTTTCAGTAGTCCTCGGTCCCAAAATAATCAGTATAGGCTTTGATTTCCGCTTCGCCAACATAAACTTCCATATCTTTGATGCCGGGAGCTACCGTGAGCTCCGCCTCAAGACCGTCTATAGAATAGGATATGTTCCTGGCAACCACCGCGCCACTGATCTTGCCTGATACCGCGTCACCTTCGGATATTGGGACGAATACCGTATATTCCACAATCGAATGAAGCGGCGGGATGATGCCAGCTACCTTAGGTTTGGTGAGAGCATCTTTGAACATCTTGTAAAAGTTCAGTAACATGTCCGCTCGGGCCTGGCATTGGTCCACCGTCTTGCAATGAGTCGCCCGGTCAACTGGAGCTTCCAGGATACCGACGTCTGCAATGGATTCATCGTCCTGGGCGGTAGCCTGGATGGTCTCCGATCGGGGGGTCAGGACACCGGGGCTTCGCTCAGACCAGCTGCCCGCCCCTATGACTGTGACTCTATTCCTGTAGCCCATGATGCTGCTGGTCTCATCAGGGTTTGTCACGTAGCGATCCAGATTGTACTCTTCGCCGGTAGCGGCAGGATCACGAAACTGAAGCACCCCGTCTTCTGAGAAATAATAGAACGCTCCGGTGTCGTTCCGGAGGTCTTCCAGGACGTCTTGGAACGTGTCATCGCTGTTGTACTTCTTCCCGCCTTCCAGCACCGGGTTCCTGGCAAAATAGTTTAGCCAGATCTTCTCGCCTTTGTGGAGGTTCAGGACGTCGATCAGGACTTCGCTGGCGGTAGGAGCATGGTCCGGATGGGTCACCGAGCTATCATAGTTCTGGGAGATCGCGTCCGCCAGGTGCCCGAGATCACATTCTCCGGTGACTACAATCTCCTCGTGGTTGCGTTTGATGTCAGTAACATGGCCATAAGCCACGAGATACTCTACTTCCGCCCGGCCTCCTGCGGCGGCTCGATGGCTTTCGTTGTGATAGACCCAATTCCTGATTATGATCTTCATCGAAGTTGCCTGAGGGGGCCAGGTGGTCGCATAACTCTTCTTGAGGCGGTTGGCCAGGGTGACCGTGAGCTTCCCAGGATCGCTGTCTGTCTCGATCTGGTCCTGGACCTGGATGGAGATCACTTCTTCCGATACGTTTATGCTGCCAATCTCAACGGCGTGGTCGATCATCTTAGTCCCATGCCTCGCACAGACTGATCGTCCAGGTGGCCACGTTCAGCATTTCGTTGGTCTCGGTCTCTCTGAGTGGCGGCTCTTTGTCGTTTTCGGCGTGGTCGATCGTGCGGCCCACTATGTACATGTTCAGCCCATCCGGGCAGTGGTTGCACTTCACCTTAAACGGCCCGCACTCATCGCACAGGATCTTGAGCTGCTTATAGCGATCATTTGTGATGCTCCGGACGACCAGCTCGCAGTGGTCCAAGACCATATCGGATGTTCTGATGGTGATGGTCTTGTTTCCCTTGCCAGGTATGGGTTTCTCAACTACCACGTTTGTCTTGGTCCACCGGGCACTCTTCGGGCCGGGGTTGTGCTCATCTTCCGCATCGTCGCCCAGTATGAGATATCCTATCTGAAAAATCATAGATTGATGCTCACCCCCATTGTGATGCTCTTCTTTTCTGCGATCACGTAGCCCAGCCGGTCGTCATGGATGAGGATGAACTTGCGATCGTCCGTTGTGGCCGTCCAGGTATCGCGCACCATCTGCCAATCCAGAAGTTCTGGATGGTGGCACCGGCTGAAGTCGTAGTTTATTTTCAGCAAAATGTCAGAAGGAAGTTGCATGATCGGATCACCTTAAATATCTCAAAAGCATTGCCTATATCCATGAAGAGAGAGATACTATCGTTATGCATTGCCACATTCATCATGGTGTCGCTCGCGTGCGCATTTCCACTCAGCGGCCAATCTGGGGATATTAGTAAGAGTGGATATGGCACGAATGTTACGGTCTTCGGGATAATCCCCATAGATCTCAACGATGATACGACCAGGATTGCCGTAGACCTGGGCACAGCCACCGGATACAAAGGCACGGTTTCCCTAGTAGACGACCAGGACAAGTTCTATAGGCCGTCCGAGGGCGGTAGTAGTATAGACGGTGGGTGGAGCAAAGACCGGTTTTTCTTGGCATTCGACGTCCCAAAGGGCACCGTGATCAAGAGATTGAAGTTTGAGCCGATGTTGCCGGGCGAGACACCGGGTGAGATGTTCTCGATCGACTGGGAATCCGTTCCAGAGACGTCTGATGATGGGTTGAAGATGAAAATGTATAGCGTGACCTCACAAAACGAAGAAGCCTGGGATCTGGATTATACCAATTCGAATAGCTGGGTATTCGACATCAAGCTCACCAACGACCGTTCTGAGAATATCGCCCTCTCATCTGATAATCTTGCTATCGTGGATCAATACGGCTGGGAATATGAAGGACGCGATCATGTGGGATTCATGCAGAACCTTGGACAACTGGCCCCAGGCGAATCCATGCGATTCGATGTGACCTTTTCTAAGATATCTAAGCTATCACGGCCCGTGATGCTGAAATATCAAAATCTGACGTTGGACATTTCAGCTTGGACATGAAGTGAGGGGGGACTTAAGTCCTCCTTTGCCCCATGGCTTTGTGAACCGCTGTTATGGACTTGGTCTCAATCCGCCGATCAATCTCTTTCATCAATTTTTCTATATCTATATCGCTGCTCAGCCTCATCCCGGAGAAATCATTTGTGTTGTGGACATGGACCTCCGTCTTCTGGGAGCTGGTGGACGATCTGCTGCCAGCGGTGACACCGTATAGAGTATCCAGTGCCCTTGCTATCGGCCCGGCTCCTCGCTGTGCAGT
>JBAZEO010000257.1:0-3002 GCA_041653935.1 Dehalococcoidia bacterium | reverse complement strand
GATGGCGATGTTTGCTCGGCTGATTACTGCGTGAATCTTCTTCTTCATAAATCTTCCTATAATGAAAAGTCAGGGGGGACTTGAAGCCCCCCTGTGGTGTTACCCGTTGCAAATCGCTATGTAGTGAGTCGTTGTCGCATTAGTCTGCGCCGAAGTTCCGAGGGTAATACCCTTTGAAGCTCCGGGAGTTGTACCGCTTGAAACAGTCGGTTCGCCACCGGTGTATGGGGTGAAGCCGTTCGACGCTATAATATCATCGTCGGTTTCAACCATGTACGCTCCGGTATCGTCAGTCATGTTCTTCTCGTACACAAAAGTCTTCACCGCTCCGTCTGTCATTGCAAAGGCCATAAAAAAATCGGGTATGAACCCAAGTTCAATGACCTGCGCTGCCGAACTTCCGGTGAACGTTCCAGTTTTGATTATCGCCATAGTTATTCTCCTTTAGCGCCAAACTTTATAATATAAAGTCGCGCCCAGAACTTGCAAATCGGTATCCGCGCCGACCGTAAACCCTATTCCACCACCGGGAGTCGTACCCGAAGAAATCGTGAACTCGGCCGCTTCATAAAGGCTGATTCCGAGAGTGGAAGTCATGGTTAAAGGATCGTCGCTGTAGATGTTGTAATCGGAAGCCGTCGAGAACGTGCTCGTCGCGCCCACCCATGAAGCACCGGCGGTCGCCTGAACCGTCACGTAGCCAAGACGAACATAGCCAGCGGAAGTCGCGGCGATGTCGGCGATGGCCAGAGCTTCGGTCGTGTGAGTGAACACGGTCGAATCCGGCCCGGTAGCAATAGAACCATCGGCCAGTTTCTGCGATAAACCGAACGCTCCCCATGCCGACTTGTCGACCGTAGACGCCGCAGGGTTGGAAGTCCCGGCCGCGCTCGACGTATAGCCCGTGGTGCTCTGAGAGTACACCGAAGCGTAGTTCACATAAGCCTTCGTCGAGGTGATACTAAGAGCAGCGGGTTCAAGAAGCCCAGTCCTTCCGTGAGCGACGGGAACGATTTTATTCGCGGTCCCCTCGTCCATGTCGTTGGTCCACCACATCTTCACACCGTTATCGGGATTGAATATCTCGACCGCGCTCGGGTGAAACCCGATCACTTCATTGATAGCGGCAAGCGAACTTGCGTCACACGAAAGTGTGCCGGTAAAAACCTGCTTATCCATTGTAATTCTCCTTCATAAGTTGGATGAACGACGGGGCATGGTTAGCCCCGTCATTTCAGATTTTACGTACCAGCAAGCTTGCTTTCGCACTCAACGCGAACGGCACAGCTATCGTTGAGAATAGTGGTTACGTGTTCGACAATCGCGCCTACGGTCGAACGCTGTTCGAGCGGTCCACCTTCGGTCTTGCGGTCGTGGACGTAAGTCCTGACTCCGCCTTCCATTTCGGTACAGGCGTAGAAACCGCGACCGACCATGAGATTCGAGTACGTCGTGGTGCTGTCAGCCGAAGAATCGGCCCAGGTCTTGACGTTGGTGGACATGATGAAACGAACGCCGGATACGTGTGCGCCGATTTCTCCGGGGTACAGGCTCGAATACGAGGCGTAGTGCTGAACCGGAATAAAACCGGAAGTCGCAGGCGCCCAGTAGGTCGCGTCCCCACCGCGAAGCCACTGTGCAATGGTCGGGTGTATGAACATGAGATAGGCTTCCGGGACAGGCGAAGAATCGTAGCCCGAACCGACCTTTATCATGGTCTTGACTTTCTCGACGTTGAGATTTTCCAGAGTGGAAACCGCAGCGCGAAGGTGATACGGGGTGAACACGCCGTTGTTGACAACGGTGCGAGCACCGGAAGTCGAACCAGCGTTCGTCGCGGTCACTCGGATGTAAGCCGTACCAGCGTTGATAACAGAAGCGATGGTCTGGTCAACGGTGTTCCCCATCATTTCGCCCATGAGTCCGACAGTCTCCGATACAATCGGGTCGATGTCGGTCATCTGAACCATGTCGGTTATGATCGAATACCCGCCATACTGAGCTATGGTCGAAGTGATCTGAGTATCGTCCAGAACGAGCGGAGAAGGGGTTACGCCTTCTTCCAGAGGCGCGGTCTGGGCGGACAGGCTTTCGATTCTGCGAAACTTAATCTGGTCGCCCGAACGCATTTTAAGCGGTCGCATTTCTGCACCGGCTTTGTGGATGAGACGCGGCAAGAGCCTTGAAAGAAGGCGCTTGTCATAGTAAGTCCTTATAGGACTGGGTATGTCAGTCGTTTTGGTGTAATCCATTGAGTTGTCCTGATTTCAACTCGTCTAGGAAGAATAACCCTCAACCCTCCTGGCCCACTCGTTAAAGTCCTTGCCGAGAGGGTCCATCTTTGCGATTCGCTGTGTCTCGTCCAGAACGGGCGAGGCCGAACCGCCGACGACCGGGGGTGGTTTTCCTAGATTAGCGTCAAGTTTTTTGGAAACCTGACCTTTCTTTTCTGCCTGTTTGCGATTCATGAGAGACTCGGCAAACTCGTATGCAATCTCTGGACCGCGCGGGTGCTCCATTATGATCTTGTCGAACCCGCGATACTTAGGATTTGTGGCAATGAATTCGTCGAGAATCGCCATGCGGTCCTCGAAGTCATCGTTGGCACTTACCCTCGCCACGCTTTCGCGGAAAGAGTCCTGAAATTGTCGCTTTGCTTCGTCGGCCTGGCGCCTCGATTCCAACCTCCGTAAGTCACCGGCGGTGAGAATGTCGTCGTCTCTGAACTCGTCCTGCGGCTGCGTCGGGGCTACGCGGGCCTCTATCGCATCAAGCTTCGCCTGAATCGCTGCAAAGTTTCGTTCGTATGCCTTGTTCTCTCGGCGCAAACGAGCAAACGCCGCTGAGTCTTTGTCCTGACCGGGGGTTTCAGGATTTACACCCGTCTCTGCGACCTGCTGGTCGGGGGCACCAGCTACCACATCAGTATCGGGGGTTGCGCTTACCTCCGGGACGTCTGCGGCTACACCCTGTTCGTCGCTCATAAAAAACCTCGTGTATAA
>JBAZEO010000256.1:0-3008 GCA_041653935.1 Dehalococcoidia bacterium | reverse complement strand
TCCATAGCCTGTATGCTTAACGGAAAGTCCTGGTCTAGTGTCCGCTGCGGGTCGTAGTACACACCACCCACCGCGCCCCCATAGATTTGAGCGTTTAGCCCTAACTCCGTTTGTAAGCTATGTGCATTGTTTTGAGACCATACTGTATTTAGGAAAGCTGTCATACGTTCGGCAGCATCGGTAGCTTGGCCGGTGGTCTTCTTCTCGCCGTTATCCCATAACTCAACCTCAAATGTTACACGGCCATCAGCACCATCTGGGTGTTCGCCATATAGGAACGAGACGTGTAGACCAACCGGCAAATGGAATGGATTGATCGTTAGCGGATATTTCAAATCATAGTCGGTATCGCTGACTGTCTCGGTTAGCCAGTCACCGTCGAAGGTATAGTCGGCATCAGCATAGATACCTTCTTGAGTATTCCAGTCTATGATGGGATAACCCTTCTGGAACCACTCTTGTTTGACCTTGTCACGCAAGATGCGCATTTGAAATAATGAACTCATAGTATCCTACCTTCGGCGTCCTTTACCACGTGTTTTATTAATCGATCTAGCTCGGCCCCATCGATCTAGGTTTTCGACTTGTTCGTTGGCTACTTCTGAACCATCTTCTTCCACGATACGTCGCGGTAGAATCTGATTGATAACATACGCACCCATGAAAACTGCACTGGCAATATCCTGTTGCAGATTCTTGTCAGGCATACACCACATTAAGAGCTGATTCCAAATCGAGAATAAGCTCTTGGGCATTTGAATTATACCACGAGATAGCAAAACTTTAGCGCATAGCACCATATGCATTTTAAGGTTGCTTAAGTTAAGCGGCATCCAGACTTTGCTTTGGTCAAGCACACCTAAGTCGTCGAAGGACTTCTGTGTGCCGGTGGCATCGAATGCTGCGATGTAGGGATGGTATTCGTCGTACCACTCGATCATCTTGTTGATAAATGGCCAGTAGCTGCCATAGCCATATACCCAATCGAATGCAGCTAACGTGGCCGGTTGCTTGGGTACATCGGTGACATCGTAGACCAGGATGGCCGCGCTGTTACGATAGGGTGGATTGCCTTGGCCAGGATCGCCTACCATCACGTACATGTGGTCTTTCTGTGGTGGGATTATCCATCTGGTTGTACCGGCAGTACGGCTAGATTCTATGATGTAACCAGGCATGTGTTCTTCCAGGGCATCACTCATGATCTTATCTAGGCCCGCAGATTGGGCATGCTCGATAGTCTCGCCGGTAAACTCTTTACCTTTGGGCAACGGGCGTTCGGCATACATCATGCGCTTGGCTTCGTCTTTGTCACGGAAACGTTTGGCCATGTCGGCTAGACTACGCTTGGTCAATACCGGGTTGTCGTAACTACTCATAGTCATTGCTAAACTGGTGGGATCGGAGTTGTAACGATCAAACAGTTCCCATAACATAGGATTGTAAGCACTGTTAGCCAGAAACACCAACTTACCCAAGCGGGCACGCCCGCCCACTTGACCACGTAGACGAGAACCTAAGTTACCGCTCACTTGTTCAAGATCAATACTGTCGTCTTCGGCCTGGTCAACAGTAATCATATCACCCGACCAGGTTAAGATACTGGTAGCATCTTTGTCCAGTGACTTAAACTCCATTGTGCTACCATTGACGAAGTAGACGGTGGGATAGGGCCGGTAAACTACACGGTCAATCCAGCGTCTGATACGTCTGGGCCGGTCATCGTTGTTGTAGTCAAGAGCTTGCTGTAGAAAGTCCTTATAGCTCAAGTCAGCCTGCCAGCTGATGGGGGCCGTACCCAAATAGCGGAAGTTGGGCAGCATACAACAATAGTAGCCTGCTACCAGCACCATATTAAGCGTTTTACCGCTACCCACGCCCGCCACAATTACGGCGTCGGTTTCTTCACCGTGCGCTATCCGGCTGGCCCAGGGGAATGGTCTAAGGGGTACAAACTGTCCTGGTAACAAGGGTGGATTGTACTCATCGGGTGGCACGTGAATCAGGTCTTGGCGAGCCTGGTCAGCAGTGGCATCTTCAGGGGCTGACCAATACATCCAGAACAGGTCGATACCCCCGGTGGATAACGACCTGGACCGTTCCATGATTTCGATTTCTTGTGGACTAAGGTACATTTAGATTGCCTGCTATTTCTGATAGATCGTATATGATCAGTGTATCTCCGTTGTGACCGTGTATCTTCTCTACTGTCTCTATATCGTCGTAGATGGTAGTGCTGGTCAAGTTGGTTAGCCATGATATGGCACATTTACCATTGGAGAATTGTACGCCTTCTGCTACAACACCTAGGCCGGATACACCTGTGTTGTCCTTAGTTCGTTCTAGCCAAAAGTTTCTCATACTTGGTCCTTGGATTTCTGCACAGAATTATAGACGTTCAGGCTTGGCCCATTGCGGGTGCAGTAAGACGGGTTCGCCATCTACTAAGGCCCAGGCCCCCTGGCTCATAAACGGTCGAGTGTTATCTTCCAGCATAGTGTAATCGATCCGTTCTGGATCGGCCATCATACCACTGGCAGCAGCGTAGTAACCACTTGGGCTAACCACACAACCCCAGTCGTGACCGTGGGCCGCTATGACATTCATGCGGTATTTGTCGGCCAGCCTGGCAGCCACTCGCGTCGAAATGCCACTGGCATCCTTGGGATGAGTGATACGCCACTGTACACCGTTGCTGTCTTCGATGATACACCAGTGGTACTCACTGACTTGGGCACGGTTGCCATCGGCACCCAGTAATTTTGCGATAAACTGAATGGTCAGGTTCCCTAGCTTGCGGGCCAAACGCACTTCGTGATTACCCAATAGAATATAGACTGCGTCGAAAACCGTCAGTAACGTAGCTATGATGTTAGACGCAGCCCCTAACTCACCGTCTGTTGTAGTAGGTGTCTCGCCATCACCACCGATAAATGGTGTAAAGGACGAGAGCGCATTCATGTCAACCAGATCACCACCCACTACACATATCTTGATACCGTGAGCCA
>JBAZEO010000255.1:0-3009 GCA_041653935.1 Dehalococcoidia bacterium | reverse complement strand
TTCCGCGTCCGACGTTCCCGAAATGTCCTCGGTGATCAGCGTGGTGTTGATCGTGACGTTCGCGTTCGTGAGAAGTCCGGTAATGTCGTCGTCCCCGAGAAGGCCGTTGAAGGCCGTTTCCTGGATTCCGAGGTCCCAATCCTTCTTGAGCGCCCGCAGTTTCGACTCCCCGATATCCCAGTTTCCCGCGCTTGCCGCTTCGGCAATTTCCGCGATGGTCCAGGTCGTCTTGACCGCCCAGGTCTTGATCGGCATACGGATCTGGCTGATTCCGGCGTCGACCTTCGGCCGGCGGGAATTGCCCTGATTGACGATACCGTCAGCGAAGCGACCCACGGAAAGGAATTCGAGATTCTGGACGATCTCGCTCTTCCATGCCGCAAAACCGACATCGACCGGGAGGAAATCCGCGATCGATATCTCGAAGAAAATCTGCTTGATGATCTCCGAGCGGATCTGCGACATCGTGTTGATGGCATACTGGAACCCGGCGCCCTGGGTATCGAAATCACCCGCGGCGTTGAAAAAAAGTTTTTTGTTGATCATGTTCAGCTCCCCGCCGTCAGGGCGTCGCATCCGAGCATAACTCGGACCATGCCATTCTGGGCGACTTTATCGAGGGTATACCCCAGAAAAGCCTTGGTGGACTGCGCCTTGACGTTGCCCGGAGTCGCCGTGTCGAGCGTTACCGCCACACCGCGAGCGAGAGCCGCCGAAGCCTTGAACCACATCACCGCGCCACGAATGGCGACTTCCATCGTCTGCCCGCCCTCGTTGTAGGACTCTTTGAGCGACCGCTTGCGGACGCCGAAAATGGCGATGGTATCGCCAGAACGCACTCCGGCAATCGGAGCGCCCGCGACGTCATCGGCACCGCAGTCCTTGAGGATTACGCCCTGTCCGGCGTAGAACTTGTTGGTCGTGTCGGTCGGATCGACCTTCACGGTCACGACGTTTTCGCCGCCGAAATAGTTGAGATCGAGATCTCCGATCGCAATATCCGGCTTGAAATTGTTCATATTGGTAAGCTGGCTCACGCTTTACCTCCTTTGGTTCCCGCGCAGGGGAGAGAATATCGGGTCCGTCCGCGTTCGAGGCGGCCCGCCTGGGTCTCAACCTTGTCCGCGACATATCCCGCGTCAGCCGCCGCGTTCTTGAGCGCGACGTTGACGGTCTTCTTTACGGGCGCCGAATTCGCGCGCTGCTTGCCCTCGTCGACGACGGGAGCCGCGACCGTATCGGTCGGGGCTTCGGCGTTCTCAAGCGGTTCGTCTCCGCCTCCACCGGTATACGCGGCCTTCAGGTCGGCAACCGTTACTTTCGTTCCGTCGGAAAGCCCGACCTCGTCGTCGTCAGCGAGCGGAGCACCGCCGCCGGTCCCGTTCTTTTCCTCATAATTCGCGACAAGCTCATGGAGGGGAACGGGAGTTCCGTTCACGTCAACCATGGTGTCATCATTCATGAGTTCCGCTTTTTCCTCGGCCGGAGTTTCCTTTCCCGCAAGGGGAACGGCTTTCTTTTCCGGTTCCGGAGGGGCAGCGTTTTTCTTCTTGAAAATATTCAATGCATCCCCCTTACTATTTGCCAGTACCCGAGACCCCTCGTATCGGGGCTTCGGGACTATTGCCATGTGCATATACTTCCCATCCGTCACCTCGGACGTGTACGGGATCTCGTGCCAGATTCCGCCCGTGTCGTCTTCGTCCGCGTCATACGCGCACGAAACGGAATAGCCACTATCAAGCGCCTGTTGTGCGGCCTCGTCCCAGACGGACATCTCGACCCATTGCCAGCCATCATCTCCCCAGTACGGTATGCCTGTTATGATTCCACTTGCAGGATTGGCGGAAAGGTCCTCGAAATTGAACGCAGTTTTTTCGTCTGAATTGTCGTGCATTTCAGGAATGAAAATAACCGGCTTATTCCGAAAACTCGCGGCCATGCGATCCAGGGTCTCTTTTGAGACGAGGACCACACCTTGCTTGGTGTCTTCATAGGATATTATACCTGGTTCAATAAATCTGGTTTTATAAGATTTCGGCTCTGCCATTAGTATATAATCCGTTGTTTATCGGGATTTGTCAACGTGGGGCGGATTTGTGTTGACTGGAGTTAAAAAAGGGTATAGAATTAAAAAGAAAAAGGAAGTTAGACGGAACAGTCTAATTTTATGTTAGCCAGATCGGTGCACCGCATAAGCCTACGGCTTACACGGATGGCCGACTAAATGCCATTGGAGGTTATGTGAAAAATTGGAGCGATGAGGATTTGTTGGATCAGCTTATTACTCGTGCTAATCAGATTGGTATTATCAGCGAAAGTAATGAAGTACGAGAACTGCGTGAAGAAGTTTTGTCCCGTATGTCCAATGGCATGGCTAACAAAGGATTCCTGACACCTGCCATAGAAGATTTATCAAGTACGATTGAGTTTAATGATGGTATGGATGATTAACCAAGCAGGTGCAGGTTAATCCAATGTTAGGACGACGGACAGCCGCATATCGGCTGCGCCAATACGCGGACAATCCGCGAAAGGAGAAAGAATTATGGGAATGATGAATTATGTACCAAGACGGGCTCGGGTTGAATTGATGACGGATGCCGAAAAGGCAATTCATGAGGCAGTTCGTGTGGTTGAACTAGCCGGTGCTCATCCGTTGCTTACGGATGCAGTAACCATGCTAATGCTCGCATGTGAAAAAGTTTCTGACTTTGTTGACAAAGAGTCCTAACAACTGCTTGAACTCGACTCGCGGTAGTTACTCCAACACCCAAATAGCCGCGCACCGGCAGCCAAAGTCACAGCCCGGGTGCGCGCGCCGCCCCGTCTTGAGGTCGACCACTGGCGGGTCGTCTACCGAGTGAATCGTCCCGTTGAGTTCCTTGTGCCGTTCCCGTACCCGCCCATCGTGTGACGTTGACCACTTATACCGACGCACCCCCGCCGAGGACGCCCGGTTCATCGAGAATTTACTAAAGAAAAGGGAGGTCTCTTGCCGGGCCAGAA
>JBAZEO010000254.1:0-3010 GCA_041653935.1 Dehalococcoidia bacterium | reverse complement strand
AACTTCCCGATAGATGGGATGTTGGAATCAGTTACCGCTTTAAATATTTCTCTCATTTCAATTCTTGATTCCATTATTCCCCCGCTCACTCCATCATCAGCACCATAGGGGCCGGAATGTTCATCATGCCTTCAGGCGTTAATTGGTCAATGTACCCGACAACGAACTCCCCGAGATATACAAGATCGTCTTTGACTGTGACGTTCTCCGGAATCCGGATCACTGCCGGAGGATTGAGATAGGTTGTTTTCATCCGCTTTTCACCTTTCCGCCAATCGGTACCGCGTGCGACACAACGATCCGCTGTATATCATTGAGGGTGAGCGTATCTGATAACTCTTTCGGCAGCGTGATCATTCTTACGCGCATCTCTTTGCGCCGGTCCTGCTCACGATAGTATCCTATAACCGACCATTTCGTCCGCTGCCCTTTATTGAGCTCGGGCCATGTCTGGTTTAGGTGCCGAGCGATATCCGCATAGCTCGTCTGTGCGCCGGGCTTCCGGGGATCGTGCTGGTCCATGTATGCCGCCTCTTGCAGCCAAAAGGGGATCCGTGTCATTTGTGGTGGTGCTCCTTCAGTACATACCCTGTCATACCGCAATGCTGACAAGGGGCCCAGAACGCTCCGAATCCAGTACCGCCGCAATGCGGGCAGTAGTCCCGCGCATTTGCGTACCGGCTTTCAGTGACGATCAATAGGTAAAATACGGCGAGTGTGGCAGCAAGAGAGAGCGCTAAATATCCCGCCGCCATCCCTACAAGAATAAGGTAATCGTACGCCATAATCACCTCACCCGCTCCTTTGGGTGCATCCCGTTGCCGTTGTTGACCGTCGCCATATTCCCGATCACCGGCTTTGGTAAGTAGCACTTACCCCCATAATCTCTGTTTATGATCTCTGTGAAGTGCTGCTGCCAGTAATCGCGGTTGCGCCCTGTTTTCCCATGACAGGAATCACAAAGAGAGACAAACAAGGGAGTCACACCATCGTTACAACAAGAATCCTTCTGGAAATTCACATGATGAACATGCAATTTTGATCCATTCTGAGGAGTGCCACATTCGACACAGTGATATCCAAAGAAGGCGCGAACACGCTCCTTAAATTCTTTGTTGAATTTCGAACAGTATGGCTCGAATGAGATACCACCTTGCCAGTTCGGGTGATTCGGACCATTAAGTTTTATCCGAACTTCAGGGCGCCTCATGGCCTCGCGGGTTTTTTCTGATATTTTTGCAATGACTTCTGGATCGCTCCTCGATCTTACAACCCCGCCCTTGTTTCTTTGGCGATATGTTGGATCCTCCCAATTTTTCCGCATTGTTTCGCCCTGTTTTTTCCGTGCTCCTTCAGAGTGAACAAACCCCTTGTGAGGGTGGGGGATACCTACGTGTGCGCCCCGCTGTTTTTGTAGGTATTCGGGACACGAATTTCTACACCGGATCGAACAGTAACTTCTTTTTTCCGCTTCGCTCGGCTTGATGTTGAACGACTTACCGCACACTTTACAAACACAGATCACTTTTTCTGTCGCCTCTCCCTGTTCCAATACGGGGATCTGCATTTCGGGCAGGTTGCAGGGATCTTGTCTCCACGCTGCGCCCATTCGTGCCCACATCGGAGGCATTTCCTGACGTGAATCATACACTATATGATATGCGTTATGTGTATATAGTGCTTCCGTCATTCTTTGACACTCCTTCCGACGATGATCGGGCGGGCGTAACAATGACAATTAGGCTCATTTAAGAGGTTCCATACTGGATCGTCAAGATCGAAGACCTGCCCGTCTAATGCTTGATGCTCTTCACGCGGGGCTGTTTGGGGATCCATGTGCACAAATTCGGCCCTCCCAATACCCTCATCACGGAACCGATCCATTGTTCCTTTTTGATAGAGAGCTTTTGTCTCCTGAAATGCAGTAAGGGCGGCGTTTTTCTTCCGCATGGCGAATACTTCATCGAGTGCCTGCTCGACCTGCTTAAGCGGGGTGCCGTTCATTACTCCATTGTTGATGATCTTGCCGATCTCGTTCAGATCGGATTCAACCGCATCCTTCAACCACGGTTTGAATACGACGGTTGGCCTGCCGTTGATGACCTCGACAACATCAGAGCCGCCGAACCGGACGAGGGTTTCCCGGTACTGTTTGGTTGCCTCTACCGCCCGGGAATTGATAAGCGAGAGGTTCAGCCCGATCCCGAGTTGTTTAACGGCCCGCACCTCTCCCGCGACAAAGGCGTCCGCTGCGTTGGCTGCGAGCGTGTCGATGAATGAGGCTTTCAGGACGTCGAATGCGCCGGGGATGGTGTCGGGTGGCATTATCCCCTCCTCCACCTCAATACGTCCGGATCAAACGGGTTTGCAGGACCACAATAAACACGAGTAAATCCATTACCTTTACATTCGTGGCAGGATACGGGGATCAATCCGAATAAATATAATTTCCCCATGCCTTCGCAAGTACGGCAGGGCTCAGAATGATAGTTTTCTTCGATTATTTTGATCCCAAGGGCCGCGTCTTCACCCGAAATCCCCTGAGGTAACATCTACTCCCCCTTGTGCGGGTAATCCTTCAGCGCGATCCTTTTCACATCCTCCGCACACTGCCGGGTAGCTGCCACCAGATCCCGCTCGGTATCGCTCATTACCTCCGTCCGCTGCGCCGGGGTCTGCACGTTGCCGACCATCTCGTAATCCCCGGGCACCGTGCCGCCGCCGAACTGGAACGGGCTGGACGGCTGACGTGCCTTGATCATTTCCTGCAATTCCGCCTCTACCTCTGGCGTCATCTCTCCCAAATCAGTGTTCGGGAGCTGTTGGCGGGCCTCATTCCCGGTGATCCACCCGTTCTTTGCCAGCTCCGCAACCTCCGCAAGGATGGCGGCGTCTTTGCTGATTGACGGCCGAGTGTGCTTGATCTCGACGCGGTATCCCCGCTCCAGATACCCGCCGTCGTCGTTCCACTTACCGGTGATGAGATAGTTCTCGACAGAATACCCATCTT
>JBAZEO010000253.1:0-3011 GCA_041653935.1 Dehalococcoidia bacterium | reverse complement strand
GCGTTAAAAATACCGTGCGTGGTTTCAAACGTGCTTTATTCGGATTATGTAAAGGACGGTGTGACAGGGCTTGTTTGCAAAGACTTGAGCGAGTTTGACAGCAAACTGCAATTTTTGATTGACCACGCGGACGCGAGGCGGGACATAGGCAACGCGGCTTACGAAGATGTAAAAATCAATTACGATTTGAAAAAAATCGTTGACATATATGACAAGGCGTTTAAAAAATTGATGTTTCAAAACATAATTTTACCACAGGAGGTAAAAAGATGAAAAAGTTAGTATTGGCTATTGTGTTATGTCTTGTTTTTGTGCCGGTGTTTGCGGCAACGTCCTCAAGCGGCGGTGTTGCGGTGTCACCGGCCACAGCTTTGACAGGGGATAATTTTCACTTTAACACGCTCACTTACACCTATACCGCAACTACTAACGTAGTGTCGGGTGTGATAGTGGGCAAGATTCCGACCGGCTGGCCCGCCGTTGCGGCTTCCGCTATTACAATGGGCGGCACGGCCGTAGAAGCCAAAAAAGCTATGACGTGGACTTTCGCGGGAAGTAACTATTTCGGATGTACCGTAACCAGCGCGAATGAAGGCACGGTCACTTTCGCAATGGCTGTCACCATACCAGCAACGGCAGGGGCGTATGTCTTTAAGTTCTCGGAAGCGGATTTTGACGCGAACACTTACAACGCCGTTGAATTGCCCGGTTACGTAACTGTTACCGTTTCAAGTTCAAGCAACCCGATAACGTGGCTTTCGCTTTCACCTGATATCGCGGCAACACCGAATATATTGACAACTGACGTGTCAAAGATAGTCTATACGGGTCAGTTCTCGGCGGCGGTGTCCGGCGGGCAGATGATACTCAATCTTGACAGAGGGTCAAATCACGGAATATTGGCTTCGACAAACCCGTCTGCTGTGACGTGGGTGGCCGGTGCGTTGACTTCGGTGAGAAATAACTCTATCGTTATAAACGCAAGGGCTGGAGTCTTTGGCGGGTCACCGACCTGTAACGCTACTCAATGCGTGGTGGCGATAGGAACGGCAGCGGCTGAAGAGACGTTCGAGGTTATCTACGGGAAACCGACCGCAACTCCTGACATTGGGCCGCAGGGTACGACTTACTCGGACGGGTTACGCATACGGTTTAGATCGAATGCGTTCTTTCCCGCCTCAACCGTGACGCCGCAGGCTTTACCGACTACATTTGTCAATTCAAAAGGGAATGAAGGGCATCTGGTAATGGTGCCAAGTGCGACAGTAGTGCTGACGCCTTCGCTGAACGGCGAAAGCACGGTTTTGAATATGAGCGGGTTTGTAAAATCACACAAGAGACTTGTATCAAGCGGCGGGGCTGTACTCGGAAAAGGTGACTGGAATTCAACGGGTGCGTCTTATCTCTTTTCCCCGCAGGATTACGGGGCATATACTCTTACGGGTATAATCGGGTGGTATGATGAACTAAACGACAATTTATACAGGACAAATACCACGAATGCGGTGACGTTGTATAAACTGCCTGATTTGAGTGATATGGACTCGGCAAAAGCGAACGGGTTTTTGACACAGGAACTTTTGACGGCCTCGGTGGATGCGGCGGCGGCTCCGTATCAGATAACCCTTTACGCTTCCGCGCAATATATCGCGGACGCGGACTTTTGGGGACTGTCTGCGGCGGCGTTCTGCCGTGTAGTGGACGGCGCAACGGCAACACTAAACGCGTTTACAATACCGACAGACGGGTTGTTTGGAACGTTTGACAACGGGTTTGTGATACCGGCAAACACGCGGTCAAGGTGGTTAATGCAGACGGCCATCCCCGTGGAAGTGAACGGGTCAATGTGGCGCGTTTCGTTACCGGCGAGATAACGAATGAAAAAACTCATACTGGCGGCCGCCCTTGTTCTGACGGGGGCGGTCTGCCTGTATGGAGAGATATTGGACTGGACAGCATTGACAAGAAACGCGGAGTTTACGGCGGGGGGGTTTAATAGGACGCTTATGTTAGGAAACAAGGCATATGTTATTGGTGGAAGAAATGCCGCCTCTGCTAACGTAAACGAAGTATATTCTAGTTATAACGGCGTGGAGTGGACGTGTCTGACGCGTAATGCGGAATTTGGGGCAAGGTCATATTTTGCGTCTGTTATTTTTGATAGTAAGATGTGGGTTATCGGCGGAACGAATGCGGACGGCAGACTCAATGACGCATGGTATTCAACGAATGGTATTGAGTGGACTGCAGCAACTCGTAACGCGGAGTGGAGCGCAAGGGCATATCATAACGCCGTGACTACTACAAGCGCAATAATACTTACGGGCGGAACGGAACCAGCTGAAAACGGTGTGACGTTTTTAAATGACGTTTGGAGTTCAACTGACGGCGTTGAATGGACGGCTTTGACGCGGAACGCGGAATGGACAGCACGAGACGTACACGCTTCGGTTTTTTATGATGATAAAATATGGGTAATGGGTGGTGAAAATACTTCAAGTGGTGATTTAGGAACGTTTGATGACGCGTGGTATTCAACTGACGGCGTTGAATGGACGGCCGCAACAAGAAACGCCGCTTTTCAAAAGAAAGGGTATTGCAGTTCAGTTGTTTTTGACGGCAAGATGTGGATGATTGCAGGTTTTTCGCGAACGTCACCGACAAACCCCAAAGACGTTTGCTATTCGACTGACGGTGTGGACTGGACTATTGATACTCAAAACGCAGATTTTGGAAGCAAAATATCTTATGGGCTTTTTACAAGTGGCATAAAAATGTTTTTAATTGGTGGTGGTGTTGAGCGGAGTGTATGGAGCGCACGTCTTGGCATATCACAGGACGCAACCCATACCCCCACCATAACCCCGACCTCATACATAACGCATACTTGGACTTCAACAAAGTCCTGTACCCCGACACGCACGCCGTCCTTAACGCGGACGCAGACCGCAACGCCCACTTTCACGGCTTCATCTACGCGCACGGTCACGCCCACACGCACGGTGACCAGC
>JBAZEO010000252.1:0-3017 GCA_041653935.1 Dehalococcoidia bacterium | reverse complement strand
CAGTAGGAATTGCAGCGGATAGCCGGTCGTGCCTGAGATGAAACAGGCCAGGCGCTTGATCTCATTTTCGAGCGAAGCAATGCCGGCCATGTCAGGCCCGGCAAAGCGGAATTTGCCATAGAGCGCCCAGGCCTTCTTGATCTTCATGTTGATCCCGGCAGCGATGACAGTATTCATGCGCTCTGCTTCCTCTTCGGTATCACATTCGAAGATCGGGACAGGCGCGGCATAAAGCCTATCAATTTCCCGCCAGTCGCGGAACGCCTGGTCAATGGCATCGATCTTTGTCAGCGTCCGCATGATCTTTGTCATGGGATACTGGACCGACAGCCGCCCGGAAAAACGCCGACAGACAAGCAAGTCGCCCTCAACCCTCCCGGCCTTTATTTCCAGCCCTTGATCCTTCCAGGTGATCGCATCGACAACCTTCGGATTGAGCTTATTCCGCTCCTCTTCATATTTGTAAGTCAACCAAGGCTTGTGAATGACAATGACTTGCTTCTGTGCATCATCCCATGCCAACTCTACAGCGACGCGGCCCTCGATCTCGCCTTCGCGCGAAAGCTCCTGCGGGGTCTCATGATTCAGATCGTTCACATCGAAGAAGTTGCGGCAAAACTCCATCTCCCTTTCGGCCTCTTCGGTCACGTCTCCGGCAGCAGCCTTTTCAGAACCGATTGATTTTCCATCCTCATCCTTCGTTCGCATGATCGCCCGTTCTGCCGGCTTGTACTGCGGCCCGGACGATGCGGTCACGGCGGCGCGGAAGTCAATGATATTCGCGGTCAGGTCATTGCCGAATGGGCATTTGTTTTCATAGCGATCATTCACGGCTTGGCAAGCAGCAGCATATTCGCTGAAATTGTTGAATCCATATTTGAAAGATTTTTCTTCGCCGGTCATCGCATCCATATAACCCTGCACTTGAAAATTAAGATAGTTGTATTTCTCAATCAGGGTGTCGATGGAAGTTTTGAGCTGCGCGTTCTGCCTTTTCAGACCTTTGTTAAAGATATCCATTCGGGGAAGTAATAGTATAAATTTTAGCGTTTGTCAAGTTTTATGTTTTTCAGTAGAAGGGTTCTTCGTCTTTTCTGTTTACATTTTCAGTGTATAAATATTTTCTTTTGATCGGGAAGAGGTATGCGATGAGATAGCCAAGCGCATCGGAAATATGGGTCAAGCCGGTGTCCTTTTGCTCTTTATCCAGCCGCCCGTCGGATAAAACCTGGACGCGATTCAGGTCCTCAATCGTCTTCTTGCAATGCCGTTGGATGAAGCAGCGCACGGCTCCATCGCTTGATTTTAAGCGCGCGTTGACCGCAGCCAGCCTGTCGCGCTGCCGGGGGTTCGCCGCATGGGCCTTGATTTTGAAGCCGTGGTTCTTCAAGATGCGAAGATCGCTTGCTTGGGCATTGCTTGATTCAGCGGCGCCCGTTGCGTCTGGATAGATAATCGTCTGTGCTGGATTCAGTTTCTTTGTCTCAATCAGGTACTTCGCCATTTCTTCGGTATTGCTATGCCTGAGATAAACTTCATCGTACTGCCGGACAGTATCGCCTTCGACATCGCAGATGACAGCCGTCATGGGATCGACGTTGAAATCCATCCCGACATGAGCGATGATCGGTTTCATTTCAGCATCGGGAACCATGTTATGAATCCCGAAAGCATAATAGGCCCGGCCTGATTCGCCCTCGAATGAGCCTTCATACTCTTGCCGGAAAGTGCGCTCGTCATATTCCCGGCGCGCTGCTGCGATCTCTTCAGGCGATAGAACGTCAGCGGAGAACCAGGAATAGAAAGCCCACTCGGGATCTTCGGGATCTTCGCCATAAGCGCCGATCATCGGCTTTGTCTGCGGTATAGCGCCGCCGGCAGCTCGAAGCGCCAACTTGTAATAGTCATTCGCCTGGCCCTCTGGCACGCCATCAAGGATTGCAAAACCGTTCGTGTCAGACAATAGAGGCCGGATATTATTCGACCATGCGCCGCGCTTGACATCGCCCATCTCTGTAATGAGGCATCCGTCCCAGGGCTGCCCCTCTACGCGCTGCGGCTTATCTAGGCCGACGACATGAATCTCCGC
Source organism: Dehalococcoidia bacterium (assembly GCA_041653935.1). Lineage (GTDB taxonomy): Bacteria > Chloroflexota > Dehalococcoidia > E44-bin15 > E44-bin15 > JAYEHL01. The sequence goes on along the minus strand of JBAZEO010000252.1, from coordinate 928 downwards.
ATCGTTCGGGAGCCTAATCCAAAGTTCGCCATCGCTCCTTGCCTTGATAAGCGCGCGCGGCAGGATCAGCGGAAGGCCGGAATGCTTGCCTCTCCAAAAGATCGCCTTCGCTTGCTGATGCGTAGGAGCGCCAAGGAAATAGCGCTTGCCCCTGTTGCGCATCGCGCGCGCGATAACTTTCCGCGTACCGATCAATGTTTTGCGCGAACGGCGGCCGGCCGATACAGTCAAGAAGCGATGCTGGTCCGCCATGTACTGAAGCTGGATCGGAGTCGGAGAAAGGATCGGTTCTATTGCCTGAATCATTTGACGCGCATCGCGTCGGCGACGGCCATACATGCATCATACATCTTCTCTGGATTCTGTGTTTGCTCATTCTCCACATGGTCAATATATCCGCGCTTTTTACCCTTGCACTTCAGATAAAAAATAATCGCCGTGATGTTCCTGGCCTCTATTTCCTTGAATAGTTTTGACTCGGCAAAATCAAGGGAAACATTTTCTAGGTCCTTTACTGCTATAGCATAATTGGGATCGTTACCCATCCATTTATAATGTGCACCTCTATCAAGGCCAGAAAGTTCAGCCGCCTGAGTGACTATCCCCATTGATTTTTCAAGCGCTTCCAGCATTTTCTTTTTATTGATGTTGACGGATGTAGTTCGCTTGCTGTCCTTTTTGCCTTTCGCTCTCGCTTTCATTTTATCTTTTTGATCTCAATGCCCGGGAACGCATCGGTCATGCGCTGAAGGATGACGGCGCAATAATTCGGGCTGATCTCTATGCCCCGACACTTGCGGAAGAGGTTCTGGCAGGCGACCATTGTCGTGCCAGTTCCTGTGAATGGTTCAAAAATCAATTCATGTTCGTTGGTGAACGTCTTGATAAAATGATTTGGTAAATCAATCGGAAATGTGGCCGCGTGAAC
>JBAZEO010000251.1:0-3033 GCA_041653935.1 Dehalococcoidia bacterium | reverse complement strand
GGATTCGGGGGCGATGACGTTTTGAACGCAGGTAGCGGCAGATTGATCGGCACGATGTCGCCTGCTACAGGTCTCCCTAAGACATGGATGACTATCTCATCTAATGCACGCTTTGGTGATTCAGGAGGACCGATATTCTTGCCTAATGGTAAAGTGTGTGGCGTTCTGTGGGGCAAAGACTCTACTTCTATCGTCGCTGTACGTCTTAATGCTGTACATACGCAACTACAGGATGCTAAGTCTAAGGTAGTTGTCGAGGAAACCCAGGTAGTACAGCCCAGGCCGCTTCCAAAGCAGCCGAAGAAGCTGGTTCCAGTGCTGCCTATCGAGCCTCCTGTTTTGCCCTGGAGAGATAAGATTGAGAATGAGATTAAAGGTATCAAGGACAAGATGGATAAAGATAAACCGTCTCCTCCTAGTGTGCAGCCAACTCCTCCAGTCGAGGATACTCCTAAGGTAGAAGAGGATACTCCTAAGGTAGAAAAGGTAGAAGAGGATGGCCGTTACCGAGTTGATCGTCACGTTGCCCTGCCCATTATACTAGGGCTTTGCTTGATATGCGTTGTGGTTGGTGTTGCTGTTCAATGGAAGAAAACTTACTCAATTCAATAGGAGACTAGAAAATGACAATTTTGGAAATCGTGCTTGTGAGTCTTGTTGGTTGCGCTCTGGCTTACTGGGTTGGTACTTTCTTGTTTAAGAAAGATACCGAAAAAGAAGATCGACGGCGAGCAGCTAACCAGACTGCTGGTGTGCTGCGTGCACTTGGTCTCAAGAAGACTCCTGAGTTTCTTGAGGATTACGGTGTCGGGGATTATTCTGGCATGGCAAATAAGATCAAGGAACTGGCCAAGCTGTTCTTGACTGGGCAGGATGCACTTGTGACTGAATTTGGCCAAGTCTTTGAGAGTGTCCTGGATGCTAAGCTTAAAACCGAGACTGGCAGAGCATACGTTGCAGCTAAGCTAGAAGATGCGACGAAAGCTACGGATGCCTCTGTTATCCAAGATGCCCCTAAAGCGGCTACTGTTTAGGTAAGGCTTTGGTGAGACTACCTAGAGAAGCTGCATGGATGCAGTCAGGGACTGGGTAGCCCTTCCTAGGAAGCCCCTGCCCAAGGCCGAATGGATTTGGTACGGGCAGGTTTCTTTTTTCACTACATTTATAATTATGAAACTAAATATCTTTGATGCTGTATTCGCTGCGTGTCTCATTGCTATAGTGCTGCTAGCTGCTGTAGCTTGCGGCGACGAGATGACTCAGCGGCCTGCTATAGTAATGTTTACCTTTGAATATTGTGGCCCATGCAGGTCTGCAAAGGCAGTACTTGAATCGCATCAACGCGACCTGGAACGTCGCGGGATAGCCGTCATCTATTACGACGTTCATGCTAGGCCGGAAAAAGTAAAGCAGTACAAGATAACCGAAACACCTACATTCTTGGTCATAAATCAAGCAGGATCAGTTGTTCTACGTACAAATAATGTCTATGATGCCATACATAAAGCAGGGATGCTAAGATGACTACTAAAGAACGTGATATTCTTGATGCCTTGCGTAGCGATGTACACTCCTATCATAATGAGGTACGTGAGCACATGGCTACATGCCAGCCGTATTTCAAGAATGTGGAGCAGCACAGCTTTGACTTGTATGGCAACCCGGCAGACAGAGAAGGCAACCCAGGCATTATGTCCCAGGTAGCGGACTTGCGAAAGAGTCGCAAAATTATGCTTGGCGTGGTGGCGGGTGCTTGGACGCTTGCTACAATCTTTATTGGCAAGCTAGTAGCCGATTGGCTTTAGAATACGACTCCCCGCTAATTTGATAGCGGTTTGGCCAGTCTATACGACTGGCTTATTTTTTATCCCACCATCTTTCATGCCAGTAGTAGCCTACTAGCTTTAATGCCATCACGCACACAGTAAATACTAGACAGTCTACTGCATGTCCAAACATGAAATAGGCCAGCCCCAAGGCCACGGTATTTGAGATTCCTTCCCACGATATGGCCTTGTAGATAGCCTTCTTACTCATGCTAGTCTCCGTGAAAGTTAAACAGATGCCATCTATTTTCTGACCATGTTGTAATCTGGTCGGTATTCAGACACTTATCGTGGTCTACGTATCTGACGTATCTCTCCAGTTCGAGCCATGTCGAGAATATCATTTCATGGGGAATCATGCCAAAAAGCCATAGCGGTGCTTCTGTCTTGCCTTGTTCACAATGTACTAAAATGGGCTTCTTTTCCTGATTCGCCCAAGTTATCTCTTCTATACTGCCGAATGTCGGCGTTCTAGCGTCCAGGTGGACTATCAGGAAGTCGGCTAAGTGGACCATGCGTAGATCGACTCTGCGTATCCACAGCATCCTTTCGGCTACTGTATCCCAGTCGGCAATTGCCCGTGCCTCCTGTAGAAGCATATTATCTGCTGGGGTCTCTGTTATGAACGAAGTTGGCTTATTGCAGGGGTCAAGCCACCTAATCCCTATGCAATCCAGCCTGCGCATTATGTTGCCGCGCCAAAGAATACCGCCATCTTGGCATGTTTCGATTGGTCCGCACAGATAGCATCTGGTGTTTTTAAGCCTGTTCATACTCTAGTATATCTCCGTTTGTACTGATGGCTACATCCTCTCTGACATCCATCAAGCGGCGTCTCATCTCAGCCTCAGCATCATGCAGTACGGACAGAGCGCGCGAAATGGAGTGGTAGTTCCAATGCTTGCTATCAGGAAGCATGGCCCCAGCCACGATCCTGGTGACTACATAGTTGCATACTCCGACTCGCTCGTCGAACATTGCATACTCTCGTAGCTCTTCTACACACTCTTTGATCGGATCATCGAGAAATTGTCTGCTAACAGGCTTTATATATGGCATTACCTATCTCCTCGTCCGTAGTTCCACCTAATAAATGCACTATAGATACGTGCGTATGCGAGGCCCCACTCTCCACTATGATCCTCTACCCCAGGGGTAAACCAGGATATAGCATGTGCCCACTCGTGGATTAGTGTATCTAGTTGAA
>JBAZEO010000250.1:0-3037 GCA_041653935.1 Dehalococcoidia bacterium | reverse complement strand
TGTGTGTTGTTTATGACCTGCACACCACCGGAAGCACAGTATTTCGCTGGGTATTTTCCGGGATACCGGAACCCCGTTGCGCCGATGTTTTCGTAGTCGTAAAAATCAAACGTGGTTTCAATGTTCCAGCGGTCGGATTCGATTGCGAAAGTGATAGTGTTGACTAGGTGATCCACGTCTTTATGCCACCCCGTTTTCGCGCTCGCCGTAGCATAAGCCATCACATATGAATCGCCGACGTACAGCGTGCCGGGTATCTTTGCGTCAACATCCGTTTCAAACGCGTCATGTAGTGCGTCCACCGCCGCTACATATTCGGCGTTTGTGTATGCACGTATATGGATGGGTATCATTTTGTACGTAACGCTCCGACCGAAAGAGGCAACCCGCCCGCCTCTGCCGTCAGCACGCGCCTCTGTGCTAATAACCCAATCGTAATCAAGTATGTCGTTTGCTTCTACGGTGTATGGTGCGGCGGTAAGATCAATCTCCACGTCGAGGTGGTTCACGTATCGTATCTGCATCAAATCACCTCTCTAACTGCGCGACCGAGCGTTCGGCCCTCAAAGACAAACTTCATTTTTGCTACGCCCTTTTCGGCACCGCGCTCTATCGCGGCCTCCATTGCGCTTGTCGAGGGTTGGCTTGTCGAATCCGTCTGGCTGTTGTAATAGTTGTAATTATTGGTTGTGGCCCCCGCGCTCCCCATATAGGGGGGAGTGTACACGAGCCGCGATGCGTCAAATACGGTATTTGCAAGATCGGCAGCAGCAGCTTTGACCCCCTTTTTGCTGTCCTCCAAGCCGAGCTCCGCGCCTTTGCCGTACATTTTCGAATTCCATCGGGCAACCCTGGACGGGGAATCTATATCTAATGCACCCTTAAAGGCATTATTCATACCTTGGGCAAGCGATTTTGCCTTGGCGGCCAGCGCCCAACCCACAAGCTGTAGCCCTTGTAAGATGCCCACTACATAATTTACCCCGGTAATCTTGCCTAGCTCTTTTGTGTCGCCAACGTTGTTTCGCACCGCCGACATAAAGCTTTGCGATGCGTCCTCGCCCGCCTTGGCAGATGATCCAGCTACTTCTTTACCGCCAGTTTTGGTTGACATATCGACAGCATCATAAATATCGTCAACACCGTCCACGACAGGGTCAAAACTTCCCAAGCCGTACTTTTTTGCGTCGGCAAAGCCCTTCTTCGCCGTCTCAACAAGCTTCATGCCGCCGATACCGGCCTCCACGTTGACATCGCCGTATTTCTTTTTGATACCCGCGCTTAGGTAGCCACCGTTCGTGTTCCAATCGGCTATTATTTCCTCCCAGCCGCTAAGCCCGATGCCCTGCAATGCGTCCATTGTGTTTTGCAGGGTCCCGCCTGTTTCTACGCCGCCCTGCTCGAAATACCAAACAAGCTCCTTAAAACCGGCCTCTGATAGCGTGTTGAGGTTGGCGTAATAATTCGCCATGTCTCGTTGATTCTGCGCCCAAATTTTCGTCAGTTCCGCGACCGTCTGCGCTTCGTTATACAGGCCGTCTTCGTTGATCCCGAACAGCGTATCAACGTGTTCCTGCGTAGCCTCCTCGATTGCCGCCTGGTGCTCGGACATCTGGGTAATGTATTCTTCCTCGGTCAGCCCGAGCGCGGCATAGTTCGAGGACATCATTTCCTGTAATTTAGCGTAATGCTCCGATGTCGTTAGTTCGCGGTCCGCGTTAAGTTCTTCTTCAATCGCAATTTGTTTTTGCTTTTCCGTCATTTGTTCGGCTGCCGCTTGCGTTACTTCCTGCCCGACGATCATAGAATCGGTCTGCTTCCCGTTGTAATAATCGACCGATTTTGACGCTTCCATATAAGCCGACGCGCTGTCAAACAATATGCCATTCATCCGGCCTGCCGCTATTTCCGATTTGTAATAAGCATCTGCCGTCATCAACACGCCATCAGCGTTGCGTAAGTTCGCTTCTGCCGCCACTTTTTCCCAGTTCGCCAATGCTTCCGCTTGCAGCGTATATGCCTTTGTGGCTGCTTCCTGTATCGCTGTCGCTTTTGCCTCCTCCAGTTTGGCCGCAACGAGAATCTTTAATGATTTACCAACATCGTCAACGGCCTCGCCGTTGATTTGCATAGCGCCAGTGTTTTTATCGACCTCGACAGTACCTTCTCCGAGAGTTTCGTTAAGCATTGCGGCCTTGGCTTGCATTGATGCGATGTCAGCGGCTGTCTTGTTTGATTTATTGGACAAGGCGATTAATTCATCAGCAAGTTTTTCGGACGCAGCGGCCTCGGCCTCCATTTGCTTTTGACCATCCTCGAACTCTTCGTTCATCGCTTTCAGATCGTCCCGAATACGTTTTGCTTCTTCGGAGAATGGATTGCTTGCAAAAGCAATGAGGACAGCAATCAGCGCGGCAACCGCAATAATAACCAACCCGATGATCCCAAGCGCGGTGCTCATGCTTACGCCCATTAGGTTTGCGGCGGCAGTCACAACCTTCATTGCGGCCTCTTTCGCATACAAGAGCCCAATGTATATGGTTTCGGCTGCGCTAACAATCGCCGTCTGAATGGCAGAGGCCTTGGCGATAACAAGCATAATCCCCCACACCACACCCACAGCAGTTAATGCCGATGCCAAAATAGTTGCTATGGTGTTTGTTCCCTTAAACCCCTCAATCACAAAACCGATCGCGGAAACGACCGCCATCACTATTTTTGCGATGAAGCCAAGCACATCAAACAATGCGCCGAGAGCCGGGATAAGTGCAGATTTTTGCAACTGTACCCACTGTAATTGTATGGGGATGAGTTTTTCCCCGATCTCTTCCTGCATGTCGCCAATATCGTTCTCGGCTTGCTTGATCTTGCCGGAATCTGTTTTGGCAAGCTCTGCGTTCATATCGCCGACGTTATCCGTGATAACCTGTGCCAGCATAGATGCACGTTCGCTTTCGTTGCCGTATTTCAACACTTCTGCCTGCGCGTCGGTAAATGATATGCCGACACGTTTCAAAGCCCCCGTCTGCCCCTGTAG
>JBAZEO010000249.1:0-3053 GCA_041653935.1 Dehalococcoidia bacterium | reverse complement strand
TTAGTGATCGGCGAGCGGCGGGGCGCAGATCAGGAACTAGGGCCAGGGGAGGCCGAAAGCAATCCTACGTAAAACTTAGGAGGGCTAAAATGCCTGATCTGTTGAAATGTCGAATCGAAGATTGCCATGTGCTTCAGCATGTGGTCGCGTCGCCCGGAGTATCCGAGGGCGACATGGGGCTTCTGGGAGATTCAACCGTTTACGCTTGGCTCGAGGCCTATGCCACCGGCGCAATCGGGACGAAGATCATCGAGGCCGAGCGTGTCAAACTACCGAAGGCCAGCGCTGCCGTTTTCGCTCAAGGTGATGAAGTCTTTTTTGACACAAGCACATTGAACCTTGACGAAAGTCAAGCCGGGCGCTATCGCTGCGGGAAGGCTCTCGAAAGTGCCGCCGCTCTCACGACCGAAGTGCTGGTTGACTTCTGGGGCAATAAAGCCCAGATCGTGACCTGAGGAGGACACCATGATGAAACTCAACTTTTCCAAAATCCCGCAGTTGAAAGGCAAGCGGCTGCATGAACTCGATCCTGAGGCGCGCAAAATTTACGTGCATACCGTTGCTGCGTTCATGCGCGAACCCCTGACGGCCCGATTCTCCGCTGAGAATACGGCCCGCATTCAGGCGTGGATGGCCCAGAACCAGCATATCCAGGCCTGGACGGACAAGAGTGACTTCCCATCCGGCGAAGCGTTCTATCCTCTGATCCCCTCGATCAGTGAATTGCCCGTCTATGATGAAGGCTGGCGCGAGTTCTTTAAGGTACTGGATTTCACCGGCAGTGCTAAAGGCGGCTTCCGGCAGTTGACCCTGGAGAATACGCTCAAGTTCGGCATGGTCCCTTCCGGCGACAAAGCCCTGATCTACAACATCAAGGGCAGCAAGGAAATGATCGACTTCGACAAATACGGGGCCGGTCTGCAATGGGACAAGACCTTGCTTGAAGATGCCGAATGGGCGCAGATCGCCGACATCCTGACGGCCTTCCGCAACGCGGCCTATTCATACTTGGCCCAAGCGCACTACGATCTCATGACCGATGTCTTCACCACGACCCCGAAGGCCGAGATCGCATGGCAGAACCCGGAACCCGCAGCGCTCGCCAACACGGCGGAAACCTACACGGCGAACCGCGACGTGCAGACCATTAACAAGGCCTGTGAAACGATCGCGCTGGCTTGCCGCGACAAGGGCTATGGCATCACCCCGAACAGCACGTTCGTTGTCTTCTCGCCGCTTCAAATTCGCGGACGCATCCGCAAGGCGCTGGGCCTGGCTCTGCAAGGCTTCGGCGGCTCCCCGCTGCATCTCGACTTCAATATCCGCCAGGTCACGACCATGATGCTGCGGAATCCTTCCACGCTGGCAGCCTGGACGGATCATTACCTGGTCGCTTTCCCCGGAGCGAAAGCCCAGAGCGGGATGCGCATGAACCTCGAAGAGCTGACCGAAGAGGATATCATGGCGCGCGCGACGACTCAGGTTGATTGGATGCGGTATGGCGCTGGCCTCGGCGATGAGGATCAGATCGAGTGCTGCAACATCGCGTAGGCATGGCGGTGAACTGAATTATAGCGGGTGGCGGTCACTCCTTCCGCTGCCTCGCTTGTTTCTCCCCCGCCGGAGGGCGGGCTGACAATGACGAACATAGGACTTGACCTCCTGGCGACTGGCTCCTGGCACGGTCGGTCGTGCGTTGTCGTCGGAAGCGGCCCGTCCCTCCGGTCTTTTGATTTCAGGCGGCTCGATGGCATGCTATCAATCGGCGTGAATCGGGCCTTTGAATTTTTCTCCCCGACGATCTTGCTTGCGCTCGATGCACGATTTTACGGGCGCGTTCTTGATGGTATCTATGGTCTAGAAGCACTTGCAAAGTTCAATGCATTTGAAGGAATCAAGGTCGGGGTGCGCATCTGTCAGCAGCACGTCGCGGGTGTGCGCGAGATCCGCTCTTTGGGCGCGGGCGGGCCTATAGTTCCCACTGAGCAGGGACTTTATCATGGGAATAATTCCGGCTACTGCGCCGTTGCGCTTGCTCTGGCCCTGGGCGCGAATCCTGTCTACGTCATGGGTATAGACATTCGATATGACGGCCCGGCTGAAGCACAGATCACGCATAATCATAACGGGCATCCTGAGAAGACCCCGGAGAAGGATTTAATAAGCAAGTGCCTGCCGCATTTCGTCTGCCTTTCCAGGATGATCGAAGGCCGAAGGGTGAAAGTATTCAATCCCGATTGGCCGCAAAAACCGCTTTCAAGGTTGGCTGACTTTTTCGAAGTTGTGCCGCCATCTGATAAAAATTTCATGGAGGTTTGAAAATGAAAAGCAAGATCATGTTCATCGTTTTGATGCTGATCGCATCGATGGCCTTTGCGGTCAATACGGTCACGACCGGGACGCTCACGCTTGTCAGCGGGACAACGTACAAGATCGCCACCGGGAATTATTACAAGGCGAATCTGTTGCTCAATTACGTCGTGGGCGATTCGACTTCGGTCACGGTACAGATCGGCTATCGATACACGGATAGCGGCCTTGTCTCTACCACAACCTATGTCGCCTCGCTTGTGGATGGATCGACGAATGTCGCGACGGACGATGCCATTGTTTTGAACGCTACAGCAGCCAGGCAGATCCCCTTGAATACCTCCAAGCGCGCCGATTGGATTTATATCACATTCACCTTCGCCGCCGGTACTACCGGGACGCTCAGGGCTGATGTGATCTTGGACTATACGCAGTGAGGAGGGCAGCATGAAAAAGATTTTAATCGGGCTTCTACTGCTGGCATTCATCCTGCCAGCATTCGCGCAGAACCAGGATGAATACAAGTTTTCGCTGGTCCCGCGCAGGGTAGCCGTTCCTTCCCTGACCGGCTACCTCAAAGCCGACGGTACCGTCCCACTGACGGCTGACTGGGATGTCGGGGAATTTGATCTTACTGCCAAAAACCTCACCGCCACGCCGACGCTTTCAGCCGAGCAACTGACCAACGTGGCTGGATGGACGGCGGCTGGCAACTGGACATATGCCGCACCGACGGGCTGGTC
>JBAZEO010000248.1:0-3058 GCA_041653935.1 Dehalococcoidia bacterium | reverse complement strand
CGAACCACGCGGGACGCTTTCTCGCTCGATGCGCACTCCCGCGTCATTCAATATGAATCTCATCCTTGACGGCGGGCTCTATTCATGGACGAACGCGGGCACGTCAAACTTCCCTGTCGGATGCGGTGCGGCGGACCTTTTTGCGCTTGAAGTCTTTGCGGCCCCGGATGGCGCGGGGATCATCTATCAGCGTGTAGTCGATTTTTCCTTGACTTTCAATACAACGCCTTACGCATGGGAGCGCAAAAGCGCAGACGCTGGCGCTACGTTTAGCACGTGGCAGTTAGTTGGGCCGGATGAGATTGTTATCCCGTCTCCCGCTACGCCCTATTCGATAATCGCACTTCATAACAATACTACGGTACTTGTGACTACAGGAGCGGGCGCTTTTGTTTGCAATCTTCCCGCCGCCGCAGGAGTTGTTGGGCATAGAGTAACTATCGTAAAAATAGATTCAGGCGTTGGCGTTATCCAGATTGCTCCTAACGGCGCGGATGTCATCGCAAACGCTGGCAACGTCTCGGCATATATCGGCGCTCAATTTAGGCATATTACGCTACAGGCTCAAGCGGTAGGCCAATGGGTTGTCATTGGTGGAGAATGGCAACCGGCACAGGCAGTAGATACTAACGGTACGCATTTATCGATGGGGCGTTTGCACTTATTCAATAAAACAACTACTACGGCTAGAAATAAAACGATACCTATCGCTGCAGGATGGTATGGACCTGTTTCTGCGGGCGGTACTGTTGGGATTCCAGATGGAGCAAAAGGAATAAGGGCAAAGGTTTATATGGGAATAACTGCATCTGGACCTCTTCTCTCTGGAACGGTCCATTACTATCTATATGCTGCATTCTCTACTAACGACGCAACAGTTGCTTCTGGATGGGGTACTACGGCATTCCCTTGTTCTTGTGTTAGTGATACGTCAACTGAAGTTGGCTCATTATGTAGAACATTTACAGAAATAGATATACCGCTTAATTCTTCGGGAAAATTTTATGTATACCTAGACTATGACATGATAATAACTGCCGCTTCTTTTTGTTATGTCGTTCCACTCGGCTACTATATGGGGGACTAGATGGCAAACGTAATCCGAGCCCCGTATCCGATGTTCTTCGAGGAAGACGGCCGGCCTGTCGAGGGCGGGCATGTGTACATAGGCGTGTCGGGCCTTAATCCTATATCGAATCCGCTCGCGTGCTACTACGATGAAGCGATGACCATTCCCGCCGCCGCGAAGGATATTCGCATATCTGGCGGGTATATAACCTACAAGGGTGCCCCGCGCAATCTTTACGTTCCAGGTGCCTATTCGCTACTCGTACAGGATAAAAACGGAAGCACGATTTATTCAAGCCTTTCAAATACTGCTACTGACGCAGATCTATTGCTTACTCTTCCTCGCGGAACCATGGCGCGTGCTATGCGCGTTCCCAACGCGTACAATTTCAACAAGATAGTAGAGTCAGGCTTCTATTCCTGGACTAACGGAGGAACTTCCAATTTCCCTGTAGGATGCGCGGCGGCTGACCTTTATGCCCTCCAGGTCGAAGCATCGCCCGATGGTACCGGGATTATCTATCAAAGGCTTGTTGACTTTTCGACAGGCCCAACTTCGGCGCTCTATACATTCGAGAGGCAGAGCATAAATGCTGGCGTAGCGTGGTCGCCTTGGATCGCTACTAATATCCCGAGCGGATATGGAATAGGATGGCAGTCAGCGCTGGCGCAACCCTTTTCAAGTCAAGTTATAGCTAGAGGATATATCGACGGCCTTACCTGCTCAAACGCGGCGGACACGGACCATGATATTACAATAGCAGTCGGTAAAGCGCGAGACGCGACCGATGTATTGACGCTCACCCTTGCGGCCGCAATCACCAAGCGCATAGATGAGGCATGGGCACCAGGAAATAATGCAGGCGGAATGTTGCCAGGAGGCGCGTTAGTTGCAAACAGTGTATACTATCTGCGACTTTTCCGCAAAGATTCAGACGGCTCAACAGATTGTGGTTTCCAGCAGGCTGGCGTCGCGATTGTATTACCTGCGGGCTATACATATTCGCACCGAATAATGAGTGTATGCACGGACGCGGCGGCAAATATTATACCGTTTACACAAACCGGCGATGAGGTTATTTTCAATAATGCAGTAACCGCACGAGCAGTTGCAACTGCGGGGTCAACTAATAGGCTAACAATAACAACGCCAATACCTCCTAATGTTGTTGGACTAATAGAGGCCAATGCATATCATACTTCCGATGCTGGGCTTGCGTATGTATGGGTTGACAGCTCATTACGAACCGATGCCGCAGCGACAAATACTAATTATTCAATAATTTTACAGAACTCTGGTGCAAATGGAATAATTAAGCCAATAAAAATAAATGGATCACGTCAGATTTTTGCCAGAGCGTCACATGCAAATATTGCTATTGGCTGTACCGCTATCGGCTGGATCGATGATCGCGGGAGGAACGCATAATGGGAACTGCAAGGGATTTTTTCGTAGCGCTTCCGATGCAGATATATTAGTATAATCGAAAGGCGGGCATCATGGCTGACATCGCGCTAAAGGTTGAATCGCTAGAGCATTGGAGAGACGGCAACGGCAAGCCGGGGGCGGCGGCTATGATTATCGACCATGAAAAGCGGCTCACTTATGAGGAAGGCCGCAACTTCTGCCAGGATACAAAGCTTGCCGACATAGAAAAGGCCGAGGCCGTGGCCCGCGTCATGGAAAAGCAACTTATAATCGAAGCCGTTAACGAAGCCATGAAAAAGCGCGCAAATTCAGGTGCCGGGCGTATCCGCGCATGGGGGCCATACTTCGCCGCCTTCTGCGCGCTACTGGCTACGCTTGCGAGCGCGGTGCTCGGAAACTAGTATGTTTCCCCGTCGTCGATAACGCGCCATTGGTATTCATTGAATACCGGCCCTGACATAAACACGGTATACATATGCCCTTGCCGAACTTGATATGTCGATCCTATAGCTCGACCAGTATCTGCTTCTCTAATGCTAAACGAAGTAACAGCGGTAAGGC
>JBAZEO010000247.1:0-3077 GCA_041653935.1 Dehalococcoidia bacterium | reverse complement strand
ACCGGGCTTCGGTATCGCGGCTGAAATCGTCGGAATCGCTGACGGACGGGACATAATTCATTTCGTCGACAGTGCAGGCGGTATCCGTACAGGATATCCCGATACTCGGGGTGACCGGAGGATCCCCTGCGCCAGATCCCATGAAAGAACCGCCCCAAAGCAATTCGTAATTTGTGCCGTCATATGATATCGATATATCGACATACACGTTGTCTGGCAGTGCGACAATATTAGCATAGAGACACGCGATCCCATTATACCACACGTTTATATCCACGCTGTCGACCGGATCACGTTCGATCTGAATGTATGAATTTGTCCCGAAATAACACCGTATTTCCTGAGCGTCATACGTTGAACTATCCGTCATGTACTTAAACGTAAAATCCCATTTCCCGCTCGTTTCCAACCCCGGAAGTGATCGAATAATTCCTTCACCGTCGGCTAATACCAATTCGCTTGATGTAATGGTCGGGGCTCCTGTTACGGTATATGCCGCAAGATCATCGACATCAAACTTCTCGAAAAACGGTTTCCGTTCAATCCCGTTATTCTCGATATCGGAATTGATACCACTGCCGGCAAACTGGTTGCTGACCGGGAACACCGCAGCCCGGGAACTCTCGGACACTGCCATACCGTTGCCGTAATAGAGATAGATATGGTATTGGAGAGCCGCCGCAACCTTGATCCACACCGTGGCCGTCACGCCGTCGGTTTTGCTGTCGATATAATACGGGCAGGCGGCTCCCACCTCATCAGTGAACCGGATATCACTGAAATCAAAGTTCATCCCGAATTTGAAAGGGATAACCTCTTGGTGCTGGTAGCCGGTCGCTGATGCCGGGCCGGTGATGCGGTGCCGGGTCCGATATCGCCATTGCGGGTACGGGCCGGACTGGATGTTAAGCCAACGTTCGGGTGCGGTCATGCGGTCCGCCTCATCCCGTCAATGGGTGAGAGTACACATAGATCGCGGTGATGCTCTGGCCGGCATCGGCGTTTGTAACCTGCACTTTAAGGTACCGTGCGGCCGGAAGCGTTGGGACAGTCTTTGAGACAGTTGCGTTCTCCCACGGAATATCCCACTCGTCGCAGGGTTCAGAATCATAGTTTGTATCGTCAGGAGATGCAAAGACTTTTACCGTTGCCTTTCCCGTTGCAGCTGCATTGAATGTCAGCTTTACCCCGATGCCGAGCATAAGAACGGCTGCCGTGTCGATGGTTGTGCAATCCGTAAGGGTTGTGCTGTTCGATGCCGCTGCCGTCTTGTTGCTTAATATCGTAGCTACTGTCTTTCCAAGTGCCATTTTTTACACCTCCGCAAATACTACTTTCTGCGTGATCGCACAAGTCTCAAGGTTTGCCACATTCCGGACCGATGCATACTTGTGAACGATCCCGATAGTGGCACTGGATGCTGATGCGCTGTCAGCAATCCCAACGCCATAGATCGATAGGTCACCAGTGAAGGTAAACAGTTTATAAAACGTCGCCTTGTAATCAGCCTCATACGCCCGCGTGGCTGCAGCCCGCCCGCCTCCGTTGGTCGTGATCTCGGAGGTAAGTGCGGTTGTTCCCGCCGCTTCGACCGTTACGCCGCCGTCCAATGCCATCCATCCGAAATATCCCGCCGTGCTCTGCATGACATAAACGGGGATTTTTGTCAGTCCGTAATTAGTAGCCATTGCCATATTTATCAGTCCTCGAATTTTGTGAAGATTGTTTCAGTACTCTTGATCGGTCTCCGGTAACAGGTTCCGCAGATATCCTCTGATCGGAACTCCGGGCACCCCATCGAGCAGTTAAGCGGAGGCCGGCCACGGATCACGGTTGTCGTTTCAACCCCGGCTATCCGGAGCCCTGCAGGCGGGGGGTTTGCGGTCATGATGTCGTCTTCCTCACGAATGATACCGTGAAATCCCATACTACGTTCGACGGTGCTGCCACTTCGCTCAGGGTCGGGCCGTCCGAGATCACGCAGTTAGTGTAGGTGGTCCCATTCAGCACGAGGCTCCCCATAGCGCCCCCGAGGTACTGGACGTTGGTTGTGCCTGCCAGTACTACCGTCGCGGTCGCATACCCTTTTTTGGCAACAAGGTTAGTGTAATCGCTCCACGTGGTGATCCGGCAGAGGAGCGACACCGACAGGTTGCCGTACACATCCGTCTTGAAATCCCGTATTTCCCGGACATCCATAGTAACCGAATCAAACGTATCAGCGGTCAATTCGACACCTTTCGGATCCCGCTTTGCATCAGGTCAGCATTGGAAACGCCGCTGGTGTTGCCTATGACACCCGGGACGGTGACGGGGGCCGAGTTCCCCCCGATGTAGAGGATCAAATCCTTACCGGTTTGGTTCGCCACAGTGCCGGCGGCCGCCATAACTTTTCCCTGTGCCGTTTCGATTTCCTTTTCTTGGTTGGCAGTATCCTTATCCCGGTTCCGGGTCAGGCTTCGGATCTGAGACATATCCCGACCGGCATACTCCACGTCGTCGTAGTAATTCTTGTTGATGTCGTAAAGTTTTTCTTTCGCGTCAAACAGGTCCTCATTAGCCTTGGTGAGGTCGTCCGTTGCCTTTTTGAGGGCCTTCAGCCGCTCTTCTTCTGCTGTGTCATAAGTGAGTCTCGATCCCGCTGCTGCCTTTTCTTCATCAATGACGACGTTCCCCATGCCATCAGTGCGATACCCTGCGGCCCTCATCGCATCATCGCGGGATTTCTTCTGGATCCAGTCCTCCAGTTCAGCGTCGTGTTTATTCGCAGCGTCCACTCCCTTTGTTGCGAGGATCATCATGAACTCTATCTCAGAGGCCATGATGTGGAATCCCCGCGCCACAAGGGTAAGGGCCCCGTTCAGCCACCCGAAGAAACCGACAATGGCCTCATTCCCCGCCAGATCGTTAAGCGACTGAGCGATCTCAGTCATTGCGGGGGCAAGCTCAGCACCGGCGGTCTTTGCCAGTTCTGCCTGACTTGCCGCAAGATCCTTGGTAGCTTCCTCGTAATCCCGTAGACTCTGGGTCTGGTCTTCGGTCATAGGATTCACTTCATTATAGTGATCCTTCATCGC
>JBAZEO010000246.1:0-3093 GCA_041653935.1 Dehalococcoidia bacterium | reverse complement strand
GCGTTCATAAGGATGAACGTCCAGAACTATCTCGCGGAACGTCCGGGCCTGTTCTTCGCCAAGGATGAGGCGGTGGAGATAACCGTCGTATTCCATCTGTCCAGGCCCAAATCCACACCGAAGAAGGTGAAGTATCCGGTCAAACGTCCTGATCTCGATAAGCTCGAAAGGTGCGTCGGTGATGCCCTGAACAAGGTCCTCTATGCCGATGATTCGCAGATCGTGAAGTGGGCGGTCGAAAAGGAGTACGCGATCGGGCCGTCGATGGTCGAGATCGAGTTCAAGGAGAGGGTCTGACGCGATGAGCGACGAAAATATCTGCCCCGTTTGCAAGCGCGGCAAGATGCGCCCGACGTACTTCGGATGCGCTCCCCTCCTCGAATGCGACAACTGCGGGGCTAAGCTCAGCGACGATGCTGGCATGAAAATAAGAACCGAGAACAGGATAAAAGGACAGAGGACATTGAAGGAATGAAGATGAACACGAAAGACACACCGAGCGATATCATATTGAAGGCACTGGCGGAGGGAGATCGAGAGCACGGGATGGACATCTCCGAGATAACCGAGGCTACCGGGCTCGACATCCCGACGGCATCAGCGGCGATGACCAGGCTCGAAGCGACCAAGCAGGTGAGGACCAAGGAGGTCAAGGGAGTGGGCTTGCTCTACATTTTAACGAAGGAACCGATGCTTCCGTCTCAATCGAAAGTGAGCGAAAGCAACCCCGGCAAGAACGCGGAGAACCCGCTTAAATGCTCCCACTGTCCGAGGACGTTCACATCATCGGGCCGCAGGGTCCAGCATGAGGAATGCTGCAAGAAGAACCCGAAGAACAAGGCGGGGGGAGAGGACGGCGAAAGTACCTCGAAGAAGATTGGGCCGGAAGAACGAGCGAACATCGGTAGGATATTGATGAGCGAACTCGAACCTCGCACAAGGGAAGCGACAATGAAGACCATCGAGATCGCTCTGAACGTACTCGACAAGCCCGGAATAACCTCGATAACAATAAGGACCGGGGGGAAGGAGATAAGCATAAGGAACATCGACATCAAAGAGGTATGACAACGGGCGACGAGATGCCAAGGACCTGCGATACTTGCGAATATCGAAGGGCGAACGTGTTCTACTGGCCCTGCAAAGGATGCGAGAACAGGCCGGGAACGAGGCCCCATTGGGTGCTTCGCAGGGATTGGGGGCAGGTCAAGGAACGATTCAACAAAGATAAAAATAATAAGCAAGATATTAATCTAATCAACAGGGATGGTACGAATGAAACGAATGAACGACAAGGCGGAATCTAGCGATAATGAAAGGGGGTTTATGTTGTGGCTGACGGCATACCTCGTCATGGCGGTAGGAATATTGTTCCTCGCGTTGGACGTGATCTGATGGGCGACGAGTTCATGGACACATACATATCCTTCGGCTTCGTGGGGAAGCTGACGTACAAGGAGCTAGACGAGTTCAAGGAACACATCAAGAACTTCGAGGGAAACCTGAGAGTCATCTACCAGAAGACGAGCCCGGGGAACCTGTGGCTCGTGGACAAGCGGCCCGAGGACGAACCGAGGCCGAGCGTCACGAACGTAACCAATAGGTGAGCAAAGTGTCGCCTCTCAAGACGAAACGCCCGGGACAGATTCGGGAACCCTTCATAAAATCCGTCATAATGACATACGACGGCACCCAAAGACAGCATTATGAACGAAATCAACCGGGGCCGTAATACATGACCGAGCCTTGGGAGCAGCAACCGGGGGAGTCTAGCAAGGCATTTCGGGCCTTTGTGGTGTACCGGGACATGGGAACGAACCGCAGCCTCGACAAGATACCGCTGTTAATCCTAGACCCTGCCGGGAAGCCTCTCTATAAATCCTCGCGTTATTTTCACGATTGGGCGACGAAGTTCACATGGACGGCAAGGGTACGGGCCTATGACAATCATCTTGACGAGATCAGGCGACAGGCCGTCGAGGACGAGATACGGAAAGAGAAGGCCGACATGCGCAAGACCCATCGCACGATCGCCAAGGCCATGCAGGACCGGATCATCGCGCGGCTCATGCCCGACCCGAAGATACGCGAAACCTACATGGACCCGAAGGAGATCAAGGCAGGGCAGATACCGGCATGGGTCAAGGTAATGACGGACCTCGAACGAACGACGATGGACATGCCCACGCTCATAATCTCGAACACCGGGGAGAGCAAGCTCGATAAATATTCAGAAGCGAAGTGGTTGGATGAATACGACAAGCTCCTGGCCGAGTACGGCCTCACTGACAGAAGAACAAAGAAGGAACCTGGCGAGGGTCGTCAGGCCGAGGATGACGAGATACATCCCGATAACCCTGACGCCTAAGCAAGCGGTGTTCCTTAATCATCCATCGGAGGAGGGCCTATACGGCGGTCAGGCGGGCGGAGGGAAGTCGGACTGCATATTGGCCGGGGCCTTGCAGTATTCCGATATCGCGGGCTACAACGCTTTAATTCTCAGAAGAAACACAAGGCTGCTGGAACAGGGCGGCGCACTCATCCCGCGATCTAAGGGATGGATGCTCGATTCGGACGCCCAATGGACCGACCAGAAGAAGACGTGGATATTCCCATCCGGGGCCACTCTCACGTTCGGGTACCTGGAGAACAAGGACGACGCGATGAACTACAAGGGAACCGCGTGGCAATACATCGCCATTGACGAACTCACGGAGATACCTTGGGAGGAAGCCTATGATTATCTCCACTCCCGTCTCAGGAAGCCGAGCGACCCGGACGACCCCCTTCATTGGGTGCCTCTCAGGATGCGATGCACGACCAACCCGGGCGGCCCCGGTCACGAATGGGTCAAGCGGAAGTGGATAACCGAGAGGAGGCCGGGGCACATCTTCATCCCGGCGAAGCTCGAGGACAACCCCTACATCGATCAGGCCGACTACCGCAAACGTCTGAGCGGGCTTCATCCGATAATCAGGGACCAATTGCTTTACGGCCTGTGGGACTCGATCATAGAGGGGAACGTGTTCAGGACCGAGTGGTGGAAGATCGTGCCCTGGCACTCGCTTCCGAGGTCGATGAGACAGGTACGAC
>JBAZEO010000245.1:0-3110 GCA_041653935.1 Dehalococcoidia bacterium | reverse complement strand
AAACAAGTTAAGATACTGTAATAATCTTGACATTATGTGCATGATATCTTACTATGTTACTGGTCTGGCGGTAAAAACTAAGGAGAAACATTATGATGACAGCCAACTTGGGGTATGGACGACTTGTTTATTTGCTAGAATATGATATGCATAAACTTGTTTATACCGCTGAAAGTGTATACATGTTATACTTAGCATGATGAACTATGGCGGATACGCCGCAATAAGGAGGAGCGATGAAGAAATATTTTAACATGGGTACTCGCGATAAAGAAGATGTCTGTATGGAGTATTCAGGCATAGACCCATATAACGCGAATGGAACGGTCATCGCATCAAAGCGGTGCAAGCGGTGCCATAATTATGTTTCGCGTGGTGTAGACGCTAAAGGTCCTTTCGTTGTGTGCAAGGAGGAGCGATGAATGCTAAAGTAACTGAACTCATGGAGGCGATCGGAATATCACGTCAGGCCGCGATTGAGATTGTGGCGATGGACATCAACGCATCGCGTGAGGATAGTCGGCGCATTCCGTGTGAAGTGTACTCGCGTTGCGTGGGCTACATTCGCCCGTTGAGCCAGTGGAACAACGGCAAGCGCGAGGAGTTCCGCGAGCGCAAAACATACAAGATCAAGGAGGCGTAATTGAGGAACTTCAAGCGCGTGATGGTATGTTCCGACACGCATAGCGGCCACCACTACGGGTTGACGCCTCCCGAGTGGTGGTTCGGAAAGGACTCAGGCGACCGACTTCAGCGCGACATCGGAGAGTATCAGCGGGATTTGTGGGGCTTCACCGCTGACACCATCGAGAGACTAAAACCGATTGACATCTTGCTGATGACCGGGGATGCCATAGATGGCAAGGGTGAGAAGTCCGGCGGGGTGGAACAGTTGACGACCGACCGCGTTGAGCAATGCCGGATGCTTGCGCGGTTCATCGATGAGACGGAAGCCGAGAAGGTCAGGATGGTTTACGGAACGCGCTACCACGTCGGGAAGGAAGACGACTTTGAATCGATCATTCCAGACTTTTCGCGCTGCAAGGACATCAAGATTGAGGGACATGGATTTTACAATGTCAACGGGTGTGTGATCGACGCGAAGCATAAGATTGGGGCTTCACAGATACCGCACGGTCGGCATACCGCGATATCGAAAGCCAGGATGTGGAACGTGATGTGGCACAACGAGAAGGCCAGACACCCGCTTTCCAATATCATTTTGCGCGGGCACGTCCACTACTTTAACTACGCTGGCGGTCCCTCGTGGGTTGGGATTACGCTTCCGGCCCTGTGCTACCACACAATTTTCGGTGTGAGGGAGTGCGAAGGGCTGGTCGATCTTGGTATAGTCTGGTTTGACATCTACGATAGCGGGAGGTTTTCATGGGATTGGAGAATGGCAGAGTTTCCGGGGTTGGATGTGGAGGCTACTATCCTATGACTGTTAAAATACCCGAGGAGTGGAAGACCGCAATCGAGGGTAAGCGCCGCCGGGCGCGTGTTATGGACGACAAGACTAAGGCCGCGATTGACGCAATGATAATCCAGTACTACCCGACTAACACACAGAGGCAGATCGCCGTGGCCTGTGGGTGCTCTTCTGGATATGTGGCAACGCGAGTGCTTTTTTTGCGTGATGAAGGTAAAATTGCTTGACATTTACGTGGTTTAATAATACTGGTAATTTAATCCGTGACGACGGAGGTGGACGCAACAATCTGACCGGTCGCTTGACGGCCTAGTAGGATTAGGCGTCGAGGCCCACACTGCCAGCGTAGCGAAAGTGTAAGAGTGGGGCGTGGACCAGTGGAGCACGTCAGACATCGGGAGGGTTGGGGTTCGGTGGCGGCGGGTGGAAGCCCCGTTAAAAACGATAGGAGGTATTTTCAATGGTGTGGATGATTTATCTTATTGGTAGCATAGATGGTTTTATTGGAGTGCCTCCGAACTCAAAAACAATAGCCGCGATGTACTTACTCCCGAAGATCGCCGCGAACGAGCACGTCCAGCGAATCCCCGATAAGGCGTTAACCGTGCTTGAAAAGAAGCTCGATGCGTACTTGGAATCGTTCGACAAGAAGGAGAAAGAGTGACCCTGCGCGCCTCTTGACAATGCGAAATTCGTGGGGTTGTTTAGCGTCACCTGCGCAGTGGTGAGTAGCCGGGCTAACCGGCACAAGGCACTGCGGCAATGGAGCCGGGGGCATGGCGGCCTGTCGATCAGGTAAGAATTCCCTGGGCGGGTTCGATTCCCGTCGGTGCCACATTTTGAACTGCATCGCTTTGAATTGCCGGTGGATCGCCCGTAGGCATACCCGCTAATGGCGAGTTTTCGGGGAACAGTGGTGCAGTTCAAAATTACAAGGAGAGGTGGCGGAATTGGTAGACGCTATCATGGATAGGGGCGACGCTGGCGAGAGGCCATGCTCATAGATACCACCGGAACCGTCGCTAACAATATTAAATCCGTGCAGGTTCAAATCCTGCCCTCTCCACATCGCGGAAGATCGGACGACTCGCCGCGTGATTTAAAATTTCGATTTACGTTCATGCAAGTGTTATAAACAGCCCGGCGCGGTACCTCCCGCCGGGAACTCTTTTCCCTAGGAGATTGCTTGAAATATCGCGGTAAAGGCACATTCTCTTTCACCGTTCCGCCCTACGGTCATAAGATTCACTTCTGCTATCTTCTTGACGAGAATGAGATTGACCTATACTCTCGGAAGAATATGAATATATCTTGGGGCGATATAGGAGAATCGCTATTCTGCACTCGACACTGTTCTTATGGTGGGTATATCGGCTCTTCCGTCGTGTGGATACGCCAAAAGTTGATCTTCGGAGAACCGTCCGACCACTCCACTATCGCGCATGAAATACAGCATGTAGTTTCAAACATTTGCCGCGATTGTGACATGGAACGCTCAATCGAAAACGATGAGCCATTCGCTTATTTAACCGGCTGGATAACAGAGAAAATTTATTTCTGGTTACTCACAAAAAATGCTTGACAACTAGACAAGCGTATAGTATATTTAACCGTGAATAAAGAATATTACGACTTGCTTCAGGTATACCGTGATAAGCTCCGCGCGATCCAGGAAGAA
>JBAZEO010000244.1:0-3119 GCA_041653935.1 Dehalococcoidia bacterium | reverse complement strand
TTTACCGAGCAAATCGTCGAGGCTATCAGAATAAACATGGTGATCCCACGACGTACCGCGCTTACCCTCTCCGAGTGAATAATCATCTACAAACGTATCGGCGAATATACGCGCTTGAAAGTTTTTCATCTTGTAACACTCCACTATTTATATTCTGCCCTCTCCTATGGAGGGCAGGAGAAAAGAGTGGAGATTGATTAGGGCCGTCTTGCCGTCGCTTGCTGCATCTGCCGTATTCCTCGGCGTCGGTGGCGTGGATGGCGTCGAGTGTGTCGCACTCTCGGGCCCGTCGGTTGTCAATGAGCGTTACGACTTGATATATGTACTGTACTTACACTATCGGTATTTGTCAAGTGTTTTTTATAATTTTTTCGGGCGGGTGGAAAAAAAGTGCGAAAACGCTGAAAAAAGTTGTTGACAGATACACGGATGTTTAGTACATTGCATCATAATGTCTATATATGAGGAGAGGCTCAACCGGGCCGCGAGGCGGTGCAGCGAGATAATGGATATACTCGTGGATACCCTGGAGCGCGCGCCGGAGATACACCAGGGCCGCGTAATGGAGATTGCGGCGAGTACTGAGCAGTTAAGGCAATCAATCATATCACTACGGGAGAGGCTGGCCGGATGAGATGCCCTAATTGTGGCCTGATCATACCGGCACCACGATACAGCCGTAGCGATCCAATGGCGATATACTCCGTGTGCAAGCGGTGCGGTAGAGTAGACACACAGCCCGATCCGGGAGATGGGCCGCGTGAGGGTGAGTAGATGAGATACCATAAGACAGCTAACTACACAAGAAGATACTACATAGGCACCGGCGGCGATTGTGCGCTCGACGTGCCTCCGGGATGGGATTACATCATAATTGGACCCGCAATCATGCCATATACAACCACCACTGGCCGCGATAATGCCGATATGAGCCGTAATTACTCCCACATAGGACACTACTAGACCATTGGCAACCAGCCGTAGCAACCAATACAAGCGTGCCGCACTCCTACCAGTCGTTCTAGAGATGCTCAGAGACGGCTACCAACCCCGTGATATTGTCACTCGATGTAATGATCTATACGGAGTAAGCGATAAAACCGTCCGTAGAGCCATATCTACAGTGCGGAGAGAGCTTGCAGAGGACCACCACGAGGACCGGCAAATAGCATTCTCCCTCCTTAAGGCCGGATATGAGCGCGACCTGGCCGAGGTGGACCTCATGTCCGAAAATCCGGACACCAAAACCATGGAATATGTCATACCTAAGGCGTCGACCAGGATTGAGCTTCGGCGCAAAATTAGGCAGTCATTGGCCGATTTGTACGGGTTCGGCAAGATCAATGCTCCGTCGATAACAATCAACGTGGCGCAATTACTCCCCGACCAGAGGTCGGCGCAGTTGTGGGGCCGCAGGGACGCGATAGAGGGTGTTGTCGAGGCGGAATACCAGCCTATCGGGGGCGACGCAACAGAGGGCAATCTGGACGTTGTGGGGGGCGACTAGATGGGTATCGATGATATGATGTACCCTGGACGGCCTATTCCGGCGGAGTTGATCGAGCAGTACGGGGCGGAGTTTGACGCGCTAATTGACGCTATTGTGGAGGTGGTGGGGTTCGAGATGACCTGTGAATGGGTGTTGTTGGCTGGCGTGATCGTGTTTGCAGCTGTCGTTGAGGTGTGGGCATGGACCATGCGGAGTGGATGGACCGATACAATACTGGCCGTCGGACTATCGATTTGCGCCATGCTACCGCTGACGCTAATAGTACTGTGGATAGTGGGCACGATATGACCTTCACCGCTTACTGCTTACTCGTGATGATCGTACTAGTTGCTCTTGCTGTCATTGCAGGGGAGCGCAGGTCGTGAGGCGTCCAGTCACGGCACAGACCCCCCCCACCCTTCGCGCGCGGGCCGTAGACTCTATATACCACCCACTCCGCCATCAAAAATATTTTGGAGGTCTTATGTCTGGAGAACAGTTTGATACGCCTTATGACGCAGGAGAGGAATTGAAGCGGTGCCTTGGTGTGATTGAGGCCGAGTCGCGGAGGGCTAGGTCTATTGCCGCAGGTGAAGATGGGATGAAGTCGCGGGGCATGATACATGTTAGGTTTTCTGGGTGGGATGTTGATGAATGGGCATGGATTCGCCCTGAGCAGGTGAGTTATGTCGAGGCTCCTTCTGAGAGAGGGGGCTGGTACGGTTATCGGTGGAAGTGCGGCGGGAGGATAATGGATTTCAGTTATTTTGTCGGCAGAGAGGCATGCGGGGATATGGAAGCTGTTTCGGACGAGGAGCGCGAGCGTCGGATTTCTGAAGTTAATTTGCAGTGGAGTATGTTTTACGACAAGGTGGTATGCGGTGGACTACGTTAAGGAGTATTTGCGCCGGACCACGACGAGGTACGGTGAGACGTATAAGGGAATTGAGTTTGAGCCATTGCGTGTTCCGGTGAAGTGCGGGGCTATGGAGTGGAGAAGGATTGTGGCGTATTTTCGGAGACGTGAGATTGACGCGAGGAGGAAGTAGCGTGGATTCTTCTACTGAGGCAATGCGCGCATGTATAGATGTAAAGGCTCCCGGTGCCGTGTTGATATTGAGAAAACGCGATGGCGATGAAGACGAAATACGTGTATGGCCCATACCCGACGCTACAAAATTATCGCAGATACTGGATATACCGGACGGGTATATTATCAATTCTATAATTGGCCAGCAATCCGCACCTGAAAGACCAACGAGGGTTGAGTCGGCCAGGTATGGGTTTAACCTGTTACAGCTTTTGCGTGTCCGTATGTTTAGTCTACTTACTGATAAATTTGATTGAGGAGGAAGGGATGAATGTTACGCTGAGGGGGATATGTATTCCGCATGCGAGCACGTATACTGATTTTTGCGGTCATGCGTCGCAGGTGATACCGGACTGGATAGCGAATGCGAAGATAGGTGTTGCGAGTTCGAGTGCGGATGATGCTGCGGCTGGTACGGGTGCGCGGACCATCCGGGTGTACGGGCTGGATTGGGACTGGAACCCGGTGAGCGAGGACGTTATTCTGAACGGTCAGACCGAGGTTGCGGGTACGCTTCAGTACCGGGCAATCAATTACGCC
>JBAZEO010000243.1:0-3132 GCA_041653935.1 Dehalococcoidia bacterium | reverse complement strand
CCTCAACGCTTGCGCTGGGGGCTTTCTCATTATCCAGACAGCCGTCACCGGTCACCCGTCCGGCGTCATGTGTCATGCGTCCAGCGTCACCCGTCATTCGTCGTCTCTCCCTGTATCCTCTGACCATATCATCGATGTCGACCGACGCCGGGATGTAGTCGCTGTCTTCGGTCTCATCGATGATGGTGATTTTCTCATCCAATAATGCCCTTCTTCGTGAACGTGGGGCTCGCCTTGTCATTGATGATGAACAGCCCTTTACCGTTCGGTCCTGTTGCCAGGATGGGCTTGTTCTTGAGCACCATTGTACCTGTGTCTCCTAAACGATGGAAGAACTCCGTCCCTACATGTTGTGACGGGTTCTCCGGTCTGTAGCGCAGCTCGGTGAGCCTGCCGATCTTCACCAGCTTGTCACCTGGCTCCGGGATGTTGATGCGCACGCGGCGGGTGCCCTTCGACGGGTTGCCGTGGAAGGATTGGTACAGGGAAGATGGGGATGAGGATGACTCAGTTCCGCCGATGCTGAGCGGGTTTGCCGCCTTCCGAACGGCATAGTCAGGTGCATCACCATAGTGCAGCACGAAGTCCTTGATCTGTCGTACTGCCTTGACGGTGTCAGGATGTATCTGCTTCACATCCTTCGATGACCAGTCAGCGCCGATGTCGTACACACCCTTGATGATATCTTTCGCCATGCTCTGCATCGGTATGTCCTTCGCGAGCGAGAAGCCGGTTGGCAGGTGGGTGATGATGTAGTGCCCGCTCCAGGCGTCCTTGTGGACGGCGAAGTGTTCACCGAATATTGTTGCCTCGATGTTCTTGGCCTTGTTGCCATGTTCATCGGGGGCTTCAAACGTCACAGCGATGGTGCCCTTGCGTCCCTTGATAGGGATGGTGCTGAGTCTGCTCAGGTACTGCACCCTTCGCGCTGATGCTGCCTGCTGTATCTCAACAGCCTTGCGGTTCACTTCAGCATCGATTCTTTTATTCTCAGCAGCCTTGTTCTTCACTGATAACACGATACGGTTGTTGCTCTCAATTCTACCGGCACCGATATTCCACCTTTCAGCCCATTTCAGGATCGCGTCGTCAATGTTTCTCCCGGTGCCGGTGAGTGCGCTCTCCCACTCCGATGGTGTTCCATCATGAACTGAGCGCATGTACACCTTGTAGACATTGTTTTCCAGCCGCTTCACACAGAACTCGAACTTCGTCCCGAGGTCGTTGGTCTCCACGGCGAAGACTTCACCGGTCCTGGCATTGGTGGGGTAGATGCTCTCAGGGTTTCTCAACACCTTTCGTTCCCCCGGCATGACGCACTTGACGCATATCCGGCTCAGAGGATGGTTCACGAACCTGGTGCTGGCGTAGATGGGTTTGCCACAGCGCTTACAGGTGGTCTTGAAGACGGTCGGCTGTCTCCTGCCTGTCGGGTTGTTGGTTTTCAATGACAGCAGGTATCTCGCATAGTCAATGGCCGTCTTGCCGATGTTCTTCTGCAGCATGTACGTTACGGTTCCATTGATGATGGCAGGTTGCTTCTCCCTGATACCGACAGTCGAACCGTATTCGATCTCCTTCTCAACATAATGTTTCCTCGACTCGAACACACCATTTATGCGTATCTTGGTGTTCAAGAACGCATCAGCCTTCGCAGCCATGGCCGGTGACATCGTGTTCTCGAAGCCGTTGAGGTCGTACATCGGCTTGGCGACTGTTTTCCGAACAAAGTCCCTCTTCGGATCGTACTTCACAACATCGGGTATCTCTACCCTTCTTCCATCAGGATAGACAGCCCATGTCGGGTTCTTCATCTTGAACAGTGCCTTCGCATCTTCGATGTTCCATGGCTCAACATCGACCGGTTCATGTCGGTTGCCGAAGGCGAACATACCAGCTGCCTGTTCGCTGCCGGTGGAACTGAGCGCCAAGGTGTAGACATCTTTCCGGCGCAGCGGGATACCGCCGTGCATGATGACCTCGTTGCCGACGACGTCGACGAGCCTCTCCCGCTTTGGATTCACAGCCTGTCTGTTCATATTCCACGCTCTCTTTCCTGAAGGGTTCTTGTTCAATTCCGGGTAGTCCTTCATGACCTCACCAGGAACATACAAACCGTTCGCAGCTGCAAACTCCACTATCTTGCGACGCGCAATCGGATAGTGTGTCTTCAACCACGCATCTTCTCCCTCTAGCATAGAGGCATAGAGATCGGTAAGACGTTCACCAATCTTCTGTGACTCTATGAGGCCGGTTTCCTTATCAACACGTCCGAGCGGACCGTGATATTCACGTCGATTGAGAACACCCAGTCCCGAGCCTACATCCTGCTTGGCGATGTCCATCAGTTCTGACCATTGTGGGGTGGTAAGCGATGTCTCTAGCGCGTGGGCATGTTCATGTGTGATCACACCTTTTCGCCCACCTTCTGAGAGCCTGAAGAACTTGGGACCCACCCGGATAACACCGGTATGCACGTCTGCTTCACGTGGTAGGTCAGAGACATACCTGAACCCATTCGGCGTGTTCGCTCTGAACGCTGACTCGGTCATCTCCCACGGCTTCTTCAATCCCACCGGGTTTCCTTTCACCACAGAGATTCTGTCCGGGTCGAACACCGCATACGACTTCCCGCCGCCTTCCTGCTTGTTCGGATAAACCAGCCCATCATAACCCTTCCTCTTGAGCAGGCTTTCGATGATGCGGTACATCTCCTTGTTGGCGTATCGCCTGGCAATCTCAAAGACAGCTCCATCACGAGCGGATTGCCTTGCCGCCTCAACTCTGTCACGGGACACGGATTCCATCACAACGTTGGGACGCGATAACCGATGACCGTCCTTTGTCGTCACCACGTAGCTGAAATAGACGTCAGTCAGATGTGGAGCAAGCGAACCGAGCGGTCGTGGCCGTATGTCGGATTCGACCTCCTTGACGACGAGTGCGCCGGATTCGATCTTGCTGGCAACAGCCGTTCGAGCCCGCTGCCATATCTCGTTGAACCTCCGTTCACCCTGTTCTCCGAGCCCATGAAGCGAGAAAGCCAGTTCCCTGCGCTCTTCACGGGTGATGGCACCTTCTCGTTCGAGTGCATCCACCACGTCCATCGGCGCAGGCATGCCGGTGATATCC
>JBAZEO010000242.1:0-3150 GCA_041653935.1 Dehalococcoidia bacterium | reverse complement strand
AGGAATAACCGTCAGGTACTTGTCGGTTTCTTGCATAGCGTCTACGCTATCTACTACAACACTACCTACCTTGATGCCTTTGTAATCCACGTCACCGTTTTCGTCGGGAGTTAAGCGCCGAATACTATCCAGGATAGCAACTACTGACGCAATCACGTTGGCGTCACGCTTAATGTCTGTTCCATTAGGAGCTATCTTACCCCTGATGGCGGTGGTGTTGCCGTCTGTTTCCAGGTTAATCCAATAGGGATTGGGCCACGTTCCGGCTAGACGGGTCTTGCCACTGCCGGGTTCACCCATGATCACTGTTACCGAAGCCATTATTTCTCCTTACTCAGAGATTTCAGCCAGTCGCTAATGATCTGGCTACCAAAGTACACAGTTACAAACTGCATACACTTACTTGTCATTTCTGTGGTCTGCCCGTAGGTTGCATGGCAGTTTTCGTGCAACGGTACCACATTGACCACGACATTAATACGGTCATAGTCTCTGTGTAGCTTACCACCACGCTTGATGAGCCAGTGATGGCCATGAAAATCGCGGTTGTGAATAGGTTGCCCGCACCAGGCACAGCGGGCATTGTATACGCTGATGACCAGAGACTTCCTTGCGGGTGTGGTACCTAGTTTCCAGTCGTAGCTAAAGTACATTATGGGCTTTCCATTGATCGCATACAGAACTTACCGGGCAATAGTGCTCGCAGCGTGTCCAGACTTCGGGGCGCTTGACGATGTAGTAACCACTCTCGTCCAGTAAGCGATTGTTAGCTACACGCTTAATGGTAACGCGCTGCTCACCTGCCCAGTCGTAAGCTTCTTCCAGGGTATTAAGTACTCGCTCTGCCCTATACTTACCGCCCTTGTGCACAGCATACTGGGCATCTTTGGCCCAACGTTCTTCGGCAGTACACTCTGGCATTTCTGTGCAGAAATGAGCAGTGACGCGCTCTTCAATGAATGCTTCAGTCTTGGTGTCTGGCCATACTGGCATATTGATCACGTCTACTGGCTTTTCGGGATAGCTGTAGCCAGAGTTGAGCATACGTTGTTGTTCACCAATTGACCAGTCCTTGTACACTACCACGATCTGGATGATCTCGACTGGTATACCGTTTTGTGCAAGCACCCATCTGTAGATGTTGGTCTGCTTCTCCCAGCTGGGTTTAGGGCCGTAGAACACACTGGCAGCCTTAGCTGTCTTGAGATCGTACAGGAAGATACCTTCTACCCTGTCAGGCTGTGCACTGATGGTGACGTTGCCCCACTTAGCGGTAAAGCGCTCTTCACATACTGTGGCCGGGCGGTCTACATTGGCTGCCCTAAACCACTCGTGCACAGCATTACCTAACATACTGTCTACGTAGGTACTGGCATCTCTGGGCAGATTGGGATGTAGTGCAGACAACGTCCTGATACGGGCACTATCGATCAAAGAAGTCACACCGATGGTGTTGGGTTCGTGGTCGGGGTAATCGCTGTGCGTCAGCGCATTAACCACAAACTGTGGTAAGTTGTATTGATTCATTCACTGGTCTCCTTGACCAGATTATACTACACTTCCTGAACAAATCAATACATTAAGCCAGGCTGTTACGTCGTGACCGGCTTGCCACATGGCAGTGACATCAGTGCTGTCATCAGGTGGACGTGTGGTAATCACTCTTTCCACGTTCGGTGCATTGCGCAGCTTGTAAGCTCTACTCAACGCATATACCGAACCAGGTCGTTGGCCGGTGTGTGCGTCGATCTCATCCCAGTCTTCCAAATTGATGATTGTAGTAGCCTGTATCTCGTGTGCCCATTGGGGCAACCAGCTGGCTTCACCGGCAAAGGAACAGATACAGGGAAAACCTAATTGGTCTAAGAGCATTACGTCAAAGATGCTATTGGCTACAACAACCACGGGTGGACCGTCTGGTTTTCTGTGCAGAATATCGCGGTTGAAGATACCAACGGCAGGATGTCCAGGCCAGGTCACATACTTAGACGTACCGATGCGTTCGTATTGTGTGAATACACGGCGCTTGATCGCCTGGCACTTCTCTACTCCATTGTCTGTATACAACATTGGAATGACCACGGCCCGTTTGTTATAGGTGCCCAACCGGAACTTGCGAGCAGTCTCTACTGTAATCCCCCGCGTTGCTAAGTAGGCAGCTGTTTGTTGATCAAACGAACCCTGGAATCTTTTGACTACATCTAAGTAGTCTGTGTAAACCCTGGGCGGCTCCACTGTATGGGTTGTTGTAGCTCTCTCCACGCCATCGACCTCCTGTAGATCACCGAATCTGTAGGCCCCATTGGGACTAGCCCTGCCATGCGTACAGCCATTCATACACTCACGACAAAACCAGTGGCCCGTATCCGGCTCGATGATAAATCTATCCTTGCCACCCGACCACGGACACGGTCCACAGTATGTATTATAGCTATTGCGCTTGTACGTATTGCCCGCGAAGTAGTAGTTACTCATGACGAACGCAGTCTCCTGCGGGTTATTGCGGTGCAGTTTTTACCTACGGGGTAACAACGTTGTAATTTGCCAGGATGAATGTGATGGCCCCCCTACATATCAGACAGAAGAGAGCTATAACTACCAGCGCGGTGAGTATATAGATAGCCAATGATACTACTTTACCGGCATCCATTTACGTCTCCTTTTTCTGTGCAGAAATTCCGGCGGCCAGTATGCCTTCACATAAGTATGCTTTATATGTACCCGTGGTTATGGCTGCCAGCTCATCTGCTGTAAGTACATTCTTAAGATAGATAGCTAAAAGCTTGCGATCAAAAGCAATAGCATTGTCTTTGATGGCTTTACATATCTCAGTTCTTACTGTCTTCACAAGAATACTCCTTGCTTGTACTACACCCTATCGGCCTTGATGCTTTAGTTCCTACATCCGCTACTCTACGTAACAACTCCTGCCAACCGTCAGACCGCTGGTGCCCTATAACTTCACCAGATGCAATTTCTTCTCGATTAACGTATACCTTGTACGTATAGTCGGCAGTGTTGTCAGGCCATGTGCCTTCATTGTGAACGTGTACTATTAACATCTCAAGCTACCCACAGCATATATTTGGGAAAGAATTTGGCCATGATCTGGCCGGGTTCGCCGTCGTTGGCCCGCATTAACTCGATGAT
>JBAZEO010000241.1:0-3161 GCA_041653935.1 Dehalococcoidia bacterium | reverse complement strand
ACGCATGGGAAGCGGGGAAAGACGCAGTCCTAGGCCCGAATCCAAGGAAGAAGTGAGGTATCCATGAAGCGTGCAGGCAAATCTATCCCAAGGCGTTCACAGATTGATGTTGACCAGAACCTCATGGTGGCAGTCGAGGCTTCGTCTGGTGGGGGCGCCACCTCCTCTGCAACCTCTGACCCAACAAAGGGATATGTCCCTTACTCGGATGCTGATAATGATGTTGATCTTGGGGCGCAGACGATTGATGCGGCTGACTTCAATGGTGTCGTTATCACCAAGCCTGGAACCTCCGCTACCCTGACGCTTGCAGATGACTCCGAACTTGAAACACAAGGGGCCTTCGCAATCACACTGGTAACATCGGCGGCTTCGACCGTGGCGATGCCTGCCAGCACCAGCGCGATCATGAACTACTGCGTGGCGAACCCATCAATCTATTCGATCCCCTACGCAGGCGCTGCTTCTGGACTGCTGTCCTACTTGGCGCCGAACACCACAACTGCAACCTGGGTGCTGAAGAGCGTAGGGACCGGATCGGCGGGGCAAGTGCCAGTTTTGGGGCCGATGGCGATGGCGGAACTGTCAGATGATGCGCCACTTACTGGAGGCCCATACGGGCGCTTCGAGGGCAGCTGGGTGGAAGCTGTTGGCCCGGCAGGTCCAACAGGAGCGACTGGTGAGAATGGTCCAACCGGTCCAACCGGTCCAACCGGTCCAACCGGACCCTCGGGGCCAACGGGCGCAACGGGTGCCACTGGCCCGGCAGGGCCAACAGGTCCGCAGGGTCCAACAGGGCCAACTGGCCCCACTGGTGCAGACGGAAGCGGATCCGAATCTCTGCCTAATGCACACACAGCCTTGGCGGTAGGCCCCGGTGTTCTGACTGGCCTCTCACATGGCTTGGGATCATCGAATTACGCCACCACCCTTGGGTGTGGACTGGCTTATGACCGCGCGGCTTATGCTTCCAGTAGCTGTCAAGGGTCCTTCCGCTTCGACTCTCCAACTGGAGGGAGCGATTTCTACCTAGACAAGCTCATCACCTACACGGACCCCGCCACGCAGGTATGGACCGGGCCGCAGAAAATTTGGACGGACTATAATGACGGGCCTGGATCCGGGCTTGATGCGGACACGCTTGACGGGTTGTCATGGGGTGCGCCCGGACCAATCACAGGGGCGTACCCAACGCTAACCTTCACGCTAACTGGCGATTCCCTAAACGGGAGGGTAGCATCATTTGCAACTAATAATATGTATCTAGCTGCCAATGCGTATTTTGATGGCGCATGGAAGCGTGATGATACCAGTGTGAGTTCAACAGTACTTTCGTTATCACCGGCTGGTCTCTCTGTCCGCACGGCTGTCGCTGCCGCTGGGAACATCACTTGGATAACGCCATTCAGTTTGGTCAATGGAAGGGTGAACATTGCTGGTCTCACCGCGTCCCGTGCCGTCCTCACCGACGCGAGCAAGAACCTGGTATCAAGGACAGTTTCGGGCGATGCCTCCGGTGCTGTTGCACTTGAGACAGATGTAGCGAGCGGTACATGGACGCCAGCATTCACCAATCTAACCGTTGTGAATGGCACAGGTGGCGCTACTTACACTGGCGGTTATGTGAGAATTGGCAATATCGTTAATTGGTGGGCCAAGATTGCGACATCTGGAACATGCACAACGGCATCAACATTCACTGCCACCATCCTGAACAATTTGCCATTCAGTTCTGTTTCGCCAAGCGTTTGCCATGCTGTTAGATCTTCAACGGGCGGAGGCAGTATATCTGAACCAGGATGGACCCAAGCTGGAACAGATAATGCATATATGCCATCGTGGGCTGCGTACGATGGTGATATCTATATCAGTGGGGTTATATTTTTGGTTTAGAACTTAATCCCAACCTTCACCTTGATCCCGTTCCTGTAATTCGTCCGTATGCACTCAATCTCTTGAATCGTGCAGGCCAGAAGGAAGGACCGGCTCACCCACGCCGGGGCAACCTTCCGCAGAATGTAAGCGATTGCCAGATCTGAAATCGTGCAGCGGATGAAATGCCGGTTGATCTGGCCCTGGTCTGGGTGCATGCCGAGAGCGGGATTGTCTTCATGTAGCCCGGGGTGGTCTTTGATCTGGGATGTCTGTGACCAGTCAGCGAGTTCTGAGGCCACATATACTGCCGCCAGGAGCGTGTCCGTGCGCGTCCAGTCTCGGGGACCTGGTTCGGCGGATGGGAGGGGCGCGGAAAAGATCAGCGCGATTGTGAGGGCAATTAGGCGGGTTTTCATGTCACGCCTCCAGTCGTGCGAATTCGGGCTCTCGCCCCGTGATCTCGTACGTCCAGCCGCGATCATCGAGCATGCGTTTGAGGTCTGCGCCCGCGGCGAACGATTGGACATCTACAACGTGGGGTTCACTGCGCCCCGGGCGGTGGATGGTGAACCGGTAGACGAAATGCATGCCACCGGGAGTGGGTTCGTGGCGGCTCATGGTAGCGTCACCTCTCGAGATGGTATTGGTATCGTAGGCAATGCACTCAACGGAATCCCACACATAGTGCGGGTAGGGCTCAAATCCTCGTTTGCGTGCGTAAATTATCTCATTACGCGTTGGAGTAGTCAATTCGATTGCGGTGTTGAGAGATTGGCTACTCGTCCAAAAATTGCGCCCTCCATCTGGCAGCACCTGGACGACCTGATATCTGCGTGGCATGGCGGCCTCCTACACCCCAAAAGCCCCTTCCGGGGCGATTGGGCGATTGGGACCGACTCATGGTAGCGTTACCACTCTGTTCCCGAGACTGATGGTCATCCTCATCATACTTGCCCCGCACAGATCGGCGAAGCGCAGATCGGCGTCGCACAGCTTGGCGTCGCACAGATTGGCGTCGCGCATATCGGCGTTGCACAGATCGGCGTCGCTCAGATCGGCGTCGCTCAGATCGATGTCGCGCATATCGGCGCCGGTCAGATTGGCGTTGGTCAGCTTGGCGTCACTTAGATTGGCGTAGCGCAGATCGGCGTCGCACAGATTGGCTCCGATCAGATCGGCGCAGGTCAGATCGACGTCGCGCAGATTGGCATAGCGCATATCGGCGTAACTCAGATCGGCGTCGCGCAGATTGGCGCCGCACAGATAGGCGTCGCGCATATCGGCGT
>JBAZEO010000240.1:0-3169 GCA_041653935.1 Dehalococcoidia bacterium | reverse complement strand
GCTCAAGACCCATAAAGACTTCAGTAAGCTTGAGTATGCCTTAAGCGTTCCCTCCCGCATGGCGCAGAAGCATCCCCAGACCTGGGGGAAGCTATACCGCATCTTCGCTGTCGACCGGGAGGAAACCCGGGACGAATTGCGCCAGGAATTCCAGAAGAAAGCCGAGCCATTCCTGATGTATGACAAGAACCTGCACGACAAGAAGGTCCCCAAGGCTGAGATCGCCGCATCCATGGCCCGGATCGAACGAGCTGTCATTACTGGCGATGCGATGGCCGTAGAGTTCACCGACGAGCAGCTGACGGAAGGGGTCAATGATAAGTACGGCAAGGAGATCAAGCTTAATAAGGACGAAATCGCTGCGTACCGGGCTGTTCGTGACACCCTGCGTCATATCCGGTCGGTCCTGGTCAACCACCTGGCCAACCAGACCCTGCGAGGCTACCGCCGCAATAAATGGTTCAGGATCCTGGAAGCTGCCATGAAGGGTGACAGCCTGAACGTGGAGACCCTGCAAACATTACTGGATAAGAAGGGTATGAAGCAGGCTGCCCTGGACCGCGCGAAGAAGCTGCAGCCGAACATTACCAAGATTTTCGAACGGATAGAGACCGGAGTCGATAAGATTCCTCCGCAGGAGCTTGCTAAAGCCGGTAAAGCATATGAGAAGATCGCGAACAATCTCCAGGCCGAATTAACCGAGCTCCAGGGATATGTATCTGAATTAACTGGCGTAACCGACAAGACCGAGCTGGCGACCATGACCCGGGAGATCTTCAGCGCATACATGCAGACCCGTCCCCAGATGAAAGTTATCCGTAATTTACGCAATGAGATTGGTACGTTAGACGGTTACTTCCCCAGGTTCCGCGAGGCTGGCGACAAGAAGTTCCGCGTCTACGAGCAGGAGCTGGACGACCAGGGTAATATCGTAATAGACGAAAAAACGGGCAAGGAGGCCCGCCGTGAGGTTTTCATGGGAATGTTCTCCAATGTACGCCAGGGGAACGAAGTCATCAGGGAGGCCATGCGGAAGCTGAAAATCGCTAAGTCTGATCTCACCCCTGACGGAAAGTTCCCAGCGAAGTATTTTGTAGAGGTCACCCGGCAGACCGCCAGCCCGGAATCCGCCTACCAGGGGGTTAATGACATCAACCTGCAGCGGATCTTTGACGATGCCATGCGCGCTGCCCAGGAAAAAGGCGTTCATGGGCTCGACACCACCTATACAGATGCAAATGGCCGCGAGGTAAACGTCTTCGAACAGATCCGCCAGGCAGGTCTGCAGTCCCTGACCAATCATTTAAAGGCCCGCGGTGCCATGCAGAGGTCGATCAAACGGTCCGAAGACCTTATAGAAGGTTACCAGGAGACCGACCTGCAGCGGGTATTGCTGGATTACATTACATCTATGAGCGGTCTGATGACCAAGCAAGTAGCCGCATCTGAAGCCATGGAGCTGCTGTCGACCATCAAGGATCCCTTCCTGTTCTCGTCCATGTCGCGGTACACCCGGGAGATGCT
Organism: Dehalococcoidia bacterium; assembly: GCA_041653935.1. Taxonomy (GTDB): domain Bacteria; phylum Chloroflexota; class Dehalococcoidia; order E44-bin15; family E44-bin15; genus JAYEHL01. The sequence continues at coordinate 1,645 of JBAZEO010000240.1, read as the reverse complement.
GCGGAATAACTCCCTGGCTGACCGGATCTCCGGATACACCAGGTCAGCGGCATTTACCTATTTCCTGGGCGGATTGCTGAAGTCTGCCGTGGTCAATTTGACCCAGAACCCGATCGTGGGGTTTGCTGAACTGGCTAAATTCATGCGGGATAACAAGTTAGGTGGCGCCGGAAAGTCTGATGTTTTATACGCCAAGGCCATGAAAGACGTCCTGACAGGCAACCTGACAGCAGACGAAAAGGCCTTCATCGACAAGATGGTCAACCGCGGCATTGCATCCAACCAGTTTATCCAGAGCGTCTTCGACAATGTCATGAACAAGGGCCTGCGCCGGCACATCCAGGTGATGGAATTCCTGGCCAAACCTTTCAGCATGTCGGAGGTCTTTAATAGAAAATCAGCGGCCATTGCTATGTACAGGACTGCCTACAGTATGCGGCTGGCCCAAGCAGAAGCAAAAGGCCTGACGGGTACCGCAGCAGCAGCCGAAGCCGAGCGCATGACCTTTGACGATGCCCGGGATTTTGTAACAAACGTCCATTACGCCTACGGCAAGACCAATCGACCTCTCCCCATCATGACCGGTGATGCCTTAGGCGCTGCAGCGTCCAGTTTGTACACATTCAAGGGATTCTCGCACAACTTCCTGGCCCGGCAGGCAGAATTACTGTCCAAGGGCGATTTCAGGACCCTGGGGCATACATTAGCCTACCTGGTCCTGTTCGGCGGACTGTCAGCGTTCCCGTTCCTGCGCGATCTGTTTGACTGGTGGGAGAAGGAATACGGCTACAACCCCATGAATCAGGTGAGAGCATCCTTACGCGGCATGGGCGGGCAGACTTTAGAGAAATTCGGTGTATCCGGGTTACCGTCCGTCTTGGGCGCCAACTTCAGCGGATCCCTGGCAACAGGCCTTCCCTGGCCGATCGGAGCGGCGTCTCCTGAAGACAGTATCTTTGGCGTCTGGTCCGGCGTGGCAACCAAGGTCGGCAGGAGTGCCAAGGCATTTGCCCATGGCGATCTCAACCGCGGTATTACGGAGATATCTCCTGAATTCCTGCGGGCGCCTAGAGTTGCATTACGGGAATCGGAAATCGGCAAGAAGCTGTTGGGCACTCCCGGATACGCAACCAACATCCGCGGTCATGCCATCCTGGGCGAAGACGGCAAACCCATCAGTATGTCATCCTGGGAAGCTGCGCTGAAAGCCATGGGATTCAATCCTACTGACTATGCACGCGCAAAGGAAAAGACTCAGAATATTGTCAGGCAGACCGCCTGGGTAAATGACCTGAAACAGAATGTTGCCGAACGGTACCGTGCTGCTAAACTAAATAACGACAAGGATGCCATGAAGGACATGCTGGCGAACGTCAAGGAAGTTAATGCAAAGATCAGGTCGCGTAACCTGCAAAGGCTGGTGAAGCCGCTGAAGGTGTCGAATGTCATTAAGTCGGCAAAGCCGAAGATTGGCGTCCGTCAGCGGCGGGAGATGATGCATAAGCAACAGGAGCTATAATTTCTCCGGTTTCCCTTCATCCAGTCGTTCCCCGCGGCCGCCTTCTTCTCCCCAGTAGACGATCGGGAACAGGTACTCTCCCAGCTTCGTCACCTGGGCGGTTGATATCCACGCATACGGCCCCAG
>JBAZEO010000239.1:0-3182 GCA_041653935.1 Dehalococcoidia bacterium | reverse complement strand
CGGTTGCCGTGTCTGCCAGGGCCGTGTACCGGACGTGTGGCAACAGTGATCGCTACCCATAACCTTGATTCGATATACCTATCCTAAAAGGACAAACAATGAACAAGTCACTAACTGATCACTGGGCAGTAATCGCTGCGCTGAACCATAAGGCAAGCCGCAATGAATTATACCGCCAGTGGAACAATCGACACGATGAGTTATCGCTAGATGAGCGGAAAACCGATCCTGAACTTGATCGCATCCAATCTAGAATTGACTGCCTGGAACGGGATGCTGAGGCAGTTATTCATGATTTGTTATTTGCGCTTGGTATCTACGATAAGCCGATGGCCCGATAGGAAATAATATGAAGATTCGACTGTTGTATAAGTGTCGTCTATGCCAAACGATCTTCACGCTTTATCCGTTTGAAATCCCAGACGATTACGGGTTGGCGCTAGTTTTAACCATGAGCATGAATAATTCTCCAAAATCGCCAATTGGAGAGGCAAAATACAACGCTCATATACACATTGATGATACATGGGGCGTTGGTGATTTGATCGGCATAGAGAAAATCGAAGAATAGTCAACCAAATCTAATCCGCGTTATCAAATAAAGGTGAAACATTGAACCTACTAACAGCCAAAGCAAGCAAAAAAATACGCGCGTTTTCATTCGGCGGCGGCGTTCAGAGCATGGCTGTGCTTGTGCTACAGGCGCAAGGCCAGTTGCCAGAACCTTATGATGTGTTCGTGTTTGCCAATGTCGGAGAAGATAGCGAAAACCCGGCAACTTTGGCTTATGTGGAGCATGTCGCTAAACCGTATGCAGAAAAGCACGGGATCAAGTTTGTTGAGGTTCGGAAACTGCGGCGCAACGGTGAACCTGATACCCTGTTCAAATACGTGCATCGTGAAAAGAACAGTGTATCGCTGCCGATCAAAATGGCGAACGGCGCTCCTGGCAATCGTAACTGTACCGGCACGTTTAAGATTAACGTGATTGATCGCTGGATCAAAAAGGCTGGCTACTCTCATTCGATTATTGGGATCGGGATCTCGATGGATGAATATCTGCGAGCGCGAGATGAGCAGTGGCACCCTTCAGAGTACAACGTCCAGAAACGCAGAGAGCATCCATTAATCGAGCTACGGTTGAACCGCGCTCGATGCCAGCAGATCATTCAAGAGGCTGGCTTAGCCTTGCCGCCTAAATCGTCCTGCTGGTTTTGCCCATTCAAAAAACGTGTAGACTGGATCGAATTGCGCCGCACTAATCCGATCCTATTCTGGCGAACCGTGTACCTGGAGCAATACATCAATGCCAAGCGCGCGCTGATGAAGCGTGACCGGGTGTACTTCCATCCGTCGCTACAACCGCTTGATCAGGCAACGGGGCAACAGTTAACGCTATTCTCTGAGCACGAGATGGACAACTGCGAGAGCGGTTATTGTATGGTATAGAGGATAAATACATGAAACCAAATGCTACAATCGCACTGGACCGTATTGATGGGGATACCCTTGCTCCAATCTGGTTCGAGCGTATAGAGATAAAACACGGCGCTGGCATGGGCGTTAGACTTCTATCAGACGAATATGGCACAAACTGGCTGTTCTGGGATCGTCACCGCTTGGGTTTGTTTGATCCAGCGGAGTCGTTACAAACACGGTTGACCGTGACGGTTGATGAATAGCCAACTATCTATAATTGACCATAGATGAGGCAATAATCAGGAGGGCAAAGGCATGTTCCAAGTATTGCAAGCTGTTGTCGAACTCAAAAATCAGCACAGCGAAACATGGCGCGATAAACCAGAATCTTACTGGCTGGCGCGTCTTATGGAAGAAGTCGGGGAAGCTGGCGCGGCGTTTGCAAATGACCATGATGACCCGCTTGACTGGGAGTTGATGCAGATAGCCGCCATTTGCCTTAATTGGCTTGAAATGCGCGCGGTTTATCATGGTGAATATTTGTGCCGTGATTTGCTTGTACTGCACAATGAGTTAGACGACGAGGCCCAGCCATGACCGCCGGGCGCAAGCGCGGCCAGCCGCCCGCAATGGCATACGACTATCGACGCGCTATCCTGCTGGTGCAGGTGTTGGCACTTAAGTCCGAACTAGACTGCGAGTTAGGACTGCGCACGCTGGCGCGATCCTGGGGCACGATCACTTACTTCCAGGACGGCAAGTTTGACGCCGCCGAGACAATCTGCGCGCTGGCAGAAGCGGCGCTAGAACATGGCCGAGGAGAGACGGCGAAATGTTTGACCTAACCGGCGCGGCCTTGAACCGCGCGATTGCGGAGGCACAAGGGATTACGTGTAGACCTCAAGGCCCTGATTTTGGCGGCTGGTATTACTGGGGTTTTTACAGCCAGGACGATGTGCGCTTAGGCGAAGTCTCGCCAGATAATGAGGAACACCCATTCCAAACAGCAGATGAGGCGTGGGCATTAGCATGGGTAAAAGACCCCGATAGTCTGAAAACGCCCCTGCCCGACTGGGCGCACGATCCGGGTCAAGCCTATATGCTGTGCTGGGAACTCGCGGCTGAACACGGCTGGATGCTATATACGCGGTTGGAGGCCAATGAGTATTATGTGGGTCCGGTCGTGGGCTTCGAGGAACTTGAATACGAAGTGGGGGCGGATGATATTCTGTGCGATAGCGGCGATGAGGCACGGATGGCTAACGCGCTGGCGCGCCTAGCCCTGAAGACGTTGGAGGGTAAACGGTGAACTTCCCCGTGCGCGTCACCCTGTCCCGGCGCGGCGTATTCATTGAAACGTCGCGTTATCCTACGCTGATGGTGCGCTGGAATTTGTCGCACTACTGGCTGGATATGAACTTCGAGGCGGCGTTCCCAAGTCTCCAGGCTTGGCGACGGCACAATGCGGCCTACTCGCAGCACTGCCTGGAAGACAGCTTGCGCGCCACTGTGCGCTGCGCGATCCAGCGGGCGATACACGGCGCAGAGTACGAACCGCTACTATTTCAATAACTCACAGGAGGATACACCAGAGTGAACATCAAATTTCCCAAAATCGTACTACTCCCCTGCCTGACGTGCGCAGATAGGCCCGATTTCGATTGCCCCGACTGCGGCGGCACTGGGATTGTGGCTGAGCCTCACGTAGACCCCGCGAGCCGGGACGTAACGGTGATAGGTATGCTGTGCGAACGGTGCAGTGG
>JBAZEO010000238.1:0-3191 GCA_041653935.1 Dehalococcoidia bacterium | reverse complement strand
GAATAACAGCTACCCTACCGGCCTGAATGTGTTAGTAGGAATCCACTCTACCGTATAGCGTAAGATACCGGCATCCATGTCATCGACCCGACTGGCGATGTAGGCTGCCGCGCACTCGATGTCGGCCTCGTCGGGGTCATCCAGCACAAAGCGCACGTAGCCATCATTGGGCTTGCGCTGCCCACAAAACACTTCGGCCACGCTGGCAGCCGCATAACTAAAGCCCGCGTTGGACAATATCGTAAATGCGTCGTGTAACTTGGCTAAATCCTGAGAACTAAGCATGGTTGGCACCCCATAGTTTCCAAGAGCATAGCCACTGCTACAATAAATTCCACCTCTTGCATTTTGGCCAGGACGCGCTCCATAGCAATGTCCACGCCGATTTCTTTGACGAACACGTCTTCCATCGAGCAATGTGCCTCGCCGTGAAACTGCAAGCCGCAGTCCAGTAAAACTTCCACGACTGTCATGCCACCAGTGGGCGACCAAGGCTCATCCGCCGGAGCTGTCACGTACTTCTGCACATACTTCCACGCCGCTGAGTGCGACATACCCTTGTTACGCAGCGCGCGATAGGCTCGGTAGTGCGTAATCCCATTGCGGTAGTGCTTTACCCTAACTTTCATTTCATACCCCTTATCTATTTTAGATCAGGCCGCCATAAAGACGGCCTATAAACTTACTCCATCACCGAGAAGAACGGCGCGTTGTCCACAAAGCCCTTGTAGAACAGTTCCGTAGGCACCGCCAACCCCCGAATCCAACGTGTGAGTACTGTACCGACAAAACCTACTACGATGCCGCCAGAGATGAAGGCCGTAGCCTTTTGGCCGCATGGTAGTGGTGCACCCGCGCGCGCAATCGATTTAGCGTAGAATTCCATAGATTCTGAGTCATCCGAGAAACACGTGGTGGTACTGCATTGGTCGAAGCCCATGCGAGCGTCAATCCATAGCTTCCAGCCAGAGATGTTTTGGCGTTCCCAGATGAAACGGCGCGCTTCCATCGAGTCCACGGTCACGATAACGACATCGGCCTGCTCGCGCTGGCTGGTATAGAACCTATTTTTCGTCGTGATCGAAATACCGGTCGTGGTAAGGGCTAAATCGTGTAAAGCGTCCAGCTTCGTCCGCGTAAGATCGTTCAGCCCATAGGCGCTCGGACCGACGTTTTCGATATTCACCACGTCCCGGTCGTACACCGTCAGGGTCTGGACCCCCATCCGCAGCAGCATCAAGGCTGTCATCGAACCGATACTCCCCGCGCCAATCAGGAGAATCTTCAAATCCTTGATATGCTCTGGTACTATAAGAGCTTGGCGCGAGAGGGTCATAGTAACCCCAGTTTCCGTAGACATTATTACTTTCTCCTGGTAGGGTAACGCCATCCAGTTCTACTGGGCGGTCGATACAGGTGTAACCTGTGCACGTGCGGGCAATCCAGCTGAAGCCATCCACGCACAAAAAGGTGAACTCGACTTGCGGACCCACAAACTCAATCATCTGTACTTGCTGTTTCTGGTCTTCTTGTGACCAAAACACAGTCATGCCAGGATGAGTGTGTAGCTGGCAGTTGACTGTGTAGCCTTCCGTGTCAGCAGCTAACAGAGCATTGCAAATAGCTTCGGCAGGCGTGATTACTCGCCCGTAGTCGCCATCAGCGGTCTTCCACAAGGCTACGATAGTGTCATCCACTATAGCTCCATAGGCGGAGATTTCGCCACTGTTCGTCGCCTGCATCTTCGCCATCTGTGCTATTATCGCGCTCGTAATCTTCAATGGCCTCGTCTTCGCAGCCGTAACAGTACACGGATTCACCCACGATTTTGGCGCAGTTGTCGCAGATGGGACATCCGCAGCTTTCGCAACGTAGGATTTCGCTTTCGGGTATATATTGTTCACAATCTTCACATCTCACTCCACAGTAAACACAGGCGCGGTCGCCACGATGATCTTCGCACATCATGCGTCCGCAATTATTGCACTCATAGACTTCATAAGTGCTGCCACATTCGTAGCATTCATCTTCTTCCACGATTGGGTGGAAGGCATCATTGGGATTGTAGCTACACAACATCGCCATGCTTTGGGCGTAGGCCGACACAAAATCCAGTTGTTGGACATAGCGCAGGATAACACCATGATTGCCGCCCATACAAGCATCGCCAGAGATATGCGGATGCGCCTCGTCTCCAAAGATATGGATGGTTATTTGCCGACAACGACTCCATGAATCGTAAAATGAATCAATCTTTAATGTACCTGGCTCATACTCGAAGAGTTCGCCTTCCCACACGATGCGCGACGGAATGTCGGTAATGACTGCTCTGCCACGATAATCTAGTTCCAGGTTGATCCCAATTTCGGCCAACCTGGAACTAAACTCTTCGACCAGGTGGTGAGCGCAATACCAGACTGTACCGTTCATGAAGGGCATGTCTGCATCTTCGCAGCAACGGACGCCGGTATCGTTTGCCATTGTACTATCCGTTGCTTTCGGCTTTGGCGGCAAGCACCAGGTCGTCGTTGGACACCGGGTCATCCAGGTCGAGTGGGCCTTGGGCATTGCGGAACACGGTGCCGTCGATGGCTTCGATACCGATGATGGCCAGGGCGTCTTTCAGGGTAGCACCTTCAGGAACTTCGATTTCGACTTTCTGTCCAGCTTTCAAGAACTTCATTGCAACTATCTCCTTTACTAAATTTGATTGATAATACCTATTGCAGAGCAGTTTTTACTACACCAACCACGGGCGAGTGTACTGCCCCAAAAGACCAACTTACACGTTTCAAAAGATCGGCGGGTGGGACGCTACCCCCACTACATCTTTCAGCCTGTCCGTATGGGCCAGTAGAGCCATGCAGATGTACACTAGTTCCTATCGTTGCGTGTCTCTAGCTCTTTGTAGAAACGGAGGTTAGTACAATGCGAGCCTTCAGCGAATTTCACGCCGCCGCCGAGTTCTGCACAGAATTAATCGCTAGTTTCTAGCGCATACATCTCGCGCAGGACAGCCATGCACTTGTTACACAGCGGGCCGTCAGGGATTTCGCCCAGTGGTAACACTTCCATCGTGTTGGCCGCATAGGTAGCCTGCTTCTGTTCGGGGCCGCCGCCACACAACACAATCCCCGAATTAACCGTAAACAGTGAGTCACCCCGCAGCATCCAGGCCGGTGTCTTGACAT
>JBAZEO010000237.1:0-3192 GCA_041653935.1 Dehalococcoidia bacterium | reverse complement strand
TCCATATTGCTAGGTACGCGGGTTGCAAGTGCCATGTTTCTCCTTAATCTTGGATTCGGCCTTCTCTAACGGCCTTCTCCATTGCTTCCTTATGTTCCTTGTAGAATTTCCTATCGAGGAATTGGGCTTTACTGAAGGTCTCTTTGCCTGACGCGGAGCCGGTGGAATCCTGAGAGTCCACGCCGGAATCCTTGCGAATCTTCGCTTCAAGGTCGGCGGCAGTCTTAGCCAGTCGAGCGTCGTTGTCGGCCTTCTCCTTCTCGCGTTCGGCCTTCTGAATGGCGCGAACGGAGGCAAAGGCTTTGCGACGGAAAGTCACAGCGTCAGCGGCGTCCAGGTCGAACTCCAGGCGAGAGTCCTCGGGGTCTATCCCCAAAGCCTCTATCTCTGCCTTGGTGTCCGCTAGGGCTGACTGCTTGGCTTCCTGTATGACTCGCTCCTGGTCCACGAACTGCTCCCGCGTCCGGTAGTAGCCGACTTGCCCCTGTAGACTCGCCAGTTGCGCTCTCTGGCGTATCTCGGGGTCGGCGTCTCCGAAGGCATTGGGCAGGTTCCTCAGTTGGTCTTCGAGCATCTGGGCGCGTCTCTCTGCTTCTGAAAGGCGTTTCTGGAACGGGGCCACCCGCTTGTCAGTCTCGGACTGAATCTTGCGGGACGTCTCCTGTTCCTTGGATTTCAACGCCTCTGCTACCGCTTTCGCCACGACCTCGTTGATGTCCGGTGTCTCCGCTTTCGCTTCAACTACCGGTGCAACCTCTCCCTCAGAAGGGGTCGCTACGGGCTGACCGTCTTGTTCTGCCATGACCTTCCTTTCAACATTCGTTTACGGGAGGCTATTTCCTTCCGTATCTGTACTAACTTGGGATACTTCTTCAGTAACCTCGCCTCAGAGCCGGGGACCGTTTCTTCAGCGAGCTTTATCTGGTCGTTGATGGTTTTCCAGTAGGGGTTCTGCGCCCAAGCCATGTTCTCGATCATCTGGTCCTGCGAAATAGGCTTTACCACGGTCTGAGTGACTGGCTTGGGTTGGGCCTTGTAACTCGTCACTCCCCCACCGAAGAATCCGGGGGTCGCCAAAGCGGCTCCGGGCGCACCCTCTTGCTTCACGGCGTCGATAACGTCCTGAACGAACAGGGGGGTGAACTTCTGAAAGGCCGTCCGGGCCAGGGTTTCCTTCGACAAATCCGAACTCTCCCCGATGAACGTCTCTCCGGACCACATATCGTGGACAAGACCCGCAACGGGGGATTCCTTGGAGCGCAGGAAACGGGCGAAGGTATCCCCGCGATTCACCTTGGCTATCTCTCCGGTGGCGGTCTTTCTCTCGCCGGTCATAAACTGAGCGGTGTAACGGATATAGGGTTGGAAACCACCCATCAACTCAATGCGGGTGTCCCCGACGCGGATCTTGCCGAAGTCCGTTGAGCGCGGGTCCATCTCGACTGTGGCCCCGAGCATCTTGGCGGTGTAGAGAGTCCCTACGGTGAAGGCTGTTAACCCGACCAGCTCTCGGGCAAACTCCTTGCGGATAACCGGGTTCGTGATTGAGAACACGATCCCCTTGGGAACATACCCGACTCTCGCCGCCAGCAACCGAGAGGCGTACATGAGGACGTTCAAGGTTTCAGCGTGTTTCTGGAGGAACTTGGGGAGGTTGCCGCGACCGGTGGTGATGTTCGTCCACTCGCCCAGATTGTCCAACTGCTCAAGGGCTTTGGCCGTTCTAGTAGTGGTGGCGGCGTCCTTGTAGAATACTTCCGGGTCCAACCCCTTGCCGGTGTTCACGGCGTTCTTAATGCCCTCGTCAATGTCGGGGTACATCTTCGCCCACGAATCCGTCATGGTGTAATACTTGTCGTGCCGCGAGATATTCCCCAGAGTGGAGAACGATCTTTCGGACGCTTCCGTGACTTGCTTGAATCCAGGGATGTTGTGCATCAGCCATCCCCCCTCGTAAAACTCCTCCCGCGCTACCTTCCCCGCGATGCCCGTACCCTCAAGGGAAACAAATGGGACGTTCTTCCCCATGTGGTTCATGTAGGCCATGCGGTAAGACCGGGGATCGGTTGAGAAGGCTTTGGCTGCGCCCTCTGCAATGTCCTTCCTGCCGAACATCGACAACTCAGCCTTTCCAAAGCCCTTGGCGGTCTTTATCGGGTGGGAGACAGTGTTAATGATGTTCTGCCTTAAAAGGTTGGAGGCGTCGAGAATTGTCTGGGCGATCCGCATATCCGAGGTGATTTCCCTGGCGACTATGCCGGGAATCTTGGATAGGGTCAGTTTGGCCTTGCTCAACTCCCCGGCCTTCTTGTAGAGCATCTGTACGAAGTCCTCGCCGTAGACTTCCCTAAACAGCTTTTCCACCCCGGCGGTCGGAAGTTTCCCGTTGTCCAGAAGATCCGTTAGGCCAAGCCAGGTATTCACCTTGTCGAAATGAGTGTTGGGGGTCTTGAAGGTCTGCGCGGCCATGTCATAGAGTTCGGACACTTCGTCAGCGTGGAAGGCATCTCTCAACGGGGCGAAGTCCATGGCGGGCATCTTGCCTTTGAGTTCGGCCATCGAGGCGGCAACTCTGGCCTCGCCCGTCTTGCCTACCTCTGCCGACATACTGCGGGAGACTCGTTCCTTGAGGGCCTTGTTGCGGAGGTACGCCTGAGACTTCTGGGCGCTGGCAACGTCTATCTCTTTAATGATGTTGGTGAACTTCTCCCTCAAGGCTTGGCCTGTGGCCTTCTCTCCTATTGGCCCCGTGGGATTGATCCCCTCTCCGGGCATACGGTTAGGATTGGCAAACTCATGGGGTTCATTGAAGGGTTGCACCTTGAGAGTGGCAACATCTTCTGGTTTCGGAGCCTTCGGCTGGACGAACTCATGGATAGGATTGCGAGGGGCCGTTTCTTGCCACTCGTTGACCTTGGCGTTCCATTCCTTCGGGGGCTTGGTCGCCCCTGTAGGTTTCTTTGGGGTGGGGCCAACTTCCTTGTAAGCGTTCTCCAGGTCTTTTGCAGCTTTAACCCACGTCCCTAGGCCCTCATCTTTGATACCTTGCTTAATACCCGCCTCCCACACCTCAGAGAAACCGGCGTTGGGGTTCATGCGGAAAGTGCGGCCCGGGTCAAAGACTTCTCCTTGGTTGACCTTGCGCCAGAATCCAGAAGTAGAACCCTGTCCCGTACCCTTGTTGGCGAGGGA
>JBAZEO010000236.1:0-3200 GCA_041653935.1 Dehalococcoidia bacterium | reverse complement strand
TTGATGCACTCAAGTCTTGCCCAACCGGCCACGCCTGTACTTCCGGCAGTCCCGACATAGGATGATGTAGATATGTTTGCTGTTCCGCCCGTTGCCGCATCCCACCCTATACCCGCTATAACACACAGTGTCCCGCCTGTTCCGGCAGACTCGGCGGACGGCTGATCCCCCGCTCGTATGGACAAGGAAGCTGTCCCTCCTGTGCCGCTAGTACCTGCCATCAGAGTGATGACATTCAGTACCACCGCATTTTTGAGCGCATCGTTCATTGCGAATGCCATGATAGTTCCTCCTTATTCAGCGGGCTGAGTTACGTTTGCGGCATTAATGGTAATGGTTGCCCCTGCCGTTAAACTGGTGTGCGTCAGATCGAGGTCAGAACCGCTCACACCCACGGCGCCATCAAAACGGATGGCTGTATTGCTGGAGCCTGCCGTTCCGCCTGAACCGTAGAACCTAAACCATCCGGCCACGCCTGAAACGATATTAACGCCTGTCCATGCGGGAGTCCCGATGGTCAAAACTCCTGCTCCGGTGGTCCCGAATTTTACACCATCTGCCACGCCTGTTCCTGAAGTCGAACTGATCCGTACCAGTTTCGTGCCGGTTTCAACGTAGTCTGCTGATACCGGCTGTGCGCCCGTGTAGATGTCGATCACTCCATTGTTAAATAATTCACCGAACCCCTGTCCATCGGTGCCAACCAACGCTGACCTTGCTCCTGTCGAAAGCCGAATTGCCATTGCCCTACCTCCCTAGTTGGTAAAGTGTATTAATGTAATGCTTCACGTTATTCACATCCCGCACAAAAGCCGACCCTTTGCCGTGTTCAGCCATGTGATACCTCTCGTCTGTTAAATTTTTCACCGTCCCGCTGGAGTCCCCGACAACTATTCCGCTTTTGGATGTCCAGACAGCCACATCCCCCGAAACTCCATAACCCATGCTGTCCGCTGAAGTCCGTAAGTCGGTGAAAGGAATGGCAGGGTCGGACTCCACTTCAACCCTTGCAAATTCATCGTTGCCTTTCCCTTTTATGAACCATACTTTAGAGTCTGATATATAAAGTCCGTTGTCCACGGCGCGGATCATGGTGATGTCATCAGTGAAAATACGGTATCCGGTTCGGGTGTCAAAATAGTCGCAAAGCGGGTCGGAGATATACAGGACGTTTTTCACGCTGACGAACAGGCATCCCATGAAGTATTCGATATGCGAACCGGCCGGAAGAGGCATCTTATATTCTCTCGATGGATTCATGCAGGCATAATTCGAGGCCCCCTGAATAAAACCGATCTCCTGCGTGTTCGTGTAATAGTAATGGTCATTGTTCACGCAGAAGGACATCCGATGGCTCGGGGTAACAGTTCGGATGGCGGTCTTATTGTAGACGATATCCATCTCGTACAGGGTGCTTCCGTCCACAAAGAAGCATCTCTTGCCGTCTGACCAAAGTGAATGGATGTTTGAGCCGGTCAAGACAGAATTGCCAAAGCCCAGTCGGGAACTGAGGGCGAAGGTATTGTCGATCAGGACGTTGTTGGCTTCCCGTAAAGGAAAGACATTCCACATCCTGTCTACGATCTGCGGAAAAAGACGATATGCTTCATCGACATTGTTTACCCCGCTGAACCGGTCAACTGACTTATGCTTGGTAATATCCATCTATATTTCCCCCAGTGCCTTTTTTATCTCAAAGTTGCGCCTGTCGATAAGGTTGTCTCCAAGCCCCAGCATTGCAGCAGGATCCATGTTTTTCTTTGGCTTGATCTCTGGCTTGGGCGGTCCGATGCCGATTTTCCTTTCCGGAGTCTTAAGGTCAGGGAAATCCCTGTCCATCTGCGCCACCTGCTTCTGAGCATTTGCAGCCCAGTTCGGGTCAGCTGCCGCCTTCCGGATCTGTTCGTCTGTCTTGGCCATTACTTGCCTCCCCCTATTCCGTAACCTTTTTTCTTGCGGGACCGACCAGCCTCACTCATGGCAATTGCCACAGCCTGGTCCTGTTTATACTTTCCCGTGTGCATCAACTCGCTGATGTTGGAACTAATTGCCTTTTTACTGGACCCCTTCTTCAATGGACTCATTTTCCGTCTCCATGTCGCTGATAAGTCTGTTAATGGTTTGTATCACAAGGTCTGGAGTGATCTCCCTGGTGCAGGCGTAATTCTTCCCGCGCGGGCACCATAACCAGTCCCTACTAATCGGAAGCGACGGGTCGTTAAAACATCCTACCCCGCAGACTTGATTATTAATTGCCACTCTATATGGATTCGGCACGTCGTTCCATTCCTCGCTGACACCTGTAATCTGGACAAACGGAATGTCTAGGGAATAGGCAAGCCAGGACGGACCATGGTTTAAGCCAACATAAAAGTCTGCGCCGGCAATATCCAGGATAGTGTCGTCGATGGACTGGCCATTGTGCTTGGTGATGTTTGTCAGTTGACTGGGCTCGAGGCTAATGGAAACGCATTCATAGCCTTCTTTAACCAGATAATCGATGGTCTTCTGCCAGGCGCCTGGGTTGTTCCAGAGCTTATTCTGCATGGTGGAAAACTCGCTGAAACAAATGTAGGGCTTTTGGTGGGCAAGGCCAGCCACTTTATTCCGTTTTAATTTGCAACGAATGGGCTCATAATCGATCCCCAGGACGTCTGCGGCTACCTTCTGCAGGGGCACTGTTCGCCAGTTGGCCGGATTCTTGTCAGGTTGCTCGTCATAGCATCCTACCTCGTAGGTGGCATAGATGTTCTCAACCTTACTGCCGGGTTCTGCAAACTCAATTTCAGGGTAATCCAGGATGGTATTCCACCAGGTTGAGCAGATGATATGGCAGTTGTGCTTCTTGCGGAATTCCTCCACATAAGGGATCCATGCCAGGGTATCACCTAACGCCTTGGATCCGAGGGAGATAAGGACTCGCTTACCGGCGAGATCTATGTGATGCTCAAAGGCCGTCCGGGATACGCCGTCTTCGGTCAGGGTTGCCTTGACAGTCCAGTCGCGGTAGTATTTGATCGATGGCCGGCCCCAGGTGCCCACCTTCTGCTTTAAATGGAAGAAACGGTCACCGTTAATGGGATTGCCGAAGGTCACGTCATATTCGCGATTGGATATGCCATCGATCTGGAGGAACGGCCCATCAATAAAATGACAGGTAAACATGTCATCCGGCCAGGCATCACGGTCAACCTGGTCGA
>JBAZEO010000235.1:0-3208 GCA_041653935.1 Dehalococcoidia bacterium | reverse complement strand
CGGTACGCTTCGTACTTACCCTTCTCCTCCATGTAGCGGGCCTTCCAATCGGTAGTGCAAGAGCCGCACATAGAGTAGAGGACAGACACGACTATGACTACCCCGACCGCCCACCACCATTTCCACGCTAGGATTTTCTTAATCTGCTCAAACATCTTCGCCGCCCCCATTCGGCTTACAGCCATACTTCTCCTGCTTTTGCAGGAGCCGCTTGGTCACGTTTATCCCCGCTACGGTCCCCACCGCTATTGCAAACTCTCCGTAGGGGGCCGCCGCAAAAAATGTCTTCCATATAAACCCAAATAACAGTAGCCCCAATGACAGGACTATTGTTTGTGAGGTAGTGACGTGCATTATTCGATATCCTCCGCATTAATGCGAGACCCACCTATCAGGGTTTCATTGTAGAACTTGAGCGCGAGAGCAAGCGTCTTCCGGTCCTCCGGGGAGAGCGTCTTCCCGAAGTCGGCGTAGTATTGCTTCGGCAACCCAAAGAGGGGCGACAGGGAACGGTAGCTATTGGCTATCGCGGAGGCCATCTTCTTGAGGGTCGATTCCGGGGCCTGTCCCGAAAGCCCCTCCTCCCCGATGAATAACTGCGCGTATTCCTTGAGGAACTTCGCCTCGGATTCCTTGTCCCCGAACTTGCGCGACAGTTTGGCATAGTAGAGGGCGTTGCCACGCGGGGTGATATTCGCTTCGCCGGAGCCGCGACGACCTATCTTGGACAGGTAGTCGCCCACCATGTCCTTGACGTTCCGGTAGGCCGCTTCCTCCGGGTCTTCCTTGTAAACGAACGCCTTGGAGAAAGACTTTTTGTAAGGTTCCCCCGGTATCTTGGTCAGGGCGATGTATTCATCCTGTAGCCCCATCTGCTTGGCAAAGTATAGGCCACGGTCACGGATGGTCTTGGGGTTGAAGATATCGGGGAAAAGTTCCTTCCGCAGTATCATCTCGAAGGGGGCCTTGTAGAACGGCGAAAGCCCTTGGAAGATGGTATTGGCGGGCGCTCCCGCCATCTCTACGGCGGCGTCCTTCATGGACTTGCGGCCCGAGGCTACCTTGTGAATAGCACCCGGTAGCGCGTCCACGCCGAACCACTCTATGAAGTCCCCGAGCATCCCGAGCCGGTTGAAGTGGATGGTCTTGCCGTCCTTGTCGCGGCCCAGGATGATATGCGGCTGTTCTTTCTGGTCGTCGGACAGTTTGGCCTCAAGGTCGGGATACATGAGGTGGTTCCAGGCTTCGAGCATAGACCACATGGCGGTAGCCTTGACCGCGAACCGACCGAGGCGCAGGGCCATGATGGGAGCTTTCGCCAATGCCATCTTCCCTAATTGTCCAGCCGCCTTGCCGTCGAGCGCGGCGTTCTTCGCCAGCCTCACGTACCGCCTGAAGTTCAATTCCTTCCACGACCAGAACGGATAACAGTATTCGCGGAGCTTGTTCCCCGCTACAGATATCTCGTCGTAGGCCCCAATGAGTTCATTGGAGAGCCGGAAGGCCCGGTCGTCTATACTCTTGAGGGCCATGATTTCTTCTCGAAGTGACGCGCCGAAGTTCTTGGGGCGTCCCTCCGGGTTAGACAACATCTGTTCTCGATAGTCGAGGAAGTTGGAGTAGCGCAGGATGGACTCGCGGAAATCGTTGGCAAGCCGTATCCCGCGCCAGTAGCCCTTCCATGTCTTTTCGGGGAGCTTGAACGCGCCCCCCTTTTCCTGCTCGTAGAGGTCACGGAATTGGCGCAGGTTCTTTATCTCCCCAAGTTCCTGCGCCTGAAGCGTAGTCTCTAGGCCGCCACGCTTGAAAAACTTATTCATCTCCGGCGACATGGGCTTATCGGTCAGGTAGAGATCATAAACTTCGGCCATGGCGCGGGGGGTCTTCTTGAATCCGCTCATGTTACCGACGAACGTGGCCTCAGCGTCACCGCTCATATTGCGGACGTTATACTTGAAGGCCCTGCGCGGGGAACCGAGAATCCATTGTTTCCACCCGCGCTGTATCTTCCGTAGCCCGCGATGGAGGGCGGCCGGTTCTGGCCGGTTCTTCAGCATCCCGTCGAGTGTCGCCGCTACCTCGTTCGGGACAACCCATTCCTTGCGCTTGGCCCCGATAGACATGGACTTCTTAATGTTATCGGCCACTATCCCCATGTCGTCTAGCGTACCGTCAAGTATCTGTTCCGCTATGCGCTCGGGGATACTCTTGGAAAGGTAGAAGACGTTGCCCTCACGCGGTTGCCACGTCGTATATCCCTCGGGGATAGCTTCGCGCCAATCCTTGACCCCCTTGGCCTTGGCGTCGGCCAGCACCCGGTCCTCGATAGCCGAGGAGTCGTGGATTCGCTTCATGGTCTTGGCTACTTCGATGTCGTACCGCATCTGCGCCATGACTTCCGTTTCGGCTTGCAGATAGTCGGTATTGATATCCATCTCGGAGCCGTGGCGTTGCTTCAGGAAGCCGCGTTGTGCCGGGGTCTGCAACTTCTTCCCGGTCCCATAGACGGAACGGGCGCGGGCGTGTTCCAACACCTGATGCCGGAAGTAGTCTTCCTTAGTCAGTCGGTCCTCGACGTTGAAGCCTACGGCCGGGTCTTTCATGGCTTGGGAGTATTCGTTTTTCAGGTTGTCCCAGGCGGCCTTGCGTCGGGCGATGGACGCCTGAATACCGGGCGTCTTCGCTATCTCACCATTGAGGCGGACGTTCTCTGCGTTGAGAGAGTCCTTGGTAAAACCGAAAGGTAGGTCGCGGCCAGCATTGGCCTCTTGGGTCAAGTCGTCGAGGATAACCTTGCGCGAGAACAGGTCGTGGTTCACCGGGTCGTCGTGGCCCATGATGTCGCGGAGTTCGCGGAGGGTAGAGTCCACGGCAACGGGGCGCTGTTTCTCTAGGGTCTTGAGCGCCATCTTCGTTTCGGCAAACTCGGGCCGGTTGGGAAGGTTCTCGTAGGTGCGCGTGATATCGTGCCACAGCTTTTCGGTAGTGGCGCGAATCTTCTCCGGCATGGAGGGCTTGGGGACGCCCTTCGCTTGCTGGAAGCGAGACTCCACGGTAGGGTCAGTGAACTGGAAAGTGGGGGCCGGTTTCTGGGGCTTACCCATTCCGGGGATACGAAGGCCAGCCTCACGATAAACTACGTCAGCGGGGGCCGGGGATGGCGTGGCGGTAGGGGGGGCAGGTTTCGCCCCCGGCTTGTAATACTGGA
>JBAZEO010000234.1:0-3219 GCA_041653935.1 Dehalococcoidia bacterium | reverse complement strand
CCGAGCGCCTTGTCGACAATGGCCACGTCCACGTTGTCGCGGTATTTCTTGAAGGTTTCGAATTGCTTTTCAAATGACGGTGCAAGCCCGACGCATACAAGCGTCCGCCCGATGCCGCGATGATAAAAATCCTTAATGCTCCGCTTTTCGGCTTGATACTTGACAGTGTTCTCTTTGGCGTGCTTCATCCAGATGTCTGCCCACTGTCGGTATGCCGCGTGACTTTGTTTTAAAACTTCCTGTTGTGACAGCATTGTTCACCCCTATATTGATTTTATTTTTGTTTGTAATTCTATATGTGCGATGCTGTTGTATGTATCGTTCGCCTCTGTAACGTCATAGGTTACGTCGGTAATGACCGCCGACATGACGTATGAAGTGGCCGATAATTGCGGATAATTGCGGAGCATGGTTTCAATGTTTGTTGACAGTTGCAGCATCTCCCTGTCTGCCGTCTCGCGCCCGTTTGCGAGCCCAAGCCCTGCATTGGTTATTGCAAATATATCCATGTCAACGGTGATGTCGCGGAGCGCTGACCGGCCGATGGTGACGTATTCGTTTTCAACGTGGCGCGGCTCAATCCAGACGCAGGGAAAGTTGGTATTCGGTATCGGCTTTGACTTGTGATACCCGACCGTCGATTTCACCACGCGGGTCTTCAGGCTTGCCGACACGTCATACGAACTGGTCGTCGTGTTATTCTTGTCGACCAGGTTCTTGACGGTATCGGCGAATGTAAGGATTGAAAACGCCATTAGTTAGCGAGCCCCTTTAATATCCATCGAATCATTGACTTTCTCATGGTTCCGCGCATCCTTTCGTCTATCCACATAAACTTTCTGCGGGGGATGTCGTATGTTATATACCCATGCCCCCCCATTCTCGACATTGAACCTTTTTTAATTGTTGCGCCAAAGTTATGTGCTGCGGCATATTTAACCCCATTGAAAACATGCGCCTCGGTCCTCCCGACGGTGCGAAATCTCGTTGCCGCTCGCAAGCGCCCGGTGTCTTTGAGTATTCCTGATCCGCCGCGTTTGCGCGGGTGCTTAAGTGGCGCCCATGATCCCAGCGGCCCTTCCTCGGCGTCAAAGTGCTGAATGACATTTTTTGCCCCCATGCCGCCGAGGGAATCCATGAGAACCTTTGGCTCGCCGATGCGCTTACGCATCTCGGCAAAGTCTTTTTTTAGCTCTTTCATGCCAACCATATTGACATCTATCATCGCTTATCCATCACATTATCAATAAGATCGTCGTCAAATGCATGGTCGAGTTCGTCGTCGACATCAAAGAACGGCTGGTAATCCTTTGTTGTTGAATCGAGAATACCGCCGGTTGCCTCTTCTGACCGCTCGGCGATCTGCGATCCGCTCGAGTCGACAAGATCAATCTTACCGTCGCGTATTTCGTCGAGCGTGGCGAACGCCTCTTTGGCTGAATCGAGAAAGTCTGTCCTGTTGCTGTTGTCCTGCCGGTAATATGACCGGTACGAATAGAATGTCACAATGTCCTCTGACAGCGATCCCAATAGTGGCGGCGTCGGTGCAATCGGCGTTTCGTAGCGCGATGTGATCTTCGCGTTAATAAGCGCGTCCGCGCGCGTGATGTGCCGATTGATGACGTCCGTGGTTGTCGCGGTGTCGGGAAGATCCGGCAGAATCAGCAGTATGGATGTCGCAGACGAATACGGCATTATTTTTCACGCCCGAACATTTGTTTACCGTTCTTCGACATGCCGATAAGTGAGCTTTTCCGCATCCCGTTCGCGTGCTGCGTTTTCTGCGTGTACTTGACTTTCGTGTCGCCCATCGGCGTGGCGAATGTCTTCTGCTCGGTCTTTTTATTTTTGATAATGAGCCCGGCAGCGTACTTGTCTTTGATGCTTTTGCTTTGCTTGTCAATCTTGACCTGATCTTTGATTTCTTCCGGCATACATATAACTCCTTTTTAAAATTGAGGCGGAAGCCGAAGCCCCCGCCTCGTGGTTACTACTTGATCACAACGCTCTTAAACAGATACCCGCAGAGAGAAGCGACGACGCGCGGCGCGCACATCGTTTGAACCTCGATGTAATCGCCCTCGATTTCCTCGTCCCTCCATTTCTTGACGCGGTACGGATTACCCTTCCATCCGATCCTCATGTTGACGGCAGCGGACGCCTTTTTGAGTCCCGGCATCTGCTCCATGTAGCACAGGAGCGCATCAGAGCCCCAGATGAAAGAGTTGGTCGCGGTAAGACCCTCTGCGGCCGTATCATACACGGCAGAGCCGACGTGTATGTTCTGAACGTCAAACAGCGCCTTGAGAAGGTCGGTCGTCACAATCGCCCGCTCGGCGTACTTAATCCGGTCGAACAGGTTTTTGTTCTCCTTTAGTGCGTCGTAGGTTTCCTGACCGAGCACCAGCGCGTTTGGCTTCTTGCCGGTATACTTGAGAATCTTTGTCGTACCAGAGAGTACGTTCATCGACGGCAGCGCGGTCGTGGTCTCGCCCGACCAGGACAATGCGGTAGTTGAAAGCTCGGAATAGTTCGACCATGTGGTAATGGTAAACAGCAGCTTCGCCGCCTCATACTCCACCCGACGCATAATCGCGTCGACCAGGTATTCGGTGACATCGGCGTCGAGATTTGCTATCGCCGCGTCGGCGTTTGCCCTGTCCCTGTCGCTGATGACGTCTTTCAACGCGTGCTCCTTGAGCACATACGAGCTGGTTGAATAACCGAAGGTGGCAATTCCGGCTTTCGCCTTGTTTGCGCGCTCGGTCATCTCGATTCTGAAATCGTTCCCGTATATGTAATACTGGTCCGATTCTTTCGACACTATAACGTCTTTCAGCACCTGCCCGGCGATGTACTCGTTGTTTTTGTACTGCACCGACAGATTAGAAAGAACTTGACTGACATGAATTGATCCTTGTGGCATCTATCGTACCTCCTATGTCACAGTGAGAGACCCGACAAGGGCCATATCGTAGAGTTGCGGATTGACGAAAACGGAAATGACAGAGTTCGTTGA
This sequence comes from Dehalococcoidia bacterium, assembly GCA_041653935.1. Taxonomy (GTDB): domain Bacteria; phylum Chloroflexota; class Dehalococcoidia; order E44-bin15; family E44-bin15; genus JAYEHL01. Next base: position 200 of record JBAZEO010000234.1, on the reverse strand, counting down.
TCCGTTTGAAAGCGCGCGGCCGAGCACGACACACTGCGCGGTGATTGAGGTCGTTCCCGCAGTCGTTGAGTTTCCGGTGTGACAGTTTACAACCTGCCCGCCTCTGGTCGTTGTCGATATCCCGGCATACGCAGTAACGAATGCGCCCGCCGGTATCGATTCGGCGCAGTATACCTTGCTTACACCCAACAGCCGAATAG
>JBAZEO010000233.1:0-3226 GCA_041653935.1 Dehalococcoidia bacterium | reverse complement strand
GAGAGTTCGAGCTTGCGTTCATCAAGATCGAAAGGGAGGCGGACTGGAAGATGATGGATTGCATGGTTAAATTCACGCCGCCCAAAACCAAGTTCGAACTGGTGTTCAGAATCAAGAAGGACTGACCGTGCCCGAGGAAAAGAAGTGTTGTCTCTGCGGCATCACCGTGGAGCACGGCTCGGCCCTGGTCGCCACAGGGTACGCGACCGGGAACACCTACCACATGGATTGCATCAACGCCTTCGCTGACAATCCATGCGTATTCTGTGCCAACTGGCCGCCGCCCGGGAACGGTGCGTGCTGCGAGTGCAAGAACGGAGGGCACTTTACAAGGAAGGGAAGTGTCAATGAGATACCCGAGGAGGCGACCAAGGAATGATGAAAGGCGAGTTCGTCCACCACAATCACGGCGATCGGATGCACAACCTCGCCATAATGATCGTGAAGTCTATCTGTGCCGAGAGGGGTTATTCGTTCCTTGACCCGCGGCCCTTCAAGGACAAGGCCATCTACCCAGGCGACCCAGACGTATGCGTTCGCATCCCGGGCAAGCAGGGCAACTACGAGAATCGCATAATCGAGATCGAGACGAACCCGACCACGGCCTCGATCACCAAAAAGAGAAATCAGTTCTCAGGCGACGGGATAACCGACCTCATCATAATCGACATGAGAAAACTGGTCAAAGGTCGGGACTGGCAAGCGGTGAAGGTCGGGGACCTCTACGCCTTCTTGGAACTGTGGACACCATGACCGACCTCCCGCCCGAACCCGGAACCAACACGGACCTTCCCGAAGGATGGATATGGAGATCGTATCACTGCCTCAGCTCGAAGGATGGGAACATATACGAGCTTGAGGCGATAGGGCCGAAGCGTTATCTCCGGGGCGGTCGATCATGGGCCGAAGCGAAGAAGGCGGTCATCGAGGCGGTCAACTCAAAGGGGCTGATTATCTGATGGAGGCCACCGCAGAGTCCTTAATGTTCGGGCCGAAACACTCAGTGACGGCCAACGGCAAGATATCGACCATCGGCCTCTACCGCCAGCGTCGGGCCGCCCTGATTAAACTCCTCGGAGGTCACTGCGTATGGTGCGAGAGAGCCTATAAGTTGGAGTTCCATCACGTCAACGAGCGACGGGAGGGGAGATTCAAGGGCGGCTGGCAAGCACTCTTAAGAGCAGAGAAGGACATCAGAGAAGGCAAGGAGATAGTCCTACTATGCGAGGACTGCCACATCGAATGTCACCGTGGGGAGAGTGAGGAAGAATGAAAGAAACAATAAACGGGCGGAAGATGTATTTCAGAATAGGGGAAACCATCGATGGACGCGTCATATTGATACCGAAAAGTCAGGCCGACGCAGACCTCCTAAAAGAGCATAAGCAGCGGACCGTCGAGGCGGTGATGACCAACCCACTCAACAATATACTCGTGTCCTGCGAGAACTGCACGGCGAGGCCGTCCTGTAATCATAATCATTCAGGGACCAAAGGCAAGTTCGAGGCGGCGAATTGTAAGGAGTGGTTCAATCCGCGGGTCGATGACATCACATCAGTATCGGTTTCCCGCCCCCACCTATGCCAGAAATGCGGGGGAGAAATAAAATTCTTCAAGGTCAAGGGATATGAAGATGAAACATTCTGCGACAACTGCGACAAGGAGAAACGCGACAAGATCGCAGAGAAGATAAAGAGCGAGAGAGAATCGAAGAAGCAAAAAAAGAAGTGAATAAAATGGCAAAAACAAAAGTACCGAAGGAAGAAAAAAAGGTTATGCAGACGGACCTCGAAGGCAACGAAGCGAAGCCGGTCGAGTCGGTGAACGAAAAGACGCAGACCATCGTGGAGTTCTCGGTGGACGGGTGCTACATGAGGACGACCAAGGAGGCGGTCGCCAAGATCATGCTGGAAGACGACCCGGCCAAGATCAAGGCGTTCGTCCAGGCCCGGGTACGATTGACCAAAGAAATACTTCCGGTCCCGGACTCGGTGTGGGACGAGAGGGTTGTCACCTTTATCGGGATGCTCGGGAAGTACAGGAACTGAGGGCGGTCCAGGGAGCTAATGAAGTGAACATATTGGAGGGATTATACGCATGGTTGAATCAATGGACCGTCGCCGGATATCCATTAGGCTACGCGACAACTTGCGAAGCCTTCCATTTTTTATTTTCTGCATCTGCGGGGTACTCGGCGTATTGCTTGACTCGGACCATGTTCTATACGGAGGAAGGCAATTCCACGGTATTGCGTTGGTCCTCGCTTGTTGTGGGGTTATCATCGGCCTTGTTGGTGCATTGTCTGGTCGATATATGGGGAGGATTCTAAGATGCCGATAATAATCAGGTGCGAGGGCTGTGACAAGCCGATCGGCTGGGCTGAAACTCCCTGCATTTTTAGTCCGATGCTCATAGAAATGGGCGGTACGATCTTCGTTGACGGCGGGATGTATGAATACAATGGATGGTTCTTCGTGTGCGAAGAATGCCGTTGGATGTACGACCAACTATTCAATAAGCCGACAAATACCCTGTCATTAAAGATGGTGGGCTTACCGGGGGTCCATTGATGCCGAAGCGTTGCCGATTCTGCGGTGTGGTCGTGCATCGGATAATCTACGGGAGAGAGGTCAAAACGTCCTGCCCGGTCTGCCGGGCGATCATATGCAACGACCTCTCGAAGATGCCGAGATGCCCACAATGCGGCGACATCGCGTACAAGGTGAACGTATCGCCCGATGGCAAAAGCATCTTCTTCGTACACGACATAAAGATAGTCAACGGCGAGATCGCAGACCTCGGCCACAAGGTCAACAACGAGGGTTTCAAATGAAAGAAGGAAAGATAACGATCATGGGAGAACCGATCCCGAAAGGCTCGACCAAATCATTCTACATCAAGAACCTCAACCGGGTAGTGACGACCAACGCGAACGCCAATACCGACGCATGGGAGTCGTTCATAAGATTGAACGCCCAGGAATACCTCAAAGCTCGGCCCGGGCTGTTCTTCGGCAAGGGAGAGGCGTTGGAGATAAAGGCCACGTTCCATCTGTCCAAGCCGAGATCGACCCCCAAGAAGGTACTATTCCCGGTCACGCGGCCCGATCTCGATAAGCTCGAAAGATGCGTTGGCGATGCACTCAACAAGGTCCTCTATGCCGATGATTCGCAGATCGTCAAGTGGGCGGTCGAGAAGAAGTACGCGATCGGGCCGTCAATGGTCG
>JBAZEO010000232.1:0-3255 GCA_041653935.1 Dehalococcoidia bacterium | reverse complement strand
CTACGCCTGCACCGTCGCCGCCTCCGCCGCCTCCGCCTCCGCCTCCGCCCACACCGCCTACACCGCCACCTACGCCTACGCCGACGAGCGAGCACTGCAGGTCAAAGATCTATTGGGGCTATTAAATGCCGACAAAACCTAAACCAATCACCCAACACATCCCCAACCCTACCAGTGGGAGATCCGGCCCGGCGCCGATCGGTATAAAAATCCCGACTGTGGCTGAGGCAGAGGGAGCGCTGGCCAAACACCGGGCGAAAGAACCTCCCAAGGTCACCCCGTTATCCCCGGAAAGGGAATGCCGGGTTCGCCGTGAATGGCTGCTGGGGGTTCGAGACGAGAAGGGACATCTGGTACAAAAGGGTTTGGAGCAATACCAGCTTGAGCTTCATATGGCAAAAAATGCTGAGGCGAATACGTGGGACGCAATTTTTAGGGCAGACCCTGGCCCAGGGCCAGACAGTCCCAGGGGATGGCCACACCGGAAGAGGGAGGGGGAATGAAACCGCGCACGCAGGCCGAACGAGCCCACCACGATGCGGTGGCCGCACTGGGCTGCTGGATCTGCCATGGCCCGGCGGAAGTCCACCACCTGAAGCACAATCCTATCACTGGCGAGCACCTCACGCGCCGGAATCACCAGTTAGTGATCCCCCTCTGTCCAAGCCATCACCGGCATGGTGGGTGGGGAGTGGCATACCACGCAGGATCCAGGCACTGGGAATCTATCTATGGATTTGAGACGCACATGTGGCGTGAGGTCCAGCTCCGGCTGGGGATAATCCATATAGATCCTGCGGCTGAACCGGCATTTCGCGCACTCGCAGAGGCATGTGGGTACATACCCGTGAAAATAGAGGTGGATGAACCATGAGTGAATACCCTAAATGGATCTGTCATATCTGCGGTGATAAATACGGGAACGGATGGGTAGCCATATCCTCGTGGCACGCTGGCACCTGTGACGTTTGCGAGAGGGATACGGCGGTCACAGAGCCTAAAAACTGCGGGCACTTAAAGCCCTGGCTGGGAGAATGAACAGCCATGATCGCGCAGGTTTTCATCCTTCAGCCCCCCACGCATCCCGCGCGCAGGAACTGCGTGGAAGCCATCAAGGCCGCTCCGGACGGCATGATTGTCAGAATCGAAGATCCCAAGAGATCGAATGTCCTAAATGCTAAAATGTGGGCAGTACTAACTCAGCTTGAGCCGATAGATTGGTATGGATTTAAGCTCAACAAGGAAGAATGGAAGGACATGATTACCGCTGTCCTTAAACGGCAGCGAACTGTTCCAGGGCTTGAGGGTGGCTTTGTAGTGCTGGGGGAACACACTCGGAATATGCCAGCCCGTGAAATATGGGATATCATAGAATACGCCTACTCCCTTGGGGCATCAAAATGCATACAATTCGTTGAACCAATTGAGGATATCCAGCCTACAGGGAGGCCCCGATGAGCAACTGGCTGATACTGGACCCAAGAGACGCCCTCCCCTGCTGTGCGGTGACGATCTGCACCAGAAGCCCCCAAAAGCTAACCCAGGAAGGCGATACCCTGAAATGCACTGAATGCGGTCAGATATGGGTCTGGCATGGTGATAGACTCGAAGTGGAGGACAGTATATGAAAAATGCCGAACGTAAAATTTTAGTGCGGGCATTAGTCCAGGCTGAAGAGCTTGAGGATTGTAAAAAACTTGCAGCAGAGTACGAGGGCGGATTGCCGGATGACGATCTGTATTCCTGGGTGAAACGGATCATAGAACGGGTGCATAATTATGAAGCAACCCGATCTAGCACTAGCGTGGAGCCTGCAAAATTACCTAGGTGCCACCATCCACAGTCTGCCCGGAAAGAGATATGGATAGATGATAAACGCGGAAGGGTAAGTATATGTACCCAATGCAGCCCCATCTACGCAGAACGCACCGGGATACCTCCAACTCACGCTGAGACAGTTTAGGAGGACAGATGAAACCCAAGCCCCGCAAACTCGGCAATAGCCTGGACTGCCTGAAGGATCTGCTTCCTGTTCCGGAGGCTAGTAAGTTGGAAGTGAATACGTACTTAGAGATGTATGGACTAGCGCCAGAAGAACCGAAACAGGAGCAAAAATGAAAAATTGCACAGGGTGCAAGTGGGCGCAGTGGGCCGTTACGAAATCCGGGAAGCTTCACCCCAGCGGAGATGGGAAGTGCTTGTTTATGGTCGCGTTGCCGCAGCTCCCATCATGTATGTACTGGATCCAAGGGCCAAAGGCACATGGTGGATATATCAACAGGCATATGGAGCTGGAGCGGGATTGCCCTTACTATTATCTCGCAGAATAGTTGCAGCCATGCGAATTCTGCCTATACTTAGGACGGGGGGAGAGAGCCTCCATTGAGGCGCAGATCTACCCCCTTAGATCGAAAACCCTCTCCCCCCGACAGGAGAAACATGGCTGATACAATCATCGAACAAGCGCTTGCTTTCACTCTGGGGAATGAGGGTGGGTATTCAAATCATCCCGCAGACCATGGTGGGGCAACGAATTGGGGAATCACCCAAAAGACGCTGGATGCATGGAACCAGAGGCATCCGGAGGAAGTTCAGGGGGCCGAAGGGGCAGATACCTACATCCCGTCCAGCCTTGCCTTTCCTGAGGATGTCAAAGATCTGACGATCCAGCAGGCATCGGCGATCTACCGGGTGGATTACTGGCGATGGGACGGTATCATTGACGGCAGAATCCAGATTAAACTTTTCGATATCGCCGTGAATGCTGGGATTCAGAGGGCTGTTAAAATTCTCCAACAGGCCGTGAACCAGATCAGACAGACGAAGTGGCTGGCCGAGGACGGGATGCTCGGACCCAAAACTGAGAGCGAGGCCAACGCTATTTCTCCGGCGATTCTACTTGAAGCCATCTGCGAAGAGCAGAAGGCTTTTTACTACGGGATCGTCGCGCGGAATCAAACGCAAATGTGTTTTTTGACCGGATGGCTAAAGCGGGCATCACGAAAGCCAGAGGTGAAACATTGATTTCTCCGATCCCTATGACTGGCCCGAGAGCATGGGTCACACGCCTACTGGCAACCGGAGGCCCCCAGGCCAAGAAGGTTGCGTATCTATCTGTTGTAATGGCGTCAATTGCATGGCTTTCTATCGACCTGAGGCACGGGATATCTGCCTCGTGGGTTACGGTGTACGGTCTCCTTCTTAGCGCGGTGACTACCGGCTATCTGGGAGGCAAAAAAATAGGTCTCGCGGGAT
>JBAZEO010000231.1:0-3290 GCA_041653935.1 Dehalococcoidia bacterium | reverse complement strand
AGGAATTCAACGACAAGTTTATCGAAGCCGAAGCAATAGCCTGTGAGTTCGTAGAATCAAAGATGATGAACCAGATAGAGTCAGGCAATACGACCCTGACAATCTTTTACCTGGTAAACAGAAGCAAGGGACGTTGGGAGAACATCCAGAAGGTCGAGCAGAGGCCTGACGATAACACAAGCAGAAAGATTGACGAACTTTTGAGCAGGACAGCAAAGCTTGCGGGGCTGGACAAATGACAATAACAGCGACCCGATATAAAGACACGGCCATAGAAGCAATCGGCGAGCTAAAAGCCCTTTTTGTGGACGATAACAAAAAACAGCTTGAATTCACGGAAACGCAGGACGAAATGGTAAACAACATCGTCCTCATGCCATATAACCGCAATAGCACAATCACGCCGACACAGTACGGCAAGAGCACAGCGACCGGCTGCGGGATAATAATTAAAGGCGTACTGGCCGCACGCAGACAGGTAATCATAGCCGGCACGGAAGAAAAGTGCCAGATAATCATGGGTCAGGTCAATCAGCATGTGTTTGACAGCACTATATTTTCCTCGCAGCTCGACATAGCCGGCGCATCGATTGAGCGGTTACGCAGACAGCGCAGACGCGATCACTTGACCTTTAAACGCGGCGGACACATCAAAATCCTATCAGCACAAAACAGAAACAAAAAAGCCATTGAGCAAGCTCTACTCGGTGAAGGCGGACAGGACATATACCTCGACGATTCCCCGCTTATGTCAAACGACCAGTACGACATGATACTCAGGATGCTCGGCGGTTACAAAGACAACTTCCTTTTTGAACTCGGAAACGCCATAAATCACAATCACTTTTATAAAACCATGCACGACAAAGACACGCATAAGATTTGGATTGACTGTGAAGAAGCTATACGTGAAGGGCGCTTTACTCCCGAGTACATAGCCGAAATGGAAGAGAAAATGGGCCCGTCTCTTTTCAGGTCAATGTATAAATGCACGTTCCCACGCGAGGGCGAGATAGACGCTGAAGGATATCAGTACCTGCTGACCGAAAAGGAAGTTGACGATGCGGTTGCGTCAGTATCAATCGGCAAGGACAAGGATAACAGGCTCGGCGTGGATGTGGGCCGTGGCGGTAACAGAACAGTCCTTTGCCTGCGTAATGGATATAACGCCAAGGTAATAAAGGCAGAGCAGACCGCAAGCATCATGGCAACGCCTGCCCTCGCAATCGAAGCCATGCAGGAATACGACATCAAAGCGCCGAACATCGCCATTGACGATACAGGACTTGGCGGGGGCGCGACAGACAGACTGAGGGAGCAGAAGTATTACGTTACCGCAGTAGTGTTAGGGTCGACAAAGGTAGACAAGATACCCGACAGTAAAATCCAATATAAAAACATCAGGGCTCAGTGCTTTTGGGAACTTAAAGACTGGATTAAACACGGCGGGCGTATTGAATACAACGAAGCCCTTGTCGAACAGTTAAAGCTTGTCAAGTACCGCATAGACTCGGGCGGAACCATTCAGATACAACCCAAGGAAGACATGGACTTGCCCTCTGGCGAAAGCCCTGACGAAGCGGATGCGCTGTCTCTGACCTTTGCGCCTGTCAGACCCGAACCTGTGTTCGCACATGACAAAAAAAGAAATACCACATCATACAAAAACGGGGGCTGGTAAATGGCCAAGATAAAGCAAAAGACACGAAGTCAAATTAATATAACGCGCTCATCCGTACACACGCCCGAACAACTGGCAAACAAGCTCAGTGCTCTTAAGCCCGGACAGAAAGCTTATACCGGCGAACAGCTCGCAGCAGCGGACAAGGCGACAAACGATAAAAAGACAAAGTCAACCGGCATAACCGCAACACGTATGTGGGGCGATGTGTTTAACGAGGAATATTTAAGCGAGCTGAAAGGCACTGCCGGCGCAATCGTATTTGAAAATATGCTTAGGTCAGATTATCAGGTCGGACTGCTTGAAGAGTCTATCACAGGCATCATAAAAGCCGCTCATTTCTCGTTTTCAGTCCCGGACGTTAAGAACGGCGACAAGCACGCCGAACTGTGCACGTGGCAGTGGGAACATGGCTTCGACAAGGAAGTGGACGAGAACTTAAACGACTTATGCAGTCATATCTTTTTTGGAAATGCCGTGTTTGAACCGGTTGACTATGAAGCGTATAAGCATCCGAAGTACGGGCTTATCAACAGGCTTAAAACAATGGGCTTCCGCGACCAGACTTCAATCACCGGCTGGCGGATAGAGGGCAGCAAACTTATTGCCGTACATCAGCAGACCTATTATTCCACACCCATGCATGATACGTGGATGCCCGGTGAAAATCTCATGGTTTTATCAGAAAAACGCAAGGGCGACAACTACGAGGGCAGGGCAATGCTTCGCAAGGCATACGGTCCTTACTGGCGCAAGAACGTTTACTACAAACTGTTATCAATAGGCCTTGAAAAAGCCGCTCTGGGTTTAATCGTGGTTACGGTCCCGCCCGGCAAGGTCGGAACTGACGAGGAAGAAGCTTTTCTTGACGCGGTATCAAACTATGTTGCGCATGAGAATGCGTATCTCAAAAAGACAGGGGCTTATACAAACGATAAGTTTGAGGGATTTGAAGTTGAGATAGTCGCTATTGATTTTAAAGCGGATGCGGTCATAAACGCGATAAAGCTCGAAGACACAAACATAGCAAAGTGCGGCGCTGCTGCGTTCTCTGAACTCGGACAGGGCGGAAACGGCGGAGCCTATAACCTCGGTGTGGCTGATATTGATTTCTTCTTTTCAATGGTTACAGGCCGTCTGCGTTATATCTGCCAGAAGACATCCCGCATCTGGAAAGACCTGATTGTTTGGAATTATGGCGAGCAGCCTGAATATCCGGTACTTAAAGGCGAGCTTGAAAGCAAGGCGGGTGAAGAGTTTGCCCGCACGCTCAATTACTTTTACAACATGGGTCTGTACACACCTCAACCCGAGGACGAAGAGTATATCCGTAAAAAATACAATATGCCCGAGCTTAAAGTCATGGCTGATTCAGACCCTGCAAAAAAGAAAGCGCCTGCGCCTGAGTTACCGCCTGACGACAAGAAACCCGCGACAGACGACGGCGAGGATCCTGTGGATGCCGAGGACGACGCGGAAGATGCGGGCGAAGCTGACGAAAACAAACCGCCAAAGGGTAAGGCCGCAAAGAAAACAGATGCCGGCAAGGGCAAAATGTCTCTGTCAAAACAGGAGCCGAAGTACATCAAAACAGTAACCGGCAAGATTA
>JBAZEO010000230.1:0-3328 GCA_041653935.1 Dehalococcoidia bacterium | reverse complement strand
GATGAAAATGATCATGTCGAAAATCGGCGTAATTCCGTCCTTGCTCCTAACAAAACTGGCGTTTTCGGCGCTTTTGATCACCGGGACGCTGCTTTACCCGTCGATCTACCTGACAGTCGTTTTGGGGCTGATTTGCACGATTTACGCCTACGTTGTTTGGCAGAATTGGAGCTTGTTGAAATAACTTTTAAGGGAGAACCGGCGGATGAAAAACGGATTCCTCGTTGTAAACGAAAAGGACTGGCAGGGGCTTGAACCAGAGCGCCGTGATTGGCTGATATTCAACACGCTTCAATCGATGGACGCAAGGCTGAAGGTCCTTGAAAGATGGAACAAGGCGCTATCTCTCACTGGTGGACTTATCGGCGGCGCACTTGCTGGGTTGGGGGTAAAACTTCTATGAAACGATTGATATTCCTGATTGCTTTTTGGCTCGTGACATTGCCTGCCTTCGCTGCCGACTTCGCCCCGGTCTGGAAATATACCATCTTGCCGCACGAAGGCGGCTACAGCAACAATCGCCATGACCCCGGCAACTGGACTGGTGGCAAGGAGGGCAAAGGCCGGATGCTCGGCACAAAGTACGGCATAGCGGCCAGCGTCTACGGAGAATCGCTCTTAAAACAGGGCCTGATCATCAAGCACCTGACCCCCGACCAGGCCCGGAGAATTTACGAGCGGGATTACTGGAAACGGTTTCACCTCGATAAACTGGCCTCCCAGGGAATCGCCAGGGAATTGTGTGACGAGCTCGTCAACATGGGTGGCGGCGGCGGTGAAAGCCTCCTGAGGTGGGTGTGGCTTGAAACTGAATGGGCGACCAGACAGAAGATCCCCGTTCCGCCGAAGTTTACCCCGGCGACGATTCAATGGATCAACGAGTGGACGCGGACCCGTGAACGTCGGATCGCGTTTTATAACAGCGTCAAAATGAAGCGGATCAAGTTTTATTCTGAACTGGTCCGGAAGCGGCCGGTAATGCGGCAATTTTTCTATAGCTGGGTTGACAGGAGCTTGGACTGATGTGGACATGGATACTAAAGCCCCGGAACCTTTTGCTTGCGATCCTGACTGCCCTCTTAATAACCTCAATCGGGTCATCCCTCTGGTGGAGAGGGACTTCTGCAATTTCTGCCGCCAAAGCGGAAAAAGCAGAATTGCAGGCCAGGGAATTGACGGCACAGATCGAAGAGTTTCAGAGAGACGTGGTGCTGATAAAGGCGCATCAAGGCCGGATGCAGGCGATTGAAAAACGCGGCGCGGAGATACAGGCGAAAGTGGATGCTTTGCCCACAAAGGACAGGGGTTTGACCGATGAAGAAATGGCTATTGATCGTGCTATTGTTGACCGCCTTAACGGCGTGCTGCCCGGCAAAGACGGTAGTGCATCAAAGATATTGCCATCCGCCGATAAAGCCGTCCCCTGAGTATTCCAAGACGGTGCCCGACCTATTTAGCAGTAAGAATCGGCAGGCGATCTATATCGAGGCCCTGGAAAGCACGATCAGGTGTTATCGGGGGGAGTGACGGCGGCTGTCAAGCTCATTATTGGTTCGTCCTTGCCTCTGCCCGAAACATCAGATGCAACCCCTTGCCGTCCCGGACCCTGGCGCTCAGGTGGCCCAGGCCCGGCGCCCATTTGACATCATAGCCGCCGTTTGGTTGCTTCTTTATCGCCACCAGCGGCTTGCCGTGTTCGTCGAGGATGGTTACGGATTGCATGGAGTCACTCCTTCCTGGGAGCAGAGGGCCTTGAGGATGGCCTCGGTGGGTGAACACCAAGAACATACTTTATCGGAGAACAATCCTACTTCTTTATTCCACTGATATATTTTGATATATCCACCGGGAGCCTGAGGAGAAATGCATTCAAACATTTTCCAATTCACCATCACCCACAGACTCCGTTTTTGTGCCTCCTCGCTGGAGTCGTCGATTGTACGGGGGAGCCAGACAAATAGCCCAGGAATATCTTTTGTATATCCTCCTGCTCCCAGCCCTCTTTCATCCTGAAATTCGCATATTGCATAGATCAGAAAAGAGGACCACAACCCCTTCTTTGCAAGCGCATCCTTGCAATCACCCAAGTCCTGGTAGGTGGCGAACGTGCGGTTGGAATCTATGACGTGTTCGTTCGCGTAGTTGTTGGGGGTGGGTTATGTTTCCACAAGAACACACCCAGTATCCCCACTTATCTTGTCTCAATTCATGCCAGAACTCCCAAAGGAATTCAGTGAGCATCTTCTTTTGTGCTTCGGTCAGGCTCATGTCTCACTTACTTTCTGGCAATAAGATTTTACCTGCATTTCCACAAAAACAGATGTAATCTCTGGGTATTCCTTCTGCAACCGATACGGTGTATGTTTCTCCGCAACGATCGCATTTGGCATCAACATCTATTCGCTTGACTTTATCGGCGTTCATGGTTTCACCCTTCCCGGACGATGCTCCACCGAGAATCGCCAAATGTTAAATTTCCATGATCCCACGGGCCACCAGTAATGTTTGGCATCCCGCCTGGTGAACCATGTTGTCCTTCGCGGCCTCAGCCATATTCCAATGCGGACGGCCCTCAGACTGGGGCTGAACTGAACCCATATCGCGGCATTGATTTGGGATTCGGTCTTACCCGTAGATATGTCAATCATCCCTTCCCCCTCAATTTCCGAAGTTTGTCCTTCCTGATCTGCCGCCTAAGATCGATATTTTCCGCCTGTAGGCGGCTCTTATCCGCAACAAGTCTGGCATTCACGATCGTCAGCGCCCGGATATCCGCCATCAGGGCGTCAACTCTTGCGGATAACTCGGACCAGCCGTTTTTAAGTGCGTCCATGCGATAACTCCTTTGCCCGGCTCCAACTCCCGAATCGTCGCTGTATCGTGGCCGCACTTACCGGCGCCAGCCCGCTGAATGCGTGATAGGTCAAATCCGGATGCCTGCGGAGCATCGTGAGCAACTCCTCGTCGGAATATTTGCAGGGCTTCACCCTTGGTTTCCCCTTCGGCCAACCCTTGCAGTTCGGCCGTCCAACTCCACGGCTTTCCGGGACCATCTCCGATTGCGGCCGGAAATACCGGTGCAGATCAAATCTGGAGCAGAGCTGCCGGAAATACGATAGGCTGATCCCGAGAATTTGGGCCGCGAACGTCCGGGAGTAACCCATCTTCGCATAACCTTTGACGACATCGCGGAATTGTTCACCGTATTCTGATCGGATTGATTGCACCTTGGTCATGCCGATATCTCCTCCAACTCATAATTGCACATCTCTAACCAATCGGTGTCCCACCAGTTGCCTTCGCCATCAACTCCATCCTCGTCAATTTC
>JBAZEO010000229.1:0-3334 GCA_041653935.1 Dehalococcoidia bacterium | reverse complement strand
GAGAAGGAACCAGCGAACTTCTGGGGCATCGGAGCGTGAGCCTCCCTGGGCCTGCCTGCGAGAGCCTGCTTCAGCCGTGCCACTTCTGCCCTCAGAGCCTCTATCTCGGTATCCCTCTCCTTGAGAGACTTCTTGAGTTGTGCAACAGTTGCAACTTTGGCCCCTGGTTGCACGGTTTCGGTTGCACTTTTAGCCCCAGTTGCACTACCGGTTGCAAGTTTCTTCTCCGCTCGGTATGCCTTCCACCACGCTGCGTCTTTCTTCATAGTCCCCCTTTATGTAAAGTAAGGTCTGCTTTTCGGGTAGAAATTCTCTGGTGCCTCATACATCACGTAGACTCGGACTCCGGCCCCATCCCACTACCAACGCGCGCGCACCCACCCACGCACACGCGCATCTACTCTACCCCCTCTGTAGGGGTATCGCTGCATTTCGCGAAAGGACGCTTTTCTGAATCATTTCCCTCACAAGCAACCCAATCGGACTCTATCACAGGCGACCCTTCACGCTCAGTATCAAGGGCCAGAGTGTCCATTTGTGCTTGGGCGATAGCGGCCATGATTAGGGTCGCCGGGAGGACGATCTGTTGCTCTACCTGAGCGTCCAGCTTCACCGTTGGCTTACCTTCCTGCATCTCAATGACCCAGCGTGCCAGGTCGATGATGTGTGAGGCCGGTATTCGCTCGTTTTCTACGTCTTTCTCCGCGAGGGCCAAGGAAGCCTTGAGCACAGACCACGCCACGGGGCACGCCTTAGCGACGCGCATTGAACCTGAGCGCGTTCTAGACTTGTGAGGTCTAGCGGGTAAACGGCCTGAACCAATACCTCCCATGACTTATGAAGGAAAAAGATAGGGGGTTACGGGGATACCTGGAGGGACTAGGGCTTTTGGATTCGGCCAAAGAGGCACAAGATAACGGGGAGGAGACAGAAGAGAGCCGAGACTAATACGAGGGCTACGTACTCCCTCCATCAGCACACCACCTCAAAGAAGTGGGCTACTAACTCTGATAGGGATACGGAGGGCGGGATGTAGGATTCGGCCACTATCGAGTCGTCTGTCCAGCCGCAGATAGAACAAGACTGGGCCAGGATGGGACTCTGACAGCGGGGACAAGTGTCCACTAACCATTATAGCACATCTGTCAAACTTTGTTGATTAGGTTTGTCGGCTTTAGGATTCGGCCAGCCCCAAAACGCCGATTTGCCGACATATGCGATCAAACGAAATATCTTATCGCCCCGTGAGCGTAAACTGCCTCACGAACCAAAATTAGGAGCCATGCGATTAAAGCCTTGTTGTTGACGCTCAAAGACCGAAATCGGGTAGTTGACAGGCTGAATTGTGCTGTGCTACGATGTGAAGTGTCAAAGCGAAAACAGAAAACGAAAGGGGAACGAAAATGAGACAGTACGTGATGAGCTTCGCAGCGGCCAACGAACACCAGCCAGAGCACCCAGAGAGAACGGCAAAGCGCAGTTGTGGATGGGACGTAATGTTCCAGGTGTGGCCCAATCGCCCTTCAATGGTCCGGTCTATCAGGATGCAGGAGAAACGGGAATACAGGCAAGACAACTGGAAGGCCGTAGTAGAGCCAAGGGAGACAGAGGGCTACTAGAGGTCTAACCCAAAACGAAATCGAGGAAAGGGGAAAACGAAAATGAAACGAGAACTAGAGAGGCTCCTGGCAAACCTCAAGGGGAATAACCCTGACAGGACATTCGAGTTTACATGGACTGGTGACGGTGGTTGGATTGATCTTGTCGAAGGTGACAAACGATTCATGTGTTATTCATCGGTAATCACAGACCCAATGACCATAGTACGGGCTGACTTCATCCGAGAGGCTTGAACATGAACCGCTACACGATACGCAACAGGGTAACGGGCAAGGTCAAGACAGTTTATGCGCTTGGTTCTTGGTGGGCTTGCAAGGCTACTGGCTGGCCGTGGGTAGAGTGCTACATAGTCGAATGGGAAAGAGCAAGGGTCTAACCTTCCCTGGAGGTCGAATCATAGGATCCGGCCTCCGAGGAATGTTAAACAGGAGGGATGAAATGGACTACATGAAGGAATGGCACGCGGGACACATAGGGGATGGAGAGTATAGGCACGAGGTTGTTTTTGATTCGGCCTGTGGTCAGGTAGCAACGGTCACAATGCCAGGGGATGTTAAGGCGGCGAGGCTGATCGCTGCCGCGCCGGAGATGCTAGACGCTATCCAATGGCTGAAGCAATGCACTGATGCCTACTACGGGGCCAAGACGCGCGAAGAGATGGATTGGGTTAAGCCAGACCTTGACCACGCATTCCACCGCTGTTGGGAAGCTATTGAGTTTACTGAGGTCCAGTAAGGTAGGCCAGGTAGGATAAAGGGAGGTAGACATGGACATCAGTAACTTGATAGGCCCGAACCCGTGTGAGTCCAAGTGCTTCAATAAGGACGGACCCAAGGGATGCCGTTATTGCGAGTCAGACCCGCGCTCGCTTTGCCCATCCTATGCCGCCTACGCTGCCAAGCTGGAATTGCTGGAAGCCTTAAGGAAACAGGGGACACCATACCCCAAGGGCATGGCCGACCCGCCGGGGACTATGGTATTCATCCCCGACGAGGAGGCAAAGTAATGGGCATCATAGGCCGGGACATACCATGTAATGAGCGAGATCCAAAGGAGAAGCACGATTGGCACTCTTACGGCAAGAGGAGATCGGGGCATAACTGGCTGGAGGTCTGGAGATGTAACAAGTGCGGAGCGACTACGAGTAACGAGAATAGGCTGGCGAGCTAGGGCTTATCTAGGATTCGATTTTAGGAGGGGATGATGATGAGATACGGAGCGACTTGCAGATACTTCGAGAAGATCAGTCCAACGGCATACCGGGCCTACGCCAGTAACAAGGTGGAGTTGAAAGAGATCATGCAGCGAGACGGCAACGCGTGGTGCCCAGAGTGTCAGGCGGCAGTTGAACCTGAAGGGCATCTATCGGCCAGCGGGATTGATAACCTGTGCCCTTGGTGCGGAAGGAGGCTATGATGTACGTCTACATTCAAAGCGAGAAGGCCGGGAGTGACAAGGATGGCTCTTGGGGGGATCTGTTCACCGTCGGATTCTATGATCTGGCTGGCAAGTGGCAACCCGAGAGCGACCATGCCAATCCAGAGGATGCCGCCAAGCGAGTCGCATACCTGAATGGCAGGAAGTAGTACCTACGTACTAGCCCCTGTGACCTCACCAAGTCGCGTCTAAGGCCCGATCAAAAGCAAAGGGTACGGGGATATAGGATTCGGCTCGCAAGGGCCAATTTAGGAGGGAAGGATGCAGGAAACAATAG
>JBAZEO010000228.1:0-3340 GCA_041653935.1 Dehalococcoidia bacterium | reverse complement strand
AGGCTGATTACGGACAAAACTACAGTGAACTTAATCAGCTTGAGATAAAGGAACTCAGGAGAAATCATACCGACTTGGCCGAAATGGAATTAAAGGGCGAGGGAGAGTTTGCTGATAGGGGTACTGACTTCGAGCAATGGTTCTTTAACTATCAGCAGGATGTCATTGAGAGGCGAGATAACGGTCTCGAATTTGCAGCACAAGCCCTTGAGAATGGCAGTATATCTAAATATGAGTATGATTCTCAGAGGAAATACTACAGAACAGGCTATTCAGCCGCGAACGCAGCTATGTATAGTGCCAAGAACGACCTTGACCCTGACTCGGTAAAAAGTATTGAGAACTGGTTATCAGAGAATCAGACACCTGAAGATAAGGCGCTATCCGATTATTGGGACTTGTATTCCGATTTGATGGATAAGTCATCTCTTCCGGTAGATTGGGATAGTATAGACGCTCAACTCAAGACTTTCATAGAAAAGTATGATAGTGAAACACAGGAATATATCAAACGGGGTATCGACGACTGGATAAACGATTTACCGGAAACGGCGAAGAAGGTAGAACTCGAACGCGCTGCCGGAATAGAAGACGATTCTTGGTGGGATGGCTATCGTGATAAGAAAGTCACTACTCCATCACCGTCGTACGTTCAACCTTCAAGCGATACAACGCAAACAGGCGGCACAGGATTCTTTGATACGTATGTTAGAAAATAAGCAGAATAAAAACAATATGGAGGGTAATTACTATGTACAACTCGGATGACGGTTAGTTTTGTACTACAGTGCTTCTCATCGTTGTTATATAATAAAAGGAGGAAAAGTTTATGGATACACAGGACACCGTAATAACCACACCGGAAAGCGCCGAAGATATCGAGAAGGAAACTCCCGAAACAAGGAGTCCTGAAGGTGAAGCGGCGGCTCCGACTAGTGGGAAAGACGACCCTGAAGGCAACACACCCGAAGCCGATGGCAAGGTAACGCTCTCGAAGCAGGAAATCGAGAAGCGCGTTTATGCCGATGTGCAGAAGCGTACTTCGAGACTTCAGGAAGAGTTGAATACTCTCCGAAAAGAGAAAGCAGACCTTGAACGGCAATCAAAAGTCAAGAAAGAGGATACTGCTCTATCCCGCTATCAGGCTAAAGAGACTGAAGAGTGGGGCGATACGCCTGAAGTGAAGGAATTCCAGGAGGCCGAGCGCGAACTTACTAAAAAAGTACGCGACCTCGATGCCCGTGAACTGGTAGTAGTCGAGAAAGAAGAAGCGCAACTTCAGACCGGAATCAAGCAGACCGCTTTCGAGGAAATGCTGAAAATCTTCGTTCCGGAAGACAGGGCGGGAGAGTTCACCGAGGCAGTCGATTCTCTGTTTGAAAAGCTCAAGGACTGCAAGACCGAGAAGGAAATAACTCTCACCTTGAAGACCGAGATGGAGGAAGTCAAGTCAAGGATGGACAAACCGAAGCGGAAGAAACCCGCAAGCAATACACCAAGCGCGTCGGGCGTTTCAGATGACGAAATACGGAAGCGTTACAGGGAAAACCCTGACGACCCCAAGAACCGGAGCGATTATCTGGAACTGAGAACGCGCAAATCATACTAAAATAAGGAGGTAGCTAAGTGGCTATTACGCAACTTGCTCAGGTTCAGGATACTATTAATACCATTCACGAAGAAGCTGAATTTACCGCCCAGCATAAAGCCGTCATGCGCGGGCTTGTCTGGAACATCAAGGCTTCAAAAGGACAGACCACAACCAATGTGCCCTATTTCGGGGAGGCGGTTTCTCATCCTCTTACTGAGGGCAATGATATGGTATCTTCCGAAACGATGGAAGATACCAATGTCCCTATTACTCCTGGTGAACACGGACTGAAAATTGTCCTCACCGACTCGGCAATCGAGGATGACAACGAAGACCTGAAGAGGGCGGCTGGTACTGTACTCGGCGATGCTTACGAGAAAGAACGCGACGAACTCCTGCTCGGACAGCTCGACGATGCAACTAATTCCCTTGCAGGGGCTGGCACAACTTTGACGATGGGACATATTGCCGCAGCCCGCGCTCTTCTCGCAGGTAATCCGACTTCAGCCGGCGGGCCTGCCCCTACTCCCTATGTCGCCGTTATTCATCCCTTTCAGGAACTCGATATCGTCGATGTTCTGACCCCTGTAGTTCCTGCTGCTGGTACTACCAATGTTACCGGCACGGCGTTTACGGATGAGGTTCTCAAGAATTACTCTATTGCCAGACTCTTCGGAATGCCAATAATCTCCGATGGTAATCTCCCTATTGACTCAGGCGCCGATGCAAAGGCTGGCGTGTTCGCGGCTGGTAAGAGAGGCGCAATAATCTACGTTGAAAAACGGCGCGCCGAAATCGAGCCGGAGCGTGACGCGTCCCTGAGAGGGTGGGAACTCAACTATGTAGGACGTTACGGCTACGGTGAGTATATGCCGGGCTGGATTGTCGAACTCCACACCGATGCTTCGACTCCTGCGTAACCCTGAAAAAAATAAAGAGTTTGGGAGAAGGACAGTTCTCTATAAAAACTGAAATCAAGCTAATATAGGAGGTAAATATGTCTTTTCCGAATATTGTTTACGGTTCATCCGGTGACCAGTTCACCACCAGTTCCACGAAAATCGGCAGTCTTCCTCTCGGCACCGAAATGGTGATTCCGGGTGGAAGATGGTTCGTCCATGCGCGGGCTTCGGCAACCGCACTGGTAGCGGGCAAGCTGTACCAACAGAATATCGGTATCCAGGGTACCGATACTGCTTACATTAAAGACCTTGCCGTTGCCGCCAGTGCTGCCATAGGCGCACAGACTGTTCAGGTAACTTGCGGTGCGACTACTGCTGTTACCAAGAACCAATTTACCGACGGCTTCCTTTTCGTCAATGATGCGACCGGAGAAGGTTATAGCTACATGATTAAAGAGAACACGGCAGCTGCCGCAGGTTCTACATGTACACTGACCCTTTACGAGAATGAAACAATCCAGGTCGCTCTTGCTGCCGGTACATCCGAGGTCGGTATCCGTGAGAATCCTTACTACTCACTCACGCTTACCACAGCAGACACCGTTACAGTCGGGCCCGTCGCCGGTATTGCTCCGGTTGCCGTGACTGCCAACTACTACTGCTGGATTCAGACGGACGGTGTTGCCGCTGCCTTCACCGATGGTACGCTTATTGTCGGTGAACCCGTTGTTGCTGGCACTGCTGCCGCAGGTTCTCTTACTGTTTTCTCGCCTGCTGCCGCAGACACCGCTGGTGCAAGGGTAATTAAAGAAACCACAGTCCTTGGCTACTGTCTGAATGTAGCTGC
>JBAZEO010000227.1:0-3344 GCA_041653935.1 Dehalococcoidia bacterium | reverse complement strand
GCAACAATGGGCCGCCGGTGGCCGATATACCTGAGCCGGCCAAAGAGGGCGGGTTCAATGACGCCGTGTTGCTCTTGAATCTAATTAAAGGTGGGGCGGTCGCTAGGTTCAACAAAGCCTTTGGCTCATCTGGAAACGCCAACAGCGGGAGCGAGGTCGAGCTGTCCGTTGATGGAGAGTGGCCCTACCTCTGCACCTATATGGGCGGGCTCAAGGCGCAGGGCGTGACCATGCTCCGCACAGGCATCCACGACTGGCAGGGTACGGTGGTCGCTATGGCCGATCCTGCAAGGACCGCCGCTAAATGCCAGTCTATCCTAGACGCCGCTCAATGTTACGGGCTAAAGGTTGTCCTGGTCCTGGGCGGGTTCAGCGATAGCAACACGGCGGCCCAGGGCGCTGGGCTGTTCGAGGACGATACCGCCCTGCACAATCAATTTGTGATGTATGCCGCCACCGTTGCCGATGCTCTGCACGGCCATGAGGCGCTGGAGCTGCTGGAGCTGGTGAACGAGCCGGACTATGTAAGCGTCCATTGGCCCACCCTGGCCGCGTTCCTGGCCTGGGAGACGGACCTGTTATCTGATGTGAGGCAAGCGCAGGCCAGCCCCGGAGTGCCGCTGGGCATGGGCACGGCGGTCGATAGTACGCTGTACGCGATGGACTGGCTCGGGGAGATAAGCGGCCAGTCCCAGGTGATCCAATCAATACTCAGGCCGTGCGATGTGGCCAGCGTTCATACTTACATCGGGGACGATAACGCCACATCCCGCCAGGTATGGGTCGAGCAGAAGCTCCCCGCGTTCATCGAGTCCGCGAAACGCATGGGCAAGAAGCTCATCATCGGGGAGACGGGGCTATTGAGCAAGGGCGGCATTTGGGATAGCCAGATGGCCAAGGCCTTACAGGCCTCAGGTCTGCCGTATTGCTGGATGGTCCGCTGGTGGCCTCCCACGGAGTACGCTGTTCTCGATACCATCCCCCCTCAGCCATCACATGACAGTTCTGCGCCGGAAACGCCAACGATCCCGGACTCCTCCACCGACACTACAACCCCTGACCCGGCGCAGGACACCACGGAGGAGCCGACACCGCCCGAGGAGCCCGTAGAACCGCCGGCGGTCGAGCCTGAACCGGAGGAGCCTACGGTCGAGCCGACCCCGGAGCCGGAGCCGGCCACGGCCCGCAGGACGTGGTTGCAGGCGCTCATCGAACTCATGCTTAAGCTATTCAAGAAAAGGTAAGGAGTTGAAGAAATGGACATCGGAATAGGGGAGATAGTGGTCGGCGCTGCCTTACTGGCACTCGTCGGCCTGCTGTGCATGTGGGTACGGGCGGAAGATGAGCCCAAGACCCCCTGGACCAAGGCGAACGCATCCATCCACGCGGGGGTGTTCGTATCGAGCATCCTGGCTGGTGCGCTGGGCGCTTGGATAATGGGCTATGATATAATGGCACCGGAGGGCTTCGTGGCCATCGTGGGTGTCGCAGGGACCGGGCTGGCATTCCTCAAGGGGCTGGTCAACAGGACAGGGTGAGCGAACAAGGGGAGGTTGGAGGGGACAACATGACACTGGCACAGTACGCGGGAATGACGGCGGACGAGAAGCTCATGGTAGTTATAACGAAGCTGGACGGCCTGGAGAAGCAGGTGGCTAACAAGCCCTGCCCTTCCCCACTGTGCCTGGAATGTCGCACCACGATAACCAATATCGAGGACCGCTTGGTGCGGGTGGAGACGGAGAGAGAGATCGAGAAGGAAACAGCAGATAATGGCAAGGCCAGGGCATCATGGTTCTGGCCTATGGTCGTATCTACGGCCCTGGCCCTGGTGGGGTTCTACCTCGGCATGGCCTCAGCGTCCTAAACCTCTTACCGTTCTATTCTTATCTAAGCTATTACTAATCATTATATACCTATAAGTAATATGGTTGCTTAGAGGTAAGTGAATGTCTATCACGATCCTGAGATGCTTACGGTGCGGCCATGAGTGGGCCAAGAGGGGGAAGGGCAAGCCAAAGAACTGCCCCCTATGCAAGTCACCATATTATGATAAGGAACGGAGGAAGAAACAATGAACTACGAGGACGACGATACGGACTTCGGAATTGGGGACAGCATGGACGGGGCCGGGAGATCGCCGGAGAGCTATCAGGAGCGGCCCGTGAGCGTGAGGGGCATCCTGCACGCCATACGCGAGAGGCATGATGGATGTGCCTGCGCGTACTGCGGCAAGAGCATCCGCGAGAACGAGGTAATGTTCAGCAGGGACGACAAGGTGTTCTTCTGCGACATAGCCCACGACAAGGCATACCAGAAGAAGAACGGGGGCGCTTAGATGAGCCACCCCGAGGAGGACGCGAACCGCAGGGCCGAGGAGAACGAAAGGCGAGAGTTCGAGCGTGGATTATATTGCCCCAAGTGTGGAAACAAGAGGCTCCAGGTGAACGGTGCGTGGAAGTGCTACGGGTGCGAGAGCAGGGACAAGCGGGAGGCGAAGTAAGATGGATATGGCCAATTTCTATAATGGAATCGCGTCTATGTTAAACGATAACGCCAAACAACTTGGCCTGGGCCGTTGGTCTATTGCGATAGTTAGAGATGGGGAATTAGTTATCCAGTCCATAAAGGATGGTTCTGAAGTCATAAAAGAATACCCGTTCAGGGGCCTAAATTTCGTTGATAACGATATGATATGTGCTGCTAGAGAGGGGGCAATCGCCAGCGGGGAGTTTGGAAGGGGGAGGAAGTGAAATGTTCCACCTCTACCCCAACGGGCTCTATCATTCATTCGAGGACTTCACCGATGAAGAGCGAAAAGACTATCTTGAGCACATCGGCACAGATGACGCTAACGAAAGGGAAGTAAGAAATATGATGAAGCGGAGGGAGTGAATTGACCAACCACTGTGGAAAGAAGATGGTTTACATCACCAACGGATTGAAGTGTGAGGTGTGCGGCAAGGTGATCGAGTGGGGAAAGAAACATGATAAGGAAAACAAAGGGGGAAAGTAAATGCCCATATCAAAGGAAGAGATTGAGAAGCGCGGAATGGCCATCTTCAAGAAGTTCCATGATGGGTGTGCCAGCTATGAATGGGATGAAGTTCTCGCCGTTGCAAAGCGAGAGTATGACATTTGCCTAAAGAGAGGGTTCGGCGCCATTATGAACTGCCTTCCAGGAGACCCCGGCTTTTACATCGAGGGGGGCAAATCACAATGACGATTACGAAGAACGCGGTCCGGGACGGGGGTGTTCCATCACTAAACCCCCCCTTGTCTGAGTCAAACACTACCTCCAAAGACCCCCGCCCGGACCATAACTATCAACGCATCAAGCGGTT
>JBAZEO010000226.1:0-3363 GCA_041653935.1 Dehalococcoidia bacterium | reverse complement strand
CTCCGTGCCGCGTGCACTGAGAATCTCAAGCCCACCCCTCAGGTGGGTTTTTGATTCCTAGCACTCGGACCACGCCTTGCGCGATCCGTTCTTACAGCATATACCAAAACGGCGTGAAAGTCACTATAAAAACTCATTAAAGTATTGTGCCAAAGTATTTATTATTTGTGTTCGGTTTGTATCTACCTGTTCTATACTGCGCGGCGTCTACAAACTCAACAATTCCCCGCTGATAGCTTTTGGAAGCAATTATTAAAATCCTGCTATAGTGGGTCGAATTATCGCCCCGCGCCTTTCCCGCCTCCTATGCCTTCTCGGCGACTTTCAATATCTCATCTGCGAAGCCAAGCTCGACGGCCTTCTCCGCGTTCATCCAAAAATCGCGCTTCAGTTTTTCGCGCACATCATCCTGGCTCACGGCGGTATAACCGCTGTAGAACTCGATTAAGCGCGCGATCAGCATTTCCTGGAGTTCCATTTCATCTTTGAACTCTTCGTGCTTGCCCACGAACCATGTTCGAAACTGGTGCACCAGCATGAACGCACTTGGCTGGATATACCGCTTTGGGCACGCCACAGAAATGATCGTCGCTGCACTTGCGCCTAACCCCTCGATAATGGAATAGATTGGCGTTTGAATGTGCTGAATTTGATCAGCAACGGCAAGACCAGCGAAAAGATCGCCGCCTTCGGAATTGATATGCAACCAGATCGGCACTTGAAACTCTAGCCCCAGGCCGCGCGATACCCGTTCCCATTGAAGGCGTTGATCCAGTTCCCGCAATTGGCGCATCAGAGCCAAGCAGCGGTCACTGTTCACTTCGCTGTAAAAGTAGACATGGTTATCAATTGTCTCAACTGTCAGCAACGCCGCCGATAAAACTTCCGGTTCTGTTTCGCCTTTAATTACGTCGTCGCTTCCCCAATATCGAAGCATTTTGCACTCCTTTTGCACTAATGGAAGGACGGGACGGCCCACCGTCCTAAGTGATTGACCGTCCCTGCTCGGCCTGCGTTGGGTAACAACAATCCGAGGTTTCCAGCGGTGGGAGCCGCTGTGTATCCCCGGCGGGTTCGACCCCAACGGCGCGCGACTTCACATTACACGGCGATAATTCCGCGCCGTCCACATGACCGGGGATATGTTTGTTAATGTGCTACTCCGTGCCGCCCAATAACTCGGCGGTAACGGCGTGGTACTTATTGACGTTCTCGCGGATTCTGTCACCGCTGCCGTCGCCGATCCGGTCAGTAATTTTTAGAATGGAATTGAGGCCGGTTTCAGCATCATCTAGGTTTTCGGCGGTGGCAGTGTATTTGATTAACCCTCTAAGGATAATCTCGGTCGCATTTGGATGCTCCGGCTCCGACAGTCTTTCGAGCCACCCGGTCATGGCCGCTGTGATGGCGGTGTAGCGAATAAGGTCTTGTTTTTCCGTGTCCATTTGCTCTCCCTCTGCTATACTCAACTCTGGCGCGGCCCCTTGCCCGACTGCGCCGGGGTATGGCTGGTATGTCGGCTATACCCCGATCAACTGCCCCTCTGATTCGTCCTCGACGGCATTAGCCGGTTCAATATCATCCCAAACGTGTTCCCACAATTCCCACGCGGTACAGCCAAAAAAGCGGCACATCAGTGTTGTGTGACTTGATTTTATGGACGGTACCCCGGCAGGACTGGACCACTCTGAAACTGTTTGCCGAGACACGCCACAATACTTAGCAACGTCCTGCTGCGTGTACGTTCTGGCCCCTTTTGCCAATCGTGTTTTTTGTGCCAGAAGTTCATTGATTCTACTGGTCCACATGCGGCGCTCCATCGTGTTAAAGTTATCTGGGATAATCATAAACTGTAAAGTTGTAAAAGTCAAGTAAATAATCTGCAAAGTGTCGGCTTTTACTTGACACGAGGAACAAAGTATGATTAAATAGAAGCATACCAACGAACGATTTTAGGAGCACGGCAGATGAACCCCAAACTCACAGACGCATTGAACGCCACTCTTCAGGAAGATGGCACCCTGGATATGAAAAAAGTTATCGCCATTCTGGAAGCCTACGGCGGCAATGTTCTAGACGCCTACTACACAGGCGGCGCTAATCGCCAGGACGAAGTGCGGGAGGCATACGCGACGGCGCTGGCCTGGAATTCAGCCGCCTTGCTAGAGAACACATTGAACAAACCGAACGCCGCGCAGCGCGGGTTACTGCCATTTGTGGCCGTGTTAGTTGGACTGTTCGCCACTTTCGCGCCGTTGCTGATTGCAGTCAGCTTTATATAGGAGCAATCAAACATGCCCGCAAATACCGAACTCATCACTCAAGCCCAGCTTGACGGCATGGAAGCCCATATCCGAAAAATGAAGCACGACCGGGAACTGTTCTGGCTGGACAAAAAGCTGTACGGGCGGATCTCCGGCGAGATCATTCGATGCCAGGGCGAACTGCACGAGTTGACCCGGCTGTATAAATTGCAGTCGTTCGTCGTGCGGGCGTCTGGGGTGATTATTACCCCGCTGTGCTCCTACGCTGAAGCCGTTGGTGTAGCGGAGCAGGTCGGCGGCGAAGTTGAGCCACGAGCGAACTCATAAAGAAGTCGTAAAATCGCCGTGAGCGTCAAGTAAAACACGGCAATTTGTGATAGCATGAAAACATAATAGAGAGAGGATTGTAATTATGGCAACAGAACCGAGTGAGCAGTACGGAAATTCAGAATGGCAGAAAGAGATCGGCTGGCCGTTCCAAGATATTAGCTGGCCGGTGCCGACTGTGATCAACGTGGTGCCGGACCTTGAAGCTGAGTATGCCAACGTCGCCAATGACTTCCTGGCATTCACTGAGAAGGCTGGCGAACAGATTCGCCTTCAACAGCAGCAGATCGATTACCTCGAAGCCGAGATACGCGGTCTGGAGCACACCAACGCGGTACGGCTGGGGATTATCGACCAGCAGGCCGCAACCATCAAAAACCTACAGGTGACATTAGCCGCCGAAACCGCCGTTCCATACAACCGGGCGATAAAGCACAGCGCCGCCGACAATTTAGGATAACTCTGAAGGCTGGAAATTCCCGGCAGCACGGCAGCTAGGACGTTTACGGACGTGGCGACCGGTTCGAATCCGTAGGGGAGTTGGAAGAACCAGCCAGAGGGGTAATTATCAAGTTTCGTTTAGCTAGTTTATTCAGGAGAATGATTATGGCGAAAGTCGATTTTCCCGCTCGTGGTCCGAAATGCAGTGTTTCGGGGTGTAGTTGCCCGGCGGCGGCGTATCATAATATGTGCGCTGCTCATCTCCAGGATTATCTGGATAGCGTTCCGGTTCGTCTGACGACCTACCCGAAGCCCGCCGATGCTGCCAAAA
>JBAZEO010000225.1:0-3384 GCA_041653935.1 Dehalococcoidia bacterium | reverse complement strand
CAGGCAAAGGCATTATTTGTCAAGGCGTTAGCGAAAAAGCACGACCTTCCGGAGCGTACAGTATGGGGCTATTTCGATGACACGAAACAGAATTACTCAATCCAAGTGGAAGTGGAATGGAGGTAGCACCATGACCCTCCTGCACAAGCTCCCGCGGCACAAAAAAAGCCCGACCGAAGCCGGGCTGGTGGGCGGGATGTGGTCACTACTCGATGGTTGGGATGTCTCGCGTATCAGAGTATCCGACCCGGCGAATGTGCGCCCTGACCGTATGCGTTTCAGGGATCTCCTCCCATATCTGCGCCCACCTGTCGCCACCGCATCGTTCCTTGGTGGCCCGCATACTCGCCCCCCTGGGGGTCGTGATGTGACGCTTCCAGGTTCCGCGATCTCCCTCGCCACTCAATATCCAATATGTCTTCCTCTCGACCGGCCTTCCGCCCTTCCGCCCGTTCTCCCGGGCGGCAGAGGCTTTGGCGTCGGATTTCGATTTGCCGCCCTTGCGGCCCATCAGCGAGGCAGCGCGGGAAATGGTCACGACCTCAACATATCCGTCCTGTGTTTTGGTTACGGGGACCGAGCAGGCCATGCCATTGTCATCGTTCCAATGGGCCATTTTCAGGAACCCCCAACGCGCCGATTCTTCCGCCGTTGCCTTTTTAATGGTCGCTTTCACCGTGGTTCCGTTCGTCAGTGTCACTTTCATCGTCGGTCCCTCCTGTTGTTTGTTGGCTACAGCCTATCCCAATCGTTTCGGTTTGTCAAGGATTATTTTGAAAAATTATTGCAGAGGGAAAACGCGTGGTTAGCGGTGTAGGCAAAATAATTTTGGGAATCCTGCGTCGCAAACATCCGGAGGTGTCGTGACCGAAAATCAACGGATCACTCGTGGAGGTAGCACAATGAAGTCCTGCCCGGCGTGCCAGCATTACAATCATGGGCAAGGCGAGAAAGCCTGTCTCCAATGCAAGCGGTATGCCGACATTCAGCGGGCGTCATTTAAGCGGCATTCAATCAAGATTGTTCCTATCCCTCAAAACCTTCTGGAATCCATCCCGAATCAGGAGGCGGACGACATGAGCGATACACTTGATTTCATCATGTCAAAGGCAAACGATTTGCCGCTAAGACAGACGCTCGTTCTGTTCGCGTACCTCAAGCGGCACCCCGATTCAGAGGTTGGGGAAGCGTTTGGAATCACAGAGCGACAGGTGCAAAGAATAAGGGCGGCAGGTGTCGCCGCCCTTCGTGCTGTGTTGGGGGCTGGGAATTAGGCCGGGTATTCGACAATGCAAACAGGAGTCAGTCCGCATCCGTCGTCAATCGCCCATATGTCAACCGTGGGCATGTTTTTATAGTGACCCCTTACGCCGACCAATCCATACGGAGACATCGCCGGAGAATCAGCCACATGGGAAACATTGGGGATTCTGAATTGAGAAATCATTTCCTTGACCGCCATTCCCTGACAGAATCCGGTTGAGCACGGCAACGCTTTCCATTCCGCAGAATCGATAGCAGAAGAAATCCTTTCGCGGCCGTCTCCATCAGAGTATTCGCGCCCGATTTCAGTCCATTTCGTGTTCATCCCTACCCCTCCTTTCCTGGTTATACGTGCTTACCTTCGATCAGCATGTGAAGAATTTCCCTGGCCGGTTGCGGGCGGAAGGAAATATCCCGTTCGATGCCCAGGCCAAACCTCCCCCGGTATTTCTGCAATTCGGAAAGCGAAAAAGAGCCCTGCTCAACCTCAAATCCCTTGACGATGCCCCACAAATAATCGGGGTCGTCGGGGGCCTGATTCATCACAAACCAAGACCACGAGCCACAGGGATCAAAAAATTTGGCAACAACATTCTGGTTGAGGTCAGAACCCATGTGGTATTGGTTCCTGGCCGCGTTTTCAATCTGCTTCGTCATCAGTTTCATGGCCTCACTCCTTTCCGGTCGCCTTGGCGATGGCGGCCTCGGATTTCCGAACGTGCAGGCTGTAACCAAGCGTAAAGTATGGTTTTGGAATGAACTTATGGGCGGCCTTCGCCCACGCAATTTCACTTTTAGCATGATAGGATGTAACAACACTTCCAATATCTTCCGTGTTGTCCTGGTCGTATCGCCTGTAAACAGTCCACCGTTGCAGTTTCATCGCTCGTTCTCCTTTCGGGCGTCCCACGTCTCTGCGTCCATGTGTGGTCTCGTCATGTCCGTCCAATCCAGCAGCGCGGGGCAATCAATCTCTCCGCGTCTACCATGCCCGATCCACAGATATCCACGCCGGTGGCTGATCCCCGCGATGTCTCCATACGCCTCTTGCATGGCTGTACCATAGCGGACAATGGCGTTCGTCTCCCGCGCACCCTCGCGCACCATGACAATCCCACGCTCCACCGTACCGTCGCGCCGTCCAATGACGATTTTTACGGCTCTCATTGCCCCCCCTCCTTTCGGGTCTTGTCCCAGTCAACCCGCTTGCATCGCGGGCACTGGATCGGTTTGTCAACTCTCGGGGTCCATGTCGCCCCGCATCGCCTGCATGTGCATTGTTTCTTTTCCATTAGCGCCCCCTACGTTTTTTAATCTCTACTACATCCAGCCCGAGGGTAAACGATGCGTACACCCTATCGGGATGCACCACCTGCAACCCGAGCATCATCGCCTCGTCAATGTGCAAAGACGGCATCCATCCGTATGTCTCGTACACCGCATCAATCAGGTTGCATCCAATGTCCCGCCCGCCGTGCAATCTGTAATGTCCGGCCGGGAGAGAAAGCACCATTTCAGCGACCACTTCACGGGCAGCGGAGCCGTACAGATTGGCATTAATCCACAACTCGGTTTTTCTGTGATTGTCGGCCCGTTTGATCGTGCCGAGTAGCCGCTTCATCGTCCGTCTCCTCTCTCCATCGTTTGACTCCCTTTTATAATAGTAATAATAATATGTCAAGCATTATTTTTGATTATTTTTCACCATCCGCAATAGCCCGTAAACATTGAGGCACACAAGACGACCACAACCAAACCCGCGCCAATCCTGAAAACAGCTATTTCATGTCGCCCAAAAAGAAATTTCTTCTCCACGGAATCACAGTGGAATCAGCGAAAACGAAAGCCGCAAATGTCGCCAGCTTGCTACATAGAAGATATATAGAGTTGACGCGCGAAGTACCGAAAGCGTAGGCGAAGCCGAAGCGGACAACCCACCCCGAGAGGTCGAGCGAAGCGCAGACCGAAGGGGAGCAAACCAACAACCGAACAGACAGACACCAGAGACCCCGATGCCAATGGCCGGGGCGCGGCTGAGAAAGCCGCTGACTATGAGCCGAGAGGCAAGAGATATGGCGGCACAGGCGACGAAGCCGAGGACGAGGGCACCAAGGGCCAAGA
>JBAZEO010000224.1:0-3392 GCA_041653935.1 Dehalococcoidia bacterium | reverse complement strand
CGTTAACAAAATGGCGCTGGTATTATGCCACTCAGCAAACCACTGCCGTCACTACTGACGGGGAGCCGGAACTGGTATTCCAGGAGATTTTTGAGCAGGGAGGATCACAAGCCGAATGCGATCAGCGATGCGCCGATCTTTTCGCGTATAAAACCCTGCAGATCCAGACGTGGTACGCGGTGTTCCTGAAGCGGGTTGATTTCGAATATCTCCAGATCCTGACGTTCTCGGGGTATGATGCCGATATCCCGGACGGGGATTACCGGATTATTGACATCTCGTACACCAAGGACTCCCCGACGGTGACACGGGTAAACTGTACTCTCGTCAGCTTAGCCCAGTTCAACGCGTACCTGAACCTCTCCCGGACGTTTTACGACTCCGTGAATAACATTCAGGAGATGATCCGCGATGCTGAATCGAAGTTGCCGAAACCGGAACTGGCGACAATTACCCGGGTGAACACCGATGGCACCGTCACCCTCATCACCGACCGGGGAATCACAAAACCGGCAGTGGATGGGTCATAATGGTATTCGTAGCGCGGGATAGGGCTCTTCTTTTCACCAACGCAAAAGGGAAACGAGTGGCAATACCGGTATCAGGTCCGGCAGTCGGAGATCGGGCGGTTAATATCCCCATTTCCGGCGGCAGGGCCGTGGCCGTTCCGATATCCGAACCATTGGTCTTGGATACGGTCATTGATGTCCCGGATTCGAGAGGGAAACAGTTGGCAGTATGTTCTAATGGTAAGGTCTTTTTGGCGATGGTTGGTGTTCGGAACGCCAGCGGGGATACTTATAGGTCAATAGACGGCGGAGCTACGTGGGCCTATCAATCCACGACGTTGCCTGAATCTGTCGCATTTGTCTATGTGGGTGCGGGTGTAGCGTATTCAGCCCACTCTTCACCGGCAGAGATCTGGAAAACTATAGATTACGGGATTACATGGTCTTTGTGGGTATCGTTAGGGGGATATTCGTATCCGGCAACATTTAATGGATTAATACTTCTCAGTGATGGGAATCTTATGCTCACAGTTTCCAACTTGCCCTCACATTACATAGATATAATCAAAATAAATACCGCAACTGGGGCATATACTACAGTTGGAGATTCTCCATATACGTCTTACGGAAACTGGCCCGGAACTGTGATTTATACCGCAGATCATCATTTAATAGTAGCTTATTGTACTGATTCCTCTGCATACGGGGCAGAAGTTATATTGAGTCTCAACGATGGAGTTACTTGGGCACCAGTTCTTAGTATCAGTAACGATCCGGGAAATGGTACGTTAGGATCTTTTTGTGATGTCGGAGGGGGCGTTGTTCTACTCTCTATGTACGAGAGCAATGTAACCCCATTATGGAGATCGACAGACGGGGGGGCCACGTGGGCACAAATTGGGGATGCGCCGTTCCAGCCGGTTGAGTATAACGGTAGTATGTTCTCTCCCTCGGCGGGCGTGGTATTAAAAATAGGACAGGATCCAGCAACCACCGGATTCCATGATGTGTATAGATCAACAAATTCCGGCACTTCATGGACGAAAATAACCACCGAGTTTATACCAGCGTCGATATATCCCATCACATGCGCTTGGGGCGATATTGGTAGGAGGGTAATCCTGTTTTATGTTGCCGGGTCCGGATATGCACCACATCCGTTTGGTAGGTCTATAGATGGCGGGTTAACCTGGACCACCATAGATCCGGGATATTCTATGGGTGGGTGGTCGATGCTGGTGATGCCGGACCACCCCCGGGTTTAAGTAACCTTTATCCCCCCATAATGAATTATATCGTTAATATGCAAAATTCATGGGGGATTCCCCTTGCCCTGGTCTGTATCGCGGCGGTCCTGATGAGTGGATGCACGAACGCCGAGCTGGGCGTTATAGAGGACACTCCCGCCCCCATAGCGATCCCGACCACAGAGCAGCCTGCCATCCAGCCCCCGACCCTGACGCCAACACCGGTCACCACTTCCCCGCCAACGAAGGCGACGACGGCAGTAACAACAAAGGTAACAACCGCAGCCCCGAAAGGTCCGGCACTTGCGAAGAAGGTGACAATCAGCTTGGGGGCAAACGAGATGAAACGATTCACGACCATAGGGGCCGGGTCTGTTAGAGTTATAACCATAATGGGCGGGAAGGAAAAAGAGTGCAATGGCGGGGGCGCTGTCACCCTGTCCGGCCCGGACTACGACGCGACCTTGGCCTCAAATAGTCAGGGGAGGTCAGTCCCCAATAAGATAATCCATATTCCCGGACCCGGGGAATACACCCTTGCAACCCGTGGCTGCTATGGCTGGCAGATCGTGGTTGACAACTGGCCGGCATAATCCTTTTTTACAACCCGCTCCCCGTGCAAGCCCGCCAATAGCCTTATGTTCCCGAATCGCACAAGAAACCAGTAAAAGACCCTGTATATCAGTTCCGGCAGCAAACAGACCGATATATGGCCTGAAAATACCCTGCCTATATTTTCAGATATCTCCGAGATAGCGAACGAATACACAAACTATATATGTTAGTGATTGTATAGACATATTATACCAGAAATGGCGGAGGACTAATGACCCGTATGCAAAAAAACATTCGAATTGATGAAAAAGTCCAGGCACGCCTTAACCGCCTCAAGGAGGAAGGTGTTGCCGACACCGAAGCCGATCTGTTCAAGAAAGGTCTGAAGGTGCTTGAGTATTGCCATGTGAATAAAATCCCGGTGCCGGCATGACCGAAGCCCTCGGAACATTCCACCGGGACGCCGTGCAGGAGTTTGCGCAGGAGTTCCCGGATCGCGCCGCAACCGTGGACGCCCTGATTGCGTCAAAGCAGATCGCAGTAATCGTCGATGAACAAGCAAAAGGTGGAAGCAATGGAAGCAACAGCAGCAAAAAGTGAGAGTGGCAGTGGTATCCCGCGCCTGGAAGCAAAGGGAACACAACCTGCCGTTAACAGTGTATCGAAGCCAGAGGACAAAAGCGTTTCGCCCGCCCCGGCCGCGTTGCCGTGGTTGTGCCAGACGTGCGAGAAAACATACCCTGCCTGCGGTAAGAGCATCGGGCAGTGCGAGTCGGCCCTCTTCCGTGCGAACGAATATGAGCGGGGGCACGCATGACCCCCCGCCCCGCCATCACCGAAGAGGCCGTCGCCGAGGCCTCCCGGACGTTCCAGGCATCAGTACAGCGACTCGGGAACAAAGCCTGCTGTCAGCAGGGGAAGATCGCCTGCATGTGCCAGCCGGAGAACCACGGCGGCAAGGGCGCGTGCGGGAAGGTCATCAACGCTGACAGCCCGACCGCCCCGGCAGAGGTTCGGCAGCAGGTCCTCGACCGGCTTGCAGAGATTCGCGCAGGCCCGCACAGCATCAGGACGGTGCACT
>JBAZEO010000223.1:0-3409 GCA_041653935.1 Dehalococcoidia bacterium | reverse complement strand
AACTGGCGTAAGCGTGTAGAGTCGGTTGTTGTTTGAGACAAAGAGGTTGGTTCCATCGGCATCGGAAGCAACGGATACCCATTGGGCATCAATATCGCCAACGGGTCGTTGTTCTGTCCATGTTACGCCGCCATCCGATGAAACATAGAGTCTCCCCGTACTTATTCCAGCTATCAGATGGGAGCCATCGGCATCGGAAGCAACGCAATCCCACTCTTTGTCGCCCGTTCCGGCGGGTGGACGTTCCGTCCACGAGACTCCCGAATTGGAAGATGTATAGAGCCGGACAGAACTTGCGGCTATCAGATTTGTCCCATCATCATCCGAAGCAACGGAAAGCCATGCGACATCCACATCCCCCGCCGGTTGCCTCTCTGTCCAAGAAGCACCGCTATCGGCAGAAGTATAGAGACGTTGCCCACCAACGCTGAGTGTATTGCCTCCCGCTATCAGGTTAGAGCCGTCGCCATCGGAGGCGAGAGCAAACCATGCCCTCAAGACCGAACCAGCCGGTTTCTTTTCTGCCCAAGAGACTCCGCTATCGGAAGAAAGGTAAAGGCGTTCTAGTGTTCCAGCCAAGAGGTTTGACCCATCGCTATCGGATGCAACCGCAAGCCAACTCTTCGTTACCGCCCCCGCCGGTTGCCTCTCCGTCCAATCAACGCCACCATTCGCAGAGGTAAACAATTTCTGCGTGTGTCCCACTATCAGGTATGAGCCATCCGCATCAGAGGCGGCACTCTGCCATGCGAAACTATAGTTTCCCGCAGGTTGCCTCTCCGTCCAAGAAGCACCTGAGTTCGTGGATGTGTAGAGGCGCCCTGCGGTAGCCCCTGCAAGCAAATTGGAACCGTCATCATCTGATGCGAGAGCAACCCAGTTCTTATCAACGTCCCCTGCTGGTCTGCGTTCCGTTATCGTAAATGCCATCACGCCGTCCTAATCATGCAGTTCTGTGTGAACATCCCTGCGTAGAGTTGCAATGCTTCGATATACACGAAACTGAACATATCAAATGCGTTGAGGGTTGCGGTCATTGTCGGCGCCGCGCCCCCTGCCCAGTAAATCTTCGGATATAAGGCATTCGTGAATGAATCCATGAAGGTAATCGTGGCATCCCCTGCCGCCTTCCTCTGCCAGACCAATAAGCAGCAGGTCTGGTCTAAGGGATGTAAAAGGTAGATGTTCCGATTTTCCGTGAGGTAGAGATATTGCCTGCATCCTCGTTTCCAATCAACACTGACGGGAACAGTTGCCTTGATGCTCTTATCCTCATCATAGGGCGTACAGTCCACCCATTTGACCGATTGCTGTCCAATAGATTGAGAAGTCCCTGCCTGATAACTAGAACCCCGTTGGAAGACTCTATCAAAGTCTCCAGAAGAGGGTAATCCGCTTGCCCCACTCCGAAGTCTCGCAACGACAGGATTTTCATTCTGACTGATACCATACCGCTGTTCATCCTGCCAGACGCGATAGGCAGTCCATTCCTTGTCCGACATCCACGGAACAGGCTTCGTGCCAGATATCCACCTGCCCTGTGCATCCAAGAGACTCATGGGTTGGTGTCTCCCGCGCCCTTCATGGTGAACTCGCACCCAATATCGGCAATCTCGCAGGTTCCTGTTCCTGATACGGTGAAGTACACCCCTTCTCCCAAATCGGCATGACACTCAATATCCTTCTGGAACATCCCCCCACCCGTCCCGACCATATCAAGGGTCGCGGCGGCTCGTGTGAGGATGGTATCGGACGTGGCATCTACCCCGTCCCGACAGACGTGCTGCGTTATCGTTACCGCAGAAGTCAGGGGTTGCCCCACATACCGTATCTTGAAGTGGACGAACCTGCTGTACGCATCAAAACTTGGGGTATAGGTCTTCGTGGTGAATGACCACGGCATCGGGGTCGCCGTATCCGCAGGAGTGAAGTAATAGACTCTTCCCAGGTTGGTTCCAATCCACAACCTGTCTCCCCTAATTCCCACCACAGGGTCGCCCCCTGCACTCATGGCAGTCGGGGTTTCCGTGGCAGAGTCATTCAGGGACGTTCTCGTAATGGAATACTTCTCCCATGCCCCCGTGGTCTTGTCGATGGAATACAGGTTGTTCGCAACCGCCCCGTCAGGCTGAGCTTCCGTACATAAGAGAAACCACAACCGATTATCGTATTCCCCTGCATACCACGCCAGAGAACTTGGCAGGCTCAACCTGTCCGAAATCAGATTGGCATTGGAGCCGTCAAAGGCTATCAGTTTATTGTTGCAGACGTAGTACATGATACTTCCGTCGGAATAGAGGCTGAAGGGTGCGCCCGTCCCGAACTTGGGTAAGTAGGCTCCCGAATAGACAGGCCGGATACTTCCCGTTCCATTGACGACATCTAACGTAGGGGCTGCATAGACTCCATCATCGCAGAAGGCGTAAAGGTTCCCTCGGCAACGGACGAGTTTCCGAATGAGGTTCCGCATTTTGATGAAGAACAGCGTATTCGCAAGAGTCATCGTCGTGCCGTCTACGGGGTCTACCGGCCCCCTCCATGTCGTTTCCAGTGCAGGGTCGGTCAAATCCGACCATCGCAAAAGATTGCCAAGGTTGAACACAATCCTGCCCTCAAACTCGGTAATCGTCCATGAGTTGCAATCCGCCGCATAATCGGCAAAGTCCTCATCGGCTTCGGTGATGTTGACTCCTGCACTCCACAGCCCATCGGTATCCGTCACCCATTGCCGTCCTGCGATAGGACTTTCAGCAACTTGGGTCGTGTTCGTATCCACCGTCCATGTCGTTCCCTGATTGGCTTCGTTGTACATCGTTCCATTTCTATTGACGTACATATTCAGGGAAGTGGGTATCAGTGCTCGGATGGAACCTGACAAGGCACTGGCATAGCAGTCCGTGCTTTGGGTAGGTTTGGGAACAGAATGGAGGTTCCCGAAGTGGTCAATGCGGAGATTGGACATATCGGCCAGACAGTTGTCGGGAATGAGGCTCCCGTTGATGGAGTTGAATAATCCACCAGAGAAGCCCCCTCCCCAAATGGTGTAGTTTTTCGTAGTATTCGGCTCACGCGAGAGAGGCATTTCTATTCCTCTGGTTCGTGCCGGTGATGAACGACGCTTCCACTTGACCAAGTATCAATCAGCGTAATTGGTTGTATACTCGGATTGTATTCCCACCGCTGTCTCACTTCAGAGAAGAGTGCCATGTGCTGTTGTCCGAGGACGATATTCTCATCCTTGTAATAGCACATCGCCGTTGCATATTCCACGGCCCCTACGGCATACTCATCGGTCAAATCCATCAAGGCCCCTGCTATCAGATGGTCGGGAAGCCTCGTTCCGAGTAAGACGATGACGCCGTGGATATTATAGTGGAAGGTCATCAATCCATCATGCACGTCGAAGTCG
>JBAZEO010000222.1:0-3411 GCA_041653935.1 Dehalococcoidia bacterium | reverse complement strand
TTCGAGGAGTATTGCTATGAGATCCTCCATCTCATCCGCGATTAGATCGGTGACTTTACCGAGGCGGAGACAATACCCGCCGCCATCGTACAAGAGAACGTGAATTTTCTCAGGGGTCTTTGTTGCTACCATCACGACACCCCCGCCCGTGCCGGTAGTGCGGTCTGGTTTTCTGCGAGCGGTCGTTTCAATCCGGAAGCATAGAGGATCGATTCCCGCCATGACACGCGGATCTCGCTGTGCTGGTGCGGGCTGGTATAGAGATACTCTTTTCCGTGCTCCATTCCCGCGGGGGTCAGCCGCCAAAGCCGGTTTTCATCCCGGTACTGAAAGCCGCGGTTGTTCAGGAAATGATTCAGCCGTTCCGGGTTCAGGAGGGAGTCATTGCAGAGTCCGACCAGCTGAGTGATATTATACCAGCCGGGTTCCCCATGCACGACCGCGGGAGCTTGCAGGGCCCGGGCATAATCACCATCACCGCACTTTTCCAGCGCGATAGCCAGGAACGCGTCCGGGTTCTTGCCGCACTTTTCCGCAAGGGTCCGGGCGTGCCTGATCTCAGTCTCGAGTACCGGGCCCTGCTGGACCTGCACGATCTCCTTCTTCCGGTACCGCTGTATCAGCTCAGGGACCCAACGCTGGAACCGGAGGATGGCCTCAGCTGCTACAGGATTCTTGAGCCGGTCGGAATTGACGGCCCCAATCAAGAGATATAATCCAAGCTCGTCAACCGCGATCAACCCTGCACATGTAACATGTGCAAGCGACGTGTGGCGGCCGTCAAACTTCTTCTGGTTGCGTTCAATGATCTGATTCAGGGTGTTTCTGTGTACCCCCCAGGCTTCACAGAGATCAGCAAGCGGGAACCAGATCCGGCCATCTTGTTCAACAGCCCGGATCTCCTTTCCCTCAAATAACGTGGCTAATTCTTCTGTCAAAATTACCACCTCAAAATCTGTGCTTCAATCCCGGTTGCCGGGATCTTGTTCTTGCTCATCAGTACATCCCGGAGGGCTAGGCCGGTTGGGGGAACGATCCCGTCCTTCTCGGCGATAGTTTGAACGCCTTTATCGAACCACGGAAAAAGAAAAGTCAACCCCATTAATTTTAATCCATCGGGGCGAACGATGATACCAATCACTTCAACCAATGGGGTGTATGGGGTCCGCCATGACCACGACGAATGATAAGGGCGGCCCGCCCATCCATGAAAAGATATGAGATCTCCCACTTCTTTCATCGGGCTCTTTCCGACGGGTCGGATCGTTTGGCGGCAGTCACCAGCTCTGACGGGATCGATCTTCGGCTCATAGGTGAGGGCGAGATTCCATTTCCGGATCAATCTTCCACCTCCACATAATACGCTGCTTTGCTCATGCCCGCGTTCATGTCGTTTGCCAGCAGTTTGAGTGGCCGGGGTTGAATGGAGATACCGGATTACCTGCCCGTTGACTACGGCGCCGAGGTAGATGTGGGCGGGCATCAGAGCGTCACCCCTTCTGCTTGTAGTTGGAGGATCTGATCCTTCCCGCAAATGGTGAGGGCGTAATGGTCGTTTACGCCCCTGATCAGCTTATACTGGCACCACTCCTCCCCGATGCATCGGTCCCCGCAGGAATCAAGATAGGCGCACTTGTGAGATTGCATCACGCCACCTTCCCCGCAGTGCACAGCGCCGCCTTTTCCTGATTCAGTTTTAGCGCCTTCTGGAATCCCTCGTGAGTATCAAGATCCTTGGAATCAATCCACTCAACCTCATACCCATCCGGGTAATGCTTGCGGTAATCGTCGTGATGCCAGTCAGAGGTCAGGCCGACATCGTGCTTTGCAAAGCCAACGCTCGAAGACCAGTGAGATCCCAACCCGGCACCGTCTTCCGCGAGAGCATGCGCCAACTGATCCCCTTGTGGATCCTCGGTCATCGGATCACAGAAAAGGAAGATTTTGGGGAGCATTACTGACACCCCGCAGCCGTGCAGAGTTCTGCCGCATCCTTCAATGCCCGCTTTTTGGCAATATCCATGAGACGGTCGAACATCTTCTCAGGATCCTCCTCCCCTTGGATTTGTGGCAGGATTGCCCGGCGCATTGTCTCGCAGGCCTCTTTATAGCAGCAACCATAGATCCCGGGTTTCTCGTTGCGGGGAGTGTATGTCTTGCCGCTCCCGCCAGAGTATCCGGTCTTCTTCTTCATGCTGGCCGGGCGATCGCAGTACTTGATGTCCTGAGCGTGGTTGATCTCACCCTGCGCCTCATAGGTGACGGTGACATACCATCCGGGCTTCTGCTTTATGGCAGCCTGATCCAGGTCGCGGTTCTCTCTCCATACGAAGAGCGTGGTAATCTCGTACCCTTTCTCGTCAAGGCTGCGGAGGGCAAGGTTACGCTTTTCCGGGTTGATGTTGATAATTTCCCCGTCGATCTTCTTCGGGCCGCTCCGGACGTCGGGTTTCAGTCCGGCATCGGCAGGAGCTTCCTGAGGACGTGCAGTCTCTTTCTTTTGCTCCTGCTGTGGTTGCGTTGCGGGCTGTTCGGGCTTATCCTCCCATATCTTCGTGATCTTGCCGTCAGTGGTCTGGAAACACACCGGCGCCTTTTTCGGGATGGCGTCAAGGTACCGTTGGACATACGGGGCCACGGTCCACGGCTTGTCATCGATGCGGAGACCGGGAAATCCGGTGCCTTCCTTGTCCGTCAGAATCCCTTGGTTGGTTGGGGGCTGGTTGGTCATGGCTCATTCCCCACTAATCGGCAGTATCCGTGCATTTTCCCCGATCCTAACGGGTACTCCGTCCAAGCAACACATCGCCCTTTAATGCACGGGTATTCGTCGTGCCACACCAGCGGCGGAATCCCAACGCTGGTTTTCACCGTCTTTGAGGTTGCTGGATACAATCCTCTAGGCCGGCTCATGATCGGGCATATCTGCGTTTCGGTCATCGCCATCACGCTCCGTACTTGGCAAGGGCATCGTTGGCGTACTTGCGGGTCTCAAGGGCCGAATCAACCAGCGCGTGGCGGGTCGCCTCGTCCGAAGCGGCATTGAAGTAGACCTTAACCTCTCCCCCTTTGCTCGGGGTGCCAATGGTGATGCTGTCGGGGCGGGCATCCTTGGTTTCGTGGATGTGCCGGACGATCTGCTCTTCGGCGGTCATGATACCCGTCCCGTGGCTGCGAATTTCTCCCGCTGTTGTCCATCGGCATCAATTACCGGAGCACATCCCCCGCAGGCCGGCCGGGTCCGGGCTGCATCCGCCATGCTTGCGCCGTTCTCGGGCAACATCAGTGCACCGTCCTGATGCTGTGCGGGCCTGCGCGAATCTCTGCAAGCCGGTCGAGGACCTGCTGCCGAACCTCTGCCGGGGCGGTCGGGCTGTCAGCGTTGATGACCTTCCCGCACGCGCCCTTGCC
>JBAZEO010000221.1:0-3415 GCA_041653935.1 Dehalococcoidia bacterium | reverse complement strand
CGGGTTCGCCAACGCGCTGTTCGCACGCATGGAGGCCGAGGGCGTCACCCGGCAGGGCAACCAGCTCAACGCGGGACATGGCAACCGGGCCAGGACGTACCGCATCACGCAGAAGGGAAGGGAGGAGGTGATGACATAAGCGACGTTGAAGGCAGTAAGATGAACGCCCACCTCATTTATCTGGCGGCCAGAGAAGAATCGTTCTCATGGATATACGATGGCCTAAGACAAGCGATGGGACTGGATGGCATAAAGGAATTCGCTGAGTTCGTCCTTAAAATAGATCCAACACAGCGGAGAATTGAGGAAATGATAAACAAGCACAGGGAGGCCGACCACCAATGATGCTGGGCATAACCAAGGGCGAGCTGCGAATAGATCTCGACCTCCGGGAGCGCATCGTCATCCACCTGGCCGGAGCGCCCAGGCCCCCCAATGGCCGCTACGATCCCCAGGGCCTGCCGAGGACCGTATCGTACATGCTCAGGCTGTTCGGGCTGTCGCGCAACAGCATCACCTACGCCCTGGACGCCCTGGAGGATGAGCACCTGGTCCAGAAGGAAGGGCTGCTGAACCTCCGCGAGGGGAGCAGCATGCGCAGGGGGGCCAACGTGTACGTCCTGACGGCGGATGGGGAGCTGCTAGCCGAGGCGATACGGAGGCGGGCGATATGATAGAGAAGCGGGTCTTTGAGGGTACGCTAAATAATCCAGACCAGAAATGGTATCTGGACGATGCAACATTTAGCGACTATGACGACTGGTTTCAGGGACTATGTAATAAGCGCGTCCGCATAACTATTGAGGTGCTGGAATG
The DNA here is from genome assembly GCA_041653935.1 of Dehalococcoidia bacterium. Classification (GTDB taxonomy): domain Bacteria; phylum Chloroflexota; class Dehalococcoidia; order E44-bin15; family E44-bin15; genus JAYEHL01. The sequence goes on along the minus strand of JBAZEO010000221.1, from coordinate 2,599 downwards.
AGCGACCACAACCCCTGCATCGAGCTTAAGGAGCTGTGCCGGACGTGCCGCAAGCTTAGCTGTGGCATGAGGTCGCCGCTGGTGAGCCAATGCACGCTGTACGAGCCGGGGAACATGAACAACTAAGGATGGGATAATATGGAACGACCAACAGAAGAAGAACAGTTACAGGCAAAGTTCAATACCATAATAGAAGCGTTCGGCAATCTCCCCCCGGAACGACAGCAGAAGATAGTCGAGACCGTAATAAAACAAATGGGCGACATCGTTATAGCGAAGATCAAGGAAGCGGGGGATGAGCTCAAGGAAACCCTCCCGGCGCTATTGGAACTGTTGCAACAGCAGGGGGGTGAGAAGGAATGAAGGACTTGGAGACATTTGAAGGTAGAATAAGGACATACCATTCAGGAAACGTAACACTCGAGGATGAGGATATGATTTCATTATTGAACGACTATGATGAGATGTACGTCCGCATCACCATCGAAATACTGGAGAGCCCTAACCCCCCAGGGGGCGGGTGAGGCGCATCAGGGAGAGACAGTACAATCTAATCGTGAGCATATGCAAACTCAAGAGAGAGTACACCGTGAACGACATCGAGCGAGTATTGGAGCATCGGCAAGAGTACCGATACCGAGAGGCCAAGTTCAAGCGGTTCAGGCCAACGCACAAACAGGTGTCGTCAATATTGGAGCGCATGGTCGAGGAGCAAGTTGCCATAGTGATCGCCCCCGGACGACCGGGACATGCAACAAAGTACCGATGGAGCGATGAAGATGACGGGAAGGAGTGAGATAGATAAGAAGGGATTAGGGAGGGAAGTTCTTTCCCTGCACCTATCTGGCAAACCTTCCCGTGAGATAGGGACCGAACTAGGCATCGGATATAAGGGAGTTCAGGCGTACATAAAAGCAATACAAGAGCCGACAAAAGCCAAGAACGGTAAGGTTTCTCGGAAACTTCCCACATTGGAGCTACTGGAGAACCACGTCAGGCTGGAAATATCGCAGGAGTCCGCACTATCGGAGCTATCGAAGCAGTTGGAGGACTACACCATCGAGTATGAGCGAGCGCCTGACGATAAGGCCAAGTATGCCTGGTCCCAGAACCGCATACGTATATTGCAGGAGATGAACAAGGTGACGGGACTATATGAACCGAGACCGTGCAATATAGCCCCCACCCCCATCATCGAGAACACCGAGGATACGTACACCACCGAGGAACTGAGGGAGATCATTGAGTTCGAGGAAAAGCACCCGCTCCGGGCTGATAAGAAGGAATAAGTACATCCCTGTGAAGCCCACCCCAAAGCAGGCCATCTTCCTGCGGAGGGATGAGCGCGAGCGGTTCTATGGCGGTAGCGCGAGAGGAGGTAAGACGGTCGCGCTACTCATCGCCGCATTGCAGTACGTCGACCGCCCGGACTATTCCGCATTGCTCCTTAGAAGAACCTACGCCGATCTAGCCCTCCCGCGAGCGTTGATGGACCTCGCAGACGAATGGCTGAGGCCGACAGATGCCAAGTGGGATGATGAGAACCACACCTGGACGTTCCCCAGCGGAGCAACATTAACATTCGGCTACCTGGACGCGGAGAAGGACAAGTATCGTTATCAGGGTACGGCCTTCCAGTTCATAGGGTTCGATGAGCTGACGCAGTTCACCGAGACGCAATATCAATATCTATTCTCCCGTCTAGTGCGTCCAACGGGTTCGACCATCCCCATACGAATGTGCTGCACCTCCAACCCCGGAGGGACGGGGCATCAATGGGTAAAGCAAAGGTTTATCAGAACTGATAACAAAGATAGAATATTCGTGCCAGCAGGACTGAGGGATAACCCCTACGTCGATCAGGAAGCATACATCCGTTCGTTGGACAATCTCGATTACCTTACAAGGGCGCAGCTCCTCGACGGCAATTGGGACATCTCCGGCGAGGGGACGCTGTTCAAACGGCAATGGTTCGAGATAGTTGACGCATATCCCAAGGAGGGCAAGGCCGTCCGCTATTGGGATCTAGCATCATCAAAGGACAAGGGAGACTTCACAGCGGGGGCAAAAGTGGTCGAAAAGTCAGGGATATTTTACCTCATTCACATGCATAATGTTCAAGAATCACCGGGAGCGGTCCAGGACCTAGTACGGCAGACCGCACAGCTCGACGGCATAGCGACCAAGGTAGGCATCGAGGAGGAGGGCGGGGCAAGTGGAAAGATAACCTCGGACCACTACGCGAGGGATGTGCTCAAGGGGTTCGCGTTCACCCCATACCGCAACACCGGGGACAAGGCGACAAGGGCGAAGCTATGGAGCAGCGCGGCGGAGCATGGGAACTTCAAGCTGGTGAACGGGCAATGGGACATCGAGGCTTTCCTGGATCAGGTGGCCGCGTTCCCAGAGACGGAGCACGACGACATGGTGGACGCGGTGAGCGGAGCATTCATTATGCTGACAGGGAATGTAGCGGACGCCTCGCGGTTCCGCGTGATCGCAAGCAGGTGATGATATGGGAGTACTACAAGCGTTTATAAATCTTGATAAGGGCATTTACGTGAAGCCTACAAATGTGAACTTAAAGGCTCCTGATGAG
>JBAZEO010000220.1:0-3416 GCA_041653935.1 Dehalococcoidia bacterium | reverse complement strand
TCGATGAACTGATGGGCGGCTACTGGTGGCATGCCAATGTAAGCGACAGGTACACCGATGTGTCCGCCGCTTTCGAGGACTACTGGCAGAGACTTGATGCCGAACAGATATACCCCATGAAACTCAGCGCAGATCGCGTCGGAATCGAGGTTTCGTGGCCCTTCCTTGACGACCGGGTGGTGCAGGTCATATCACGCATCCCGGTATCAGAGCGGGTGAAACCTGGCATACCGAAAGCATGGTGGAAAAGGTTTGCGCGAGAGTACGTCGGCATACCTGATGGAGTGGTGGAGCGGCAGAAGCTGGGGTTCGTGAGTGCGCTGACAAGTGATATAGGCCCGATGAAGGTGAGAATCTGCGGGGAGGTTCAATGAGTGCTTTGAAGAAACCAGCGAGACGAAAGCCGGTGAGACGAAAGCCGGTGACATTGAGACGGAGCCCTGTCACAAGACGCAGGCCACGGCAGTACAACTGCGTGTCCGACTACTTCCACAACTATGAGCATTCGCCGGAGGGGTTGACCCACTGCCACTCAACCGGTCAGTATCCCTACAACGTTCACCATTTCAACGGACATCACGTCATCACGGCAGCAGTCGCCAGAGGACACGGTAGAGGCGGGCATGAGCAATGGTTCCGGTTCTCCAAGAGGCTGGGCGATGGCTACGACCTTGCCAGCGGCACGAAGATAGAGAGTCCGATGAAGAGATGACTACATCTCTCATCAGTTCATCCCCAGCTTCGGCATATCTATCCTCACCAGCCCCCGATAATCCGCACACAGCAGCACCGCATGCTTCTTCTGTTCCAGCTCCGTCATCCTGTCGAATATGGGCATGACGTGCTTGTACCACTTCGCCACTGCCGGGCGCTCGATATCGAGAAACATCAGGTTCGCGGGCTTGAGCAGCACGATGTCGGCATCCAGTGTGAACTTGTCCGCCAGGGTGGCCAGCTGCGTCGCGAAGAGCATGTGAATCTTGCGCCGGTGCCTCACCACGGGGATCATCTTCTCGATGTACTGGGTGAACGGGTCTTGGTAGTCTCGGCTCGACATCACTACCGGCAAGTCATCAATGAACAGTGTGGAACGCTTCGGAGGGTTGTCGTCGGTGATATCGCCGCGCTTGAGCCGGGTGACCCACGACGGTACCGGTGCCTCCGGGGAGAGGGCGAAAGCGGGCTTCTCGATGATCTCCATGAGCCGGTAGGCCAGCACCGTCTTGCCGGACTCACGCCTGCCGATGATGAGGATGACCGAGCCATCCTTGTGCTTCATCTTGATGACCGGCGCGATGGTGCCGATCTCGGGTATCTCGCCGGGGGCTGTCGGCTGCTGCTCGGGTTCACCGAACAGGAATCGGTGAGCGAGCCCGAGGAGGAGATTGTTGATGTTCAGACCGCCGATGAGATCAGATAGCCCCGGTATCTCTCTGAAGTCTCCGTCTTCCGTCATGTAGTGATTCTACCATAACGATGCAACGGGTCAGGAGGTACCGGGGCTTGAGCACGTGTGTGTGTTTTGTCACCGGGCTCGGTGAACCTACTTCCTGCGAATGCGCTTGAGCCAGGCGCGACGCTTGGCGCTCTTGGGAGCCCCGATCTTGCCCCACTTCTTCCCAGTCTTCTTTGCCATGTTACGCTGTCCTCCTTTTCAGACCTATTTGATCGCTTCACTTAGTACAGAGGTCTCCTTTGTGTGATGTCTGAAAGCATCTTCTTGCAACGCTTGCATGTCACACTGTGAGCTCTGCTCGTTGTGTACAATGGCGATTTGACACCACACAGAGCATGATGATGATACGCAACGTTTGGGTGTCGATGCCAGTCGTCTGAGTATGTTGCGCTCGATGCACTGGCATCGAAATGTATCTTGTAGCTCGTGTTGTCGTAGTTGTAGGTGCGTCTCTTTCTCTTTCTTGTCACCATTTCATCCCTCGTCGAACATCACTTATTGCCCGACCTTCTCTTTCTCAGGTACGACTTCACGGTGATGCTTTTCCCGTTGCGCACCTGGGTGTACTCAGTGACTCGCTTGCGGCGCTTGCTGCGACCGGTCATGGCTGTCTACCTGTACCTCGGCAGAGCAGGACCGACCCATACTCGGTAGTTGCCGCGGGCAACCTTCTCGATACGGGCACTGTCACCACCACGACGCTGCCAGTTAGCAGATCGCGTTGCTTTGGCCTTGGTCTCGCCTTGTGCGAGCAGACGGTACGTGCTACCGTCTATGGTCTTCTTGTCACCGATCATCATATCTCACCTCTCAGCCGGTTATCACTCTGAAATCAGGCCGTTATCCTGAATCTACAACAGATATGGTAGGCTGTCAAGTTAGCTCGATGTAGCTCGTCTCAGCCAGAACCGGAGAACCGCACAGAATACCCCTTGACAGGGATACACTGTTATGGTACCCTTCGTAATAGGTCGATGTGACAACGGCTCGCAGAGGAGAGAAAACGAAAATGGAACAGCAGTTGTCGAGGTCTGACCGCAAGTTGCAGGAAGCGAAGCGGAAGGTTGACGAAATGACCGGGCTGCCCGGCGTCATGCTCCGCAAAGGTGTTGTCCACGCGGGAGATGCCCTTACCGGCTACACCGACTTCAACTTCAAGCTCCTGCGAGACATGACGGACAGAACGTGGTTGTTCTTCTGTGAGTGGGTGGACCCGGACGGTGAAGGCCACCGCGTCGTACTCCCACATGCCGTTGTTGATGGAGTGCTCCAGCGCGCCGCCTCGATCATGGCTCAGGCCAGGAAAGAGCGAGCACAGCATGGAGCGGATACCCGCCGGAGGCGAAGGCAGACAGAGCCAGAAGCCTAAGCGATAGCGGGCCGTTGTCACACGACCAAGAAACGAGAGAAGAGAGGGATGAACACATGAAATACAACCTGATACCAGACAACCCAAAACACTACAATGTTCGCTTCGCAGACGGGACAGACGAACGCCTCGCTGCGCCGTCAGCCGCCGACGCTCTCGAAGAAGTGCGCTCCAGACACCCGGTCTCTGTGACACTCGCCTACGAGTCACCATCAATCGCAGACATGCAGGCGATGGAGGCTGCCTGTGTCTAATCTCCGCATCGTGAAGTGTCTCCGCTGCGATCATGAGTGGGCAACCAGACTGGAGCACCCTACCAGGTGCGCAAATCAGAAGTGCAAGTCGCCCTACTGGGACAAGCCGAAGAAGTCTCCGAGCAAGCAGGGTGACGTGGCAGTACAGTCAAAAGAAGGGGCATAGGGGCGGTTCTACAGCGGTGGTGGAGAGAAGAAGGTGGTGCTGTCGTAGTGGCAGCACCACCGTTTCATTTCATCAAGATGCCGAGGTGTCTCAACCCTCATATCTGTCGTGTACCGGGATAGGATACTTGCTCGGGAACCTGCTGTCGGATGTGTACACGAAGTTACCACC
>JBAZEO010000219.1:0-3420 GCA_041653935.1 Dehalococcoidia bacterium | reverse complement strand
CCGGCAGCGAAGATGAAGTCGTGCCGACCTCGATGACCTTATACCCACGCCGATTCAAGTCTGCGGCAGCATGAGTGAAGGCAGCGATAGGAGCGTTGCGCCCTGGCCAGCCCATGATGCGCTCAGGGTGAATGACCGCCAGCTTCCCGGCCTTGCCATTCTGTTTCGCGGCATAGATGCGCGGCCTGTTCCCATTCGTATTTATTCCCGTCTGAGCCGAATATGCTTTGAGGACATTCATCTGTGGCCGGCGCTCATAAGCAAGATCGAGATCATAGAATTCATCGAAGCGGCCCGGATCGAGCTGCCCGGAAGTAAGATCAAAGATGCGCTCAATATTCGGGTTGCCTTCGAAAACCTGGGGATAGCGGGTTGCGAAAGTTATTTTCGCATACGGGAATTTTTCCTTGTACGATTCCACGATCGGCGTTGCCATGATAACATCGCCCAGCGCCATCGTTCGTTTGAAAAGGACTGTTTTTTCAAAGGTGCGCCGGCTGAGATAGTCGGCCCAACGCTGCCGGAAAAGTTCCGCATTCTTCATCCGTATCCCTTCAATGTCAATCGAGAGCCGACCCATCGTGGAGTTGCGGCGGTGAACTATCGGCAGCGGGACAACGGCGATTTTATATCCGCGCTCGCGCAAGCGCAAAGAAAGGTCGCTGTCCTCATAGTAGCCGAAGGAAAAATACTTGTCATCGAAAAGGCCATGTTTGTCGATAATTACCTTCGGAGTCATCATGCAGGACGCCTCGATATATTCGAGCCGCGTCTTGACATGAATGCCGCCACCGTCCGGCCCTATTTCTCCGCAGTTCTGTGATAGGCCGACAAGGGCGGTCTTCGAGTCATTGCCGAATGCTGCTTCCATCTTTTGTAGCCAACCGGTGCAGACCTGAAGATCATTGTTCAGGATGACCAGGTATTCGCCGACAGCTTCGGCGGCGAGATAATTCATGGGCGACATGAAGCCCTGATTTTTATCATTGAAGAATAGCCGGATGTTCCCGCGCCGCTGCATCTCATAGCGAAGATAGATGCGCGACGTATCGGAGCTAGCATTGTCCAGGATCAAGAGCTCGAAATCTGCTGGCCTGGAATGCCTGTAAATCGAATCTAGGCAAGCCCGAGTCAGCTCGACGTGATTATGAACGACAAGCAATATCGAGTATTTCATGGCTTTGCCCCGGTAAAACCTCACCATTTGCCCCAGGATCGACGATCGGGATTCCCTTATAGATTCCCCTATGAGTGAATTTGATCGCTTTCGCGCGCGCTTTCTGCTTCATTTTCAGTATATCCCTGGTTCATTCAGGGAATTGTCCACGTCCGTTACGTCCTGATCAGCCCCGACCGGCTCCCTGCGGTCAACGTCAACCTGATAGAACGGCTTGTGCGTGACGAAGGCATCTATGAGAACATCGACTGCCTCTTGCGGCATCGGGATTGTTTCGAGCATGTCCTTGTCGTAGGTCTCCTTGACCAGCCCGGCAGCGATCACGCCCTGGGCCTGAAGTCCCTTGCGCCGGTCTTCATCCTTCAGATGAACGTACATATACCAGGCGGTCAACTCCTGGGCATAGGCGAGATTCGCCTTCTCGACTGCCGACGGCGAGGCCGGGACGACCCAGCGCGAATCATGCAGGATTCTATTCCAGGCCGTTGTCAGCAGGGAGACTTGATCCGCTGAGATGAGCGTCGCCCAGGCGGAGCAACCATAGCGCGTGGTAAAGAACGTCGCGGCGGCAGTTTGTTCAACCCATCCAATGTCGGGCATGATGGCCTCCTATTTCAAAAACGCTTTCAGGATAAGAGCGATATTCCCTATCCCAACGAAAATCAAAAGCCACTTGATCGTACTCAATGAACCCATCTGTTTCAAGATATACTTTTCGTGGTCTTCTACTTTCTTTATCATGCCGGTTACTCCATTTCCATACAGCACTTTTTTGATGGCGAAAATATCATTGCAAGGTTCATGTGGCATGTGTACTCCTATTGTCCTTTCTTCCGGTCAGCGATAAACTTGGAAATTTGAATAGCCAAACTCAGGATAGAAATCATGCCAACGAAAAATAGCGATGATTGACTTGCCTTGCCTTGGGCTACGTCCGATAAACTGCGAAGCGTCTTTATGTCCTCTTGCATCTTTTCAACTGCGTCCAATCTGGCAAAGGTTTTATTCGCATCGCTCAGACTCCCGCGAATTTCATTCATGCCAACAAGTTTATCGGCCATGGAGCGATAAGCTGTATCCGTCGCCCGTTGCATTTCAGCAAAGCGCATATCGACATATTCGCGCAGGGAGATTGAATCATTGACCTGGTTCGCCGCTATTCCAAAAGCGCAAGCTGCAATCGCCACGAGGATGATTATCTTCTTCCGGTACATGATTGATTATTTTTCTGCTTCAATCTTGGCGACTTCGGCGACGCTGGCAACTTTCGCCGTTTCAACAGTCATGACATTCTCGGCTTTCTTCTGAGCGTAGTTCACGCTGAAGTAAAACCCGAAATCGGCCAGTACGAACATTGTCCATTCAGAGAATGTCGCGTATGGTATTCCGATTGACTTTTTGAAAAACAGCGCTGCGGATGCAACCAGGAATCCGGCAACGACAAGGACGTATTTCCTGCCGCCAGCCCAACTGAGCGTTTCCTTCTTGTCTTCTTCTGCGCTCATAATGCCCTCACTTTTTCGCCGGTTTGACCGGATCGGTGCTTTTCTTGAATAGCTTCTTCAGCAGGAAGAAGTCCGCGGCTCCGAAGACCAGCCAAACGATAACTCCGAACTCCCACTTGTGAATCATGGCGACGATGAACATCGCCACGAATACCAGGGATAGCAAAACCGTCACGATCCAAAGTGCTACGTCTTTTTTCATGATGCCTCCTATGATTTAATTATTCGCGGCATACCAGATGCCGTAAAAGATAAGCGCGAAAACCGCAAACAAAACAACACACGCAACCCAGAGCAAAATGTCTTTCCATTTCTTCATGATTCACGCCTCCAATTTCCTGCAATGGTCTGCAATGAGCTCGCCTAAAAACGAAACGCTTATGCCCCATTTTGCAGCCAGTTCCTTAAAGGTCAATCCCGTTTCCATCCCCATTCGTGGGTTGACAGGTTGAGAATGTATTTCATAACAAAGGATTTCGCCGAAACTACCGCCGCCGCCGGTTGGACATTTTTCATATGCCCGTTCTATTTCAATCCTGAATTGTTCTATTTTATCAATCATCTAGCACCCTTTGAGTGCGATGAACAAAATGATCAGGGCTACTAACCCAGCAATCCACCACTTGCGATTATTCAGCCAGCCTTTGAGATTGAACTCCGGCTTCACCACCGGGGGATCTTCTGGCACGATGATAACCGGGGGATCGACAACCGGCGGCACGTAGGGGTCAACGGGTT
>JBAZEO010000218.1:0-3437 GCA_041653935.1 Dehalococcoidia bacterium | reverse complement strand
CGCCGTATGGGTTACGAAATGCAGGGGTTTGGCCGCAACACCATCGCGGCAAACGCCGCTGTCGCAGCCAGTATTGCTGCGATGGCAAACGAGTACGTCAAGTTCAACGAGGCCGCTACTCGTGCCGGCATGGCGATGGAGATGGAAACCGGCCAGATCGACGCCTTACAGGCGGCGCTACTGGATACGTCCGAGTCAGTAGGGGCCTTCTCTGCCGCAGACCTAGCCGAAGGGGTCAGGTTATGGGCTGCCGGAACGGGTGAGACGGTTCAATCTACCGAACAGCTAAACCGCGTTCTGCAAGACACCGTTTCCATCCAGCAACTCGCCTCAATGAACGCCACCGACCTTGGCAGTGCCGTGAACTACGTCGGTGGCATTATGCACGAGTACGGAATGAACGTGCAGGATGTAGGCACCATCACGGCCACACTGAACTACGTGGCGGCCAAGACCTTTGCCAATGTGGACGACCTCGGCGAAGCGTTCAAGATGGTTGGCCCCATCGCCAACTCAATGGGTATCTCGTTCACGGAAACCGCCGCCTCTCTGGCCCTGTTGTCCGATCAGAACATCAAGGGCACGATGGCCGGTCGCGCCTTCCGGCAGATGCTCATTCAGTTGAACAAACCCTCTGCCGACTATTCCGAGACGATGAACGAAATCCTCGGTTTGTCCAAAGAGGCAGGGGACGCCTGGCAAGACATCATCTTCCCCAAGGGTCAGTTCACCGGCATGGCCGAGTACATCGGGGTACTGGCCGAAAAGTTGTCCAAGTACACTGAAGCAGAGAAGAACCGCAAGTTGGCAGTACTCGCTACCGCAAACTCTTTGCCTTCCCTGGTGGCCCTCACCAACGAGCAGATCAAGGTCCAGGACAAGGGCATCAACGTCATCTCGGTATTCGAGAAGACCATGACGGGCCAGATCGACGCCGAGGTACTGGCTTACAAGGCATGGTACGAAGAGACGGAAGGACTTCCGTATTCAACCGAAGGCGCTATCGCCAAAATGACCGGCATGTGGGAAACGTTCACGCAGTCTCACGCTTACCGTGTCGAGAAGATGAAACGGCAGTGGGAAACGGCGACGATCCGCATGGGTGAAGCGTTCACGGACGACCTGTTACCAACGGTTGAAGCCGTGATGGACCGCATTACGGGCATTGCCGACTTCTTCGAGCGGAATCCCTGGGTACGGTCAGTGCTAACGAGTTCCGTTGTCGGTAGCATGGGGGTCGGCGTGGGGGCACTTGGTCTTGGCTACGTCACACAGGTCGGGGCAGACGTCGCCATGCTCACCACCGCGCTATCAAAAGGCGGATCACTGGCAAAAATCGGCATATGGCTCGGTAGTCACGGCGTGACACTGGTGTCTTCACTCAAGTTTCTCGCGGGGGCAGGTGGGGTGATAGCCCTCTCTGCTGGCATCATCGCACTCACCAAGCAACTGAGTAGCGAACAACGAGCGGCTGAGGCGAAGATGGTCGCCGAGTACCCCAAAGAAGTACAGGAACTCATGGACGCCGCGTTCCGCACGCAGGCTTTCGGTTTGCCAGGATGGACGCCAACCACCGACAAGGGAGAGGAACTGTACGCGCAGGCCACGGGACTAGGACTCCCGAATGTGGCGAATGCCCTGTTTCTGCCGCCATTGACCATCGACCAGATGAAGAAAGTCCTAGATGCCCTTGACCAAGAGATCAACGCCACGGCGCGGGAGATCGCAGAGAGTGTGGCCCGCATTCGTGTTGCCCACTATGCTCTCGGACGCGAGATAGACGTTGAACTCCCCGCATCGTCCTCCCGCTGGTCTCCCGAGGACATCCGCGCCAAGTACGAACCTAAGGCAGAGTTCACCGACCAAGAGCAAGGCATCATCGACGCCTGGGGGTCTTATGAAGATGACGTCGCCAGGATTGACGAGCAGTTAGTCGAGAACCGCCAGAACATATGGTCCAGTTACAACGACTGGTACACCAAGGCGCAACGCGACCTGGGTCGCAACCTTGCCGAACTGGCTGACGATGCGCGAGCGGACGACGAGGAGCGTGCCGCCGAACACAACGACAAACTGGCCGAGTTGAACGAAGACTACCTGCGGGACATGGCGAAGGCGCAACAGGAACACGACCTGAGTATGCGACGCATGGCCGAGGACCACAATGACCGACTCGTCGATCTTCTCGAAACGGGGGACGTCCGTGGCATCACTAAGGAGATGGGCCAGTACAAGAAGGACAAGAAGCGAGCTATCGAGGACTTTGGCCTCTCACAGAGTGAACGGCAGACAGAGTACGACAAACAGCGCCAGGACCAGCAGAAAGCCTACGCTAAGGAAAACACGGACCGGAAGGAACAGTACGAGAAGCGCCGCCAAGACCTACTCGACCAGTTTGCCCTAGACAAGGCCGACCGCGAGGCCGACGCCGCTGCGCAGGCTGCCGAGCTGGAAGCACAGGCGGTGGCGGATAAAAAGAGGCGAGGAGACACTCTTATGGATGAACTCGCCGAAGAGAAGGGTTTTACCTCTGCTCTACGGAAAGAGTACGAGAAGCGATTGGAGGATGCCGAGGCTTTTTGGAGAGGAAACAGCGAGATCGCTGTGGCGTGGTGGAAGAAGACATTCGATGCCCTTGGTCTGACCAACGAAACCCTGGATAAGGCTTATGAAGACCTTCTGGCGAGCGAGAACACAGAGCAAGGCGTCGGTGCTGGCGGGACCAAGGCCACTGATGAACGACTAGGTACGGCACGCAAATCTACTGCCGACTTTATGACACTGATAGACCCAGCGTCTATAGGTGCTCTCGCGGGCAGTGCAACGCCAGAAAGATACAACCTCGGTGCGCAGGTCGTGATGACGCAGCCGATGGTCAACGTGCAATATACCGCCAACCAGACGTTCAGCGGAATGAAAGCAGAGGATAAGGCGTGGTTCAGCCGCGAGGCCAAGACACAGATAAGCGCCGCCATGCTGGAAGTTGCCGATCTCGTGAGAAAGGGGAAGCGTGGGACGCTATAGCTACAAGATCGGCACTTCGATAGCTACCCTGAAGAACGTCGAAGACCTGACTACTGGCGTGCCGAACGTCGCGCCGCGAGGCATGGCGGTAGACCCCGTATCGGTTCGCCGAGTGGGAGCCGATGGACGCACCTATGGCGACGGCTATCCCACAACCAAGTGGGAGTTCGACATTATCAACGGCAAGCAACTGGACGCGATACTGGCCTATCTTACTGCTGGGCAAGAGTCCGGCGTAGTATACATCGCTACGCGGCTTACCGACCGAACATATAAAAACTACAAAGCGGTCATGCACCGACCTATTATCAACGAGGATATGAGTCCAGCATACGTGGAGCGGTTCAAGGACGTGACGATTCGATTCACGATGTTAGAACTGGTGTCATAGTGGAAGAGCCGGGTTCACCGGC
>JBAZEO010000217.1:0-3443 GCA_041653935.1 Dehalococcoidia bacterium | reverse complement strand
CCGGCCCCTGAGTCCAGCCTTGGCCGGTGTACTTTGAAGTGTTGGCGGCCTGCTCTGCCGTGGCCTGGTCGCGCTGTTGGGCATACGACGAATACTGGTCGTCGTAGTCCATCCAGTTATCGCGGTAGCCAGTTACGCCTATTTGGGAGGCCGTCAGGAAATTGCGGAGGTCTGCCTTCTGTTGCGGAGACCAATCAGAATGGACTATCTCAATGACTTCACTGAGAGAGGAGGCGTGTTCCAACTCCCATTTCATGTCACCTTCAACCCAGTCGTACATCTAGACCTCCCTCTCCATCTGGAGAAGTTCTTTGACTTCCTTATCAGCTATGTAGTCCTCTAACTTGGTTCCGAATATGGCGCGGGCCTTCATCAACTCGTCGCCTGTCCACTGTTCGTAGGGTTTGCCGATGACTTTCGCGGGAGAGCCGAAATCCAAGAGTGGCGCGATCTCCTCGTTGAACACCTCGATAGCGGCCTCAATGGCCTCGTCAATGCACTCCTGTATCAACTCGACCAGTTCGGCTTTCTTAACGCTGCCAGGCATTTTGGCTCCCTCCGGCAAACGCGCTGCGTCCTTGAGTGGGGTTCATGGCGGTTTGGCTCCGGTTCTGGTTCATTTGGTTCTGCAAAGCCTGGGGTGACCCGAGAGGGGCGACTTGGCGGTTCTGCGTCACCATGCCCCCCGGAGGCCCACCTTGGGGCGGCGTGGGACTCCCCGTGGGGGGTTGCCCTGCGGAAGGGGGAACCGTAGGGCCGGGGAGTCCTTCAGCCGCCATGCGCCCCTGTATAGCCGCCTGAGTCATTACGCCGATTAGCTGCTGTATGCCGTTCTGGATTGCGGGAGACATGCGTATCGTCTCCTTCAACTCCTGTCTCTCTTCCTCATTCACGTTCACGTCGTGCATCTTCTTGCGGGCCGACCGAGTGGTGAGTAGGTTTTCGTGCTTCAATCTGATAAGGTCGTCGTGCAATCTAAATTCTTCCTCGGGGTCCGTTGGGTTGAATGTGATATGGAAGTTGATCGGCTCCCGAATCTTGTCCTTATCAATCTGGTCGTAAAACTCATCAGAAGGCGTGTGGGAAAAGACCGTCACATTGCCGGGGAGTTTCTTTAACAAACGCGCGCTGTTATTGAGGGCGTTGGCGGTACGGTGCTTAAAGGCCATCTCTGGGTACTTCAAGCGCGTCTGCCCTGCCGCCATTAACTGTCGTCTGTCGGACCCTGACCGGACATTGGATTCGCTCTGGCCCCTCATGGAGCGGGGTATCGTGGACCCGTCGATGATCTCCCTGGTGGTGTAGTAGTGCTGAGTGATTTCCGAGGGCGGCATCGCGGGCTGGACTTGCTCCCACTTCACGCCTTCGGGCAACTTATTGACTTCCCCGAAGTTCAGATCAAACTTCTGGACCAGCGCAGCGTTGTCTCCTGACAGGATGATTGCGGGCATACCGTTCTTGGAGATCACGATGTCCTGTAATGAGTAGTCCCTACTTTCCGAGTTCAGTACGGCTTGGATCTTCCGGTTCATGCCCACGAACCGCTTTGACAGGTCGTTATCCGAGGTGATATTCCCTAAGCCCGCGTCAATGCAGACGTAGGGCACGAACCCGTACCCGTGCTTGGCGACACCTGACTTCGTGTTGAGGACCGCTACCCCGTCCACGATGACGCACCGATAATCCTTGTCCCAGTAGTCGATTACCAGGACTTCCTCGCCCCCGTCGTATCCCTTCTTGGGTTTCCACTTCTTCCAATGCCTTATGACATCCTCGACGGGTTTCTTGTAGTGCTCGATTACCCACGTTTGGCCCGTGGTGCCGGTGTCGAACATGATGCAGCGCGGGTTGACGGCGGTTAGCGATATGGGTAGAGTCCCCTCGCAGACGTTCTCCCACTCCGAAAGCCTCTCGGTGTAAGTTTCATCGGACTCGCCCTTCTTTTGGATGGGCTTGTCGGGCCACAGATCAGCGTTGTAGACGGTCTTTAGCCACGCCACGCCGTAGAGGGGGTAGTGCTTGGCTGCGACCCGCCAGGGTGAAATGGCGGAGTTCACGTTGGTCATGTAGACAAACCCCGCCCCGAAGTGTCTCAGTTGGTCGGCAGACTCTTCCTCTGCCTTGGTTTGCTTCCGCCTGGAGACTTGGACCTTGGCGTTGTCTATCCCGATCCAGTCCGCGAAGGTGTCAATGGAGTTCCGGGCAGACGGCAGGACGACGGCCAGATTCTTGTATTCCTCGGGCAGATTCAATGCCGAAGCAAACGCCAACTCGTAGTAGGTCTCGTCCTCATCAAACGCGGCGTAGAGATATCCGAACCCCGTCAGGTTCGCGTCGTACAAATCTTGGACTTCTTCTACTGTCGGCGCTTCTCTCATGGTCCTCCAAAAAGAAAGGCGAGCCACCCTTGGGTGAACTCGCCGCCAGTAATCCTGGTAGGCCGGGGTTAGACTATCTCTTGACCTTCATCACTTCGACCTGTTGAATCTCCCCGTCACGTATCTTCACGGTCACGGTCCCAAAGCCGTGCTTGATAATGTCCCTGATTTCGGCGCTGGCCTGTTCTGGCGTCAACGTCTTGCCCCCGAGAAATGCAAGGTCTTGATGGGGGTCATGTCCCCGGTGGCTTGCTTCAAGACCTCTTGGCATTTAGAGTGGGCGATGGCTACCGCACAGGGGTAGTCGTCGTTCTTGCCCTTCATGGCCTCGATCTGGCCGTTCCTGTCTTGGTTGCGGATCAGGAAGCCGAATTGAAGTAGACCTTGATAGTTGTTGATCGTCAGGGCGTAGGTGTTGAAGGCCATGACCATCGTGTTCCACAAGACGGCTCTATTAGAGTTCCCTGTGTGAAAGCCGATCTTCTTGTGCTCCGCGTCCTGGTAGCCGAAGTTGGGGTAGTTGAGTTTCTTCGCGGAGTCGATGGTCGCCAGCCCCCAGTCGTTGTCCTCGATGTACCATCTTGGATTGCGGAAGTGAGATAAGAGCCTGACGGAGTGTTCCGCGAACTCGTCCGGTTTCATGGTGTTGTTGAACACGTCCGCGACGATTTCCCCGCTTCGGGCGTCCATGACGACAGTGACGTTGTAGTCCTTGCCGACGCCATGTGAGGTATCCGAACTTGCAACGTATACTTTACCAACTTGGTAAGGACGCCACACTCTCTCTATAAGCGGATCCAAACCTTCGACCTTCACGGGCGCGCCACAACGCTTCTTCATCTCGTCCAGAACCATCAGGTCCACAGCGGCGACGGTTTGAGTGGGGCGCAACGCTTCAGTCAGACTTCGGGGGTAATTCTGTTCCATGTAGAGTTCAGGAGTCAGAGCGCCCAAATGTTCCCCGGTCAGGTTGCCCTTAACTTCCTCGTACCACTTCTCGTCTCTGCCGGGTCGGACGTGGTAGGGAAAGAAGATCGAGACAAAGCCGTTCTTGCCCGGTCCTAA
>JBAZEO010000216.1:413-3464 GCA_041653935.1 Dehalococcoidia bacterium | reverse complement strand
AGAATCGTGCATCCACTGGTGGCACCTGTCGCGCTTCAACTCTCTGTTGCACGTTGCAAGGCACGTTATCACGTGACATTTTTTGCATTCGTACTTCAGTCCAGACGGACTTTTCTTGTCCTTGTAGAAACTCTCGCTAGTAAAAAATTCTTTACACGTAGAGCATTTATAAAAAGTTACTCCATCAACAATGAATGTTGCGCGGATTCGTGGCATTATATTTTCTCCAATTCATACCGGAATACGAACTCGTTTTTCTCCCACGATCCGGGGTGCAGGGATTCCCACAAAGCCGCGTATGCGGCCACGGCATTAGGGAAACCCATGCCGCTATCAGCCCGCCAGTGCCATACGTAGTACGGATTGAGATAGATGCCTTCCCTGACCGCCTCTTCCTCCGTGATCTCCCGTATCCGCTCCGGCCTCACGCTGACAATCCGGGCGAATGAACGGGCGGCAAAGGCGGGCATTGTCGTGGAGGATCGCCATGCCGACGAAGGCAGTAGGTGAATTTCATAAATCTCTTTTGTTGCGCCATCGGTCTTATATTCAACAACCATTCCTCGGCCCGCGCCGTATCCTTCCCATACCCGGACGACTCGCCACGTCTCCTTGATATACGCCGTCTCGCCGGGAAGGTAGCGGGGCTTGATGCGGAATCCCTTGGCATCGCAGAGGAATCCATCAATAAGAAGTTCGCTATCCGGCTGTGGATTCATCAGCCGCCGCGTAACCGCCTTCCGGCCCTCATTCCACGCGATGACCATCGGTGTTGAAAGTGATAAACCTTTCATGATTTTTCCATCTCCATCTCCGTGATTTTCACGGCTTCCGGATGTTCCACGAAGTAGTAGAACACCACTCGGTTCATCACCCCTTGCTTCCTTGCAATCTGCCGACAGAAGCACTGATGCGCCTGCTTCTCCGAAAACGCCCATCCGTACAGTTCGTATACCGCATGCCGCATCTCATAGATCCCCTTGTACTTTTTCTTTGGCATCTCATCGCCTCCACTCCCCCATGGGGCTGAGTCTGTGGCCGCCGATGATCTTGACGTACCGGAAGAGGCCCCTGGCGCCCGACTCGATCTTCGGCTCCTTCGCGTCCACGATCCTCACGCATGTCGCCTGCTGCTCGTCGACGTAGTCCATCGTCAGGTACAGCCGGCTTTTCTCCATCGAGAAATCCCCGCCGCGGCCGACCTTCGATGCCTGGTTCTTCTGGATGGCAATAATTGCTATCCCATCCTTGAGCTTTTCGTGGATCTCCCGGATCGGCTTGGCGACCTCGTAGAAATTGTCGTGGATCTCGAGGTAGTCGATGATG
The DNA here is from genome assembly GCA_041653935.1 of Dehalococcoidia bacterium. Classification (GTDB taxonomy): domain Bacteria; phylum Chloroflexota; class Dehalococcoidia; order E44-bin15; family E44-bin15; genus JAYEHL01. The sequence goes on along the minus strand of JBAZEO010000216.1, from coordinate 2,138 downwards.
TAAATTTTCTTTTCCGGCCCGACCAGATCCGCAAAATTATGGGACCGATGGTAGGCCTTGAATTTCCATGCCGAGAGGTCGCCGCCGAACTTTTCGAGCCGGCGCCGGAACTCAATATCGCCCATTTCGCTGTTCATGTAGACGACGTCATGGCTGTGCATGTTCTGCAGGACGAGGTTCAGCATGAAAGTGGTCTTCCCTGCCGACTTAGAACCTGCTATCATGATGATATTCTTATCGTAAATGCTCACAAGGTCATTTAATCCGAGCGGCATCTTGATTTTAAAGTCGTCCGACGCGACTGCAAGGAAATTGACCTCATCGACTTTTGTCTCGACCTTCCGATATACGCCATTTTTGTCGGAATATCGCTCTATTAGACCATCTTGACACATGCGTTGAAGGGCTACGTTTATCGCTCTGCGGTCATTTCTTGTGGCCGCTTGTAGCTCCCTGTGGCCGTCTGTGGCCGAGAAGTGGCCGCTTGTGGCCGCAACGAATTCCCGGACCTCTTCAGCCCATGATCTTTCGCGCCTGTCGGATCTCTGAATTGCGGACTCGATTTTCGTTCGAGCTTCTTTTTCCGAAAATGGCGGTGTGCAATTTTTCGCAAGGATTTCTAAGGCTTGGGTGAGGTATTCTTGTTCGCATCCACCTTTTACGAGGCAGTTTGCGAGGTGAAAAAGGTCGCTGTCTCTCCTGCCTTCAATAAGTATTTTGTGGCCGTTTGTGGCCGCTGTGGCCGCTTGTGGCCCACTGGCATTTTCCGACCCTACAATCCCCCCTATAACCCCCCTTACATATAGTAAGAGTTTATTTATATACGCAAGAGGTGGGGCTTGCCGCTTGATATCGAAGATGCTCAGACCTTCTACCCATGCATAGGCATTTCCATTTCCATTGACGCTCGGTGGTGCAACGATGTACCCTCCCTCCCCTCGAAAATCTATGCCAGGGAGTGTTGCAACCCCTACCGTCAGGTCTGCGTCGGGGAAGGTAAAATAAAGGTGCTGTCCTCCCCGCGGACTCGTTGCCGTCGGCGTGACCAAACTGTCAGGGAAATACTCGTTGGCGATGTCCTCGGAGTAATCCGGCTTGTATTTGTCCAGGTCGACGACCAGGAGGTTGCTAACCCTGCCGGTGACGAGGCCCACGTTTGCCCTGGGGTGCTTTTTCCACCATCCCTCGACCTCGGCTCTGGTCGGGAGCCGTTTCTGGTATTCACGCCATGATTTTATGATTGGGTTCTTTTCCCCCGGCACCAAGGGGACCACTCCAATTCCGTGGTCCAGGTATGCCAGGGCTGCCTCAAGGTGTGTTTTCATCGATCCCCTGTCTCTTCCCCGTTTCGGTGTGTCGGCGGAAGGGCCGGGTGGGGAGCCCGACCCTTTCGGGACCGGTTCCCTATCCGCCGTCATACAATCGTGATGCAAATACCGTATTCTTCCTCGACCATCCGGCGCTTCATCTTTCCCATTGGAAGGTCGCGTCCCTTTACCTCGACGTACTCAATTGAGCCGTCCGTCTTGATAACCATGAAATCCAGTAGGTGCTTGTGTCCAGCCGAAAGCAGAAATGGGACCTGCATTAGGAAAAATTTGACTTCCCCGACAGCCATCCGGATCTTCAATTCTCGGTAGTATGCCGCTTCTTTTTTGGATTGGAACTTGATGTTGTCGCAGGTGGTGAGGATCGCGCCGAATTTTGATTTCTTCGGAGGTGCTG
>JBAZEO010000216.1:0-403 GCA_041653935.1 Dehalococcoidia bacterium | reverse complement strand
CATGGCTATGCCTTTAGGTTTGCAAGCACAAGGCCGGTGGTGGATTTGACGTATGCCGCTTCAAGTTCCGCGTTGGTGTTCCGGTAGGACGCTACCGGCTGATGGATGTGCATCTTCTCGGGGTCGCCGACGATCCGCTTCATCTCGAACTGCCCGGTCGCCGGATTCTGCTGGATGGCCCGCGGTATCACCAGGTCGTATCCTTCCGGCTTCCCGACGAGCGTCATCCCCTCTGCCATTACGATATCCAGGTCGATCATTCATTTCCTCCTTTCCACGATAATTTTGACGTATCTTCCGACCGCAGGGATCTCCTGCAGCCGTTGTAGCTGATCAACGATGATGTCGACGAGCCGGTGACGTCCTGGCGCGAAGGCGATCCGCAACGTGTATTCCCGGTTGA
>JBAZEO010000215.1:0-3470 GCA_041653935.1 Dehalococcoidia bacterium | reverse complement strand
CGTCAGTTGCGCGGGAAATAGTGGAATGGTACAATACATACTACGTCGTTATCGACTCCGATGCGCCCAAACGCAAGCACACCGGGCGACTCCGGTCGGCGCGTGAATTGCGGGATATTCGACGGCAGGGGGATCGGGTGTATATGCGCGATAGACGATCAGGAAAGAGTAGCGCTTATGCGCCGCCCCGTTCTATGTTACCGTGACGGCAAAGGGGGATGTGTGGGGATCACAGCATGGGAACAGCGACTCACAGTGGTACAGAACTCGCGGGCTAAAGGCACTGAGCGGCGAGCGCGCATCTATGAATTCATCTGCCGATACGCAGACGAGATGGATGGCCCGACGCCGTCTATCAATGAAATATCAATAAGCCTCAAGATTGACTACAAGGTGACATACTACCATGTTATGAAGCTGATCGCGGTTGGTAGGTTACGTCAGGAGCGCGGCAAGTTGATCGTAGTTGGTAGCGAGTGGATAGAACCTGAATTCTCCGATCTCCCACTCGTGGGTACATAATTCTAGGCAATTACAAGCCACCTTACATAGAGTATACTATCCTACAGGTCGCCATACTGCGGCCTGTTTCGTTATCCGCTTGTCTCACTGACGTTAGACGCCGAGCCGGTGCAAGTTTGTGGATATGTGCCACACGAGAGCAGGCACTAGGCCACGACGTAAGGCTCACACACAATGCGGGTGGTGAATGAACGCGGTATACGCACAGTGCGGCTACGCGCTCGTAAGCGCTGAGGCAGGGTGCAAGTCCCTATACTGCGACTGACGCGGTTTCAATGCCGCGCCGCATCGTAGACTCCCTCTCTCGATGGCCCCCGGCGCATGACTGCCAACCGGGGGCAGGGGGGCGTGCTGAAATAGCGCAGAGTGCAGGCAACTGCATAATGCACAAAGCGGGTGGCTGTTGGTCGATAACACCATGCACATCAATGTCTATACGCTGTTCGGCGCGCTCGTCTCACTGTTATTGTGGGTCGGGCTGTTGGCGTTGGGGCGTTTGGTGATCGCGGCGCTGCGCATGGTATTGTATGCGGGGCGGTGGTAGGCTATGGCCGATATAACGCACCTACGCGACCTTATATCCGATCCAGCCAATGCGCGTCGGCATACGCCGCGTGGGGTTGGCATGATTGAGGACGCCCTAAACGAGGTCGGCGCGGCGCGGTCTATTGTTATTGATGAAAACAATGTGGTTCTGGCTGGTAATGCCACCATCGAAGCGGCGGCCAGCGCGGGGATTGAGCGCGTGCAGGTAGTGGACGCCGACGGAGAGACGATTATCGCCGTGCGGCGCAGCGGGTTAACGCCGGAACAGAAAACCCGTTTAGCCCTATTTGATAATAGAACTTCCGAACTCAGTGATTTTGACCCCGCCGTTCTCGCCGCGTTGCAGGCCGAGAATGCCGCGCTGATGGAGGGACTGTTTCGGGACGATGAGCTAAAGGCGATATTGGCGGAGGTTGACTTTGACCTAGGAGAGATTCCCGGAACAGGATCGCTTGCCGAGGTGGAAGATTTCCATGTGTGCCCTAACTGTGGCTTCAAATACAAAGTTACCTGAAGTAGCGTTTCTTGTTTATGCACCGACGCGTCAGCGCCGTGCAGATAACTCCTTTGAAGGCAACGATAATATCGGCGCAAAGGTGGTAGAAGACGTTTTGTGCCGCGCCGGAATTCGTGTTGGAAGGTGTTCGCCTGAAACTGCCAAGAACTTTCGACTTGTACTTGTCTCATTTACAAGCACATTTGATGTCTTCGCGTTTTATCGGGCAGTCGCGCTTATACCGTCGTGGCAACCTAAAAGGCGCGCCTTTAAGGTACTTGCGGGCGGATTTGGTATGCAAAACCCCGCTCCCGTGCGCCATTTTATTGACTATGCAGCATTCGGACGAGTAGATAATTGGGTTACCGGTGTTGTTGATGCTATTTTGGGCGGTAGCGAGCCTGCTCATGAAAGCGTTATGAATTTGCCTGACATCCACCAGGTAAAGATTTCACAACCCTCTTCATTGTACCCGTACTTGGTGAGTGGGTGGAGTGAGTCTTTTACAGGGTGTCCGCTTAAATGCAAATTTTGCCATTATACCTACGCCCGAAAGCATAGTGGTTCTAATGAGGCATACGGTCAATATGTGCAGTCTGGTTTTACGGGCGGCTCCTCGCCCGAACTAACATGGGATGGCCTTTTTACATGGGGTAAAAAGCTAGGGCGCGTTCGTGTGGCAATTGACGGTTTCAGTGAGCGATTGCGATACGTATACGGGAAGCGCATTAGTAACGACGACATTGTAGCTGGATTGGAAACTGTAGGGCAATACGAAGGCATAACTACAGTTCTGACATACAATATTGGCAATTTCCCAGGCGAGACCGAGGAAGATCGGCACGATCTGTATCAAACACTTCGTCGCGTTAATCCTAAAAATCGGGTTATTTTTGTACTTTGTACTACCCCGTTTCGCCCCAGCGCTGCAACGCCTATGCAATGGGAGCCTGTGTCCTTGTTTCCTAACTGGTACAACGAGCGGGCGCGCGTCATTGTTGAGGAAAACAATTTTAGGGCAGTTCATTCATTTACTTTAGAAACGTCCTATTCTCACGCCTGTGCCGTGATTGCCGAACGAATCACTGTAAATGATGACGAACTTTTCCATGCTATCTGCTTTGCTCCAGGCTTACAGCGAGATAACCATGATATGCGCCTGAAGCGCCTTCAGGCTAACTTTAATTTAACATCATTCTTGCGCGAATATGATGTTAATGAGGAACACCCATCACAGTTTTTGACAAGTTATATCGAGAGAGACACCATGAAACGCATTGCGATCAAAATGCGAACGCAGGCTGCTAAGACCAAAGATACACGCGGGTGGCTTCCTGGCAGAGTAAGTATGGTTCAAGGTCGCCTCGGAGTAACGGTGACTAGGTAACTATGGGCAATAAGCGCGGATCAAAGGAAGCAGCAGCCGAACGCAGACCGCAGGCGCTCCAACTACGGATCGCCGGGGCGTCCTATCGCGCGATTGGCAAGCAACTGGGCACCAGCGGCGTACAGGCGTTCCGCGACGTAGAGTATGAGCTTAAGTTGCTGGCGGAAGAGTCCAAAGAGGAAGCGGAGCGCGTGCGCCAGTTGGAGACCGAACGACTTGACGCACTGCTGCTGGCGCTGTGGCCGCGCGCAAAGGGTGGGCGGATACAGAATGGCGCGGGGGAATACGAAGTGATTGCACCGGACCAGGGCGCGGTAGATCGCATACTGCGGATTATGGAGCGGCGGTCTAAGCTGATGGGACTGGACGCGCCAGTGAAGCAGGAGTTAACAGGCAAAGATGGCGGTCCAATCGAACACGAACACCGACTCAATCCTGAGCAGTTTGATCGGGCGCTTACCGCACTCGCTGATGCCGTCCGAGACATCGTATCTATCCCGGCTGCTGGCGGGTCAAGCG
>JBAZEO010000214.1:0-3478 GCA_041653935.1 Dehalococcoidia bacterium | reverse complement strand
GATGAGGAGATCGCGAGGTACCGACCATGAAGCTCGAATGGCCGCTTCCAATCAAAGGCTTGAACCGGGGTGTGGCGGTGGACAAGACGGACAAGAGCTACACGGACTCTTGCAGTAACGTCCTACCACTCGACGCCGGGGAGAGCCGTATCCGACTGGGCAAGCGGCCGGGCCTGGACAAGTGGGACGATGTACAGGTAGGAGCCTCCGAGCAGCCCGTGACGTGCATTGTGGTTGTGACGACGAACGAGTAGATTGTGAAGGCAGTAGATGTTTGAGTGGAGCGGTTCAGGTTGGTGCCCAGAAACCGGCGTCGTAGACTGGGCAGGTAACCCGTATTTAGACGCGGGCGATACCTGGGATGCTTGGGAAGTAGGGGACTACTTCTCCTTCATTACCTATTATATTTCTGGCGAAAGCGTTTCATCAATCACCGCGACGATTGGGGGCGTCGCAGCCACCACTTATAGCACATATCTTGGGGACTACCACTACCGGATTGATTTTCGATATACAGAGAACCCTGATTGGGACGGAATTCCATTAGGGGATACAGTAGACCTGCAAGTTCAAATCGTATGTGACTCCGGGACATATACGAGCGGGATTGGGCGGGTAACAGTTTGCGAACCGGCGAGCGGCCCCAATCCGGCCGACGAGGCCTCTGATGTGTCTCCCGGAACAACGGAGTTGTATTTCACTGCAAATACATATGATATCAACAGCGACACACCGTTTTATGGGACTCTTATTCGGTTGGCCTTCGTAGGGCAAGACCCGGACGATGGTGTTGCGGTAATCCTACGTAAAAAAACCTCTACCTCGATCGGCGTCTTCGATATTTCATCCGTTACTTTGCAGGAAGACACCGCGTATGCGTGGTTAATTTGGACAGAGGCTGGTCTGTTGGATGCCCGCAGCCCGATTTGGCATTTTACCACCGGCTCCTCTGGACTTCAAAAACCCACCACACCAACTCCAGCCAACGGTTCCGGCCCTGGGATCAACTTCGCGACTCGTACCGTGTCCTGGGTAGACGGCGGCGGGGCAGAGACGTACACGGTGCGGATGGGGACTGGCGGAGTAGCGTACAACGTTGTCTCTTTGAGTCAGGCGGGCACCTCCTACACCATCCCTGAGGGCGATATAAGCCTCTACAAGGACGCCGAGATTGCTTGGCGGGTAGACGCAGAGGCGGCCGGTGAGACAGCCCAGGGTGATGTGTGGACCTTCGATCCGAGGCCAGCCAAGGCAAGCAGCCCTACTCCATCGGATGAGGCTTCTGGCACGGCCCTGAACCTCGCCGCGCTGTCCTGGACGAAGGACGCCTACACGGACACGTCTGAGGTAAACGGTTCGTGGTCAGGCTCGGTAAGCCCTATATCGACCAGCAGCAATTCGATTACTCTGGCGAACTACACGCCGCTGTACATGGACCGGCTGGGCTATTCGAAAACGTATACGTGGAGCGTGGGCACGACCAACGAGTTTGGGACTACGGACGGGGACGACTGGACGTTTGACACGCTGCCAATGTCGAGGACTGTGTGCTCTTGGTCGAACTACGACGGGAAGACGGACGGTCCGGGGGTAGAGAATGGCGACGGCGTGGAGGGGGTTGACTACTACTGGACTGGGAATAACTGCATCTCGACGGTAAAGCGGGTAGTGGCGTTTGCATCCGACCGGGTTTGGATAACGGAGGTATAATGAGCTTCAGCAACACAATTGACCAAGGCTTCCTGGACAAGTTCCTTACTGACAATACCACGCTGTACCTCGCCCTCAGTACGACTACTCCGGCTAAGGACGGGACAAACGTTACTGAGCCAGCGGGCGGTGCGTATGCGAGGGAGGACATCTCTGCTGTTGTATCCCGATCTGGCAGCACGATCAGCAATACAAGCGACATAGCCTTCACCACGGCCACGGACAGCTGGGGCACGATAACCTATGGGGCAATCTATAGTGCCTCCGAGGCGGGCACAATGCTCTGGTTCGGGGCCTTGACGACTCCGAAGGCAATCGGCTCTGGCTCACAGTGTACAGTCCTCACAGGCGAACTTGATATCACGGCGGCGTAACTATGGCCCTTAATGCAGCGACAGTGTGGGAGATACGAGCGGCTGGTTCTCAGGCCAACGGCGGCGGGTTCTACGACCGTAGCCCCGGAACCAGTGTGGACTACAGCCAGCAGGACGCGGCGCAGCTTACCGTTACTGACTTGGCTACCGATGGGGCGGGTACGGGCCTCTCTTCCGCCACAGGGGGCTTTACGGCCGCTATGGTGGGCAATATCATTCACATTACCGGCGGCACGCTTACTGCCGGATGGTACGAGATTACTGCCTATACAGACACGAACACTGTTACGATAGACCGTTCGGCCGGAGCAAGCAAGACTGGCGGTACCGGGAATGTCGGTGGTGCCTTTTTGTATGGCGGGTCTTTAGATGGTGAATTTGCCTTAATGCAGGTGGATGGAAACAAGGTTTGGATCAAAGCCGGAACATACACCCAAGGAGAAAGTGTAACTTGGGCCGCCGCATCGGCCGCAACTCCACAGATCATAGAGGGCTATAACACCAGTCGTGGTGATAGTCCTGTTGGCAACAATAGGCCGCTTATAGTGTGTGGTGAGAACACTTTGAATTTCAACAGTTACGCAGTTGTATCGAATTTACGTTTCACAACAACCGCGTCCTCCGGTGTTGCCGGAGGCATAGCCACAGTATTTTTCAATTGCAAGGCCCAGAATTTATCTGAGTCCGCAAACAGATATGCGTTTAACGCCAGCAACTCGTACTGTAGTTTTATTCAGTGTGAGGCTGAGTCAACCATTGGGAGTGGTGTGGTTTGTGGTATCGCTACACAAATAGCATTTTGTTACATACACGACTCAAGTATAGGTGTATATACCAATTCGGCGGGGGTGGCAGTTGTGGGAACCGTTATAGACTCCTGTGCTTCTTCGGGCCTTAATATAGCGGGCACTGGTGCTCTGGGAGGTCTCTATATCAACAACACCATTTACAATTGTGGAAATGGTATTGCCAGCAAGGGAGCCCAATCTATTGTGATGAACAATATCATATCGGGCTGTACTACAGGGGCAAACTGGGATACCAATGTTCATAATTCTGGAAATATATGGGACTACAACTGCTTCTACAATACTACAGATCGGACAAATGTAACTGCCGGTGCTCATGACATAGATGCTGATCCCCTGCTGACTGATCCTTCTAATGGAGACTTTGCCCTTAGCACTGGCAGCCCTTGCTTTGCCTCTGGTATGACCCTTGATGCTTCGGTGGGGCTATAGGTGGCAACGTACAAAACTAATATCGGTGCTTTCCAGACAGACGCTCCGGGCAGCTACGTCCAGAACATCGGCGCCTGCCAGACAGATGCGGCTAGCGCAGCGGTCAATGCGTCAATCGCAGGCGGCTTCGCCGGCGGGGGGTCGATTGCCCTT
>JBAZEO010000213.1:0-3485 GCA_041653935.1 Dehalococcoidia bacterium | reverse complement strand
CTGAGGACTCCAGATCGACGACCTCATAGAACTCCTGGCCGAGCAGTCCGGTTTCGAGTGAGAACTCAACGGCACCGATGGCTATGATCGCCGCATCCGGACCGTTGCCCATGGTCTCTAGGTCGAGGGACACCTCAATTTGTGGCATCATCAATCTCCCTCAAGTTATCATAGTATTCTGCCCTGGCCTCGTCCCGCTCCTGCTGCCAGGCGTCGGGGTCGAGGGGGTAGGTGTCGGTCGCTTCGCAGTAATCAAGATAGTCTTCGTAGGTGAGGATCATCGTATTTTTACCTCCCACAGGCTTCTTGCTACGCCGCCGTTTCCAACCGGATCCTTTTTGTGCTTCAAGGTCACACTGGATTCGGCCCAGGATTTACGAGCGGCGATATCTTTAACTTTCTCCCACCCTGCTCCTCGCAGGGATGCTCCGGTTTCATCGTGCTGCGTGTAGGTTATGCACCGTAGATATCCCATAGCCTTTGCCGCTCTCCACACTGAGCCGTAGAGCATGGAGTTTGCATTCTTCGTACCGTCTGTGCAGGTACGGCTCACTTCCAGAGTGCGACCATCGTCAAAGTGCCGTGCAACCGGCCTGCTGGCTGTGGCAACTCCAACAAGGGCATCGCCGGCATAGACCGCAATGGAGAACTTGTGCCCCACCGGAGGCTTGTTGTGGCGATGATGCTGCTTTATAAATTCGCATGATGCTTTCAATGTGATCGGGCGCACCTCCAAGGTCATACTCTCCTCTCTCCTCGTCGTTGTGGGCAGTCGGGCACGGCGCACCAAGGGCAAAGTCCTGAAGGACGCGCCGGGAAAGTCTCAGTCTTCCACGCCTCCTCCATCCGCGCCACCCGCGGCAGGAACTCCTGCCAGATCTTCGGAATATCCGCTTTCGCTATCGGCTCGATGCCAGTGACCTGCTTATGCTGGGTCCAGATATACTTCCCGCTGAACTCCTGCAGGTACGGCCGGACGACAGCCAGGGCGGCGGCGCAGAGTTTGAGCTGGTCCGGGGCGTCCTTGATCTTGCCTCCGGTTTTCCAATCCAGAAGACTGACGGAGTTCTCCTTGACCTTGGTCACCACCACGTCGAGCTTGGCCCTGAACCATGCGTCCTTGGCGAACCAGGAGGTGGGCGCCATGCCGCGGGTCAGAGTGACTTCTACCTCCGCCTCGACCTTGTGGCCGGTGCGCAAGATGGCGGTGCAGTACGGCTCGACCGGGAGCAGGGCCTCCTCGTCTTTGTGGGGGACGGCTTTCAGGAAAAGCTCGGCGGCTTTATGGACCCGGTTACCCCAGATTATGGCCTCAGATTCCTGGAAGGGCAGGGTGCAGTAAAATCTTGATGCTGCGTATCTTTTACTGCATCCCTCATAGTCGGCGAGGGCGGTGAAGGACCATGAGAAAGGCTTGTTACGGGCGTTGAGGGGGGCGGTCATTTAGTCACCCGGTAGCACTCAAATTTTTCCGTATCCCTGGGGATACCCATGTAGTCAACCTGCGTAAGAGTCAGCACGGCGTCCGGCACCTGTACCCTCAATCCACACAGCTTTTCCAAGTCGTGCATCCGTTTAACCAACTCCACCAACGGCCTCAGCTGATCGGCCGGCGTGCCCTGCACATCGACGATCCCGCACTCTTCGAGGATCTCCCGGGCGCGGGTGACTGCGGGGGGTTCGACAGATTCCTCACAAACGCTGTGGGCTTTCATAAAGTCAGTGATGTCTTTCTGTAGGTGCGAGTAAAAGAACGCACCGCATGAACATGATATTTTCATTTCTTTTCATCTCCTTGTTGCGCTGCATTGGACTGACCCCCTGTATCACTCTCTTGTATGTATCTGAGGGCTGCTTGGTGTCGGCTCTCTCCTGGGTATTTCTTACTGACAGCATAGAGCAATTCATAATATTTCGACTGCAGATCTAAATACTCCCCTTCGGACCTTATTTGTCTGTTACGCCACTCCGGCGTGCTTTTATCGATGACTTCGTTGATGTCTTCTTGGGTCATGGTCTCTACCAGTAGAAGTGACACCCTCGCAGACGGCCGGAGGAGCCCAACCCTGCGAGGGTATCTAGGAAGGCACGATTAACTGTAAACTGATTGACAAGGTATTGCAAGAACTATTTGTTGCGCGGTTTACTTTTATTTCCTGAACTTCTCCAAGTCCACCAGATCGCCCCACGAGCCGCCGATCTTAAATCACATGCTTCCAAGTATACCGGATACAGGCATACCTGATACATTCTTTGGTAACGTTGAATATGCCAGCCATCTCTTTGTAACTCATGCCTCCAGCAGCCAGTGTCCGAGCTTCGCGCACTGAGTCCTCTGTGAGTTTTGCCTTTGGATGAGCTTCCCCAAATGATTTATTTAGTCCACACATATAGGCATGTAAGGACTGCCTTCTGGCATCGCACAATTCAAGATTCTCTTTTTTATTATTTACCCGGATGCCGTCCAGGTGGTTAATCTCTTTTTTGCCTGGGTGCTTGCCGTGATACAAGAAATATGCGAGTCTGTGAGCCTTTATACGCCGAGACCTGAAACTGACATAGAGATACCCTTTTCCATCCTGCCTGTCGCAGACATACCAAGGTCTATCCAAATATTCTCGACACGCTCGCCATTGGTATGTCGTCTCGATCCTGCCCTCAGCGGTCACCCTGAACAGCCCACTCTTGGCGGCTTCTTCCAAAGCATCGTTGCACTTTATCTTACTCCCAGTCCGGCTCATACAAATCTCCCCAAGTTGGCCCTACTTTGCCGTCTACAGGAAACTCTATAGGAAAATCCTTTTCGAGCATCCATGCCTGCTTGTACGGAAGGGTTGATAACTGCTTCCGTGCGTCCAAGAAGAATACCTCAATCTTGGCAGAAGGCACAATAGTAAAAACGCCGTCGTGCAATTCATAATAGAAGTGTGCACCATACTTCGGAAGAATGTTTCGCAATACTGCCAATGCCAGGTATTTCTGGTCCCCACCAGTGCCTTGGATTGGGTAGTTGATCGCCGTACTCTCCAGAGGCCATGCCTCTTTGCCTGCCCAATTTCCTACCAACTGCACCCTACGGCCTGCGTAGGTCTCAGCAAAGCCCAGCCGCTTGCACTTCTCGATTTGCCTGCCCCAATAGCCGCCGTTGCGCTGGCCGGGATGGCCACCAACGCCGACATAGGCCTGACGGTAAATGCTCTGGGTCTGCTTAATGAATATCTCATCGACATCAAGCTCATACTCGACACGAGCTTTTGTCGTGGCAGTTCTGGCACTTACTCGGTACTGATAGGACAAATTACAGAACTTCCCGGCCTTACGTTTGAACGCTGCGTCGGCATCCCCGGCCTTGACCAGGGCCACCAGTTCTCGATAGTCGCAGGATGCTACTCTCGCCCCCATGAACCCGTGAGCATCCTCCCCAGGTGCACAGAGGGAGAGCATAGTTTCATCCCCAGAGGCTACAGCCATCCACCTGAACTCCT
>JBAZEO010000212.1:0-3508 GCA_041653935.1 Dehalococcoidia bacterium | reverse complement strand
ATAGGCATCATCATTGCGACCAACCTCTTGAAGAGCGTCTGCCCATGCTGACAATTCTCCAATCTTGTCCAAATATGGTTTTCGCCAAGCCCTAAACTGTTCAGGAGTCATCTCCCACGGCTGCTTCCCTTCGGGCTGGGCGGGGGTCGCCTCGGGGGAGGGCATGCCCAGTACGACCCCTGCGCCCTGAACACTTGTTTGTTCCGTAGGCCCGATGTTCGTGAGGGCGGCTTCGGTAATGCCCGTCAGCGACAAACCGCCTTCGTCTATTACGAATGCAGCGTCATAGCCGAGAACGCGAAGTGCTTCGGCCATCGTGCCTTCAAACTCAAATCCCTCCCAATCAGGCGCATAGCGAGCATCGTTCAGGATGTCTATTGGACGGAACTGTGATCCTCGCTGTTCTGTTGGAGTGGTCGCACGCCTTAGCGTGTTGCCTTCCGCTTCGACATACGCGTGATTGAGGATCATCCTGGCCAGTTGGCGAGCCTTCTTGTTAACGGCCTCATTCGTAGAGAACTGCCTCGTTTTTAGCCGTGCTACCATCGCATCGTACTCGTCCACCATAATCGTATCGGGCAGGTTTTCCCCTGCGATTACGCTGTCCTTTCCGAAGATCTTGGCTTGCGGGGCAATTCTTAATTCCGTCACTATTTCTGGTGTGCCGAACGTTATCCCCATGTCTGGGAATGTGTTACCGGCTCTCCCACCCTCCTGTGCCCTCTGTGGAGAGAACGCCACGAAGAAACCGTTCCGACCTGTGCGGAGTGAATCCTGTAGGGGGCCATAGCTGGCATGGAACACAGGGGCCGTGGACAATTCTTCCCGTGTCATCTCCCACGGCTGCTTCTGAATCTGTGGAGTCACTTCTTCGGTTGTGGGTGTTGCGACTGGCTCAACAGTCGCTTGGCGTGCCGCCACATTGGGGGAAGGAGCTTCTCCGGTTGCGGGGCTGGTTTCTGTGGCAGCTTCTTGCGTGGTTGCATCGGCAGCCTCCTGTGCTTGGACTTGTTGCTCCAAATCACTGACGACCTTCTCTGTCAATTCACCCTGTGCGGCCAGAATGCGAAGTTTCCGCATCTGTTCGGGAGCCAAAGAGAAATCCGCTGAACCGCTCGCGATTGAACTGCCTGTCTTCATCATGCCGCCGAGCAGCGCCCCACCACCGGCCGACACGAGAATGCGTCTGGTGGCCAGATCCCAGTCGGTGTCCTTGTAGACTGCTTCACCGGTGATTGCGGACAGTTCTTGACCCGCCTCTTCAAGGGCTTCCGTTATCGTCCCGATGGTGATGTCCGCACCGCCACGAAGGATACGGTTCTTGATCTTCTCGGTTGCTGCGGCCATGAGCTTGTCGGACCACTTGAACCCGAACGATTCGATCGCGCCGGAGACAACGCCTACAGCCATCCCGATCTTGCGTGCCGTGGCTTCGTCAACCCCTTCATCCAACGCCGTTCGGTATGAGTTATTTCCTTCAACCATCCAACCTACCGAGAACCCTCCCAATGGTCCAACGGCGATGGATGATACTGTCGTCGCCGTGATGTAGGGCACCGTCTCCACCCCCATCCCGAGAACCTTGGACAGAAGATCAGGACGATCCACGGCCAGATCGGGGTGTTTGGAAATTTTCCACAGGAATGACGGATCGGCCCACCATTCAGCCTTCTCGAATCCAGGAACGCCCTGTTCTTGGAGTTTCGTGATAACAGGGTCAGTAGGCCAACTTGCAGTTGCGTCGAGACCAGACAGGCCGGACATCACGTTCGCTAAGCCCCTCGCACCTTTGTTCACAAGGTTCTTCCAGAACGGAGGGGGAGTGGTATCTACTCGTTCCCGCCAAGCAGGGGAATTCCATGCCGCCCGTAATCGTTGGATCAGCTTGTCGTTGGCCATGGCCTGGCTGACCATCTGACCTGGACTCATGGGTCGTCGGTATAACTGCCGAGTCAAATCTGACTGAAGGTCGAATGCCACATCAGTGTCGATTCGCAACACATCGCTTAGGTACATCGACGCGACCATCTGTTGCTCGAACTCTTCGGGCTTTTCGACTGTCGCCATCAGATCGTCGTAAGATTGACGCATCGGGGTCGGGACCACGTTGCGGACACTGCCACCCTGTTGCATGACGTAATTCCAGGTGTCCGCCGGCGGGACAGGGTCCAACTCAAAACCATCGGGAATCTCCACCGGTCCTGCCTGTTGCGTCGGCTGGTCCAATTCAAACCCATCTGGAATCTGTGTCATTGGGTCGGTTGCCATGCGGTCCCGTCCCATCGGAGTTTCTTACCGGTTGTTTTGTTCGTTATTGTTCGCCCGACTTCAATCGTTGTTGGACTGGGATTCTGCGTGGCCCGATTGGGCACCTGCGCGGCTTGCGATGGAGCCCAACTGCCATAGGGCATGTTGACAGACCACAGACCCATATACTGTGACCATAAACTGGCCTTAACGACCTTCTTTGCCTCCTCCTCCTTGGCGGGGGCCAGAATGGCTTGCATCTCATCGAGGCGTTGTCGCGTGGTCCAATCCGGATGATCCCGCCAGGACTTCAGCACACTGTCCTGTAGACGGGTCAGTTTCACCACGTACTGGGCTGCTAAAGCGAGCTCTTCGTCCATCGGAATACTCTTGTCAGCCTTGATCCTGTCTAGATTCAGGCTTTTCATCGATGTAATGAGCCCATCCAGCGACTCGGCATCGTTGGCGTACTTCTTGGCCTCAGAGCTATGAAGCCGCTCCCAGATGCCTTCCTTGTCCTCGGTTTCAAGGTCTGGGGCCACTTTGAAGTAACGCTCTTTCGCTGTAGCCAGATCGATCCGCCCCATCTCGTAGTCGAACGCCGCGGAACTCGCCTCGCGATACGATGCGTCCTGTTGTTCTTGATTGATCTCTTCACCAGACGCGATCTTCATCAGGCTATCGAATTCGGTCTTGTCCAAAAGCCCTTGTTGGTAGAACCCTGTCAGGTCGGACGGCTTGTGATTTCGACCTTCCTTCCCACCACTCGACTGAAATAGAAGCATGTCGCCATAAATCTGTCGTCCTGCGGCCTCTCGCTGTTCTTTGCGAGCTCGCTCCTGTTGTGCGTTGGCCGCCGTGATGTTGGCGTTGATCGTTCTAGTGGCTTCGTCTCTGAACTTCGGGGGAATAAACTTTTGGGCGAAGTCGGAAGACGCCTGGGGATCGGTTTCAGCCAGCTTGGTCGCGATGTTCGTGGCAATCCGAGCGGAGATGCTGGGTTTCTTTCCGTCCTGTGGGTTTCTGTTCCACTCTTCGGGGAGGAACATCTGTTTGATTTCACCAAACAGTTGCTCCGCGTCCACCAAACCAGAGAGAACCAGGGTTTCCAAGACACTGGGAATAACCACATCGGCGTATTCTTCCCGCATGTCCTCGGCCTTCTGTTTGGCCATTTCCTTCAGTTTGGGTTCGATGTTCGTTTCAAGGTCGGTGATCCACTCCTTGCGGTTGCTATCGATCTTGATTCCCTTGGCTAGAT
>JBAZEO010000211.1:0-3518 GCA_041653935.1 Dehalococcoidia bacterium | reverse complement strand
CCGCCCATAGCACAACAGACCCGTCCGGCCAGGTCAGGTATCCACTCTCGTCGGGCAGCAAGATAGGCGTCGGCATTTCAGCTCAAGACAATCCAGGCAACCTGCTCGCCGCTCACGCTGGCATCCACGTAAATCTGGTTCAGGTTCTTTACTTCAAGAACGATTGGCGCTTCACCCGAACTAAGCGGGTATCCGGTGGTGGAAGATACGGCGTTAGCCCCATCGTTGCCGACATACATAATCCCGGTATTGGCTGTGATTGCCTTGATTAGCACGGCATTACACGCCTGATTAGCGTTCAGTTGAACTTCGGTTCCAGCCGTGGTAACGGTTGTTTGTCCAGACATTGCCATAGCATTACTCCTTTATCAGTCTGCCTAATTCGTCATACTTCTTCCAGGGCAAGCCTCTTGGCATGGCAAAGAAGTAGTTATGGATACCGCGCTCATGCGTTCCCTGGTTTCGTACCCGGCTCACAGTCACATCCCCACCGTACTTCTGTCTTATCTCATTGGCTACACCAGGGTCGCTGACCCGCATAAAGCCCTCTCTATTGAAACTGAGCTTCTTACCGCCCGCCTCGATAAACTTCTTCGGGGTCTTCGTTGCGTTGACCACAACGTACTTGTGGGGAACGTGTCCTTCTCGGTCAGGGTTATAATCTTGCGCCATAGATCACCATTTCTTCTTAGCGGCCAATACCGCTCTCATGTTCCTGAACGGATACTCCGATAGCCCCCGGCTGTATGAGCAGTTGTAAATCTGCACCGGCGCAGAGTTGTGAGCAATCTTGTGCGCCCATTCCGCATCTGTTTGGAGTTGCTTGCTCAGGTCGCGCTTATCCGTGGGGTTATACTCCGGGTCAAAGTGGTTCAGCTTGGGGTCGGCCTGATAATCCAGGTCACATCCTAGCAGGTACAGCGGTCCAAAGCCTTCCAGTACCGCCACCTGCATCACGCCGGAGATATGGTTATATCCGGTACAAATCTCTGGCAGATGCCATTCCTGCGCCCCCTTGCTGTTCCCGCCGTGGTAGGGCTTATGCTTGCAATCCTTCACCCAGGTCACGTTAGGTAGGTCGCCAAGTCCTTCGGGTAAATCCTTATGGTTCGGGTGTCCTTCTGGAAATCCATCCCGGTACACTTCCGATAGCCACATAGGGATACCCATTTCCTGATGGATGCGGATACCCGTTTCCCATTCCTCACGCGGTACGGCGGTATTGAAATCAACCATGTAGTAATAGTTTGGTCGCCAGCGCACCCGTTGGTAGATGCGCCAAATCCCATTCATCCCAAAGCTAATCTCACCACGCAGTAGGTCAAGCGGGGTTTGGTTCAGGCTTGGGCCATTGCCGATAATCCAGGCTCGTCTCATGCAAGGTCCTCAATTCTTCCTCTAGGGTACAGGTGTAGGTCGCCGCCAATTGTGGCGTTAATGACATTGAACGGTAAACCGCGGCGGGCAAAGTAGTTGATTCCGCAAACATGCGCCCATAGGTTATTAAGATTGGCATATCGAGCGGGTTGCTCTGATCCATGCTCGTACCCCTTATCAAAATGGCTAGGCTTACGATCCCGATAGTTCAGGTCACACCCAACCAGTACAAGTTCGTCATATCCCAAATTCAAAGCAAGCTGCATTGCCACGATAAGACTTCCCCCGAACTGGCAAAGCATGGGCATATGCCATTCGCTCGGCGCGTCGGGATGGTCGTAGTTCATCGTATGGTGCCAGCAGTGTTTCATCTCGTGGTAGTTACCGTACCCGCTGGCGAACTCTTTGTAATACCCGCTCATGTAGCAGGGTATCCCCATATCCAGGTGCGTCTTTACGCTATCTTTCCAATAGCCGTTGTCAGAAAGAAGGGCCATCGCCTCGGAGCGAACATAGTGTGTCGGCCTCCATATCGTTTTGCCGTAGATAAGATTAATCCCGTTGACGGCAAACGAGGGTTTCCCCGCAAGGAGGTCCAGGTTTGTGTAAGCCAGCGATGGCCCATTGCCTATGACGTATGCACGCATAGTGTTTGGTAGGGGCGGTGAGAGGGGGATAGCGCCGCCCCTACCACTACCACTAAGTAGCTACGGTTACGGTGTTGGAACCGAGGATCATGGCGTGTACGTTGGTTCCGTCACCGAATACCCAAACGCCACCACCAACCTTCAACGAGGTTGTGCCGAACTTTACGCTGTCCGCAGCCACATCGTTGAGAGCCGTCATGGTATCAACAGTGCCAGCGGTGACAGTCATATCTACATCTTCGCAGTTGTAGAAGATGAACTCCAGCCCGTCACAGGCGGTTGTTGCTGGAAGGGTAAAGACAACGGCAGCAGTAGCGCCTTGCGTGGTGAAGATCGTGCCGCTTTCGGCAGCGGTCACGGTGTACGCAGCGGTCTTGGCGACCACATTGCGCCGATACGCGATATCGCTAATCTGCCCGTAAGCGTTCAAGCCAGGAAGCAAGCCGCCGGGACCGATTGGCATACCGTTCTGTTGGTCAGTAGAAGTGTAAGGCATGGTAATCCTCCTATGCCTCGTAAGAGACAGAATATTCGCCGCGCAGCAGGCGGTTTTCGGTCAGCTTTCCATAGCCGCCGTAGAACTTCCAGGCAATCGAAGCCCACTGGTCAGCCATACCCGTTACCTTCGGACCAACCACCTTGCCAAACTCGCCAGTTGCCGGATCATACATCTTGAGCAGCGACCCAGGTCCGCCGAATACGATGGTGTAAACGCTATCCGCGTTACGCACCGCAGTACCCGCAGCATGGTCAAAGCGCAAGCCACCGTTCTCGCCCTCACCGATGATGGTCAGGGTTGTACCGTCAGCGCCAGTCACTTTCACACGCTCATTGGTCGGGTAGATCGTGGTTCCGGTTTCCTCTGTACCGATGGTCCAGAGTTTGCCCTTTGCATAGTTCGCAGCATTGTCGTTCGATGTCACAATGGTCAGGTCAAGGGCGTTCTCAGCGCCAGCCAGGGTATCAGCAACGGCAGTAGCGTTGTCAAGCCCTGCCCCGCCGAACACTTTGGCGTAGGGGCTTACCACGAGGCGGAAGGGTCCGATCTTGGCAAGCTCGAAGTTCAGGTGGATACCGGCATCCTGGTACAAGCCAATGCTATCCACGTTGCCGCTTTCGGCAATGTCATGGAACACGTAAGGGTGCATGATTGCCCCCCATACGTTTGCTTCGCCAGCCGAGTTGATAAAGCCGGGAACTTTCATGGTCAGCATCATGCCCTGCATAGCACGGAAGATGCTATCCGAAGCGCGGTGGGTAGCAGTACCGGCATCCAGGGATGCGCGGGCGGCGTAGCGTTCCACCCAGTTACCGCTTACAGCGGCGGTCTGAGCCAGGAGTTCGATTGACTCCATCATGTTCTCGCCCAACTTCTTAAATCTCTCTTGCCCGTAATTGGTATAGGCTTCGATTTCAGCCAGTTCGGTCCATTGCAGGGCATCAGCGCGGGAAGTGGGGGTGATAGAGCCATACGCATCCCGCAAAATCTGCGGG
>JBAZEO010000210.1:0-3532 GCA_041653935.1 Dehalococcoidia bacterium | reverse complement strand
TGCACGCGATCTTCTCAGCAGCACAGATATACTTCAGGCGCGGAGCGATCGACCGCGCGGAAAGTGCCTTGAACTGCACCGGCTCGCAGCGGTAGCGGAGTTCGGGCGCAAGACCATACAGATCGTTGGCGATCAGGATGATGGGCTGGCGGGAATTTTTGATACACTCGATGATTGCCTTTGCACCGCCCCGGTCTGACGTGCCGTGAAGGTTGTCCGCTTCATCAAGGATAATCAGTTTCCGGGCAGACCCGGTCAGGCTTGCCGTGGTGCTGCCGGCGCCGGCAACCTTCTCGATGACGCCCGCCGTCCGCTGGTCACTGGCATTCAGCTCGATCACCTCCCAGCGCATATCGTTTGCAAGTGCGTGTGCGCTCGATGTCTTGCCGATGCCGGGCTTGCCGTACAGGAGAAGAGGTTTTGATTTCCTCGTCCAGTTCTGTGCCCAGGCTGCCATCTGGTGTACGACGGTGGGGTTGCCGACGATATCCTGCAGGTGTGCCGGACGATATTTCTCGGTCCAGTCCATACACACACGTTGACTGGATATCAAATAAATTATCTCTGATGAGGCTCCAAATACCGTACAGACAAATGGTTTGTCTGACAGTTCAGGTGACACCGTGGTTCACAACTGCTCCACAGAGACGATCGCAAAGGTAGTCCAGGAATACGAGGGCGTAAAACGGAAACATGCCATTGGCGAGATGGTCAAGGCATTACGTATAGATGCGCCCCATGTTGTCGCCTCGTTCGGGGAAGATGCGGCAGTAATCGAGCATAACGGAGAAGCGCTTCTTCTTGCTGCTGATGGTATCTGGAGCAGGCTCATGGAGGCGGATCCGTACTGGGCGGGGTACTGCTCGGTGCTCGTTAACATCCACGATATCGCAGCGATGGGCGGGCGCCCGATTGCCATGGTAGATGTCTTCTCCATGTCAGAGAACACAACGCAGGATCTTGTGGTGAAAGGGATGCATGATGCCTCTGCCCAGTTCGGCGTCCCGATTGTTGGGGGACACCTCCATCCCGACGCGCCCTATTCTGTGATCGATGTCTCGATTCTCGGTTCCGCGAAACTCGAATCAGTGATCTACAGCAACACTGCAAAGACCGGCGACCGGGTCATCGCTGCTATTGATCTATCCGGTAGGGTCCACCCGTCCTGCGCGCTCAATTGGGATTCGGTCTCCATG
This sequence comes from Dehalococcoidia bacterium, assembly GCA_041653935.1. GTDB lineage: Bacteria > Chloroflexota > Dehalococcoidia > E44-bin15 > E44-bin15 > JAYEHL01. The sequence continues at coordinate 2,336 of JBAZEO010000210.1, read as the reverse complement.
AAATCAGCGGCAGCGGTGCGCGCCCAGATTGCACTGTTGGAACAGATCGGTGACGCGCATCTTGTCACAGCAGGCAAAGACATCAGCAACCCGGGTATCATCGGCACGCTCGGTATGCTTCTTGAAGTGAGCGGAAAAGGTGCGGAGATTGACCTGAGCCTGATCCCGATACCGGACCTTGCAGCGCACCACATGACGTTTGAGCAGTGGGTGAAGATGTATCCAGGCATGGGCTTTATCCTCACGGCGAAGGAATGCCATGTCCAGGAACTCATCACGCGGTTTGCGGCAGTTGGCATGACGGCACGGGCAATCGGAAGTGTAGATGCTTCACGGAAACTCAGTATCGTCTATGACAACCATGAGACGCAGGTCTTTGACTTTTTCCAGAACGGGATTATGCACCTGGTTTATGGGGATACGCCGTGCCAAAAGCGATAAAACGGATCGGTATCGGCATTGGTGACGATGCAGAAAAGGTGATCGACAGCGCCAGCCGGGTGAGTGGTGCGTGCGAGATCATCTGCTATTGCCTGCCAGGCACCGTTAAGGAAAAACCCGCGGCACCGGGTGTCCAAATACGGGAATGCGAAGCCCCGGAGCACGCGCTTGTCGATGACCTGATGTCAGGCGCTCTTGATGCTGCTGTGCGGGGAACGCTTCCCGCCAGCGCAACCTTAAAAGCGCTCAAACAGGCAGCGGGTGTGGATCATCTCGAACGGATCGCACTTCTTGAGACCGTGCACGGCAGAAAATTCCTCTTCGCACCGGTTGGCGTTGACGAGGGTTGGACCGTGCAGGACAAGCTCGCCCTCATTGCGAAAGGGCGGTTGATCGCAAAGAAGTTCCATCTTTCGGAGCGAGTCGGGGTTCTGTCCGGGGGGAGGTACGGGGATATCGGCAGGCACGCGCTCGTCGACCGTAGCCTTGCGGACGCGGAACTTGTCGCCCGGCTGGGTGACGCGACGCACTTTGAGATTTTGATCGAGGATGCCATTGGGACGTGCGGGCTTATTATCGCCCCGGATGGGATCACGGGCAACCTCGTTTTCCGGACGCTGACGTTCCTTGGCGGAGGATACGGACATGGCGCGCCTGTGGTAAATATCGACAGATTATTTGTGGATACTTCGCGCGCCTCACCGGATTACACGAATGCGCTAATGCTTGCCGTATCGCTGTTAGAATAATTTTAAATCGCGATTTTCGGGTATTTTTTTAAATCGTTCAATTTTACAGGCATAACTGATATTCTGCGAAGTCTGCCTATCCATAGTTTGGAACTTTGCGCCAAATTGTCCGATATCGTTTTGCACAACAATCTGGCGGTTTTTCACAAAAAGTATAAATATACATCAATTCACTTAATTTTTGAGGTAAGAATATGGCAGATTTACCAATCGCCGCAGTTGTACGGATTGCAAAGAAGAACGGAGCCGAAAGAGTCGGAAGCGATGCTGCTGAGGCAATCGTCCAGAGAGCCGAGAAGTATATCGCAACGCTGACCAAGGAATCCAACAAGCTTGCCGCGCACGCGGGCAGAAAGACGATCAAGAAAGAAGATGTTGACCTGGCGGCAAAGTCATAAATCAACTCTTTTTTCCCGGGCACCGGGCTTTGGAATTTTTTGCACTCCCGCGAAGCGTTTGATATTTTCATGGAACCCAGTATGCCAGTTTCTGCATCAAGGTACGTGGGGTTTGGTCGCGTGAGAAGATCAGAACATGCAGTGCACAGAAAATTTTTCACACCCCGCCACCGTAGAGCATGACCTCACCCATGCACTCCATCTAATTGACTACGGATCGCCACACCTGCACACCTACCGGTTGAAAAAGCCGCCTGGAGATTATATCCCCCCGTATCCCCATCGATATCGAGCACTTCACCGGCAAAGAACAGACCGGGCACACACCGTGACTCCATCGTCTTTGAATTCACTTCCGGAAGAGCGACTCCGCCCCGTGTGACCATCGCGACTGAAAAATTCCCCGGCGCAGCAATAGTCAGCGGCAGATCCGTGACAGCCGCGATCAACCGCGAACGGAGCGGTGCGGAAAGATGGGCGCAGGTAAGATCCTCCGGGACACCGGCGATCCTAAGAAGGACCCACTCCAATCGTTCAGGAATATCGTAAGCGGAGAGCACAGATCTCACCATCTTTTTCCCGTTCGTCTGGATCCGCCCTGTCAGATCCCGACCAAACTCCTCCGGGGTCATCGTCCCGGAAACAAACGAGCACCGGATCGTATCCCCCTGCCGGAGCGCACGCGAACAGTCAAGGATGCCAGGTCCGGACAGACCTTCGTGTGTGACGAGAACATCCCCCCGGGCAT
>JBAZEO010000209.1:0-3540 GCA_041653935.1 Dehalococcoidia bacterium | reverse complement strand
AGGATACCGTCGGTTGCGCAATCCCTAGAATACACGCCGCCTGCTTCTGTGTCAAGCCCAGCAATGACAGCAGCAGGCAACGCGTCTGTATGTCGGATAGCCTGGGAATAGCCACAACCAACGTTTGGCAAAACGCCTCGCGATCTTCGTATTCCAGGCCATCGATCAAGCTCATGCCGCAATGTCCGTGAGCTCTTGGCATGTTTTCTGCATCATCTTTTCTGCCCTAGATAGAACATATGCCCTCCATGCCTCCGTGCGGATTCTCACACAGCGCTCATACTCCCGCCTGGCACGCGGCCGCATCCAACGCAGGATGCGCGGCGTATGGAGATAGCTCCGCGCCAACGGCGTGAACCCTGGCAAGGGCGGGAACGCTGCAGATATGCCGAAGCTGTCCAATGGCACCGCCGTTCCATACAGGCCATCCCCGATTATGATTTGCAGATAGCGCAATTTTCCGACATGCTCAGGTGGATTCATTTCAATGCATTCCAAGCGGTGATGATATTTTCACATGAGCGCCGAAATGCCTCATACGGCGCATCCGATCTATCACCGCCATCACCCCATTTTTCTCCACCATTCGCCTCCATTAGCGTCGGCCACCATCTATTGTTCGCATACCGAGCCGTTCCAGGAACCCAGAATTGGCAATGCCTTGTCGCCAACATATTCGCCATGTTCCCATCCGCGCTGACAACATTCACGTAGCGCATGAGACACATTTGCGCATGCGGGCTTCCTCCCAGGAGATGCACTTCGCGCCGCCCAAACTCCCATACTGGCACCTCAGTACCAGCATATCGTGTCGGCACACTGTAACCCAAGAGCACGTCTGCACTCCCTATGCGTTCCGGTATCCTCCGAATGATATCAAATACTTTTGGCACAATCACTACTCGCTCTACATATTGTGCCGCTTCCTCTGCCCATCTCAATACATCATCAAGTTGTTCGTCGCGTTCCAGATCTAGGACCGTAGCCTGCATAGGGCGGTGCTTTGCCAATGCTGCCATGTAGGCATCGCGTTTTGGATTATGCCAGTCCTGGTCTGCAAACCATAATGGCGCCACGCCGGGATAGATTGTATCAGGTAGTCGCGCGCCATAGCGGAAACCTGCGGCGATGGCGATTTCAACCAGACGCCTATTTCCACCACCGCAATATACTAGAGTCGGAGACGCCACAGATTCAATTCTCGCCCATTGCGTGTCGTCTCTGTGCCTTCGCATACAAATCCCATCCGTGCATACCAGCTATTTGCTTTCAGTTCTGCTGGGCATTTTGCGAACAGAGACGACGCTCCGGGTGTTTCCATTAGCCGAACCAGCATCGCCGTACCCACACCTTGCCTGCGGCATTCCAATAGCACGATGATCTCGCGGATGGTCAGTTGCCCATCACGGCGCAAATGCCAGTGACACATGCCGCCGTCGACCAGCATCAGTTCCCCGCGCTCGGCGCTCTCGCTCAACGTCTCGAAGATCATCCCAACGCCTCCTTCACCATATTTGCGCAACGTTCCGGGTCTCGCAGCATCGACGCCGAGACGATACGCTCAAGTTCTGCCACGCGGTGCTCAAGAGCGTCAATCCGAATAATCTGTCGCTCAGCTACGTCGCGCCAATGGATTGCCTGTATCCTGGCACTGTCATGATCCATCGTGTTCTCTTGGGTTGTGCCAAGCACCAGGTTTTCCGGTCTGTTGTCGTCCTTCACGCCATTGACGTGACGCACAACGCAGTTCTCAGGTATCCCGCCATACTTGATCGCGGCGACAAGACAGTGCTCTTTGACAAACAGCTTCTTCTTCCCGCGAAATAACCCATACTGCTCCGCGGCCTCGATCTCTGCGTCAGTCATCGCCCGGCGTGTAATATGGATATATCCATCAGTAGTCTTCCACCTACCACTGACAGGGCGCGCCGGTTTCCAGTGTAGGCCGGCCTGATCAAGTGTTTTGTGGTCTATCCAATGCCATTCATGCGCATCGGGCATTTTGCTGTATGGGTTCCGCGCCCATACCTTCTTCCCATCGCGCTTCGACCAATCCACTTCCCAACTATCCTTGCGATAGACTGGTGTGTTTACCCCCGCATCCCTCAAGTGTCCCGTACAAGTCAAGTGCCATTCCCGGGACGCTCGAATATGAGACGTCGGATTCCTTGCCCACACTTTCTGCCCAGTGTTACCATCGTGAGTCCAGTCAACTTCCCAGACCATGTGGTTTCTCCTCTAGTGCGGCCCGAACCGTTTTCACGCAGCCCTCTGGATCGCGAAGCATCGTTGCTGAAAATCTTATGATCCTCCAACCAAGGACGGCTGCATTATTCAGCTTGTCGCGATCCCCGTCCGTGTTGTGCCGCCCGCCATGGGGCAACCATTGTCCGCCGTCACATTCGATTGCCAATGGCAGGCACGCCCAAGGGAAAGCGAAGTCGAAGCGCCAGTCTTGCAGCCCCGCGGCAGCCAGCCGCTCACGCAATCCCGGCCCGAGACCGACGTGGATTGCGGCGAAGTGGTATTGCTCCAACGGGCGTTCGCAGTCTGGCGCATAGATGCGCCATGCCAGGGAGAATGCAGCCTCAAGCGCGCTCTGCGCCATCGAACGGCACCTTTAACATCGCGTCGCTACCAGTGCCACAAATACCATAGCGGCACACAGTAATAGCGTGCAGCGAGCCAGTTTGCGCCGCGACCAATCCCGGTTGTACTCCGCTCGCATCTCAACTAACCAGTGATCCATCGTTCACCTCATTTCGCGTAACTTGCCATAAATGCGCAGCTATTGCATCTGAATTGCGCCGTAATTGCGCATCCCGCGCATTCGATGCAATCATGCGCATCGCGGTCTCCTATGCCGGCTTGTACGACCAGCAACTTCCAGCGCCATTCTCGCCAAGCGTGATGGCCGGTGATTCGTTGGTGCACTTACCCGGTTGATGATACCGGCATGTGGTGCGCCGGCAGTCCACTTGCGCATGCTGGTCAGCGCACATCGGGTAGCGCGACTCAGGTTCCTGGTGCGTCGCGGGCTCGGGGATCGACGCACGGCGATTCCACTCGGCGATGGCGGCGGCATGGCCACGGGCGTTGTCAGTATGGGCAGCGCTGCAGCAATTGCACTGCTTGCATTGCACATAGCAGCCCATTCCGTTTCCCACCAGCTCCGCCTCCCCGCCGCAGAATGGACAGAGCTTCGGCGTGGACTCCGGCTTCGGCTCATCTAGCCGCGTTAGCGTCACGCGATAGTCTCCAGAATACACCGCACCGATGTATCCTTCAAAAGTAATACGCCCACCGCTCACCGAAAGCCGCGTTTCAAACTCCACGGTGTTGTCGTTGTCGATCATCAAAACAACTCCCTTCTCGCAGCGTATCCATCCTGCCGGCCCTTGTCATAGCCCGCATCGAATCCGACCATCGCAGCCACACCACTCCAGACCACAACCATGAGCAACGATACGCCAACCCACACATACCACGGACCGCTTGCATCAGTGTCGGCAAGCGTCACCGCGGTCACTGGCGGCGTCG
>JBAZEO010000208.1:0-3541 GCA_041653935.1 Dehalococcoidia bacterium | reverse complement strand
GACCAAAGTCCAGCAAGGAGGCCGGTCAGCCGCACCTCTACCCGGACAGCATTTTCCTCGCGTTTGTTCACCTCAATTTTCTCCGAAGATCGACGCGTTGCCCGCATTTTAACGGGTTCGAGCTTGTCGGGCCGGATCATCCAGAATTCCACGGAATCTTTTTTCGACTGAAGAAAATTTCTCAGGGAAAAAGAAAGCGGCTGGTACCAGGGGAGCCCGTCAATGGCGATGGTCTGTTCGACAGCCCTCCCTTGCATCTTGCCGCGAAAAACGATTGTTTTCTCCTGGCGGACAGCCACCACATCCATATCCGCCTTTTTTATCTCCCACCGGGTTGTTTCTCCGTTCAGGCGGCAGCTGTTCACGGAACGTTCGTTGTCGCTTTCCGAAACTACGGTTGCACAGTCAGAAAGCAGCAGCCCCCAGGCAAAAACATCATGCTTTCCCCCGTTGTTCTCCGTATACGTATAATGCTCTTCCGTTCCGGCGCCGACGCCGGCGACTCCCCCCAACACCAGGGCGGAAAGACAGCAGAATGTTATGACTAACTTTTTCATTCCCCATCACTCACTGATTTTTTTTGTGTTTTCAAGCTGCCTGGTGTCAGCGCCGCACCTGTTATGTAACACAACACATGCCTGAAACAACAGTTTTTTAAAACTCACCCTAACATGATATTAACGGAGAAATAACCTCTGTTTAACAAGCAAAAGTTAGGATGATAAAAATATACTGTTACCGTTACGATTGGACTTCAAACCGTGGGGATTGGTTCATGAAAAAAAAAATTACCGTTGTTGTTGCGCTGGTCTTTGTGCTTGCAGGATCCGCGGCGGCCCAGGCATCCGAATTGACCTTGCTCGCCAGCCACAGGCAACAGCATGATTCTGTCGGCAGGAAAATGCCCGTTTCAGCCGCAGGTATTTTCTCCATGGATGAAGAAAACGACACTCTCCTCCTTGGCGGTGCTTTTTCCCGAATCATCGACAAGAGCATGACCCGAACCACCCCGGGCAAGATGAGGGTGGCAGGGAATCAGGCAGGACGCATCGCCTTGAAAGGCAGCGGGATTCTTACCATCGTCGATCGTGAAACTCTTTACATCCCCAAGTTGGCGCAAGGCGGAACAGTCCAGATTGTCCCGGGCGGTTCCCTCTCCTTAATCGGCGGCGATCTTAACACAGGGGACATCTTGACCATCCCCTCCTCGGAATTACCCGGCACCGCCGGGAACCTTACGATACGGTCCGCCGGCAACTTTGTTTTTGAGAACGGCTCGGAAGAGACAATGTTAAGAACGAATATGTCGCGTCCTAATCTGTCGGTGTCGGATTTTTCAGATAGACCTGTTCTTACGCTACAAGCTCCCGCAGGGAGCCTGGACGTAGGGCTGACTGCGATGGCCCCTTCCCCCGTCCCGCTGCCGGCTGCCGTATCCTTGCTTGGTTCCGGCATGGCTTTATTGTGTCTCGTCCGTCGCCGTAACGAGGAAGTGTAACAGGTGCACTCGCTGTGCCCGACGTTTTATCTCGGCATTGTTGTTCTTCAAGTATCCCGCGAGTTGAAGTCCTTCTCTCTGCTTAGGCCATCCTCACCATAACCGGACTGCCTGTTTGCCGGCTTTTTGAGCCAACACAGCATGCTTCCGTTCCCTTGCCTCAGGTCTAATTTCTCGCCGCCTTTTTTGGGCCCTCAAAACGTCCTGGCCAATTTGCTTATGCGCCTATCAAACCCGTTAATTGTTTTTTAATCGTCGCCTATTGTTCTCCTGATCAAAAAAACACAGAGCCCGGATACAAAAATACAAGGGCTTTCCTTGTCGGTGTTCCAGGCAAACATGAAAGGGAAATATCTGAAGACATTATCCGAAAACATTAACAAAAAGGGGGGAGAGGCGACGAAATCGACCAAGAGGTTATCCGCTAGAAGGGGAATGAAAGAATCACAAAAACGCACCACAAAGGGGAAAAAATGAAAAAGCACATCCAGACCATTGCATTGACAGCAACTGTACTGGTGCCGTTCATGGCGGCATCTTCAGCGCAGGCAACCGACTATACAACCCATCAGCAAAAGGAGCACCATCGCGAGAGACGGCATGTCCAGAAGAAAGGGGGGTGGGTAGCCGGTGATTTTCATCAGCACACCCTCTATACGGACGGATCAACGACATTTGATTACGTTATGTCGAAAAACAACGAATTCGGCCTTGATTGGTGGGCAAATTCCGAACATGGCGGCGCACGCAACCGCGATGGCGAGGGCATAAGCTGGCTCAATACGAATAAATATTCCTACAACCCGATCTTGGGCGATTTTCCGGAAAAAGGGTACATGTACCGCTGGCAGTCACTGCGGGATTTCGTTTATCCGGACATCTTGAAAAATCGCGTGATGTATCCCGACAAGAAGATCGCTTCCGGCGTGGAGTGGAACGTTCCCGGCCATGAGCACAGCAGCTCGGCAATTGTCGCCAAGGACGCCGAGGCCATCAGCGCTTGGGAGTATATGTTTGATGCATCCGACGACGATACCAGCCGGAACGGCGAAGTAACCCCGTACGGTGTTCTGGAAAAACATAACGGTAAAATTTACCAGTGGGTGGACGGCAAGAAAGTCGTCACCAGTAAACCCGTTGCCGAGAAGCACGCCGATGCCGTTGCGGGCTGTAACTGGATGCAGCAACAATTTAAGAACGGCGCCATCGACTCGGCCTGGGTTGTTTTTGCTCATATCGAAAGAAATGGAGCCTGGAGCACCGGAGGCTATGACGTCAATAACTTCCGTGACTTCAACAATGCCGGACCGGATGTCTGTTTCGGCTTCGAGGGCGCACCCGGCCATCAGGTCAATCCTTCCAGGGGTGGCTTTAGCAGCAAGGCCTTCGGCGGCACATACGGCGGCGCCGGTTTTTACACCGCGACTATCGGCGGCCTGTGGGATGCCCTGCTGGGCGAAGGACGCCATTGGTACAATTTTGCCAGCTCGGATTACCATACGCATTACACGGCCGGCGGGGATGATTTTTTCCCGGGTGAATATCAAAAAACGTGGACCAATGCGGTTGATGCGAACCGTGACGGCGACATCTCCCTGGAAGAGATTGCCGCAGGTCTCCGCTCCGGTGATTCCTTCCATGTCATGGGCGATTTGATCAACGCCCTTGAGTTCAGCGCGAGACATGACTCCACCAAGGTGAAGATGGGCGCTGATCTCATTGTCGACAAGCGGCTCGCCAAAAAAGAGCCTGTAATGCTCCAGATCAAATTCAAGAGCCCGGCGATAAACCACAACGGCGATACCCCGGTTGTTGACCACATCGACCTGATAGCAGGCGAAATCACCGGCCGGATTTCTCCGAGCAGCCCGGATTACACCAAGGCTACCAACGAAACCACCAAAATTCTTGCCACCTTTACCTCGGCGGACTGGAAAGTGGACGAGGACGGCTTCAACGTGATCACCTACCGGATCAAGGATTTCGACAAGAGCATGTACTTCCGTTTACGCGGCACCAATCAGAAGGTCAACACCCCGTTTG
>JBAZEO010000207.1:0-3553 GCA_041653935.1 Dehalococcoidia bacterium | reverse complement strand
GGGCCTATCGTCATAGGAATTTGGTAGAACGGGAGGAAGAATATGTTAGCTGTTTACTTGAAGACGAAAAATGACATCAACGGAAATCCTCGTCGGGGATGGGTAATCTTCGGTGACAACGGGTCCAAGATTGATTTTGTCGAGGAGGGATATCAAGGCATGGCCGCCCTTCGTCGGCTTTACCCCAACGTAGCGGTAACAGAGAGGATCGAAGTTACCCCGATGGAATTTCGGATTCAAAGGACAAGCATATGAATACCGACGCCCCTAAGCGTAGGTGCGGCCGTCCTGCCATGTTTCCCGAGGGCGGCCGTCAGGTTATGGTATACCTTCCCCTGGGCGTGTACGGGGCCATAGTGGAAAGCATGGCGCGGGAAGGTACGGCGTCGGGGCTAGTGGGGCCATACGTGCGAGCCCTGCTATGCGATGCACTAAAGGTAAAGGGAATACTGTAAGTAGGGCCGTAAGCCCCGAGTCTACATGACGGGCGGGCCGTAGGGGTAGAAGATGGAAAGTAAGCACACGCCGGGGCCGTGGGGTATTGACATCAATTCCGTAGGGGAATATCTGATCTCGGCGGGGCCTATCGGGACGCCGGTTGATTATCTCGCGGTCATAACAAACCGGAAACGCTCCAAGGCTAACGCCCGGCTCATCGCGGCCGCGCCGGAATTGCTGGAAGCGCTGGCGTTCTGTGTCGAGGCGCTAGAAGTAGAGGCCCCAATCTACCGGGACCATATTGCACAAGCCCGCGCCGCAATCGCCAAGGCTAAAGGGGAGTAACATGAAACCGTGGAACACGGAGGACGATTGCGTGGTATGCGGACATTCGGGCATGGTATTCATACCCCAACGTGTCGATCCGGCCATGGACTTATACGGGGACTCAACATTTGAGGTTTGGGGCATCCTGTCTTGCCCCGCTTGTGGATCATGGGATGTATCCGTGGCGACAGAAGACATGGTTCCCGCGTCCGAAATTGGATTAGTGGAGTAATCATGCCCGCTTGCAAGCATCCTCCGCATAGGACTTACGCTTGGTTCGCTTATGACGGCACGCTATGCGTAGTCTGCCTGGAATGTCACAAGATTCTACGCGGGGCGGCCTAAAGGCAAATGGGCGCGTCCAATTCCTAAACTAGAACGGGGGCGTGTCCTTGGTTAAGGGCGCGTCCCCTTGGTACATGGGGCGCGTAAATTGGGCCGTGGATTCCCACCCGTCTTCTACCGTTGTCCCCTGCTCAATAGACGCCGCCGCCGCCTTGATATAGGAGCAAAGCATTTCTACGTCTTCTGGGTGTATGCTGACCTGGGGGTTATACCTTTGTTGTTCGATCTGGTTAGCGTTGAAACGGGCGCGAAAAAAGCGCATACCTTCGGGGGATTTCCTGACCGTCGCCAGGATAATAACCTTGGCCCCGCCCTTCGGCCTAACCTGTACCTGTATTCCGTACTCGCCCGCACACGCGGCTTTTCCTGCTACTTGGGACAATTTCTACTCCTATGGTAAAATGGGCGCGTCACGTTTACTCGCCCTTCCTTGATTCCTTTTCGGGGTCGATGATACTACGAAACTTCTCCTCTAGGATCATGGCCTTGCCGGATACCTTGGCGTGGAATTTCTCTACGTCCGCAAACAGGGACATTAATTGGCGGAAGGCCTCTATGAAGATGGCGCGTTGTTCGCCGTCCAGTTTAAGCATTGGGGGATTCATTCCTTTCGTTGAATTTCGCCATGAGTACGTCTGTATCGGCCAGGGCGTCCATGAGGCATATCTGGCGCAGTATATCCTCGGCATAGTTAAGGGCGGACGCCGTTCTGAGGCTTAGTTTATGCGCCTCCTCTTGTATGACGGCAAGCTCGTTCGCTAGTGACGCCTGTAGCGACTTTAACTCAGCTAGTTTTTCCATGGCTACTCCTTATTTCCAAGTGGCATCTTCCGTGGACTTTTCTTCGGCTAGTCTTTTCCAGGCTAAGTAAAGGCCATAGAACTTACCAACATCTATCGGCAGGAAGCACGCCTTCTCCCTATTGGCCATCCTGACAACCTCTTCCGCCTGAGCGTGGACATCATACTCTGATGGGTCAACGGTCGTCGTGAATCTCGGACCAGGGCCCTTCATGTTTCCTCCTAGTAAATAGCCCTCATGTGGGGGCTGGTCGAATACTGGTTATCGCGCTTGTCGATGCACAGGGGGCAGTAAGACCACTTGGGGTCGCGGTCTTCTGGACAGGCGAATGGGCGTAGGCACTTTTTATTAAAGCAAATAGCGGGCGTAACCTTCTTCCCTCCATGTGATGTACCAAGTGCCAAGTAGCACTTCTGGCATAGGCCCGTCTTGCCCTTCCTGTGTCCCTGTAGTACGGCCCCGCATTTCTTACAAAGTGGCTTCATGGAGTCACCGTTAGCGGGTGTTGCGGTCTACCCGGACCCCGCTTGTCTTCCTCGTGTAGACAGACAATGGCGGCAAAGAACCAGACGACCAAGATAACCAATCCTATGGCGGCCATTACGGAAACACCTGTCCGGGGTCTTTGGCCGCATCCTCCGCCGCCAGACATTCATCGCATCGCAGGAACGGACCCTCGCCCGCTAGTTCTACCGGCTGTTCACCGCTAATGCCCCGCTCTTTCTGCCAGAATAGCCAGCACGACCTATTGTCCCTATATGGACACCTCGTCCCGTCTACCTTGTCGCACTCTACCCCGTTAGTATGTACCCGTATCAGTAGGTCGGTCATTTGATTACCCCTTCCGCCAGACCGAGCAGGGCGTCGAAATAGTTGACCTTAGAATTGGCCCTCATCTTAGGTATCCAAAGCGTGTCGCAGGGGCGCACGAAATAGGCGTACCGCTTCATCTGGTAGCGCCGGATGAGCGCCGCCATTTCCCCTGCCTGTGCCACGGACGGCTCCCGCTTGGTAGGGGCATCGCCCCGCCTTCCCTTGGCGTTGGGGTCTGGCCCGTCGCCGTTCGGGAAGATGCGACGGTTCATCACGAGTTGTGGATAATTCTTGACGGCGTCCTCTAGGCGCTCGGGGCTATTGATACCGTGAATCTCCATCGCGTGACCCCACTTCGCCATTTTATCAAGGCCCCTCGACGTTGAAATCATGCACCTGTTCTTCGGGACGCCCATCTTGTAAAGCTGGTCGATATGCCAGCGATGGAACAGAATCACCTTGCCGTCCCTTTTGGCCTCCGTGTCCCCGCCGTCCGCCAAGTAGTCGGCCTCGTTCATGATGATAATGCGGAAATCTACCCCGGCCTCTTTCAGCATAGACAGGAGCGTTTTGAGGCCCCTGATGTAGTAGGGCGTGATTTGTCCGCCCTTGGCCGGGTTGCCGTGGGGGTGAGCGTCGTCGGCGCTCCACGCCCAGAACATCCCGCCAGAGTATTTCCCTGTGTCATGCTGGATGTTGCGGCCCTCAAACGGATAGTGCCGCTTCTTGAAAGGGTCTTTGAGAGAGCAGAAATCATGGAGGCGCAAATAGAGGCGTAGGCCGTGCTTCTGGAATAGCGCAAAGAGGGCAATCCACTTGGCGACGTTCT
>JBAZEO010000206.1:0-3569 GCA_041653935.1 Dehalococcoidia bacterium | reverse complement strand
TCAATAAGAGCGTGGAGAAGTTCGGGCAACTGGACCCGATTATCTTCAACACCCGCACCAGAAAGATCCTGGGTGGGCACCCCGGCCCAAATTCCCGCGTTATCTACCCATATGAAAGTGCTTGCAACGCGATCCGGTCAAAGATGCAGCGCTGACAATCTCCCTTTTTTGATGTGCGTTGATGCACGTTTAGATACGTTTATATACTTGCAGTGCGTATAGGTATGTGTGCAAGGTGCACAGGTGGACAACCAAAAATGACACGATACAAATCAATCGGTGACGATGGCAAAAACAACGTATGGATCCGTGATGGCGTCCTGTATGTCAAGGTAACAGACATGCAGTACGGGATGCTTGTACAGGGTGGGTACGCGGATCGCGTGTACAAGATGCCCTACAGCGGCACGCTTGAGGATGCCCGGGAAACCAACGATATCGGGATATCAGATATTGACCGGTGCGTTGAGTATGGCGATGTGATCCGGCAGGGGCGGTTAATCCAATGATCCCCGTAATCATCCTTTCAGGCGATACCTACAAGATCCGCCATGAAATCCGTGCTCTGGGTGGGGTATGGCAGCACGAAGAAAAGCAGTACATCGTACCGGAATCAAAGCGGGATCAGGTTGCCGCGCTGATTGGCACCCGGAAAATCGAAGTATTCGACAGTGAATCCCCGGATAACGCCTTTGAACCCCTCACCGGTGACGCACTGCGGGCATACCGTCAGGCAAAAGCGGACCGAAAAGCCGAACGGATCGGTGCACGGGCTGAAAAGAAATCCGCACTGGCAGAATCACTGTTTGAAAAAGAACACCGAATAGCGGATATGATCCCATTCGGGCAGCCGGTCCTATGCGGGCACCATTCACAGCGCCGGCACGAGCGGGATATCGAGCGGATGAACAGCCTCAGCTCAAAAGCGTGCACCGCGTATCAGGAAGGCCAACATCTGGCCCGGGTGGCGGAACGGTTATCCCGGCCCGTAGCCATCAAAGGCGATGCGGAAGCCCGGCATGAGGCGCACCGGCAGAAGATCCGGGAATCCGTGAAAGTGGGAGATATGGTCAATGCAGGATGTTTCAACCAAAAACAAGTACTGAAAATCAATAAGAAAACCCTCACCGTAGCGGGCACGTTTGGCGGTAAATTCACTATCGATATGGCGCTGGTGAACTTATGACCGCCCCGGCGCTTGAGCAGTATTACACCGTGGCAGAAGTAGCCGCTGCGCTGAAGGTCAAAGACCGTACGATCCGGGAATGGATTGGTAACGGGAAGATCAAGGCGGTCCTATTCGGCCGGCACTACCGGATCTCTGCAAGCGCGATTGAGGCGATGAAACAACCATAGATCCACCATTGCACGATCCATCTAGGCAACCATATTCTTTTTATACCCCAATCTCCAATAATGCAATAAGTGATCCGATTTTCCGCTATTCTGTTTTCCAGCGGGGGCTCTTGAATGGCCCGCCAATGCTCAATTTGTGCGCACAAATCGCGGAATGAAATAGATAAATCTCTCGTCGTCGAAGGGGCCAATATGCGCGGAATAGCGCGGACGTTCCGCGTTTCAGAGGATGCCTTATCGCGGCATGTGAAAGGCGGCCATGTGATTGCCAAAATCAAGCAGGCAGCCAAAGCGCAGGAAGTTGCTGAAGCGGACGATCTGCTTAAGGAAGTGCAAGAGACCGAGAAGATTACCCGGACCTTGATAGCGCGGGCATTCAACCGGACGACCAAGAACGGGGCCGGGGTTGATGTGCCGAACCCGGACTATGACCCCCGTATCGCACTTCAGGGTCTTGCCCGCCGGGAAAAGCAGATCGAACTTAAGGGCCGGGTATTGGGGTCGTTCAAGGATCCACAAGGGAAAGGAAACAATCCAACAATTCCCCCGGTAAACGTGAACCTCAACCTATCAGAGGAGGTGAAGAAATACGCCCACCTGCTCAGCAATGTCGCCAATCCAAAATGAGATATTCAGCCGATTCCTGGTGACAGTCCGTCAGAACAAGTATATTCCGCACGAACCGACCGAGCGACAGGCTTTGTTTTTGCTGCACGATCATATTGATGAAATCCTATTCGGGGGAGCAGCAGGCGGAGGGAAATCGGATGCACTGCTCATGGCAGCGCTTCAGTATGTTGATGTGCCGGGGTATTCCGCTCTTATCCTTCGCAGGACTTACAAGGATCTCGCCCTTCCCGACGCCATCATGGACCGCTCAATGCAATGGCTGAATAGCACGGCAGCGCATTGGGATGATGACCTGAAAACATGGACATTCCCCGCAGGATCGACGCTCACCTTCGGATACCTCGAAGGTCCGCGCGATAAGTACCGATATCAATCGGCAGCATTCCAATTCGTAGGATTCGATGAGCTCACTCAGTTCGCAGAGGACCAGTACCGATACCTTCACTCACGGCTCCGCAGGCTGAAAGATTCCGATGTTCCGATCCGGATGCGGGCCGCAAGCAACCCGGGCGGCATAGGGCACGAATGGGTTAATACTCGGTTTGTAGACGAAAAAACCAGGCAGTGTATGTTCATCCCATCGAAATTGGAAGACAACCCCTATCTCGATCAGGAAGAATACCGAAAATCCCTTCAGAAACTGGATCCAATTACCAGGGCCCAGCTGCTTAACGGGGATTGGGGGATCAGGCCAGAAGGCGGGATGTTTAAGCGGCAGTGGTTCCCCGTTGCACTAGATTACCCTCATGACGCATGGTTCTGCCGGTACTGGGACAAGGCCGCGAGCCAGGGCAAAGGCGATTATACTGCCGGGGCGCTTATCGGGTATCGGCAGGGCAAGGTCTACATTATCGATATGAAACACGACCAGCTCAACAGCGGCGGGGTTGAGGCGCTTATCCGGCAGACTGCGATGATTGACGGCCCGAACGTCATGATCCGGATGGAACAGGAGCCCGGGAGTGCCGGGGTTGACGTGATCGACCATTACGCCCGATATGTCCTGCCCGGTTACAATTTCAAAGGCGTACGGTCGACCGGCTCGAAGATATCCCGGGCCGGTGCCATTGCAACCGCAGCGGAAAACGGGAATGTCTGTATTGTAAGGGGGGCATGGAACAACGAGTTCCTAGACGAGATCGTAGTGTTCCCCAACGAATCATACCATGATGATCAGGTGGACGCCATCAGCGGGGCGTATAATGCGCTGACGCTTGGTATTTCTGAGGGGCAAAGAGTGTATGTGATCAACGATGACACTGAAATCTAACGACGTTACAGCGGCGATGATTGAACAATCTGGGAAGATTCGTTCGGCGATTTCGATTATTCCGCCACAATTTGAGGATATTTGACATGAGCAAAAACAACCAGCAGAACGGAAAACAGGTACAGCCCGCAGCACAACCCCCGGCCCCGGTATCGGTGCCAGCAGACCAGCCGGAACCGGTCTCCCCGACCACCATCAAGCTCAAGGGGCTGACCAAATCCCGACTTGACGCGCTGAAAGGGATTATGAAGATCGATGATTATGACGGGGTAGTCAATAGGCTGATCGACAACCTCCCGGCCAAGCTAAGCAC
>JBAZEO010000205.1:0-3575 GCA_041653935.1 Dehalococcoidia bacterium | reverse complement strand
ATAAATAAGTTTGCAGAGGTTAAATTATGACACTGACTGAACAATATGCACTGGCATCGGATGACGCTTTTATTGGCAAGATTATGATCTGCGTGGTTAAAGCTGCTATAGCCATATCAGGAGAGGTTTGCGGCGGCTCCGAACAGCCCTCGAACGCGGCTCATGTCAAACGCGCCAAGTGGGCAATGGAGGCATTGTTATCCCCCCGGACGATGGCCGAGAAGATGGCGGTGGGCGTGGCAGCCAATGGGACCATCACCACCGCATCCGAAGATACTGATATCGAGTGGACGGTCAGCTCCATCATAGACGATTATGCAGGAGTGGACTGAAGCGATGGCTGAGGATATGACGCGAGACGATTGGGTGGCCTGCGCGCGGTTGGTGGACGACTGGGAAGAGCTGAAGAGAATGGGACCCGACGAGGTCCGGCGGTATTGCGGTCAGAGGGGGGATAGGAACGCCAGTATGCGACGTCGCGTGTAATGCACGCATGGATAACCGAAGTTCTTTCCGCTGCCATGGTAATCTAGACGAGGTCCTCACCCCGACCGGTGACACAGCCGTAATCTGTGGGGAGTGGCGGCTCCTGAAGCAGCATATCATCCTGTGGGCTGCAACCCCATTAGGAGAGGATATAGATCCTCAGTGCGGGTGTGTGCTGCACAAATACCAGTTCGGGAAGGCCACGACTGCCAACCTCAACAGGCTTGAACTAGAGCTCGCTGAGAACCTGAAATACAATTTTCCCGAGTACATAATAACCAACGTGCGGGTAATCAAGGCTTACGACCAGATCACAGACACTCACGGCATAGCGGTTACTGCGCTGTTCAGCGGTGAGGAGATTGGATTTTTCACCAATTCCGAGGGCCTGCTCGAACTGTGGAGAAAAACCAGGCAGACCCTGGGAACGCTTGAGCACATCACCGACGCCCGAGCATAGGAGGGGGGCAATGACAGTTAGAACGGTTTCAGAAATACTCGAAGAGATCAAGCTGGACACCATAGCCGAGAACCCGAGCCTCTGCGATTGGTCCCTGAACTCCATGAACCGCAAGAGGGCTATTCCCATAGCTATGCAGATCCAGAAGCTAGAGCAGCGGATAGAAGACGCCGCTAACGCCCAGATGGTCCAGACGGCCACGGGCAAAGACCTGGATGAACTCGTGAAAGATAGAGGGCTTACCCGGTTGGGTGGCGCACAGGCTATCGGCCAGGTGAGTTTCATCCGCACAACTCCGGCGAGCGCTGATATCACAATCCCATCAGGTACAGAGGTGGCTGCTCAGGATACCGACGGCGGGGGGCCAGTCTATTTCAGCACCGTTCAGGCTGTCACCCTCCTCGCGGGCAATACCTCTGTGGATGCCATAGTCGAAGCAGTCATGATAGGTACGAGGGGCAACGTCCGGGCGGCAGCCGTATCGACAATCACCGGTGGTCTGGCTGGTGTGGATTACGTCACCAACCCGCTGCCGTTCACGGGCGGCACCGACACGGAAAGCGATGAAGACCTCCGGCAGAGGTACATCCTCCTCACCACAAAGTACGGGCGGGCTACAGTCCCCACTATGAAAGAATGGCTAGAAGCCCTCGACATAGACGGCACCAAGATAGTCAGAGAGGCTAAAGTCCATAACAAAGGTATGGGCGACGCTGAGGTTATCGTAGATGCCTCACCAACCGCAATAAACATCGCAGCGGTTGAGCAGGGTATCGAGGACTGCATATCCGCAGGCGTCAGCGCCAGGGGCATGCTGGCCGGCCACATCGAGGCCGGGGCGAACGCGGGTGACCTGGGTGATACTGCAGGAGGGAAACTGTGGGTCCGGCCTTTGGTCAATGTGACCGCGCTGGATGGCTTCACGTTTGACTATGTGACGGCTACAGGCGTTACTCATACGGCTACCGTTTCCGTGCCAGCGGGGACTGTTGTAGGGAGCTATATCGAGTGCACCCTCGAAGCGGAGGATGATGAGGTTGTGTCGGCCCCTGATCCGACTTATGCAGGCTCATTTGAGTACGATATCCTGATAGGGTACGGTAATCCGCCTAACATGTTCCTGGTTCCTGAAAAGGTAGATATCGATGTCGCCATATCGTATGTAGCGAACGCTACACCGGAGTCTGATCTGTCTGACCTGATCCAGGCTTCGATCGAGGCCTTCTTAGACGATTTCACGATCGGTGAAGAGCTCCAATTTTCCGATCTGTACGACGCCGCGAGGATGCAATACTTAGGAGACGGCCGGTGGGGAGATCGATTTTATGGAATCGACGAGATAACAGTGCTCACCGCTACAGATGGAGTCAGCACGATAAGCGCCCTGGGTGAGAAGATAACCATCGATACCGACGCCAGGATCGATCCCGGCACCGTTGTGGTGACGTTGGTGACCTAGATTTCTTATTATTTTACAGGAGTTGAGAAAAATTACAGACGTTGTAACGCACGCGGCCAGCCTTATCGTAACTGGCGGTCCCACCGTATCGGCTACAGACCATTTCGACGCAGAGGGGTTTGAAAAAATCGAGGCACTTATCCCGATGGGTTCGGTAGCGACGACCGTAAACATCCAACCAAGCGCACTCGCCCAGCTGCAGGCTATCATCATGATCGCCGAAAGATACGAAGACCTCACGTTCGAGGTTGATGCTGAGGCAGTGACCAAGACGCTGGATGGCCCTTTGATGCTTATCGGGTCTGGTAATATCGGTATGCTCGGGGCGACTGTAAACGATCTGATCTTCACGAACGCCAACGTCACCGAAGACAATATGGTAACGATCCTGGTAGCCAGGACGGCCATCGAGGCGGGGCCGTAGTGGCTGACGTCAACTGTGCCGGGGTATCCCCCCCGGCCATAGGAGAATGCCCGGCGTTCGACTCCTGCCAGGAAGCAGGGGTCTCCTGCCATGTCTGCCTGCGGCTGTCCGTTGCTGAATGGAAAAAGCATGTCAAAAAGGTTCTGAAGAGGAAGAAAAATGGCTAACGTAGAAATCTATCAATCAGGACAATTCACGATCGCAAAGGCAGGCGGACAGCAGATAGCGGCCTGTCAAATCAAGGGAAATGCTCGAGCTCTGTTCAAGGCGGCCATCGATGCCGTGCCGAATGGCGGCAGCCTGAACATAGGCAAAGGGCGATACGTATTCTCGGCCCCCTATGCGCTGCCGCTCGATCCTGATGGCAGCAACATCTTCTATTGTGGCATCCCTATTATTGACAAGGGGATGCACATCACCGGCGCTGGGGTGAGTCAGACGATCCTACAACTCGCTCCTGGGCAGAGGCGAGAAGGGCGGCATGTCGCTCTGATGCTCGTGAGGGGAAAACGAGGCTTCGACCTGGGCTATTCCAGCTTCAGCCTGCAGGGGATCACTTTCGAAGGAGATAGATCACGGCAAAGCGCCGAAGCACCGCACGACGGTGAGGGGCTACTCCTGGTGGGCTCTCAGAGATCCAATGGGAGATTCGAAAATCTGGTATTCCAGAACTCCCACGGAGCAGGCATGTACCTGGGGAACAACGGAAGCGGGCCGGGAGTGAATGAGGAGGTCCACAACGTGAT
>JBAZEO010000204.1:0-3575 GCA_041653935.1 Dehalococcoidia bacterium | reverse complement strand
CTCCAGGGTCATGTGTTCCGTTCCCACTGGAAGCCGGCACCAGTTCATCAAGTCCTTTCTTCTCTGTTCTTCGAGGACGACTCTCTGACATTCGCAACTGACAAGCCGCCCGTAGTCCGTCCGCCCGTCCTTGACCGGGTGAATCCATCCCGTGTCCTGACAGAGTTGGCAACTAATCAAGCGGGGCGCCGACGCTGGCTTCAAGTTGCTCGATGGTGTAACCCTTTTCAACACGTCTCCCAGTTTTTCCATTGTCCCCCTCTTTCAACCTGAATACTCCGCGCCAACCACGCTTAATTGATTGCTCTATCACGGAATTAGGATCATCCCCGGCGGCGCGGAACTTCTCAAGGTCTTTGACGATTAACTTCGAGGCCATATCGGTTAAAGGCGCCTTCATCTTTTTCCTCATGTCAGTAAAGGCTTGCCATAATTCCCTATCAATCCAGTCAGGTAAAGAAAAATCCCCTTGCTTTAATATTGCTTTTGTATAATGCTTTATTGCTTTTGTATGCACCTGTTTAGGTAATGATTTCGTTACCTCTTTAGGTAATGATGCGTCCTGAATAGGTAACGATTCTATTACCTGTTTAGGTAACGATTGTAAATTAATATTCGTTACCTCTTTAGGTAATGATGCGTCCTGAATAGGTAACGATTCTATTACCTGTTTAGGTAACGATTGTAAATTAATATTCGTTACCTCTTTAGGTAATGATGCGTCCCATTTTTCGAAGTCTTTTTGAAGCCCATATTCCAGGGCATAACCCGATCCGTTGACGGTAATGATATTCCGGTCTAGTAGTTTACTTATGGACCTGGCGACATGCCGCCGGTTAATTCCTGTTTCCTCTGTGAATTGAGAGTAGCTAATCCGGTCTGTTTTCCTATTCCAGCCGTATGTTTTACGTAGAATACAGTCAAGTACCCGGCGGTCATAGGCGGAGAAGTTAGTCCTCATTAAAGCGCCCATGAGGTCGTTAGCTATTTTAGTGTGACCGTCCTCTGTCTGTGGATTAGCCATAATAAAGTATGCCGTCCTTTAACCAACCCGTTCCCTGCAACAAGAGCGGGCCGGTTGCAGACGGCACAAGAAGATTATACCACATTCTGTCAAGCACCTCTTTCATCTCTCCTACCCCTACTCATTGATTAGAGCTGTATAGGGCTGGTAGTACATCACACTCTTAAATCCATAACCATCTGTGAACATCGCTTAGCCGCTATCTCGCAATACTTTTCTTCTATCTCTATGCCGATAAAAGATCGTTTCGATTGGTTGGCAGCTTCTAATGACGAACCGCTGCCCATAAATGGGTCAAGTACAGTACCAACGGTGTGTTTATTTATGAGTTTCGAGATGAGTTCCACTGGTTTCTCGGCTGGATGTTTTCTATTTTCCTGTAACACACCACGGCACCTGACAATGTCGCCATCACCTGTCGGTACTCTTTCTGTATCATCTAGTTCGCCCCATGCTATGAGTTCATGTTGATGCCGCCACGTGTAGCCATTATAGGAAATCACCTTATCCCAAATAAGCAACCGCACATTTTTACAAATTGGGAACATCACTTGCCAGAAAATCGGATAGGATTTAGCATCACAAAAAACATAGTAAGTACCTTTGTCTGAAATCACACGAGCGAAGTCGTTAAAAACTAATTTAAAATATCCCGTGAGTACAGACAAATCACCGAGCATCCTTTTTTGATAACCGTTTCCACGAGTACCGACATAACTTTGTATTGGCAGGAAATACGGTGGGTCAGTCAGCACTAAATCAATGCTCTTATCCGGTATCAAGGGTAAGATATCCCTGCAATCAGCGTTATAGATTATGACCGCATCGTCTTGATAGTAAGGTTTATCGGGTAGCTCTAATCCGTTCCAGTTCATTTCCCCTCCTGGTAGTACATCTCTATATCATCCTCACGGCTACAGCAGCCTCCGCCCGTCTCCTGAATCCCCGCCTCACGTCACGCATCCTCAAAGCGTCCTCAATCAGTCGGCTCTTCAGGGACAACCGGTAGTCCTCGACTTCCTGATAAGTTACGGCGATGAAATAACCGGCCGGCGAATCGGTAGCGCTTGCTATCGGCACGTCCTCGGCGATCAGTTCCCGTATCATCAGCCGGACATGCCGCTCATTCTCACCCAGGAATACGGCCAGGTCCTTGGCGGTAATGGCCAACCGCCGGCCCCGGTGCCTCTCGATAATCTCTTTGAGTCGTGCCTTAACGCTCATATGTATTTGCCTTAAATTAACCGGGCACCCTCTTTCGCTTTTTTCCGGTGAATAGCTTTCGGTGTGTATTTATACATCAGTTCGACCGCCCGGGCCGCCTCTTCCTGGCTGGCAGCGTTCATCAGCTTCCAGGCTCCCCGCGCCTTGCGCACGTCGCCGATCCCGTAATCGAATATCATGCGTCCCAGGTATTCGGCAATCTCGGACGGACATCCCTCTACACGCGTCAGGAAGCCGATGCATACCTCGATAAACTCGTCCCGGGTATACTCCGGGAACTCGGCATGCAGGGCAAACCGGGAAAGGAACTCCCGCGGCATTTTGTCGTAGCTGTTACAGGCGGCCAGTACCATGGTGTCCAGCTTGATACCGCGCGTTTTCTTGCTCTTGGTTTCCAATACCTCGCCGCCTTCCATGACCCCCAGCAGGACCGCGTAACAATCCCGCTCGACCTTATCTACCTCGTCGAGCAGCAGGACCGAGGGGCGGTTTTCGAACAAGGCGTCAGAAAGGCCCGCCGCCGACGTCCGCGATCCGAAGGCGATGTAAGCGTCCGGGACCGTGGCGCGCACCGCCTCCAGGATGAGCGACTTGCCGCAAGCCGGAGGCCCGGACATCAGGAAGTGGACGCGCCGTCGGTGCTCGATGGCGCCCGCAATGGCCTGCTTCAAATCATCGAAGCCCACTATCAGGCTCATGGCCTCCAGGATGGTTGCGGCCGGGACTTTCTCGAATTCCCGCTCCATCATGGTCGAGAACACAAAATTCTTACCCTTATCGCTGAGCTGGTAACGTGTGACTACACTCGTCTTCTGCGAGATGATAACCATGCCCTCTTCAATCAGGCGCTTGATATCTGTCAGTGACGCGCCGAGTGTAAAGTATTCCCAGCATCGAATACGGCTGCGGCTGTCGTTCTCACGCTCATATGCCCGGCGCAATATTTCCATGTCCTCTAACATTTCTTCTCCAGCTCCAATACCCGCTCTTTCAAGATCTCCCCGTCGGCGTGTTGCCCGATGATCTCAGTTGCGGCCTCGTCAAAGGGGAATCTGTTCCAGGAGCGGAAGCCCTCACTCCTATACCGGACCAGGTACACCTCTTTCCAGTGTTTCCGGACGCGCCGTTTACCATTCCGGATACCCTTGCTCTTGCTGACGAAAGCACGAAAGGTAATGAGGCGGGCAACCCTGTCTTCCTGACGGCACTCCGCCGCGACCTCTCGCTTGACTTCCCGCTCATACTCTTCCTGCTCTTCGTAAGATCTGGCCGATACCACTAAAATATCCCCATGATGAGCTTCTTGTTATCCGATTCGGGATAACCG
>JBAZEO010000203.1:0-3581 GCA_041653935.1 Dehalococcoidia bacterium | reverse complement strand
CAAAATACTTTTTGTCCAGTTTCATTCAATCCTCCCGTATGTCGTAAACCTTGCAAAACAACTCGACAACGGCGGCGGGGAAGTCGGAATCTTTCAGCCTGTGTTCAATATATCCCCCGTTGTCACATTTAGTTGCAACGCATATGATCTCATTTGCCTTGGCAGACCAACAAACATCAATATCCCACCCATCCGCCACCATCCGCTCGATAAGGAGGTGGGCATCCTCAATGTGATCCCATGGACGGCGCTCAACTTGATTGTCGGATAGAACGCCGCCACTATCGGTGTCAATGAACTCCCACCGCATAACCTGTGCAACACCGGCCAATTCCTTACGCGTCATTTTAGAGCCTCCTTGGTTATGTCATTGCGCTTGTCCAGCAGGCGCTGGAACTTCTCAGCACCCAAATATCCCTGGACGTAGAGCGTGAAAAGGACCGGGTTCGCATGAGCCCAAAAGTGACAGGCCGCGCAGAGGCACAAGAGGTTCTCGGGATCGTGCCGCAGCTTGGAATACCGCCGGCTGAAGATATGGCAGCATTGCAACCTGAAAGGATCCGTCATCCCACAACGCTCGCAGTGGCCCCGGGCCCTCACCTTCTTGGAGATCTCCCTGTCCATCCGGTTGCGCTCTGTCTTGGTCACTTCGCCCCCCTCAGCTCGGCCAACTGCTTCTCGATCCCCGGCACAAGATCCCTGAACCGCTTCTCGGGGTGCTTCGCGTATCTGTCCCGCATCTCCTGAAAATGCTGTATCTTCTCGTCGATCGTCGGCTCACTCGCCGGCTCTGGTGGACGGATGATGGTAGCAGGGACGCAGCGAGGCCTTCTCACAAAGTCCTGGGGTGTTTGGTTTAGGTAGTTGTCGATGTGCGACGGCCTGAAAAGGGTAACAGGGTTTAAGTGCTGTTTGTTTTCAATGAAATGCGGGTCGCAGATCTTCGTGTCAATAATCCCCTTCAACTGCTCAGCCGTAACGCCATCCCTGAGCCTGGCTTCTATGTACTTGGTGTTCTTATATTTCTTCCCCGTCTTAAGATTAAGATAAGACAAAACATCAGAAGCAGAAGCATATACTCGCTGTAACGTTACACCTGTTACGCGTAACGCTTCCCTGTGCTTTCTCATACGAGCTGCGGCAGTATGGTCCTTTTGCCGATATACCTCATAATTCAGCACTTGGAAGCCCCCAACTACGCGCTCAATTCTGCGGCCATCATTCGCAGGGTTGGTTGAATAGGGATCGGGCGCCATGAACTTGTCAATCGCTTTCTCTGTTTCTTCCAGGGAGATCTTCGCCCTGTCAGAAATGCCGTCGACCGACGCCTCTACCAGCCCGTCAAGGTCGGCCATGGCAAGCAGAGTGATCCACACCACCTTTGTCTCCGCGCTCTCCCTCCATATCGACTTGTCAAGAATCTTACAGTCTAATTTGACAAATGGCATCACTTATCCCCTGCCGGAAAATAGTAATCATCTATTGATGCAATGCATTTTCCGATACTTTGCGAAACAGAATCTCTAACGAATTGTTCATCATAAATTAAATATTTAGCTTTCTCGAGATCAAGAAAAAAGTTTTTCAATCCATCGACAAATGTGGTACGTTCAAACTCATCATCAAAATCAAATTCAATAACACCGGTATGCAATAAACAATCAAAAGCCTCCATTGATCTTGGTCCGCATACAAAACAACTAAACAACAATTCAAGGGTGGTTAAATCAATCACGACTCCAGGGTCACCATTCCTGTCGATTATCTTATCCCGATCAATTACAAATGCATATCTTGGATTTTGCTTATGCGGAATTTTATCTTTTAATTTTTCATGGCAGTCCGCACATAGTGTAATGAGATATTCGTTTTTATAATCCCACGGTTCTTTTCCCTTAACATATTTTTTGTGGTGGACCGCAAGTGTCTTGTCTTTTGCCATGCAAATCTGGCAAGTAAACTTGTCCCGCTTGAAAATTTCCAGCCGCTTTTTTTGCCACCGAGGATCTCGCAATTTTTCAGAGTAGGTCATTTATGCACCAATAAAAAAAGGGAGCCAGGTTTGCGAGAAATTCAGATCATGCCGCGATTGCGGTAGACGGAACTTCCCTGGCTCCCTAGTGATTTCTGTTTCGTTTTTCATAACCTGAATATTCTCGCATACCCCAATTATACACGCAAAACCTGCGCTTGTCAAGTGTTTTCTCATATTTCCTCAAGCCCGCCCGCGTTTGTCCCACAGGCGGGGTTCAGGGAATAGATCAGCTCTGCTCATACCGCCGCATCTCGGCCCGGCAGTACTTCTTGAACGGGCCGGTGGGGAAAAAGCGGTTGTCCTCGTAGTGGTAGGGGACCTGACCAGTCATCAGCCTGAAGCGCCTGGCCATCTCCCTCAGCCGCTTGCGTCCACTCTCGGGGTGCTTGGGGTTGGCGGCGCGGACCTTGCTGGTCAGCACACCATCCCGGCAGGGAGTCTCAGCGATCATGCTTGCCACCGCGTAGGGCGTTTCAAATGCTTTCTTCATGTTATCCTCCTTACCCCCTTAAAACCGGGGGCCACGGGCACCCCCGGCCAAGGAGGAATAGATCAGTTCAGTTTGTGGTCGGATGTCCGACCAGCTTCAATGCGGTCCTTGACAACCTGAACCTCGCGCTTGATATTGATAATCCGCTTGATGAGGTCCAGTGATGCGTTCTCCAAGAGAACAAGCATATTGTCTATGGTCTCGATCTTCCTGATTTGATAGTCCTGTTCCGTCATGCTACCTCCCCATCGAGCTCCGCGTGGATCTCTTTCTTGACGTAGCTGTTGTCGATAACGAACTCTTTGTCGGGGGCGGTGCAGATGTCGAAAAATGGGCAAGTGCCGAAGCCCACGCACGCGGAGGTGTTCCTGTAGAATGCGTCATTCTCGGTCGCCCTCTCGATGTCATGGGCGATCTGCCACAGCTCACGCCGCCATTCCTCGCGTTCCTCGTCGCTGAACGTCAGGTATTCCCGGTAAAAGAACTCTTTGCGGTTGGCCTCCAGGTAAGCCAGGAACTCGGCGTAGTCAGCCTGATTCAGCCCGTTGTCGGCAATCGCCTTGAGGTAGAGCTCGGGGGTCGTGTTCTGCGATTTGGCCTGGGACAGCCCCCCTTTCTTCAGCACCGCCGGCATCTCAGGCACAGCCTTGGCTAGCACGTTGTAGATCACCCCATTGAACCGCTTGCCGTACTCCCGCTCCATAGCTTCAAGGTAGAGCATTGATTGAGCGTCCAGGGTCAGTTTGCGCTTGTAGGCCGTGCTGATCTGGCTGGCTGACTTATGCTCCACCACCCACAGGCCGTTTTCCTCGGCCACCATGTCGACCTTGCCGGCCAGCCTGATGCCATCGTACTTCTCCCCGCGCACGTCCAGGATGGGGAGATTGAACTCGCGCTCAATGACCAGGGGCTTGAATGTCTCGGTGGGATAGCGCTGGAGGTAGCCATTGAACATTCTCGGGACCAGCCCCCGGGCTTCGCTCCATTTCCCCATTCGCTCGGGGTCATCCATGCCGGGCTGATTGTCGGCAAAATACTGGTCGATGGCCTGAAGCA
>JBAZEO010000202.1:0-3643 GCA_041653935.1 Dehalococcoidia bacterium | reverse complement strand
CAGCGCAAATGGCATGGCTCACGCGCCAATGTCTGCTCTGAATTGTGCCGTGAGGCCCAAAAGAAGAAGCGCAAACGGGAAGATTACGCCCGAAGCAAGTTGTCCCGCATCCCCGTCAAGGCCAAAAACGGGAAGTTAATCCCCTGCCTCCGTTGCAAAAAAACGTTCGAGTCCGAGTCCCGCGAAAACAGGTTGTGCAAAAAATGCACGAACATCAACGTGATCCTGGATGCGCGTAGCTATGCGCCGATCTATGAAATTGCCATAAACACCAGCAAGGCAAGGAGGGCGGGCGTTTGAAGATACTAGCCATTGACCCAGGTAGCGAGCAATCGGCCCTTGTGCTGTGGGACGGATCGCAGATTCTGGACCATCGCAAAGAGCCGAACGAGGATATTATCAGCCATATTATCCTCCTGCAATATGACGTTCTGGCAATCGAGGCCATAGCGTCCTATGGGATGCCAGTTGGGAAAGACGTTTTCGACACCTGCATCTGGACGGGCCGATATATTCAAACGGCCGTGAATCACCAGCGACCTTACGAGCTAATCCCCCGGCGAGAAGTCAAGCTGCACCTGTGTAATTCGGTAAGAGCCAAGGATGCCAATGTCCGCCAAGCCCTGATTGATAAGGTTGGGCCACAGGGGAAGAAGGCAACTCCCGGCCCCACATATGGAATCAAGGCTGATGAATGGGCCGCGCTCGGGTTGGCATTGACGGCATATCATCAAGAACTTTGTGGGGCGCTCTGAATGGAGTGGTTTCAACACGACACCGGATCACATGACGAGCAGGACTATTGCGATGCCTGGGAATTGTTCGGCGACGCCGCCGTTTCTGTTTTCTGGACCACGCTTGAGCTTTACGGACAGAAATTTTCGACGGCAGATGATGGGTGGGTGACGTTTTCTTTGACCCATTTTGAACGCAAAACGAGACGGAAATTTAAGAAAAGTGAGAAAATTTTAGAGTTTTTCCAAAATAGGTCAAGAATCTATTTCAAGAAAACAGATTTGACCATATCAATCCACATACCAAAATTCATAAAGAAAGCAAGCAATTGGAGCAAAAGACCAAAGTCACAACCTACAGAGGCACCTACAGAGGTGCCTACAGAGGCACCTACAGCTATAGAAGTAGAAGAGAAAAGAAGTACCCCTATAGTCCCCAAAAGGGGACGGCAACGGAAAGAATACTCCGGGGAGTTTTTGGCATTTTACAAAGCATATCCAAACAAGACCGGAAAGGCCCCTGCATTCAGGGCATGGGAGAAAGAGAGGCCGGATATTGCCGTTGTCTTGCCTGCCCTGTCGTTACACATCCAATCCGAGAAATGGAAGGAAGAGAACGGGAAGTACATTCCAAACCCGGCGACGTGGATCAATCAGAGGCGGTGGGAAGACGAAATGCCACAGGAGAGAAAGCCCGGATGGTGATCCTGACCGAAACCGAACAGGCGCAGGCCACAGCATACGACCGCATGACGGCCAAACAGATGCAGCCGGTTGAGGCCACGGAAATCAATCCCGTGGATTTTCACTTGGACGCCATGCTCCACAGTTATCAACAGGAAATATCGTTTAACGGCGCAGAAATAGGAGCCCTTTCAAAGATTCGGACGACGTTCAGAAAAAACAAGCTGGTTGTGGCCCTTTGTGACCTGCATATCAGGATTTGCAACGATATTATGGCGGAAGCATTGGAGAAAATAAATGCAATCAGGGCAGAAAAGAAATCTTGCCGCGTATGACGGCGAAGATCGGGTGGTCACTAGCCGGGAACTGTGGGCGGTCCTGTCAGCGGAGAAGGAGGCCGTCTATGTCAACGCCATGAGCGGTATTCCTGGCATTGACAGGGCCTGCGAAGGGTTCCAGGACGGGGAATTGATCGTCATCAGCGGCCCGACGAAGAACGGAAAGACCTTGTTGGCTCAGACCATTACGCGCAACATGGCGAAGTCGGCAACCTTCCCGCTTTGGTTTACGTTTGAAGTCCCGGCGCGTCAATTCCTGTCACAATTCAGCCCACAACTGCCGTTGATCTACATGCCAGCCAAGCTCAAGCCCCGCGCTATGGACTGGTTTGAAGATCGCGTGATGGAAAGCCTGGAAAAATTTGGGACGCGGATAGTGTTTGTCGATCACCTCCACTATCTCGTGGATCTCGCTAGGGCCAAAAAGTTTGACGTTGAGATAGGGGCTATCATCCGCCGGCTGAAAACATTGGCAGTTTCAAACAACTTGGTCGTTTTTCTCCTCTGCCACACCACAAAAGGGCGGCACAATGAAGATCTGTCTTATGAGAGCATCCGGGATTCGTCGTTTATTTCGCAAGAGTCCGATTGCTGCATTATGGTCAAGCGGACGCCGGACGCAGGAGAAACAAGGGCAAGGGCAAGAATCGAATTTCACCGACGAACCGGAGTGATGGAGCGAATAGTGGAGCTACAGAAAATCAACGGGGCATTGGTGGAGGTAGCGCCGTGACCCTCCTGCACAAGCTCCTGCGGCTATTCCGACGGTCCAGATGGTGCGCTATGAGGTGGGAGATTAGACGAAAGGGAAAGGCGCTATGAGAGAGAAAAAAATCCTCAGAGAAGACAAGGTGATTTACGATTGTGCGGGATGCAATAATTTGGTGATGCTGAAAGGATATGTTCCCGGGTGCTGCAGGGCAGACGATCGTTTGCTGCCCGAAAATTTTAGCTTTCCCGAATGGTGCCCAATCGGAGGCATGGAAACGAGAGTACGCGAAATGCCGGTATACGAGAAACCGCGGTACCATCCAACGGATTTCGATCTAATGCCATGATGGTGCGCTATGAGGTGGACGTTTCCAAGGAAGGGGGGCCGGTGATCGCCTGCTCGAAATGCGAGGAGTACAATCGGCACGGCCCAGGATCGGGCAGCAAAGCCTGTCTCAAATGCCGCCGCTATCGGGATATGCAGCGAGCATCCGTCAAGCGGCACACAATCCGGATAGAGCCCGTGCCGCAAATTGTTCTTGAGGCGATACCGGATAACCGACAGGAGGGGATTGACGCCATGGAAACACTAGCCCGATATTTGCCGCAATTGCCATTGCGGACGTGCTTCATTTTGGTCGCCTCACACGTCAGCCGGGCGTCGGACGACGAGATAGCAGAGGAGCTTAATCTTTCCCGGTCCAGAGTAGGGCAAATCCGGCGGGACGCATACGAGGCCATAAAAAAAGCCCGCCAGGATTGACGGGCTCGTTTGGTTTCAGCTAGTCCACCTACCGTTGCGATATCTGTGGCATCCCCTCGGTTTTGGTATTGGCCGTTTTTCGGAGTAGGAGATATCCGGCCGCGTTTCAGGCCCGTGTTCGAGGCGCAACATCAAACCATCGTCGAATCTATATACTCCACCACAATAAATCTGGACATTTTTGCCGATAAAATGCGGATAATCTCTAGCAAAGAGCCCCGTGGGCCACAAAGACCGATATTGGATGGGTTGTGAAAAATGGTTTTCCCAGGGGTCCATGACAAACAACATCCCGTTACGATCAACTATCTCTCCACGACACATTTCTCCCGCCTCCCGTTTTAGTCAACCTGTTCGATTGAGATAACAACAGCATCGGAGGATTCAATCTGTTTCTCGACCTCGTCAAGGGC
>JBAZEO010000201.1:0-3655 GCA_041653935.1 Dehalococcoidia bacterium | reverse complement strand
TGTGCAGGGTGTCATTGCCGCCATCACCGCCGCCGGTGGCACGGTTCAGACGGTCGATGACATCTATGGCCGGAACGTCGTGTTCTTCTCCATCAGCGACATCGAGCACCTCAACGTCATCCAGGACCTCACCGGGGTGTATCTCGTCAAGGAACCGTACACCACCTACCCGTGGAGCTACGTGGAAGAAGAAGAGCAGGCTGTTGCGATAGTAGATGTACTGACACCGGAAGATGCGGATGGTGGTGTTGCTGAGTTCGTGAGGCACAACATCAAGACGATACTTGTCATAAGCATCACAGCAGTGGTGCTGTACTCTATGTACGGGAAGGGAAGCACACATGACTAACCCTATTCTCATAGTAGCGTTAGTGGTAGGCGGATACCTGCTACTGAAAGACAAGATGGTTGCGAACGAACTTGAACGTCCAGAAGAAGGTCCTGGTACGTCTGAGTGGCCGTTTACCTGTCCGAAATGTGGAAACGTGCGAGAAACGGTCGAAATGATATACCCGTATCCAGCATGCCCGGTTTGCGGGTACCGGGAAGTTGAGTTTAGTGACCCGAATATCACGTATCCTCAACCTGTACCAAAGGAACCAATCCCGATTGATCAGAACATCCCGTATCCTCAACTCAAGCAAGCAATTGCATTTGCCGAATACGTGTACGAGACGAGTGATATCCTTGTCTGGGAAGACTTTGGTAACCCACTTTCGCGTGCACGTAAGTTCTATGCGTGCCGCTCATACGAGATGAATATGAGTGGTGGAGCAAAACTGCGGATGGTAATTGAGCACGTGGACCTGGATACTGGGTCTAGCTACGAACATGGGACACTCTACTGGGATTCTGCAATCAGAACCGAATACATCGGGAAATACATCTACCAAGATGGTCAAGTAACCCGAATGCCAGAGGATAAGACAGTAGGAACAATCATAGTCAAGTTCCTTCCGGGAGTACCAGGCAGCAGGACAGTTGCATTGCATAAATCCTTCAGTGTGCTGGTTATTAGCCATAGCGAAATTGGGAAGTTTGATGTGGTGACAGTACCACCTCACACAACCATGGAACGACTCATACAGGATTATTTGTCCAGCGGTCTGGTTGAGTACGCTGAACCAAATGTGGACATCAACATTTGGCCAGGTTCAACCAGCGGTGAACAAATAGAGCTTTGAAGGATGTAAGTACTATAGTGAATATCATCATCTCCATGATGAGTGGTATGACCGGCGTAACCGGTCATGCTGCCATGATCGGTATGACCGGGGCATCATCCTCTTTGCCCCGTGTGCATACGGCTCCATCTCCTTCTCCTTCCTCTCTCTGTGCGGGGAACCCTGATGCTGGTCTGCGGATCGGCGTCGGCTTAGGGCGGGCTGACAGCGCCAAAGGCGCTACAGGGTTCCCTGACATCTCTGAGCAGCTCCCAAGGACGGTTGTGGAGGTTGTCACATGAGCAACACTGTTGTGCGTACTGCTGCTGCACGTGCCGTCTCGAACGGGAAACTCGTCAAGAAGCTCCTCTCGATACCCGGTGTGACGTTCGTCGGCGTGGGGAAGAAGACCATCAGCGGCAAGGCTACCGATGAAGACGCCATCATCGTCGGAGTGGTCACCAAGGTAGACGAACAGAATCTCAACAAGTCACTCTTGATACCGAAGGAGATCGGCAAGGTTCGCACCGATGTCGTCGAGACGGGAGTCATCACCCTCAAATCATCCCCCGATCCTGCCTCTGGAATGTCAGCCACACCCCGTAGAATGACTGTGGCGGGTAGTGGAACCCCGGACCGGTGTACTGCTATCAAGGCAGTCGATTGCACGTCGTTTATGCACCCGGGAACCCGCACCATCGAGCATAATCCGGCACCCGGCGGTGTCTCTATCGGCCACCATGACATCACCGCCGGGACGCTCGGCATGCTGGTAGTCAAGAACGGCACGCACTATATCCTCTCCAACAACCACGTGCTCGCCGACTGCAACCAAGGTGCCTATGGTGATGAGATATGCCAGCCCGGACCGTACGACGGTGGCAAACAGACACGCGCCACGCTGTATCAGTTCATACCGATACGTGCGTCAGGGGAAACAACAAGTCAGTGCCGGATAGCCTCGCTCGTGTGCGGCGCTATCAACATCGTTGCAAGGGTGTTCGGCAGGTCAACCTTCCTCGTACCCGTCAAGGAACAGTCAGGCGACAACCTCGTCGACTGCGCCCTGGCGGAGCCGGTCGACGTCAGCACCTTCTCGGCATGTGTGCTGGAAGTCGGGTTGCCTGGAGCCATCATCACCGAGCCTGTGGTGGGTATGGACGTCAAGAAGTCAGGCCGCACCACCGGGCTCACCAAAGGGAAAATAACTGCGGTGAACGTCACCGCTCAGGTACTCATGGGTGACTGGATCGCCGTGTTCATCGACCAGATAGCCATGACCCACATGGTCGATGGCGGCGACAGCGGCAGCATCCTGTTCGATGATACACCCGAGAACAACGTCGTGGGGCTGTGCTTTGCCGGAAGCGATACTGTCAGCTTCGCGAACCGGTTCTCGAATGTCGTTGACGTGCTTGGATTGGAGGGTTACGAACATGGGTGATGGTAGCGGTACACACGAACATGAACATGGTGCTGTGTCAGAAGAGATGAGAACTGAAATAGCCGACATCGTCTCTACGTCACTATCGGCATCGCTGTCGAAATCACTCAAGGGTCTGGCTACTGTGGACACAGAGAGCATCGGCTACCGGTTCGGCAAGATCGATGCGGCACTGGAAACGATAGACAGCAAGTTCAAGAAGGTGGATGAGCTGTCCAAGCAGCTTCAGCAGCTTCCTTGCGCCACACATACTGCTGATATAAAGAAGGCCACTGACTTCGTCGACGAGCAGCGAGGTTCGTCGTCAAAGTTGAAGATAGCGATACTGGCGGCACTGACGGGAACCATCGCTACGTGCATCATACAGATGGTGCTGAAGGTAGTGTCAGGCGGTGTTGCAAGCGGTGCGACAGGCTCTCCGTAACGAATGCTCCATAATGGAGGAATAGGCAAATGGCAAGCATGACAGGCAGTCTGAACAGAGCAAGAGCATCATTCCCGGCGCTCAAGGCCCCCAAGGGTGGTGGTAAGACGCTGGCGATAGGCGCTGGCATCGCCGCCGCCGTGGGTATCGGCATCTACATCAAGTACCACGAGGTCGACGACAAGATCAAGCTGAGCTACGACACCACGGTGCTTACCACCGAGGATGCCATCCAGCAGGCCAGCGGCTGCAGGGTGTGTAATCTTGGTGACTCGGTCGAGACGACACGCTCCCAGTACGGCAACACCACACTCGATGTCACTCCAGATCAGGTGGTGCTTCCCGATGACTGGCTGTATGCGCTCGAACAGATGCGCGCCAGAACACCCGATGCCAAGGTGTACATCGACAGGACGGAGCAGAGCTACCGTGAGGCTGTTGCTGATGCGCTCAACCGGGGTGTCGATATCACCACGACAACCGCGTACAAGGCGGGGCAGGGTTCCGCCAGCGTCGTTGCCGCATTCAACGGGGCGAAAGACGCAGGATACTCGGGTGATTTCTACAGCTTCACCGACTCGACCTGCTGTCGTGGAGTGCACCTGAAGAGCGACACCGAGCAGA
>JBAZEO010000200.1:0-3666 GCA_041653935.1 Dehalococcoidia bacterium | reverse complement strand
GCCCCGCGCCGCAGCGCGGGCGGGCGTGCCCGCAGGCACGACCGCGCGGGCGGGGAGCCCGCAGGCGTCCGCAGACGCCTCCGCGCGTCACCAGGGAGAAGAGGGGGGCGGGCGGTCGTGGGAGGTCCGGGGCGGGCCTGCTTCTGCTTGTTTTGGCGTCCCTTTCTGTTACACGCAGCAATTTGCCGCCCGTTTTGTTACCTACCAACCTGGCGTCGCCTTTTGCGATCGAGATGTTACCGCCCCCTTTGCGAGGTGCCCGGTTGCGCGCCCCCTCCCTTTAGAGAGGCCGCAGGCCACCCGCTTACGAGTCGGCAAGCGTGGGGCCGCAGCCCGCCGCGATGCCCGACCCGAGCAGCGGCCAGCATGTGAGCCCCCAGGCTGACATGCGAAGGGGCCGCGTTGTGAGCAGCTGGGCACGTGAGCAGCGAGCCGACGCACAAAAACTGGCATCAGCAGTTTTTGAGCGTGGGGGAGCGTCCGGGGTTTTTCAACCCCACTGCTCGGCCATCGACCTGGCTACACCGTAAAAAGTGCGCGCCCTGTCATCGGAACGCGATGGCGACGGGGACATTTTATGAATACGGTTTTCGCGACCCTTCATCACGCGCCTGGGCACAAGCGGCGGCAGCCCTTTGAGCCACAGGCACGTTTTTTTCGTTTCTCCATGCCCGTGTTCAAACGGTTGGATTATCTGCGTGTATGGTGGCAAACCGGCATAATGGTGAGGCACCGGGTTTTCTATGCAAACCTTCGGGCAGTCCAAATCGTAAAAAAGCATGAAAAAATCCCGTGCCGCTGCGAGCTTTTCCCAGCGCCCAGGCTCTGTAAAAAGCCAGCGGACACCAGAATTGCAAAGAAACGTGCACGGGGGAAATGCAATAACCATATCAAACGGCATTTGTAAAAGGTCTTTTACATCCCCAGTATAATGCGTCCGTGTGCCGGCCCCTGGTCGCAAATCGCAGGACACCACCCGGTGCCCTTTCTTCAAAAATGCAGATTTCACTACCCCTGATTTTTCACACGCAACCAGGATATTCATGACCACGCCGCGAACGGTTCTGGTTTGTCCTGGATAACGCGAGAGGCGTGTGGGGGAGGCGCTCCCCTCGCCTTCCTTAAAGGCATCGCGATCATGTGCCACCCGAGTGCGATGTATCGCTTGTAAAGGATCAGGTTGTTTGTGCCCTCCTCGACCATCTCTGCCTGACACTCGGGACACTTCAGGGAGTCCGTGCAAGAGCCTGTCCACTCGGGCTTCAGTTTCTGCGGGGAACAGATGCCAAAATAGCGGTAGCATTTCCCGTTTTTTGTCAACGGCATGAAGGTGTGCCCGAACAAATACATTAGGGCGCCTTCGGCTCCGTGCTGGCTGTTCATTCTGCGGATGTTCCGGTACTCGAAGATTTCCGACCCGTTCCGCACGTCCTTAAAGCGCCCGTATGCCATGACGTGACAGTGAGGAGACCAGCGGAAGGCATCCATGCCGATACCGCTCTGTTTGGCGATGTCGTACCGGTTCATGCCTGTTCGTTCCGCCATCATCTCGAACATTGCCCGGTATTCGTCCTTCAGCCGCCACGGGTGAAGCACGAGGACGCCTCCCGTGCAGCCGATATCAGATGCCTTCTTTTTCGCGGCGTTCCAGGAGAGTTCATCGAGATCAAAGGTGATGTGCCGTGGCTTCCACGTCGCTGCCCTCGCATGAAGGGCGCCCCAGAGGCGGGCCGCCGCACGTTCGGCGGCCCGCCTCGCCCACTTCTTCGAGCACTGTGGGCACGAGATGAGGCCGCAGCCATGTTTCACTAATGAAA
This sequence comes from Dehalococcoidia bacterium, assembly GCA_041653935.1. GTDB lineage: Bacteria > Chloroflexota > Dehalococcoidia > E44-bin15 > E44-bin15 > JAYEHL01. The sequence goes on along the minus strand of JBAZEO010000200.1, from coordinate 1,849 downwards.
CATGATGGCCGCATCGAGGGCACACCGCCGAGACGACCCAGCCGCCCGGTTCGCACTCCTCTCCACTTCCAACCATCAAAACAGACCCTTCAAGGATTTCCTTCGGGGTCTTGAGCTTCTGGCCGGAGTTCACGATACAGGCTGCTGAAACCCCCCCTTCGCAGCCCATGCCCCCCTCCTGGGGGGCGGCTGCGATAGCGATAGGCCCATCAAGGGGGGCGGCAAGGCCCCCCTTTCGGGCTTCACACGGTTGAAGCGCCGAAAGGAAGTCAGGGGCGTCATACGGCCCGTAACCGCTTATCACGATTTCACACATCCGGGCTTCTCTTTTTGCCAGTGCGGGCAACTCTCGGATGCCCACACGTAATGCTTGCGAAACGTGCACCAGGGGCGGTTATACCCTGTGCACTGGCACAGGCCGCAGGTGATGCAGGTTTTACCGTTCATCGGCAAAACCTCGCGTGTATGAGGGGTAGTTCTGCGCTGCCTGCCGGATCGCCCGGGTGTGGATTTCCCTCGCGGAAATCAGATCCATACGGGCCATCTTGCAGAGAGTCAGCGCTTCAGGCGAGCGGAAAGAAGAGAGACTAAGCTGCAGCGGGTCGTCCGTGACCGTTGCTGCGCGTTCGGCGAGCCGTTCCGGAAGGCATCTACCTTGGTAGAAACCTTCATCAACTTCAGAATCAGAATTCATTTTGCATCATACCTTTTTACCCGTGCTCTGGTTCAATTCCCTTGCACGGGCCTTGTTCAACGATTACTTTGCTGCTGCCGCCGCCGGCTGCTCTGTGATTGCCTGCTCGGCTGCCGAGTCCTGAAGTGTCTTCGCAGTGTGGAACGCAAAGGCGGCCAGGTATGCGACAACGACGACTGAAATCCCGTAAAACGGAATTGCTGCAATGGTGATTACCAGATCGGGGTCCATGTTACTGTTCCTCCGTGCAGCGTTCCACGGCCTTGTGAACCGCGCTCATCTGGCAGCAGCGCTTGTTAGGGCATTGGATATACCAGAAGATAGCAGCCCCGAAGAATGACCCCCCCGTCGCGAATGCCGACGATATGAGCCATTCTTCAAGAGCCATTTGGGACGTGCACCACTTGTTAATGAGATTCCCAAGTGTAATAAAAACAGCGGGCATTGGGGATCATCACCCCTGCCGTTGCTTCAGGCGTAAAACCCTTATTGCCGATGTCGTGAGAGAAAATGACGACTCTAGTGCATCAATTATCATCTCACCATCAGAAATGGGGCAATTGTGACCGAGTTCTGCGTTAAACAACTCATCAAGAAGACGGCGATTCATCCGAAGAAGTGCATGAATCTTGTCATATTGCTCTTCCGAATCCACCGAGATGGGACAAAAAATTTTACTCATGAAAAAACACCTCATTTACAGCCTGGTAAGAAAACTTTCTTAACTGGCCTATCACCTGATTAACGGGGACATTATCGCTTTTCAGACTTCTTGCATATTCCTTCATCGCGAGGACAATCTTGTATGTATCAATGCTTGACATCTTTTACCTCCTTGCCCATGCACCGCACAGGCGAGGCCCCCTGACATCGGCTGACCCAATAAGGGATAAGCCCCGCAGGGCTAGCCCTTATTCGGTCAGACGAAAAAGGCCCAGTCCTGTGTGTGTGATGAAGCGAGCGCGCCCCCTGCCGCAGGGAACCATGCGGCGGGCTGGAGCGCGACATCTTCCCGTTTGCGATCGCTACAAAAAAACCGATGAGAGACTCACCAACAAAAATCATGCGCGTTCAAAAAAACCGATGAGAGACTCACCAACAAAAATCATGCGTGTTTAAAACGCGTTCAAAAAAACCGATGAGGGACTCACCAAC
>JBAZEO010000199.1:0-3723 GCA_041653935.1 Dehalococcoidia bacterium | reverse complement strand
AGGTCGTCCGGGTTAATGCCCCAGTAATTGCGCCTGTCGCCTGCTGCGTTGAGAAACTTCGCTGTGAGTTCGGAACAGACCGGCGTTTTCCAGTGGATGAACTTGGCGAGGCCGAAAAGATGCAAGGGCAGGCGCGGCCACGGATACCATGCCCCGACGTGCTTGGCTACTGCATCATAGCCCTGATAGAAGCCCCCCTCCGTCATGTCTTTCCATCGCGCAATAAGGACTTTTTGTCCAGAATAATCTGCAATGTTCGTTACACAAATTGTATAAAGAGCTTCGATACTTACGCCGGTCTCGGAAATAATTATGCCCGTGTGGTTGTGCGACGCCTCATTGTCTCGGGATTTGATGCGTTCCACGAGCCTAATCGCCTTACCTTTGAAGGCCGTGCTGTGGCTGGCAAAGACGTCGCCTGGCTTGAGCGTTAATTTGTCCATGCAAATGTCCCCGTTTTTGTCACACCTTTGCGTAAAGTAATCTGGCACTTGGCTTTACACAACCGGACTTTCTGTCACTACACTTGTCACAACATTTGACCAGTATGTCGTCAATCCTTCGACTTACCCTGTCCATTTCGCCCTGATGGTCCCTGAAACCACTTGGGGAAAATGAACGGTAGCCATGGCCCCCAAAGGAGGAGCCACCAATGGACCAGATAGTTCTCGGGGGGCGGGATGGAGTTCATCGGTAAAAGATGTGCCTCCCGATCTTGTCCGCGCGCTTCATTTCGTATGCCCAATTCGGAACCTTTATTCCCGTCGAATGGTAGTGTGTGCCCTCTGTGATCCGGTCAACGGTTCCAGTAATCAGGCCGTCAGAGACTTCCATGCAGATTGCGAATACCCGGTTGACCGTCGCCTCGTGGGCGCAGTCTTGGGCTATATCGAGGAGCATCATGGAATTTGGATCGGATTTCAGGAAGCACGAGAATTGATAGGGTTTCAGGCAGACCTCGGAGATCGTCTTTCCCTGCCAGCCCTTGAGGTCCACCCGGTTCAGGACCACGCTTCCCACGGCGACCTTGCCGAGATACGGTTCCCCTCTGGCCTCTCCGTAAATCGTCAGGGCCATAATCTCGTTGTCCGGAAGGTCGGCGAATGCTTTCATTTCCCCATCCCCAGAACGGCCCCGATCCCGCCGACCATCCCACCAACGACGGCACCGATGGAGACGCATATCCGGTTGAACATCGACTTCCCTTCCAGGGCTTGCAGGCGACCGTCAATGCTGTTCAGGGTCTTGTAGAGCATCCTGACGCGCTGTTCGTCGGAAGCATCCTCCCAGTCCTGCTCGTCGATCACGATGAAGCCGTTCTTTTTCGCCATTGACCCGTCCTGCCTTTCGTTGTATTCGCTCGCCGGCGGCAACCCTCTGACCAGGGTGGGGAGTCAGCCCTTCGGCTCCCCTGCCGCTGCCCCTATCCCTTCTGCTTAATTTCCTGACTCCACCTTACCCCGCCGTCTTCCAAGGGCTTTCGGTCCACCTGCGGAAGGGTGAACCCGTGCTGCCTGAGTATGCGGTCTTCCGCGTCTGAATAGAGTTCCTGCATCTCGTCTGCCGAATACTCAAGAACCAGCCTCATTCGCCTGCCCCGTTACCAGCATCGCCCTCACCGTCCCCTGTTCACACCGATACCCGTTGATACCGTTCTGCATCGGGTCATCCTCCGTTATCAGGATGCCTTCCCGGTCCCATCCTCGCTCCACCAGAACATCGATAATCGCCTGCCTCAGCAGCCGCTTGGCATCGTCTCTGGTTATGTAGGCCGTTCGGATCATAGGAGCACCACATGCCAAGCTATCACACCACAATAGGCGACGATGCAGAACAGTTGCCCCCACAATACGACCGGGGATTTGCAGGTCAGGATAATGACCCCCAAGGCCACAAGCAGTCCGGGCTTTAGCACCCACAACGCGAAATCCTGACTTACTTCCTGCATCATCCACAGCATGATCGGATTCGCCTCAACGTATTGCCGATTTTGCAGGATCGTATCCGTGAGGGCCGAGTCCATGAACATCAGCCCGCAGAGGATGCCGAAGAGGATGAGATCAAGGGCCAGCATCACAGATACCCCCTTGCCCGGACCCTGATGTAGAGCCAAGCGGCGATTGCGAAGGCGAGGAGGAGGAGGAAAATGTCAGTCATTTTATCCCTCGCGCTGGATTTGACTCTCGGTGACGGAGGTGGTTTTCATCAGTCGATGGCCGCGAAACTCATCGTGAAATCGTACTCCACGGTGTAGGTCTTGCCGTCTGGAATCGTGTCTGTGGTTGCCAGAACTGTTCTCTCCATCAGAGAATTGACCGCCGACGAGGAGAAAAAGCGTGAGAACGAATAAATGCCTATCTCCTTGACATCTACCGGGTTTCCGCTACCGTTTGTGAAAACCCTGCTGTGTGTAATGGTCCATGTTTTCGTGCCGGAGTCATACGACAGTACGCCCGCCGCCTGTGCAGCATAGGATAGCTGGCCCGCCCCCGTACCATGTGCAATACGTGTGGCGAGTTTGGCGTCCTCAACGCTAAACGCGGTTGTGCCGCCGCCCACAGCAATTCCCCGCAGGTCTGCGTTTACTGCTCCGACCAGTCCAACATCCGTCGATGTGTATGTATACGGCGTTGCCGTATAAGCCGGGTCGTACGTAACAACCTCGACCACCCCTGTGTAACTTTTCCCCGACATATACCCAGCACCAAAATTGTTTGAATTTCCTCCCGGCGCGGTTAGGGCTGTGGCAAACAGATAGTTATAAAAGTTCCTCGTCCAAGAGTGCGCCCGCTCCCTGCGGTCAAGTAAAACCTCCCCCGTGATGGGGTCTGCAACCACCCGCCGCACATGGCACTCTGGCGGGGCGGGCATTCCCAGGGTGGCGCACATGTCCCGCATCCGGCGAAACCTCATATCTTCCAAAACGCGCTTAACGACATTGATTATATTCATTCCTGTATCTCCGTTACTGGCAACTCGATTGTTGGTGGAGCGGGGACAGCATATCCGCCCTCTCCATGATCCGTTTCGGGCGCATCCTGCACCTGTGTTTTAAGGGAGGCAACCCACAGGAATTTTGCAACCACCGCCTTCTTCTTCCCCATTAAAAACGCTCTCAACATGGTCCTACTCCGCCGCCCAGGTGCCGGAAATGGAGGTCGCCACCCAATCGTAGGCGGACTCCCCGGTCTGGATTGCTACAAAGGAAATTGCCGCGCCGACTGCCGCAGAGGCAATGCCAACATACTTACCATCCGTACCCGCCACCCCATCGAGATAGATCAAATCCGTTCCAGCAGGGTCCAGCCGCATGAACTTTGCCACCGTCGTCCCGCAGACGACCATGAAGCTCATGCCTGATGCAGCAGTAGGAAGGGCAAGGGTTGCATCCTCAGTCTGGCCGTAGTTGTTGATGATCGTGCCCGATACTTCCGCCGCCGCAAGATTCCCGGATGCGGTCTTGACGATCTCTTTGATGAGGGAGCGGATAGTGCCCGGCGTCGTCTCCCCGATTGCACCGGGGGCTGCGAGCTTTGCCGTCAGATTCGCGGGAGTCGTGACCTTATCCGTTGCGGACCCTGTGACGGTCTCCTCGTCCGTGGCAAGCTCGGCAATACCGGCGGCAGAGGTGGAGGCGGAACCGGAGGAGCCGCCGCCACCGTAAATTCCCCCGGGACCGATAGGCTGTGCGAGGGCGATTTCCGAGAGGACGACAACGGCGAT
>JBAZEO010000198.1:0-3723 GCA_041653935.1 Dehalococcoidia bacterium | reverse complement strand
CTCCGTGCCGCGTGCACTGAGAATCTCAAGCCCACCCCTCAGGTGGGTTTTTGATTCCTAGCACTCGGACCACGCCTTGCGCGATCCGTTCTTACAGCATATACCAAAACGGCGTGAAAGTCACTATTAAAACTCATTAAAATATTGTTCCAAAGTATTTATTATTTGAATTCGGTTTGTAACGCCTGTTCTATACTGCACGGCGTTTACAAAATTCACAAATCAGCGCTGATAGGTTCTGGCAGTCTTTATTAAAATTCCCCGCAAATAGAATGACGGGACGGCCCACCGTCCTTCGATTGACCGTCCCTGCTCGGTGCGTTGGGCAACAAGAATCCGAGGTTCCAGCGTTGGGGGTACCGCTGTGTGAAGTAGGCCGGAGTCGAACCGGCTCGGCTTTGGACTCGTTCCCTAGTGCTACCAGCACCTGTAGAGGACTCGAACCTCAAGTCAATCAAAGCCGCGTGTAAAACCCGCCACGCCGCTACCCCGTGTGCCACCTGTACGCCGGTGGCTCGCGTGAATATAAGGACTCGATGCAAGGAGGCAAAGCCAAGCATCGAAGTAGGGCGAGGCGGAGTCGAACCGCCCCCGCGATCTATCCTCAAGCGCGCGTCCGCGCATGTCAGGAATAGTCGAGCCTACCGACTAGGAACCCCATGTGTTATCGGGGCGGTTCGCTGGTCCGAACCGCCCCGCCGTGCTCTCAACTCAAGGTCGCCACGCCCGAAACAAGCTTATTGTTCCTTGCTCATCGTGCCATCGTCTCTCAGCGCTCTTACCTCAAGTCTGTAGACCAGATCAACTTTTAGCCTGGCCGCATAGCGGCGGCGCTGTTATGGCTTGGGCGGGTGAATGGGAGTCGAACCCATGTGCAGCCAGTCACGTTCGGGGATTCGCGCTGCTTCTGGCGTGGTACTCCTTCCCTACCACATCGGGACGCCTATCACCTTTTGCCACCCGCATATAGAAAGTTGTTAATGTGCTATACTGTCTGTGGCGCGGTCCTTGCCCACCGTCGCCGGGGATCGGTGCGCTAATCCGTGCCGATCCCGACAAACTGCCCCGGTTCACCGCTCTCCTGACGCCCGCCCCATTTGGTTGTGTCTTCAACGTGATACCCGCGCGCGTTCAGATATTCAATGAGCGCTTTTCGGCCAATGGTCGATTTTGCCGACTCGGACGCTGACCCGGTTGTGCCTAAAATGCGCGCCTGCTCCGTCACAAATGCGCGGGCAAGTTTGCCCTCCAGGTCGAATGAAACTCGAATCTGAAGATCGTCGTTCATGTAACTCTCCTTTGGTCTATTTATCATTATAAGCGCGACGGAACCGGGTGTCAAGTTGCGTGTTCTGCGAGTTGTGCGGATTGGCGCTCTGCTGAGCGAGAATGAGCCGCCGGTTACTGTGGAAATTCACAAAATCTTCATACTTTCGAGTTGACAACTTGCGCAATTGGGTATATACTAAAAACATCGACCAAACACACCGAATCAGGAGCGCCGCACATGCCCGCAAATACCGAACTCATCACCCAAGCCCAGTTAGACGGCATGGAAGCCCATATCCGAAAAATGAAGCACGACCGGGAACTGTTCTGGCTGGACAAAAAGCTGTACGGTCGCATTTCCGGCGAGATCATCCGGTGCCAGGGCGAACTGCACGAGCTTACCCGGCGGTATAATTTGCAGCTATTTGTCGTGCGATCACTCGACACGGGTGAGATTATTTCATTGCGCTGTATGCACGACACTGCGGAAGGTATCGCGGTGATGTACAATGGCGTGATCGAACCAGTACACGAGTCGTAAAAGAGTTGTAAAATCTTTCCCGGCGTCATGTATGCCGGGCTGATTTGTGATACCATGAAAACACAGTATAGAGAGGACAGGACTTATGGCAACAGATGAAAGCACTCAGTATCAAAATTCAGCATGGCAGAACGAGATCGGTTGGCCGTTCCAAGATATTAGCTGGCCGGTGCCGACTGTGATCAACGTGGTGCCGGACCTTGAAGCTGAGTATGCCAACGTCGCCAATGACTTCCTGGCATTCACTGAGAAGGCTGGCGAACAGATTCGCCTTCAACAGCAGCAGATCGATTACCTCGAAGCCGAGATACGCGGTCTGGAGCACACCAACGCGGTACGGCTGGGGATTATCGACCAGCAGGCCGCAACCATCAAAAACCTACAGGTGACATTAGCCGCCGAAACCGCCGTTCCATACAACCGGGCGATAAAGCACAGCGCCGCCGACAATTTAGGATAACTCTGAAGGCTGGAAATTCCCGGCAGCACGGCAGCTAGGACGTTTACGGACGTGGCGACCGGTTCGAATCCGTAGGGGAGTTGGAAGAACCAGCCAGAGGGGTCACTTATCAGCGAGTTAACAGAAGAAGGGAGATATACGCATGAAAGGCACGAGGAAAGAGATCGTAGTTAAGGCGGTATCACGAGGGAAGTCACTCATCCGCGCGGATCTCAGAGACGCGAACCTCAGAGACGCGAACCTCAGCCGCGCGGATCTCAGTGGCGCGAACCTCATCCGCGCGAACCTCAGCCGCGCGGATCTCAGTGGCGCGAACCTCAGCCGCGCGGATCTCAGTGGCGCGAACCTCATCCGCGCGAACCTCAGCCGCGCGAACCTCAGAGGCGCGAACCTCAGAGGCGCGGATCTCAGAGACGCGAACCTCAGTGGCGCGGACGGCTTCGGCGCGAACCTCATCCGCGCGAACCTCAGCCGCGCGAACCTCAGAGGCGCGGACGGCTTCGGCGCGAACCTCAGTGGCGCGAACCTCAGCCGCGCGGATCTCAGTGGCGCGGATCTCAGTGGCGCGAACCTCAGCCGCGCGAACCTCATCCGCGCGAACCTCAGCCGCGCGGATCTCAGTGGCGCGAACCTCAGCCGCGCGGACCTCAGAGGCGCGGACCTCAGAGGCGCGGATCTCAGAGACGCGAACCTCAGTGGCGCGGACGGCTTGCTCAAGCCTGCCGATTTCATGCACGAGCATTTCGTATATGAGCATGGCTGGATTGTCTATAAAGCATTCAGAATGCATTACAGCACGCCTAGCTCCTGGAAGATCGAGGCTGGCAGCATAATCGAAGAGCAGTGCAACCCCCTGCCCACACTGGACTGCGCGTGTGGAATTAACTTCGCGTCCCTAGACTGGGTGCATCTCAATCGCCACAACGAGGAAATCTGGAAGTGCCGGATTCCTGAGGGTGAGCCGTATGTAGTCCCGTATAACACCGATGGGAAGGCGCGCTGCTGGCGGCTGGAACTGATCGAACTATGGCGACTGGAAGAAAGCCAAGCGCTCATGGGTTGACTGGCTGAAGCACTTTGGACGGCGGCGGCGAAAAGGTGAGGGGAGCGTGATCCCCGTGAAGTTCCGCCCAGACGTCCCATATAACGCCAAGCTGCTGAAGTCGGGCAATGTCGAGGCACTGGAGTCCTATTGGGCGGCTCTCAAGGCCGTGACCACCAAAAAACAGTTCGCGCATATTCGCGGGCTGTACGCCTAACGTAATTAGTTAATTCAGGAGAATGATTATGGCGAAAGTCGATTTTCCCGCTCGTGGTCCAAAGTGTAGTGTTTCGGGGTGTAGTTGCCCGGCGGCGGCGTATCATAATATGTGCGCTGCTCATCTCCAGGATTATCTGGATAGCGTTCCGGTTCGTCTGACGACCTACCCGAAGCCCGCCGATGCTGCCAAAA
>JBAZEO010000197.1:0-3749 GCA_041653935.1 Dehalococcoidia bacterium | reverse complement strand
TATACCTCCTCGTCGTCTAGCCTAGCCGCGCACAGAAAGCCGCCTACCAACATACCCGCTACGACCCCTACCGCCATACCCAGTAGAAATAGTAACATTAGGCCCCCTTTGTGACAGACCCACCCCTACCTATTCCCGGGCCGAGTTTGCGGCGAAAGTGGCCCTTTTTGACCGTAGTTTTCGTGAAGGATTGAAGATTACGGCCCTCCCGCTGATGTTCTTCGACTACTTGCCCCCCCTTTTCCCAGGCCCCTACCACCCGGCGGTGATATTGGGGGCTACTCGGACGGCAACCCAACCGATACGGCCAGAGCGGACAATCGAAGGCCCAGCACAGCGTGACCTCCGCCCTGCCTTCCCCCGAACAGTCTAGACAATGCTTGTAGATGGACTTTAGTGGCGTTAGCATGGCACCCAGTACGGCCCCCTCTGCCCCGCGTTGGATTTCCGTGTACCGCTCCACCTTTCTGCTTTCCTCGTCGATTCTCTTACTGTTCATTTCGGACCCTAATGCGTCGTGCGCGAGTCTTTCCGGCCGATGATACGGACCCTAGTATCTACGGGGTCCATCGCCGGGGTAGTCTTCCGCATATACATATCCACGACGCATGACGCGAACAGGAAGGGCGCGATACCCCTAGCGTTAGCGCCGTGGTTCACCGCCGCTTCCCGCTTCACAAGATGATTAAACACCGGGGCCTGTCCATGCATCCAATTATGGCACCCCCGGCAGATGCGTACCTTGACCACCGGCTCGTAGGAAATATGATGCTCTACCCACCTGTCCGTAGCGACCCCGCAACACTCGCAGACCAGCGTTTCCTTTTTCTGCCGCTCTTTCGGCGCTACCCGCTTACGCCTACGCTTGGGCTTACTTTCCACGCTTCTTCTCCGGTAGTATCTTCATCCGCTTGGCAACGACGACCTCCATGCCCTCTTGCCAGCCGGTAGCCACAACGTCCTGAAGCTCGATCTTCCTAGCGCGGCGAAATGTATACAGTTCGCTAAGAGCATCTTCTTTTTTAACATAGGCATGGAACCCGGGTTGATATATATGGTTATCAAATCGGCACCGAATCCCGAGCTGTCTATTGCTATAGGCTTTACTATTTAGCCAAACCCCTATCGGCGTCGAGCGATCGTTTCCAAACCAGGGGGGCGCTAATCTCTGGTCATCTCGTACGTCAAGCACCTTCCATGCGTAAATCTTACCGCCTGCCTTTCGCGGCTTCACCTTCGGGTCAAGTCTGTCTAGGCACATCGTACCCTCCTTCGGTTTGCACCTTAGTATAGCGCGGGTCTTGTTGCGCGTCGTATTGTAGGTCCACCATTTTTAGGGCCACTTGCGGCAGGGATACGGGTAGGTAGCCCATGGGGTCAATGCCTACGTCGAAACTCAGGCCGAGCGACGGTAGGTTGCCGTGGGAATGGCCGTATAGGTGCCAAGTTCCGTAGTGGCTCTTGGGCCAGACCCGCATCGCGTAATGCGACAGGATGATGTCGGGCGTCCCGTATTCGACGTTGGCCTTGACGGTATGCCGGGGGCCGACCATCGTGAACGCCTTTTTGTCCCTGCCGGTCATGTTGTCGTGGCTACCCTCGACCAGAACGATGGACCCATGGAGCCGTTCCGCGAAGTATCCGTGACGGCGAAAGGCGAAGTCGCCAAGGTGATAAACAACATCGCCCTTTTTGACTACCCCGTTCCAATTCTCGATTAGGGCCTCATTCATTTCCTCGGTAGTCTTCCAGGGCCGCTTCGCATAGAGGATAATCTTATCATGGTCGAAGTGGGTGTCCGCCGTGAACCAAATCATTGTTACCCCCTACATCTTGTGTATTTCATCGAGGCGAGTATAATATACGTCGCGGCGGGGGCGCTGTCAAGAGGGGGCCGAAAAATAATCCCGGCACCTGTTTCTAGCATATGAAAGAAATATCTTGACTTTTACGTTTGGCGGCATTACTATAGGGGCATGAGTAACGATGAAGAACAGGTAATACTGGCCGAGTTGTACGAGTTAGCGGAGGTAGGGGCCGTAGATTGGCGGGACGCCTTCGACGGCGAATACGGTAGTCTGGAAAGCGGGGCCTCGGCATGACCATCGCCGCGCTCGTCGTAGTGATAGGTATATGTATCGGGGCCGCGTATGAGTATGTAAGGGATAGGAGGAAACATGGATGAACCTGATTATGTAGACGTAGTGCCGGTGCCGGAAACGGCTATCGTTCAGGCGGCATCGGGAACAGCGCTTCGGGAGGCCACCGCCGCTCCCATCCGTACCACGGACGAGGAGTTTGAGCTAGAGATAGCCCGCCTCATCCCGCAAGCGGGGACCGTCGTGCTAACCGACGCGCAGAAGGCCATCCTCTACGCCCCCGTCCCAGAAGACATCGTGGAGATTCGCCCCGATGGGCTGATCTACCTCCCCTGGATGGAGTACGTGGACCGGCTTACCAAGACATTCGGGATGTCGTGGAGCATCGTCCCCAAGGGCGGGCCGAAGATGAATCCACCCAAGACGGGTATCATGTGGGGCTTCTACCTGATTATCGAGGGGAAGCTGGCCGGGTACGCCATTGGGGAACAGGCATATTACGAGAACAACCCCTCGATGACCTGGGGTGACGCGGCAGAGGGGGCCAAGAGCAACGCCCTGATGCGGCTGTGTAAGGGCATAGGGGTAGGGATTGAGCTTTGGCGGCCCTCATTCGTGAGGAAGTGGAAGGAAAAATACGCCGAGGAATACTTCGACCAGAAGAAGAATAAAAAGCTATGGCGCAAGCGTGGCGGTGACGCCGTGGACGTGGATGACGTGACCCCTCCCCCGCCCCCCGCTACCCCGCCCCCTACCAAACAGCCCCCCGTTACCGTGACTATCAAGTTGGCTAACGGGCAGACCGTTACGGAGCCGCTTACCGCCGTGTACCATCGGCTAGAGGCCCTTAAAAAGCACCTCGGGGAGAACGCCTACCGCGCCATCCTCGGGGAGTGCGGCTACACGAAGAAGAACGAAATCCCGATTAGCGACATCCCGAATGTCTACGCGGCGCTAATCCTTATCGCGGCGGGGCCTATCCCCATGAAGGAGAAGAAATGACAGAAGATGAGCGGTTGGCTGTTCGCGTGAAGCTAGAGGCGCTAGTCACGGAACGAGAGGGAATGGTCGCCTTCAATCAATTCAGGGCCGGATTGGGCCAGGGGATAGGGTATAGCGACGACGCCTTTTTTCCTCTTTCTCAAAGGATACTGGCGCTCCTTGATGAGCAGGGCAAGCCATGAACCTCGTCGAGAACCCCGAACTGGCCGAGGAACTACTGGACTACCTCCGCGAACTACTGGACGGTAAGATTACCCTACCCGCCGTGGACTACAAGCGCGACCTCGCTTACTACCATAGGAGCGAACTACTGGGGTGCCTCATGCTACCGTTCCTGGCGCGTACCGTGAACAAGGACGAGGTGCCGAAATTGAACAAATCGCGTTGTTTATATTTCGCTAGGGGTAGGGCGGTAGAGCGCATCTTTGGGGCCGACAATAAGCCGGTAGTGCGCGACGGGATTGTGACGAGCGTAGACCGGACCTCCGACAACCACGGACTCGTCGAGATGAAGTCCACGGTCATGTCGAGCGACAACTTTGAGGGTAAGCTAAGGTCCAACGTGAAGCATTGGATAGAGGAGTGTAAGGTAGTGGCCCGCGCCTACGACGATACGTCGTGTAACCTAGCCGTGATGTTCCTCGTCGG
>JBAZEO010000196.1:0-3792 GCA_041653935.1 Dehalococcoidia bacterium | reverse complement strand
AGCGGGATGAACACTACCACTAATTCAGCCTCTTCAACTCTAACTCGACCAGCAGCGTCAACACCCGCGCCGTCAACAGACCAACACGTCCCCACGCCATCGCGCCAATATGCTCGGGCGATAATTGACCCGCGTAATCCTCTAAGCGCCGCCTCAGGTCAGACTTATTCATCTGCGACTTCTCATCCTCTATCTCAATATGGGTGCGAAGCATTTTTCTCGGCATAAGACCTCCAAAAATTTCTGCTGGCTCAGTGGGGGAAGTCAAGCCCGAACCACCCACCAGTTTGGATAGGGGGGGGGCGTCTCTCCCGTCCCCGGCACACACACCGCACAGCCTAGCCGCATCGCCTGCCATCGAGCACCACCGCACACAGCACGAGCAAGAACAGCACTACACATGTGTATAGTATAAAGGTCATGGGTTATCGCGCCTCTGAATTGTGGTAATGGTTTGGGCGCGCCGTAGCTCATCCATGCCCATGAGTATCGTGAGACGTGCAAGCTCTACGGTAGCGGCCATGCTCTCAATAGTGGGCTGTGTGCGCTCACTCACCGCGCACCCCGTATATGGTCAATGGTTTGGGCGATGCGGTCGGCACCCTCCGGCGTTATAGGCAGCCCGGACTCGCGATAATAGCTCTGTCGTAACGCCTCTCTATATATGGGAGACATACTATCCAACCATCGCAAGGCGCGCGCCACCGACCGGCCGTCGTTGAGGCACCCGATCCACGCCTGTAGCGCCACCATAAGCACCCCGCCAGTGACCACTCCAGCCAGAAACCACATCATCGCGCCCCCCCCGGCACCATACGTCTAGGTGCCTCATCGTCATCCGGGACAGCCTCAGTGGCATCTATTGAGTACTCAGCGGGGATATCCACCTGCACCCGGCCCCGCTCATCCCGGACCGGGAAGAACTGGAATATGTTGACGCTCTTAGGGGCCGGTTGGTCCGCTCCCGTAAGCCTGGAGATGCTGTCATTGATATCGCGTTGTAGCCGCACCCTGGTCTCGACCTTGTCAATGCGCTCGCAATCTCGGTATTGCTGCTCATATCTGGCTAGGATCAGCGGCCGGTATTGGTCCATTTCTGCGGTTGCGAGCTTGAGTTGCTGCTTAGCCCTCGCCATATAGCGGCGTATTTGCCTTGCTTGTACGCCAAATATAGGTGATAAGGTGGATTGTATCGCGGAAGTGGAGTGCCCGGCTACTATCATATCTATGATACGGGCTGTGATAATGTCGGCATCCGGCCTATTTCGGGGCAATTAGCGCTCTCCCGGTTGGTTAATGTCTAGTGTTTTGGTAGTATATGGCATGATTTCGGGCCCAATTATGATATAATCCCATCCCGGAGGCACCTCCAGCGTTACCGCCTCCCCGGTGCTAATATAATATCTCTCTGGTGCAAGCGGCGCCGGTATGGTCCGGCCACAATTAGGGCATCTCATCCGGCCAGCCTCTCCCTCAACGATATAATTGATTGACGTAATTGCTCGGTAGTAGCAGCGATGTCAATCACGCGCGGGCGGTGTATCTCCGGCGCGCGCTCCAGGGTATCCACAAGTATATCCATGACCTCGCTGCACCGCCTCGCGGCCCGGTTAAGCCTCTCCTCATATATTGACATTATGATGCAATGTACTAAACATACGTGTATATGTCAACAACTTTTTTCCGCGTTTTCTCACTTTTTTTCGCGCGCTCGGAAATAATTGCAAAAAATACTTGACAAATACCGATAGTGTAAGTACGCTACTATTATCAGTAAGACGCAATGATCTTTGACAACCGACGGGCCCGAGAGTGCAAGCACTCGACGCCATCCACGCCACCGACGCCGAGGAATACGGCAGGCGCGGCAAGAGACGGCGGCACGGCCCTAATCAATCTCCACTCTTTTTTCCTCCCCTCCATCGGAGAGGGGAGAATATAAATAGTGGAGTGTGGCAACATGGATAATCAGATTGACAGCATCACCAATGATGAGATCGGACAGGGTTACATTAACGCCGACCTGCGCGACTATGAGGACAGTATCCGGTCAATGTCTGACTTGTCGCCTGATGACCTCGCGCTGCTTATGTCTGTATGCGAGGATTAACGTTTTATGGCCGGGCATTATGTGCCCGGACACAAGCCGTTAAATATACATAGGAGAGTGACAATATGATAATTTGTGCAACATTAACACGCGAGTATGACAAGGAGATCAACAACTATCCGACCACTGGCGACATAGTCTCTCTGGTTGGATACGCGGGACTGTGGAGAGTGATGGAGACACACTATACGGACGACAACCACAATATTGACGTAGAGCAACTCAACGGCGAGTATACCGCAGACGAGGCATACGTCCAGCTGATAGCTAATGGCTATGACTGGTATGTTGTGGAGTACGACGACGGGAGTTTTGACGTCAAGCACGCATGTGGCTTATCGTCAATCTTAGAGTGCGGACATGATCCGGCTGACTATGATATTTTCGCGCTGCATCAGTGTTGGGGCGGCCAGGAGTTAGGAGAGCGCCCATTTTAACGCCTTATGGCCGGTCATTACGGTGGCCGGACACAAGCCGTTAAATATAGAGGAGGTCGCAAATGAGTAAAAAACAGAAAGGCTTTGTTGAGTATGTCAAATCGCAGTATCTCAAGCGCGGCATCATCATCGACCGCGTGAAGGTATACGGGCGGACGATATGCCTGTATGCCGCCGGGGAGATTGTATACTCGATCGAGCGCCGGGCATAATTAACGCTTTACGGTTCCGCCTTTCGGGGCGGTTCCGCAAGTCGTTAAAAAAATAAGGAGGTCGCACTATGACCACACAAGCAGCGGCAGCGGCAGCAATGCGCAAAGAGTTAAAACTGGCCTTCCCGCAGTGCTCGTTCCGTATCAGATCAAAAGGTTATTCCGGCGGAGATAGCGTTGATATTTACTGGACCGATGGCCCCACCACGAAAGAGGTTGAGTTAATCGCAAAAAAGTATCAATACGGCCATTTCGACGGTATGATAGATTGCTACGAATACAGCAATAATCGGGCAGACATACCGCAAACAAAATACGTATTCACGCAGAGGATGATTTCTCGTGAGTCCGAAGAAAAGATCGTCAAGAGGCTTTCCCGGTATGGTGTAATTCAAGACCAGGGATTCGACCGTGAAAAGTACTACCCCGAGCTTCAAGCATACGGATCGACACTCATCAACCGGGAAGCGTCGGATTTAAGCCTTTAGCACACCGCCCGCCGGTATAGCCGTGGCCTTCGATGGCAAGCGGGCAAAGCAAAAAAAATAACGGAGGGATGAGATGAATAAATCAGAACAGGCAGTTATGGACGTAATAGAGGGTAGAAAGCAATGGCGGACATTGTATGCATTCTCGGGGCCACGAAACGGCCGCATGAAAAAAACGGCAGCCCACGCGATTGAGTCACTGAAGCGCAAAGGCCTTATCGCAATGGACAAAAACTCCATATTACGGGCGACGCGGTAATTACCCAGCCCGGCGCAGCCCTCAACGAATGGCGGCCGGGCAAAGTAAATAAACTATACGGAGGAAATATGCATAAGCCAAAGAGAGTAAGAGTCAATTATCGATTGCGCCCCAATATCAAAGAGAGTGTCGAACAGATAGCCACGGAAACCGGGAAGACTATGACGGAGATCGTGGAAGACGCCGTGAAACTATACGTTGAATCGATAGCCACGAACCCGGCCGAATAAGCCGGGTTTTTTCTTGTCCAAACTATACGCCAGTTTTCAAAGAGAGAGGCTAAAGC
>JBAZEO010000195.1:0-3820 GCA_041653935.1 Dehalococcoidia bacterium | reverse complement strand
TGGATATGATGGAAAGCGTGGTCGCGGTCAGCACAATAGGGCATACCGTTCCGGCTGCTACGAGCATGCCGTTCGCGGCGGTCGCCGCCACCGAGTCCTCGTTGTATTCCTTGAAATACAGCGGCTGTGCGCCCGTGTTGGCAATCATAAAGGCGCGGCCCGCGACGTCTATCGATACGGCGGTGGCTGCCAGCGACGCGCCTGCGGTGACGCCCTTGATTGCGTATGGCGTTACATAGGTATAGGACATGGATTGACCTCCTTGTAATAGGGGAAGGGGAGGCCGAAACCTCCCCTCCGGTCTTTATTAGGTGGGTATTGCCGCCAAAACAGGGTAAACGCTCGTGGTGGCGTCGTTGGATATGATGTTATCGGAAGCCAATTTGACGTTCCAACTCCACGTAAGCGCATTGGTGCCTGCGGAGGCCGTGCGCCCTCTGTTGCCGGAAATGGTTATCTTGGAACTGTCGTCGTCCACGACGATCGTCACGACGTCGAAGTAGTTGCGAACAATCCACGCGGCGCAGTCCGCCGTTGTGAAACTGGCATGCACGGCGATTCCGATAGCGCCGGATTCGATAAAGTTGTCGGAAATCATAAGCATGCGCCCGGAACCGGTGCCGATGTAGATTGCTTCGGTAGAAAACTTTCCCACAAACCTGCATCCAATAATGCCGGCCTGCTCCACGCCGGTCAAACTTACGCCGATTGTCGCGGCGGTAGCCGATCTGCCGTCGAACGTGCAGCCGATGAACGCAAGCCCGCTGGTCGTGGTCGGAACGGTAAAGATTGCGCCTCCGGCGGCAGGGGACAGAAAGCCCATGTTGATGAACCGCGTCCCCATGTACGCGCCGGCGCCGACAACGTGGTTGCCGATCATAAACGGCATCGGGCGATGGTCATACGACCCCACGCCTATCACGTCGCACTTGTTCGGCAGCGTGGTGATTGTTTCCGCCGCGGCTTCGTTGTTGTCGCCCTTGTAGTAGAGGCGATTGCGGGCGGCATATCCAGACAGGCCCGCCGCGATGTTCGCGTTATTCGCGGCCACCGCTACGGCATAGGTCTTAAAGGCCGTGCCCCAGCTCAAGCCGTTGTTCGCGTCTGCTCCGGCGTTTACGTCCACATAGTAGGCCGTGCCCGCGCCCCACTGCTCAAGCATCAGGTTGCCGGACGAGTTGAGGATGTCCATTTCGAAATCGCGATTTCCAACAGCCAATTTCCCAGTTATGGCCAAGTTCTTCATGTGTGAATAACTCATTGTGCTTCGCTCCAATCTTTAAAATAAGGAGGCGGCATATCGCCGCCTCCCGTGATGTTATAAAATTATGGATTATGCCGGATCGTGGCCCAGAATACACCTTGCGTCGCTCCACCCCATCGTGAAATCGCAGTACGCAATGTACTCCTGGATCAGCGGATTGTCGGGCTTGTTCGGTATGACCATCGGGGCGGTGATTTCCACCATCTTGACATACTCCTTGAGCAGGTTGGAGTCGGCAAGGAACCACTGTTTCGCCGTAAGGCCCTTGATAACGATGTACTTCATGCCGTACACCGGGTTCGCGCCGTTCTCGTTGACTTCGGGGATGAGCTTGGCTTCCTTTCCGAAAAACTCTTTGGCTTTGGGTTCGAGTTCCGGAGATATGCCGACAAGGTCGATATTGCAATCGAAATCGAGGCCGTCGAAGGTTTTGAGGCGGTTCATCCGCGTTTCGGACGCCGTGATTGCGGGAATGGAAAACGCGAGCGCGCCGGTATTGTTGAAAGTGTCCGCGCCGGTTTCGCTATTGATTGGGTGGGCGGAACTGAACAGCGGCACGGAATCCGCGCCGGTATACGAAGAATTCCAGCCGTTCGCAAACAGGTTGTAGAACTGGCGGATCTGCGTTTGCGCGCAACTGTCCGCCATTTTACGGCCAGCTTTCGCGGCCTCGCCGGACTGGTCGATCTTGGCGTCCTTGTACGTTACGGTCGCCTTTCCAACCCACTCTTCCGGCGTGTAGGTCTTTTTGAAACCGCGCTTCTGGTTCTGTTCGGGAATCGTTGTCCCGTTGTATTTGGACATCAGGCCGTACCCGCCCATGCCCACGTCGGCGTACTGGTTGCTGGATTTCAGCGGTACATAGCCGATGGTGGACTTGATAAGGTCGGTACGGTTTTCGAGCCTGTCCTGAAAGCGCTTCAGGACGATTGGGTACATATCGTCAGCCCAAGTCAAAACGTCTAACATTGTTTTTCATACTCCTTTCTGTCAGTTCACGAACTCGTGAAGCACGATCATGACTTCAACCATGTTGTTGTCGAGGTCGTGGTCGATCACGCGCAGCGCCGTGCCGGAGGTCGCCGGGAACGTCAGCGTGAGCGCGTTGGTGGCGGACGGCGTTGGCCCGAGCAATCCGATAGGCGGGAAGAAGTATGCGGAATCGCCTACCGTGGTGTTGCCGGGGAACGAGGCGGCGGCGCACACAATCGCGCTGGTCGTGTAGTCGGTTATGGGGATGATTTTGCCGACAACGTATGTGCCGGTATGGGTTGCGGCAAGGCCCTTGATTTTGAGTTTCCCGCCGTTCGCCATGTCGTTCGTGGTATTCAGAATAGTGACCGTGTCCGTCCATGTGGTCGTGGATGGCGTCGCGGTTACGGTCGTTACAATGGCCGGAACCCTGTAAACCGCCGTTGGCGAGCAGTACACCTTCATGCGGGTCTGCCCGTCGCTTGCGGTCTTGTCGTTGCAAGCCACGCCGATGTAGTCCGTGGTATAGTCCGTGCCGCCGGCCACAAGGTAGCCGTCGGTCAGCCGCAGTATTTCGCCCTTTTTGATTGCGGTCGCGTCGGCGACGTCGAACGCCTTGATAACGGGGGCCGCTGCGCCGCTAAGGTCATAGGCATATTGAAACATTCGTTTTCATCCTTTCTTGATGTTGGAAAGCAGGTCTGCATATTCCTTGAAGTCCATGTTGTTCTCTCGCGCAAGTTCCTGTTGCCTCGGCGTAAGGCCGCAAGTGCCGCCGTCCGATCTGCCCTTGCCGCTGCCAGTGCCGCGGTCTTCCTTGTCCCTGGCTTTTGCCAACGCCGCAATCTCGGCTTTGTCCATGAGTTCCACGTAGTCGGCGTACACCTCGGAAAGAGGCATCGCCTTGCCTTTTGCGAATCTCATAAACTTGGCGTCTTTCAGCAGTGCGTCCCTGTCCACGTCTGGATAAGCGACGTCAAATGCTTCAAATTGCGCCTGTATGTCGGCTTCTTCTTTTTGTTTCTTGGCTTGCTCCGCTTTTGTGGCCTCGCGTTCGGCTTTATACTCGGCCATATCCTTTTTGAGGTCGGCCAGTTCTTTCAGTATCGCGGGCGACGCGCCGGTCTCTGCGGCCTGCGCCTCAAGTTCCTTAACCTGCGCCTGCCGTTGCACTTCCTCCCGCTGGGCGCGAACCTGCGCTCTGATTTCAGCGGGCGTGCCCGTGAAATTGAAAGCAACCAGTTCGTCCTTGATGGCGACCAACTCGTCGTAGTCGGCAGGTTTCTCGGTCTTTACGCGCGCCACGCGCTCCTGGATAATCGCATCTACCTTCGCTTGTTCGTCAGCGTCAAAAACCACTTCGCCTTTTTCATTGCGTGCCATGATAAATCTCCTTTTCCGTATAAAGCCCGTCGGCATTCCGCGCACCTTTTTAGGCCGTGAGCGCGTTTTGGGCAATAAAAAAAGAGCCGCAACCCCGAAGGATTACGGCTCTCAAAGAAGCTCGGAATTTATATGTTTATTCTTCGGTTAAAACCCCGCATCGCAAAGACATCCCAGTGGGGAATTCTAATCGCCACCTAT
>JBAZEO010000194.1:0-3827 GCA_041653935.1 Dehalococcoidia bacterium | reverse complement strand
CCTTCTGCTTTCAAGAGGGTACGACATTCTATCCGGTCGCCTACGTGTCGAAGAAGAACGAGGCGAAGGCACGCGACTACTGGCAGAAGATGGTGAACAACTTGGGGGTCGCGTGACGCTCACTCTAGCGTGATGAGAAGGTATGGTAGCGTGACGAGAGGACATAGCGATGAACTGCCTATCAATGTGCCCAACCTGTCGTTCAGAACTGACACGAGACGAGGTAGACATTGGTGTCGGTACGCTGCGCTCGCCTGCCAGGTGCAACAACTGCGGGTGGAGTGAGGAAGACACCAGGAGCCAATCTACCAAGGAACTGCTGGACAACCTCACAGAGAGAAAGGGTGATGAACTCCATGGGGATCGGCGATGAGTGAAACGAGCACAGCGCAAACCTACGTATGCCCGATATGTAAACGGGCCAACCTTACTGCAAAGGAGCTTGAGGTTCATCTGCGCTACTACAGGCATCCAAGTAAATCACCGCAACAACATGAACCTCGCGTTGCACCTCTATCACAAGCTGAGGGTGTGTGTCCCGAATGTGGTTCTACTCTCATCAGGCAGGAAGGTTGTATACACTGTCATCACTGTGGATACAGTAAATGCTGAGTAGTGAGGCTATATGAATCTGACAACCGTCATCATCGACGCTTCCCCGGCATACCTCCGCATGTGCGAAGCCTCCATTGCTGTCCAGGAGATGTACAACCCCGACCGGTTCTCGTTTCTGGTTGCCAGCTCGATCATCTTCCCGGATTGGGACCGGGAGACCTATGAGTACCGGTCATATGAACGGAACACCCGGTGTCATGTGTTCATAAGCCTCAATACCAGGGCAGACGAGTTCTGGACGGCGGTATGGGTGCCGACACCTGGCGAGCTGACCGAGATGCTCACCGAGGCGATAGCCAAGAAGCGGTCGAAGTCGAAACAGAAGCAGGGTGAGCCAAGCACATACGATGTGATCAAGGCGATAGAGCGGCATGCCTTCGAGTGCGATTCGAGGTGCTCGATGTCGATGGTGATGCTGATGTTATTGGAGAAGTTCGTCGGTAAGGATTGAAGGAGGGGATATGCCAGTATGTGATGTTTGTGGTATTGGTGTTGCAGAAGCCAACGAGGATAATGCACCTCCGGCTGTATGTCAGGCATGCCATTTGAAGTATCCGCCTGCACTGCTCAAGGCTAACGCTGATCAGTTCTCGTATGTTCTCGGTCTCCGAGATGGAACAGTGGTCGACTTCGAGAGTGCTGAGATACATGGAGAGTGGATCACCATCATCGGTGTGAACGATACTTCTGGTCTGCCAGGTATGTCTCGTGAGTCTGATGATTCTGGACTTGATCCAGACACTTCATGGAAGGGTCGCTACTGTCTGAGAGGTGTCGACATCCGGCTGAGTGAGATCGTGTGGATTGCTGATGCCCCGAACGGCAGCTAGGGTAGGGTAATGATATCTGCACCGGTGGCGGAAATGCACGTACAGACGCAGTCGAGCATCAATGACGGTGTCCCTTGCCGAGGTATGGTGGATTGATGCACCGTGATACCAGGTGGAACATGGATGAAGGTCTCTGTGGCAGGCATCCCACACAGCCTGTAATCCGGCCATGCCTGTGGCATCCATACTGGCTGCCGGAGCGTAATCGGGACACGTCCACGAGTGGGTGAGTCTCGTGGCCGGTGCACTACACAAAACGATGAACACCAGTGAGATGAACACCAGTGACGTACTGCTTCGACTCGCGGTGTTCCGCTGCAATGAATCGTGTGAATGCCTTGACGAAGCCATCTCACAGCTCCACGAGTCCATCGACCGTCTTGAGAAAGCCAGGTGCGGCCTTGCTGTAGTGAGGGCTGAAATTGGGTGAGACTACGACACGTCATGTCCAGCCTAACCTCTCCCCAGGCCCATAGTCCTGTCACATAAGAGTAATTATGTGTTGACAAGGCTGTCCGGGTGTGATAGCGTAGGTAGTGAGGGACGCTGAGAAGGAGAAAAGACAGTGAGCGATACTTGTGAACTACTCGCAAACAGCTTTGACAGGACCATGCCGGGAGTGGTGGCGTGCACTCACGAGGCGAAGCACTCAGTAACCATTCTGACGGGACGCACGCACCCTACACTCGGAGTATGTGACCGGCACGCACTACAGTGTAGCCAGATGCCCGGCGTCTATCAGGTGGATTGGCGCACACTACCGAACGACATGCCTCAGTAGCCAGGACAACAGAGAGCTGAGAAGGAGGAAAGACGTGAACAACCAGTGCAGCCGGAAACCAATATGCAAAGGTAACTGCGAGCAGTGCGGTGCCCCCGACCTCGAACCGTATGTTGACCTTGCTGACATGCACCCGCTCGGTGGCGAACACGACGATCCGAACGACCTGTTTCAGCTTGAACCGGTCTACGATAATGATGGTGCGACGTTTCCGGTGTTTCTCGAATACGATTTCCAGCGCCACGACTACAACGAGCCCGATGAGTCTGACGGCGGCTGGCAGCGGGCTTGCCGGGCAGAGGACTACTAAAGACTAAAGAGAGTAGAAGGAGGCATACAATGACCGAGACAGATAGAACCAAGTTGTGTACGGTGCGTCAGGTTGCTACGGCAACCGGAATCTCAAGATCATCAATCATCCGTCATGTGAGACGGGGAGAGATTGATCACACCATCATGAACAAGAGAGTCATGCTCACGAACGAAGCTGCTGAGAAATGGGCACACAACCACTTACGCGGCTTCGTATCGAAATCAACCGGTGTGACCAAGCCATTCGATACCCACGATTCAACAGCAGATGATATGCTCATCGCTGATGCATCATTGCTCGTCAACATCAGCAGATGGACAATCTACGGAGCCATCGATAGCAGAGATATCATTCCAACCAGCACCAGGCGTCCGATGACAGTCAACAGGAATGATATCGTTGCTTGGGCAGCCAGTTACACCAAGTCCAAGTCAAAGTCGTCGGTACCTGCACCTGCATCAACACCCGCAGAGAACAAATCGGTAATCACGCCTGAGAACGCCGGTGATATGGTAGCAGGTACTATTGATCGGCTGGTCACTGAGGTACTCAAACTCAGAAGTGACAACGCAACTCTCCGGGCCGGTAACACCAGACTTGTTGCCAGCCTGCAGCGCGCTGATGAAGCACTGACAAGGCGGGAATGAGTGCTCAGAAACCGGCTTGACGTGACCGATACCATTCATAGAGCCGGGAACAGGCTGATTTCGAGGGTTTAGATGGGGTAGCGAGGTTTTGTGAAGGATAATGACGGACACCAACAGGAGGTAACACGTGGCTAACGTCAGGATTCAGGTCAAGTACCGCAAGGATGAGGCGAAACAGGGCTGGCTTCCTACCGGCGATGTCATCACCAGCATCATCAAGGAGCTGGGGCTGCCGGAAGATACCAGCAGCATTGTCGACAGATACGCCTATCGCATCCGCTCGGTGATCGCCGATAGTGTGCCTATACACATCGACATCGGCACACAGAACTGGTCATCCCAAGAGCATTCCGAGCCGGTCAGAGTCAACCTCGCAATCTATGACCGCCGCAGACATGCTGTCCGTCGTGCGGTGGCAATCAAGCACATCACCGGTCTCATCCTTGCTGAGGTGGATATCGACAAGCTCCGCGAGAAGATCATGGAGCTGGCGGCACTGAAGAAGGTCGAGGATGCAGCCATCGCCGAAATGAACACGGTCAAGACGGCTGCGAAGAAGAACTTCGACGACCTGATGGCAGGCATGCGTGCTGTCGCCGAGGCATCGGACTGCATCGTCGAGATAAAGGAACCATGGGGCT
>JBAZEO010000193.1:0-3860 GCA_041653935.1 Dehalococcoidia bacterium | reverse complement strand
CTGGAAATGACACTAGGTTTAGTGACGCGCGCACCCCAACAGCACACGCGTCAACGCACGCCACGGGCGGGGCAGATGCGCTTACGCCTGCGGATATAGACGCGGCCACGGCGGCACAAGGCGAACTCGCGGACTCTGCCTTGCAGCCTACTGGCAATGGTTCCGGGCTGACAGGGCTGACGAAGACGCAGGTCGGGCTTCCCAACGTGGACAACACGTCCGACGCGAATAAGCCCGTGTCAACAGCGCAAGCGTCTGCAATCGCAGCATCTGCATTTGCAGAAGAGGCACGAGCAACCCTTGAAGAGATGGCCATTTCTCAATTGATAACGAAAAATTCAGTAGCCAAAATGAGAGAGCCTGCCGGACCAGGGGACATTTCTACAGGTGTTTCTGCGCTGCCAATCGCCTCGGCTGGGGCTACTCGTTTGGGCCTTTCGGATTTTACAATCGAGATCACAGTGCGCCGAACCATGTGGGACACTGGAGCAGAATGCGTTCTGCTTGATGCAGTATCGGCTAATACCGGATGGAGGTTAGCGCTAACCTCTAGCGGATGCGTCAAACTGTCCATTGGGAACGGAAGCGATTTGACCACTTATGCCTACGAATCCACAGAGCAAATTCCGATAATAAACGGAGAAACAATTGTAGTTCAGGTTTCTGTTTTTAGGAGTACTAAGGTAATATTCATGGTCAACGGGACCATGCTAGGGAACATGGTTTCGTGCAACGATGGAAGTTACGATGTCGATATACCCAGCAATGATATCATTGCTCTATCGGACGGGACCACGCATTATGCGGGCACTGTACTAGGTGTCGTTCGCGTTTGGATGCGGGCGTTTACCGCTACCGAATTGATGGACAGATACAAGGATGAATCTTTATGGGTTGGAACGGCTGCCGTGGCAGCGTTTCGGCAGTTCGATGGCGGCTCTCTCCCCACTGGTATGTCAGCACCACGCATGACCCCGACAACAGCACAGACGGTCGCTGGAGAGAGTGGAGTAGTCGAGTTGGATTTGGCGGGAGAAGAAACGGGCACACATTTATTGCTCTTGTCTTTGAGCGGTTCAGGGCTACCACAGCCGGATGCCGGGATAAGGGTAGCAATGCGGTGTTATGTTTGCGTTCCTTCCGCAAACGAGGTGCCAATGACTGCTTTCCTGAAAGTTGACGGAACAGGAACAGATATCACACATGGCAAGAGTTATTTCCCGGTTGACGAGTGGCAGTCCTTGGTAACGAGTTCTGATGCCAATGCGCTGGGGACGCTAGGTTCCGCCGCATTCTATCTAGCCGTCCTCAACGCAAATGGCGACACCTCGTGGACTCCTCCAGCTTCGGGGCAGCAGCTGATTTATGCCAAAAATTTCTATATAGTTTTTGGAGATTATCTAGTTAACTTCAACACAAACGCGTAATGAGCATATTAGACCTTTTCAAGAAAAAGCATTATGTAGTGATAGTATCTTGCGGCCAAAGTCTAGCCATAGCAACAGATCAATCCTCGTTATCAGCTCGAAGGCAGCTAGACCTTAGCAATGACCACACCATTAAGCTCTGGTCGTATTTGCCTGATGTCGTAGGGCAAACCACAACTGCATGGACTGCGCTTGACGTTGCATCAAAAGAATACGAATCAATGGGTAGGGCCGCTGCTAGACGTTATGCCTATTATGGTTACAACGTCGCATTAATCGAGGTAGCCGTTGGAGGAATGGGACTTAATGCTTACTGGAAAAAGGGGCAGTCGGGCTACACTGTTCTGACAGGTCAAATCACCACCGCGTTAACCGCCTTGGCTAGATGGGGCACCACGTGGGAATGGGGCTTTTTCTTGCGATATCAAGCACATGCCGATTGCGCGACAATTGCCGGCGCCGATACATATGCCGGATTACTTCCGACGCATCTTGCTGATCTGCGCGCGGACTTGCCTTCAGCAACCGATTTGCATTTTGTGATAGCTCGTGCTCCGGATTGGGGCGTTGCTGTTGGGCGGTTGGGGCTCGACACAATTAGGGCCGCACAAGTCTCGATTGCCGACGCCGATGAAAACGCAAGCTGGATTGATACTGATGGAATTCTTCTGCCGGGCACTGACGGTATCATCTCATGGGGCACATCCCATGATGGAGTGCATCCTACTGCCTGCGGCAGGGCGTCCGTTGGAATCAGGGCCGCCGATCATTACGAGGAGCTATGACCAAGTGCTATTATACTTTTCTATCGTTCGCTTTAATAACGTTGGCTGGATGCGCAACGACGGGCCCAGTCGCTGTTGATACGTCCGGACTCACAGCAGCTATCGAGCATGGACAAGCGGCAAGTGAGGTCGAACAAGCAGCCCGTGCCGAAGAGGCGAAGGCGCGAGAAACGTACGAAGAAGCCGCCCGCGCCCTGTCAGCTAAACTGAAGGCAAATCTTGTATCAGCCAACGAGGCTCTGGAAGACGGACGGCTGGCCCTTGGTCATGGAGAGGTGCGAATCGCGGACTCACGCCTGCCGGACGTCGCGCCAGACCCGGCGGAGATGTTGGCGGCGGAAGAGCGGCGCAGGCTAGACGCGGAGGCCAAGGTCGAGCAGCTTCAGAAAAATATTGCCGCGGCAATGGGTGCTGCAATGTCTGAGGCCGCGCAGGTGGCCCGTTTGCGTAGTGAGGTAGACTATGCTCAGGCAGAAGTTGCAAAAGCTCGCCAAGAGACTTCCGAAGCGCTAGAGTCCGCTGTAAAAGCAGTAGCCTCAGTTACTTCACAAATTGAAGATGCAAAGAGACAAGAGCGTGCCAGGCTGGTAGCAAACGCTAAAGCTAAACAAATAGCTATGGCAAACTGGGCAGGTGGTGCATGTGGGGCAGCCTCGCTAGTCTGTTTAGCTGGTATTTTTATACTCCCTGTAGCAAATCCTGTGTTTAAGCGCGGGGCTATTATTGCAGGAGTTCTTTGCTTAGTGTGCTTCGGTTTTGCCCGGTTTATGGCCTCTTCTTGGTTTATGCCCTTGCTGGTTTCTGGCTTGGGGACAGCTTTTGCTGCCTGGGTAGTTTACGAGTTTAAGCTGTCTATCCGTAAACACGAGGCTGAAGCAGAAGCAAATAAAGCAAAGTCTATCGTGCCTTATGCGGCTAAGCTAGTCAATGCTATTAATGAGACCGATAAGATGGCTACGGACAGCGATAGGCCAGCTATTAAGAAACTATTTGAGTCTATTAAATCGGCAAGCTCTTTGAGTGATGACGTAATCCGTCATGACCTTGAAACTATCCATGCTTCTAGTGTCGCACAAGGTAAACTTTAATCTGACTACTAACTAACAACAAACTTAATACTATGTCTGCTATAAGCTATTTGACCACGGCTAATAAACTTCTCCTATCTTCTTTGGGGGATTTATCAGCGGCTACTATTAAATGCGCTATTGTGACTTCTAGTTATGTCTACGATGAAGATCACGAGACTTTGGAAGACATAAGCGATTATGTCCTTGGAGAAGCTACCCTTACTTCGCTCGCTGTTTCAGGAGGAGAACTTACTTGCGCTAATTTTGCTTTTACTGGAATATCTTCTGGAACTGGGGCTGCTCTTGTTTACTATACCTCCAGCGGAACTCCCTCTACGAGTTATTTACTTGGTTATGATTCTTCTGCTACTAACTTACCATATACATTTACTGGCTCGGATGTTCCAGTAACTGCCCCGGCTTACCTTATAAAAATCACACTTGTTTAGTTATGGCCTACAAACAAATACTTAGCACGATAAGTAACACTAATGTTGTTTGGTTATATTGTACTGATGTCGTTGAAGGTAACACGTTAGTAAAACGGGTACAAGACGAGACTGGTTCTATAATAACTT
>JBAZEO010000192.1:3047-3940 GCA_041653935.1 Dehalococcoidia bacterium | reverse complement strand
CCATGAGGTTCTGGTCAACATCAATCTGTGAACGCCTTGGGATAGATTTGCCTGCACGCTTCATGGATACCTCACTTCTTCCTTGGATTCGGGCCTAGGACTGCGTCTTTCCCCGCTTCCCATGCGTCCTCTGGGCTTTGCTTCCCTTCCTCAACTTGTCTCATGTATTTCCATGTTCGGAGGATCTGAAGCGTTCCAGGGATACCAACCCATGAACCCGCCGCGTCCATCAGGTCCGAAGCGAATTCTTCCGCGTCCATCTCCTTATTCTCGGCGGTCCATTTCAGTAGCTCGAACGGCTTCACAATGGCAGCCGCAATTGGATTCCGAAGTTCGGCCCGCTTACCCTTCCGCCAGTCCATCCCCAACTTCACAAAATCGCCCACGCCTGGGGCCATCCCGAACACCGCTTCAGCGGTCTGTTCCCCAATCCAGGGGAGCCAATCATCATCATCCCCAGGACCGCGATTTTTGAGAATTTTCCCGATCATGTTGGAAAACACGATGGCCATGAAAGCCGATAGGACACGGCCCGCATTTTTACTTTTAACTGCGGAAGATACAATGCCGTAGCTCGTATTTGCGTCGCCCATGAATGCGGTGAAAAGCTTGGCCACGCCTGGGCGCCTGAAGAGGTGGGACATGTTCCGGCCCTCACCTGCTTGAACCCGGCGAGAGATAAGCCGATCCGCCTCCATGATCGCCTGGGCTTTATCTCCATGCGTATCCATCCCCATCCGGAACTTTGCGAGCCATGCTGGAAAGGTGATGATGGAATCCATCACCATGAATCCTTTGGCCAAGAACTCGGTAACTCTCGCATTAGCTTCTCCTAATGCGCCCCGCGCTTCACGCATTTCCCTCAAGTCGCGTTGGAAATGATCCGCTCGGAA
>JBAZEO010000192.1:0-3037 GCA_041653935.1 Dehalococcoidia bacterium | reverse complement strand
CATTCGGTGACATCTCCTTGATTAGCTCCACCATCTCTTTACGGTTTGAGGCGATATCAAAATATGCCTTTGCGTAGCCTGGAACACCAAACAGTTTGGCCGGATTCCAATTCAAGATTTCCATGGCGGGCCTGGGGAGATCACCGCCCTGGACCAGGAGCGAGCCCACATTCCCGATGAGGTTCGCCACCACCATGGCGGAGCGCCGCTTCATCAAAAACCTAGTCATTGGGCCATCATCAACGGTTTGGACATTCCCCAAGTCCTGAAGCCAAGGTCTAAACTGCTTTTCTGTCTCAACGCTCAATGTTTCCTGAATGGTCCGCTTAATCTGCGGATCCTCAATGAACCGAGAAACATCCCGAACGGCTTCTCCTAGGGTGATCCGGGTGATGACGCTATCCAAATGTGGCCCCAGGATATGCCGATAATCCAGGCGTAAGGGATAGGTGGCTCCAGTTACCTTCTGCGCCGCTCCGGTCTTCGTGGACGCCTTCATGGATCCAACGGCAAGATGATTGAAGGGGTCCTCCATGACCTCGCCCTTGGGGTCAAGAATGGGATCAGCGCGGAGCGGGAAGTACCCGCCCCTCATGTGAATCACGGAACCGTCTTCCATTTTGACATCAAAAGGGGTTAGGGTCTTGGCTATCGGTTCAAGACCTGTCATCGCCTTTTCCGTTGCGAACAGGCCAGCTTTCAGAGTTTCCAGCGAATCCCAAATTTCTTGGACAAACTTCCATTCTCCGGGGCGCATTGCCTTGCGGGCTGCTTCAATCGTTGCGATCCCCTCCACATTATCAAGCCCTTCCCCTTCAATCGCCACATGCTCATTCTCTATGTTGCCCATGTTGGCCCAGAAGGTTATCAGTTCCAACCGGCTCAGTTCCCCGTTACGATTCGGGAACTGGATTCCTGAAGACTCGCTCATTTCCGCGAGCCGTTCGGCTTTGGGACGAGATTCAAACGCTTTGCGGATTAAGGCATACGTTTCCTTCGTGAGAGCATGCTTGGCCGCCGTGGCGTCATCGATCCGCTTCTTGATGTTTCTACGCCATGGCCCGTTGATATCCCCGCCGTCAAGCTGGTCGATCCACCATTCCATTTTTTGCATTTCCGCATCGGAGCCACGAAGCTTCCTGGTAGCCCTATCCCATCCGCCCTCATAAGCACTAGATGCTTTTATCGGCGTGATCTCGTTCACAGTCCGAGCGATTGAAATGGCTTCCGCCTTCTCTGCTTCAAAGTCCGCTTCACGATCTCCCAGCATGTACCGGTATTGGTTCCGCGCCACAGCCTGGATGTTGTTCAGCATGTCCATGACAGCGCTTAGCTCTGCCGTGGTTAGTTCTTTGTAGTTTTTCGGGATCTCATTGTAGAGAATTGGGTCCGGCTCTATGATCCCTGTCCCTTCCCCGTTGTTAGCCTCCAACTGTTGTTTCACCCAATCCTCACGATTTGTTTGCCTGGAAATCAGGTCACGGATGGGGATCTTTGCAAACTCGTATTGGTCCAGGATGGAATTCATCTGGTTCAGGTAATCGCCCTGGGCCTTCCCAACACGCTGCTGTGCTGGGGCCTTCGCCAGGTCCCGCGCCTTCCCCGCTTGTTTCTCTGCCAGTGCACGGGCCTTCACCGCTTCCAGGTACAAGAAATGGTTCATCAGCTCGTTCTTCTTGGCTTGGGTGGCGGCTTGGAAGTCTTGCTTCCCCATAGCCTCGAAGGCTTTCCTGCCCTCTCGCTGCCCCGTCTTGAGGTAGTAATCGGGCTGGATATCCATAATTTTCTTGCCGTTGATGATCTCAACAGCCGCCGCTCGGAAGGTCGCAATAGGAGGAATGTCTGAGATTACGCCCTTGGCTTTGGCCTTGGTTCCCTTCTCCTGAGCCCTTAGGAACGGGGCAACCTCTTTGGCCTTGGCTGCAAAAGCCTGGAGTTCCATTGCCAGTTGCTCTTCCCTAGCTTTGTTGTGGATGGCTTCTGCCGCAGCATCAGCCAAGGTCCCATCTGTCCGCATGTCCCCGTGCTTGGCCGCCATGATTTCCTGGGTAAGACGTTCAATCAGCTCCAATCGCTTAGGCATTCCTGCCAGAGTCTCGACCAGTTGCCGCCCCGATTCATATCCCATGATCTCCGCAGCAGATTCGATATCGACGCCGCCCTCTCGGACGTAGACCGCACCCTTTGAGCGCGAGATAGCCTGGGTTTCCTTCTCCCCAATCAAGGCGACAATCTGCGCCCGGTCCAGCTTCATCGGCGTTCCGTCCTCCAGTTGCCCCCGCTGGAGGGCCTTGAGGTCCTTGAAGTCTTTCCGGGAATCCACGGCAATCTCGACTTCCCCCCGGATCTTTCCTTCCTCGTCCTTCCACCAGGATTCGTGTTGACGCTGAGCTTCCGCAATGAGCTTCTGTTCAACTTCTGCAGCGGCCCGTTCCTGACTCTTTGCTATGGTCTTCTGGTAGCGGTCAAACGTGGCTTGGTTCCAGCCCACATCTTCGGGCTTGGCGATGAGCTTCCGCGTCTCCTGGGCGCTCTCGCGGGCCTGGACGATGGCTTCATCAGTGGCATACATCCGGTCGAAGATCGTCCGGACCTCTGGGCTCAGCTTGACTCCAAGGTTCCTGAGCTGGCGATAGATTAGCTTCATCCATTCCTTGACCCTGGCGAATGTCCCGCGCAGTTCCTCGGAAGGGGCCTTGCCTTCCATGAAGTAGGCTTCTGTCAGGCGGGCAAAGGTTTCGTGTTGGTCCTTCCCCACTACCCCATTTTCAGCCCCTACTGCTTCAAGGATCTTCGCATAATCGTCCTTGATTTGCTGAGGTGTGCCCTCTTGTCCGGCTAAGTCCCTCATGATCTCAAAGGCGAAATGGCCCCCAATCTCATGGATCAGGGTAGAAAGATTGGCCGTCCCCAGAAGGCCAACATGCACTTGGTAATTGTCACCAAACTGGATGAACCCCTGTTTCCCTTCGTGGACATCGCCAAGCTGGATAGCCTTGATCTCTTCTTCCCATGCCAGGAAGGAAGCTTCAGACAT
>JBAZEO010000191.1:0-3947 GCA_041653935.1 Dehalococcoidia bacterium | reverse complement strand
AAGTCCATGATGCCGCCACCGGTCTTGGAATCGAGGTTGCCGGTCGGTTCATCGCAGAGCAAAATGTCCGGGTTGTTGATGAGCGCACGGGCGATTGCCACCCGCTGCTGCTGTCCGCCAGAGAGTTCGATGGGGGTGTGAGTGAAGAGCGGTTCTTCGAGAGAGACGGCACGGAGTACTTCCCGCCCCCGCTCCGGATCCACCGCACGCTGGGATTTGAGCATCATCGGAAATGTTACGTTCTCGATGATGTTTAAGAGCGGGAAGAGGTTGAAGTACTGGAAGATAAAACCGATCCGGTCCCTTCGGAGGTTGGTGAGATCCCGGTCAGACATGTCTCCGGTACGGGTGCCGCTGATGTAGATATCCCCGGATGTCGGTGTATCCAGGCACCCCATCAGGTTCAGGAGTGTGGATTTTCCCGAACCGGAGGGACCCATGATCGAGATGAACTCGCCCCTGTCCACCTGGAACGTGACCTGGTTCAATGCGGTCACGTCCCCGGCGGGGAGCGGGTACACCTTGACCACGTCCCGGAAGGACATGACCGGCTGGTCGTCGGCTACTGAGGTCACTGTTTGTTCCTTCGTAAGTAGAAGAACCATCCACCGGCAAAGACAACGATGACGACCGCTATCACTGCAATGGGGATGATCGGCAAGCCCGGCTGTTGCACTGCGGCAGAGGACGACGTGAGCTTTACATCATACCGGGACGTGATCACGTTGCCATCTGAGTCCTTGAATGAGAGCTGGAGCGGGACGCTCGTTGCATTGGTGGCGGTAAACGTCACTTCAAAACTCCCGAAGTCATCCGGTTTTAAGGCGCCGACGATATATGACCGGTAGGGATCTGCCGGAACTGCCGGAGTACCAGAGGTGACCGTGACCGCGTTTGCTGTTTCCAGCCCGGCGTTTGTGACGTCACCGGTGACGTGGTAGGTGCCGGTCTCAGATTTGACGAGCACGTTACTGATCACCGGGCTCGCCTGCTTTTTGTCGGTGCCGAACGCGACCGGGAGATCCATCGTCACCGAGTGGGGATTGTCGCCATTGTAATAGTTGACCGTCACATGGAGGGTTGACGCTTGTTCCGGGGTCACTGAGAAGGTTACGGACTTGTTTGACCGGGAGGCAATATCCCCGACAAAGATTTTATCCGGCGAAGCGGTGATACCGGCGCCCGAGACATCAAGTATGACATTCTTCACGCCATTGTCACGGGGGTTGGTGATCTGAAGGTTGATCGTTTTTTTCCTGCCCTGGGTGAACGTATCCGGCTTGTCGAGAACGGTCGTGACAAGCGGCATGTTCTCGATCTTCACCATCGAGCGGTACCACAGGCTGTCCCCGTCCCGGAAACTCAGCGAGAACGTGGGGAAGTAGGTGCCCTCTTTTGCGGTTGCGGCAATGGAGAAGACGAACGAGCGTGTCTGGAGCGGCCCGATGCTTGCCGATGTATCGTATGTTCCGCTCGTCAGATCAAAACTGTCGTCCGAGAAGGTTGCGTGGCTGACGACCACGCTCTGGTTGGTGTTGCTGTTCGTGACCGAGAACGTGACTGTCCCGGTATCGTCAACAAAGAAGGCACCGGGATCATAGGTCGCCGCCGAGACATACACTTTCTCTGCTGCCATGATGCTCTCGGCAGTGACATAGGCACCTGCTGCCCCGCACAGGCAGAGCAGGCAGAGCGAAACAAGGAGGAGGATGCGGTATTGTTTCATCTCAGACACCGGTTATGGAATATGCCATGTAGAGGACGTAGATGATCACTGGTACGCCCACACAGATCGCGGCGTTCCGCATCGAGAGTCCCCGTGCGTATCTCATGCCAAAGATCCAGCTGTTGGCGCTCCAGAGCAGAAAGACGATCGAGATGACGGCAGTGATCTGGGTCAGTTCCACCATGGCGGGTTGCTGCATCAGGGCTTTTACGACTTCCTGTATCTGCTGCGGATCCTGCAATGCTGCGGCAGAGACTTCCGGGACAACGACCTTCGGGACATAGACAAATACTGCAACGAGCGTGATGACCGAACCGATCACCTGGGGCAGGTACCCGTACCCGGTCATCTCAAGGCACCGCTTGAAACTGCCCTGCCCTTTAAAGATGCACGAGAGCCCGAAGAAGACTGCGGTCATGACCACCCAGATAATGAATGTTGCGATAAGCGCACCAATGAGAGTCGATATCTCGATGATGGTCGATAAGCCGGGCATCAAATCTCCCATCAGTTTTCCCGTAAGCCCGCCGATCATGTAAGCGTATATGCCTCCGATAATTGCCCCTGCAAGGACGATCAGGCACGGGATCTTCAGGCTCTCTTTCTCATTTATAACAGTCCTGTAAAAGTTGTCAGGACTGATCAAAACATTAAAAACCGGAATTTTCATTCTGTAATTTCACCGTCTGTCCACTATTGTGGTTTTACTTCAAAGGAGATCTTACTACGTGTTACCAATATAATGATAATATGTTTTCGTGATTACGAATGACGACCGGGTGCGTGAGGTGCACTGTCGGAACGGGAAAACCGTGCCGGGCAGTCAGAACCCGCGTTTGTCAGGAGTTGATGTGACCTCATCCCGCGTGTGTACATGCGTATGTTACCCAAAGGTATCAATGTTACTTTGGGTAATCTTGGTTACCCGGATTTATCTTTATTGACCGTTAAAGGAGTACACAGATTATGCCAAAATTATATCCCGGCTACCGGGACGAGATCCGGAAAAAAATTGTCGCAGAGGCGTTCAGTGTCTTTTTACAAAATGGCTTTGAAAAGACGAAGATGGAGGATATCGCCGCCCGATTAAATGTCACGAAGCCGGCAATCTACCGGTATTTCCGGAACAAGGAAGAGCTCTTTTTTGCCGCAATAGTGGAGCAGTTGATGCAGGAATACTATGAGGCGTTCTCCCGCTCCTTTGTCACCGGTGATCTCCTGTGTGATGGCGGTGTATTTTTTGACGGGATCCTCGCGCTGCACCACAAATACGCGACGATCAGCCTGGAGATCATCAAAGTCATGACAAGAAATGAATCGCTTCGGGCAGGTGTGCGGGAATACCGGACGGAGGGTCTCCGGATCACCAGTCAGTATTTTTCTCTTCAGATGCGGACGGGGCGTATCAGTTCTGCCCTTGATGCACAAGAGATTGCCTGGGCATTCCATGCGCTCATCAAAGGAGCGATTGAGAACGTGATGATGGGGATGGATGCGGCAGATGCAAAGCGGATGTGGCTTTCGGTGCTTACCGAACTTTTAAAAATTCAGAAATCCCCGGCGTCCTGATGACAGAAATAATCCCCATCGACCCTGTGGATTTCGGCTCATCGTCCGGCATCCCGGCTGCGTATCCGGGGGCATATATGCGGTACGCGTTTCAACGGGAGAGCCACGGGATTATGACTGCTTTTCAGGGTGCATCGATGATAGGCGGGGCAGAAGTACACTGGTTTTTTACGTTTTGTCCGGTCAGCTCACGCGATACCGTTTCACGACGATATCGTCCCCTCGCCGTTTTATCTCCACCTTGATCTTACGGTCCTTGTAGTCCACATCAAAGATACCCAGTTTCTTTGTATCGACCAGTCGTTTCAGGGCGGTTAAGTCTGTCCTGTGCATCCTCCTGAAATCATCTCCTTCAAAGATCACCGTGCCCATTGTTCACCCTGCGTTTGAAATTCAATGGTGTAAGCGCACGTATCAATCTTGCGTGACACGCTTTGTATCGGGTCGGTCTGACTCCAATTCCCCCGTGTCGATGGGGGGTGCCTGGTGAGCGGTGCAGCGCGAGAAATGCATACATAAAATCAAAAATCTACAAAATCATGCCACAATGTATATATTTATACACTCCAATCATAGTGTATGCAGACCAAGATCCTGCTCGATGAGGAGCAGATGCCAAAACGGTGGTACAATGTCCAGGCGGAATTAGCAA
>JBAZEO010000190.1:0-4010 GCA_041653935.1 Dehalococcoidia bacterium | reverse complement strand
AATATGAGTACAGAAATTACCACTGCGATGGTTGAACAGTACAGTTCAAACGTCCAGATTTTAATGCAGCAGAAAGAGTCCCGACTTCGCCAGTTGGTGCGGGTTGAGGCGGGCATTGTCGGAAAGAACGCCTTTTTTGATCAGTTAAATTCAACGGCAGCGGTCAAGAGAACGTCACGACACGCTGACACTCCCCTGGTTTCCACGCCTCATTTAAGACGGCGCGTTTCGCTCGGTGATTACGACTGGGCCGATCTCGTCGATAACATGGACGTGAAGAAAGTCCTGACCGATCCGGCGAGTAACTATGCCATCAACGCCAAGAACGCCATGAATCGGGCGATGGACGATGA
Organism: Dehalococcoidia bacterium; assembly: GCA_041653935.1. GTDB lineage: Bacteria > Chloroflexota > Dehalococcoidia > E44-bin15 > E44-bin15 > JAYEHL01. Next base: position 3,657 of record JBAZEO010000190.1, on the reverse strand, counting down.
GATCATTACCGCTTTCCTGGCTACGGCCTACGGCGGGGTTGACGGGTCCACGTCCTATACCTTCGATACGTCCTACAACGTGATTGCCAATGGATCAACGGGCATGACGCTTTCCAAGCTCCTGTCTGCCAAGGCTATTCTGGACGGTAACGAAGTGGACGATGAAGATCGGTTCTGTATCATCGGGTCCAAGCAGTTGAGCGATATGCTGGATCTGGAAGAGGTAACGAGTTCGGATTACAACACCATCAAAGCCCTCGTTGCAGGACAGGTTGATACCTTCATGGGCTTCAAATTCGTTCGTTCGGAGCGGCTCGCCGTTGCCAGTTCGGTCCGTAAATGTATTGCCGGGCAGAAGAACAGTATCCTTCTGGCTATCGGTATGGATGTCATTACGGATGTTGGCCCGCGGAGAGATAAGAACATGGCTACTCAGGTCTACCTGGGTATGTCCATTGGCGCGACCCGGATGGATGAGGACGGTATTGTCGAGATCGACTGTGTTGAAGTGTAATTAACCGGCGGGTGTAACAGCCCGCCTTTACTAAGGAGGTTTTTATTATGACAGCAGCGTTAACAGTTGAATACACCAAAGCCGCCTCCCCGTCGCCCGCAAGCTATATGGGTACGGAGTATGAGGGGCGTGTCAAGGTGGTGATGGGCGAATACGAGGCCGCGAGTCTAGCCACAGGGTCAACCATTAAGGTCGGCACTCTGAATAAGGGAGAGACTTTTATTACCGGCTGGGTCATTGCTGACGATCTGAGTTCAGCGGGAACGCTGGCCCTCGGCGATATTAAAGCGTCTGACGGGACCACGGTCGGTGATGCTGATCGTTATCTGGCGGCGACCGTCTTCACCACGGCGGGCCAGGTCACGCAGTGTACCACGGAAGCGGGCCGTCAGTACACGGCAACGGAAGATTTGATCGTCACTTTAACCACGGCAACAGAGGAAATGACCGGGACCATTTGGGTCATTTACCTGAAATCGTGTCCGTAATGATCGAGCAGGAAAAAGCAAAGTACGACAGGATTCACTCGGTTCCGGGTTATTCACCGGGACCGGGTATTTCCCGTGTGAGGAACGCCGTACCGTATATGCCACCCGGGTGTTCGGTGATCGACTTCGGGACGGGTACGGGCGATGCGGCGCAGAATTTCATGGATCAAGGGTTTAAGGTCTACGCGGTTGACATATCGGACAAGGGTTTAAGGCATGAAGTCAAGCTCTTTAAAGCTTCCCTTCATTTGTTACCCAAAAACCTGCCCAGAGCCGATTGGGGTTTTTGTGTCGATGTGATGGAGCATTTACCGACTGAATGGGTGCAGGAAGCCCTTCAACAGATGTCGCGCAAGGTAGGCAACTGCTACTTTTCCATATCTACCGTACCTGATTCGTGGGGTAAAAAGATCAATGAAACACTTCATTTAACCGTCAAGCCGGGTGAATGGTGGGTTAAGCGGGTATGCGAGTATTGGAGTGATGTCCTGATGACGGAGGGTTCTTCGTCGTGTGAAATCATTGCAAGGGGTTCTAAACGTGACTGATATTCCTATTTGGGAGAGCAACGGAATTAGAGGCAGGGGCGAAAAGGCCCCGGTAATCGCCGGTACGCGAAGTGGTACGGCTGTTGTCCTGGGTTCTGCAAGGTGTATTTGGGATGATCTGTCCCGGATTGACTTTGACAAGGTGGAAGTGATTGCCGTCAACGATATGATTATGCACTACAAGGGTGAGCTTCATCACGCGGTTTCCCTGCACCCGGAAGAACCGCCTTTGTGGCGGCAATTACGATGGACGAATGGTTGTCATGCAGGCGGTCATATTTACACGCACAGTCACCGGCTCCCGGAAAACAACGATCATCTACCGCCTTATGAGTTCAAGACCAGACACGCCCTTGACTTTCTGTGGGTGCTTGAAGGGGGAAGGTCCGGTTCTTCCGGTCTGTTCGCCTGCATGGTGGGGCTGGCTATGGGGTACGAAAGAATCATCCTCGCGGGTATACCAATAGACGGGACGGGTCACTTCTTCGATCCTCCCGGTAAAGTCGTCAATCAGTTTTTGGGCATGAACATCACATTGGAATGGGACAACGCGAACCGGAAATACTTCAAGGGCCGCGTCAAGTCATTATCGGGCAGGACAAAGGAGTGGCTAGGAGAGCCGCCGACAGAATGGGGGTTAATCGAATGAAAAGAATAATTTTAGCGTTTGGAATTGTTTTACTGCTGGCAACTCAGAGCTTTGCGGCCTGGACTTTAACGCCTTCGTGGGTTTCTAAATATGCCCACTATGTCCAGTGGAAAGTGATCTGCACTTCCGACGGGGATGCTCTGGCAAAAACGGACCTTGTGGCCCTTATGCCTGCCGGATTAAAGGCTGTCGCTCAGGGTTCCACAATGATGATACTTAAAGTGTCCCCTGGGCTTACCACAGTGGCCCCTGACAACACTTTCACCGTTACCCTGTCCGATGCACAAGGTGCGGCGGTATTTACCCAAACGGCTGTCTCAAACACGGCAGACACGACCGGGCTTTCCCTGGCGAAAGACTTCAATCAATATCCGACGGTATCGAGTGCGTTTTACCTTACTCTGACGGATATAGGGACCGCGGGCGATCAGGTGACTTTATACTTCGAGTGTTGGGTAGAGGATTAAAAGATGGCAATAGATGTAGGCCCAGGGGCGACAGACAGAGCGAAAACGGATGCGCTTGCCAACGTAACTTTTATCGACATTGCGAACCCGGCCAACGCTCACGGTATCCTTACGTCTTTTGAGATATGGGCTTATGCAAACCTGGCGGGATGCAAAATAGGCACGTTCTTTGGCAGCGGGACAAGTTACACGATGCGGGATTCTGTGACCATCGGCGACGTTACGGCTGGATCAAAACAGACATTCACCGGAAAAAGCGTCCGGTGCTCCGTGGGCGACTTCTTGGGCATCTACTACGCTACGGGTAAGATTGAATATGAAACGTCGGGTGGGTCGGGTGTTTATGGTGCGGCAGGGGATAAATTCAACGGCGATGTGGCTTCATACGGACTTTATGCGAATAACGTGATGAGTATCTACGCAACAGGAACAGAAACAGCCCTGAACCACGAACAAGCGCACCAGTTAGACGGCGGTTTTAATCAGTTAAACGGAGGGATGCAATGAAAGTTACCCCTGGAAGCACAGACATTTCGACCTTCGTTGTCCTGAGAACGTCGGCGGACGGCGTTGCTAAAACCGGTGCCACAATCGCGGATATAGACTTGCAGTATTGCCGGTTGGGTGCGGAACCTTCTGCCAAAGTTGACGCGACGGCTCTTGCGGCGACGGATACGGAGCATACGGACAATTATGGGATAGAAATAGACGCGACGGATCAGCCGGGCCTATACCGGATAGATTGGCCTGATGCGGCGTTCGCTACCGGAGTGAGGGAAGTGATTCTTTCTGTCAAGCTGGCAACGTGTTTCACCGAACATATACGGGTTAAACTGGAAACGAGACAGACCGCCGACGTCAGTACGGTGACGGGTGTCTGCACAGAGACGAGACTTGCTCAGCTTGATGAGGCGAATATGCCGACGGACCTGGATAACATCTTTGATGATGTCGGGGATGTTCAGACGACGGTTGACGCAATCCTATTGGA
>JBAZEO010000189.1:0-4035 GCA_041653935.1 Dehalococcoidia bacterium | reverse complement strand
GGAGATTGACGATGCCAAAACAGAATAACGACGAACCAGACAAGCGCATTATGATGGCCGGATTTTGCACGATCGAAGCCGCCGCCCCAGTGAAAGAAGGCGAGGCCGCAAAGCTTCCGCGAATCACCATGGAGGCTTACAACGGCGGAAAGATGAACGTACGCTGGTGGGGCGACGTCGTGGTAGACCTTGCCGGGATGCAGACATCCGATATTGTGCCGATTCTCTACGCGCATTCGACGTATTCAATTGACGACATCGTGGGGCAGACTGACAAGGTGACGAGCGACAAAAAGCTTACCGCCACCGGTTCGGTTATGGGGTCAAGCGACACGGTTAAAAGCATGTTGGGCCTCGCCAAAAACGGCTTCAAGTTTCAGATGTCGATTGGCAACACGCCGACCAAAACGCGGGACGTTCCGCCCGAGGAAATGGTGGAAGTCAACGGGCAAACAATTCAGGGGCCATTTACTCTAATTGTCGAATCGACGCTTAACGAAATCTCAATCTTGCCGCTTGGTGCGGACAAGTCAACAAGCGCGGCGATTGCCGCACAACACGCAGACAAAGGACAACAAATGAACAACGAGAACAAACCCGCGCCGACCGCCGAAGATATTCGCGCCGCCGCTGTGGCCGAGGAAAGCCGCATCCGTGATGTGCGCTCAATCGCCAAGGACCACCCCGAAATTTCCGCCGCCGCCGTAAAGGATGGATGGGATTCCACCAAGACGGAAATCGCCGTGAAGGATGCGACGATCAAGGCGCAGGCCGCAGAGATCGCCGCGCACAAAATTCAGGACGAACGCCCGAACGGTTTCAACATCAATGGCGGCGCACGTCCCGACATGACCGCCAACGCCATCGAGGCCGCGACCGCCATTCGTGCCGGACTCAAATCGCCCGAGAAGGTTTACACCCCGGCGACCCTTGACGCCGCTTCGGTCATCCAGGTCAACAGCCTCACCGACCTTGTGCGGCTTTGCCTCGCCGCTTCCGGCAAACAGCTCAACGCTACCCGCCACCAGACGAAGGAATTCTTGCAGGCCGCGTTTTCGACGGTCGCAATCAGCAACGTTCTTTCGAATGTTGCTAACAAATTCATTCGGCAGGGATTCGGAACCGTCGAGCAGACGTGGCGTCAGGTTGCCGGCGTTCGCCCAGTCGTTGACTTCAAGGCCAACACGGGCGTTCGGCTTGTCATGGCAAACCTACTTCAGGCGCTTTCCCCGACTGGCGAGATATCGCACGGCACGGTGTCCAATGAGGCCCGAACCATTCAGGCCGATACCAAGGCTCTAATACTTGCGTACACCCGTAAGGACATCATCAATGACGACCTTGGCGTCTTGACTGATTCCCCGGTCAAGCTTGGCTTTGCGGCCGCGAGAACCTTCAATACGGACTTTTGGGCCGCGTTTTCCGCCGCTCTTGCGACCGCATTCCCGGTTGACGACAGCCTCGGGAACTACCACTCCGTCGCCCTTACGCTGGCGAATCTGGCCCTTGCAGAACAGAAGTTCATGGCGCTGGTCGATTCGGATGGAAACCCCATCGGCGCGGACGCTTCCGTCCTGCTTGTCGGCTCCGCGAATTCCGTCAAGGCTCGCGAGCTGAACGTCTCGACAAACCTCATCGGCGGCACCGCGAAGGATACGGCGTCCAATCCGTTTGTTGGACGTTACGCCCCGGCCGCAACCCGCTACATCAGCGGAAACGGCTGGGCGCTGGTTTCGAACCCGATGGCAATGCCGCTCATGGAAGCCGCGTTCCTGAATGGCCGTCAAGAGCCTTGGGTGGAGACCGCCGATACGGACTTCAACACGCTCGGAATCCAGATGCGCTGTTACTATGACTACGGTGTGGCGTTCGCCGAACCGAAAGCGGCCGTCTATTCGGCTGGCGGCTAAAACCCAAAGCGCGGGCGGTTGAAATATACCGCCCGCGCATTCATCAAAACGAACTCAAAAACAGGAAAAACAGAAACATGAAAACGATGAAATTCTTCTCCCTCTTCGCCGTTGCTCTTTGCGCCGTCTCGGCGTTTGCAATTCAGGCGACGTACATTCAGGAAGGCAACTCAATCGACTACACGCCGTCCGTCGCAGTCAGCGCCGGTGACGTTGTAGTTCAGGGTAGCGTCGTTGCCGTGGCAAAGGCTCCGATTGAAGCGTCAACCGTTGGCGCGGTCGCCGTTAGCGGCGTGTTTGACGTTGAGAAGTCGACCGCCGCGATTACGGCAGGTGCTAAAATCTATTGGGATGCAGACGGGTCGCCCTACGGCGGCACAGTCTCTAATGGTTGTGCTGACGCTACATCTACCAGCGATCCAGTTGTGGGCTATGCCGTTGAAGCTGCGGCAATCTCAAATACTACCGTTCGCGTGTTGCTTGCTCGATAATTAACAAGGTCGTTACTCCCGACCGATAAGAGGGATCACCACGCCCGCCGCTATCCTCGCGGCACCCTTTCGAGGGCGGGGACTTTGTGAAAAGTCATGACACAATCAGAAGACATCTTTGACGCTCAATGGGACGGCATAGAGGAATGCCGTTGCCGCGTTCGGTTTGGAAATGATGTGATTGCAAGGGCCGTCATGACGCCGGAAAAGAAAGTGCCGGAATACACGGATCAAGGCGTAAAAGAGGGGATTACATTCAGCGTCAAATTCAGGCTTGCAGACATGCCGAAAGATGCGCTTGGAAAGATTGACCGGAATCTTAACGGAAAGCTTTGCGAGGTTGAACGCGGCGGGGCGTTCGGCAAGGTGCGAATCACGGGTAATGCCGAGAGGGGCGGGATACTGATTCTAGACATGGGGGGCGAAAACTAATGCTAACCTTTGACTGGTACTGGGATCAAAAAGACGTTGACAAATTCAACAAGTCGATTGATAACGCCATGACCGACCTGCACAAAACGCCCGAGGCCGCTTGTCGATGGGCGGCGGTCAAGCTCTGCGAATCTCTTTCCGCATCGACAAAGGTATCGTCGACTCTTCGCCCGATAGTCAGAAACCCGCTTTTCAAAGCTAGTGACGATGGGAAGTGGACCAAGGCGCAGGCGCGACAGGCGAAGGGCGACATGCGCCGCGCAAGGTTTGGCGTTAATCGGTGGAAGCCGACAGGTGAAAAGTTTTTCCAGCCGATATATAGAACGGGACGTTATGGCAACATCCGATTTGTCGAAAAGAACGGGCGTAGATTCGCAAAAGACCTTGTGACAAAGGAGTGGGTTAGCGTCGATGGTGGAGCCACAAATACGCTTGGCGGAGATGCCAGTAATTTCATAAATCATCCCAAAAGAAAAATCAGAAACTCGGGACTTGCGAAAAAGGTTTGGCAATGGACGCGCCGAAACATCGTAGCTGGCGGCGTTGCAAAGATTGACGGCGTTCCCGAAATCGCAAGCGTTTTGATAATCCGCCGTTTCGACTTCACGACGATCAAGATCAACAACAATTTGAGATACGCAAGCGCGGCATTTGTCGGCGGAAAAAAGGATGAAGAGACGGCGCTTGTCAGGGCGTCGGACAGCATGGAGTTTCTTATTGACGACAAGTTGAAAAAGGCGACGGCTTACTAAATGAAAGCACCAATACCAAGCACAATCGAGGCGGCACTTGCGGACGTGATACGGACGCAGGAAATCGGCGCTGGTACACTGGTTAGGTGCTGGCATGTCTTGCGCAATGACAACAAGTGGAATCCAGAGATTGACCGCTTTTTCCCGTGCGTGGCAATCAGCGCGACAGGACAGCGCCCCGGCAATCAACCCGCTACATTTTCAAGCAACGTCGCAATCATCATCGCAACGCTAACCGAAGACGACGGCGACCATGCGCAGGCGACGGCGATAGAGTTTGCAGTACAGGCGGCGGTTGACGCGCTATACATGCAATCACGCCGCAGGGCTGGCGAATTGTTGACCGCGTTTCGTGCGGCTTTCAATGAGCAATGTGCGCCTTGCGTTTTCGGCGGTATTGAAATCGGAGAGCCTACGCCTCCGTCCGATAGCGAGGGCGTCAGTTCAACC
>JBAZEO010000188.1:0-4052 GCA_041653935.1 Dehalococcoidia bacterium | reverse complement strand
CATTCCTCATGGTCGCAATGCTCATAGGTGTGCGCGTGTGACCGTATGAGGATATCCGCACGGGGAACCTGATTTCTCGCCGCCCATACGCGATTCCAGATGATTTCACGGGCAAGTGGGGTGAGCCCGCCGTAGGGAACTTGCGTGGAGGAAATCTTGTGCTTGCAGTCGATGATCCGCCCGTTAACCTGAAACCATTCGTGGCTCCCAATTTTGGCCCCTACAGCCTGCGCGATGATGTCTTCCCAGTCTTCTTCCGTCCCGGTATGTGAGGCGGTCCCGTAGGTCATGCGGATAACGGGGACGTCAAGGTGTTCGATGATCTTCTTGGCTATGTCGCATTGCGTCTTGCGGTCTGCCGTGATAAGCTCCGTGCCGCCGCTCCGAATCCCCTTTCCCTCAAGGCAATCGCCGTTGATAATCAAAATATCGTAGGGGCGATGCTTCTTGACGGCGGCGGCGAAATACTTCCAGACTTCCCGGCGCACCATCTCGAATTTCTCCTGATTGGCGATTTCATCGGGCATACGATAGCCTGGAGGCGTGAGCCCCACCTGATGGCCGCAATGGAGATCCGATATGACCAAGACGCGCTTCTTTGGCATTATTTCCCCCTATCCGAGAAATCTAATTTGTTGTCGCGGAGTGTTTGATATAGCGCACCGGCAAGTCGCTTGACGATCTTCTCGCCCATGTCGAGGCCGTACTTGTCGGCAATGGTGTGGATTATTTCATGGAGTAGCGTTTCCTCTTTGCGTGACTTCGGCACCCTACCCTGTTTCGTCTTTTCGGCAAGCTCGATAAGATTTGCCGCATTCCATGTTAGGCCGTAGCACTCGTCGCCGTGGAGCTTCAGAATCTTACGGTGACGAATCCTAATGTTATGACCTGCAATCTTCACGCGCTTCGGAATCTTCATCTGTCAGCCACCCCATTTTCTTTAGTTCCGCGATGAACGCCGGATAATCCTTATCTTTGAGCTTCAGTAGATCGCTTGCAAAAGTGTTGTTTTCAATCGCGCACGATGAAAGGGCGGATATGATGATGGATATTTGCGATGGCTTATCCATTCGCCACCTTCAATTTCTGTGCATAGTCGATGATCTTATCGAGGTTCTTATGCAGCGTTTCGTTGTCGATATTCATTCCCTGCCGTGACCGGAACGCATACTTGATGATTGAGCAAAGGGCGAAATCGTGGAACATTCCCCCGGCAAGGTAGAGGTCCACGGGTTCGACGCCGCCTGTCTTGTAATGCTGGCTTCCTTGTCGTTTTAGGGATTCCCATTCGGGATGTTCCCCGGAGATCGTTGTTGAAAAATCCACAGGTTTTGTTGTTTTTTTCACATCAACCCCCGTTCCCATTGCTTGTACGCCTTGAAAATTTGCTTCGCGTGAACCGGCATGAAATCCCAAACATCAACGCCGACGTTCACCATACCGGGCCGAAACTTCCATAATTGATGAACATGACCACAGAAAACAAAGTCGTACAGGATGGAGTGTGCGTCGGCATCTTGCGGACGGTGTACTAAAAGAATCTCTTGACCGAACGTCTTAATGACGGCATGTTCAAGAATCGTATGCACCCCGTTGTTCTTGTCGTGGTTGCCGCGAATGAAAACCCATCGGCCATTGAGTTGCTTCAAGAGTTCGTAGACATTTTGAAGCGAAGCCGAGAACTTGAAATCTCCCATGTGGTAGACGGTATCGAACGGATTGACGCGGCTGTTGAAATTGGCGATCATGGTTTCGTTCATCTGCTCGGCAGACCAAAAAGGCCGACCGCAATACTTAATGATGTTGCCGTGATTAAAGTGCATGTCAGCCGTAAACCAGTCCACTATGCCGCCCCTCCTCTAGTTTTCCTCGCCCCATAATTGTTGGGAAATATCATGTCGTCCGGCCAACCGTTTTCGTTAAAATTGACTTTGCAGGATTCGCAGAACGTCCACTTGCCGGGGCGCGGTTCGGTCGAGAAAAATCCCCGGATGACGAATTTCTTCCGGCACTTCGGACAGATACAATCGAAGACCTCTTCATGCTTGCCGGTATTGAATTCACGCTTTCGGTATGCGTCCTTCTGTGCGCGAAGAGCCCTCTTGGCTTCTGGACATTTTGGGGAACAATACTTTTGATTATTGCTTTTCGGCGTGAATTTGTTTCCGCAGGGGCAGGTTGACATTTACGTCCTCGGATAGCAATCGGTGTACCCTTATTTCATACTCTATACCAAAAATCAAGTATAAAAATTGTTATAGATACCATGACAATTATTCATGTAAAAAATGCTTGACTCTGGGGAATATTGTGGTAATCTGCAATCACCTTGAAGGTCCAATCGAACAGCCCCTGAAAGTTCGACGCGCTGAGCGGGGGCAGTTAATGTCCGCCGGTGATGCCGCCAACGTCGCCGGTAATTACGAGGGTTGAGTGGCCCCGTCAACCGGCAGAAAACGGGGCGACACAAATAGCGGGGGAATAAATGTCGGAACGAACCACCTTGGGGGACACCATGAAAAACGAATTGATACGCGGCTATAAGGGGCTTGATAAAAATTTCCAGTGTCGCGGATTCCAATACAAACCGGGAGAAACCTACAAAACCGACAGGGCCGTTATCTGTGAAGAGGGTTTCCATTTCTGCACATTCCCGTTCGATGTGTTCTCCTACTACCCGCCCGCCGAAAACAGATGGGCGGAAGTCGTGGGAAGTGGAAAGACCGCAACGCGCGGCGACGACAGCAAGGTTGCCTGTACAAAATTGCACGTTGAAGCGGAAATTTCGCTATCGTCGCTCTTGGGCGCGGGTGTGAAATTCATCCTCGATAAAGTGGATTGGAAAAATAACAAGGAATCGAACACGGGGTATTACTCAGCCGCCACCAGCACGGGGGATCAGTCAGCCGCCACCAACACGGGGTATTACTCAGCCGCCACCAACACGGGGTATCACTCAGCCGCCACCAGCACGGGGGATCGGTCAGCCGCCACCAACACGGGGTATTACTCAGCCGCCACCAGCACGGGGGATCGGTCAGCCGCCACCAACACGGGGTATCGGTCAGCCGCCACCAACACGGGGTATCAGTCAGCCGCCACCAACACGGGGGATCGGTCAGCCGCCACCGTTGACGGCCAAGACTCCATTGCCTGTGGTCTTGGCTATCAATGCAAGGCCCGTGGTGCGCTCGGATGCTGGCTTGTGCTTGCCGAACGTGACGATGATTACAAGATCAAATCCGTTAATTCGGTCAAAGTGGACGGCAAGAAAATCAAGGCCAACGTCTTTTACATTCTGCAATGCGGAAAATTTGTAGAGGCTGAATAGATGAGCGAACGCACAACGTGGACAACCGAGGACGAAATCCAATTCATCGACAGCCTGCCGACCAAGCGGGTGTCGCTTGGAAAGTACGCATGGGTTCTGCGCCACAACGGACTCAGAAAGCGCAAGAACTGGTGCGACGCAGACCGCAAGGAAGTTTTTAAGCACTTGAAAGAAAGGATGGGGTGAGATGCCCGAACAGCAGAGCAAGAGCAAGAAAAGCGGCGGCTCCAAGAAGATTGGTCGCAACAAAAACAAGTGCGGTCTGTATCGGTCGCGCGGACGCCGAGAAACCAATAAGGCTAAAAATATCGCACGCCACTTTCGCTTTGTCCTCAAAAAGCACCTGCGCCACGGAACAAATCTGACAGCCGATGGATTCAACGCCATGCGTCGGGATGCCAAGGACAACGAAAAGCTCATGAAAATCATTTATCCAATTTACACGCGAGAAGTCGAATCAGCATAACGCCCCACCGGGTAAAGCCGCTGGGCGAATAACCGCAAGCTAATTGGAGACGACGAGGATGGACACAGAGCATCGGCACCTTTTAAGGAAAGACGATCTCGCCGCCCATTACACCGCTTCGATTGGCAACCTGAGCCGAAAGGCTGAGACGGTTTGCGGATAGGCGCGGAACGTAGAGCCTGATTATGCATTCGGGCGCATTTGTAAACTGGTCTTTGAAATGGTGCAGCGGCGTGGAAGGACACGCGGGAGCGA
>JBAZEO010000187.1:0-4091 GCA_041653935.1 Dehalococcoidia bacterium | reverse complement strand
CGTTAGGGCTGGTCTTCATCCGGTTCCGCAGCTCTTCTGCGGGGGTCTTCCCGGTCGCCGCCTGGATCACGGCCTTGTCCGATTCCCGGACCCGCACCGAAATCGCTTCAACATGGTCCGGAGTGGTCTGGATGAATTCATGCATATCAACCCCCCACCTGGATCTGAGGGATGATGGCTAAAATGTTTACAGGCATTGGCATATCTTGACGGAATAGAACGGAGCCGTCTTGTTTCCATGTGGTAGGAATTGGCACATTGAAAATCCCGGTCTGGAGAGTGGCGCCGTCGAATACCGCACGAAGATCAGAAGATGACGGTCCAGCAGTGAAAGAGCCAGTATTCTTTACCATAACAGATACAGATGGAATGGTTTTCACCTTTGTGACCGAGGATTCGACCCCCATAGGAAGAGCTACCGCCAAGGTTCCGGCATCAGCCTGTATTGGGAGCCCGATGTAGTCTGGAATTGCTGGCGAGGTGATGGTCACAGTCCCAGCACTAGACACAGTAACAAGGTCTATCCATCCACCATCTTTGGCCAAGGCGACCGCCCTGCCGGTCAAGTGAGACAAGCCGGAAAACGTTGTAGCCGCAACTCCCGTGTAAGTGAGTGCGGAATCCAAAAAGAAACAATCTTCAATCGGGTCATCAACCCAAGCGTGCAACCGCTCAATGCACCGGACCACCGTAGGAAAATTAAAACCATCATGATTCCAGCGTTTAACGGAAACGTACAAAGCGTCTTCAGCGCCCTCGGAAACCACGCATACAGATTCAAAGGCGTCATTAAACCCGGTATCATGCCGATGCCACGCAAGAACCTGTTGCTCCTTCAGGTAGGTCAGTCCAAGAAGAATACCGTCATCCCGGACCATCCAGATCGTTTTGTTTGGGACATCCTGATAGGCCCACTCCTGAACAGTGTGCCCTTCTAGAAGGTGGGAGGCCATTACAAGCAGATCCTGCCCGCCATAAGTCATTGTGGCCGTGTTGAATTCCAGATCCCTGATCCCCTTCCCTTTGTCCTGCTGATAGATCACCGCTGGACCGATGGCGATGGGTGGGAGTGTGGACGCGCCAAGAAATCCCTGGGATTCCACGGTGATGTTGTCCGGAGTCAGAGGTTCGTGAAGGCCATTCCCGAGAGCTGCTGAACCCGCAGAGAGGAGAACAACAAGCTTATCCATAGGTAAAAGATGCCGTATCGTATTCACCTGGGTTCCGTTTATGGAGCTGAGGAGCATGTCTATAGTCAGGGCATCATCATCATAGACCTGAAGCCCAGAGGGTTTCATGTTGAGCCGATCTCCGGTCCTGCTGGTCGAAATGCGCTGGGGATAAGCCAAGGTCCCACCAAAGACATCCCGCTGCTGGAAGCTGGTCACCGCCGCCGGGTAGCCGTTCGTGGCGTTCCAGGCTTGCCATGCCCACTTGTAAGTCGATTCCATCCCAGCAGAGGATATAGGATCGATATTGATGGCATGGAAATTGTATATGAACCCACTGTACCAAGGGACATCTTTCATATACAACGACTTAGAGTCTATAATACCAACATTTGTATACACAGTTCCTTGCTTAAGATCCCCACTAAGCCCATACCTGAACACCCAATCAAATCGGACAAAGTCATCCTCGTTAAGGCCATGTTCATATGTGTCAAAGTTAACCCTGACAAGTGTTGCGCTTCCGCTCACATACGGGATCATCTCATAATCAGTGACTATAATGCTGTCCCTAACCCCGCCATCAGGGAGCCGGTCAATGACTGTTGCCGTTGCGGAAAGGTGGTCCCCAGCTACTGCGGTGACCAAGCAAATGCCGTTACCCTCATGGAGGAAGGTCCACTCCACGCCGCCATCATTCGCCTTCCCGCTCATGTGGACGGGTCTGGACGTACCAGCGACCCCATTGGCCGTGGCTTGATAGTAGCGATTGTTAGATCTGACGATCATAGACGCTTGTACCGCCATACCCGGCATCCATGCATTCCCAAAATTCTGCATTTCCATGTATAGGCATTGTCCAACCCGATCATCCGTGAAGATTGCCGCGCTTGAGGTCAGGGTCACCGTCCCCGTGGCCGCGCTGGGAGAAATCGAGATAGAGGTATCAGTGTTGACTGGATCGAAGGGACCCCCAGTCATAGGCCGGGCCGCAACCACCCATTCGTCGTGGTCGTACCGTCTGATATCTTGGGGGGGATAATCTGGATGGACCACGGTTAGGATGTCCGCAGACTGCCTGCGGGGCTGAAGTTCCAACAGATCTTCCTTGGCCCATGGAGTAGCAACTTCCACTATCGCCCCGACTGTCCCTATGCGCGTCCACTTTCCAGCCGCAGAGTCAGTTGCGAACACTCCAGCCACATGAGGAACGGCACAGCGATAGGTTGAAGCGGAATTTGAAACGTCCATCCCTACTGTGTATGAAGCGCCTGTCACCCAAGCCGAGCGGGTGGTGTAGAGAACCTGCCCTCCGTCCTTGATGACCCGCATATAATAGTCGCCCAGCTCCAGAAGATAGGACTGATCCGCAGAGAAGCAGAACGGAATGAGATGAATTCGATCCGCGTCCGTCTTGCCCTTTACAATAAACTCAAACCCGGGCCGGTTGAAGATCCCACCATAAGGGTTTGTCTGGAAGTTCCGCTGGGTCTTCAGGCTGATCCCATAGCGCTGGAGGTTCACGCCCCCATACAGGGAAGGTGAAAGTTCCCCACCGTTCAGGGCAGCTTGCATGATATCGGTCATTGGAACGCTCGGATCATGTCACCATCGGGAGGGAGATCGGGTTGCCCCTCGTTGTAGTTCGACGCGGAAGCGCGAATCAATTCCATCTGGTACAGTTGCCGTAGTTTCGTGTCATCCAGGCCTCGACTTAAGGACATGTTCAACTCGACGGCCATGCCTGCCGCTACTGCGGAGATGAAGAGCGGCGTGAACCCATTCGTGTAGGTTATCTGCGCCGTGTACAGAAGCTCAGCCTCTTCCTGATCTGTGTAGAGGAGCCTGAGATCTTCCGAGGGGGAAGCTAGCATGATATCGGTTCCGACCTCATACGGGATAAGCTGTTCATGGACAGGGTTCCGAACCCCGATCACTTCCCGAGCCTTGACAAAGTCCGTTGGCAGGAGGTAGCTGAATTCCCAATTAGTGGGGCTCTTTGGGTTAAGATAGGTCCCATCTCCGGATGAAGTCCCATATAGCGTTAGGACACTCCGCCTCCGCGCAAAATCCCAGTCTACAACCTCAAGAACTTGATCCCGAACCAGGGGATACAGCAAAGCGCAAAGGTTCGATTCTAGTTCCGTAGAAAGTCCAGTGTCCGTCCCGAGCCCATTGATGAACTTGCTTGATTTCACTCGCAGTAGGGCCAGATTGCAGATATCGGTCTCAGATGCCATGGCGGTTCTCCAGTCTTTCGCTTATCTCCCGCAGCCTGTAAGTGGTGTCAGACCCGAGTATCCCTTGCACATCCACGGCCTTGGACCAGTCCCGAGATGATGCCGGATTGCAGATGTTCTCCCCATGGCACACCCAGGCATGGAGCATGTCGGGAAGGGTCACTGGTCGATGCCTTTTGAGAAGGTCCATCATCCAGTGGGAATCCGATGTCTTCAGGATCGACTCGTCAAACCGAGCGGATCGAGCGGCATCTAGTCTCACTAAGCATGAGTTGAATATCACCATGGGTGAAGTGTGCCGGACCAGGGCCCGCTTCTCCAGGTTGATCCAGGCCGCGTTGAGGGTACCGGACATGCTTCGACCTTCAATGAGCGCACCAGCGAGCTGTTCCAGCCTGTCCGGAGCCTGCCAATCGTCATCGTCCATCCATGCGATGGCATCTCCATCTGCCAGGTCCAAGGCAAGGTTCATCTTGGCCGGAAGTTTCATTCCATGCTCACGGTGCACCACCTTCACACTGGGCATGTTATCGAATCCAACTCGGTTCCATGCAGTCTCACCGGTATCGATAATCAGGAGTTCCTTATCCTCATGCGTTTGCTTCTTGTAGTTCCACATGAGCCACGGCATGAACTCAGGCCGATCCTCAGTAACACAGCAGCAAACGATTTTCATGGGGCT
>JBAZEO010000186.1:0-4122 GCA_041653935.1 Dehalococcoidia bacterium | reverse complement strand
GATGCCGACCTGAGCAATGCAAGCCTGACAGGGGCCGACCTGAGCAATGCCGACCTGACAGAGGCCGACCTGAGAGGGGCAAACCTGAGAGGGGCCGACCTGGTCAATGCCAACCTGAGAGGGGCCGACCTGGGAGGGGCCGACCTGGGCAGGGCCAACCTGAGCAATGCCGACCTGAGAGGGGCAAACCTGAGAGGGGCCGACCTGGGAGGGGCCGACCTGACAGAGGCCGACCTGGTCAATGCCGACCTGAGAGGGGCAAACCTGAGAGGGGCCGACCTGAGAGGGGCCAACCTGAGAGGGGCCGACCTGAGCAATGCCATCCTGACAGGGGCAAACCTGAGAGGGGCCGACCTGAGCAATGCCATCCTGACAGGGGCCGACCTGACAGAGGCCAACCTGAGCAATGCCGACCTGAGCAATGCCATCCTGACAGAGGCCGACCTGACAGAGGCCAACCTGAGAGGGGCAAACCTGAGAGGGGCAAACCTGAGAGGGGCAAACCTGAGCAGGGCCAACCTGACAGAGGCCAACCTGAGCAATGCCGACCTGGGCAGGGCCAACCTGAGCAATGCCGACCTGGGCAGGGCCAACCTGAGAGGGGCCAGAGGTGTCCTTGCAATCGGCCCCGGAGGATCGAGGGGGGATATACTCTACGTCGTCAAACATGACGATGGGGTACGCATTAAAGCTGGTTGTTTTTGGGGCACGCTCGATGAGTTTGCCAACAAAGTAGTAACTGAGCACGGCGACAACAATCACGCCAAGTTATATTTGGCCGAGATCGAACTCATCAAAGTATGGGAGAGGCTGCAATGACTATCACCATTCTCGACAACCGTTATACTGGTCTGACAGACTCCGAGACGGCGGAAGTCCGGCGCTGGGCAACTATCGTGGGGGTAGACGACCTTATAATTGTCGGCCACACTATCCACGCTGACGGGGACACCTGGAGCATGGATGAGGTCCAGCGCGACCTCGACGATTATGATGCAGCACTGGAGGCAGCAGGCATTCGCCGGCAATATGATGAGTGAAAATGCTTAATAGGAGGGTGTTATGAAACGATCTAAATTAAAAACGCTCTATACAGATGGCGCAGATCATTATGCGCAATCCGCTCAGTCCCTGGCGCTGAAAATCAGCGTCGGTCTGGAAAAAGATTGCGCATGGGAAGAAGTGCGTGATTACCAAACCATGTCCGCAATCTACCGGGACATGGCCGCCGGGCGCAGGATTGTTGGAACGCCGGTACCCAGCATCGAGGTTATGGAGTACGTGGAATGAGCAGCGATTTCCCGACAGAACGGGACCCGGTATATGGATGGGAATCTGTCCATGAACCAGACCATCGCTACTATAAATCACGAGAGCGCATGCTCTATGCTGGCCTGTCAAAGCTGTACTATGACCGAGCATCCGAATTGGCCGACATACCCGAGCAGCGGCACTTGGTCGGCCATTATAATTTGCTAGGCCACAAATACTATCTTTTGTCTATAGGACAGGAATAATGAAAATCCTGACACAAGATAATAAAATAGTTGCCGTAGAAGGTTACCATCACGCCGATGCCATGCGGATCATCAACAAATACGTCTGTAAACAATGCCACAACGAACTGAGCATGGAGGTTATCGATAAGAATATCCAGAATTATGCTGTGTATTGTGAAACACACGGAAACGTGGAGAGAGCTGGTTTGGTAACTAAGTTCCGGATCCAGCAGCAGGAGTACGAAGCCCGGCTTGTGGAAATCCACAAGTCCAGGAAACCAACAAGGACAATCGAAGAATCATTGAAAATATTAGGATACACACAGGAGGAATAAATGAGCGACAATAATCAAAATCAAATGGTACCGATCGAACAGGTTTTGGTGAATGGTGATTTATCGTCACTGAGCCCGGAGCAGCGCCTGACTTACTATATGACGGTCTGCAAATCCCTGGGGCTGAACCCGCTGACGAAACCGTTCAATTACCTTTCCCTCGACGACGGATCTGGCGGAAAAAAGTTGGTCTTATACGCCAACAAGGACTGCACAGATCAACTGCGCACCAACCGGAAAGTTTCTATCGTCAAAGTGGATGCACAGGTGATGAATGGCGTATATATCGCCACTGCCTGTGCACAATTACCTGACGGACGTATGGATACGTCTACTGGCGTCGTGTCCATCGAAAAAGCCGAAGGAACCTGGAAGAAAAACCAGAATGGAAAGAGCTATTTCGAATCAACAGGAGTTTACAACAAACTCCGCGGGGATGCACTGGCTAACGCCATGATGAAGGCTGAAACGAAAGCGAAGCGCCGAGCAACACTTTCCATCTGCGGCCTGGGTATGCTGGATGAAAGCGAAATTGAAACGATCAAGGATGCCCAGGTAATTCCAGCGCAGATTGCAGACGGTGACTCGAAACCGTCCACATCCACATACCCGGATGACGTACTCAATCAACTGGCCGAGCATTACAAGAAGAACGTCGGCGTCATCAAAGTCATGTTGGCACTTACGAATGCAATCTCACCAGCGGATGATGTGGTGACGATCTGCGTCTGGATAGATGCATATAAAGCATCCAAAGAAGAGGGCCAAAATGCGGAAGATGCAGTCATCATCGCAAACTCAACCGTCAACGACAAGCGCCGGTACGATACCGCCCAGAACCCAGCGGGCGGTGCATCATGACCGATTACAGCGCCACGCCCGCAGAAATGGAAATCATCCTCTCCCACGGAGCCGGGGACTACCTTACCGAACAGACGCACGACGAGAGCGGGACATACCTGACGTTCGTCAAAGGCGAACAGACGATCACGGTCATGCGGAATGAAACCGTTATCGGCGCTCACATCGGCTTGTTCGAAGTGTCAGACGAACCCGGCACGTGTTACAGAATTGGTAAGCCTGCTGTCGAGGTAAATCAGATCATCTGCGAAAAGTTAGGACTGTAGAGGAGAAGTGAAAAACATAATTGAAAACATCGGAGAAACTACAGAGATTATCTTCAAAAACAACACCGAAGAAGATTACCCAATGATGGTACAAGGAAGTATCGCTATATCCGCAGACCGCATTGCAACAGCCCTGGAACGCATCGCCGACGCGCAGGAACGGTTGGCGGAGATGATGGTTGAGAATGAAAATGATTTTGAAGAGCCAGACAATGGCCCTGTGGTGTATAATTTCAACTACCAAGGAGAATATAATGACAATCCAAGATGATTTAAACAAGTTGGACGATATGAACGTAACATTGGACGCTATCCGCCTCGATAAGCGCCGGAAGATCGAAGCTGCCATGCCGGAAGAAGTCCGACAGGCTATTAGAGATATCGAGGAAGAGTACGCCAGCGTCGAGAATGCGGCCAGCGAAACAATCGCAGCGTTGCGGAAAGAGATCGTTGATGCAGTTATCAAAAACGGCGAGACAGTCAAGGGCGCTCATCTACAGGCGGTGTATGTCAAAGGCCGTACAAGTTGGGATACCAAGGCGCTTGATGGGTTCGCCGCGGCACACCCGGAAATCGGCCAATTCAAGAAGATCGGCGAGCCAAGTGTAAGTATCAGACCGTAAGGAGTAGAAATGAACGCAGAAGAACTTGCAAAAATCATTGATTTGAACAGCAAATGGAACCGTGGAGAGGAAGGCGGCGTACGGGCCGACCTGAGCAATGCCGACCTGGGCAGGGCCGACCTGAGCAATGCCGACCTGGTCAATGCCAACCTGAGAGGGGCCGACCTGAGCAATGCCAACCTGAGAGGGGCAAACCTGAGAGGGGCAAACCTGAGAGGGGCCGACCTGAGCAATGCCGACCTGAGAGGGGCCGACCTGGGCAGGGCCAACCTGAGAGGGGCCAACCTGAGCAATGCCGACCTGAGAGGGGCAAACCTGACAGAGGCCGACCTGACAGAGGCCAACCTGAGAGGGGCAAACCTGAGAGGGGCCGACCTGAGCAATGCCATCCTGACAGGGGCCGACCTGAGCAATGCCGACCTGAGCAATGCCAACCTGAGCAATGCCGACCTGGGCAGGGCCGACCTGACAGGGGCCGACCTGAGCAATGCCGACCTGGTCAATGCCGACCTGACAGGGGCCAACCTGAGAGGGGCAA
>JBAZEO010000185.1:0-4147 GCA_041653935.1 Dehalococcoidia bacterium | reverse complement strand
GGGACGCAGGAAAAAGCCTTCATGACCGGACCCGGTTCAAACCAGCCGCTGGGGTTGTTTACTGCCAGTGACGACGGTATACCTACAAGCCGGGACGTTAGCGACGGCAACACCGCCACCGATATAAAGGGCGACGGGCTGATCAACGCCAAGTTTAAGCTCAAGGCCCAGTACATGGCCGGGGCCAGGTGGCTCTTCCACAGAGACGGAATCAAGAACATCCGCAAACTGAAAGACAGCAACGGCAATTACATCTGGATGGCCGGGCTGGCCAACGGGCAGCCGGATACAATCCTGGAGGTGCCCTACATAATGTCCGAGTTCGCCCCCAATACATTTACAACCGGGAAGTATGTCGGGCTTATCGGGGACTTCCGGTTCTACTGGATTGTTGACGCGCTGACCATGGAACTGCAGCGCCTGGTCGAGCTTTACAGCCTGTCCAACAAGATTGGCTTTGTGGTCCGGGCGGAGACCGACGCCCAGCCAGTCCGCGCAGAGGCATTCGCCCGGGTTAAGCTGGCTTAAGCGGCCGGCTTAAGCCCTTACTAAAAAATATCGGGAGGTAAAAACAGATGAATCTTTCCAATTACGCCAAAATATCAACCGCCCTGGACTACGCCAGCGGCTCCGCGGACAGGGAGGGCGCCGCCCTGGATATGTCAGGGTTTGAAGGCGTGCTGATGATTGTCAAGTTCGCCACCATAGCCGCCAGCGCAGTAGTGACAATCAAAGCGCAGCAGGGCGATGAGAGCGATCTTTCCGACGCCGCCGACCTTGAAGATACGGGGATCAGTGTGGCAGAGGACGATGACGACCAGGTTTTCATTATTGACCTGTACAGGCCCTTAGAAAGGTACGTACGGTTGTATGTGGATAAAGACGCGTCCAACGCCACTGCCGAGTCGGCAATATACGTTCAGTACGGCGCCCGCTCGCTGCCGGCTGACAATAACGTCGATGATGAGGTCACCTGCGAGCTGCACGTAAGCCCTGACGAGGGGACTGCGTAATTAAAACCGGAGCGGCCTGGTCATAAACGGGCCGCTCTAATACGAGGAGGAATAAACAGATGGCTGTACCTGACGGATACAATACAGTCCCAACCTTTAGGTATCTGGAGCAGCTCGCCGGCGTCGGCGGCATCGGGGGCAATGTGTATTTCGTTGACAGCGGGACCGGAGCCGACACAAACGACGGCCTGACCATAGAAACAGCCCTGGCGACGCTCGATGCCGCTATCGGCAAATGCGCTGCAAACAATGGCGATGTCATTTTTATAATGCCCGGCCACAGTGAAAGCTGGACCACCACCGGGGCAAAAGTAGTGGCTGACGTTGCCGGCGTTGCCATCATCGGCCTTGGCCGGGGAGCAGACCGCCCGACATTCACATTTGGACACACCGGTACGACCTGGACGATAAGCGCAGCAAGCGTTGAGATTGACAACATCCTGCTGGTTGCCGGAGTCAATCAGCTGGTGACTTTTGCAACCATCTCCGGCAATGACTGCGTGCTTGGGTCAAAGTGTGGAATCGAGATTCGGGACGCAGAAGACGTTGAAGTCCTTGACGCCTTCAAGGTGACCGGTGACCGCTTCAAGGCCAATATACTTCACCGGGGGTACACGGGAGGCGATGAGAACCTAACCACGTTTAGCATGAATGGGGTTGACGGGGCGGAGATAAATGTAATCGCCCTGGGCAAAGCCCAGACAGCGGTTGTAAATTTCGTAACTGCTGCCAGCTCGAATGTACTCATCAAGGGCATTTTCCTGGTGACCGATACTACAGACCTTAGTAAAAACGTAGTTGATACGAAGGGTGGAACCACTTGGCAGGTTGAGGGCTTTGACCTGGGGGCCGGCTGCAGCTTCTCAGGCGGGTCCGGAGCTGCAGTGCAGAAGGATGATGTCGGCTCTATCACAGCTTCGATCGGAACCCTTGTGAACAGCGGCGGCACCGCTACCCTGGGCGGCATTCTGGGAGATATGGCAAACAGCGACGTGGCTACCAGGCTGACAGCCATACGCAATGCCCTGTACGATACCGGCGGAATTGCATCTTACCCTGCAGCCGCAGCCCCAGGAGACGGTGTTTCAATTGCCGAAGGCATTCGCTACATTGTTGAAACACTGATTGGAACTTTGGTCAACTCTGGCGGAACTGCTACATTAGGCGATATCTTAGGCGATGTAGCCAATACCAGTATAGCCACCTGGCTGCAGAAGATCGGGACCCTCACCAACAGCGGCGGCACAGCAACTCTTGGGGCTATAATCGGCGACCCGGCCAATGTCGATCTCGTAACCAGGCTTATAAATGCGGTCAACGCCTTATACGATGCCGGGATTACCACCTGGCCGGCCGCAGCGGCTCCCGGGGACGGAAAATCTCTGGCCGAAGCAATAAGGTATATCGTTGAAACTTTGATTGGCGGCGCTGACGGGGCCACGACCGACACCTTAAACGGCAAATTGGGTACGGACACCGAACTGGCAGACCGCAGCCTGTATGACATCTTGAATGGAGACGGTCCGGCTGCCGCCGACAGCGCAGCCGCCCCCGGCAACGACGTATCGTTTTATGCAGTCGTAAGAGCGGTCTACAACTTGAGCGTGCCGGCGGCGGAAACCGGGGAGACCGTGATCGACGAGGGTGACTACGATTGGACAGCGGATTACCCGGCACTGCTGACAATTGCCCCGGCAGCCGGCGCCCCGCTGACCGATGTGACTGTGCATCTGGATATGGATAAGGCAGCTACGGGTTTTGCTACTGTCTATGCCGCGGAAACGATCAGTCTGTATGTTGAACGAAAGATTGACGGAACCAACTGGCGGCGGGAGGCCATTGTTGAGGCTGCCCTGGCCGGCAACAGCGCAGATTACCGTGACATGAAGATTGTCATTGGCGACATCGGGGTTGATGAGCAGGCCAGAGTAACGGCAGCGCTTTCGGCAGAGGTAAGCGGGGCGGCGGAAACGGACCTGCCGTATGCAGTCTACTACAAGGGCCTGGCCGCTCCGACCATCACTCCGTTGACTGCGACAACGTAACCGGTCAACCAGTATTAAGCAAGGAGAGCAGGGAGGGCTTTTCCTCCCTGCCTTAAAGTTGGTGATTGTATGGCTTTGAAAATTAAAACGGCCCCCAGCATTGAAGCGCTTACCCTGTCGGAGGTTAAGGCCCACCTGCGTCTCGACAGCGGCGACCTGGCGAACAACATAACCACTGTTCAGTCCATTGCACCCGGATCCCATGCTATAGCCGCAAGCTACTCACTCAAAGGAGCCGGGGTTAACGTGCTGGGCTATCGCACGCTGGTTAATCTCAATGCCGGGGCCTGTGGAGCGGGCGGGTCTGTAGATGCAAAGATCCAGGAGTCAGATACTGACGTTGATGCCAATTATACGGACTGGACAGGCGGAGCGTTTATAAGAGTCACTGCATCTAATGACAATGCTGTCCAAAAGATAGGATACACCGGGACCAAAGAATTCATCCGTGTCGCTTCAACAGTTGCCGGCGCTCCCTGCGAGTTCGGGGCTGATGTAATTAAAGAGCAGCCGTACAGCGCTGAGGACGATTTGCTGACCACCCTGATCGCTGTCGCCCGGGAGTGGTGTGAAGGATATCAGAACCGCGCGTACATCACTCAGACCTGGGAACTGTGGCTTGACGAATGGCCGGGCGAGGACTTTGTTAAGATCCCCCTTCCCCCGCTGCAGGCAGTGAACAGCATCACATATTATGACACCGATAACGTCGCCGCCACCATAGACGGTGACGATTACTTTGTTGATGACAAGTCCGAGCCGGGGAAGGTGGTTTTAGCATATGGGAAGTCCTGGCCATCAACCACCCTAAGACCGGCGAACGGGATCTGTATAGAATCTGACGCCGGGTACGGGGATGCTGCAAGCGATGTTCCGAAACGGGTGAAGCAGGCCATGCTGCTTTTGATCGCCCACCTTTACGAGCACCCGGAAGCCGTTCATGTAGGCTCATCCGGTACAAGCATTGTTGAAGTGCCTTTTGCGGTAAAGGCTTTGCTCGGACTCGACAGAATCTGGCCGGTGTGAGGCGGTGAAATATGGGCGCGGGAAAATACGACTTAAGGGGAACTCTCCAGCAGAACACGCCGA
>JBAZEO010000184.1:0-4183 GCA_041653935.1 Dehalococcoidia bacterium | reverse complement strand
CGATTAACGTTGCCGCTGCCGGCATTGTCGTGAAACCAGCGGTCGGCGCGACTGATGCCGCTATTAACGTTGCTGCTGCTGGGGTGATTTTAATGCTAACGGCTGGCGCGACTGATGCCGCTACCAGAGTAACCGGACTCGGAGTGGTTAGATATATATAGCCATCAACCGTCGCGTCAATCAGGAGCTGTAACTGACGTCCGCCCAAAATGGAGGCGTCAACGTAGAACCCCTTGACCTCTTGCTCGCCGAGAACAATGACCGGCTCGTAAGTCCGCTTGTAGGCGTGGATGCTGGTTATGGTTCCAACCGCATCCATCGGATCAGCGCCGCCGACAACATCGTAAAGGTCGATCTTGGTAGAGTAGCGACTCCCATAGAGATTCAAGAAAGAGAAGGTTACATCCCCACCGACATTGCTGACAATATCAACAGTCCCCAGTTGATGCTCCACGATGTTATCCGCATCGTAGGTACTGCCCTCAGATAGCCAACAATCGAAATAAAGCGTCTCATCGGGGCCGCCTTCCGACACTGACCCCGTTATCGTTACGTCAATGCGTCCGACAACCTTGTAGGTTGCATCCTCAAGGTAATGGATGTCCTGATAATATCCGTCCGCCCACGACTGGAGCGCCGCTAAGTGGGTGGTACTTATGGCAAATACAATCCCATCCACTTCACCTATCGTCATCGCCTGATAGAGTCCGGCAATCCAACTCTTAGCGATCCGGCGTGAGACCTCGATGGCGTCGAATTTACAAGGATTATCGGAACTACCCGTTCGACATTTGATCCTGGTAGCGCCAGTAATTCCGCTGACTTCATCGGCTATAAGTTGCCCGTTGACCCACGCCGAACAACCGAGCGAAGTTACCTGAACTTCGGCGACATCCTGAGCATTCATACCTACACGATGAACCGCACTTGAATGCCACGATCCATCGTAATAACCTGCATAAGAAGGTTCCCCCCAAAGTCCACCTTTACCCGCACCGAATTCAACTCCGTCAGCATCACATAGAGAGAGCCACTGTTGTCCGGAATCATCGAACATCAGAAATCCCCTGACGAATATATCAGTATACACTGCCCCCAATGTCTTCTGCATATCCCCACCAGAGAACTCCATCGAGACGTTACCCGCCGTAACTGATCCATGCTGTTTGTCCGCTCCCCAAGCATAGGCCAGTGCATAGGTTCCACTGTTCATAGTCCAGCCCCGAGAACCCGCGATAACTTGTCCATCTGTATAAGTCTCGAAACTCTCAAATGCGATCAGTACATTGTTGGGGTCAGATAGCGGGTTAGTCGTCTCGTTCGGATTGCCATACTCGACGTAGTAGTCTTTCGTTCCGGCTGTCTCTCCGGCCGCCAACGCTTCCTGAAGCTGGAAGCGAACCTTGGTATTATTGTAGTTGGCATAGTCAATAATGCGGTCGATCTCGGTGGCGCCCCAACGGATGCGCAAGTCACGGGCATCACGACGGACTAAGCCGTAGGGTCTGTTGCTGTAATAGAAAATGTCGTAACCGCTTGACCAGACGATTTCAATCTGGTCGTTGGTATAATTCATCTTGCCGCCGATCATCGGCCAGCCAACAGCGGAGTTTTCCGAGATACGATTTGCAACCCAAGTGTCACCATCGTCAGACGAGGATAGGTGTACCATCTCTAAGGATACCAGCTCATCGTCAGTGGCATAATTGACATCGACAATCCGATTGCAACGGCTGAGGCGAAGCGTGCGGGTGTCCTCTGTGTCTGAGTCCCTAATTCCAAACTCTAACGCATCAACTTCCGCTTTCGTCCAAGCAGCATCGGTTGCCGGATTGATATCCCAGTAAGTAATGTAGAAAGAATAAGCAGTGTCATTGAGAACGGTGAATGCTGCACCCTCATAATCTGTCCCCGCAATACGTAAAAAATGTTTGGTTGTAGCTGTACTGTCTGGGCCAGCAGAGACTCGCGCTAAACTCTCCACGCCAACCTTGAGGATAGTAACACTCTCCGGTAGAGTTTTAGATGATGTAAAAGAAGCGTTGAGTCCCCACACAGTATCAACGAGCTTCTCATAGATATAGGAACTATCATAATCCATATTATGAACACCGTCATCGACGCACTCATAGTTATAGGTGACGGCTGAATGCGGAGTCGCGACAACGCGAGTGGCTGTCGTGTAATTGCCGTCCGCCATCGGAACATGCCGCTTCAAGCAACGGCTATTTTGAGCCGTGTACATGTGCAACACGCCGTCACGGTCACAGAGCGTTGGATTCAGGACGCGCTGGTTGAGGATGTCATGCGCCTCAGAGATTGACGTGTGATGCCATGCGCCGGAGTAGTAGCGGGCGACGCCAAAGGCAAGGTCTTCGTAGGGTCCGCGCAGTCCGTTTTCTTCGGATACGATTATCAGGGGATTGCCATCTTGCAGCAGCGTCAGGTAACGGCAGAAGTAACGCATTGACTGGTCTGTGGAGTTCAGGATCACCGAGCCAGCGGTAGTGCTGGTTATATGCCCTGCCCCTGTCGTGCCGCAAGACGTGCCGTCCGCCTTGTACCAAGTATTGAAATAGGGAGCCGTCCCCGACTCTAAGTCGGAGTAGGCATACCAAATACCCTGAGTAAGATTCCCCGTGTCAATGAAGCTGAATCCCAGGTGAACGCGGTGCGCCTTCTGGTCATAGAAAAACCCATATCCGTAGATTCGGTAAGCCGCTGCCCGATCGTTGACGACAACCACTTGCTCGGTTGACCAGTTCAGTCCGTTGTCAGTCGAATAGACAAAACGCATTTCCAATTGGGTGCTGTCGCGGAAAAATAGAAACATAATGCCGCTGTCTTCATCGCAGATCGGCATCGGGTAGGTGCCCGCCCCGTAAGTCATTTGCCCCCGGACTGTCCAACTGCTTGAATCGTCTGGTGCGTTAGACACGGAGTGATCGAACGCCCCGCCATGCGCGCCATAGAATAGGTGCAGATAACCGGCGTTGTCGCGGACAAGGTTGGGGTAACAGTGACTATCGTAAGTTGTCTGGGCGCTATCGACGCGAACCGGAGTCCCCCACGTCTGCGTCAGGTGGTCGAAGCTGGTAATTGAAACGCCGTACATTCCATCAACGTCAGAAATTCCACTCAGGTAACAGACGTGCGTCTTGCCGTTGGCATACAGTACCTGAAAGCTCGGCTCTTGGATGGACTCATTAAAGCAGCCATCGGTGGCGATCTTATACCGCGTGCCGGTCTCGATATTGAATTCCACCGTATAGTCGGCGGGGATTGCCTGATGGTCGGGATCAAATGTCAGTTTGCGCCGGAAGGTGGCTGCCGGATTTGTCCAAGTACCAAGATTTTCAACCAGGACTGTAGGGGCGACGCTGCTTGCTATCAGTGTTCTGGCAGTTGGCGTCTTCGTAACGCTGCCCAAGATTAGCAACGGTGCGATGACGGCAGCCACAAGAGTAGACACGAGCGAACCGACGACGATAGCCGTCACCGGAGCCACGGTCGCGCAGACCGCCGTACTTGCGGCGGGCGTGACGCTCGCTGAACCCAAAACGACGGTAGGAGTGATCGTTGCTCCGACCAACGTAGCGGCGGCAGGTATGATGACGTTCGGAGACGATGGGTTGACGCTTCCACAGACCAGCGTAGCGGCAGCGGGAGTGATCGCCAACGATCCCAAGACGGTGCTGGGAGCGACACTCGCCGCTACTGATGTTGACGCCGCCGGATTGATTACAACAGGAGCCGTGTAGGTAACGATAACCCAAACATCGGCGACATAGACCGTGCGACCCGTATAAATTGCCGTGGCTTTCACGCCAAACGTGCAAGCGTTTATTCTGGCAGTTGTTCCCCACGCACTGCCGTCGGGATGATTAGCGAATACCGCCGAGGCCTCGGCAAAACTGGTCGTGCAAGCATAAGCAGTGGCAACAGAAGTGTTTGTGCCATCCGAGCAACAGACTGCAACAGTGTTCGTACCCGTGCCACTATCCTTGGCACGCATGTAGACTTTGACTTCGGATATCTCCGTGGAAGCGGGCATGGTGGTTACGCCGAATCGGTCGATAGCGTTCACCCCAAGCGAACCGATCTCTATATATGAGCCATCAGAAGTGTCACTGACGATGGGATAGTGGTCGTCCCCGAAAGGGTTCCACCCTATAGCAGAATC
>JBAZEO010000183.1:0-4194 GCA_041653935.1 Dehalococcoidia bacterium | reverse complement strand
GCCCGAATAATGGTTGCGCGGACTGCCTCGAAAACTATATCGGAGAAGATATAATGTCGCGGTTGTGCGAGGACGGAATACTTCTAAAGTTTACGGGCGATGACTATCGGAAACACCGATGACCGAGACTGACCTCTTCTCAAGCGCGGACCTCTTTGATGATTACCAAGAGCAATGGCGACCCGACAAGCCCTCATGCTACGATTGCCGTAGTATTGAGCGACCGTTTCCAAACTGGAAAGAGTTGAGCCGGTGCCTTTTGCTAAATCGACCAGTCGAGCGAGCGTTAGGCTTTTGCTCGCAATTAAAGCCATACAGAGGCAACCATGGCAGAGCTTGACCTATTCTCCGCGCCCTCTGGCCCGAAGGTATGCGCAAAATGTGTCTATATCTGCGAGGGCCTAAGCGATAGGGGGACGTACTACTGCGACCTGTCCAAGAAGACAGTGCGCCCTGATGACACCTGCCTTTTGCCCGGCGATCCGCATGCCTCACGGTTCCAGGAAGTGCGCGTATGATCCGTGTCTATATCTCCGGCCCAATGAAGGGTAAGATCGACCTTAACCGGCCCGCGTTCGACAAGGCGGAGCGGCTACTCGCCGAACTTGGATATGAGCCGGTCAACCCGCATAAGCTATCCCCAGCTAGGCGCGCAGGCGAAAGCGAAGATGCATACTATGAGCGCTGCCTAGAGATAGACCTCGCCGCGCTGTTGGGTTGCGACATGATCTACTTTCTCGGAGGCTGGATGCAATCAAAGGGCGCGGTTCGTGAGTTCGGGCGCGCGATGGAGCTAGGGCTCAAGGTGCTGACATGAGGATTGAGCATATCGGCGACGCGACTATGATCCTCGGCGATTGCATGGACTATATGGCGACGCTAGAAGATAAGGCGTTTGAATTGGCTATTGTCGATCCGCCGTATGGGATTGGAATTACCGGTGAATGCATGGGAGGAAGAAAAACAATAACTCCAGATAAAACGAAAATATGGGACGCGAGTGCACCAACAAAAGAATATTTCAAAGAGCTATTTCGCGTTTCAAAAAATCAAATTATATGGGGTGGCAACTATTTTGATTTACCACCTTCCCGTTATTTTGCGATATGGGATAAGGGCGAGACAATGTACGGAAGAGATTTCGCTGAGGCTGAGTACGCATGGGTAAGATCTGGAGGTACTCGGGTATGCAAAGAAGGCCCCAATCAAAAAGAACGTATCCACCCCACGCAAAAACCCGTCGCCCTATACAAGTGGCTCCTCTCCCGCTACGCCAAGCCCGGCGATCGTATCCTTGACACGCATGGCGGGAGCTTTTCGAGCGTTATCGCGTGTCTTGACCTCGGCTTCCCGATCGTCTGCATCGAAAAAGATGAGGACTACTTCGAGGCGGCGTTTGCCCGCGTCCGCGAGTTCGCATGTCAGCCGAAGCTCATTGACGAGAAGCCCGCCGCGCCAGTCCCACAGGAGTTGCCACTATGAGAATCGAGCTTGATATCACTATCCCCATGCTAGACCGCATAGAGGACTACCTAGCCGTGCGGATGCTAGAGATAGACGGCTACCCCGATCGTGCTACCGTTGCGGACCAGGGGCTATCGCTTTTGCTCTGCGCGGGGCGTAAGGCTATCCGCGACGAGAAGCGCAAGAAGGCTAAAATCTCTAAAGAGCCTAAACCGTCATGTTAAGTAGTTTGTATAGTGCTTATTGCGGGGGTTTAAGCAGATTCGCGCAGATTATTGCTTTTTAGGTTGACAGCACAAGCGGCTTGTGATAGATTATAGATAACGGAGGACGATATGAGCAAACACAAGTACGAGATTAGCTATCTTTCAATCGACCCAGTTTTCGGAACTTATAGCTTCATCACCACCTATGACAAGGCCTTTGCAATCAGAAAGCGAAATCAGTTTAGGGCCGAAGGTCGCCTCGTTTCTTTCTGGCGGTCATAATGCGGATACTTGTCGCTTGCGAGTATTCCGGGCGCGTCCGCGATGCGTTCATAAAGCGCGGACATGATGCCATGTCGTGCGACTTGCTCCCGACTGAATCGCCCGGACCGCATTATCAGGGAGACGTGCGCGATATTCTAGGCGAGCGATGGGATATCATAATAGCGCATCCGCCTTGCACGTATCTTTCCAACGCCGGAGCAAAGCATTTATTTCGAGGGCACGAGCTCAATGAAGCGCGATATCAGGAAGGGCTAAAAGCAAAGGCATTTTTCATGCTTTTCATAGAATCGGA
This sequence comes from Dehalococcoidia bacterium, assembly GCA_041653935.1. Classification (GTDB taxonomy): domain Bacteria; phylum Chloroflexota; class Dehalococcoidia; order E44-bin15; family E44-bin15; genus JAYEHL01. The sequence continues at coordinate 1,947 of JBAZEO010000183.1, read as the reverse complement.
TTGCGCGAGCGTATGCATCGAAAATCCGATCCCGTCAAAAATCTATGAACTGCCACCTTATACCCAAATCGTACAGCCGTATTACTTCGGCGAGCCAGCACAAAAGAAAACCTGCCTATGGCTAAAGGGGCTTCCGGCCCTCAAGCCCTCGTGCATCGTCGAGCCTTTGTCAAATTGCCATGATGCAGGAACGTGGTTTATGAAGGGCGGAAAGGATCGGCAAAAGAACCGGGCGCGGACGTTCCAGGGGATCGCCGACGCAATGGCCGAACAATGGGGATGCTATCCGCGACGAGAAGCGCAAGAAGTCAAAAATCTCTAAAGAGTCCAAACCGTCATGTTAAGTAGTCTGTATAGTACTTATTGCTACGGATTAAGATTATTTGCTTTTTTATTGCAGATTATTGCTTTTTAGGTTGACAGCACAAGCCGCTTGCGGTATAGTATAGATAGATCAGATACGGGAGGACGATATGAGCAGTGTAACGGTTAAGGCGACGGACGGACTGGCGATCAGCTTTGAGTTTGCGGAGTGCGTTGGCGTATCCGACAAGCAAGCGGCCTTTGGTGACAGTTGCAAGACTAAGGCCTTCGAGCGCCTCGCCTCCTTCCTCCTTTCTGCGGCCGTTGACAAGCGCGAGGCTTTTTTGGCCAAGTACGAGCCCCAACTCGCGGCCATCAAAGCCGACACCAACGCTAAAGGCTGGATAGAGGGAGAGCAGGACATCCGCGAGCGCATCAAGGCTCTCCTCGCAAAGTAATCGCCCTGATGAGGCCGGGCGGCTACCCGGCCGAAACTCTCGCGAGGGAGTCGGCGAAAGCCAATGAGCGCGGGCGGCCACCAAGAGCGCCGGCTCAGGGAGAGACTGAAATGAACAAGGCCGAGTTGATAAAGGCGATCGAGGATGCGGGCCGATATTGCAAGGTCAGGATTAACAGCAAGGGAGAGGTTACCGGTATGCTCGCCAATGAGGAATACCGCTATCACAAGCCGAGCAACACCGGGGGGCGCCGCTATATAGGTCAGTTTGGTGACAATGACCTAATGAGGGACTACGCGTAATCGCTCCCCAGTAGGGACAGGCCGGGCCATCCCCGGCCGGCGATAGAAGGAGTAAGCCATGGACGAGATAAGCCCGGACGCCCGCAACTACCTATCCCGCATAGGCCGCAAAGGCGGATCAGCCAAGACGCCCGCGAAGAGCGAGGCAGCGTATCTGCGAGAGGAAAAGCGACGGAAAGAGCGCGAAGCAAAGCAAAAGGAGAAAGCATGAAGCAAGGAGCTCCGCGCGGCGGAACCGTAGACGGTATCCGCAAAGACACCATGCGAAAGATGGCCGAGACTATCGGAGCAACCGAGGCGGCTTTTAGCAAAGCGGCACAGGCTCATGGCCTGGCGTTTACGTATCACGGACACGCTATAACCCTTGACCCCTCTACTCGTCGTAGCCCACTGCAAGACGACGAAGCTGAAACAGCATCATATAGGCGCAGACGCAAGCCAGTAAACGCACTTGACTGCGCGCTCAAGGCGAGGTGCAATTATAACGAGCACGGGGTAGCGCGGCATGGGCTACTCATGCGGAAAGCCTGATTGACGGCATAAGAGAATCGCGCTAGACTACTACTTGCCCATAGTATAATTAGGGTAGGGGTAGCTAGTGCCTGATACTGTCGATAGTGGCAATATTCCCCGCGCAAAGCATCCAGGCGGACGCCCTACACTTTACAAACAAGACATACACCCAGCTCTGGCTGAAGCATGGGCCGCCGCTGGTCGAACCGAAGACCAGATAGCCGAAAAGCTCGGCGTATCAAAAGCAACAATAACCAACTGGAAAACCGAACATCCTGAGTTTCTAGCCGCCCTAAAGGCCGGGAAGGAAGGCCCCGACGATAAAGTCGAGGCGAGCCTATTCTCTCGGGCGACAGGGTATAGTTTTGACT
>JBAZEO010000182.1:0-4194 GCA_041653935.1 Dehalococcoidia bacterium | reverse complement strand
TGCGGCGCACCGTATCAGCGGATTGTAGAGGCAAGCGGCGGGACAAAAGGCCAATCTTGGAACCCTCATCTCAATGATCCGGAAACTGGCAATACCATGAGTGACGAACTAAGGGCAAAGACCCTTGATGGAACTTATCGTAGAGAGTTCAAAGGCTGGCAACCCGGCTGCAAGTGCGGAGAGAAAGAGCGTGTTCCCTGTCTCGTGCTCGATCCGTTCATGGGATCCGGAACCGTGGCCGTAGTATCCCGCGAGCTCAACCGGTCCTCCGTAGGGTGCGAGCTGAACCCGGCATACGTCGAAATCATCAAAAAGCGCCTGAATGCGGGCTCACAACTGGATACTGGCGTGGTGTCGTATCGCTTTGAAAAGGTATCCGGAACAGCAGGAACGAACAGTAAGGTAAGGTGAAAGGGAACGATGACAGCGCCGGCCAGCAGCAGCGTAGTGAGAAGAAGCACAAGGGAGGATGAGAGATGAACGAAGACGAAATGAGCGAAGGAGAGGCCCGCCGCATCCTTGCGGCTCGTGGGTATAATTGGGCGCTCTCTGATGTTGAAGAGGCCTGTGAACATCTCGACCACCCAGAATTGACCCCAGATGATGCACAGAACTATCACCGGTGGGCGGAACCATACCCGCGCCGGTGCTACTGTTCGGCAATTGCATATACTGAAAAAGGACGAGTGTACGCCAACGAATTGACAGAGGATGTGTTGAAGATCCACCGTTCAATCTGGGGCACCTATTACCCTGATGGCACGGAGATCCGGAATCGGTGCGGGGATCCATACGCCGGTATAGCAGGAGAACAACAGTATAGCAGCAGGAACGAACAGTAAGGTAAGGTGAAAGGGAACGATGACAGCGCCAAAAGGTCAGCGATGGTGCAGGCCAAACGTCATGTATTCAGTTGTCCCGGTTCGATGCACTGAAACAACCTGCGTATCGTTCGGGCCGCCAACAGATTGCGGGAAAGAATGCGGAGCCATCGGACTTACCGATGATGAGAAAGGCGGGCATATGATCTGCCATGAATATCATACAGCGTTCGATACCCCCATGCGGGATCTTAAAGTCTGGTGGGAACGGATCTCCAGTGTAGCAGGAGAACAGCAGCATGAGGAAGGGCAGCGATGATTAATGCAACTATCGAAGATTGTGACAATTTCCTTTTGTTCAAGGATAATGTCGATGGATACCGAGATTCCGGGTATGGTGTGTTCAACAATTATGGAGAATATCCTCTTGATGAAGCGATCCGGAAAGATACCATCAAGCAGGTTTTTGAAGAAGCCACACACGGCTCCCCAAAGGAATACCAACTTAAAATCAGGCACCAATATGGCGAATCAACATTCCAATTCACTGATCCAGGTAGATGCAAACAAGCAATGAAAAAAGTGTTATCTCTGGCAAATGGGAAGAGTTAGCCTGACCTGAAAGAGTAACCTATATAACCATCCTCTCCGTAATTATCGTATGTCAAAGGTGCTCCCGGCACCATCACCGGGAATCATGGAAGTGTACACTAAAATGGTTAACCCAATCGCAACCCCAATAGGGCTGTTCATGGCAGGGTATTCCGGTGCCGGAGGGGATTACATCCCGCTCAAGGCAATCTACCGCGATATCTTCCAGCGCCTGCCGAACGGCATCATCTTTGGCCTGAAGATCGCAACCGGCCCGACAGCGCCGACAAAGGACAGCATGATCATTGATGTGATCTTTGACAACGAGAAAGAAACGACCCTGAGAGACCCCCACATCATTGAGCAGGTCACCGATTACCCGGTGGATCAGGCATCACGCGGGATCGTATGGTTCGGCACCGCCAGACCCCCGGGCTACACTCAGTACTCGAAGTACGGCAAGCACACCGTAACCGTCAAGGTTGCCCCGCGTGGTGCACCGCTACCCGGCACCGCATCAGCCGATCAGATCCTTGCAGCCCGGGACTTCTCACCGGAAGCCGGAGGGCAGATCGCGGAGTTCTCATTCGAGATCAAGAAGGGTCCGATTGCACCGCCTCCGGAAGAGGGGGAATAACCGATGGTTGGATTACCCCATTGTTTCCAGCCGAATTGCGAGGTATGCGATTATCGAAGGTATTGCAGGAACGCACAGAAGCCGGCCATGTGCATCCCAAATGAGAGCACTACGGCCGGTCCGGTTCAAGGATTCACCTCAACCGTCCCCTGTCCCGTAAAAACGTTTGAAGGGAGATTCTGATGGCTGATGAGTCGATCCCTGTAACAAAATACGGGGAAATCACTCAGCCGGGACAATACTCTGTACCCACGTCAACGGTATCGGGCGATAACTGCGAGGTCCCCCAGAACGATCCAAAAGCCGTTCCCGGATTAACCTTCGATCCCTATGGGGCTCCATGCCAAAAAACATTTTACCGGCCCTGGCATATCGCCGCGAACGCATGGGGTCTCGGGATCTGGGCACCAACGCTTGCAGATATCCCAACTCCGGAATCCCGGCCCAAATGGTCAGACTATGCGAAACTGTTCCGCGTCATGTCTATCCTGGGATACGCTTACTCCCTGATCGCCATCTGGGACGCATCGGTTGATGTGGTCGCCACGGCATCACAAACCATCGATCCGAGCATCGGGTATACTGTGGACCCGTGGAATGCACCATCGTACTTAGAGGATATGTCTCTAGCCAAAGTATTCCAGGAAAAAACAGGTATCCAGATGGTGTGTCACACCGGCCGGCAGTATGAAGTCGTGAAGCTGGCGATGGCTTACGGGGTCCGTGCGAAGTCTATCAAGGGCATCCCGCTCTGCCCGCCGCTCCTCAGCGATGTGACTCATTACTGGGTGGGCGCGTCAGAGATTGCATGGGAAGGCACCCACAGTAATTTCCTGAAAAACGTCCTGAAAACTGCGAAGAGCAAGATCCTATACCTCTTCGTTGGCAGCGATGGACGGCTCGATCTGAAAAACATTACGTGGATGATCGCATTGGTCCTCGGCACCGCACAGGCGACCGATGGATCGGTAACGAATCTCCTGCAGCTCGTAGGTATTAACGTATGAACAACCGGGGCCGCGTGACACACGTCAAGCATGGCGCTCTCCGTCAAAAGGAGCCGGCCCCCTACCTCACATTGCGGCGGATCCATCACTGTCGGGTGTGAGGATTGCACGAAAACCCTAGGAAACAAATCAACTCCCGCCCGCCAAGTACTACCCACGGCTCACAGTCGTCCGTGTGGCGGGCTTTTCCCTGTCAGGAAACCATGTACCGAATTGAGAACACATCCGAAGCAGCACACGCGACATCCTGGATTTCATGGCATCTTTCACCTTTGCCCTCTCTCATCTCACCTTCGACGAGTGGCGAAATAATATCACCTTCAATATCTCTTGACAGGGACAGTATATTTGCAACCGAAAATCACACGAGGTGGGCCCCTAATACGGGATCCTCGCCGGGTCAAACCGGCCGGTTGCATCCCCCTTGCGATTGCCGAAAGCCGACTAGGGCCGGACGGGAGCACCGGTGCCCCGGCCCGAGGGTGAACATAGGCGCAGGGGAATTGCAGCCTTCGTATAACGGTAGTACTTGCACAGCAATGTGATAGGATCCGGTTCAATTCCGGATGGCTGCTTTCAGGTGAAAAAGATGCAAGTTGGAAATGAAAGTTGCGACCGCGAAAACAAACACAGAGAGATCGTCAAACTTCTTGAAGCGATTCTCTCGGAACTGAAACGCTGTGAGACCTCCGCACCAGGATCAACGATCCGGATTCTCCCGTCATGCCCCGGAAGCGTCAACGTAAGACAATACAACATGCGCGATCCAGAAAGCAGGTTTGCATATCTCCTTGATATCACGGATGAACTGCTCAGCTACAGAAACACACACCTTAAAAAAGATCATGCGAATAATAACGAGCGTGTCGCATGGCTCACGGATCAGGTAAAATACCTCCTAGAGCGCAAAGAAACCCCCTCTTCGTGCACCATTAAAAGAAATGTCACTTCGTGCCTCACCACAAACTGCCGATTCAACATTAAGGCAAACTGCAACCTTCGCGCCGTTCGTGTGAACGATGAGACAAGGAAATGCCTGTGCTTTGAGGAACGATAAGGTAGAATGACCATAACACTATCTCATGGGGGAGAGGTTATTGCAGAGGTGACCGATATCGAAGTTTCACCATCGTTTGAA
>JBAZEO010000181.1:0-4223 GCA_041653935.1 Dehalococcoidia bacterium | reverse complement strand
TACCTGCATATGTATCTGTTCCTCCAGACGGCGATTACGCTGTAGCAGGTCTGAAATGTGATCTGCTTCTTCAACATCTCTGCATTCGAATTTCACCCAGTGGTAAGACATTTCTACACTCCTGCCCATGCACCGCACAGGCGAGGCCCCCTGGCAACCACTGACCCCTTATACCTGGCGTCCATCAGGACGCTGGTATAAGCGGTCAGGGGTGAAGTGCCAGGCATGTGTGTGTTAGACAGGGAAGCGGCGCGCGCTGGGTCAACCTGACCCGAAGGGTCGGAGATGAGAAGCGCGCTCGGCTGACCGATACAAAACGCCCTTACAGAAGATATCACCAAACGCTCATCAAGGCATTGCCTGCCGTGCAGGCTATGCAGCAAGCGAGTCGCGGATGCGAGCACCAGGAGCAGGGCGGGCCCTTGTGGTCGGCCATCAGGCCGAGTCGCCGCAGCGACCGAAGCCACGGAGGGCGAAAACCCGCCCTGCTCCGTCGGGCTGCCATTGAGCAGCGAGCGGTATTCCGTACAACGGAACAGGAAGTGGTCTCTTCTGTTTTTTGGGACGCCTCCATCGTGGCAGGGTCGCACCGCCCCCCATCGGCGCCCGCCCCCCTCCTCTCCCTGATGACGCGCGGAGGCGTCTGCGGACGCCTGCGGGCTCCCCGCCCGCGCGGTCGCACCTGCGGGTGCGCCCGCCCGCGCTGCGGCGCGGGGCCTGATGGCCCGCTGGCCATCACGGCCCCCAAGGGATGTCTTCCCGGTCTCGTTCCATTTCCAAAAACATCCCAGGTCAAAAATCATCAAAAAACGTACCGGGAAAACATCCAGATCCAAAATAAAAATCATCGGTACCGGCTGTATTTCGACCGGTACCGGCGTATCATGGGTAAGTTGTAAGTTCCCGACCCCGATGAGAACCGGGGGGGGTACAGTCACCGGATCTCACGGTGAACCGGGGGGTACCGTCAGCTGAGCTCCGGGTATCCCGGCTAACGGGCGCGCGCGCTAACCGATATTTCCCGCCCCAAAACGGACACCATAGACAGGAGGCGCCCCTAAACGTAGGCATACGTCTTTGCGATGAGACCCCCGCCTCAGGGCCTCTCCGAGGCACGGCGGGGCAGGTCGGTGTATCCACATGGTACGACTCAAGTCCGAATCAAGTCCGCTTGTTTTAACAGAAACCTTATTTGTTTTGCGTGCTGTAAGGTATAGTAGACACTCAGGGGGTGTCTCCTCATGGCAACGTGGAAATCTCCAATCTTCTCTGACATCAGGAACAAACTCGGCGATAACGTCGTGTTCTCGATGTGGAAGGGCCGTCCTTACATGCGGTCTTATGTGAAGCCGTCGAACCCGAACAGCCTTGCGCAGCAGGCGAACCGCCTCCAGATGGCCGCAATCGTCGCCCTCTACCAGGCAAACGTCAAAGGGACGGCGATTAACGCAGCGGCATGGGATACCGAAGCACTCCCGTCTCTCGTGTCGGGCTACAACCTGTTCACGAAATATGGACGGCAGGGAGCCCAGACAAAGACGGGCGGACTCAAAGACCCGGGCATCACCATCGGCTCGCTCGCCAATGCAACGCTTTCAATCACCATCAACGCCAGCGCGATTCCTGCGGACCGCCTGTCGCTGATGACAGTCACTGCTGCGGGAGTCCCGATCGTGATCTCGACAAAGCGCGGTCTCGGTGAATACCAGGAAACGGACTTCGCAACCCCCCCGGCTGCGACCGACCTTATCTACGTGGTCGACACCAAGGTTCTCGCAGGTGCCGACGTTGAAACCACGGCAAAGATGTATAAGGCCGTGAACCACTGGGTTCCCAACGAGACGACCGGCGCGATTACCCCGATGGTTGTAACGGCATAAGATGCTGCCGTCATCCTCTCTCCCTTTTTTAAACGTCTCGACAGACGGTAAGCGGAAAGACCGCCATAACACCGAGGTTCTCATAATCGCGCGCCTGTTACAAGCGTCAGGCGTGAAGGATTTCTGCCTTCATCATGTTGATGATGCAGGCATGAATCACGCCTTGCCGCTCTCAATCGACGGAAAATGGTATGACATCTCCTATGTCGCCCCGGACGGTGAATTATTTCTAGTCGAAGTGATGAGATTGAAATACGCACGCGGGGCCGTAACCCGTGAGGATGGAACGCGATGGCCAAAGGAAAGACAAAATTCCCCTTCGAACGGGTAGGGGGAACGATTCAGGGCAATGATCGAACCGTAGGCAGAAATAAAGGTTTGATGCTGACTTTCTCCCAACGGAAATCCGGTCGCAAGAAGTGATTTTGTGGTCGAACGTGTCGCGAATATACATTTCTGTCCCAACGTCGATGGCTGGACTCTGGAAAATCCTTGCGAAGGTGACGATGTCTGGAACCTTCTAGCGAACTACGATGGTATGTGCTGCTGGGATTGCAGCGCCTGGCATGACACTCGTGTTTTTGGCATCTCGCAGTTTGTTGATCTGACCGACGTTCAGCATCTCGATGTCGCATATAGTTCGATGATTGCCAGTGATATTGGCGAAAATACCTGGTTCGAACTTCGAGTTGACAACGTGCTAATTCACGCTGGTAGCACGTCCACTGATTGGATCGATGTGGCGCTCAGTCTGCCCATAGCATTTTCAGGTTTCCATACCATTTCACTGCGCCTGAAAAATACGTTGCGATCCCAGGCGATGGTTCTAGGGCTGACCGTTTCGGCAATTGCCAGTGCCCTGCCGCCCACGCCTCCAACCCCTGCTACGCCGACCGTCAGAAAAAAAACCGCCGATGGTTATACAATTCTATTATCCGCGCAGAAAGCCCCAACGCGCGGGGGCTCTGCCGCTCGGCACAGCCGGGCACAGGTCTACTGTGACTGCGACCATTCGTATGCATCCCTCGACGCGGTGAGGAAATCCAACCTCCTCACGTGGTGGAAAAAGGTCTCCGACTCGGGAATCATCTCTGCCTCGAACCACACGATCCTGATGAAAATATGCCTGAAATACCTTGAAGAATACACACAGTATCTACATTTCGCATGGGTGCAGCGATACCGGGTCACGAATACCACGGCCTCAGCGTGGACAAACCAGCCAGTCCTCTTCTCGGGAATTGAAACCTATCAGACGGATGGACAGGATGTCCTGGCATTCCTGCTGCTGCAAAAGACCACAAAAAAGGGAAGGATAACATACAACGTGAACATGATAGACATCCGCCTGGTCAACGATACGACCGTGCGGGGACAGACAACCGTCACGATACCAGCGCTACCCCCGGGCGCATCATGCCTGGTGGATCTGTATTCATATTACCGGCCAAACTCATGACAGAACTGTTCTCAGATGGCTACATGATTCAGACGGACACGAACCCTACACCGTCGTGGTTCTACGAGAGACCGTGGCTGATTACCTGTTACCCGTGGTTTGATCCGTTATTTACGTGTATACGGATACACGGACTGGGAAATTATACAGAGTCCGTTCGGGGGTATAGAGCTATCTCACCTGATGCCTGGGAGGTGACACGCTATCAGGACCGCGTAATCGAGTATTACTACTACTCTAATTTCAAAACATTAGGTGACAGCCTCTTCCACAACCTATATCTTGTGTCTGGCTACCTAAACGAAGTTCGGTATGTAGCCGCGTTCGTCCTGTCGGCATATCCATATGGAATTTCCATTCCGGTAGCAAACTTTACCGCCGCCCCGACATACGGACTAGCCCCGCTGGCTGTCCAGTTCCTGGATACTTCAGCGGGCAATCCTACGTCGTGGACGTGGGATTTCGGTGATGGTTCGGTATCACACGAGAACACACCATCGCACGTCTATGATATTCCCGGGGTATACACCGTGAGCCTCTACGCGTCGAACTCCGCAGGTTTCAGCACGAAAACTATACCGAATACTATCATAGTGGTCCCGTCGATGTACGAGGCCGTGCTGCTCTGGAAACTCCGGTTCGGTCCTGTGTGAATCCGAATGTTCCCACTACTTTGTAATGTTAGGACCCGCCCAGCCGCGCTCGCTAGTTCGAGGCGTCGCCGAATAGCAGGAACCCCCTTTAGGCCAACCCTGCCCCCTCCTGGGGGCTGGGGGCCTACGCGCGCGCCCGTTAGCCGGGATACCCGGAGCTCAGCTGACGGTACCCCCCGGTTCACCGTGAGATCCGGTGACTGTACCCCCCCCGGTTCTCATCGGGGTCGG
>JBAZEO010000180.1:0-4223 GCA_041653935.1 Dehalococcoidia bacterium | reverse complement strand
CATCGTTTGCGGTTAGATGGGTAGTAGAAGATTTAACCAATAACTGTATTTATGCATCGCTGTATCACTTTAACTATACCCAATCATATTATGCGGTATTCAAAATTACGTTTGCCGGTGCCATATCACTAATTAAAAAAACGGAGAGCAAGTGTTACGGTGGAGAAATAATGGCGACATTTGCGCTTAATACCGCAAAGACGATTATGTTTCTTCCTTATTGGGATGACTCCGCACACGCCACGCCGAGGACAGTAACATTCTTGAAGATAACCGATCCCGGTGGTGCCGGACAAACAGATGCGACATACGATTCATTTACAATAGGTTATACCGGTTCCGCCAACTGGCTCAATATAGATTTTCTAAAAATGTATGGCGATAATCTGTATTTCGCATTTATTTTAAACGCCAGCGCCAATATGAAAATCGGTAAATATACCGATATAACAGGAATTGCCGCATTAACCTACATAGATACTGGGCTATCGTTTAGCGATTGGAGTTGGTATGACAATATGGTTGTGTCAGATACAGAGATTTATATTCTGCTTTATGGCACGGCATATCACGCATATAAAGTGGCGTATGTTGGGTCATCTTGGGAAATTACCGATGCGGCTACCCTTACCGGCACCATATCACCAATTTACAACGTCGGCCACCTAAAGAAAAACACGGCTGGCAAATATATTCTTTATGGGGTGGGGGATAGTTTTTATATTTACGATGCTAATTGGACGCTAGAGCGCACGGTCTCACCATCTGCGTCTACGGCTAATTGCGGCATTTCATATTATCAGGGAGATGCCTCGCAAGAAAATATCTTTATTACGTGCGGTTACACCTCCGATAATGTTTACGAAATATATCCCGACGGATATTGGGAAATCGCAGCGGATGAAATTACTGATTCAGATACCGAAGCCACCCTCAGCGGTACGGTTGCGGATATTGTCAGCAATTATACCGATCTTGGCACACCGTCTGAAAAGCGCATTTGCAGGGCATACTTGCCGGTTGAAAGCAGATATGCCACTTGCGGAGCGTTCACGTTGGAGCCAGGATATAGCGTAAATGTTACGACGCATACGGACGCGGAAACTACCGAGCCGTCCGGGGCAACGTCCCTGCGCCCGTTTGCCCATGCCGGTTGCCAGACATGGAAATACACCAATAATCAATTTAGCAGCACAACCGAACAATGGCAAGACATACGCCTTGACGTTGGGGCCAATGGCAAGATGTTCCGTTATTCAATTCGTGTTGGCGATATTACCGGTGCCAACCCAGGCAGGTTGAAAATACGGCCTCCATTTCTTGAGGCTCAAATAAAAGGTCAGCAATGAGTGAGCCGTTATACATTCACGTAAGTCCGGCAACCGAAGCCCAGGTAAATGCCAACTGGCGGGCGGTAAAAGAGTTTATGCAGATGGCGCTTAAAACCACCAATAAGGTTGACTCGCCCGTTAGTGGTTTGGCGGTTGCATCCGGTAAAGTAAAAATTGATGGCTTTGATAAGGTTGCCGCCCACCTTGAGGACAAACTAATTGCGGGAACCGGCATAACGCTTACTGAATCACAATCTGGCGGGCAGGGTGGCAAAATACTCACCGCTGCCATAGGCGCACACGCCGACCTGACGGATATGCCGGATACGCCGGGAACCGTAACCGATCACGATACGCGGTATGTGGTTCAACAATCAGACGCAGAACCGGCCACGCCAGCGCCCTACGAGGGTATGCTCTGGTATGATACCGATGAGCCATTTGGCACCCCATTCACTATCGGTGACGGCGAAGCCGGTGTTGATTATGAACTAAAATTCGATGGCGAAACCAATGACGGCTCGATATATTGGAAAGAGGATGAGGATAAATTTGAATTTGCCGATGACGTTTTGCTGGACGAAACGCTGACGGTTACGGGCACAACGACTTTAGCCGCCTGTAACGCCACTTCATTTAATATCGTCTGCTGCGATAATGAAATTATCTGTTACGAAAACGAGGTTGTAACATGGATTTAAAGGAAAAATCGGTTGGCTTGCTTTCAAGTACAACGGTTACATTCGGGGCTGACGGACAGACCACGCTCTACACGGTGCCTGTTGGCAAGCGGTGCATCTTATCTCATGCCGTAATCGTTGCGGCGGCTGATGCCGGAACCACCACCTGCACTATCGGGCAGGTTGGCGCACTAACTGATTTTCTGCCAACCAACACCCTGAGTAATTTGGACGCTCAGTATGATGCCGTGACCATAATGCCGATACCGAACACCACGCCACTTAAAAACAAGTCATACGCGGCGGCTACTGTCATTCAAATTGACGTTGGCGCTCACGCTGGCGCGGCAGGGAATACCGTATTCCTGTATGGCACATTATATTGATGGGCAAACTAAAGCAATATCATTCTGGCGCATGGGAAATCAGGGCGCAGGGTAGCGGCTCCAGTGGTAGCGGTACCGCCGCCACTTATCTATATTTGACCATGAGCGCCAACCAGACAACGGGTATTGCCGACACCAACCCCATTAAATTCGATACCCATGTTGGCGATATTGACTTTGATAATGCGACATATCGGGCAACGCTGTTAGCCGGAGTGACATACGAATTGTCGGGCATGACGCAGATGGAATTTAGTGGCGCTACGGGCTATACGTATTTCCGTTGGTGGGATGTAACGAATGACGCGCAACTCGGCACTAAGGGTATGGCTGTGCCAACTACGTATGCCGGATCACACATAGCTAACCAGCCGAATTTTACGGCAGTAGTAACGCCCGTAACAAATGTTGTTGTTGAGGCGAGATTGGATACCCCGACCAACTTGACGACCATTTACAAGGCGTATTCTTGCGCCATTATAAAATCATTATGACAAAAATTACTAAAAAATATAAAGGATTTTAAAGGAGAAAAAACATGGCGGTATTTGCAGGAATTAACAGTGCGGTGGATGTTGGGATTGTAAAATATGTGTCGGCACATAAGGTGAAAATTCAGGTACTTGGGGAGAGCAATCAGGCGGCTTCTGGTGTGACGCTGTATGTTAATGTTGCCAGAAGTACCTGTACCACGTATGTTCTGACGGCAACTGTAATTAATGTTGGCGTACACGCTACCGATGAATATGATCTGGATTCGTCCAGCACAACCACACCGGCGGCAGTTAGTAAGACGTTCTCTACCGCAAGCAAGAAATTGGTGTGGCCGATTGCGCTACCGGCAGATGGTTCGGCGTGGTTAGTGCTTACCGGAACATATACCGGATCTGCACCCGACAGTTCCGATACGGTGCTTATCGAAGCGCGTAGGGATACAATCTCTGGGAGTTAAACATGGTAAACCCTCTGTATAAAAAAGGATTTTTTACATCGGCACCTTCTCCCGAAGCATATTTGGGCGACCTCAAAGCAGACGGCACCGTACCGCTAACGGCCGACTGGAATGTCGGGGCGTTTGATCTGACAGCGGTTGACCTGACGGCTACGGGAAACGCTACGGCCAACAACCTCACCGCCAGCCCGACTCCCGGCGCTGAGATGAATGATAACTTCGCCTCATGGACGGCAACGTCCGGATGGACGTATGGCTCCGGCAAGTGGACGCACAGTAGCGGTACAACCGCATTGACCGACGACCAGAGCGCCACGTTTGTTGCCGGTAGCACCTACAAGGTTACCATCGCCTACACCTGGGCGGGGGCGGGGTCAACGATTGCCTTTTCCGCTGGCGGCTATACCTATCCCCTGTACATATCTAGCGCCGCCGCTTCTAGCGTAACATTCTATTTTCGCGCCATGTCAACCACCAGGCTTTCCATTATCCCATCAACCGGATTTACTGGTTCCATTGATTCGGCCAGCATTAAACTTGTCACCGACGGGGCTATCGGCAATGGCGGGACAACGATAAATGCCGGTCAATTATTTGCGCCATCTGGAACTCAAACGTGGCCGGGAATTGCGTTTTCAGAGGATAACGATGCCGGACTTTGGTATTCCTTTGGCTCACTGATTTACAGTGTCAGCGGGACAAACAAAGTCAACTTTTCCACCAATTCAATAGGCATATATTCAGATGTCGGCGCTTTTGTTATGGGTGCATCCCAGGACACAAGAATTGGCAGGGAATCCGCAAATGTAATTCAACTTGGTTCTGATGCCGCTTCGCCATCAACGCAGACATTGAAAGCCGCTGACACTTCTGC
>JBAZEO010000179.1:0-4225 GCA_041653935.1 Dehalococcoidia bacterium | reverse complement strand
AACACGGGGCATCAGTCAGCCGCCACCAACACGGGGCATCAGTCAGCCGCCACCAACACGGGGCATCAGTCAGCCGCCACCAACACGGGGCATCGGTCAGCCGCCACCAACACGGGGCATCGGTCAGCCGCCACCAACACGGGGCATCGGTCAGCCGCCACCGTTGGAGGTCGAGAGTCAATCGCCTGTGGTCTCGGCTATCAATGCAAGGCGCGGGGTTCGCTCGGATGCTGGATTGTGCTGGCAGAACGCGATGACGATTACAAAATCCAAGTCGTGAAAGCCGCAAAAGTGGACGGAAAGAAGATTAAGGCCGACACGTTCTATATTTTGCAATGCGGAAAATTCGTAGAGGCCAAATAGATGAGCGAACGCACAACGTGGACCACCGAAGACGAAATCGAATTTATCGATGACCTGCCTACAAAGCGGGTGTCGCTGGCAGAATATATCTTGGTTCTGCGTGATCGTAAAGACTGGACCGGGATGGATCGGAAAAGGATTTGGTGGCACTTGAAAGAAAGGATGGGGTGAGATGGCCGTCGAGAAGCACGAACTGCATTGCCACAACTGCAATCGCTACGTCCAGTTTGAATTAGATATTAGCATTGACGGAAACTACAAAATCATCTGCCCGAACTGTGGACATGATCACTACCGCGTTTGCAAAGACGGAAAGATTACAGATGAACGATGGGGGCAGTCTCAATCTCAGCAGCAACAGCAAAACCATTATTACACAACGCTTACCGGATACGGCGTAACAAGTTCATCGACAAGCTATTACCAAAACGCAGCCTCATATCAACAACAGCGCACGTCAGACCCCGCTTACATTTATCTGAGACAGGCGTGGATGAATACGACGACAACCGCATAAATCATAACGCCCCACCGGTTCGGCCGCTGGGCGACAACCGCAAGGCTGGCGAGTGCGGCATTAACAGGAGGTCAGGATGATCGAACAACCTTTCAGGCGCGATTTGACATCCTCTCCATGTAACCGATTCGCTGGCAACCTGAGCCGAAAGGCTATGACGGTTTGCGGATAGGCGCGGAACGTAGAGCCTGATTATGCATTCGGGCGCATTTGTAAACTGGTCTTTGAAATGGTGCAGCGGCGTGGAAGGACACGCGGGAGCGACGGCCAACCCAGTGCATAACCGTCTTGGCCCCGATAAACGGGCAACTAGAACTAGCCGGGAAGTGGCGTGTAAATCCAAAGGTAAAAAGAAGGGTCCGAAGAAGTAGCGGACATGGCCCGAAAGGGAATCGAGATGTTCAGCGGGGGCCGTCGCGGAGGCGGTCCCCAAAATAAAAGGGAGGTTGTTATGCAGACGGGAGATTGCGGTAAGGCGGCCAAGGAAATTGATTCCAGCATCATCCTTAACCGACTCGATTCGTGCATCGAGATAGCCAAGGAGAACGCAGAGCGGGCGTTTCGGTTGGAGACTTGTGGCGAGATCAAACAATCGACGGACGCGCTGGCACGCCCCATTGCCGATTTCACCGGAGCCGTCAATGACAAACTGGACGCGCTGGCTGGACTTCTCGAAGACACGCGGGCTTCGCTGCGGAGATTCATTTAACGGGGCGGTCCCCAGGGAGGCGGGAGAAATGAAAAAGTATCCGAACGAACTGTTGATAGTAGAGGAAAGGGACGACAAGGAAACGTATCTTCTGGCCTTCAAGACGGCTGAAGATGTCAGCCAAGTTCATGGCGATGACGCTGTTGCCGTGTATCGATTCGTCAAAATGGCAAGAGTGAAAACGGTTTCAACTCTTTCATAATTCGCCGCCCCGGTGTTCGAGCACCGGGAACGGCTGACCAACAGGAGGGGGAGATGGACGAAATAAGGGAACTCAAAGACAAGGCGGCGTTGGCAAGTCGCGAGCGTTACTGGTCAGAGATCGATTCAATCGAGAAGTGCGAGCGGCTTCGCAGGGAAGTCAAGCGCCTCCAGAGAACGGTGCGGCATTTAACCGATGCCGTCTACCAACTCAAAAGACACGAACACAGCGGCAACGGATCGGTATGTGTGCCACTGGGCGCGGGACCGGACGGGGGAGAAGACTGCGCCGTGAATCGCAGCGGAGATGACTGCTACTTCTAAATAATCGCCCCCTCACCGTTCCAGCGGATCGGGGGCTGACCACGAAAAACCACGCGAGGCTTTATCATGGCTTATCAGGGCCTATCAGGAAAACAGTATTCGAGCAAGGAAATCCGCCGTCGCAAAGGCATCCTCTTTGCCCTGTGCGCCGGTATCCTGATTATCTGCCTCGCCGTCCTCCTGCTGGCCGGTTGCGCCTCTCCACAACCCTATCCCGCGAAAGTCGGCAAGGCATGGTGCCGCCATACCGCACTCATGGCCGCTGCAATCTGCGGGGAGTTTTACCCTGTCCGCATCGTCGTCGGCAAGACTCCCGGCGGTGGTCACGCTCAGGCGATGTGCAAGATCGAAGGTACTTGGGAATGGCTACAGGTTCGGCAAGGCGAAGTGTTCGTGGGCGTCGAAGAGGGACCGTTTGTGGCTGAGCGGAGAGACTTGGAGATCAGGAGCTATCTGGATTTGATGACGGTTTCCTATCCGATCAAGGGGGAGTGAGTGCGAATAATCCGCGTATTCCCGCGCCGAACGAAGGCCACGCCGACAGACGATCTTGCCCGTGTTGGCCTGCCGGAAATGTTCGATGAAGCGGACGAGATCCATATTTCGGTGGCCTTCACTTGGGATTTGCCAGAAGCCGAGCGCCTTGAAAAGCAGTGGCGGCATGTCGCGCCCGTCAAGATCGGCGGTCCTGCTACTGGGGAACGTGGCGTGGATTTCACGCCCGGAATGTACCTCAAGAAAGGCTACGTCATTACCTCTCGCGGATGCCCAAACCGTTGCTGGTTTTGCTCAGTTCCGAAGCGAGAGGGCGACATCAGGGAATTGCCGATCACGGAAGGATGGATCGTCCAGGACAACAACCTCCTCGCCTGCTCCGATTCTCATATCAACGCAGTTTTCGCCATGCTTAAAGATCAGCATCAGCCGATTCAATTTACTGGGGGGCTTGAAGCGGCACGCATGAGGCCGTGGATAGCGGCGTCGTTGAAGCGGTTAAGACCTAAGCAAGTTTTCTTCGCATACGATACGGCGGATGATCTCGAACCGTTACGAGAGGCCGGTGGGATGCTTCTGGACGCGGGCTTTACGATGCAACCAAAAAATCACTCCATGCGCTGCTTCGTCCTTTGCGGCTACCCGAAAGACACCATCGGCGCGGCAGAACGAAGAATGCACGAAACTATGAATGCTGGCTTCACCCCAATGGCGATGCTCCTGAAAGACGAAACCGGCAGACAGGATAGAGTGTGGAGAAGATTTCAAAGAGAATGGGCGCGACCGGCGATCATTCACAAAAGAAAGGCAGCATAAGGAGCCCCCATGTCCAGAGACACCCGCATAGCCATAATCGCCGGTCTGATAATCGCCGTACCACTCTGCGGCATGACCTACGTGAGCCTCACAGCGCCGCCCAAGCCGACGATTGTGCAGACCGTTCAGGTGAAGCCCAAGCCGATGGTGGACTACATCGTGGACGAATTGGGGGCCGTAATGGGACACATTGAGAGGAGGGAGAGAAGGCCATGAAGTTCAGGGTGCCGAATAAGGAGAATCACTATGCGCTGTGGGATTGGCTGGCGAAGAATCCGAGGCGACAACGGCAGGAATGGCCGGGATTTGTTACCCTGGAAAGGCTTGGCATATTTCGGGCGTGGTGCTTCGCATGTCTTGAGTTTAAGGGATGCTCCACGTGTCCGGTTGCTATCGATGGTTTTTGTAAACGATTTTTAACATGGGACAAGAACCGGTCAAGAGAAAACGCTATCGCAATCCGCGACTCATGGAAATAGGAGGAAGCCATGACTTATTCCGAACTTCGTGAGGACGTTGAATCGAACCGGCACATCCTTGTCAGCGGTCATGTTGTAAGGCTGTTTGAGTACCAGCAGGACAAGCAGGAGCGGCGGGACTTCATCGCTGGCCTTGTCCTGCTGGCGTTCCTTGTCGTCGCTTTCTATGCGGCGGCTTACATCGGAGGATAGGCCCATGCTCTGCCGAATGTGCGGAAAGAAGGAAGTCGTGGGATCGGATGTTTGCGCCGACTGCATTGCCGAATCAGAAATGGACGCCGAGAAAATATACTGGTTTATCCGCGAAGGCCACACCCGGCA
>JBAZEO010000178.1:0-4238 GCA_041653935.1 Dehalococcoidia bacterium | reverse complement strand
GCACTGGCAGGAATCTCAGAAGCCTGAGGCTGGCTTGCGAAAGTACCTCCCAATGCTGGCGTAGGGTTTACCGGTTGCGCACCTCCGAATGATGCACCTGGGAGGACCTGGTAGTTTGGCAGTACAGGTGTCTGCTCTTGTGCTGGTGCAGTTGGCTGTTCAGCAGGAGGCGGCGCAGCATTAGTAGCCATGTCAAAGGCGATGCTATTAATTTTCTTAGCATTCGCAATATTCGGGTCTACAGGCGCCGCAGGCTGCAATCCACCCTGTGGAGGCTGCTGTCCCAGTGCACCTTGCACTACCTGCTGCCCCTTCGCCTTATCCTGTGCAATCTTACTCGCAGCCATCCCTAACATCTGCTGCCACGAACCTTGCGGTGAAATCGCTGCACCTGTCTGCGCAAGTGCATTTATAACAAACGGATCACTTGCAGCCGTCTTTGCTGTACCAACTAAATTATCAAGCCATGCCATTTTGCATTCCTCCCTGTTTCTTCCAATCCTGTAATTTCATAAGTGATGCAAGATCAAGACCTTTCGACCATGCCTTCTTTGTATTAAACGTCCAATCTGGATAAAGCGATTTAGGCTTCGATGCTGAGGACAGATTCGTGCTTTGTATCCTCTTCGCCTGCACATACTCAGGCGTAATCTCCACAGCATTTCCACCTTGCATACTTTGCATAGGTGTCTGCTCAGGCGTAGCCTCTGTCTGCTCCGTCAGCTTCTTGCCGATCTTTGCTGCTTCCTTCGTCATCTCGACCCAATCTATACCCGCAGCAGGCTTCATATTCTCTGCGATAACCGTCTGGTTTACCATCTTAGGCGTGATATTAATCTGACTAGTTACGCCTGGCTGGTATGCTGATTGTCCTTGCAACATATTTGAGTATATCGCATCAGGAGCCTTGCTCATAATCGTAGCATCCATGCCACTGAACACAGGCGCTGCGGTCGCATTCATAGCACCTGCTTCCACGCCACCTGTAAAGCCTTCCATCAAAGCAGGATTTGTAGCGAAGTTTGTAACAGGTGCTTCTACAACAGGTTCAGCTAGCGCAGCCGTAGGCATGCCAGCTTCTACTGCTGTACCTGCGCCTTCACTAATAAGCTGACTTGCAAAGTCTGATATAAGTGTTCCAGCTCCTTGACTTGCATATCCAGCACCTGTAACTATTCCACTCTGAATAGCATTACCTGCATAACTGGTTCCCTTCAACTTCCCGCCGATAGCAGTACCAATGCCTGCACCAATCGCAGTTCCAATCACAGGTACATACGAACCTACAATACCACCGATCACGCCTCCAGCAGCTGGAGCTATATTACGCACTGATTGTGGCAGCATCTCGCCAACATTCTTAGTAACATTATCAACTGTACCGCCTATATCCACAGCTCTATCACCAAAGATAGCTGCCTTTTCTAACAAGGATGCGTCATTATACTGAGGACTTGATGCTTTCTTATATGCGTAGTACAGGTCAGAAAGTCCAGCAGTTGCAAGATTAGGCATCAACTGGGAAACAGATTGTGTAAGTGTCCCACCCCAATCTCCCGCCTGCGCCTGCGCATTACCTGTAAAGTAGTCGAGATATCCAGCCATTAGCTCATCGAGCCTCCAAGCATACCTGCGATGCCACCCAGGAGAGCGCCGCCTATACTAGAGTTGCTCCCCTCTCCACCAATCCTGCTACCAATCAGCGCACCTGCCGATGCACCAGATAGCCCACCGCCTATAATTCTTGCCATCTGATTGCCCTCAGCCTTACCAGGAGCAACTGTACCGCCTGTCGCACCAGCCATAAGGTTCGAGCCATACTGCCATATCTCTAAGGGCCACTTACGTGATGATACAGTTATAAGTTTATTCTCAGTAAACTGATCACCTTTCGCAGCAATCGCGATCCTGAGAATATCCGCAGTCATAGCAGCCCAAGTGCGTTTGAATTCAATCTTCTGCACCATCAGACGAAGCATTTCCGAGGTTGCCTGATTGATAAGATCTCCACGCTTAGCATCTGATTGCATCTCTAGTTCTGCCCTAAATGTCGCAACCTTATCAGTTATGTTCGCCAAGATGTTTGCGCGACCAAGAATAAATGCTGAGGTATGTATTCCACCTACATCTCGCATACCTGCATCAAATGCCGGCAGCAACTTATTGGTATACTCAGACATAAGGTCTGTAGTATGCGCATCTACCAGTGCAGTTATATGTGCCGCAGGTAGAATAATCGTATCAACTATACTTGCTGCATTAGTATAAACTGCATCAAAGTCAGTGTGATAGTTCATTGCATCTACAAGCACTTCTACCTCAGTGACTGCATTCTGCATTGCAACTATATATGTATCGGGCACATATGCTGTAAGACCAGAGTAAGGATTCGCACCATGTGCCGTCACCATATCCGTAGCAAAGCTGTATGATAAGGTATCCGCACCCTTTCTATTAAGCCAATTCCAATGCACCTCTTGCAACCACATAGGTGCAGTCGCACCTCCACCGCCGCTACCTCCGCCTGAAGATCCCATTACTTTACCTCCTTATAGATAAAGCGATAGTCAGTGTCGAACCCGTAGCCTTTCGCTTCGATCACAACACTGCGTTCTTTTGTATATGCAGATATAAACTTGCACCCAGTTCCCTTTGCGTATTTGTAAAGCTGATCTGCTGCAACGTCCCAAACGTCTTGCGTGAACGCACCAGAGAGAGCATATAATAGCAGGGATCGTGTCCCTGTGCAATAGTCCTCTATATGCTGCGTCATGAGGAAACCCTGCACAACCTTATCCTCCCCTACCGCAGCCCAGCAGACAACCGCACCTACCATCACCCTTTCGAGCAGCTTATTCATCGAAATCCCACTATTGATTCCAGTAGGTGGCAATGCCTTGCCTATCTCCACCTTAATCTCTTCCCAGTGCTTTGCAACAAACTCAGGACGAAGCTCTATCAGCATTTTGCATTCCTCTTATAAATCGTTTATCAGTTAACTTCCAACCCACTATCAGATTATTCACCTCGGCATCCAGATAAGTATTCGCCCTTACGCAGATGCGCAGGTCGAGGCCTGCAACCATAGGTACGCAATAACCCTCAGGTGATACACGCTTCCAGCTTGTTTCATTAAATGCTTGCTTCCTGCTATTCCGCCACTTGACCATAACCTCGATCAGTGCCGTGTCTGCGAATGCACCCACTACCGTAACGCTTTCGATGGTCTTGATTCCTGACAAACCAAGGTCAATGTTATCCGTCTCATAGGCAAACTTCGCATCATTCTGCATGGTAAAGCCTACAGGCTTCATACCTATAGACGTCTTAACCGCAGTATCTGTGATAGCACTATTCTCCAGATTGATAAAGCCTGCAATAGCAGTACCAAGTTCGGTCAGTCCCTCGGTGCAATACATGAAGTGCTGGTAGCCATTGCTTATGTAAAACTCATCATCTTGCTTATTATACAGGACACTAATCAGATTCTTCCCTGCTAAGGCATCGCAATTCTTAACCATATCTGCAAAGAACTCACTATAGCCAAGATTCTTAACCTCATATGAATCCCCTCCAAACATCCCAACTGTTGCTTTGATAAGCCACAGATTTCCATCCCTGCCGACGATAAGGTGCTTTTCCCTACTCCCGCCTGCAGCAAGCGTGCAGGGTATGCCGGTATACATCTCTGCAATAGGCACGACGCCAAAGGATACGACTGGCTTGCTGATAGGTTTCATCGCCAGAACACTAAAGGAGCCATATACAATAGCCATATTTCCAAGAGGGAGGACTTGCAGGAGAATTTCATCATCTCGGATTAGCCCGTAAGACTCTCCTGCCTCATTCTTCATAGCATCTGCTGTCTGCCCGATGAAGTCGAATCCGCCTATGTCAGTCCACCTAATCGTGCGTGACTGCGAGGGGGAGGTTGTCCAGGTTGCACTGCCTACTGTGATAATCTGGCCATTCAGATAGCATGTGGCAATAGGCGGATACCAGTCTGAATTCCACTTGGCTCCAGTGACTATTGCCCTGATATGCAGTGTCGCTGTTGCAGATAATGTTGTCATGTCTAATCCCCAGTTGTAATAGCTGCTGTTATAGTTGCATCTCCAATAGCTACACCAGTCGCAAGGCCTGTATGTTCTCCCACTGTTGCAACTGCCTCATCTGATGAAGTCCATGTTACAATAGTAGTCAGGTCATCAGACGCACCTAAATCATTCACACCAGTT
>JBAZEO010000177.1:0-4245 GCA_041653935.1 Dehalococcoidia bacterium | reverse complement strand
CATGCGGAAACACCTTGGTCGCGCTGGCTGGAGCATCGCTCTACTTTTTGACGGTTTCGGCAGGCCACTGGGCCGCCCCATCCAATGTCTCCAGCTACAGCGACTACACCTTTGCCGACTGTTGTGAAACAATCGGTTCCGGGGGCGGAATAACGCTACTGCTCGGAGGGGCTTCCGCCGCCTCGCATGTCGCCACCGCGTTGCTCAACACGGAATCCGGTGCGATCTCCAGCCTATCCCTCGCCTCCTCCGGATTGTCAACTCAGCCAACCGGGATTGAGAGAGTCGGGCAAGAGTACGGGGTTTCATTTGAAAATCTGCCCGAATCGACCGGATGGGCCGTATTGAGCCTGAACGAGGCGAGAGCAACTGCGACCCTGATCGAATCCGGGGCTGATACATTCGGTGGTATTGGATCAGCCGGAAACCTCCTTCTGTGGTGCCGAATCTCATCCACGGGGGAACTGCTCGTGAATGAGCGCCGGTCAACCGATGGAGCTTATCTGTCAAACGAAACGAGCGTGTCCGGACTCACGGCGTCAAAGATCCAGATTTCAGACGGAAAGCTCTACGTATTTCCGCAGGATGACGGGAAAGGCCACTACTCAGTTTCCCTCGGCGGCATCATTCCGATCTACGGCAACGACCTGATGGAATGCTCCGATAGTTATTTTGGAGGCAGCGTCGCCGCAAACACGTTCTGGGCTCACACGAAGGAAGAGGCGAACGCCCTTGCCGAAAATACCCTGGTCTGCGAGGAGGGCTTCTACAACGACGAGACATCGTGCGCGGATGGATACATTGGCGGCACGATCCCGGCTGGAGAGTATTGCGCGTCCACTAAAGATCTGGCAAACGCCGCAGCCGAAGAGGCGCTAGTCTGCGTTCCTTATGTCGGGTGGACCCCCAACCCGGATGCAGAAGCCTCAATTTCATTCATTCATCCAGCGACGAGGGATATTTGGATCGTCGGATCGTTCACTCAAGCGTGGGACCCGATGACGAGCACGTTCGTCTCCCGGCGCGGCTTCTCCAGAATCAGCGACAAGGGATATATATACGGAAGCGCGTTAGACGCCGCATCCGGGACGGTGTGGGGAGTCGTCAGGCAGACCGGAGGAAAGGTCATCATCTACGGAAACAAGATTTCGATAGGCGGGAGCGTTCGAAATATCGCCCGGCTGAACTCGGATGGAACGGTTGACGAATCCTTCAGGGATATTTCCATTACATACGGCCTGAATGGCGGCGTCTATTGCGCCGAGCCCCTCGCCGATGGGTCGATTGTGATTGGTGGCAAGTTCTATTCCGTTAACGGATTCAGCCGAAAGAACTTGGCAAAACTATCTCCGAACGGAGTTCTAGTCGATTCTTGGAGCTGCGACGCGACGGGCGAGGATGGGTCGGCTGATTCTGGTTTTGTGGCGACACTAAAAGCTGTTGGCGATTACGTCATGGTCGGGGGGTCGTTCGACAAGATTTGGGGATCGACGTGGAGCCCCGGAATCGCTCGCGTGTTTGGATCGACCGGAAGGTCGGACCCGACGTTCTCGTCGCCGTTCCAGAACTTCTTCGCCGACGAGGCGCTTCCGGTCCCCGGAGAAATCGACGACGATGAAGAGACTCTGTATGGCAGCATCTCAAAGATAATCCCGGTTCCCAGCGGAGGATACCTCTTGTCAGGAGACATCTCCGATAATTACCACCGGGGTCACGACGACACAAATCCGCTGGTGAATATCGGCGTAATTCTCATCACCGAATCTGGCGCGAGGAACACGAGCGCGTGGAGCGTGACGAGCGTCGGAAGCGACAAGAATCCATTTTACGAAGATGGTCTGAACGATTGGCCAACACTGTACCCAGCCCAGATTGCGGCACACAGCATCGACGAAGGCGGCAACGTGTATGTGAGCGGAAACTTCCACTCAATCAGCGGAACCTATGTTTCGCAGGTCGCGAGGCTTCTTCCGTCTGGAGCATTGGACGCCTCGTGGACCGGGAAGCCTGCGTTCTCCTGGACGGCCACGACTCCCCATCCGTCATCATCCAGCGCGCCTGATCTGGTTGTTGATTCCCTGGAATGCGGCGGCGATATGACCCTCGGGATCGATCCCGACAACAAGCTCTATAAGACCGGCCCCGGCGGATGGCGCGATACCCTAGTTGAGTCAGCCAAGTCTTGCAGTATCGGAACTTCTCCACATGAGGCATACATCGACTCAGATGGGGTTCTCTACATGAGAGGATCGAACGAGTACGGACAACTTGGAATCGGTAGAACATCGGCGGACGCAACACCAGAGCAGGCCGCCACATGGAGGCGTGAGTGGCAGCGTGTCGCGAGTGGAGTCGCTCAGGTCAGTTGCGGGGGCTGGCACACTCATTACGTATCGACAGATGGAGGTCTGTATTCATTCGGAAGGAACGATAAGGCCCAACTTGCCACCGGACTGACCGATCGCTCATCTCCAGTCAGGATCAAGTCCGATGTCACAAAGGTTTTCGCAGGAAGATACAAGACATCCCTATATCTCCACGGGAGCAGCAACGAACTTCTCGTTCATGGAGACAACGCATACCAACAGATAGCCGGAGCTGGCACCGAAAAGATATTGCTATCATTTGGGGTGGCAAATGGCGTCATAGACGCAGACGCCGGGTTTGGTCATGTTGCGTTTGTGAAGTCCGACGGAAGCCTGTGGACGCGAGGAAAGAACGATTACGGACAGTGCGGGACGGGGACATCCGGACCGAACCTTACCGAGTTTACAAAGGTCGTAAACTCAGGCGTAGTTTCAGTTTCCTGCGGAGGCGACTTCACGATTTTTGTCAAATCCAACGGAAGTCTGTGGGGCATGGGCAGGAATGACTTCGGGCAGTTGTGCGACGGAACAAGAACGACGCGAACGTCCCCAACCCAAGCTCTCGCGGAAAGCCCTGCCGGAAATCCGATTGAATCCGCGAAGGCGGCGGGCCTGTATTCTCATGGATATACAATGTTCCGGGATTCATCCGGCAAGGTTTGGGGTTGTGGATACAACGCGTTTGGCCAACTCGGGGACGGAACCACGATCGGGACATACTTCGGTGAAGGGGAAGGGGAGTCGCGCATCAGAAACATCGAGATCCAAGCCGACGGCAAGGTAATCTTCTCCGGCGGATTCAACGCGGTGACTCCACACGGAGGAGCCCCGACCGAAAGATTGCATCTGGCGAGATTCAACACAGACTGGACGCTTGACTGATGCTAAAGTTTGAATACACAAACCCACTTCCGAGCGATTCCGGGCCCATAACGGGGTTCGGGAAGGTCCTCATGGCGTTTGTCTATTCGACTCCGAACGGACTGTTCTACTTCGCCGTCCCGAGCGAGGTTCCGGCCCGCGATTATTACGGGCCAATCCCGGACGCGATGCTCGTCCGCACCCCGTATCGCAGGATCTGGTCTGATACCGATCCGGACCGGTGGAAGCTGCTGATCGACGGGTGCAGGACGAGGAAGGGGAGTTCCCGTATTACCCTGGGCCGCCCGAGCGTCGCGCTTTCCGTCGGAGACTCCATCAACTTCATTGAGACGACCGACAACAGGGATGATGTCAATGAGGTATTCAGCGAGGCCGTGATCGTTCACAAGTCCGCCGACAATCGGACGATCACCGTCGGGGCGAACGCTACATCCGATTCGATCGGGTATGTGACGAGAAGCACCTACGCCTCCGATCTTGCCGGTTACGACGACTCAATGATAACCGGAGGAAACACAATCCTCCGCATCGTGAGCGGGCTCAAGGAAACGGCAGTCATTTGTCACGACAGAGGATTTCTATTCATGACCCCGACCGGAAACTCGTTGGCCCCGTTCTCAACCACCGAGGCATACACCGGTCCCGACGGCCTATGGCTCCCGTGGTGCGTCAATGTTATCGGGTCAAAGGTAGTCTATCGAGCAAAGAACCGCTGGATGGAATTCTCCATACTGAATACGACCCCGGTCGAGAACTCAGTAATGGGGTTGGTTCGGGAGCTATTCGATGGCCTGACCGTGGAAGACTCTGACTCCATATTCACCCAGTACAACGCTGTTGACCGGCAGATGTGGACATTCCTGCCGTCCAATAAGTCGAGCCAAGAGCATGGCCAAATCGTGTGCTACGACGTTGATACCGAAACGGCCAACACAATCAGCACATCCGGGGACGTTTCCCCGATCCTGTTCACCGGCTCGGGCTCCGTCGTAAGATC
>JBAZEO010000176.1:0-4266 GCA_041653935.1 Dehalococcoidia bacterium | reverse complement strand
GGTGCAAGTGCCGCTGCGAGACTTGCAAAAGGCGGAGCAAATCAAATCCTCGCCATGAACTCGGCGGCATCTGGTTTGGAGTGGATTTCTGGATCGATAGCCGGATCGTCAGCTTTTGTGGCGAAGTCGCTTTACGACGCACAAACGATATTGGCGGCTACATCAGACGATACACCAGCGGCTTTGACGGTTGGTACAAATACACTTGTTGGCCGGGCTGCCGGAAATATCGAAGCAATTGCGATTGGAGAACAAACAGTAGCAGGTCGTATCACCGGTGGAAATATTGTAGGATTGACGGTCGCTCAACTCCAGACGCTTACGCTCAGCGCGGCGTTACCCGAGAACGTAGGTATTCTTTTGGATCCAGCGCTGTCTGCTGATGGAAAATACTCCGGTATCGTAGAAACTGGCACAGCCGGATCGGCGCTATCGTTCGGGCAATCGATCTATTGGCAGCCGTCAGACGCACGCTGGGAGCTTACGAACGCGTCGTCTTCGCCGGCGTCTATGGGTAAGTTGGGTATTTGCGTCCAGGCAGCGGCATCTGATGGAAGCGCTACAACGGCTTTACTGATCGGTAAAGTGCGCGCAGATGCACAATTCCCAACGTTCTCAACCGGATCACCGGTTTATCTTTCAACGACCGCCGGAGCGCTGACAAACACTGCTCCATCAGGAGCGGGAAACATAACCAGGATTGTAGGTTATGGAAACGATGGAAACGAACTCTACTTCTTCCCAGATAATACTTTCGTGGAGCACGCATAATGTATATCGAAACAGAGGATACAGGCCATTGCCACAGAAAAGGTATGGTACAAGTCAGGCTATCGTTCTATCTAGAAAATGGAGACTATCGCAAGGCAGAATACCCGGACGGAACGCCAGTTCATAGCCATTTCGTTTATATCGGTCCCGAGGGAACAGACGCCGAGACGGAAGCTGCGGTAGAAGCATTAGAGGTTTCGCTACTTAATACGTTTGCCGAAAAATGGAACTCTGACACGTTTACAGCCCCATACTTATTAAATACGTCAGTTTCATTCCAGCAAAATCCAACTCAGCAACGTATCAATGATTGCCAAGCTAAAGCGGATTATCTAAAGACTAAAAAGCTAAAAAAGGTAAAATCAAAATGACTGTCATAGATATCGGATCTGCCGCAATTGATAGAACAAGCAATTTTGGATCCACATACACTAGAATTGCAATAAACAATCCTGCGAATGCTACCGGAAAGCTTACATCTATTGAGATATGGGCAAATACCAATCAGACGGGAGTTGTCGTTGGAACGTTATCCGGTTCTGGCACATCATATACTCCGAGAGATTCCGAATACCTTGGCGCCGTAACCGCTGGATCTAAGCAGACATTTTCCGGGTTAAATATTGATGTGTCGTCAGGTGATTATATTGGGTATTATGATGCCACGGGAGGCATAGAGCAGGGCACTGGTTCAGGACATTATTATAAATCCGGTAATCAATTTGCAGCAGGTACACAAACTTATACATTAGCGGCTGGTTATGATTTTAGCTTATATGGTACTGGATCCGATGTTGTAGGATGGACACATATTGCAAAAGTTAACGGTGTGTCAGCCGCTAGTATTGCGAAAATGAACGGTGTGGCAGTGGCATCTATAGCCAAAGTAAATGGGGTAGCGGTATGATCGCCTGGGAACTGACTACGATCATCGGCGCATATCTGGTTGCCATTTTTGCTGAACTGGCACTTGGAATTTCCATATTTTTAGGGAGGCGCAAATGAATGAAGTTATCTTGGTGGCTCTGGCAAGTCTGGTGGGCGGCGTGATTGCGTCTATCCCGAACATTGTCAATATGTTCTCGCAAAAAAAGAAGACCGATGCAGACGCCGGTTCGGTTCTGGTGAATACAGCAATGGGACTCATCAAAGAACTCCAAAGTCGTATGGATGCGATGGAGACTGACACGCAAAAAAAAATTGAGGAGGCAGCCTGCTTGACTATCGAGCGCGATGAACTCAAAGAGGAAGTGGACGAGCTGCGCAAGGAAGTTGAGGCGCTGCGAATTGAGGTAGATGAGCTGCGAGCGGAGAATAAATCCCTGAAAGCGGCACTGGATAAACGGCGCAAGCCGGCGGAGAAAAGAGAATGAACGATGTTCACATTTATGAAAAAGGTTGGGTATGTCCGAGATGTGGGAAGGTTTGGGCCCCATCGGAGAGAGAATGTCCGGAATGCAATCACCCAAAAGTAACTGTGTGGTTACAAACCAACCGTACAACCGCCCCAATATCCCCTTATTGGTGTATCTTCCCTCCTGATTGGGATGGACGAATGGGGACTCAAGTATGACTATAAAACTGATTGTTCCGGTTGCCGGCACGATCCTGCAGACATTCGGAGGCAGCCCTGAAAAATATGCCCAGTTTGGCTTGATCGGCCATAACGGCATCGATTATGGCTGCCCGGTTGGAACGCCGGTACATGCCTCCGCAGCAGGCCAGGTAACGAAAATCCAGACAGAAGAAGGCGGTTACGGGCTTCATATCCGCATACAACACCCTAACGGAACAGCTCCGGAAGATCGCACGATTTACGCGCACCTCTCAGAAGTCAACGTAAAACTTAATCAGAAAGTCGAGCAGGGCGAGGTTGTCGCAAAGTCAGGTAACAGCGGCTTCTCTACCGTTCCGCATGTCCATTTCGAATATCGCCCGGAACCACAGCAGGCGAACGGATACAACGGTGCGGTTGATCCGACACCCTATTTTAGCCCGCTACAGCCCACAGAAACGCCTACGGCGGGCGATCCTGCGCCAGTCGAGGAAATTATCGATGAGCAGGGAAAAGCCACCGTGCTGGGCGTATTATTGAACCTGAGGCTCGATATGGACCCGACCAACGACGCATCCGTGTTCTGCATCTTGACCGGGGGACGGGAAATCCCTTATAATGCAATCATAGCCACGAAAGGAGGTGATAACTGGTTACGTGTAGATTTGTGGGGGAATACCCTCTACGCCGCCGCTCTTGTGGACGGCATTCGGTACGTTAAATTCAGCGGTTGATTTATGGAGGTATAAATAATGGACTTGACAACTCTTTCAGTTACGGTTATTGGCCTGGCCGGGTTCGGGGCGTGCGTCTCGGCGCTCGTCAACCTGCTCAAAGGTTTTGGGGTGGTGAAAGATAGCACCGCGCCGACCTGGGTAACCGGGTTCAACCTGGCGGGCGTCGTGGCGCTGTTCATCGCCCAGGCCGCCGGCGCGCAGCTCGATCTGGTTTCGATGGACGCCAAACTCGGCGAAGTTGCTCGGTTGGCAGTGACCATCGGCGAATTGGTTATTGCCCTGGGCGGCTCGAAAATCTTCTACTCGGTTGTGAAAGGAACGCCCGGTATCGGCACTTCGAATACCCTGGCTTCCCTCGCCAAAGTGTTCACCGACGACATGGACAACGGCGAATAAGTTCTGGGGGCGTGAAAGCGCCCCCTTTTTTTATCATGATCAAGAAAGCCTATCACGCCACGACTTGCGCTGAGATAATCAGGTCACAGGGAAAAGTAATTCCTGCCAGGATGAAAAACGTATTTCTGACAGAGGATGAGATAAGCGCAAGGCTGTATGTTGAAAGAATGTGTGATTATTACGGCGAGATGGAAATCGTCGAAGTGCGTTATGACACGAAAGATGTTGAACACACCTGGCGGACGGCATATATCGACGGAGGGAAGGTTATCAAACTAAAAGAGGGTTGTTTTGCGGAGGTTGTTTGAGCGTAACCATACTCGCATACGGAGATACGCATTGCGGATCGTCTGTCGCTCTCTGCCCGCCTTCAGTGCGTAAAGACGACGGCACGACGGAGAATTGTAGCGCATCGCAGTATTGGCTGTGGGAAAACTGGCTCAAACTCATCGAGAAGGCGCATAGTTACAACGGAAATCTGATAACGATCCTGAACGGGGACGCAATTGAGGGAGACACTAAAGACCGCACGTTCCAGGTTATGACGCGCAATCCGGCTACCCTGCTAAAAATTGCAGCAGAATGTCACGAACCGATCCGTAAAGCATCAAAGGCAATGTTTGTTGTAAGAGGTACGCCTGCGCATGGTGGAAAAAGCGGAAACCTAGAGGAAAGCCTGGCGGATGATCTTGAATGCGAGAAAACAGACATTGGCACGTATTCTGCCTACCAATGGAACCTAAACGTGGAAGGCCTGCATATCGACGCGGCGCACCATACGAACATGAGCGGCGTACCCTGGACGAA
>JBAZEO010000175.1:0-4288 GCA_041653935.1 Dehalococcoidia bacterium | reverse complement strand
ACCGATCCCATACGGAGGATCAGTCAGCACCAGATCAACGCTCTTATCTGGCAGCTCGCTCATTAGTTCCAGACAATCGCAGCAATGGATCTTGTTGATGAGTTCGGATATGTCCTTCATTGTTCTGCTCCCTCCAATATATGGCACGTATAGTCAGTGCGCTGGCGTTCCCAGGCACATCTGCCGTCTCTAGTGCCGCATCGCCACCGTCCGGTTCGGTCTCTAGTTTCGTGTGGGCATTGTCTCAAATTCTCATCTCCTGCTCAATTGCCATACATAGTGCTTTTGAGATCCCTTCCGGAATCTCAGATCTGAGTTCTGCCCGATCTGGCGTTGGTGAGAGTTTCCATTTTCCATATTTCGCTGAAGTATCAAACAAAGGAAATTCCCCCCATAACACACGGCTGCCAATCCTCTTTGACGGTTTCCCAAGTACCAGTGCGAAATAAGGAATTGCCCCCCCCACATTCTCGATTACCCAGTACCGGGGTTTCAAATAACGGATAATCCGGTAGCAATTCAGGAATAAGCTCATATCCGGCAGTGTGTGTTTTCCTCCATTACACTTCCATGATGCAGGGAGAGACATTTTGGTATATTCTGTGCATACTGGTGACGCCCAAACAAGATCATAATCTCCAGGAGATTCTAGATGCAGATCATTAATATCTGCCACGATATCAGGATTGAATTTTGGATTGATATCTACTGACACAACTTCATATCCCCTTTTTCGGAGTAGATTGGTTACGCCTTTTCTGCCACAACAGAGATCCAAGATTCTCATTTCTGCGCCTCATCCCATTCCTCTTCCGTCATGAGTTCATCATCATTTGCGCCGCACTTCTCGCAGATATCCCCCGGCTGCACGGGCAACGCAGACGGGCACACCGAAACCCCGCCTGCACATAGACTGCGGGAGGACTGCAATATCCCTCCAGCTCCCATTCACAGCGCCCGTTACTCGCGGTCATCAATATCCCCGTCCGGAATGGGCACGGGTAATACATTCATCACAAATGAACCACACCATTCGATTAGTCTGTGGTTTTCGGTATTTGGCAAGTACTCCGATCCGTTTTGTGTCACGGCAGATGCAACACCGAAAATCATCATCAGATCCCACAATATGGATTATGTGAGGCAGCCCATGATAGTAATGCCCGTTTCGCGGAGAGTGGAACTCCGGGACATTCACCCGCAGAAGCAATTCCGCGATGATATCATCCCGTGTTTTGTCGCGTTTCCCGGTCATTTTGGCACACACCTATTTTTTCATTGCAGCTGCTTTTGCAGCTTTCGCTTGAAGTTCTTTCTCAATTCGGATATTCAGGGCGGTTATAGCGTAATCCCGGAGCGCCATGCCCTCATCAATGCGGTCACGGGCTTGGATGGGGTCGTCAATATTGAACGCCACGGTGAGCCTAGTGCCCGCCTTTCCGATTTCCAGAGAGTCCGGATACTGGACTTTGTCAGTGTGGATCCAGTCCACAGCCACTTTATCAGACATTATTTCCCCCGAGTCTTTCTTGTAATCTTTTCAATTCTACAAGATCTCGCTCTCGCCGATCCCGCTTATATTGTGCTTCTTTTCTGATGTCAGATTCAGATTTTCTAATCAATTCCTCCTCAGTAAAGAAATCTGTTTTTTTCATTTCGACCAAGGGCGGTTGTGGATCGTATACATTCCATCCAGTAAACAGAATACGGGATCCGTCTGAACACTTTACCGCCAGATAATGATCACATGTTCTTCCATATTCTGCCTTAACGAGTTCGATTCTGGTTACAGTTTTTCCCACAAGATCATTCAGATCGAGTGATATTGTGCCGAAAAGTTTCTCTCGTGTTTTTACCATTGCCTGATTCCAATTCATCGATTTTCATCCTCCTTTACGTCGAACGATACCAGCTCGAACAACTCCTCGTCCTCGTTGTTCAAGGCAACGGGCACAACCTCGGCTTTCTTAAGGATCTGCCCAAAATACACAGCCTCATCCCCAAATTCCTCAAATAAGTCGTTGATTGTCTGTACCCGGCGTTCATAATCAGCTTCCGCTTCTGTTCGATTCAAAAAAACAGAAAATCGTGGAGCTGTTTCAGCGTCGTAAACAAACCAAAGTTCCGGGAGGGGCATTATTCCAACCTCCGGCAGTGCGGTTTAGAGAACTCACAATCTTTACAACAAGTCCCATCACTGGGGCAGTTTGTTTTCCCACAGGTCGTCACCCATGCTCGGCACCGGTGATATTCGATTTTTTGATCTTCCCCGCGACCCTCTGTCGGTAAATGATGGTTTTTATACGGGATCCCCTCATGGCAGTAAGTCCAGTCTGGGCTCTGGGCTCTGGGGGTCTTCCATGAACGGGCAGATTGGCGGATCTTGAATGTCGATAGGCATCAGTCACCTCGCATTGCCTTGTGAGCTTCGGCGTGGCAGTCGAGCCGGTGCTCGATCTCCTGGAACCTGCCCTCCAATGAGTGCAGATAGTCCTTCAGTTCCAGCTCGATGTTGAAAATGTGGACTCGCTGCCGGGCGAGTGCCCGGTTGAGTTTCCGCTTGTCCTTTCGGTTCATTCTCGGCTCCTTCGATCCTGAAGGTTCTCGACCCACGCCTTGTCAAAAGAGGCATATGCCTCCTCCGGACTCTTCCCAGTTCCACAGACGCCCTCCATGAGGTTCTCTCCGGACATTGCAATCCACATATCTCCGTCAATGAACAGTTTTGGTTTCAGGATATATGATGGTCGAAGCATCTGTTCGGAGAGTTTCTGTTCATTAGACGATACTATGATTTGTCCCTCCGTGACGCATGGGTGTTGTTCAGTCCAGTCCATAATTACGCACCGCCCGTAGGAATCTCATCGGGATCATACACACCCGACACGGAAAACGCTTTCCGAAGGCAAACTGATTCCGCAACCTTGATGATCATCACAGACGGCTTGGTCTGCCACAATCCCTGATATCCACTTATCGGGACTGGCTGGACGTACTCGTCGAACCGCACTTCAGATTTGAATGAGTGCGTCATATCCTTCCTCCAGATCTCACACCATGCCGTTACAGGGTGTTCTTTTCCGTCTTTATCTGTCGCATACGTGACCCCGCTATTCATCCCGTCAAACTTCCCGGACCGGTGCGCAATTGCCAACATCCCATCCCGTCCCACAAAGATGATTGCGGCAGATTTCTCATTCCGCTTCACCGCCCATATCTGCTTCAGCAACGGGTCCAGCCCGTACTGTGCAGCCATGTACATCATCAGTTTAAACTCCGGCTCCGTGCACCCTTTGGCAATGACATTCCGAAGCAGGATCATTTCGTCCGACGTGTAGGTCTTTGGTGCCGAGTGTCCATGAGAGAGGACTGTTACCGGATCTGACTGCGTGACTGGTGCCGGTTCCCCTGGCTGGACGAATCCCGCCGCACCCATAGCCTTCGCGTTATACGCATCGCGCTCTTTTGCGATCTCTTCTGTGGTTCGGACCGGCTCGCTTGGAGTCGGTTTTTTACAGGCTGGTATCGGATAAAATTTTCCATCGTTCATACTCTCATCACCTCATACGTGATCTTCTCTTGCACTGAGATCACACCTGACGCTGCCAGTGCGTGTTTGTTCACCAGTTTGTCAACAACACCGAGTGGGATTTTCTCGCCGACGTGTGCGAGGCTCTCGGCAATATCTGCCTTCTGGTTCTCGCAGATCAGCGCGAATTTGTCCGGGAATGTCACCTTGAACTTGTCAATATCAAGGATCCGGGTTGCCCTGGTCTTCTCAACCATCGAGAACTCTCCTTCTGCGCGGATCCCCTGCTTGATTGCGAATGCCAGCGCTTCGGCGCGCCTTGCTGTCAGATCTGACAGATGTTCTGTGAGTTCTGCGATCTCGCGGTCATACCGATAGACCTGTGAGAGCGGGTACTCGATAAGTGTGGGCAGCGGTTCGTCCCTCAAGCTGAGCGCTTCTTCCTGTGCCGGCAACATCAGAGATCACCACGGCGTTCATACTCGTAGTCGGCGCGCCCTTCTTCGATCTGAGCTCGCAGTTCGTCCGGAGTCAGATATGGGATATCGTCTTCTGGGCAGGGATTCTCATGCTCTTCTCGCTGCCAGTCAATCTCTCCGGACATTTCGCTCATGTGCGACATTACGACCCCTCAATCACATCGCTGATAGGAGCGAGATATGATCCACATCCGCGCGAATTGATCCACTCCCGGACTTTTGGATCCAATTTGACGATTACGCCTTTGAACTGGCACGCGCCGCACGGGTAGTTTGGACC
>JBAZEO010000174.1:2394-4292 GCA_041653935.1 Dehalococcoidia bacterium | reverse complement strand
GTCGAAGGTCATCTTTGCCGCCAGTGGTTCGGCGATTCCAAGAGCGGTGCTTGCATCGGTTGACCTCGATCCTGGAGCGGAAACGTAGAACCCGATTAAAAGGCGAGCATAAATATAATATTCGTCGGGTGTCATGCTCCCTCACCACACGCCGGATCGACTAGCTTTCCCGCCAGAAGGGCGCGGGCCTTCTCGATATAGCATCGCTCGTTGGCGAAAAAGTGATCTGCATCAACGCAGTCCGGAACCGTTGATCTGGTCAGGCGATAGTAACGGGCAGCCGAGTTATGGCATTCGCGACAGTAACAGAACCGCCCGTCCGGGCTCGATTTGTGCCGGACGAACTCAGATAGCGGTTTCAGTTCGTGGCAACTGGAGCACCGCTTCAGATCTTCAGTCACGATCCCAACTCCAGAAAATCGAACGGTTCCGAGACGGTGATGTTGTACTTCATGGCAACCCGAAGAGCGATCTCCATCCTCATTTTTGGGCTTAGCCCCACCTTCAGGTCGTTGGTGGTGACGAGAGATCCCAGCGCATACTCTTTAGCCGCCCCGATCGCTACATGATCTTCAGTGATCACCGAGACCGCAAAATTCTCACCGATCACGAAAAGGCGGCCCATGTGACCTACTAAGACGGTGCATCCCTTGTCCTGGCCGTCGTCGTCTTTCATCAGAGCGCCCCGGCATTTCAGAGCTGATCTGATCGCTTCGACCAGGATCTCTCGGACGTTGCATTCTGGATCATCTGAGATCAGAGAATGTAGTGGGTGTTCCGTCCAGTACGAATACGCCTTCAAGACGTCGGTATTCAGGACTATATCACAGCATCGACCGTCCCCGGCGCACCCCGCCAGAAACTCAAGCCCCCCAAATGCTGGTATCGCGGCTATCTTCGGAGACCCGTCGATGAACCTCCCCCAGTTCCCGTCGGTGGTGAACCTGTCACCTCCCATATAGACCACGCCGCCTTTCGCGACGGCCACGATGCAAGTCATTTTATCACCTCCCTCAGATCAAATTCCCCATCATTCAGCATCACGATCCCATCGCGGCTCACGTTGTATCCCCATCCAATACCAACGACAACCACAATCTCATCGAATGAATAATATTCTATCCCGACAATCTCTTCCAGATCCCCTGCTAGGTCTTCGATGGTGGCGGCCCCACAGAGATACGTTTCAGCCCAAATTATAATAATCAGAGCTATAAATCCATAAACGAACGGCTTGATTCCGGGGCATTGCTCCATCAACCGGGCGAGGCCGAACATCCGATCAGCTTTCGGCATCAAGCTCTCTCCATAATCCATCAAGGCATTTCAAATACATGGCAACAAAACAATATAATATAACACCGCCTATAACACCGATCCATGAAAAATCAGCCAGTTGGTTCATCTTCTCCATCCCCCTCGATCTCGGCTTTCAGCTCGCCGAGGAATCCCAGCACGTCCCCGATCGGCAATGAGGTCATTCCATCTGCTTCGGCTTCCGAGAACGATTCGATTGCCGCCAGGATCATATCTTCGACGTTTCCGAGCCGATGGGAATCATCGATGAGACGACGAATCACCTCACCCATCGTAATATCTTCCCTGATCTCTGCTGATATATCCAACTTGAGATCTGTAATAGCTTTATGGACTTCTGGCTTAACTTCGATTGTAGGCATTTCAACCACCCATAATTATAACACTTACAAGGCTTATATGACCTATAAGCCTTGTGGTCATCTTAGTAACCTGATCACCTCCTCCACTTCACGCGACGGCTTCCCTTCCAGCCCGTCCGGTATCGTTTCCGCTATCAGCCTCATCGATTCCGCAAACATCCCTTCCGGAATCGCAAAGCTCTTCTCGTCGGTGTCGGGCTCAAGTTTCGCGAGCCTCTT
>JBAZEO010000174.1:0-2294 GCA_041653935.1 Dehalococcoidia bacterium | reverse complement strand
CGTGGAGCTTCAGAGCAGATATCCGAATCAACTGGAGCCTTCGCCCGATCTTCGGTCCCTCGTATCCGGGCCGCGTCTCGATCTCGGCGATCTTCGCCAGGACGGCGGAGAGCTGGCCATCGGCGGGGGTCACAAAAAAACTCCGAGCCACCACCTTTGTGCCGATAGCATTTGCGCGAGTACTGGTGCCGGGATCATCGTGTTCATTCTCGGTCATGTTCGGCCTCCTCATTGATGTATCGCAACAGATGTTTTTCTATGATATCCGAAATGTGGAGATCATCCGGCCAATCGTTATCGCCCCACGTTTCACATATCGTCCTCAGCATCGCGATAACATATGGTCTCTCATATCGACCGATATCCTCGGCCTTGTCTGCCTTATCGATCAGATCACGAATATGGGCGCTCCGTTTCGTCGGCGTGATTCCATCCCAGTGTTTCCGGTACTGATCCGGTCTCAGAAAAATCGACCTTACCGGAATCATCCTCTTGTCTTCACCGTCTCCAGATGACATGATGATATCATATCATCTTAAGATCTTATATAGCTTTTGGTCATATCCCGGCCAATGGCTCAGGCATAACCTCAGATCGATAGACGGCCTCCCATCGGTCGTTGAAAAAAGAGCTTAGGTCTGGCGGGTTCGCGAAGTCCACCACGACGATAACGATCAGTCGATCTCCTCCTCTTCAGTACAGAACTCCAGCACCAGACCGTTCCGTTGCGCGACGGTCGTCAGGTAGAATGCGCCACTTCCCGTCGCGATATCCTGGCCGACAGTCGCGTCGTCCTGGATAGCCGAGACGACCCGGAACGAGTCTCCCATGTCGCGGCCAAACATGCCCCGAAAGAACCCCTCATCCTGGAGACCACCGATCGCGATATCGACGGCTTTGGCCCTCTTCCAGCCCCATACTGGCGGGATCGATGGGAGGAGGTCGATCACAGTCTGCCTCTCCTCGATTGCCTCGCGTTTATCTGTGCTTTTTTATAACACGAATCGCATAAAAACACGTCGTCGTCTATCTGATGCATCTCAGATGACGGGTATCCGAGCCCGCAATTAACACAGCCAACGAGCGTGGTTATCTCTCCAGGATAGCGGCGTCTCATTTCTTCTCCCTCTCCTTCTCGATCTCTGCTATCTTCTTTTCCAACGTCTCGATCTTCTCCAGACCGAACGCTTCCATCCAGGTCTTCATCAGGCCAGCGACCTGATTCGGCGCGTCAACCGCCGTCCCCTCCTGGAACATCGTGGCGATCAGGGTCTCGCAGACCTTCCGGATATCCTCTGGAGACTTCAACGACACATCTGGAGTCTTACCGTCTTTGGGTCGGGCTCTCCCTATGTTCCGCTTGTCAGCCCAAACTTCGGGACACCGATTATAGAGCCAGACCTGACACGCTGTAACGTTCGGTTGAATTTTCTTTTTTGCGTTCCCGACGGCAGCCGAGTACAAAGCGGTCTCCACCATCTCGTTAGCTTCCATCTCGGCGTACATCACATCAGTTTTAAATTTTGGATATTTGTTAATGTGATCGTTGAACGTCCATGGATTGATTCCAACCTTCTTACATGCCTGCCCTCTCCGGTATCCCTGCCTCAAAAGCTCCAAAAATGCCTCTTTGCGTTCGGCATCGAACTTCTCGCGACGGGTTCCACCTGCTTTTGCCATCGATCGTTACCTCTGAACCATAATTATATTAGTCATCCTTTTTATATCCTTTGGGTTTATGTGGATCTATCTCCTCACAACTACGTAACCTCGGCCAGCAAAGTACCTCCACCGGTACCTGGGATTGAGGATGATCCTGACTTTCCTTTCGAGGCGTCGCAGTTCGCGGTCGCTCATTCTATCCACCTCGCAGCTCCCTTCTCCACCAAGACCCTGGCTTGCTTGTATGGCACCCCAGGATTACACGTCACCATGTCGCCTCGCCGAAGTCGCCAGGTCTTGCCGTCTCCGAGCCCGATGAAGGACGGGACGTCTTCCAGAACGGAGAGGAGGATCATGGGTCGCCTCCTACGTAGTCCATAGCTGATTTTTTCGCGTCCCAAAGCCAGTTAGGTATCTCGATCTTATCAGCATCGTATTTGATCTGGCTTTTTGGAAGCCAGTAGCCTATCTTTTTAGCATCCATTCCACCAACGGAATGAACCACCTCCAGGAGTACAGCCTTCTCGGTCTCGCGTCCGATTCTATGTAGCGTCGATACTTTGATGCCATCCAGATTGATTGACGCCTTCTCTTTCAGTTGAAATATCACCATCTCTCATCACCTCGTCCTT
>JBAZEO010000173.1:0-4301 GCA_041653935.1 Dehalococcoidia bacterium | reverse complement strand
CGACTTCTTTAAAGAATTCGATCTTTTCAGGAGGGACATCATACGAATATATCCATCCATTACCATCACATGATAGCGGAATGGCTCCTTTGCAGATCGCTTCCGCTAGAGAGTACCATTCGCGATCTTTGGCAGAACATTTATAGAGATTGAGCTTCATGCAAGCAACCCCAATAGATATTCAAATGCCAGCATGGAGCACACCACCGCGGGGAGGCTCACATACCAACGCCCGCCTTTCATCCACAACAACATGCCTGAATAGAATATAATTATGGCAATTAATTGATATAACGAGATCATGCTTCCTCCCTACTGTCACATATTTTTTCACAATACACTTCCGCCTCATCTGGCGTAAGTACAATCTTCTTGACCGGGCAAGAAAAGTCCCTGCCGTTGCGGGCTAGGGACCGATGGACGCAGGGAGGAATCATGGCACCAGCTCCAGCCGCATTACTCTGCTATTCATCTCCGAGATGGCAAAGTTGTATTGTTCTCGATCATCGAGATTCAATGCCTTTACGGCTTCATTTCGCCACTTAAATATCTCAGAGAGAAGCTTTCGCTTCTCCATGATCGCGGGGATGGCCTTCATGATGAGATCTCCTTTTCAGGGTCCATTTGTATCCTTTCAAACTTCGATGCCACGTTTTTACAATATTCTACAAATTCTTCCATAGATCTATCTCCTTTGGTCGTATTGCACCGGTGGCAAATGATCCAAACATTGTCGGCATTCATTTCGTTTTGGTTGTGGATTCTATCGAGCGTTGGACTATTACCATTGACTTTTTTGTGCCCGGACAACCACCGCAACTCGCGTCCGCATATAGGGCAGTTTTCGATGTTTTCTGCCATTTCGTGTATTTCGTCTAGCGTTATGTTAACTAAGAACCCGTTGGTGCGATGCATTAGCCGTGTT
Organism: Dehalococcoidia bacterium; assembly: GCA_041653935.1. Lineage (GTDB taxonomy): Bacteria > Chloroflexota > Dehalococcoidia > E44-bin15 > E44-bin15 > JAYEHL01. The sequence goes on along the minus strand of JBAZEO010000173.1, from coordinate 3,376 downwards.
CTCGTTGCCCAAACTCGCCTACGATGGGATTCGTTATATTCGTGTCGCGGGATTCTATTTATATGGTTGTATTTTCGCTTTTCTTCAAGTAATCTCGGTCTATTCTTTTTATACCACGCTCGCTTTATCTCATTGTCCTTTTCTCGATTTTCTATATGATAAACGCGATTTTTCTCAGATATTTTCGCTTTGTTTTCTTTATAATAGTTTTGTGCATATAGGCGAAGTTTTTCTGCATGTTCTTTTCTATACTTCGCAGCATACGCGTTTATCTCCTCTTTGGTCTTCATAACGGCACCGAAACTTTCAGGCTTCCATCTGTTTGCTCTTCGACTTTTACATAATCACCTTTCTTAAGATTGTGTTGCCTAACCCATGCAATCGGCAAAAAAATGGTCAGGCTGGTTTTTTGCTTAATAAGCCTTCTGAAATCCATACTAACCCTACGTCTCCTATGCTTAAATAGTTATCGGTCTAGCTGGATATCTCTTTATCGGGATCCATTTTCAGGCTGCCCCCCATTTCGTCAATATCATAACAATTGCCTAATAGCTTAGGTTCTGCCGTCCTACCCGCATCCATAAATGCGCATTTCGCGACCATTGTCGCGGGCATCTTCTTCCAGTTCGCGCTTGTTCCAATCACTTCACATAACGCAATCTCAGACCGCACCCGCTCCCTGCCGTCGTTGTAATGAATTTCGCTCCAGCCTCCCACAAGTTCCTCGCGTTTTGGGTTGTAGTACTTGCCTTCTTTGTAGGATACCACGCCTTCCTTCGATTCTACAATTATACCGCGAATTGCCTTCTCAAATCCCGGAACCTCGAAAAGTTTCTTGGCGATTAGTGTTTGACCTATCACGGTATATGCAGGTGGCTGGCCGCCGTCATCTCTCTGCTTTGGCTTGATGAGGAAGATTTCGCCTGGCAGGAACGGATTTGCTCCTATATTCTTGGCCGTTACCGCCAGCATCATGAGATCCTCTGCCGTCGCATTTGGGCAATGGACCAGATTAGCAATCATCTCGATAGAGATCTCAGGCATGTACCCAGGGACTTGCTTCATCAAGGCCATGATTTTTGTGGACTCTTCTGCGACCAGGGGGGATTGCACCAGACCGGCCCTAATATCGCAAATAAGCATGGTTACCTTCTCTTTGAGATCTTTGTTCCTCGGGCAGTCTATTTGGCCCGCCTTGAGGCCCACAGTGGCTCGTGAGCCATCTGGCAAGGTCACGTCGTATAGTTCTGCGCTGACCTTGGCGACGGGCAGGTCGAGACTGTTGACGGCGCGCTCTAGCTCGGATGCATCGATGGGATTGCCCGCCATCTATCTCAGCTCCGGGAATTGTCCTCTCATCTTGATACGTCGCCCTTCTTCGGCAGCGATAGCGCATCGCAGATCGCTTAGGCCCTCATCAGATAGCTTTGCCAGGAGATCGCTGAAAAGATCTACTCTGAAAACGAGATCGGCGCTTGCCATCTCAGATCGCCCTCTCACGCGAGCACACCGTGCATCTGCCCATTTTGCTTGTCTCCTTCGATTCAGCCATCGAATTATGTACCCGGATGCCCTTTCCATATCGGGCGTCCTGAAATTCGTTTTTGCAGTCGCATTTAGCTAACATTTATTGCACCTCATGCATATGTCGGGCCGGATTTGAACCGGCGTTCCAGAAGGCATCATGCGATCCTGGGTTCTTGGCCGTGCTGAACTACCGACATGTTGCCAGGGGCAAGGAAGATCTGGCCGCCCGGCAAGAGGCAGGGGCCGAAGTCGAATCGGCCCGATGAGCCATGCAGCCTATTGGGTCCAATCGCCTTGCCTGAGGCGCATACAGTTCTCAGTTCTGGTCCACCAGTTGCACCCGTTTGGGTGCCCTTCCAAGTTGGGGTTGTGATGGTGGTGATTGTCCAACTGCAACACCTCTTCGCCGTCATCAAACCGCTTGATCGATATGCAGTAGGCCGGGCGACGAATCGCAGAATCGTAGCACGTTACCGTCCATCCAACGAAATCTTTTGCTTCCATTTTCAAATCACCTTACCATATATCGCAATTCTTCCAATCTGCTCTGGATCTTGCCTTCGGAAATCGGCATCTTGACTGCCCAAAGGCTCGGAAACCCACACTGCATGCAGATGGAATGATTGAATCCCCACCGCTTATGGAAGCGCCGGACTCCCCGGCAATTCAGGCAGTAGCGAGTGGTATCGCCGCACATCCTACATCGCCCCTGCTCTGCGCTCGATTTCGGCTCGGATATGCAGGAGAAACCGCTCGCGGCGCTCGTTCCAGCCGGGGGAGGAGTCGAGAATCTCGCGACATTCATCTAGAATGGGGCAGTTTCCGAAGCACGAATAACCGTCGGTTTCGTCCACCCATCGGCACATGGCGCAGGGGCCATAAAGCACCTGATCGCGGTTGTATACGAGAATCTTTTCCCATTTGTTCCTGACTTTCTCCAGGACCAAAAGAGGGACTTGGGAGAGATCCATTCAGATCCCATACCTATCGCTTATCTCGACGATCCTTTTTCCGAAATCTGGGTTCTCATGCTCGTGGTCAATGAGCCATTCTAGGTTCTTTTCAATGTATTCTGGTATTTTACTCATGTTCCATGCTCCTGTCAGGCGGTAAACCTGGCATATTCCTCTAGGACTTGGGAGAATATATAGTTTTCGCTTGGTGATTCGCCTTCATGATGGAAAAATATAAGTAGCATAAGGTACAATCAAAAGATAATATATGAAGGCGAAAGAATGCAAACTGTGCCACTATCGGTGGTTTCCCAGGGTAGAAGATCCTAAGCGATGCCCCGGATGTGGAAGCAAGAAATGGAAGAAAGGAACCAAGGAGCAAAAGACATGATACCGACTGAAGTTGTCCTCCGAATCGACGCGCGCGGCATGTCGTTGATCGAGGCAGAACAAATCTGCTGGACCGGTGATATCCGGGCGATACTTCGGGCACTGCCCAACAGATTGTGCCACATAGACCTGGAATGTGTAACGGTCGAGGAGCCACAAGCATGAATCTGATTGAGCAAGTGGCCCGGCTGAAAGAGATGGAGGCGGGAGCAACGCCCGCGCCGTGGCGGCTGTTGGGAATCATAGACTATCAGATAGTCGCGGACTCGGATGAATTCTATATCAATTTTGATCATGGATCGGATAAGAACGATCCTGAAATGATTACAGAGATGCGCAATGCCGCCCCCAATCTGCTTGAGGTCCTGGGCGGCTTCCGGCCAGGCGATTCGGAGGTTCTTACCGGCTTGCTGTTAGCTAATGCCCCATACGGAAATCCAGCGCGCGAGGTCTTGCGTAGAATGCGAGCGATGGCGTCCAAGATGGAGGAGCAATGACATTCGACA
>JBAZEO010000172.1:0-4305 GCA_041653935.1 Dehalococcoidia bacterium | reverse complement strand
CACCGGACAATCGGGGAAGCAATCACTCTTCGGATCGACTACCTGATAGTAGACGATGTTACCCAGGCGGCTGCAATCTTCGACGGCCACAAAGCCATCCAGGTCAGCAGGTAGTATGGCTGGCACCGTATAAGCTGTTCTACCAGCCCTGCGCACAGCAATGGTAGATTCCATTCTACCCCTGCCGTATTGCGATGCAGTACCAGAAGCTATTACCACAAAGACCAGGATGCCTTGTATAACTCTCATGGAAATGGCCCGTTGAATTTGGTGAATCCGCACTGGAACAGCCAATCGCGGACACCGTTGATACTGCGGTCTTGCAGGTAAGGTACGTAGCTGCTGACCTCTTCGTACAGCCGCTCGCCGACCTGGGCCAGGAACTGTACGACAACCCAGCCATCGTCGTACATACAAATCCTGGCGTACCGATTTCCGTCGCCCTTGAACATCATGAGAGTGCCGTGTACATCGAAGCAATGGCGGGCCGAGTTGGCGTCTTCGCCATGTTTGTCTTCGGGGTGGGGTACCAGACGAATCCTAATACCACAGCTGTCGTCAATCACCTCACCAGCTCTTGATTTCGATAGCGTTCTATAGAATTCCTGTGGTGTTACCGGTTCGTTGACGGCCACCGCATCCCACTGCCGGTCGAACTCGTTGGTGAGTACACCAAGTTGCACCGGTTGTGTGGTTGTCTCGATGATTGTGGCCGGGTTGGCCAGGACGAAGAAGAATAAGAGCGCCAACAGTCCACCAAACAGCAACAGAATACCACCGCCGCCACGTTGTTGCGAGAGTTCCATAACTACCCCCTTACGGTATAGAATAGGGCCATGACTTGATCTGGTATATCCAGGTTGCCATTAGCCAGGGTTAACATGTCGTTACGCGGCCCATATTTCAACACGTACTCTTGCGCCAGCAGTTTTGTCGCTGCACAAAAACCAAACGCCCGTAACAGCACAAGAATAGACGCCAACACAAACTCGGTCTCAATGGACAAACTATCTACCTGGGCCACTATGTCTTTAGTTTCTTCGTTCTCATTCATAGTTCACCATCGTCTTTGGGAGTAATACTTCTGGTGTCCACGTAGCTTCCGGCTGGTTGTAGGCACGTGTGTAATTGGTAGCTCCCATACACCATTGAAAGGATAGCTGCCCCACTTCCCAGCCTGGACACACCAGCACCGGCAAGTGATGCGAGTTATGCAGTTCTAGTGCCCACCTGCTATGAAAGCCTGGTTCACCCATGCCAGCCGCCATAGCAATGTCCAGGCCCCAGCGTCTAAATGTACTACGAGTACGCATGGACGATGTGATGAAGGGTACAGTGCTACCGCAGTATTCTTCGGTGTGACCGATATACATCATGTTAGGCTGCAACCAAAACCAGTCCGTAGCTTCGATTAGTGTGTATTGTTCGATAGCTGGATTCTCTGGATTAACGAAGCCCACAGCATCTAGTGCCGAATGTAGCTTCCAGATATTGTGCCCTAGGCGCACATTGAACGATACTTCAGTGATTGCGCTAGGGGCCGGACTACAGTAAATCCACCCTAGCTTCATAGCAAACTTTATCCACTTTTTACCGAGTATCATTTCTACTCCTGGGCTTCTAGCCAGAACAGTTCAACTAAAACACCACCATCGCCAGTACTTACGTTAGCAATCGCATGTTGGGGTGCGTGGTACTTATTGCGCGCCATCTCGATAATTGTTTCGCGCAACGTACACGCGTCGGCTTTCTGCTCGTAGTTGTTGTCTGTAAACCACTGTAGCTTTGGGTAGATGTCCAGTATTTCGTTGATTGTAAACGCTTCGGTCTCATGTCTCATTGTTGGTGTTTTCATAGATACTCCGGGGCTTCCAGCATTTTGATAGCAGCGGCGTCGATATGCTCGCCACGTATCAACTCAAAGGCTGCTAACAACACCGCTGCCATAGTGTACTTCTGTACCCCCGGCAGCTTCGAGAGCGCATAACCCAACACGCCCCGATCCATAGTCTGCCCTTTACGGAACTCATAGGAGCCGCTACCAGGACTGTGTATTACCAGGGTAAAGTACTCGAATTCGTGATCGCCTACTCCGGATACACCACGCGGCACTTCCAGGATACTGAAATCATAGTGAGTGGCGTCACCCGGTTCTACGATATAACGTCGTCCGATCAGTTGCATAGCTTTGTTGTTTGACATAGATCACTCTCCTTGAAAGCTAGGGGCCAGGATATGATACCCGCCCATGTCATGATACGATATGGCAGCGTAGCCCTCTTCTATCTTCAGGGCATAGCCCCGTGGATCACCGTTGATAAAGAAGCCCGCCGGTAAGTAACCCAGTATTTCCAGCACTTCTTTGATATAGCGCTTTTCTAGCTGTTCTGCGAGTCTGGTTGTCAGCGTAGGATCATCGCATTCTCGTTCGGCCAAACGATGGGCCTTACGTTCCACGTGCCGTAAGCGCCCGTATATCTTTTCGCCTACTAAAACCAACCTATACTCAGGTAGACTGTTTGCCGTATCATTCTTGACTAATTGAGCCAGATCAAGAAAGTGCTGGCGCTGCCGCATGTTCTTATACATACTAGATACCCCATGCCACTCATTGCCCAGCAGTTTTCATTTCTGTGCAGAAATTGCCCAGGGTACGGAATTGCACCGTTTCTGCAATCTACCGCTTGGCCAATGTACATTTGGTCACGGACTTTGCGCCTATACGCTCCTGGGCTGGGTTGAGCCAACAACCCCTATTGCTTGGCAGTTTCTCTTTCCCAGTACCACACACCATTGTCTAGCACGGGGGACATGTCTACGTCAATTTCACTGTTACCAAATATGTCATGGAATAGATATGACTTCATTTGTTCGTCATCGAAGAATGGCTGATGAAAGATTGGTGTAATTTCATACCACCATACGCCAAGTTTATCGAGTTTTGGTTGTGGTTCGATACGCACCCGCAAAGGCCGCCAGCCACAGCCTGGGCATACAGGCCAATGTCGTTGGTCTGTTACCAATTGATACTCGCCACAGTCCTGGCATACAATGTCAATGAAGCACCACTCTGAGTCCGTAACTACGATAGGCATAGTATTTCTCCTTTATACTTGATTGTTTGCCTAGCAGTTTTCTGTTCAGCTTTACAAAAGGCCATAATCTACTATAATATAACTATGGAGGCCAACCATGTCAAGTGTAATTTGTGAACGTGTAGCAACTTATAATTTATCAGATGAAGAGCGGGCGGCCCTGAGTGCAGTTCTGCACAGAATTGACGACCGTAAGAAAGACCGTCGTAAGCCCGAAGTGAATGTGGAAGAAACAATTAGACATGCTTTGCTTATGGCGGCCATTTGCCGTGGTTCAGGTACTGCACATTTGGATCACATGTACACACATGTTGTACAACAACTAACCACCTACCGTAAGGAGTACAGATGTTAATAGCCGTACCAATACTCGATACAGAATCCAACGGTAGAACAGAACTTACCAAGCGTTCCCTAAGTGTGTTGTTGAGTAGTGCAGCCCGTAAGACCGACCGGGTGATTGTCTCCGATAACGGCTCCTGTCAAGCCACTCTGGACTACTACGAAATTCTGCGCAGAAAACATCGCAACTTTAGTGTGATCTACAATGGCCGCAACCTGGGTATTGCTCAGGCTACCAACGTAGCCTGGAAGCAAGCATTGCCCGATGAGATCGTAGTCAAGATGGACAACGATTGCATTATTAACACACCGGGCTGGGCCAACCTGGTAGACTATGTCTTTAGTCAACAGCCAGATATAGGCATCTTGGCTTTGAAGCGCCACGATCTAGCCGAATGCCCCGATTCTGACCACGAGTTCTACCGCAGCACGCTCTCCTATATTAAGCACCGGCCAGGCGATAAATGGATTGTAGTGGAAGATGTCAACCACGCTATGGGCACGTGTTATGCCTTCAACCCCATCATGCGCAAAGAGTTTGGCTACTTACTACAGCCCGGCTCGGTCTACGGTTTCGATGACTCCTTAGCGGCAGCCCGTGCCCACAAGCTAGGTTATAGAGTATGCTTTCTACCACAAATTGACATAGACCACATCGATATCGCAAACGCCAAAGCGGACGATCCCTACACCACCTGGAAACACCTACAGGCCGGAACGTACATGCAGAACTTCTACAATCTTAGACAAAGTATCGAAAAAGGCGAAATCAGCCCATATTACGACGGAGGACTAAAATGACCAAGAGAACTGTGAAGGCGGCTACCACCCCGCCAATGGATGTTGTAGTAGACGAACAATCACCAGA
>JBAZEO010000171.1:3941-4396 GCA_041653935.1 Dehalococcoidia bacterium | reverse complement strand
TAGGCGACCAATCAGAGTGGACTATCTCAATGACTTCCCCGAGAGAAGATGCGTGTTCCAACTCCCATTTCATGTCACCTTCAACCCAGTCGTACATCTAGACCTCCCTCTCCATCTGGAGAAGTTCGTTGACTTCCTTATCGGCTATGTAGTCCTCTAGTTTGGTTCCGAATATGGCGCGGGCCTTCATCAACTCGTCGCCTGTCCACTGTTCGTAGGGCTTGCCAATGACCTTCGCGGGGGAGCCAAAGTCCAGAAGGGGCGCGATTTCCTCGTTGAACACCTCGATAGCGGCCTCAATGGACTCGTCTATGCACTCCTGTATCAACTCGACCAGTTCGGCCTTCTTAACGCTGCCAGGCATTTTGGCTCCCTCCGGCAAACGCGCTGCGTCCTTGAGTGGGGTTCATGGCGGTTTGGCTCCGGTTCTGGTTCATTTGGTTCTGCAAAGCCTG
>JBAZEO010000171.1:0-3931 GCA_041653935.1 Dehalococcoidia bacterium | reverse complement strand
AATGGACTCGTCTATGCACTCCTGTATCAACTCGACCAGTTCGGCCTTCTTAACGTCGCCTATCTTTGCCATGAGTTTTGCGATCCTCCGGCAAACGCACTACGGCCCTGAGTCGGGTTCATGGCGGTTTGGCTCCGGTTCTGGTTCATTTGGTTCTGCAAAGCCTGGGCCGATCCCAGAGGGGCTACTTGGCGGTTTTGAGTGACCATGCCCCCAGGGGGCGGCGTTGGACTCCCCGTAGGGGGTTGCCCTGCGGAAGGGGGAACCGTAGGGCCGGGGAGTCCTTCTGCCGCCATGCGCCCCTGTATAGCCGCCTGAGTCATTACGCCGATTAGTTGCTGTATGCCGTTCTGAATGGCAGGAGACATGAATATCATCTCCTTCAACTCCTGCCGTTCTTCCTCGTCCACGTTCACGTCATGCATCTTCTTGCGGGCCGATCTCTTTGTGAGTAGGGCTTCGTGCTTCAGCCTGATAAGGTCGTCGTGCAGACGGAATTCTTCCTCGGGGTCCGTTGGATTGAACTTGATATGGAAGTTGATCGGCTCCCGAATCTTGTTTTTGTCGATCACGTCGTAGAACTCGTCACTTGGCGTGTGCGAAAAGACAGTCACGTTGCCGGGTATCTTCTTTAAGAGACGGGCGCAGTTATTGAGGACGTTGGCAGAACGGTTCTTGAAGGCCATCTCGGGGTACTTAAGGCGCGTCTGCCCTGCCGCCATCAACTGTCTGCGGTCGGAGCCTGACCGGACGTTGGTTTCGCTCTGGCCTCTCATGGACCGGGGTATCGTGGACCCGTCTATGATTTCCCTGGTGGTGTAGTAGTGCTGAGTGATTTCGCTCGGGGGCATCATTGGCTGGACTTGCTCGAACTTCACGCCTTCAGGGAGTTTGTTGACCTCCCCGAATGACAGGTCGAACTTCTGGACCAGCACAGCGTTATCGCCAGACAGGACCACGGCGGGCATACCGTTCTTGGAGATCACGATGTCCTGTAATGAGTAGTCGCGGCTTTCCGATTTCAGTACGGGTTGTATCTTGCGGTTCATGCCCACGAACCGCATGGAGAGGTCGTTATCCGAGGTGATATTCCCCAGACCCGCGTCAATGCACACGTAAGGCACGAACCCGTAGCCGTGCTTGGCGACACCGGATTTCGTGTTGAGGACCGCGATGCCGTCCACGATGACGCACCGATAGTCCTTGTCCCAGTAGTCGATTACCAAGACTTCCTCGCCACCGTCGTAACCCTTCTCGGGCTTCCACTTCTTCCAATGGCGAATCACGTCCTCAACTGGTTTCTTGTAGTGCTCAATTACCCACGTTTGGCCCGTGGTACCGGTGTCGAACATGATGCAGCGCGGGTTTATCGCTGAAATCGAGATAGGGAGAGTCCCCTCACAGACGTTCTCCCACTCGCTCTCCCTGAGTTTGTAGGTTTCGTCCGATTCACCCTTCTTTTGGATGGGCTTGTCGGGCCACAGGTCGGCGTTATAGACGGTCTTTAACCACGCCACGCCATAGAGGGGGTAGTGTTTGGCCGCGACCCTCCAGGGTGATATGGCGGCGTTCACGTTGGTCATGTAGACCAACCCCGACCCGAAGCGCCTCAGTTGTTCGGCAGACTCCTCCTCGGCCTTGTTCTGCTTCCGCCTGGAGACTTGGACCTTGGCATTGTCTATCCCGATCCAATCCGCAAAGGTGTCTATGGAGTTCCGGGCAGAGGGCAACACAACTGCCAAATCCTTGTACTCAACGGGGAGGTTCAATTCCCCGGCAAAGGCCAACTCGTAGTAAGTCTCGTCCTCATCAAACGCGGCGTAGAGGGAGCCGAACCCCATCAAATTAGCGGCGTATAGGTCTTTGACTTCTTCTACTGTCGGCGCTTCTCTCATGGTCCTCCAAAACAAAAAGGCCCCGCTGTTCTCTCGAACAAACGGAGCCTCTGGTGTTACCCAGTCGGCACTACGTCAGACTATTTGCTAATCACCTTCCCTGTCGTGTGTTCTACGTAGACGATCTTATGGTCTTTGGCCTCGATTCGGGCCGTTCCCTTATCTGCCTTCAGGATGGCCTCTATGGCCTGTTCTATGTCAGTCAGCACTTACCGCTTCTCCAACATCTCCTGCATGAGGGCGTAGTATTCGGCCAACGTTGCCGCCATCCGTATGCCATCGACTGCGCCTTCATACATCAGGAGTGCCCGTTCCAACTGTTCTGGCGTCCGGTTGTCCATATCCTAGTCCCCTATGGGTCGAGATGCGGCAATTCCATCGTCCAGTATGTACTCGATATCCCACCCCTTGTCCATAGCTCTAAGCGCCCACTCTCGCACATTGCAGAGACTCGACCAACCACGTAGGTCTGTAACTGTAACCGGCCAGAAGTCTATCGCCTTGCCCCCGAGAAGTGCAGTGTGCGGATAGGGGCCATGTCGCCTGTCGCTTGCTTCAAGACCTCCTGGGCCTTGGAATGGGCGATAGCGACCGCACAGGGGTAGTCGTCGTTCTTGCCCTTCATGGCCTCTATCTGGCCGTTCCTGTCTTGGTTTCGGATCAAAAACCCGAATTGCAAAAGCCCTTGGTAGTTGTTGATCGTCAATGCGTAGGTGTTGAAGGCCATGACCATCGTGTTCCACAAGACGGCCCTGTTAGAGTTCCCGGTGTGGAAGCCTATTTTCTTATGCTCCGCGTCCTGGTAGCCGAAGTTCGGGTAATTGAGTTTCTTCGCGGAGTCGATGGTCGCCAGCCCCCAGTCGTTGTCCTCGATGTACCATCTTGGATTCCTGAAGTGAGAGAGTAGACGGACGGAGTGTTCTGCGAACTCGTCCGGCTTCATGGTGTTGTTGAACACGTCCCCGACGATCTCCCCACTTCGGGCGTCCATGACGACGGTGACGTTGTAGTCCTTGCCGACGCCGTGGGAAGTGTCTGAGGCGGCGACGTAAACTTTACCAACTTGGTAAGGACGCCACACTCTCTCTATAAGGGGGTCTAGTCCTTCGACCTTAACGGGCGCGCCGCAACGCTTCTTCATCTCGTCCAGAACCATCAGATCAATCGCGGCCACGGTCTGAGTGGGGCGCAACGCTTCCGTTAATGACCTCGGATAATTCTGTTCCATATAGAGTTCCGGGGTTAAGGCTCCAAGATGCTCCCCGGTCAGGTTGCCCTTTACTTCCTCGTACCACTTCTCGTCTCTGCCGGGTCGGACGTGGTAGGGGAAGAAGATCGAGACAAAGCCGTTCTTGCCCGGTCCCAAGGGGTAGACCATGTTCGGGACTTTCTCGCAAATCGGATGCAGGGGGGCCTTTGGATCATAGCCGCCCAACCACAGGGATTTAGCGGTGGTGTCAGGTTTGGTCTTGTCCACGGTAAATAGTGAGATAAGTTGGCCCCCGGCCTCAATGGTGGGTTTGATATAGGTGTAGTTCCTTTCCGCGAAGGGGTGGATTTCATGCTCATCCAAAACGATCAGGGACGCGGTGAACGACACCCCGGCCTCCTCTGTTGAAGGCAGCGCCCTTATGGTCGCGCCCTTGTCGGGGAAGCCTAACTCAGTCTTGGAGTCAGGTTGGATCTTGATCTTCTGCCAGTCGGGTAAGTGGTTGTACATCCGGCGGGCTTTTGATAGAAGCTCCATCGCTTCCAACTCGCCCTTGGAAATCATCATGGCCTGAAAGCGATCCTTGAACAGGGCCGAGTGCAAGGCGTAGGCCGCGACGATCAGGGACTCCGCGATCTGCCGCGACTTCATTATGACGATCAATCTGTACTTCAGGAACGCTTCAGCCGAGACCTGAATGTTGGGCGAAAGCTCAAACGGAATGACGCCACCCTTATCCGTTAGGGTCGGGGGCGCGTCTATACGAGCGTAGTGCCGCAGCCAATAGCGGAACTGCGTACACTTGACGCCCTCTAGGGTCGCTTCT
>JBAZEO010000170.1:0-4403 GCA_041653935.1 Dehalococcoidia bacterium | reverse complement strand
TTGCCGGGGATACGGCAGATGTGCTGGCCGGCGGCGGCGTGCTGCTATGGCCAGAGGCGGCGCGGTATGATCTGGTGATGCTGTGGCTGCATCCACGCAGCGATGGCCTGGCGTGGGTGGATGATGCAGGGCGTGATATGCTGACGGCGCTCGATGTGGAACGTCTACCGCTCGCCGGAACAGTCGTATTTGTGGGGGCATGCTATGGCAGCGAGAACACGATGCTGATCGACGCGCTCTTCGCAGCCGGGGCGAAGGCGGTGATCAGCGGCCCGGGGGTAAACTTCGGCGGCAGCGAAGGGGCGCTAGCTGGGGCCGATGTGCTGGCGCAGATGGTGCGGAAACTGCTCGGTACGGGGTTGGCCATCGACGCAGCGTGGAAGATGGCACGGCTGGCCGTGCGTATCGCCGGGTGGTTTGGGATGCCGGGAACGGCTGATGCGCTCGAGTACACATTGGATACGCGCGAGGCTAAGCGAAAATCCGGCAAATGGCTGGCCGGGCTGATTATGCTGGTGATGTTTGCGCTGTCGATGATTTTCAGGAATGTCGATTTCCCGGATTTATTGACGACATTCAGCTCTATTCCTTCTCCTCCATCCGGTATCACAGAATGGGACAAGGTCGCGTATCGCGATAGCGACGCAATGGAGTGGTGGTCGGCGGCGATCCCCGTCACCAGCACGGATACAATCCGCGTGGTGGATACCATCACAGCCACGGGTGGGATCACGTTCACGTTAGTGGAGACGTGGGATACCGCGGCGATCACGTTGACCAGCGCGACGACGACGACCGGTGGAACGCTGTCAGAGGGGACTGGGGTGCTTACGTGGTCCGTGAGCAGCGCACTGACGACGCCCTACACGTTGGATAAGGTTTGGGACGTTGTTGCCGGGAGCTGGCTGACGACGACGATCACGGAGACGCTGCTGACCAGCGGCGGATCACGGACGGTTTTCGTACCGATAGAGCATGAGACGTGGTATCCCACGCCGATGCCGACATGGACGCCGTATTACACGCCGGCACCGTGGATCGGGACGGAGTTCCCCACGCCCACGCCATGTGTGGGGTTTGGGTGTGTGCCGATCGGGAGTCCGAAGGTCGCGTACACGGTTTTCTTGCCGCTGGTAATGCGGGAATATGGAACCCCATCGGTGTGGTGGCCGGAGATATTGCCGTAGAATCGCAAGGTAGTTAATTGTGCTTAACGGCGGTAAACGGGCGGATTTCAGGCGAAATCCGCCCGTTTTGCGTGAATTACTGACGCGAGAAACGGCAATTAAAGCCGCCAGTTGTCTACGGGATCGGCGGTTTTGTGGGCGGCAGCGCAGTCGGTAGCAGCGACATTGGCATAACGGCGCACCATTTCCAGGGATTCGTGTCCCAGGAGCCGTTGCAGGGTGAGGACGTCACCGCCATTACGTAGATAGTTGATGGCAAACGTATGCCGAAAGCGATGTGGGTGCGACTTCTCGACGCCGGCACGCTCTCCGATGCGGCTGATCAGGCGCGAGAGCACGTCGCGCGTGATGCCCCGTTCGTCGTCAGCAGGGCCAACGACGAAGAGCGGGTCGTGTGGGGCAGCCTCACTGATGCGCGGCGTGAGGTAGCGCCACAGCGCCTTAGCGGTACGCTTGCCGATGTAGACGGCGCGTTGCTTGGAATCGCGTCCCTTGCCCTTGCCGGCGATGTCGATCTTGTTGTTGCCGAGGTCGAGATCGCGCATACAGATACCGCATAGTTCGGAAGCGCGCATCCCGGTAGAGAGCAAGACGAGGATAATGGCGCGGTCGCGCTCCGCCGTGTGGCGCTGGCTACGGATGGCATCGCGCCCAGTCCAGGGATTGGTGACGTCGCAGGCCTTGAGCATCGCTGCGACCTGGTCCTGGGTGAAGGGTTCGATGGCGGGCTTTTCAAAGCGTGGCCGTGGGATGCGGCGGAATAGATGCACGCCGACGACATCCATATCGGTGGCCCAGGTGTAGAGGGACGACAGATCGGTGTGGATGTTGGCGACGGACTTGGGCGCGAGGTCGAATTCGTCAGGCACCCACGCCATGAAGCGTAGCCAGTCCTCCAACGTGATGGTATGGAATTCTGGATCAGCGTGGAAGTAAAGCCGCACCTTGTTCCAGGTCTTTTGATAGTTGGAGATGGTGTTCTCGCTGACGCCGCTGGCGCGCTTGTAAAGGATAAATGTTTCGTAAGCTTGTGATAGTTTCATAGCCGCGTGACCTCCTGTTTTTACGCTGTTACCGGTAATTCTTTGATTTGTTGCCGATAATGGGTGAAAGCGTTTTTTTATAGAGGAAACCACGCAGCCGCGGGGGCTGTGGTTTTGCGCGTGCTCAAAAATGAGTCCACGCGGCTATTGCATTGACCTTACCTTGTGGTCGCAGTCGGGGCGAGAGGATTTGAACCTCCGACCTCACGGACCCAAACCGTAGGTGGGTTTTTGCTTGATGCGACCACGCGGGTTGTGGGTGATGATAGCCGCGTGACCTGACGGGAACGCTTTACCCGGTGTCGAATGTGCTGATTTCAAGGGCCAGAAATGGCCCTTTTTTGTTGCCGATAATGACGGTACCCGGAAGTTACGGGAGTGATTCGCAAACGCGACCGTCTCCGTCTCCGTCCAGTTCGTGGATGTCACCAGCGCCGATGCTTTTGCAGTACTCGAAGCACTCTACAGCAGCGCGATGGGTAACGAAGTCTTTGCAGTTATAGGCGTTATATCCGCACTCACAGACAGGCCCGGTAGTAGCAGCAGGCAGCGGCGTGATCGCAGAACGGGTAATGGTAGTGGCCGTGGGGCGTGGTGTGGGATAGCGCGTAGGAGTAGGCGCAGGCCTCCATGTGGCTGTAGGTTTTGGGGTGCGCGTAGGTAATGGCGTGCGTGTGGGCTTCGGTGTGCGTGTGGGTAATGGCGTGCGAGTAGGAAGCGGCGTCGATGTAGGCGCACGGGTAGCCGTGGGGGTGAGGGTCGGCAGGATGCCAGCAGAGCGTAGGCCATTCCCTGCGGCAGTGACGGCGATTTGGACGCCGCAGCAAAGAGTGAGCAGGGTCAAAATGATGACGAGTACATTGGTATGGATTCCTTCCTTAATGGGCAGCGTTACCTTTTGCGCAGCGGCGCGCCGGCCCATGGACACAAGGGCCGTGACCGGCCAGACGATGACGGCGAGCAGGATGGAAAGACAACTACGGTTAGCGTGGCGCTTGGTCATTTTAGTGATAGTTATTACTCGGTATTATACTGAGTGTCATCTTGAATTTGGTATATCGGTTTGGTAAAGTGAGGATGTAATTTAATCACAGAGGGCTCCGTAAATGATCCACCGGCGACGGGGGGCACGAGAGCGAAGGAGGTCACGCAAGGTATGACGCGCCTCGGGGCGCAAGGTAATGGCGAAGATGTTGAATTCGAGTTTGTAAAGCAGGTTAGCTTTTTTGCGTTTCATGGTTGACCTGCGTTTCACGTACTTCGCGGACATACCCGCGAATCATTCTGAGGATGTTCTCCTGTTCCTCTTTGTTGAGCTGATCGAAAAGAAAGTTCAGCTCCCGCAGCCCCGGTGTAATATCTGGTCTCGCTTGTAGCAATCCAGCGCGATGCAAAACACTTTCAGCAGGAATATTGAAAGCTCGGGCAATGCCAGTGCAAAACTCCAATCCTGGAGCAGCGGCATAGCTCATCACTTTGCTGATTGTGCTTTGAGAAAGACCGGCTCTTCTAGCTAGTTCGCTGTAAGACCAATCCCTATTTTGGACCTCTTGTCCTAACCACGTAACGAATTCTTCTATTCCCATATTCATAGACATCATACCTGGAATTATTATGAATTTAACCGTAATAATTATGGAACTATTGACATACAGAATAATATATGATATGATATAGAAAGTATGGTTACAGGAAAGCGAGGATGATATGATAGGACGAGTTAGTTTTACGATTGACGAAGAGCGATTACAGCAACTCGACGCTTTAGCTAAAGAGCTGGACCGTGATCGTTCGTCTACATTACGGCAGTTGATTGATGCCGGTATCCCGGTCCTCAAGGCAGCGCAGAAGGTACGCGCATCGCTGACGCGCGCGCCGCTCCCCGAAGCCGCATTCCCCAACGCAGACGCGGACTTGATGGTGGCGTAATGGGCGCGCGAGTGAAGATGAATCCCCAGGCGTTGACCAGCGAGATGTTGCTGCTGATCGAGGCGCAGGCCGACAACGCGGAAGTCTTCACGCTGCCCGGTGACGTAGTGGTGAAGATGGCGCAGTTGGCGCGGCGCGGGTTGGCTGCGGCCAATCCATTCACGCCCCAGGACGCGCATCCGACAGCCAACCGGAAGGCCGTGGTCGAACAGGCGGCGCGGTTGGATGCGGCGCGGCAGATGGT
>JBAZEO010000169.1:0-4412 GCA_041653935.1 Dehalococcoidia bacterium | reverse complement strand
TGGCTCTTGGCGAATTCCCTGGCGTACAGTGTCACCATTGCCTCGCTACCACCCAGACCAGTGGCGAGGTTCGTGTCATTCCACGACGCGGGACCGCTCAATGCGATGAAGGCAATCTTCATTTGGTGTTCCTGAGTAGCATGAAGGCCACCTGCAAGTTGTAGTCCTTGTCCCAGATCACGCTGGCTTGCCCCTTGATGGGCCAGGTGTCCTTGTCGGCAGTCCAGTCAACCGTCCAGTCCTCAGGCCCCACAATAGTTGCCAGCGACCCTAAACGACTCAGGGCCGTCTCTTCGTTGTAGATGCGCCGTCCAGATACCTTGGACGGGTAGGGTTCGTAAGTCGGACCATAGTCAAACGAGAGGGCCACGAGTCCCCCCGGTTTCACTACCCGCAACATCTCCCGAACCGCCTGTCGATCCCCCCAACCAGGGATGTGTTTCAGACAAGCCGTGCTGATCGCATGATCGAAGGCGTTGTCTGCGAACGGCATCCGCCGTGCATCTCCCCGTTGGATGGTAATGCCTGGCGCTTCGATGATAGATGACGTGTCCAGGTCCAAACACGTTACCGCAGCTCCATGTTTGGTTAGGTACAGGGGTACTACCGCTTCTCTGGTGCCTACGTCTAGTATGGTCTTGTCGCCAATCCAACCCAGAAACGCGATGGCGCGTATCTGTTCCCAGAAGCGCATACGAGGCATTCCGTGTCCATGATCCAAGCAGAGTTCATTCAGTTCATCAGCGAGTCTCGCAAACGCCGTGTTCTCCCAGTCGGATTCTCGGTAGGCACCCGATACAAAGTCCATGTCGAACCGCGCCTTGATACTCTCAATCAGGTTCGTCTTGTCCACGTAACACCTCTCTATCCCATTCATCCAGTGCTGGTCCGCCAGTACCACGTTGACGTATCGTTTCCCTTCCAACCAGTGTGCCGCCATGCGGTGCCAACCATCCAACACGACGAGACATTCCTTACACAGCACAACGGGTTCCGGCGTGATTCCCTGTCGCAACATGTCCCGATACATCTCTACACCATCCCAGAAAGGGGCAGGGTGCATACGGAAGTTCACCCAACTAATCGGGATGGTGCGTTCGGGATATGTCTTGACGCCACTGTTTTGAAGCCAAATCAGAAAGTCGGTAGTCACCGCCATACTTCCGCTATGATATTGAAGCCAATGGTCTCCGGCTCAATGCGTATGTGAGGCCACATTCGCAACTCGTCGGCCAGACCCTCTCGCGTGTATACGCGCAGGTGTTCTTGACATGAGTCTGGCCCCATGCAGTTGTCCGGTACGGCAAAGAAGGCCCGGCTCGCGTTCTCGTAGGCGCAGCGAACGGCTGTTTGTGGTTCGTCTAGGTGCTCGATAAAGTCGGTACACACCGCCACGTCGAACGTCCCGTACACTTGCCCCTCGTATGCGGTGATGTCGGCTACTTCCGCATCAATGCCGATGGCGCGTAAGTAGTCCACGGCGTACTGCGAAAAGTCCAGCACCTTGACGGTATGTTTGTCCTTGATGGTCTCTGCAAACATCCCACATCCGCCACCAATGTCCAGCACCCGTGCCCCGGTGGGCAGTCTCTCTTGAATATAGCGTATCGTCTTCATGCGGCCCGTATCGGCACGATACCCCTCATGCGCTCTTCCCCATGCCGCATCCCAATAGGCCGCCGTGTTGATGTTCACTAGCTAACCCTTCCGTGCGACAAAGATGTGTGTCGGGTGCTCGCTGGTTGGTTCGTCGTTGGGTCGTATTTCCATCTCGCGGCCTACGTCCTGCACGTAATAGTCCATATCCGTGAACTCTGGTTGCAGAACGTCGATAAGGTCTTGCTTGGTATAATCCTTGACGTGAAACACCGAGTGGCTATTCCACGGGGCCGAGATGATGTACAAACCCCCCGGCTTCAGCGCCTGGTATATGCCCTGAACGAGAGCGCGCGGGTTGTGCAAGTGCTCAATCGTCTCGAACGAGACGGCCACGTCCAGGGATTCCGGCGTCCAATCGATGTGTTCGGCATCCTTCACTGAGTAGACGACGCGGGAATCCGGCTGTCGCTCGTACATATAGGATGCATGGATAATGCTCTTCACGTCAATGTCTATGCCACTGGCATAGTCGGCAGCCCACGACAGTATCCACGTCCCGTACCCTTCCCCGCAGGCCGCATCGAGAACGTTCTTGTGCACACAAAACCGCATGGCCCACAAGTACCTTGCTGCGTGTGCCTGAAGATCGCGAACATCGTGTTGTTGATACATGGGGAGTACCCGTTCACCAGTCCACTGCATGACTCTCCTTACGTTGTAACTATCCTATCCTTGCTGACCTGTCCCCACTTCATCTTGCCAATCCACGAGTCGTCCTTGTGCCACTTGGCGATGATTAGTGGGATAGGGTCCAGGGCCATCGTCGCCGCGTCCCGTTCGTGGTACAGGTGCCCCCCTACAATCCTACCGTCATACGACCATTGGAACCCTGCGGCACAGCAGGCTATCCCGAACGCGCCGTCCTCCGCTCGCGGCAAGTCCTCGTCGAACCCACCGATATAGTCGTACATCCGGCGCGAGATGCCCATGTTCCCGGACAGCATACTCAGGCAACTGGGGTAGTCGCAGAACAACAGGTCGGGAGAGTTGTGAAAGCAGCTGCGTCCATCCCGTCCGATGTTGTGTCTTCCAGGGTGTGGGATGCGCGGGAGAGTCCCTTCGATCAACCGACCCCACTCTTCCACATCCTTCTTTGTCACCGCCATAGGGGGCAGCCAGTGGTAGGGGCCAATGATAACCCTCTCCGAAAAGTTGTGCCAGTTCTCTGCATAGTAGGACAATGCCTCTTTGCAGAGCACCACGTCCGAGTCGATGAACACGATGTGATCGCCGTGTGACTTGGCTACCCCGACGTTGCGGTTGATAGACGCTAGATTGGGTTTCTCGTGGGGGACGTAATGCACGGATACGGTCGGGTATTCCTCTGAGACCCAAGAGAGAGAGGTAGCATTCGTTACTAGAACAATCTCATAGTCCCTGTACGTCTGCAAAGAGAGAGAGTGCAGAACGAGGCGCAGGTTGTCGTCTCTACCTGGTCCTACGGGGATGACGACGCTAATCACTGTCCGTGTCCTTCGGCTCTGTACTTTTTGGTGAGATGTACACTATGTCGGCCTCTCGCACGTACACGCCGCGAAACCAGCCAAAGTCCTCCATAGGCGCTGTGAACTCGTGCGTTTTCTCGTAACCGAACACGCCAACGAGCGTGCTAACCCACGGCACCGACATCTGCATGGCGACCTTGTCTATCCCCACAACCTTGAGTTGTGCCGTTGGCGACATGGTAGGCCAGCGTTCGTGAACCTGTTGCCAAGCATTGCTGGTCATCCGAACCATCGCATTGTACAGATTCGTCTGTGTCGTCTTCTCTTCCTCGGTAAGGCCATCTGCCAGTACCATGCGCCACTCGGCATCCCAATCCTCTCTCATTTTGCTCCCCACGCCTCCAACATCGGCTCGTCCCAGTCTACCTTGGCCTCGTATAGCGCGGTCAAGAACCGCTTTCCGTGACATACTACCGTAAGAACGTCCCCATTCTCCAGCCGAAACGTCACTCGGCGTATACCGTCCCCCATAGACGATTCGAGCCGCAACCGCGTCTCGCTGCCGTCCTTCATCACCGCGATTACACCATGAGTATCGCAATACCAGCAACGCAACCACTCACGCGACACGAGACAGTCCAAGGCGTCGCCAATGATGCTCATAGTACCCTCTTGTACACGGCTACTTCGACACCCACATCCTCGTCGTCGTCAGAAGCATCCAGGGCCACGGCGTATCCCCTGCTGGCTAACTCGCGCATCAGATCGTTCAGTGTGTCTACGGTGCATTTCACCGAATCACACATCCCCGTGTCCGTTGCGTTACTGAACCGCTCGTGCAGTTCAGCTTCTTCGACAATGTTCAAGTGCTACCTCTATCGGGGTAAAGTGTTCGGGTCCAGCCACCAGACGTTTGCCGTAGCCATAGTCGGCCACCTTCGCCACTTGCAGGAACTTTTGCCGTGAGATGCAACCAACGATCTCCGCTCCCCCCTCGGCGGGCCATACTAGCACGCCGATCTCCGTGGCGAACTCAGCAGGGTCCGTACTGCGCAGGGCATAGTCGTATCCCTTCTTGTTGCGGTACTTGACCTGTATACCGCGTCCATCGGAGAGATGTAGGTCGCGCCGATCATCACCGCGCATGGTCAGTGAGATGTCCAAGGTAATATTCAGTGCCTTGGCGACGGCGTACTCCCCCAGTAATCCCTGCACGTTTGCATCGAAACCGTCATTGCCCATGTCGCGGTCGTACATGCCCCGCTCCTTCTTGGGGTTGTAGCGGCCCTCGGCCAGCAGGCGTATCCC
>JBAZEO010000168.1:0-4424 GCA_041653935.1 Dehalococcoidia bacterium | reverse complement strand
ATAGGGGAGTGTGTGGGTTTTCACGCCACAGGAAGGCGGGAGAGGTTCCTGCCGAATTATGGGCAGCTGACGACGAAGCATTCTTCGCGCATCCATGGTCCGCGTTCCTAGTCCAAGAGGCCAAAGAAAACTTGGCATCTAGGTTGGAAGAGATTATGGGACCGAAGGAAATCGAGCGCAGCCCCAAGCTCCAGCCTAAGCCATTCGGTGAGGACGAATGAAATGAGCAACCCTCATCGCATCCCCCGAGAATCGTTGGCCGTCTTCCGCGCAGCATGGGAAGAGGAAGACGAAGAGGACGAGATTGACCCTGGCGAAGAGTTCGATGATTTCGAAGACCTGGAAGACGCCCAATACTTAGAAAGTGAGGAGACGCAATGAGCGAACCAACTGAAGTTAAGATCAAGCCATTGAACCTAATGCAGCGCCTAAACGAGATCAGGAAGAAGGTCCAATACATCAGGAAAACGCAGAAGGTTGAAACGTATGTGGCCGTAACTCACGATGCCGTCACTGCGGAAACCAGAGATTGGTTTGTCGAATTCGGCGTCATGATTTTACCATATGAGGTCTCCAGTCAGATGCTGGATACTGGGAGCAAGAGCCAAAAAGGTAACCCGCTCTATCGTTTCGAGGGGACATACCAAATCGGCTTCGTGAACTGTGACAATCCGTCAGACCGTGAATCCGTAGTGGTATCCGCCCATGCGAACGACTACGGGGACAAGGCCCCAGGCAAGGCTCTCAGTTATGCGGTGAAGGCCGCTATCCTGAAGGTGCTTATGATCGAAACCGGAGAATCAGACGAGGCTCGTGTCACCATCAACTTATCCCCGGAAGACGAAGTAGGACCGGATCAATTGACGATGTTTCTAGCTGGAATCAAGGCCGCAGACAACGAAGAATCTCTCAGGGAGACTTATCTAGCCGCCAGCGCTGCTAGTTCCAAGGACAAACAAGCCATGGCGGCTCTAGTCGCTGCTAAGAATGTCCGATATAGGGAGATGTTCCCCAAGAAGGATGGCCAATGAAAATCCTAGATCTAGAGCAGGGAAGCCCAGAATGGTTTCAGGCCCGATGTGGTTATGCTACGGCCTCCAATTTCTCCGCAGTGCTCGCCAAAGGGCAAGGGAAGACCCGGCAAAGCTACCTCCTGCGAGTGGCCGCAGAGACACTCACTGGCAAGCCTGTGGAGACCTACAGCAACGGACACATGGAGCGCGGGAAAGAGCAAGAGGTAGACGCCCGTAGCGAATATGAGCGTATCAAACAAGTCATGGTCCAAGAGGTTGGCTTGATCCTGCACGATGAGATCAAGGTGGCCGCGTCCCCTGATTTCCTAGTGGGAGATGAAGGTGGTGGCGAGATCAAGAGCGTTATCCCTACTGTCCAACTCGAAACCATCAGATCTGGGGGTTATCCGTCAGAGCACAAAGCCCAGATACAGGGTAATCTTTGGATCTCCGAGCGCCAATGGTGGGACTTCATTTCCTGGTCTCCAGATCTCCCGGCACCTTTGAATGTTTACATCTTCCGTGTGACGCGTGACGAAGAATACATTTCGAATCTTGAGAAAGAAACGATATTGTTCCTGTCGGACGTGAGTGCCTATATCGAGAACGTCCTAGAGATAGCACAAAAGGCATCCTCATGACCACTGAACGGAAGCCATATATTCGCGGACGCTGGATGGTAACAGGGCCAGATTTCCCAGACGGCTCTGGATGGGCTCTATGCATCCACAGGGGAGGTGTTTGCCTCCGTTGCGTGGCCACCTATATGCGGCAACGAGATGCCTATCGTGCAGCCCGCGTGAACGCGGATCTAGAACGCAAATGTTACCAGGAGTATTTCACATGACACCCACAGACCAAGAATGCAGACTCCGGAGGGGCCTAGAAATAATTCTGGCCATGCGGTCACTGGATGGGGAAAGTTTGATTGACTCCCAGATGATCGCGGCCATGACGCTATATCCTGCGGATTATCTCAACGAAGAGCTTGAAGCTCAAGGGTTACTGCCATGATCCAGGCACTCACGGATGAATAACTGGCGGATCTTGTCCAGAAAGGAGAACCATGAGCAACTGGATTAAATGCGCGGATCAAATGCCGACCCCTAGGGTGCGGGTGCTGCTCTGCGCCAGTTATGACGGTCCTGTTGTTGGCTGGCTCATTGGCGAACGACTAGAACACTGGAGTGTTGATGGGCAGGATGACTGGGACTCGCTCAGCTACTGGACTCACTGGATGCCCCTCCCTCCGCTCCCACAAGCCGCAGAGATCGAGTGATGTTATGAGACATCAGATACAAGCACTCACGGATGAAGAACTGGCGGATTACATCATTACAATCAACAATAACGGTTGTTATTGTCTGCTTTGTGAGGAGGACTGGAAGACATTACCCCTCCTTATGACTGAGGCAGCCCGCCGTTCCGCCTTAGCTGCATCTCAACGCGCAGCGAGGGGCGAACAGCCGCTACCAATGGAGGAAGCGTGAGCGAACTAGACCTGAAATATAATCCTGATCCAATCTGCCCGTATTGCGGTGGAGTGATGAGCGACGCCTGGGAGATCAATTTCGGACCCTGCCTAGATGGATCTGCAATCGCTGCATGCGGACATTGCGGAGCCGAATTCAGCGTGGAGCGGAACGTGGATGTTACCTACAGTACGGCCAAAATACCCGCATGACGCGCTGCGTCACCAACGTCACCCAGAAGTGACGCACAACGTCACTCGCAAGTCCCACGACGCGGGGCCTTGCTATTGTTTCCAATACTTACGTATTGGCACGGGCTGTGCAATATCTAGGTGTCGGGGATGAGACCCGCAACCACAGGGAGCTACGATGACCACTGAGACCACCCTTTTCTCCGGCCACGAAGCAGATGTTGCAGCAACCGAAGAAATCTTCCCTGGTCCTATCCCCCCCTCTTGGCTGTCGTTTGGCTCGCCCGAAGCCGAAAAAGAAGCGTTCGCCACACTCTTTGGCTTCGAAAAATAAAATGCTCCATCCCTACCCAATCGCCCCGGAAGGGGCTTTTGGGGTGTAACCGGGCCGACGCCCGCAGGCACAGGGAGATGAGATGAAACGCAGCCAATTGACACTGACTGGAGAAACTTACCGTCTAACCCCTGATAGTTGGGGGAATACATCGATCATGGTTGATGAGGATGTAGTCGCTCAGTCCACGGCAGAGGCCTTCGGGATAGAATCCTGTGAGCCCGAGGGAGATCTTGATTCGGTTGAGATTGCCACGGACGGGAATGGTAAATTTTTTGCCATTCTCGAACCATTTACACGCGCTGGGAAAACCTACAACGAGAACATGTTTCGACCGTGCCAGAATCCCGCCGACGCAACTCATGGAAGCGCCTCCATCTACGGTATTACCTGGGATATTTTCGAGGATGAGGCTGAGTAATGCCCCACCCCGCCACCCAATCGCCCCGGAAGGGGCTTTTGGGGTGTAACCGGGCCGACGCCCGCAGGCACAGGGAGATGAGATGATACAAATCCTCAACCGCTACAACGGTGCAGTGATCCTGGAGGTCCCGGGGGATACGCTGAGCGGATCCAATCTGCGCTGTGCCAATCTGCGCTATGCCAATCTGCGCGACGTCGATCTGACCTGCGCCGATCTGATCGGAGCCAATCTGTGCGACGCCGAGCTGCGCTACGCCAATCTAAGTGACGCCAAGCTGACCAACGCCAATCTGACCGGCGCCGATATGCGCGACATCGATCTGAGCGACGCCGATCTGATCGGAGCCAATCTGTGCAACGCCGATATGCGCGACGCCTATCTGTGCGGCGCCAATCTGCGCGACGCCGATCTGAGTTACGCCGATATGCGCTATGCCAATCTGCGCGACGTCGATCTGACCTGCGCCGATCTAAGTGGGGCTACCATCAGTCTCGAAAACAGAGTGGTAACGCTACCATGAGTCGGTCCCAATCGCCCAATCGCCCCGGAAGGGGCTTTTGGGGTGTAACCGGGCCGACGCCCGCAGGCACAGGGAGATGAGATGATACAAATCCTCAACCGCTACAACGGTGCAGTGATCCTGGAGGTCCCGGGAGATTCGCTGATCGGCGCCAATCTGCGTGGGTGCGATTTGAGCTGGAGTGATCTGAGTGGGTGCGATCTGAGCGGGTGCAATCTGAGCGGGTGCAATCTGAGCGGGTGCAATCTGCGCGGGTGCGATCTGCGCTGTAGCAATCTGAGCTGGAGCGATCTGCGCGGGAGTGATCTGCGCGGGTGCGATCTGAGCCGGTGCAATCTGAGCTGGTGCAATCTGAGCGGGTGCAATCTGCGCGGGACCATCCTAGATCCCTCTGCCGTAATTCCTCCAATTTCGGACAAGGATCTGGATGGATTCAAAATCGTCGGAAATCGCGTTTACGGTTGGCGCAC
>JBAZEO010000167.1:0-4455 GCA_041653935.1 Dehalococcoidia bacterium | reverse complement strand
GTGCCGGAACTCAACAGGAGAAGTGAATATGGCTGATGAACAGAAGGAAGTGAAACCGGTGGGTGGAGTGTTCGCGGATGAGGAGGCGGCTATTGCTGCGGCTTCCCAGTTGGCTCAGGATTTAGGTGAGGATACCCCTGCCGAAGACGACGGTGAGGAAGTGGAGGAAGCTCTTTCAGATATTGGAGAGGATGCTGAGGATGAGCCTGCCGACGAGGAACTCAAGCCCGACTCCCTTATGGTCCTGCTGGAAAAGATGGAAGCTCTCCATGCGGAGATAGCCGAACTCAAGGCTGGTAAGCCTGCCGACCCAGAGCCCGAACCTGCCCCTGTTATCCAGCAGGTCACTCCGAAAGAAATAGCGGTCAGCTTGACCGATGATGATTTTGAATCGTTGACTCAGGACAAGGAGAGCGCCAGTAAGGTTCTTTCCAACTTGGTGAACAACTCGAACAAACAGCTTGCCGCCCAGCTTACAGAGGCTTTCTACCAGAGCCTGCCGCAACTGGTGACTCCTCTCATAGCCCGGATGCAGGCTGGCTACTCCGCTGCTGCCGAGTTCAGGAACAACCCGGCCAACGCCGACCTCGTCAGCCACAAGAACCCGCGTATTATGCAGCTACTTGTGGATGAGGGCAATCGACTGGGGCGGGCCAACCCGACTTGGGAACCTGCGAAGGTGTTCGAGGAAGCGGCAAAATCCGTGCGGGGGCTTATCTCATCTGCTACCAGCAAGTTAGATGATAAACCTTCTTCCAAACCTCCCATCAAACCTAAAGGGGGCGGTGGTCGGGGTGGGGATGTAAAGCCTAAGCTGACCGGGTTGCAAAAGGAATTGTTGGAAGCTGGATGGAGACCCAACGTTAAGTAACTTTCTTTCTCTCGACAGTGAGGATTAACAATGGCTAAACAGACCATCCTTGGGGCCGACCCCCTGGGAAAGTCGATTCTTGATGGCGACATCAAGATTTGCACGTTCGCTACCGGTGCAACGGACAACATTACTCTGACCCCGGCGGACACCGATGTGTTGATTTCCAACACCTCGTCTTCGGACTGCTACATCGTCCTGCCCCCGGTTGCCGAGTGTCGTGGACTGACCTTCACGTTCCTGAAAACCGACTCCGGAACTCAGTCCGTACTGCTGATTCCGAACTCGTGGATCACCTCCACCCTGAACGGTGGCGATTCGATCAATTGGGAAGGCTCGACCGGGTACGATTTCGATGCCCAGTACGACAGCCTGGTTCTTCGCTCCAATGGCGTGTCTTGGATTAATCCCGCCACGGCTGCCATCTCCTGATAGGAGGCTATGGTGAGTTACTATCAGGATGTAGTCAATGGGGCGCACAGCACTGAGACCCGCACTGGGGCTGGTGCTGTCTCGGTGGCGACCCTTGAAACCAAGGTAGTGTCTACTGGGGCCGACGCCCTTACCCTTGCCAATGGACAGGTGGGGCAGATTAAATTCATAACTATGCAGACGAACGGTGGGACGGCTACCCTTGCCCCCACTTCCCTCTCTGGTTACGCCTCTATCGCCTTCGATGATGTGGGCGACTGGGTAATACTTCGCTGGTCTGGCCTCGCCTGGGAGATTAAAGCCTCCCGTGGCGTGACCCTTAATCTTACGTAGTGAAAGGTTGGTATCCCTATGGCCAACGTACTTGCTTCCTTGAAAGAAGCGTTCCTTCCCCGAGTCGATGCTCCTACCGATGTCCGGTATGGGCTGATCTTCAAAGCCTCCCGCGACCTCAAGGAAGCCAAGGGTGTGGGGCTGTTCGACAAGACCTCCGACCAGCGTTATCCGCTTGGCTCCAAGCTGGAACTTGGAGACCGCACCTTCCGTTACTTCAAGTGCGGCGGAACCGCCACCATAGCTGGTTGCCTGTATGAGAGCGCGGCTCATGGCGGGGCGTACAGCACCATCGAGGGCGCCGCTGTTGCGGCTGACACCAAGGCCGGTGGAACCACGATCACGATTACACTTCCCAATACTCACGCCAGCGACGATGTGACGGCTAATGAGTTCAAGGACGGGTACATCACCATCGCGGCTGCCACCCTCACAGCCGATGGCAAGGGTCAGACATTCAAGATCAAGTCGCACCCTGCCGCAGCCCGGAATGCCTCCTGTGTCTTCACCCTGTATGACAAGGTTCCTGTTGAGATAGATTACAGTGAATCCTGCACAGCCTCCGTGGTGAAGAACACGTACGACAGCGTAATCATCTCCCCCGCCGGGGCCATGACTGGCAAGCCGGTGGGCGTACCCCTGGTTGTTCACACAGCTTCTTACTATGGCTGGATTCAGTCCAAGGGACCAGTCGGCGTCCTCCTCGATGGGGATGTTACCGCCGGTGCTCCAGTGGTTGCCGATGCCAGTGTAGCGGGAGCCGTGACGACTCAGGTTGTGAATGCTGGATACCTGCTCTCCCCCACCGTCGGCCACGCCATCTCGGATGCTGACGCCGGGGAGTTCGCTCTTATTGATCTCTGTATCGACTAATCAACCAACCGCCTGCTGGTTGCCGGACAGCACGCAGACGGAGAATGAACAATGAGTATTACCGCACAGATGGGCGCTCGTAAATCGACCTCGTGGGACGGCGTATCTGGTCTCGTACCGGGGAATTATCGTGAAGCGATGGCCTATGAGGAACCCAATGGCGACTTTCCCATCACCGCCACCATTGCCACCGGAGCGGCCAAGGAAATTACCGACAACGCCACGTTCAACTGGTTCGAGAAGGACACCCCGGAAATGGCAGGGGCGGTGACTGGTGTGTATGTGGACTCGGCTCTCGGCACGGCCTATACCTATGCCACCTATGGAGCCACTTCCGGAGCTGTTGGCGGCACTGTGTATGTCAAGGTTGCCGAAGCCGTGGCCAATGAGTTCCGCGCCGGGCAGTGTGTCACCCTGGCTGACCTGTCCTATTCGGCCATCGATGTTCCTGGTATCGTAACCAGCGTGCTGAAGAACGGCGCGAGTTCTTTCATTGCCGTGAAACTGGACAAGGCCGATCCTGGAGATGCCACTTACTCTATCGCCACTGTGGACTGGATCGCCATTCACAGTCTGGCCCAGCCTGAAATGGCGACGCCTCCGAACAGCATCTCCTACGACCCGACCACGTACACCTCGTATGCGGGCATTTTCGAGGAATCCATTGCCATCTCCCAGACAGCCATGAAAACCCGACTGCGCGGCGGTGAGGGCTATCCTCAGATGCTGAAGGAAGCCCGTACCCGATTGGGCATGATTCTGGAGAAGGCCATTATCCGCTCCCACCCTCGCGTCACGACTGGTGATAATGGCTTCCCGCTGTATCAGCCGATGGGTATCAACTATTACCTGTCCACCTATTGCTCGGATAACGTGATTGACTTCTCGACCTGCACCACGGTCAACGGGGTCAACTTCTCCGGCAAGACGTGGAAGGAAGCCGGTACTGACTTCCTGCTGACGGTTCAGGAGCAGTTCGGGCGCTATGGCAGTATGGAGAAGATGGCCATTTGCGGCTCTGGGGCGCAGGTTGCTCTGGCCAAGCTGGCCGCTTCCGAATCCATGTTCACTGTCAACCCCGGCGAGAAGATTGCGTGGGGCGTGGACGTTACCCGCTTCGCTGGCGGCTCTCAGGAATGGTTGCTGAAGAGAAGCCCGCTGTTCAGCCAGACCGCGCTGGACCGCAACACTATTCTCCTATTCGAGCCGAAGAACATCGTGACCCGGTACATCACGGATATCATGTTCAAGAAGGATGATCGGTTCGGCAAGGGTGGCGCGGGCAGTGTGGATGGCAAGCTCGAATCCTACTATGGACAGATTGGTTGGGAGTTCCACTTCCCGAAACAGTGGGCCATCATCCGCAATGTTGGTGTGGACAACATCAACTAAGTCGGCGTACTCCAACGGGGGTGACACGGAGGTTGCCCCCACTTTAACCTTGACGGAGACTGAATGGAAAACCAGGTATTCGATGCCACGACTCTCCGACTCCAGTTGCGGGAACTTACCGGGCGGAGGGATTTAATAGATGCCGACGGGTTCTCCACCGGGATTGACTTCTACATCGACTGTGCTTTGAGGTGGCTCGATCAGCAGCTTCCTACTGATTCCCGGTTGGGCAGGTGGGTGTATCAAGCCTCCTCTGGAGAGTACAAGCTCCCGGTCCCCCGTTGCCGCGCCGTCAAGGGTGTGTGGATGTACGATGAGACTGGGGAGTGCAGAGGGGAGTTGATTAAGCGTTCCATCTCATGGCTCCGGAGCAAGTACACTGAAGACTGGGCGGACCTGTCCACCGGGCAGCCATTGTATTATGTTCTCAATGTGGACAATCTTGCCCCGACCCAGTGGAACACATCCTCATTCGGCTCCAGCTACTCAGACACCTCAGACCTAAACTTCGGCACTGACCCGGACGCTTTCCGTCGGCGCAACCTTCTGGTCCT
>JBAZEO010000166.1:0-4551 GCA_041653935.1 Dehalococcoidia bacterium | reverse complement strand
GTAATGCCTGGATTCGAGAGTCTTGGCGATTTTACATCTGTGCTCAAAAGATTGGCGTGTGCCGCGGATGGCGTTGTGGGCGGCCTCCGCTCTCCGGCTCCGTTCTTCCGGGCTCGTTCTGGATGCAACAATCAGAGTATTCTCCCGGAATGTCCTAAGCTGCACGCCGGCATCTCGAAGTCGATTGCAGACTGTTTTCCTGGTACATCCGACAATTTTGGCAATATCGCGCATGGTGATATTGGACTCATACAACTCACGCATGTGGTTGACATCAAGTTGTTTCCATATTCTGGCCATGTTTTCGACCTCCAAACTGAAACTACATTGTACATCGCCAATAGCATCTTGTCAAGTAACTGTGGATGCGCGTTGATACCCGTTTCTTCATTTGGAGGTCATTGATGGGCATGGAAGAAAGCTATTTCATTGACAGCTTCCAGTTGTACGCCAAGACTTTTGACGATTGGGGAGAGGCGACAAATACCGTTTCGACCGTCCCCTGCTATATCTATTGGGGCACGAAAACGGTCAAGGATATCAATGGGACCGATGTTGTTTCAAAGGCCAGGATCGTTTGTAGCGACCAGGATGTTTCGTATGACGACAAAATTAAAATAGGAAGCGTGGAGTATTCGATCATCCAGATCGATCACAAGATGGCGTTCAACGATCCGCACCTGGAGATATTGATACAATGAGCGATAATTTTACTGTCCCCATCAGCGAAGTCAGCGCTAATTTGAACAAGATACTCGATCGAACTATCCCCAGTATTGCAACTGAAGCATTATATGAAATGGCCAAGCAGGTGGTAAATGATGCCGTGAACGTCGAGCCTAAGGTCCCGGTTGGTCACTATCGGGCCAAGGCCGGCAAGCGGACGGGCGTTGGCGGGCAGCTCAAGCAATCATGGAAAATAGAAAAGACAAAAGATGGCATGATCACTGTCGGCTTCAACATGCCCTACGCCACATACCAGCACGAGGGGCAACGCAGTGATGGCTCCAGGGTGATTCGCAACTGGACCGAGCCCGGGGCCGGCAAGAAGTTTCTCGGCAATAAACTGAGCATGTTCAAAGATATCTACTTAAAGAGAATGGCAGACTTCATAAAATCGAGGAGCGAATGATGATGCTGAAAGAAATATGCCAGTGGATCGAAAATCATTCGTCATTTGTCATTGGGTCCACGCTTATCTATGGATATCGCCTCACCGAAACGCCTGATCATTGCATCTTGGCAAGTGAACGTACATCGGGGAACGCTGATTTCTATTTGCCCGACAAGATAGACAAGATCATCACCTTTGTGGCCAGGTCTGCCAGTTATGGCGAGGCCAGCCAGGACATGGACGATTTGTTTACCCTGCTCCATGGAAGTGTGGGGTGGGATTTGCCCGTGATGGAATCGGGCAATGCGTATCATGCTTGCATCATGCAGTCCCTCGGCGTTCCCGTATATTTGGGCGAGGACGAAAGGAAGCTGCACGAGTTTAGCGTAAATGTTGAATTCAAAATACAAAGGCAATAGGAGGTAACTATGGCCGTTTCATTTTTGAGAGATTTGGGGCCCTGCGAGGTCTCGTGGAATGGAGCCGTTCTCGGCGTCACCTATGGCGGCATCAAAGTCAAGATCGATGACCAGGTGGCCGAGATCAAGGAAGACGGCACGGGCGTCATTGCAGTGGATGCGGTATTCACCGGCCGCAAGGTGGCTGATATCGAGGTGCCGCTGACCCGGTTCACCATCGACCAGCTTGACGCGATTTTCCATGGTGCGGCTGCTGTGGCCGACGTGCTGACCATCTCCAATGTGGTTGGTGAGTCGATGTATGACAGCGCCCAGGAATTGCTCATCAAGCCGCTGATCAACGATGTCGCTTCGGTTGATGCCAGTGAATGGATCGCCCTGTTCAAGACCTTTCCCGTGGCCAAGATCGAACTGAGCTATGACAATGCCAACCAGCGCGTTGCCAAGTTCGCATTCCAGGTTTTCCCGTCGCAGGAATCTGGATACAAGGGCGAGCTGGGCACATTCGGGCATGCGTGAGGGGTGAATGTTTAAACTGAACACCAAGAACTACAAGCCCATCAAGGTAGACATTGATGGCAAAGTTTACGAAGTCAAAAAGATCACGAACCGGGTCATCCTGCAAGGTCTGGAGATCAGCAAGAAGATGATGGTCGAGGGCATTGAAATGGCAGAGGCGTACAGCTTGCTGGTGGACTTCATCCAGCTTTACCTGCCATTGGATCGGGACTGGATCATGGACAACCTGAGCCCCGAGAACTGCCGTATGCTGATGGGCAATCTGCAGGAAGAATTCAGCAAAGCCATGGAGGTGCCAGAGCCCCCTTTGGCTCCTGGGCCCAATTCAGAAAGTTTGCCGAAATAAACCAGGCAATACCGGGGTTGCTGAGTTGGGCCGAGTTCGATGATCTCGATGTACGGGAGGTGGCTGTATTGCATAGGGGAGCGCGAATGTTGTTGGTAGAGCAAAAGATGGAGCACATTTACCACCTGCGCGTGGCGGCGGTAGACGACTCCAAATACTATCAGAACGAGATCCGGCGACTGGAGGGACAGCTTGAAGCAATGCAGCCACACATTCCTGTCACCCAAGAACAGGCGGCCAGCAATCGCAAGGAGTTGGCATTGGTGATGGGCCTGAAACCAAAGAGGAGATAACATGGCTTTTGATGCCGGCGCAATCATAGCAAAATTGATGCTCCAGAAGGAGCAATGGGATGCGTCTATCAAATCAGTTACCACCGACTTGAAGGAGGTCGGAGACAAGGCTGAAACTGAGGGCAATAGGGTATCTACCGTCACCGCCGGCATGGTGGCTAAGTGGGCGATGGGAGCCGCGGCCATAGCGACATCGTTGACTGCCCTTGTCAAGAAGACGGCAGACTATGGCGATGAGCTATGGAAAACATCGCAGAAAACAGGCATAGCGGTCGAAACGCTATCTGGCCTGAAGCTGGCGGCCGACAAGTCTGATTTGAGCCTCCAGGGGCTCGCTACGGGCCTTGCCAGGATGTCCAGGACGGTAAGCGAAGCCCAAATGGGCATGAAGGAATACCAGGAGGTCCTGCAGCGGGCAGGGATTACGGCCACAGACTCCAGCGGCAAGATGAAGCCAATGGATGACCTGCTCGGGGAATTGGCTGACAAGTTCAAGGGTATGCCGGCGGGTGTTGAAAAGACAGCTTTGGCCATGGACATATTTGGCAAGGCCGGCATGGAGATGATCCCTCTTTTGAACCTCGGGTCGAAGGGGTTGAAGGAAGAACGGGAGAACGCGGAAAAGCTCGGCCTTGTAATGAGCGGAGAAACGGCCCGGGCGAGCGAGAAGTTTAATGATGAACTGACCACGCTCAACAAGGCCATGCTGGGCGTCGTGCTGACCATCGGGAAGGAACTGCTCCCGGTATTCCAGGGGATCGTCGAGGGCATGGTCAAGATCGTTGCCGGGTTCAGGAATTGGTTGAATCAAAATCCTGAAATCATACAGGCCATTCGCAATATTGTAGAAAGTATCAAATGGCTAGTCACCGGCATAAAGGATGCTGTTGAATGGGTTGGGAAGCTGACTGATAAACTCAGCGGCATGTCAAAGTTGCGCGAAGCGGTAGCCAGGCAGGCGGCCGCGGCAGAAGCACAATTTGAAAAAGAACAAAAAGACGGACATGAAAAATGGCTGGCCAGGCATAACCAAATTATGGCCGCCAAGAAGTCCGAGGCCATACAATCGACTACAACCGCCACCGGCATTATAGCAAACGAAAACAAGGTAACGCTCAGCATAGAGGAACAGGCGGCAAGGCGCGAGAGAGCCATAAAGAGGCAATACGAAAGGTTCCAGAAATTGGCCGATGGCTTTTCCAAAGACCTGGCCCTGTCAAATAAGCGCACGGACAAGTCTACCGAAGACTTGGTAGACAGCATGAAGAGTGATTTTTTGAAGATGTTCAATGCAGTGACGGGTGCATCTGGAAAATGGGGTAATGCCATTAAGCAAGACCTGTTTGGTATGGAGACGAACACCAAGAAAACAACTGAAAAGATGAAGGCTTCATTCGGTGAATATTTGCAGATTGTCCAGCAAGGCTTTACGCAATTCTTCGGCAGCCTGCAGCAACTTTCCGATAATCGCTATCAGAACGAATTCAACGCCATGGAAACCGAATATGCACACCGGAAAGAGGTCATTGAAAATTCGCTGATGAGTGAGGAAGAGAAGACCGCTGCGCTGACAGCCCTGGATGCGGAATATGCCACCAAGAGGAAGCAACTTGAAATACAGCAAGCCGAGGCAAATAAGAAATCGGCAATCGTTCAGGCTGTCGTCAACATGGCCACGGCCATTACCGCATCCTGGAAACTCGGCTGGCCGTTGGGCATGATCGGTGCGGCCATTGCCGCGGCTGCCTGTGCCATTCAAATAGCTGCCATCAAGTCAACTCCGCTCCCTGGTCTGGCCAAGGGTGGATTGCAGATGAGCCCGGCCGTGGTGAACTTTGCCGAGGATGGGCCCGAGGCGGC
>JBAZEO010000165.1:0-4561 GCA_041653935.1 Dehalococcoidia bacterium | reverse complement strand
GGTCTGAAACGATAGGGATAGTTGGAGAAGTGGCACCAGAATTTTCAAGTGTTTACTGGTGTTTCACTCACCATAAATCTGTGAGAAAAAATACCAAAGAGAAGGGTTGCTGGACCCCGCGCAAGCGGAAGGAGGGGGCGTGACTGCATATGATAGAGAGGTTGAATATTTGGAGCAACAGTTGGCTGATGGTGAAATGACCAATAAGGAATTTATGGATGCCATGCGTGAATTGAACAACGATCTAAGGGCGCAAGCAGATGAAGTGGCCCAAAATGCCTATGATGATTTCATGGGCAGATATTAGCATGACCATCCCCAAGCGGTACAACCCGTCCATGCCGTTGTGCGCGGTGTACAAGGGCGCCATCAATCTCGGTGAGCCGGGGAGCATGGCGTACTACCGGCGCATGGCTGACATGGTACTGGCAGAGTTCACCCCGGGCGACAACCTGGCCGTGGATCTGTCGGATTACTTTTATGAGGCCAACCCGTTCGCCGGCAACGACTCCATGCTGGCCGAGTCCATCTGGGCCGAGGCGATACGGCATTACTGGCTGAGGGCTACGGGCCAGCCGATCAAGGAAGCGCCGGTCCCGATTCCCGGTTGGGAGCAGGGACGCATCGACAGGCTGAAAGCAAGGGTGAAGCGCCTGCATGGCGGCAAGCGCGTTGCCGATATGCTGGGCTGCAAGGACATGACCATCTATCAGGTCCTTGGGGAGAACGCATATTACACTCCCGGGAAAAGGGCTGAATGGCTGGTCAAGATCGAGGCGGCCGTGAATGACATCGAGGGCTTTCGCGTGTACGTCAAGCGGATGATCGAGAGGGAGAGCGATAGGAGGACGGCATGAAAAAGAAAAAGATAACGCCAGATGTTGTCGATAAGGCGAGATGTTCGGCTATAAGGGACATCGTTCATGCACACGCGGTCGGTGTGTTATCAGAAGAGCAGGCTTGTCGCCTGATGGCCATGATTTACGATAACACAAAACTTGGCGGGGTGTTAGTGGGAATGCATATAGAGCATCCAGAGCAATATAAATGACCCGCCTCCTGATCCTCTGCGCCATATACTATCAGGCCATTTCGCACGGCTTCGACCCGCGCATCATCACGGCGCAGGTGTTTGTCGAGAGCTCGTTCCGTCCTGCCGTTGTCAACGCCGGGTGCTATGGGTTGGGCCAGGTCAATTACAAGGTATGGTGCAAGGCACTGAATCTCGACAGGGCCCGGATGCTGGAGGTCAATTACAATCTCGACAAGGCGATGGACATCCTGACCATCTACTACCGGCAGACGGGGGACATCTGGCGGGCGCTATACAGGTATAACAACGGCTACAAGTACCATAGCCGCTACATCGAGAAAGTCAAAAAGGCGATGAGAAAACTATATGTAGGTGCATCATGTCAGCTTTAGTAATTATTGTCATGGCTGTGGTGTTCGTTTTCGGTTGCATGGTCGGCTACGTCTGGCAAGATGATCACGGCGCGGGGAGGTGAGCGTGACCCATCCCGTCCTCTCCGAATGCTGCAACGCGGCAACCGAAATGATCTCCTACCACATAATGAAGCTGGCCGGGAGTGAGATCATGGACACCGGCTACCGCTGCCTGAACTGCGGGCACAAGTTCTATATCAGGACAACCGACAAGACGAATAAACTTGCGCCGGGGATATTGGAGGTGGTGAATTGCCCGAAATAACCCACGACGAAAAGGTGGAGTTCCTGAAGCATCTGTTCCCGAAAACCAGGTATTCATTCGATGAGCTGGCCGATTGGTTCGAGTGCTCAAAAAGCAATATTAAATATTGGGTGGAGATTTACGGGGTCCCAACGCTCAAGGTGACTGGCTCCCCATTCATCCTCCAGGACAACCTTGTCAATATGTTCTTGACCGCCGACAGGAAAAACAGGGACACCGAAAGGCTTGTCGGCCTCGAGTTCGTCCTTGAGGATATGAGAAAGTCGCCAAAGTAGCACAAAGTGCGCCAAAGTACGCTTAGATTTATCGGAACATCGGCTACATACTTTGTTCATGCCAAGGTTTTCATCTCACTCTCTGGCTGTATTAAAAACCGTTGACCCCTCCCTGCGCGAGATTTGTATGCGGGCGATCAAGGAGTACGATTTCAGCGTCCTTTGCGGTCATAGAAACGAGCATGACCAAAACGAGGCATATGATGCTGGACGCTCCCGGCTGAAATGGCCAAACTCAAAGCACAACAGCTACCCGTCACTGGCCGTTGACATTGCACCCTATCCCATACTGTGGTCCGACCCCGTGCGCTTCGTGGAGCTTTCCAAAATAATCAAGCGCATCGCCAGCGAAATAATGATCCCCATTCAGTGGGGCGGGTCTTGGGTCAAGTTTTGCGATATGCCGCACTACGAGTTGACTGATTGGTCACTCGTGGATGGTAAAAGAGAGGGGAAGGCGCTGTGAAAATACTCGGATTTGATTACAGCGTGATTTATACCAGCGACAGTTCATTTATGGGCCTATGCGATGCCGACCACCTGAGGATACACCTTGACCCCAATGCTCCAAAGCAGCGAAAACTTGAAACGATACTGCACGAGATCATTGAGGCGGTGAACGTGCATGCCAACCTCAAATTGCAACATCGATCAATCGTCACGCTGGCCACAGCATTGCATCAGGTCTTATCGGAGAATGGGGTCAACCTTTCATCGCTATTGAAGGGGATTAAATGATGACCACTTTTGATGATTATATTAAATGCAAGGGCATACAACCAAATCGCATCTATTCAATATCTGAAACAGCAAACATATTGAACATCCACAAGAAAACGGTTGGATTTTATCTCTATGACGGCAAGAAGACTCAGCGCAATGGTATCGTTTCGCTTCCTTATCATATTACGGTAAAGGGCTGTGAGATCATCGGCGCAGACCTGATCGACTTCCTACGCAAGACGCATCGGGTAGGAGGTGATTGATGGCGCGCAAACCCAAACGCCCATCCCATAATCCACCCCATCGACCAGGGGTTGTTATTGATTGGGCTTATACGGACAAGCAACTGCAGGCTGGATGTGATGGCACGGAGGTGGCCGCGGCGCTAGGGATGGCAGCCGATACGCTATATCGCCATTGTCAGAAGGAAAAAGGGATGACTTTTGATGCTTATAAGCAAATAAAAAAGGCCAGTGGCGATTCGCTGTTGAAAACAAAGCAATTCCAGGTAGCTATGACAGGGGATAGGACTATGCTCGTATGGCTTGGCAAGCAGCGCCTGGGACAGAAGGACAAACAGGAAGTAGAGCAGGGCGGGGCAATAGAGGTAAAGATTGTGAGGGAGATCAAGGATAGTGGGGGGCGCGAGTGAAAATCGATCATCTCCCAATCGGCAAGGTCAGGCTCAACCCCGACAACCCCCGGCAGATCGGGACCAAGGAATTCATGTCCCTGGTCAAATCGCTGAAGGACTGCCCGGATATGTTCGAGGCCCGGCCACTGCTGGTCAGCGACCGCACCGGGGAGCATATCGTTTTGGGCGGGAACATGCGGCTCAGGGCGGCGCAGAAGCTCGGGTATAAGGAAGTGCCAGCCATCATCCTTTCGGGGCTCACAGAGGCACAGGAACGCGAAATCGCCATCAAGGACAATGGGGCCTGGGGTGAATGGGACTGGGATGCCCTAGCGAATGAATGGGGCGATGTGCCGCTGGCTGAGTGGGGGGTTGATATTCCCACCGATTGGGCCACGGATCAGGTTGAGCCTGCCGATGCTGAACCGCAGATCGACAAGGCTGCTGAACTAAACAAGAAGTGGAAGGTCAAGACGGGCGACCTGTTCACCATCGGCGACCATCGCCTGCTGTGTGGTGACAGCACGAAGCGGGAGGACGTGGAAAGGGTGATGGGTGACGAAAAAGCGGAGGCTGTTGTGACCGATCCTCCTTATGGGATGAATTTAAATACTGATTATTCGCATCTTCATGGGGAGGGTAAGTCGCTTAGGCACGAGAAGGTTATTGGGGACGATGTGCCATTTGACCCCGGCCCATTGTTCTCGGCTTTTGGATATTGCAAGGATATGTTTTTATTTGGTGCTGATTATTATTTACCAAGAATTCCAGATTGGGATAAGGGGTCGTGGTTGATTTGGGATAAGAGAGTTGAGGAGAAGTATGATGCGGTCATAGGTTCTGCCTTTGAGGTTCTGTGGACGAAGGCTAGACACAAGAAAGAGATATTGCGATTTCAATATGTGAACTGGGCGGCTCGCATGAAGGATGGTGAAAAATTCCATCCAACCATGAAGCCGGTTGATTTGATTGTGAAGATAATTTTAATGACAGATGCCAACGCAATCGTTGATCCATATCTCAGCTCCGGCACCACCATGGTCGCCTGCCAGAACCTTTCCCGCAAGTGCCGGGGCATTGAAATATCCCCCAACTACTGCGCCGTCATTCTCCAGCGCATGACCGATGCGTTCCCGGAGATTGAGATTGAGAGGGTGGATGCAAATTGAATTTCACCCGCAATATCATTCAAACCAAAACGAGATATTTTATGGTCAC
>JBAZEO010000164.1:0-4567 GCA_041653935.1 Dehalococcoidia bacterium | reverse complement strand
TCTACGATCACGAAGGGGCGGCTGGCACTCTGTCAGCCACCACCCTTCTCAAACCAGTACAGATTTCAGTACTGGAAAAGAGGTATGGTGAAAAGATCGAGGTTGATGTCATTGACCGTATCTGGTCTCTGTACGGACAGGGCCTCCACGCTGTGTTGGAGCAGTACGCAAAGGATCGAGTTGCTTCTGGAGATGAGTCGTATAAGGATTCGTTGGTGGAAGAGCGGTTGTTCGCCAAGGTGCTTGGGGAAACCGTGTCCGGCAAGTTTGACTTGATCTTAAACGGAACCAAACTGCATGATAACAAGATGGTCAAAGCGTGGGCTGTTGCGTTCGGTGGTCGTATTGAGGAATGGGCCAAGCAATTGTCGATCTACCGCTGGCTGCTATGGATGAATAAGAAAACCGAGGTGGATGACGACGGAACAATCCGAATGTTTATTCGTGATTGGGACGAGAATGATGCTGCCAAGTACAAGCATCGCAACTATCCACAGTCACCCGTTGGAGAGATCGATATCGAACTGATGAGTGTGGAAGCGGCAGGTAAG
This sequence comes from Dehalococcoidia bacterium, assembly GCA_041653935.1. Taxonomy (GTDB): domain Bacteria; phylum Chloroflexota; class Dehalococcoidia; order E44-bin15; family E44-bin15; genus JAYEHL01. Next base: position 4,016 of record JBAZEO010000164.1, on the reverse strand, counting down.
ATGGTGGCAAAGCTGGTAAAGCAATTCAAGGAAGCTAGTGCCTTGAAGGATGGAGAGCTTCCCGAGTGTTCCGCTGAAGATCGTTGGTTCAACGACAAGAAGGGTAACATCCGGTGCGATAAATACTGCTTGGCTAAACAGTTTTGCCAGCAATACAAGCAACTCAATAAGGAGAGCAAATGAAAAAAGAAGAAAAGAGTGAGCAGGCGAACTTGTCTGTGGTAACTGCGGAAACGATCAACCAGTTTTTGTTCGGGTCTGGCACGAAACTTACCGATGAACAGAAGGCGTTATTTATCGAGACGGCGGTTGCGTTCCAGTTGAACCCATTCAAGCGGGAGATTTACGCCGTGCCCTACGAGGAGAAGTGGTACGACAAACAGTCTGGTAGGAAGGTGTCTTACAATCCACCTCGCTATAAATTCTCTATCATCACTGGGTATGAGGTTTATCTGAAGAGGGGGGACCGTACCGGAAAGCTGGACGGATGGTATACTGAATATGACGGCAAGGACTGCACGATTATTATATACCGAAAGGATTGGACTCATCCATTTAAGCACACTATTGATATTTCCGAGTATGATGGCAACGGGAATATGTGGAAAACGAAACGTCGCACCATGTCTGAGAAGACCTGTATTTCTCAGGGTTTTCGACGGGCTTTTCCTGATGAGCTTGGGGGGATGCCGTACACCAGGGAGGAGCTACCTGACGAGATGACTACGGTTACAGTGGAGGGCCAGGTGGTTGATGCCAAGCCCATCACCAGGGCCGATACGGTGGCCCTACCCCCAGTGAGCGCCAACGAGGAGCTTGGGAATACCAAGACTGCCGTCACCAAGCAGGAGGTTAAGCAAGAGGCCCCTGTCGCTGCTCCTGTAACCAAGACCAAGAAGGAGAAGAAGGAGGCTGCCGAGGCTGCCCCTACCCCTCCCCCCGTGGCTGACAAGAAAGCGGACTTCAACTCCGCCCTGTACCCGGTAGTATTCTCCGACGTGGTGAAGCGCCATGCTGACTCCAAGCCCGAGATCACCGAGGGCGGTAGTGGATACATCCCCTGGGAAGACAACGGTCCTGACGCTGTATCCAAGAAGCAACACGACCTTATCTCCAAGTTGATGCTGTCCAGCCACGTCCGCGAGAAGGACAAGCTGAACTGCCTCCGCGCTCTGTCTGGCCCGCTTGCCAAGGCCAAGGCGTCTGAGATTATTGACTACATGCTCCGCACTATCAAGGCCGTGGAGGATGGAGTGAAGAAGATCATGGAGCAGCTTCAGATCGTTGGCGAAGGAGCCGATCCCAAGTGGGAAGGATATATCCGTGAGTGGTACATGCGTCTTGACAAGAATTCCTGGACGAAGATTATCAGTTCTGGTATCAATGAAGAACTCAAGGGTGAACTGGATGATTACCTTGAGCAGAAGAACAATGATTCCACGGAGGAATAAATATGCCTTACAATAACTACAAGAAAGATGAAGTTACATTCCGGGAGGGGCGCACTTTCGGATTCGTACAGAAGAACAAGGAGAAGCGCATCGTGGTAGTGGAGTCATTCAGTACCGCCACCGCGCAGGATGGAACCAAGCGCGAGGGTCGAGTCTTGATGATCCAAGAGCGGTACGTTGGCAATGACGGGACGACTTACTTGCCCAGCAAGGGGAAGACAGTCTCGATCAAACCGGAGCTTGCCGCTGACCTGGCCAGGGTCCTGAACTCCGTTGCCAACCCCGCTCCTGAAAGCTCGGCTGGCGACGAGGAAGACCCGTTCAGTTGACGTGATACCAGATGCCTAGGAAGAAACTGACACGCACTCCTAGGCCCACTGTGACGCTGGATGGCCAACTGTTCCATTCGGTTGGCCATCTGGCTCATATTATGGGCGTGGAGGCTGAGACTATTTACACAATGATTCAGCGCAAAAAGATTAAGGCGAGTAAGTTCTGTAATTCTTGGTTTATCAGCGAGAAGGAGGTGCGTAGATTTTTGGAAGGAGGTTAAATGAATAATACTTCTAATTGGAAGTTTGACGAGCTTATTAAATTCATCGAATCCCGGCCGGGAGATACGGTAAGTAAACAGGAAATAAGAGACGCGGTGACAGAACTACACTCCGCGTTCTGTGAGAAGTTTAATGCCTTCCGGTCAACGTCTGAATGTACGGCATGGTATGACGTATATAGAGGGTTGCTTGAAACGTGGAGGAATGCTGGTAATGTAAGGGCGAAGAAGATTGGTGGGCTGTGGTTCTGGCATGTAGGAGATATCGAGCAGGCTATCAGTAAGCGGAAGTGGAGATGCTAGAACTATCCGAGTCTATATTTAGCGCAGTTATTGTTTCCGGTGTTGCCGTGTGCCTATTTGTTATTGCTGGGTTGCTTATTAAACTGATGGGTAAGTTAATGTTTGATGACGATGAAGATAAAAAGGAGTAACAATGAGTATTATAAAAATGATTGACGATTGCGGTATGCTTCCCGCGTGGTATGGAATAGCGTGGAGAGATCGTTACAAATTAGGATGGGTGTGCCTTCCGGTTGGACTGAACACCATTGCTAGAATCATTCTCAGGCTGATAACTTTTATTAAGTACGGTGGTACTACTGTGCATATACTTCCCAGAGAACAATATCGGCAGGGATGGAGGGATGGATATAGAACTGGATTATCCCATCGTAATGGAGGCGACAAATGAATGAACAACTTGACGTGAAGGCGGCGAAGGTTTGCTGGAAATGTTTTTTAGGTTTTGATTCCGATCCGGTTGATGCAGAATGCCCGCTTATTCCTGATAATCCTTTAGGATTTACACATAGTTTCCGTGGTGATTGCCACGATTGCGAATCTAATGCCGCCCGCGTAGGGCTGGCGCTGGCCGGGGCGTGGGAGGAGGTAGAGACACAGTTTATACGGAACGCTGAGGATGGAGTACGAGCAACAGCATTGTGCATCGCCGTTCGCCACGGCCTGCCGGTGGAGGGAGAATGATTAAACAATACCGTAAAAAGCCAGTTGTAATCGAGGCAATTCAATTCACGGGGAACAATGAAGAGTGTATAGCGTTTTGTCCTACCGCAATTAATCCAGTTGACAATAAACCCAGTTTGATTATCCCGACACTCGAAGGAAATCACATTTGTTCTGTTGGAGATTATATCATCATGGGTGTCAAGGGAGAATTCTATCCATGTAAGCCTGATATTTTCACGGCCACATATGAACCGATGGATGGGGAGAAACCCAGCGAAGAGCCCTGCCCGCGTTGCTCGGGAAGCGGGGAGGTGAAGTGATGGAAATGAAAAACCTATGCGACGACTGCCGGAAAGAATTTGCCACGTGCTACGGCACGGTGACGAAGTGGGGAGAGGATGTTGACCAAACACTTGCCCACACGGCGCTGGCCGATTGTGTGGTTGCGTGCGATGGATACGTAGGCCCCGCCACCGACGGCGGGAAGGAGGGGTGATGAAACACATTGACTATCTGATGGGGCTCAGAGTATGTGATCCAGGGCTCAGATATATCGCTAGATATCAATCGCCGCGCGAGGCGCTAGAGCGTTGCCATCGCCCCAACTGGTTGTTATGGTTGCTCGAAAAGGCGGGCGTCCGCGATGCGCGGCGCTATCGCCTATACGCATGCTGGTGTGTGCGCAACACGCCACTTGGTGATGGGCGGACCGTGTGGGATCTATTAACCGACGAGAGATCTAGGGCCGCTGTGATCATGGCCGAGCGGTACGCCGATGGGCATGTGTCGAGAGCGCAATTATCCTCCGCTGCTGCTGCCGCTGCTGCCGCTGCCATCGTCGCCACATCCTTTGCCGCCGCACACTCCGCCTGCGACACCAATGCTCATTCTGCCATCGACGCCGCATACGACGCCTCGTATGACGCCATCTACTCCGCTATCCCAAACGTCTCTGCGGCTCGACGAGCGCAAGCCAACGAATTGCGTGAGATGTTCGCGGCAGCATTCGACATGATCGAGGCGAAAGCCGAAGGGAAGGAGTG
>JBAZEO010000163.1:0-4592 GCA_041653935.1 Dehalococcoidia bacterium | reverse complement strand
CATGAGATCGTAATGCGCCTGGGCCAAGTAGGAATAGGCCGCGTTGCGGAAGGCCGTCAGGATGTCGGCGATCTGCGCCCATTCGGCATCTTCGAGCAGGGTCTTGTCCCATTGCAGACCGGCTCCGTACTTGTCGAAGTCGATCATTTCCTTGCTGCCCTTGATGTTATAGATCAGGGCTTTGTCGCCGGAGGGGACGAGGCCGAACTTCAGCGTGTTCTCCAGGGTGAGCTGCCGGAAGCCGCCCTTGCCGGTGCCGGTGAAGTCCAGCACCTTGAAGAACTCGCGCCAGCCCTCATCATAGACGGGCAATTCGCTGATCGAAGGGATCAGCGGATAGAACGATTCGCCGGAGGGAAAATCGCTCTTGTCCGTCCAGGCCTGAATCTGCTGGTTCTGGGCCATCCACGCCTGGATGCGCTGCGTGTTCTCGGCGGAGAAACGGGCCGTCAGGGGTTCGCGCATGAACGCGGCGACGGTGCGCACGTAAATCTTGCGCGCTTCGGGATCGAGTTCATGCAGCCGCTTGTTTTTCAACTGCGGGATTTTGGAAAAGTTGAGTTTCATCATGGTGTCCTCCTCAGGTCGCCACGGCTTTGTTGCCCCAGAAGTCAACAAGCACTTCCGTTTCGAGGGCAGCTTTGGCCTTCAGGCAGATGCCGCAGCGATAGGTCCCGGTGTTCGTGTCGGTCAGGTTGTTCGTCGCGTCTATGTAGTAAACATAGTCGCCGATCTCGAACACGGACGCGCTCGTGGCAGGAAGGGTGATGCGCTCGGCCTCGGTGATCTTGACCCCGATATCCCCGGTCGCATAGTCCTCGAGCCAGGCATAAACGGTGTCTTCCAAAAGCCCCATGTCGCCTTCGGACACGCCGGGCGACGCTACCACGTGCTGTATCACGTGGCAATCTTCGATTCGACATTTCAACAGATCAGGCATTTTAGCCCTCCTAAGTTTTAAGTAGGATTGCTTTTGGCCTCCCCTGGCCCTGGTTCATGCCTGACGCCCCGCGCTCGTCAGTCAGCTTTTCTTGCTCCATGCGGGATGGAGCATTATTTTGTCTTTCAGACGTTGTCTATTCCAAGCCCGGCATTAGGGTCTCCCCCGGTTGTCTGGGCAGGATTCTCAGTCGTTTTCCCGGCGGGTTGCTCCGGGGTGAATACCTTTTCATACGTCGCGCACTCGTCAAGCTTCTTGTCGATGAAGGAATTGAGTTGCGTCTTGATCGTCGCGTCATCGACGACATCGCCCTCGACCTTGAAATCCGGGAGCTTCATCGTGACGAACTTCGCCTTCGTGTCCGGCAACTTGCGCTCGGTGAAAATGCCAGCCGCCATCTCGCGCGCGCGCCCGGTAATGATCGTTTGCCGGAGCGTCTTGTTCTCCGTTTCCAACTTCGTGATCTTCTCGGGCATTTCCTTTTTCACGGCTTCCAGTTCATCTTCGGCTTTCATGCGCCTGGCATATTCCTGGTTCAGCTTGGCAAGCACATGATCGCCGACGAGCTGGTCGGAAAGCAGGGTCGGCTTGTCGAATACAGCAGACGGCGCAACCGCCCCGTTCTTCAAAAACGCCTTGATGGATTCAACTGAAAGTTCTGGCATATTATCTCCCCCTTGAATTTGTGAGCTGTCCCACGCCTGTAATTGAGCGATAAGCCCGGCAGCGGGAAAAGCTGGCTTATGCTTTGATTTATCGAAGACGGCAATGCCCGAAATATCCCGGACATGAACCGCATCAACGACATTCGATTTGCCTGTTGGATCAAGCTCTATTTCGGCCTCGATGCTGGCAGCATCCGCCGGAAGGTCACGATGCTCTGGGTAAATGTAGGTCACGGCGATGGCGCGCATCTTGCCGTTCATATATTCCAGCGCTTTGCCGACAAGTTCTCCGATGGCGGTGCGGCCCTGGGCTTCATTCGTTTCGGCATGATTGAAAAAGATTTTCGTGCCGTACTGCAAGCGCGTAACCATAGCAGAGATAGAAGAGCGCAGCCAATTCAATACCCGGCCACCATACCCAACGACGACAGGCACGGCCTCGCCCTCCTCCCCGATAATGTATGCACGATAAAGCGGATGCGCGTCTTTCGCCTTGATCTCCTGGATTGTGGACGGCGGGATGTACTGCATGATCTCATCCGAGGCCATGAGTTGAAGATCGAAGACGGCGCGGTTTTTCATTTCTTTGCTAACGTAGCCACGCCATGAGCATAAACAACTTTCAACCCGCGTTCATCCAGATAGGATTGTGTTACTGATAGCGGTTTATTTAGGATGGGAATGTCAATGCCTTCCTTGCCCATTGGAGTCTGAGCCGTCACTTCGACCGCGGCGATAACCTTTTCCGCCTTTGGCTTCACATTGAGATCCCAATCCGGAATATTATCCGGGATGGAGACGGCAACAGGAATGCGTCTAGGCGCTTTTCTTTTTGCCATGCTTCACCTTGACGATGGACGGCTTCTTGTTGACGGATTGCTTTTTGACTTTCACGACGGGCGCTTCCTTTTCTGCCTTCTGCTCGACGATACCGGACGCGAGGTTTTCCTTCGGCGGCTCGGGCTGGGCCTGATTCTCACGGATCATCGTTTGCACTTCGGTCAATGTGCGGATGCCGCGCTCTTCATCCTTGACATCGGCCAGGATTGAGCGTTCAATGTCCGTCCGCTTCTCTTCGGGCTTCGCTAGGATCGCCTGCGCGCGCCTGTGCATCTCGACCGAATGGGTTGTCCTGATCTTCCTCTCTTTCAGTCTATTCGACATCATCTACCCCTCCCTGTTTTGGCTTGCCAAAATTATTCGGCGGATTATCCTTATCTGCATTTTCCGCTTCCGCTTTCACCTTATCAAGTTCAGCGCTGATTCTAGCAACGTCCTCTGCATCCTTTTCCGCGCGTCTTGCTTGCTCTTCCCGCACATTGAAATCCGGGATCATCGGCAGCACAGCATCGCGCGTAACAAGGTCTTCGCGGAACGCCGGGAGCCAGAACGAGGTCAGACGATCCCATTGCTCTTTGGTCATCAGCGAGATCGAAATGGAAATCTTATTCGGGTCAAGCGCCGTCTTGCCCGTCTTTGCAGTCCAGAGCATCATTGCCTTTTTGATAAGCTCTTCGTAGAACCCCGTCCAGATGGCACGTTCTGAGGCCGTATGCACAAGCGCCGACTCCATGATGTTCTCAGAGGTCGAGCGATTCGAGAGCATGTCCGGGAGTAGGAATTGCAGGGGATAGCCGGTCGAGCCTGAGATGAAGCAGGCCAGGCGCTTGATCTCATTTTCAAGCGAAGTCAAGCCGCCCATGTCAGGCCCAGCAAAGCGGAATTTGCCATGCAGCGCCCATGCCTTTTTGATTTTGAAATTCATGCCTGATTCCAAGACGGCATTCATGCGCTCCGCTTCTTCTTCGGTCTCGCACTCGAAAATTGGGATAGGAGCGCAAAAGAGCCGATCAATCTCGCGCCAGTCGCGGAAGGCTTGGTCAATGGCATCGATCTTTGTCAGCGAACGCATGATTTTTGTCATGGGATACTTCACGCACAAGCGCCCGGAGAAACGGCGGCATACCAGCAAGTCGCCCTTGATGCTGCCGGCCTTTATTTCCAGCCCTTGATCCTTCCAGGTGATCGCATCGACAACCTTCGGATTGAGCTTATTCCGCTCCTCTTCATATTTGTAAGTCAACCAAGGCTTGTGTACAACGATGGCCTGCTGCTGCTTATCATCCCATGCAAGCTCGACAGCAACGCGGCCCTCGATCTCGCCTTCGCGCCCAAGCTCCTGCGGCGCCTCATGATTGAGATCATTCACATCGAAGAAGTTGCGGCAAAACTCCATCTCTCTTTCAGCTTCCTCTTCCACATTACCCGAGCCGCCTGATTCCGCGCCGACAGATTTTCCGTCCTCATCCTTCAGCCTGACCTCTGCCCGTTCTGCTGGTTTATACTGCGGCCCGGAAGATACAGTGACAGCGGAGCGAAAATCAATAATATTCGCTGTCAGGTCGTTGCCCCATGGATTCTTATTTTCGTATCGATCGCTGACAGCCTTGCAAGCAGCAGCATATTCGCTGAAATTGTTGAATCCATATTTGAAAGATTTTTCCTCGCCGGTCATCGCATCCATGTAGCCCTGGAGCTGAAAATTCAATCGCTTGTATTTGTCAGACAGGGCATCGATGGAAGTTTTGAGCTCTGCGTTCTGCCGCTTCAGGCCTTTATTAAAAATATCCATTCGGGGAAGTAATAGTATATTTTTTCGGCTTTGTCAAGTTTTATGTTTTTTAGTAAAAGTCTTCGTCGTCTCTTCCTCCCGATTCCCCGACGTGGAGATAGTCGCGCTTGATCGGGAAAAGATAGGCGATCAGATAGCCAAGCGCGTCCGAGATATGGGTCAAGCCAGTATCTTTTTGTTCTTTATCGAGCCGACCATCTGGAAGTACCTGGACGCGATTGAGATCCTCAATCGTCTTCTTGCAATGCCGCTGGACCAGGAAGCGCACGACTCCATCGCTTGACTTAAAGCGCGTATTGACCGCAGCCAGCCGGTCGCGCTGCCTGGGATTCGCCGGATGCGCCTTGATCTTGAA
>JBAZEO010000162.1:0-4592 GCA_041653935.1 Dehalococcoidia bacterium | reverse complement strand
TAAGCTCCTGTAACGCGTGGATCTCTGCGCGCTGCGCCTGGGTGAGCTGGTCGGCCGGGTAGGTTGCGATCTTCTTGCGGACCTGCTCGGAAACGGTCAGCATGTCGTGAATCGTTGCGCCTTTAAACTCGTACTTGAATTCGTCGGGCATTGCAGGTCACTCACTGCTGGATGATGAGGGGGTGTAATCGTATCGCTTCACGGACGAATTCTTCCACATTGGGATACAATTCCGGTAATCCCTCAATGATTTCTGTTTTTATCAGCGAGTACATTTCGTCCGGGATTTCGACTTGTGTCATTACTCTTCACCGTCCGCAGGAGTGCTCTCGTCCTCTTTTTGCGTAAACTGGTCGAGAGTGTGGTTCGTCGGGCCTTCAATGGAGAACGAGATCCCCATAGAATAGCCGGTCATCTGGACAACGGAGGGATCGCACTTGAACTCTTCCTGGATCTTGCTTTCGATCTCCTGCCGGAGGGTTTCAATATCGTCCTCGATTGTTCCCGATCCTTCGATGCTGATCCCGAGCTGCGGGCACTCGATACGGTAATCCCCGCCCTTTGCGCCGGGATTGTAAACGATTCTTCCTTTTACGTCAACGGGCATTTTTTAGGTCTCCTTGATCTTCTGGGTCCAGCACGTTTGCGAGACGCGCCCCCTGTTTTTCTTCCTGGGGCATTTCCGTTTGTCGGAACACACGGCCGCGTCCTGCTCAAAATCTTTGGCAGGTTTCAGCGTGACGTGCCCCAGCTGCGGGCAAACCTGATGCTTTGCCATATTTTCCGTTATGTTTCAATCTTATTTAATCTTACCCTAGTTCCTCTTCGATGAGTTTTCTTCTCCGTATTAGTGCGATCGTGTTCGACACGGTAAAAATCAGGTACATCGCAACAAGCGCCACTCCCGACAGGGCACCGTTCCAGAGTCCCGCTACGTAGCCGACAGACCATGCCAGGAGCAGGAGGTTTGCAACCATCCAGATTTTCATTGCCGTGACGTGGCGATAGACAAGGTTGTTGAAGAGAGCCCCGGTGATTGAAAACGCTGCGCCGATGAATGCCAGAAGTGTGCCGATGGTTTCAAGGATCATGATGTAATCTCTAGGAATTGGTAACTTACTGTGCCTGTATCAAGACAGGAATCCACTTGTAGCCGGTTCCTGATGATCTTGACATACTCGGGATTCAATTCGCAGCCAACACTTGATCGCCCCAGGGTGCGGGCGACTTCTGCCACAGTCCCGGAGCCCGCAAAGGGATCGAGAACTACGCACGGAAAGCGCTCTTGTTCACCACATTTGCACGTTGGCTGCCATCCTTTGAACTGGCGCGCGTAACCTTCGGTTGGCATTCCTCCGATCTGTCCTGTTACTTCGTCGTTTGCATGGGGGTACCAACTCTTTCCCGTTGTACCTCCGGAGCATTCGACAACCCGTTCCCATGGCGCGCCACATTTCGGGCAGCACCCATATTCGGAAGTACCGGCTTTGATGCAGGTTTCCGCAAGAAGATCTGGGAAAGTTGCGAAGTGCAATTCTGGCCGGGCCTGCGGATTGATGATGAACGCCAGCGGGTTCCCGTTCTCGGAATAGAGGCCCTGCCATGATTCAAAGAAGGGATCGGAGTTGCGATAGTTCCGAGTGATGTCGTCGCAGATAGGCATCCCATCGGCTTTCAAATGCCCCGGAAAACTTGTACCAGTTGCCGCCATTTTCTTAAACTGCCCTTCGTTTGGGTACTTGCTTTTCTTATTCACCCTTTGCCGGAGTACATTGGCCGGGCGGGAATCGTTCTGATAGGACTCGCTGGACGGGCACCGGATCGCCTCACCGTCATAAAAGTACCGGGCGCTCTTGGCAAAGAGGAAAATGTATTCTATCGCGGATGTGGGCCGGTCCGTGGTGCTCTCGGGCATACAGTTCCGTTTGATCCACGGCATAGCGGATCGGAGATACCAACCGTCGGCTTGTAAGGCAAAGGCAACGCGCCAGGGGATGCCCATAAGATCTTTGGCTTTGTACCCTTCGACAATTCCGAGCGGTTTTTCCCTGTAACCTAAATCTTGCCCCGATCCTGCGGAAATACTGTTCTTATTCACAACCGCACCTTTTGTTGACATCGAACCGGAATAGGAATCCCCAAAATTCAGCCACAGCACACCATCGTCCCGGGTCACGCGCCGGACTTCCCGGAATACTTCAACCATCTTCTGTATGAATTGCTCCGGTGTTTCTTCAAGTCCAATCTGTCCGTCCACGCCATAGTTGCGCAGGCCATAATAGGGCGGGATTGTAACGGTACATTGTATGCAATTATCGGGCAGCGTGTGCAAGCCGTCAAGTACATCGCCCTGAATTATTTTATGGAGAGTCATGCTGTCATTCCCCTTTGCGCTGGCGATCTCTCCCGATCTACCTTTTGCACACGCGCCTTACCAACGCGATACTCCCGGCAAATCTGGCCGATAAACCACCCTTGATCAAGAAGTTTTACGATCTCATCGTCAGAGATAGAGGGTTTGGTTTCGGCGCCTTTCTTCGGGCCGATGGGGTTTACCTTTGGATGCTTGCCCCAGTGATGATCCTCGCCAAAGGTCATTTTTTCGCCTCGGTTTTCTTCGGCTTTTTCCTGAATAGTATGTATCCGATAACCCCGATCAATGCAACCCAGACGATCCACGAATTGTCCCAGAGCGGCGTGAGCGGGTCACTGGCCCGGGCTTTCAGCGGTTGTGCATCGTAAAGAGTCCGGTTCGCAACATCGTAGGCTGCCATCGCTTTGCTCCCTGCTTCCGCCCAGTCCTTTTCCTTCAGCGCCCACTCGGAGGCATCAAACAGGTTCCGGGATGTGTTATACCCCTCGCTGATGTTCGCGTAGCCCGGGTATGCCGTGTTGTTCGTGGCCTGGAACCATCCGACAATAATGGCAGTCTGGTTAATTGGAATTGCAGCCCGGTCCTGCTGGATGCGCACCGCTGCCCGGGAAAGCTCGTCCTCGGCATCGCTGATTGCCTGCTGGATTTCCTGCGAGCGAGTTATGGCACGGTCGTACTCTTCAGGATATAGGGTATTGAGATACGTGATCCCCTGCGCTGCTTGGGAATACAATTCCTCGATACTTGTTGCTCCCCGTGCGCCGGTCCGGTTGGATTTCGGTGCGCTGTCGATATCCCTGCGGAGCTGGTCAAGCTGCTTCTTTTCCTCGGTGCGGATAAACGAGATGTCCGTTGGGTCGATTACCAGAAGAGAGATTGGGACTGCTGTTCCCGTTTCCTCTATCCCCGCCGCGCTATAATCCGCTGCCCTGAACACGGTTTTTGTCTGCGAGCGGGTGATATTCGGTGCTTTTCCCGAGAGCGTTACGTGGACCTGCTCTTTGACACCGAGCGGGTAGGCAAACTGCCACCCATTGAGCGCGAGCGGGTTTCCCGTTGCCCGGACTTCCGGCCCGGTAACATCCTCTGCGGTAAGCTGCCACGTCCATTTAGGATTCTCCAGATCGGTGGAAACCCTGGCAGATGTGGCCGGGTCGATGGTATATAGGCCCGTGGGGGTGAATTTCACGTCAAACTCTGCGGTGACGGTCTGGCCGGCCATGACCGTTGTGTTCGGGGAGATCGCGATGTTGTCAACAGACAGGGCAGATACTGTCGGCATAATAAAAAGAAATGCGATAATTGCTGCAAGAGCTCCGATTAAGAACGCGGTGCCGATGTTTTCTTTCGTTTCTTGGGAAATCACGTTATCGTCCTCTGCGGGTTAATCCGCTGCATCAGGCGGGAAATAAGTTCGCTTTTTTCCGGTGTGCCTTTCGGTTCGCAATCCAGGGGGATCCACGGGCCGCACTTTTTCATTCCGTCCGCGTTGGCCTTCTCGTCAAAACAGCGGTTCATTTCGTTCAAATCGTTTGTCAGGAGATATCGCTTCAGGTCCAGTTCGAGCCGGGTTTTATCGTCAAGGAACCACGCGCGGAGCATGAACCCGTCAAGAACGGACACTTCTTGGGACATGACCAGTTTCAGGTGAATGTGACCGTTTGACGATCTTCGGTACTCTGTCTTTATCGGAGTTACTTTCCGTTCTTTTACAAGCCGGTCTCTCCAGTATATCATTTCCTGACGGTTAAGTCCGACGTATACCGGGGAATCCGGATTAATTGCTTCTCTCCCGAAATGCTCCTGAAGGTCTTTATCCGTAAGAAGAAAAGCCTCGTAATATACATCGAGATCGACCTTGATCTCCCGGCCTACGGAACGGTTGTCAAAAAGGGGGATCATAACTCCTGCAACTCCCTCTGGTAATCCCTCCCGATACCTGGCGACCCTGCATACTTCGCTTTGTGGCTCGGGGTTCCCGGGTTCCATTGCACATGCTGGGAAAAGTCGCCGAGCATTGCGTTCTGGAGATCGGAGAGGGAGGTGTATACCCCTGCGTGTTCTTTTACGATTTTTGCCCGCTCTTTTGCGGCCGAATACAATTTCCAGATCGTTGCCTCGGCAAACTCCGGCTGGTATTTTGATACCAGATAGAGCTCGACGTGCCACATGAAAGGCTCGTCCTCGTTTAACGTGGCTATGTTTCCTTCCACCAGTT
>JBAZEO010000161.1:0-4706 GCA_041653935.1 Dehalococcoidia bacterium | reverse complement strand
TTATAAAACCCTGCAAGACCGGAACCCGAGGCTGCTGCCGGCGTACGAGGGCGGATTGAAGACGCTCAACGTGAAGACTCCGCCGTAGCCAACGAAGTAGCCGCCACGGATCGCGGCACGCGCAGCGAATACAACCATGTCCCCGTTCCTATCGGGCATTGCCGGGCGGATGAAAACTGGATAAAATATCTCACTTCATCCTGCTTTCATCCAACCGCCCAGCAATTTCCCGATTTCATTTAATCGCTGGCTTATAATTTCGTATTTCGAAAGTGTCAAGAACTGCAAATCCTTCGCCAGGCGAACCAAATACCGTAATTTCTCAAGCTCCGTATCGGCCTCCATAAGCTTGCCGCGTTTCTGCCGAAGCTGATTGGCCTGAATAATCAGCAAACCGAATTGCAATAGGCTAGTCTCGATTTGCTGCCCCAATACAAACCTCTGACTCTTCGGGAATCGGTTAATCACCGGAAAAGCATACAGCACTAAATCGTAGTGCTTCTGATATATAATCAATTCCCTCATATCCGACATAACCAGACTCCCAGATTATCAGATTTCAGAGTACCTTGCCGGCGCGGAACCCAATGCTGAGGCTAGCGTACGAGGGCGGATAGTAGACGTTCAACGTGAAGACTCCGCCGTCGCCACTGAAGGGGCCGCCACGGAGCGCGGCACGCGCAGCGCTTTTAGCGAAATAATAATATGCGTTGCCGTAACTGGCCGACCCTCCAGCGCTGGACGTTCCAGGAAGGGCAAACGATTTCAGGTCATTGTCTGCATCGCGCAGGCTGTCGATTTTGTGTCCGTTAGTCATCGCTAGACCCGTATCCGTGCGCAGGGTAATATCACGAGTGATAGTCTTGTGTATCCAAAACGTCGCTATTCCATTAGCCGGAGTGCCGGAAAGCGTCAGCGTATTGGGTGAACTGGTGGTAATCGGGTAGGATGCTCCTGCTCCTCCCGATGCTTCCGGGATGTATGCCTGACAGGATTGCGCCGTTCCAACAGCAAGAGCTTTCGTCGCGCCGCCAACCTGCAATTCCTCATTGTCCTGAAATACACCTGTTGCGCCGAGAATGCCCAGTGTTCCGAATGTCCCACAATCACTATCAGATACGATGATACCATTGTGTGTAGTCGTTGCGCCGGTCACTGTGTCGCCGAGAGCAAACGCCGCCGTCTGACCGTCGTAGCCCAGATAGGTAATGGCAAATTCGCCAATCTCTGCGCCGTTGGACGCAGCCACACCGCCAACCCCTGTGACTTTATAGGCAGACCCGCCGGAAACATAGCCATTGGTAAACGTGGACTCGTTGAGATCGAAATAATCTGCGTCAACGACTGTGATTGCCCACGCTGGATTGGTATCGGTATTGTTAGCCTCAACCGTTCCAGCAACAGATTTAATGGTCACAAGCTGACCGGTTGTATAGCCGTGCGCTGTAGCCTTGATGCGGATCAGTCCAGCGCCATTATTCGCTGCACCGCTGATAGTTTTAGCGGTTGTGGCAGAGCTGATAACTTCGTTATCCTGAAACGCCGCCGAGCTGGTGCGTCGGATACGCAGTAGGCCGGTGGCGCCTAAATCAATGACCTGCGAAATCAGTGCCGTCGCCCCGGAGGTCATCCCCAATAAGGATTGCTCGGCGGTAAAGCCTGCCTCTTCAGCATCATATTTCAGCCACGTTTCCCAGGCTTTGTTCCAATTCACACCTGCGCCGTCCGCCGTCACAAGTGATGTATCGCTGACCGTTCCGCGACCGAACGGACTGCCGCCATACGATAAATTCAGATTGGCCGAGATTTGCGGATAGCCATTAGTGTCCATCATCATACAGACCCATTCGTAAACCAGGCCGTTGAGATCATAGACGCCACTAGCCAGATGATTATGAGCCCACGTTGCAGGGCCACTACCGGGAAGAGCACGGTTGTAAGTCGGCGATTCCGCTTTGAGATGCTTGTCCAGTGTAGCGATTTCCGTTGTGAAGCCTGTTGCGGATGGTGGATTGAGATTATTATTATTCCCGTGCGGAAGTGTCCCCTGTTTTTTGGCAAGAAATGCCACGGAAGCCCACATGACATCGGTCGAGAGGAAATAGCCCTTGCCCTTATTTGCGCACGCAATCATAGCTTGCGGGAAGGTAATCCAATCCCAGACCGGATCGCCCGGCTTGGAAATCCCCGGCACGGAACCGGCTGCTCCGCTATGAGCGACATCATACCACGCCAGCCCCTGCTCATTAATGGCGGAAGGCTGACTGTTAATAAACTTGTCCAGCTCGAATCCGCCGAAGGTGACATCGGTCAACCCCGTATCTACTCCCTTAAAAGGTGGGATGGAAACACCGTGATTCTGGTAATTCTTTTTATATCCACTAGGCATTAGATCACCTCCAGTTCTGTGTTAATGGTTAAATCCGCGCCTACGCGCCCGGTCTGAAAATCGGCCAGCGTCAGACCGTTGGTATAAGCTAACGACCCATCTTCTTGCAGCGTGATCCCCAGTTCAGCCGCTTGGTCAGATAGTTCGGCCATGTCGTCGCAGGCCATTGTCACTACCACACCCCACGAGCGCAAATCATTCTCATCTCCATGCGCCGAATACCCTGCTGTCACGCGGGGTTTCAGTTCCAGTAATTCCAGTGCATCCATCAGCGCTTCAAATCTCGCCACTGCTGCGGGAATCATTCCGGAAAATTCGTCTCTCATCATACCCTCCTTGCTTGCAACGTCCATGTCCCAGACGCCAGATTAATTGTTCCAACAGTTTCGTTTTGCAGCCGCACTTTGCAACTATTGGCCGCATCCACATACGCATTGCAGATAATTCCCTGTAAGTCATAGGGCGCAATCGCCTGAACGCTCACACCTCCCAGTGTAGCGCCGGAATATGGAACGGCGTTAGATGTTTCGCCCGCTCCATCATCCATCGAAGCGGGATCCCAGGTAAATGTCACAGGTGGAAGGTAGGACAGGTCTTCAACGAGGTTGATGTTATCATGAGTTCTTTGGTTTACCCTTACTGCCGCCACATCCGCCGGCGTCATAGCACTTGCCGTATCTACTCCAGCAAGAGCTTTGGTAGCGCCGGCATAGACGGTGACGCCCTTGAGCGATTCAGTTGGGGCAGAGCAATTCCTCAAATCGCCACTTGCTGGAGTTCCCAGAGCAGGCGTCACTAACGCCGGACTTGTTTGTCTAACAGGCGCACCTGAACCAGTGGCCTCTGTCCAGACGGGTGGTTCGCCTGTTCCGCCTCCGACAAGTATTTTGGTTGTCGCATCTTCCAGACCCAGAAGTGATCTTAATTGAGCCATGGTTTTTCCGACCCAATCCAGCGGCGATCCCGATGCCAGGATAACATCATTTTCCGCCACGGGCGCCGGAACTGATCCGCCCAGGCCAAGGATCGCCTTTGCCTGGACCAGCGTCTTTTTCACCCAGGCGCCAAACGGAGACGGCGATCCGAAAAGAATATCGTTTTCCGCCGTTGGCGCGTCGATTGCACGGAGTGCGCCCGACCCCAGCTCATCAATCGTCAGCGTCGTTTTCAGCCAGACCGCCGCTCCCGGCGTCGCGTCCGCGCAGTGGTACGCCTCCATGGGACTGGCCGTTACATCAATCCAGATCGATCCCGCCGCGTAGCCGGCGGAAGCATCATCGCCGGCGCCTGGAACACCCGCCCCGCTTAAATTGTTTTTGGCATACGGCGCAAACCCACCCGCCGATTTCAGCGTGGAAAGCGTCACTTTTTTCGTCACGCCGCCCTGGTTTACCACCAGCTCATCCGTGTCCGCGGGCGTTATGACCACCGTGTATTGACTTATTTTAGGCATATCTTGTCCCTCCTTTTTATAATATCATTTATATTTTTCATACAATCCGAGTAATCTCAATAAGCTCGGTATCTGAGGTAGTCCACTCATTCACGACTGGCGGCGGCGTTGTTGTCGCGTCGTACTTTTCCAAAATATAAGTTGACGAAAATGACCACTCCAGCTCACCGCCTTCACTGATTTTCGGGAATGGACTCCCTGAATAAGAATTATGCAGATCCTGGCTAAACGGCCAATAATACCACCATACACCCTCTATCAGAGCTGTATTGTACCATTCACAACTAATATTCAACGCAAGTTCATAGCAACGACTCGGATTGTAAATGGAATAGGATTTTGATATACTCGGTCCTGATGTATTAGTGATATACTGGGCCTTGAAAATTGGTAATATCCCGGTGACATCGTAGATGACCGCATTTACTTCAGTGGTTCCGGATTGGAGCTTAATATTCGTTGTGGCGGCAAGAACATCGGAGACGGGAACCACAGCCAGAGTCACCCAATCTCTGACGGAACCAGACGTCTTCACCGCGCTGGTATATAACGTTGTTGTTTTTCTTGACGTATATTCCGGACCGGATTCATCATAATCATCGCCACCCCAATCGCCTGAATCTACATCAATCCACGTCGGGTTATCATATCCATAAAACATTATATTCGGGAACACTTTCGAGTAATCAAAAACAGGCTGGATTGCCTTGGCGATCGCGTCATAGGCATTATTGATGTCCGTGTCCGTATATCTGGTTCGGGACAGCTCAAATTTAACATTTGTATCCTTGTCAATTTTGTTCGCATCAAAATAAGAGTCTGCGAGACCGGTCAACGACGCTCCGGTCACCGTCCAGTAGGAAG
>JBAZEO010000160.1:0-4709 GCA_041653935.1 Dehalococcoidia bacterium | reverse complement strand
CAGCAATCTCGCGGTCGAATCTGTAGACCTGTGAGAGTGGGTACTCAATGAGCTGAGGCAGTGGTTCGTCTCGCAAGCTCAGCGTTTCTTCCTGTGCCGACAACATCAGAGATCACCACGGCGCTCATACTCGTAGTCAGCCCGCCCTTCTTCGATTTGTGCTCGCAGTTCGTCCGGCGTTAGATCCGGAATTTCGTCTTCTGGGCACCATGAGAATACGGGTTCGTCTCCTATGTAGTCATCCCGATCGGGATTTGACAGTGACGGGGTCATATCTCGATCTCCGTAGTCCCCGCCCAACCCCCATTCTGCTTTTTGAGTTTCCGGTTGATCGCCGTCAATCTCTCCCCGGCCCGTTTCGCCTCTCCGATGTGCTGAGCAACTTCATCCAGGGTATACGAAACACCCAGATAGAGATTGCGAATATCCCCATTGAAGGTTACAATACTGTCGGAAAATGACCAGAATGAAGGGGTCGTTTGGGTGTATTCATCCGGGAGATTTTCATACCGCAGTACATTCTCAAACCGGACGAATTTTAGAAATTTTTCGCCCCGCTCGATCACTTTTTCAAAGATAAATTTTGCTCTCATCAATATCCATCTCCCTCATTTGGAAACTCGGAAAGTTCCCGTTCCAGAGTCGGAGTCTTTTGGATTTCGTTCTGTATGACCTGGTTGAGCGCGTCCCGGATAGCGACCGCATCCGTATTTGAGACGTGGATCATTAGACTTATGCAGCTCCCCCCACCAATTGATATTAGAACCGGGGTATCTGAATCGTCCTCATACCGTGAGATGCTTACATCCCCGCATTTCGACTGAATTTTGGGCGTGTGAATCTCGTGTGGAGTATTCCAGTTCTCTGCATCTACAACCGGAGCTATCATACCAACCGCCCCCCCATAGTCACCGAGAGAATCTCAGTGACATTTGCCCCCGCGTGCTCCATCTCTTCGGGGGATAGTTCCTGCCCCCGCTGCGAGAACGCGATCGCCGGCAAGTTCAACAGTCCGAACCGGGCTCCTGTCCTGAGCACGTCTGCGATCAACGGCAGCGGAAGTACTCCCACGACCAGATCCCCCGGTACTAATTGGGCTGTCCTCTCATCTGTCCATTGGGAGATGATCTCTCCCGTAATTCCACTGGAATTTAGCCAGCGGATAGCCCCGGCGTGCCGGGTAACAATGTATGTGGTCATAATTGTTTCTCCTGCTCCCGGATGCAGAACCGGATAGCCTCACTGATCGTGTTCGCACTGCCTCGCGCCATCAGCGCGTCAACAGTCCTTTTATCCACTTCATCCAGTGCCAGATTGATTCTGTACACTGGTGTGGACTCAGTCATTCTCGCTTCTCTTGGCATGTATATACATACGTTGCATGCACATATATACTTTCCTATTTGCACTTTTACCGACGTTAGATCCGAGATTTAGATCCAGAAAAAAAGAGATATTGGTTCTTGTTTTAGATCCGGGGTATGATCCGGATCTTGCTGATGAGAGTGATCCTGCATATGGGTGATTTCCACGGGTTCACATCCCGTCTCGCCGGACTAACGATATATCCTTCCTTGGGTGCGTGCATGTCCGTCCGGGTCATCGATGAACTCTCCTACTCCCCATCTGGGAATACCCCATCCCGGACCCGAACCGGGCAAATACAAAAATGGGGTTATACTGACCTAGGATGATACGGCACATACAAGGCATCACCTGACGACAGAGCAAAAACACGTGCACCTGCCAATCTCGCGCGCGAGCGTGCCCAATCAAGAGCTCCCTGTACACCGCCGTGATCGTCAACGTCGCTGTGATACTCCCAGAGGCTCCCGTCAACACGAGACACCACAAAATCAACCTCTCCCTGCCGGAGGAGATCAAATTCCACGTCCGCCACAATCGCAACCGGGGGGATAACAACCTCACGGTCAAGTGCTGCCCAGAGGATATCAATTGCCTCGTTGTTTATTTTCTGCATGTTTCACTCACTCCTTGCGACACTCTCATCAGTGTCTATACTACTGTATGCTGTCAGTGTATATATATGTATGCACTCACTCCTGTATCCGACGTGATGAAATAACCCCCACAAGGATAGTTCGAACCCGCGATTAGGCTCCAAAAAATATATGTGTGGAACAATACAGTATCTATCCATGCAAAATAAAGGATACCTATTTGTGGCGTTGATCGTGATTGTGCTTATGGGTGCGGTCATTGTAGCGCAACAAGAGCAGAAGATTAAGAATTTGCCATTCTGTGAGTATTCAACCATTATAAATATTCAGGGACAGCATGAAGGATTCTACGTAGGGATAAATGAGGGGGGGAAGATTGTATGCGCACAACCCTTAACTAAAGAGAGAACTGTTATTGATCTCGGACTATAATTTATTCTTTTTTGTGCGCAGATGCGGCCATCACCAATATTCGTGCAGCTTCAGAAAATGGGAGATCCCCATTTACCTGAAATGTTAATTCTCCAGTCTTCTCATTTAGATCTCCAACAATTGTTAATGTTTTGATCATAGATCCTCATTTTTAAATAATCAAATGGTCATCGTTGTCATTATCACGGAAATACAAGTGTAATCCATCAGAACTAACATATATATGTCCAGTTTTACTTCCATCATCGGTGGCATAAAAATGGACAAACCCCGCATAACCGATATAAACGTTGGCGGCAGCAATGAACTGAGAACTACCGTCAAATTTCCAACCCGTTTGATATTGAACGTAATTGGAACTTTGAATTACCCCTGTTACCGTGATCGTGTACCCAGAACCGATATTACAAGTTCCCAAAGTGCCCCGAACTGTGACATTGTTAAATTCGGCATCCCCATTAGCCTTAATCTGCCATCCCGCAGAACCCGCCGAATAGTTCCCAGACTTGATGATCGAATCCCCGCCCGTGGTGCCGAGCGTGATCGTCTTGGCGTTGAGGGTTGAGGTCTTGATCGCATCTGCCTCAATGGTGCCGGTGGTGATCTGTCCTCCATTGATTGTCGTGGTGCCGGATGACAGGTATGTTGACTTGTCCAGATTGCTGCTGTCCCGCACCGTCTCCCACTCACCTGCAGTAATCGCGTCCGCCCCGACACAGGCTGCCCGGTAGAGTTTGTTTGCGTCATCGGTATCAACCCACAGGTCGCCCGCTGCCAGCGAGGTCGGCACCCCGTCTTGGTAGAATGTTGTGATTTTCGTGTCTGCGGTTTCCTGTGCAGAATATGCGTTGAGGTATACGATCCCAATCGCGTTGGTCGCGGCTGCCCGCCAGTCCAGCACCCCGGCTGACCCGCCATCTGGATCCTCGTACCGGTATATGTCTGCGGTGGTCGGGGGTGTGTGACCGTCGGTATCAATCCAGATGTCCCCGAATGCCATCCCTACAACCGGTTCTTCGTCCTGATAAAACCCGACAATCTCCCCGTCTGCGGTCTCTTGAGCTGTTGCGGCTGCCTCCAGTGCTGCTGCAATCCCATCATCCCGAACCAGATACCAGCCGTTTCCTGTCGTGACAATGGTTGATACTCCGACAGCGTTGGCGCGGTATAACCGGTTCCCGTCGTTCGTGTCAACCCAGAGGTCACCGATTGAGATTGAGGTTGGAACAGCATCCTGCGCAAACACTTTTGCTTTGGTGACTGGGTCGTACCCTACAGAGAACGTGGTGGTACCGTCAATAGCAATCTTTGCTGCACTGATGGTAATCCCCTCAGTGGATGCGTTGATCGTCCCAACCACATTTGTACCGTCCACTACTACAAAATTAACCTGCGATGCCGTCACGCTATCGGCAGTGATCTGCCCGCCGTCAATCGTGGTCTGCCCGGCAGTCCGCCACCCATCAACCGTGAATACGCCTTGAACTGTCACCTGACCGGCTCCGATCTGCACTGCCGTATTCTGTGCCAGGGACTGATACGATTTGCCGTCGCCGATTGAATCTGCGAGGGTCTCAGTTGTGTTCGCCAGTTCGATGGCGATCTCTTCGGGTTTCGACAGGTTAGTTTCGATAGATACAATTTTCACGTCTACGTTCAGATTATTGAGATCTGAATTGACCACCCGGACGATCTGACCTATGAGAAGTTCTTCAAAATCAAAATCAAAATCCGGGTGTTCTGCAAGGTTGACAACATCCACCGTATAATAATAGATCGGATCTTTATATTCTGCCAACACCTTTTGTGCCCACCTTAATAGTGTTGCCGGGTGGGTGATTCGCTTGTCGGTAATCCTCGCAATCTGGACACCATACGTGGTTTGGCTCGTGATATCTTCGATAAACTCCCTCCCCTGATTGATCACGGCATTGGCATATGCAGCAAAAAATCCGGCGATCTCTGCGTTAAAATATCCCAGTTCCCAATCAGGATTTTCTGGAGGGGATACGCGCGTAGCCGTAATTGTTCCCCCTGCACTACCAGCTGCCCACGATCCAGACGTGGTTGTGATATCCGATACAACGCATTGTACAACCCCGTCGGTGAGCGTATCCCCAGCGAAAATTTCCACGCCCCCATTCCAATTTCCTCCGAACATATAGGTAAAAATTAGGTCGGTATCTTCGAGACTCACCTGCGCTTCAGTTTCGCCATACCCGTAGGCATACAATTTGTTCACAATTTGCGAAAAATCGCGTTTCCGACTTACCCCTTTCATGTTTTTCTGATACCGGATTTCTCGCACTGGATCGC
>JBAZEO010000159.1:0-4715 GCA_041653935.1 Dehalococcoidia bacterium | reverse complement strand
GAAGCCGACGCGACTAGGATAGTGTGTCCCTATTGTGGATTCAACAATAAGGTTGGGAGATATGCAGAAGTCCAAAGAAGTTCCTCCTAAGACTGACCTTGAGTCGTGGCCCGGCGGGATGCCGCTTGATCTCGAAAAAGAGATTGACGGCGTTACTTTGCGGGAGCGACTTGAGAAGCACGTTAAGGAAGAACTAGACCGGGAATTAGAAAATCAGGACAAACTTCTGGAAGATATTTCCAAGTGGCAGAATCAGTTCAAGGGGAACAAGAAGAAGAAATCTAAGCCGTGGGTTAACTCGGCCAACGTCGCCGTTCCCATTACTCGCTCCGCGATTGAGAATATCCTGGTTCGGCTTGAGGACTCTATTTTCAACCGGCGCAAGCCGTTCATCGTTAAGGCCCGTAAGCCTGAGTACATGGGCTTGGCGCGGGAGACTGAGGACGCGCTTGAATGGTTGATGACTAAGGTTATCAAGTTGCGGGAGAAGTTGAAACCCGTTATCAATCAGGCTTTGAAGGTCGGGACCGGAATCGTCCACATGGCATGGGTCGAGGAGAGGCGGACGATTTACCGCTGGAAGGACGACTCCGACGAGCATGGACTTAGGGAATACAAGGTCAAGGGGTCGAAGGTTCCCATTGTCAAGGATACCCAAAGTATCTACAATGGGCCGCAGGTCTATAGTGTCCCGCGTGAGGACATTGTTGTTTCATCCGACGCTATCAACGTCAACGATGCATACATGATTGGATTCCGGCGCAAGTACCGCAAGTCCGAGATTGACGTTCGGGTGAAGAATAAGATTTGGGACAAGGATGCGGTTGCCAAGATTATGAATCCCGACGCTCCTACGACCAACGAGGAGACGCGGGCGAAGAATCAGGGTAAGACGCTGGACAAGACAGACTACTCGAAGCCATTTGAGTTCTGGACTGTCTGGATTAAGTATGACGTTGATGACGATGGAGAGCCGGACGACCTGATGCTGACGGTTCATCGGAATACAGGGTCTATCGTGCGCGGGATTTACTCTCCCACGTTTACGAGTCAGCGTCCGTTCGTGAAGATTGTACCGAACCCGACAGAGTATGCCTTCGACGGCGAGGGAATCTGCGAAGTTCTGTACAACATTCAGGAAGAAATCGACACTATCCATAACCAGAGACTTGACCGGATGGCGATGGTCAACTCGATTATGACGATTACGCAGTCTGGTTCCGGGCTTGACAACTTCATGTTCGAGCCGGGGAAGAATTGGGTATGCGACGGAAACGTAACGGATGTGTTTAGGGAAGTTAAGTTCTCTGATTCGTACCCGTCCACATATCAGGAGGAGGCCAATCTTATCTCGTTGGCCGACCGGGTTACAGGGAATACTCCTGCGGTTCAGGGCGTTTCGACGGCTGAACGGCCCGTCTTCAAAGAGACGCAGGCGATGTTGGGCGAGTCGAATAAGAAGTTCAAGTCGATGATTGACAACATCGTGGCAGGGATTACCGAGATTGCTTATTTGACGTTGGAACTGTATTCGCAGTACGACCCGATGATTCGGTATCAGGCCGAGGAAGATGGGAAGATGGTTGACAAGTCAATCACGCTTCCGCTTCCCATGATTAGGGATGGTCTGGATATTACACTTGCGGCCTCGACGGATATTATGTCGCAGGAAACGCGGCGGTCGCTTAATCAGGAATTGTACATGATGTCAAGCGACTATTTGACGAAGTTGGCGACGGTGGCTCAGGCGTTAACGAGTCCCGGCGTACCTCCTGAGTTCAAGAAGTTCCTTCTCATGGCCGGACATTCTAGCGCAAAGTTCTACCGGGACGTTCTCTTAGATTCAGAGAGACCGGATGCTGATGAGTTGGCGGTGGACTTGGCGAAGATATTCAGCCCGCAGGAGATTCAGAAGATGATGACTCCTGCTCCTCCTCAGCCTCCTATGGGTAAGGGTAAACCGGGTGGACCAAAGCAAGGCCCTCCCGGTGGGCCTAGCGGACCCCCACAGGGTCCACCCCCAGGCATGATGCCACAGGGAGGCCCGCGATGATGGATACGGGGCTGTTGCGGGAGTTCGACCAGATTCAGCAGACTAGATTCTGGCAGAGATATGAAGAAGAATTACTAAAGGCGCGGGACGCGGCGTCTAGCAAACTCTGTAAAGATAGTAGGATTGGAGAGTCCGTTGTCAGGGGAGACATCTGGCAGGGCAACCTACAGGTCATTGACCAAATTATAGACACCCCGTCTCGCCTCATTGGTAAAGACGACTAAAGACGGACAACCTCGTAAGGCCCGTCTAAGGAGATATAATGGCTGATGAAGTAGAAGTCGGTTCAACAACGGAAAACGCGGTCCAACCCGCGCCCGAAGGCGAGCCGCAAGTTAGCGGTAATGAGACTACTCCCGAAGTGGACCCCAAGTATCAGGGAAAATCCGCGACTGAGTTAGTTGACATCATCCGCAATCAGGAGAAGTTACTCGGGAAGCAAGCCAACGAAGTTGGGGAAGTTCGTTCGCTTCGCCAAGAGATGGACTACCTGAAGGAAATGATTCGGCAGGCGTCTGTTCCGCAGGAACGGCAACCGGAAGCCCCCGTTGCGAAGACTCCGCAATTTGACATTACGGACCCTGATGGTTGGTTTGATGCCAAACTTCAGGCTGTAATGGCTAAAGAGCGACAAAGCCAAGAGCAACGGGACCGCGTGAGAACTCAGCAGGAGGCGGCTTCTCGCTGGACTCGCGGTCGGGCCAGTTTCTACAATGACAAGAACAGGCCTCTCTATGAGGGTGTCGAGCCGACGTTAGACAAGTTTATGGCTAACTTCGTCCAGCAGGGAGTGGTTAAAGTCCACGAACTGGACGACCCCCAGACTTGGGTAAACGCGGCGAAGGTACTTAGAGTAGTTAGGGGCGAGGAAGAAGTTCTTGTTAAGGGGAAACCAGGCATGAGGGCTATGGAAACCGAGACTCCGGCGCAACGGAGACAGGCCGATGATACGATTGCCTTGACCGCAGAGGACCGCCAGATGGCGAAGTCTCTCGGGATTGGCGATTGGAGCGACAAAGAAATCGTGGAGGCGTTGAAGGCTGGTGTTGAGGGCGTTAGGTCCGGGCTGACAAGTCCGAGGGGGATGGGACGATGAATCTCTCAGATATTCGCTTCGTTGACCTCACGGCGTCGGTTTGGGACAAAGAAGCCTCTAACCAGAAAGAAGGCAGTTACGTCTTTACTTCCAAGCGATATGTCGCACGCGACCCGTCTCGAATTGGCGGGGACACGTTGCCTGATTGGTTTCTCACGTGGGAACGGAACACGCCGAGTGAAATCTCGCGGTCTAGGGCTAACGGGTATTCATTGGTAACAATCAATGACCCGTTCTGGCCGGAAGGACTCGCGCTTGACTCCGAGGGTAAGTACAC
Source organism: Dehalococcoidia bacterium (assembly GCA_041653935.1). Taxonomy (GTDB): domain Bacteria; phylum Chloroflexota; class Dehalococcoidia; order E44-bin15; family E44-bin15; genus JAYEHL01. Next base: position 1,289 of record JBAZEO010000159.1, on the reverse strand, counting down.
CTTTGGGGATGTTGTTTTGGTGAAGTGTCGTTTAGTGGACGAACTTGAGCGGCGCATGAAACGGGAACAACTTAATCAGACGAGTGCTAGGGCTAATAGAGATACATTCGCGGCTGGTGTTCGTGGGGACGGCGGGGAAACAATCTATCAGGATATGTTGCAGAAGATGTCAAAGTAATTGTCATTGACGCCTCCCTTGCGTTAAAAGGGAAAGGTGAATACCATGGCTTCTGTTACTCGTTATTCGCCCGGATACCCTGTGGTTATCACGGGCTACGAGGCCGCGTCTCAGTCTTTCAAAGAGGGCGACCTTGTTCACATTAATTCGGATGGTTTGATTGAAATTGCCACGGCTGGCAATATCGACGGGATTGCCCGTCAGGATGCTTCGGGGACGACCTCTGCGGCGATTCCGATTGAGTTGATTGAACTCGACGCTATCTATTCGGCTCATTACAAGGCTTCTGCTACGGCGCAGACCCTTTGCGGGATTCTCATGGACTTTGTGTTTACCGTTGGGGCGCACACGCTGGATGACGACGGCGCGTCTACCGACGCGGTGAGTTTGCAGTTGGACCCTCGGGACGCTCTCGGAACTTCTGGTGGGCGGATTCTTTTCCGGTTCCTCCCCGCCTTGGTTAAGGGTTAAGGAGGCGCACAATGTCTACTATTGGTCTTGGTTCACTCAAAACTGATCGTAATGAACTGTTGAAAGAAGGCGTAATCCGCCGACTGTTCGACACCACCACGAAGGCTACGCCGTCGTATTACGAGAAACTTGTCAAAGAGAAAAAGGCGAGCGACTACACCTACCGCGACCGGCAGATTGCCGGACTTGGGTTGGCTACCAAGGTTGCTGATGGCGCGAACTCGCCCATCGACGCCCCGATTCTCGGCGGCTACAAGGACTACAATCAGTCCCGCTTCATGCTTGGGTTCCGTATGACCCACGGCATGGATATGTTCAACAAGTACGACCTGTGGCAGAAACAGGTCAAGTCCCTGGCTCGGTCGATGAAGGTTAGCAAGGACATCGAGATTCACAAGATGTTCAATGGCCCGACCTCGACCACGTTGGATTGCGGGACTGGCTTTGACGGGCTGGCTATCGCTAACGCCACTCATACTGGTCTTGATTCCTCGATCACCACGGACAACTACTCGAACTACCTCAATGCGGCCCTGTCCTATTCGGCCCTTGAGTCTGGTCGGTACTACTACAAAACCCTTCACGACGACCGTGGGATTCTGATTGGTGGGGATGCGAACCTGCTCGTTATCGAGCCGAC
>JBAZEO010000158.1:0-4732 GCA_041653935.1 Dehalococcoidia bacterium | reverse complement strand
GTAGTGGCAGCACCACCGTTTCATTTCATCAAGATGCCGAGGTGTCTCAACCCTCATATCTGTCGTGTACCGGGATAGGATACTTGCTCGGGAACCTGCTGTCGGATGTGTACACGAAGTTACCACCAAACATGTACCACCGTTCAGTGTGTACCACAGGAACAGCATGCATGGTGTTGGTGGATTTCATTCGGCGGAGTTCAAGCACGACATCGCCTGGCATCGCACGGAATATCTCGTCAACATGAATGCCTTCCTCGATGTCGGTGTTCTCACCAGATACCAGCAGAACCTTGTTCTTTGTGCTGGTTGCACCGCCGAGCGTGGAATCTCCACCGGGAGAACGGTACACATCAACATACATGCCTTTCAGGTTTGGTCGTGATCTGCCGCCGACCGGATTGCCTGCTGACTTTGACACGATATTGAACGGTGCTCCGATCTCCAATGTGAACACCCAACCGGCAGCAGCACCATTCAGCATCCGTATCTGCGACTTGCCGAGGTAGATAGCCCGGTCACCTTTGGCGATACCGGGTATCAGGTCATGGCCGCTCATCGTCTTGGTGCAGACAAGGGTTTCTCCCTGCTGCGGGCGGCGGACGGTGGTAGATGGGTTCCTGCTTGCAGAACGACCATAGACTGCTTTCTTGGGGCCATAGCTGTCAGCACCGTATGGCTTTACCCGAACTGAGTAACCCATCGACTTCAGCAGGTTCACAGCATCAACCAGCATCTTCCGGTTCCTGACAACAGCGAACAGAGCGTACTTCTTCCCTCCGAAGTTCTCATAGATGCCGCTATGGAACGAGAAGTTGCCATCATTGAGTGTGAGCACAGGATCGTATGCAGGGTCATAGTGGTATGCAGGACTCATCATACGAACATGCTCGGCAGCTACCCTTGGATAGTCATGCAGCATCTCAAGAACGCTGCTGTACTTTGGAGTGCCTGTCGGGTTCGCAAACCGCGATGTCTTTCGTTTCATCGGTGCTCTCCTTACACAAGTCTGTTGTGTCCTACTGCTTGCCCAGCAGTATCTTTGCCTGTTCGTCAGCCTGCCACGCAGGGGCTTCCCATCTGGCGAGCCGGTAGCCGGTACCAATGTCGATGACATTCGACACAGGAGCACGGAACAGCTCCCCTAGACCATCCTTGAACACCTCGTACCATGTGCCATTGTACTGAAACAACCCGATATGACCCTTCGATTTCACGAAGGTAGGATCGTTGAACCCGGTGCTGAAGTCTTCCGGCCTGTTCCAGTACTTCTTGGCACACTTGGGATGAACGCCGGTGACCGACAGTGTTGGCTTGCCACAGTACTTACACTTGACCGGTCCTTCCTCACGCATCATCTGCGGGTTCGCCGCTTCTACCGGATTCCCGATGACACGCACAGTCGACTTGACCCATTCACGTGCTGCATCGAGCGACGGCAGTGTCTTTGAGTGGCTTTCCACCGTGATCGCACGACGGAAGTACTCAGGACCCATCCTCCGGGCGAATAGCACGTAGTAGCCGAACTTCGTCTTGCTTATGCGGTACGCGGTGCTGCCGAGCATGCCGTATTCAACAGTCTTGCCGGGATACTTGGTTCCAGCATCGATGAATACACTTCGAGCAATGCTCTCGGCAGCACTGTTCGGATTCCTCATCCCGCTTCCCTTCACTGATATGTTCTTGCTGCGTGAACTGCCCTTTGCATGCAATGGTGCGTGTTCAGCACAGTACAGTCGTCCTGGCAATGTGGGCTTATCACATTGCGTGTACCTGTTGTCGGCGGTGATGACAACATGCGTGCAGGTCCGAGACCCTCGTGTGATGCGCCCTGCTCTTGAAGAGCCAATCGGGTTTTCTGTCGTCTTCTTCAGATTCTCCCTTCTGGCATCGAGGAACCAGTACTGGAGCCGGTTGTACACTTTCAGGTCGTCATACCCTACCTGCTTCATCTCAGCGAGAAGGTCGGCATACTCGCTCGGCTTTGCTGGTTTCGACATTCTCATGACCATGTTTGGGTTAGCACCACCATGCTGCCCTACATGCTCATATGACATGCAGTCAAACGCCGACGACCCCGGTATGGTGGGAAGCAAGGCAATGATGTCTCCTTGGAACTTGCGGAATATCACCGGCGTCTCAGTCTTACCAGCCGGGTTCCCAACAGGATTCATGCTCCTGCCGAGCAGCGAGTAGTACGACTTCCCGTTCCCGGCATCATGCCTGATGACACTCACACGGAACCCGGAGGCGCGGTATCTCGCTGCATCCGCCTCCGCCTCTTCTCTCGTCGGGTAGAAGTGACCCTGCGGGTGGCTGCCTTTCAGATCAGACGACTTGAACGGGTTCTCACCGAACTTCACCCTTCGCACCTTCATCCCTCTCGGCAGCTTGAGCGGCATGTAGCACCGGGGGCACTGTATCCTGCCGCCATGGATAGGGAAGCTGGCACCACAGTGAGGACAGTGGCCGGTGGGGTTCCTGCTCACAGGGATGAACCTCTCAGGAGCGAACTCCCTGAGAGCGGCATCTTCCGATTTACGGCCTGCGCTCCTGTTGGACTGAAACAGCCAAAGATAGTTGTGTGTCAGATTGGTGAGTTCTTGGAACTTGGACTGATTCTCCATCAGCTTACCGTGTATCTTCACAGGCCACGATGGAAGCAACATCGCGTATCCGGGTTTGCTGCGGATGTAAGGAGACGGGTACATGACATTGTACTCATCAGGCATCTTACCCCTGCGGATTATGCCGATAACCACTCCCAGCACGTGCATGTTGTCACGTGAACCGGGAATGTCATACTCAACAACGTCACCAATCTCGACATTGCTACCGGGGATGCGGATGCCACCATGAGGAACTTGCGCACGAGATGTCTTCTTCGGGTTCTCCTTGACCCTGATGCCGTGTTCCCTGAGTATCTCACGTGCCTGTTCCTTGGTCGGAGCGTGAGACACGGCAGCAAGGTAGTCTGCTATCGCATCCGGGGTGTTCAGCGTCCGTCTGGCGACATCGATACCAGCAGCAGTTGCCGGATCGAATCGTCTCTGAGCATGGCCTTTTCTCGGGTTCTCAGCTGCCCACTCACGCTCCACCTTCGCCTTTATGCCAGACAGAGCACGTTTCAGTTCCTTGGCATCTGCCGCACTAAGAGAGTTCTGGTAAGTGATGTAGAGCCGGTACGCCGGGTGTGACTCGGTCTGACCATGGCGCATCCACATCTCATAGGCATTCTTCGCCTTTTCGAGTGTGGTACTGCCGGGAACATCCGGAATGTAGGTGCCGGACATATCAAGAGGATTCTCCGTACGCCACAATCCATCTCTGAACAACTTTCTGGCATCTTCAAGACTCCACGGCTCCAAATCGACCGTCTTCTTGTGCAACCCGAATGCGAATGAATCAGCAGCTCGCTGATTACTGGTTGTCTCCATAACCTCCTTGTATACATCAACACGGCGCATGGGGATACCACCGTGCATGATAACCTCATTCATGAGGTTACTGGTGATTTGCTTGCCGCTGATGGTCTTGGTCTTCGGGTTCTCGCTTGCCATGGTGACACTCCTTTTCGCACCCTTGCTGTAGTTGTGATACCAGATGCCGCCGACGATCTCGCTGATGGCTTCCTTTGTCCTGCCGGGATACTCATGTCTGATCTTGCGCACCATCATATCCCACCACTTCTTCGGTGGCCGCTTCGGGTTGTCTTCACCTGGATTCCTGCTGACGGTCGCCTTTCCGGGAGCACCATAGTCGCGCAGAACGACAACACCGACCGATGTCTGCTGATTGTCATAGCTCTCCGGCAGGTCGGGACGCACCCGCACCCGCCACTGCAGCGCATACCGGCCATCGGTGCTCACCATCCGCCTGTTGGCAAAGTCGAACACCGGCGATCTGAACTCCTGTCTGATCGGAACAGCCAGCACCGCCCGAGCCATCAGCAGACGCCTGCGGAGCGCATCCCTGTCTTCAGATAGCCTCTCAGCCCGTTCCAGTGTTGTTGCCATGGTACCCCTTACTCACACATAGACATTACCGGTACGCACCGAGCTTCTTCATCACCATGTATGCCACGATGGCACCGATGACAGCGCCGATAGCGATGCCGTACTTCGACATCGTACTGGAGGGAACAAGCGATGCCAGCGAGCCGATACTGAACCCGCGAGGTGAGGATGGGTTGCGGGCAAAGGTCTGACCCTGCGAGCCAGGCTGCGGGTTGCCGGAACGCTGACCGCCGTAACCGTATGACTGGAAGTTGTTGTCCATCAGATCACCCCTCAGCGATATTTCGCATAGACACAGTACTGATCGCCAACCTTGATGCTGCGTGCCTTGAACCCATGTTCACGGAGCGACCGCGCCTCGTTCTCGGATGACGTTCTTGCCAGACCTTCCGTCAACAGACTGTCAGCACTCAAACCACTTGTACCACCAAATAGACGGGTATTGAACAGCTCCATACGAGTGCCATCGATAACCTTCACATTCGGTGGCACCTGAACACCGCTACCAGTCGGATTGCCCTTGACACGATTCTTCCTCTTCTGCGGTGCGATGTTGAACAGGATGCTGCCGAGGTCCATCATGCCATGCAGGTAGTTGTACACTTCCCCGGTTGACCCCGAGCAGAGCTGCTTCTCGATAGCACCGTAGTGCAGCGCCTGCTCCGCGTTGTCGACCAGGTATATCTGCTTCCTGCCGTATGCACCGCCACGCTGAA
>JBAZEO010000157.1:0-4762 GCA_041653935.1 Dehalococcoidia bacterium | reverse complement strand
ACAATGTGACCAACAACTCATTGGGATATGCCAGACTTTCAACAGTCCTGCCTTCAGGTGTAGATAACGCACAAGGTACGATCGTTCTTAATTCCCAGAATGTTGCACTCACCAATGCCGAAGGAACAAACGAGGGTCAAGACCCCGGCTTCAAGTATTACGATGTGACCGGCGCCCTGCAGGACGGCACCAATGAATTGGCTGTTACAAGTGACGGTTATATGAACCTCGCCGCCGCCATCCTTGAACTCACCTACGAGGCACCCCCGGCGGGAGTTTCATTCTCCGCGAACCTAACCTCTGGAGAGAATACGCTCACCGTCCAATTCACCGACCTCTCGTACGGCGCAACCGGCTGGCAGTGGGACTTTAACAACGATGGCATCATTGACAGCACGGAAAAGAACCCGGTCCACACCTACACGAACGCCGGAACCTACACCGTCAACCTGACCGCGACCAACGCGTACGGCAGCACCTCGATGGTGAAGACCGGTTACATCACGGTGACCGGAGGATCCGGTGGAAGCACCGGACCGATTGTATCGTTCAGCGCAGACATCACGAGCGGCACGTTCCCCTTAACTGTCCAGTTCACGGACGGCTCTACCGGTAACGTAACCGCATGGGCATGGGATTTCACGAACGACGGCGTTGTTGACAGCACCGTGCAGAACCCGGCATACAACTACACAAACGCCGGGACGTATAGTGTCAACCTGACCGCGACCAATGCTGAAGGCACGAACAGCACGGTAAAATCCGGGTACATCACGGTCAGCATCGTATCCGCAGCATCGCTCCCGTTAACCACGGAACAGACCGGCACGGTCTCGGGCGACCTCTACGTAGGTTCATTCCAGCCGGTCCCGTTCGGGAATCAACCCACGAGCGGCGTCACCTCGCGTGACTTCGACCAGTTGTTCACGCTGCCGAATTTCACGAACATCCAGTGGGCGAAAGTCTACGTGAACGTCTATTCCATGTCCGGGTCACGAGACATACCGTCACGGACCACGACCTCCCTGGATGGAAACGGTGATGGGACATATGAGACAGTCCTCGGCGTTGAAGAGATGACCTCCGGGTCGTCCTACTCGACTGACGGCAAGGTCTACTGGATCAACGATCACACGAACCGGGTCTACTCGGACTACGAGACTTCGTACGATATCACGAACCTGATCACGTCTTCGCACCCGGCAGTCCATGTGAAGAACGAGAAGACCGGTACAGAATATGATGGGAGGCTCAAGGCGGTCACACTCGTCGTTGCCTACAATGATGGCGATAGCGACACGGTGAAGTACTGGGTCAACCACGGGCACGACTGGTTCAATGCCGGCAGTTCGTCGACCACGTTCGGCACGGCTGGCATACCCACCGGGTTCACGGACGCGACCTTGAATAACGTCGCACTGTCCAGCGCTGACAGCACGTACACCTTCAACGGCGTCTCACAAGCCGGCGCAAACCCGGTCGCCCCGATCAACTACTACGAGAACCATACCTGGTCGGTCACCGGTGCGGTAAAACCGGCAGCCGACAGCGTGTTCCAGTACGCTTTGGGAACGGGATCGTCGTTCAAGACTACGCTTGCAGCGCTGGCGGTGAAGTATCCGGGTGCGACAACCGTTGCACCGGTCGCTTCGTTCACCGCCAACGTCACCAGCGGCACCGCACCGCTGACGGTCAACTTCATGGACACGTCGAGTAACAGCCCGACGAGCTGGGCGTGGGATTTCACGAATGACGGCGTCATCGATGCGACAACGCAGAACGCGACGTATACGTATGCGTCGGCAGGGACGTACACGGTGAATCTCACGGTTGCCAATACTGCCGGAAGCAACACTTCCGTACAGGTCGGGTTTGTGACGGTGAGTTCCGCAGGTCCGGAAGCACCGGTCGCAGCATTCTCTGTCGACACCACGCATGGTGGTGCCCCGCTCACGGTTCACTTCACCGACCAGTCGACCAACACGCCAACTTCATGGAGCTGGTCGTTCGGCGACGGGAACACATCAACTGACCGGAACCCGATCCACACCTACAGCACGTCCGGGACCTATACCGTGACCCTCACTGCGACAAATGCCGTAGGGAACGATGACGAAGTGAAGACCGGGTACATCTTGGTTGGAAGAACTATCACCGTGGCAGCTGACGGGAGCGGGGACTATACATCCATTGTTTCTGCTGTCGGAGCTGCAGTAGAAGGGGATACAATCTTTATCAAAAAGGGGACATACACGGAAAGTACAGCGATTGCTCTCAATAAAAATATTATAACCCTCATAGGAGAAAATGTCGATAAAGTGACCGTAGTAGTACCGTTTACAAATTCGGGTATACTCATCTCCGGATCAGGATGTCATGTGGAAAATCTGAAATTTACGTATCCTACCAATATAATAACAATTACCGGAAATTCGAACGTAATCAGGAACAATATTTTAGTTAACCCTTATTGTATTAGCATGTCATCATCCAATAATCTCATCGAAAATAATATAATTTTAACTCCCTCTTATTATGGTATATACCTCCCTGCAGGTGCTCAATTTAATCAAATTCGCAATAATTATATATCTCACTCCTCTGCTGCCAACAAATACAGTTTCCGAATAGTCAGTGATTCTAACATTATTGAAAATAATACCTTTCGTGACAATGAAAAATATGGATTATATATAAATGTTAATAACAATACTGTGAGAAACAATTTTTTTATCAATAATGTCGATGCGGCTATTTATTTTTATAAAACAACAACAGGTAATATCATATATCAGAATACATTTATCGGCAACGGGGTGCTGATATACAAAGGAAACTCCGCTGCCCAAGCCCCCTCATGGGTATCCCCTGCTACCGTTGACTATACCTTCAACAGCACGCCGCAATCAGCCATTGTAGGAAACTACTGGGGCAGCAGTTATGCCGGCGCGGATGCTGACGGGAACGGCATCGGCGACACCGCATTCACCCCCCTCAGTACCTTCGGAGGAAGCGACACCGCCCCGCTGATGGGCATCTTGAAGGATGGCGTCATCCATGGCGGTCCGGACACTATAGCGCCCGGTGCCGGGTTTATGGTAAGCGCCAATTCCGGCCAGGCACCCCTCGCCGTCACGTTCACTTCGTGGACACCAGGGCCCGGCACCGTCATCTCCTATGCCTGGGACTTCGGCGACGGCACGACCAGTACGGACGCGAACCCGTCCCATACTTATAATTCCGGTGGCACCTACACAGTCAGCCTCACGGTCACCGGACCGGGCGGATCGACCAGTGTTGTGAAACCAGATCTCGTCACCGTAACCGGAGCAAACGCCGATCTCAACGTCACAGCGATCAGCACCATCTATCCAGGGTATAACACGGTCACCGCCACAATCAAGAACCTCGGCACATCTAATGCCGGGGCATTCAAAGCGAACTTCACCCTTGACGGCAACACGACATCGTTCGATGTCGCTTCGCTGGATGGAGGCAATACCACCTCAATCAGCGTTACCGATACCGTGTTCCGGAAATACAACCAGAAGGTTCCGGTAACCGTCACGGTGGATTCGGAAAATTCTGTTGCGGAAAGTGACGAGACCAACAATATATACAACGCGACCGTGACAGTATCGGCAGGTACCAACTACTACTATGGCGGTCGGTACTACACGGGCAATGACATAGAGACCTCCGTGTACAGGGAAGGTCATATCGGGGTCGTGTACTCCACGGCTGATATCCAATATGGCGGCGCCAGCACCGTAACGTATACCACAACCCACCTCCCCGTACCGGCAACCGCGAAGATCCTCTCGGCAAGGCTCTACCAGTCCTGGACCTGGTGGGGATATGGTGCGGGAGACACTGTCCAGTTCAACGGTCATGAGAGCCAGGCACCCGCCGCCCTCTTCTTTGAGGGAATCGATGGAAAGAACGGTCAGGCGGTCTTCAACGTCACGGATTATTTCGTCCCGGGCAGCGACAATACAGCAGTCATTACCGCCACGAGCAGCCAAAACTACGCCCCGCTTCTCGTGGTCGTATACGAGGACGCCAGCGAACCCCTGCGGAAGATCTGGGTGGATGAAGGCAGCGACACGCTCTACAGCGACGATCTTATAATAACGGATCCCTATGTCGCATACGCAATGTTCCACAACGTGACGACGACCGGTCTCTCCTCTGCAAAGATGACCGCCTTCCTCCCGTCCGGGGGGGACCGCAACGTGAATGCGGTGCTCTTCAACGGGCAGCTCGCGCCGGTGAAATCGATCGGGGGAACTGACCCGACCTTCAAATATGCTGAGGTAACAAGCGCTATAAAGGACGGCACCAACGAGATGGGTGTCAGGATGTTTGAAGCCCATGATTACCTGAACCTTGCCGTAGCCATTCTGGAGATCACCCAGGAAGCACGCCCCGAAGTCTCGTTCACCGCGAACATGACCTCCGGCACCGCACCGGTGGCAGTCCAGTTCACCGACCTCTCGTACGGAGCAACCAGCTGGCAGTGGGACTTTAACAACGATGGCACCATTGACAGCACGGAAAAGAACCCGGTCCACACCTACACGAACGCCGGAACCTACACCGTCAATCTGACCGCGACCAACGCGTACGGCAGCACCTCGATGGTGAAGACCGGTTACATCACGGTGACCGGAGGATCCGGTGGAAACACCGGTCCGGTCGTATCGTTCAGCGCAGACATCACGAGCGGCACGTTCCCCTTAACCGTCCGGTTCACGGACGG
>JBAZEO010000156.1:0-4817 GCA_041653935.1 Dehalococcoidia bacterium | reverse complement strand
GGCGATAGACATTATCCGTAAGAAAGATGGTGATTGATGAAATCCGTTAAGATAGCAGGAACGCTAATTATCGTATTCGTACTCGGATGCACAGCGGTTCCTGTTTCCACAGGAAACAAAGGACTGGAAACGGGCGACATTGGGTTTCAACCTCACGATATGGGGACCGCAGCCGCAGGGCGCGACTTAGCAACCTCGCTTTCATTCGTAGGCGGTAACATAGGCTTGACTCTTATTTCGCTCGCCCTCTGCGGCGTGGCATACTCGGCGGTAATAAAGGTATGAAGCCCGGACGCTTTAGCGGATACGTTTGTCTCCGATGGTGCGATAAGACGTGGTGGAGAGTTGAGAAGTCGTTTAGTTATACGACCGCCGACGGCGACCGCTATACCGTTCCCCGCGGAATGGTTACGGATCTCGGAAGCATTCCTCGCGTATTCTGGCGCGTTCTCCATCGCTCAGAATTCGCGCCCGCGTACCTCGTTCACGACTATCTCTACGAGGCGCACTGCACCACACGCAGGGAAGCCGATCGCATCCTTCTCGAAGGGATAAGCACCCTCACCGCAGGCGATGCCACTGGCAAGCGCATCATCATTTGGATCGCCCTGCGCCTATTCGGAGGGTTTGTGTGGCAAAGGAAGTAGCGTCGAAAGAAAGTCAAAAATAGTTCTTGACAAGTCGTGCCCCTCCGTGGTACTATCTCGCCATAATGAAATGCGACAAGAGAAAAATCGCTAAATCTGAACTCTCTTACCGAGCCCGTCGCGCCGTCCGAAAACTTCTGAAAGATCGTCTCCACTCATACCAAAAAGCAGGGGTATGGTGTATGCGCCGGTCGGGGATGCCGATGGAGATGATTGCACGGATTTGTCATCTATCGTTCAAAACCGCAAAGCGTTACTACGACGAGTTTAATGTCCCTCAAGCCGCGCAAATATTTCTTGTTTTACATACCTGCAAAGGCGCTAGGGTGAAAGGGATAACTTATGCCGATCCTCAAGAAATCGAACGTCGAAACGGAAACTCCAATTTTGAAGACGAAACAAATGCTATTAGGCTCAGTTAAATTGCACAAAGAGATAGCCAAGATGTTCATGCTTCTCTGCGGATACGACTTCACTGAAAGGGGGGAAGAATGAAGGTGCAGATTAAGAGTTGGCTGAATGGCTGCGTGTTGTTTGAGGGCGAGTTCGGGTCTCTACAGTTGGCTGTTGTGGCGGCGGTTAAGTCCCGCGCGGACCTCTCCCGCGCGGACCTCTCCTGCGCGAACCTCTCCCGCGCGGACCTCTCCCGCGCGGACCTCTTCTGCGCGAACCTCTCCCGCGCGAACCTCTCCCGCGCGGACCTCTCCTGCGCGAACCTCTCCTGCGCGAACCTCTCCGGCGCGAACCTATCCGGCGCGAACCTCTCCGGCGCGAACCTCTCCGGCGCGGACCTCTCCTGCGCGAACCTCTTCTGCGCGAACCTCTCCCGCGCGAACCTCTCCCGCGCGGACCTCTCCTGCGCGAACCTCTCCGGCGCGAACCTCTCCGGCGCGAAAGGCGTTGTCCCGGCCATATGTACCCCTCTCCTTATGCTCCTCGATCAGCCCGACAAGATACGAGCATACAAGTTAGTAAACGCGCACGGCGAGGGGCCGTATCAGGGCGGCATCAAATACGAGAAGGGCAAGGTCCATGAAGTAAAGAACGCGAATACGGACATAAACGAGCATTGCGCCGCCGGAATAAATCTCGCCACGCTGGATTGGTGCATAAAGGAGTGGAAAGAGGGGTATCGCATCCTTGTCGCGGAGTTCACGGCGAAGGATATTGCGGCGATTCCCACGGCGACGGACGGCAAGTTTAGGGTGCGGCGGTGCAAGATCGTAGGCGAAAAGGACTTGAAGGACTTAGGGTTGGTAAAGGAGGAAAAATGAGACATTGGGGGGCACTATGGGCGGCAAGCATCATCGTGACGCTCGTCGTCGGCCTCGTGGCCGGGAGCGCAATCACGCAGGCGCGGCTCGCGCGCTTCATCGAGGCGGAAATGGACCGCGTGGACGCGCAGGAGGATTCCGTTCTCTCATGGAAGGCAAAGCCGGGAGTTATATATGGCCCAGTAAGAGCCGAAATCAATTATGTGGAACCGGAGGAATACGACCGGGCGATGGGGAGATAGTTCAAATCTGAAACCACAACGGGGCTTAGCCCCAAGGAGGGAGCGATGGCAATTTTCAAGAAGGAGTATAGCAACTGGGAGGTAGACCTGGGCGATCCAAGCATCAAGGCAGAATTAGGCGAGCAACTCAAGGTGTCCGATGTCGAACTCTGCACCGCAATCAATGCAGAGAACATTTCGGATAAACTTTTCGCCAGAGTGCTTAAGATTAGGAGCAATTCCCACAAGGCGTTGCTCGAAAGAATCCCCGGCGCAAACACAACTGAATAAGGGGATATATGGACATGGCGGCTGCGGTTGGCTGTCCTTAAAGCTGCGCAGATATGGGAGCGTGACTGAAACGTGATAGCCCTTAACTGTTACGGGATTCGCGAGGTAGGAGCGCATCAACCCATATCGCGGTTATGATGAGGAACGTTTACCTCAACGGGGACACATTGTGGAGTAGCAAAGACCTGGACCCGTATAAAACGTAGTCGGTGAGATTCCGGCCAGCCGCCAGCAGTTTTAGGGAGGGGGAAGTGACCAAGCACACAAGAACAAAGGAACACACGATTAGATGCTCCAACGGATGCGATAAACGCCTTCGCTTGACCCGTACACAGGCGGTCAAGTGCTTCTGTGTGGAATGCCTCGGGTTCGATACGGAGCCGAGCAAGTGCGTGTGCGTGAAATGCCCTCTCTACCCGTTCCGGGGCAAGACGTTACTAAACAAGATTGGGGACATAAAAGTTGGAAGGAGGCGTAATGAGTGATTATCGGTTTATAAACGAGGGTAAGCAGCACCTTCACACGCTGCGGGGGCGACCGCTCACGGGCGTCTCTACCGTGGGGAACGTTATCAGCAAGCCGCTTACCTGGTGGGCGGCTGAGTGCGCTGCTGTCGAGTGCCTTGAACACGGTTGGCACATCCCAACGATCCGGGCTGAGTACGAAGCGGCGGTAAAGAGCGGCAACAAGAGCGCAGAGATCAAAAAGATTCAGGCGCGGCACCCGGAGTTCAAGGCGGCGCGGTTCGCGCACAACGTCAAGAAGGAAAAGGCGGCAGACGAGGGCACGGACTATCACGCTTGCGTGGAGGGGTTCATCAAGGCCAAGATCGCCGGGACGCCGTTCACGCCGGACCCGATTATCGCCAAATTCGTGGAGTGGAGCGACGCTGAGGTCAAGCGGTTCCTGTTTTCCGAGTGCCACACGTATTCCGAGCCACTTTGGATCGGCGGCATCGCGGACTTCGGGTATCTCAACAACAAAGACGAGTTTTGCGTAGGCGATTGCAAGCGGTCGGGTCCGTATGCGGGGCAGTACCTTCAGGTCGGCGGATACGACCTCGCGCTATCCGAGACGGGCGGCTTCACCGCCGACGGGGCGCAGTTGCACCAGCCGTTCCCGCCCGCGCTGCACCACGTCGTATGCCCGAGCAAGGGGGAGTACCTAATGCTCGACGGGCGCGACGTCGAGGAGAACCGCAAGGGGTTCAAGGCGTGTCTCGGACTGTACCGCACGCTCGAACGCATCAACGCGATTATCGAGGGGTAGTTTGTTGCGCCGGGGAAACATCGGCTCTTTGACATTGAGGCGCGGCGGCCTGCTCCAGTCTAAAGCCGGATTAGGGTAGGCAGGAAATCGTACGTCCGTCCGGCCCGCGCCTCAAACTTATACTTGGCGGAGCGAACGGCTAGGGGGAACAAAAATGACCTACACAGAGATTACATGGCGGCTGGTAGGACTCGCGGCGCTCGGGATGGTAGTCGTTATGATCATCCTAGGGACGCCGCCAACAAGGGGAGGTAGCAGATGAGCGAAGCTATCAGGTTGGTTGTTGTCGAGCCGCAGATGGCGAAACGCGGCGAGAAGAACGGGAAGCAATGGGAGCTTTGGAAGTTCAAGGCGCAGTGCGCGGACGGGCGCACGCACACGATCCGCACATTCTGGTCCACCATCGACAAGTACGCGGGCAAGGAGATATTCGGCACGATCACGTCGGAAGAGAAGCAGATGCCGGACGGGACGCCCTACACCGCACGCACGTTCGTTGTGGACTCGGCTTGGGACATGGCGCAGAAGACGGCGGGGCAGACGCCGATACAGGCCCCGCTCCATCCCGGCCTAAAGACGGGCTCCCAGGTACTCGCTCAGCAACAGGCCCGCGCCGACAACACGCAGAAACCCGCTAACGAGAAGCTGGCTATCGTGCTGAAGGCGTATGAGATTGCCAGTGCGAATACCACCATGTACGACACACCGGACACAAGGCTCTGCGCTCTTGTGGACCTTGCAGGCAAAATAGTGAAGGAAATCTACGCTGAGTACCGCACCCCTACCCCGGAACAGTTTGTACCGAACACGACTCCGCAGCAACGGTCAGAGGCCCCGGCGCAGAGGGCGGCGGCGGCACAGAAGCGGATTGAGGACGATATGGGAGTAGAGGAGGTTGACGCTTGAAGTGGATCAGGATTTGGACGGAGGAAACAGTGACTGGTTCCACGTTCCAAGAACTGGATGCCGAGGCGCGGGCGGTGTGGTTCAGTCTGCTTCCACTCGCAGGCATGAACACGCCGGAGGGATGCGTGAGCGCGTTCAACGGGACAGTGGCGATGAGTGACGACCAGTTGGCCGCAATCCTGCGCCTCGACATAGCCATGATAAAGCGT
>JBAZEO010000155.1:0-4937 GCA_041653935.1 Dehalococcoidia bacterium | reverse complement strand
ATATCAGTTTCTTTTGTCGTTGTCAATAGGTTATAATAAATTCATACAATGATACACTTGCCTATTGTATTTTAGATAGAATGTGCTAAAATGGGGGGTGTAAGGGTGACAGATCAAACGGCCTGGGACGGCCGTCTTTTGTTTAAGTGGGGTAGGTGCTATGAGCGATGAGGTAACCAGCGGGCAAGGGGAGCTGGTTAGAGATGAGCGGGGGCGGTTTCTACCTGGCACGGCCGCGGGGCCTGGTGTCATTGTGGATCGGTCGGATGCGGTCGCTCTGGCGTCCCTTCGTTGGCAGAAATATCGGGAGGCGGCCGCGGATGCAGTCCAGAAGGCGACTGCCGCCACTACTCCATTTGCTGGGTGGGGGGTGATAGTCGAGCGGCAAGCGGCGCTGGCTACAGATATTGAAAAGGGTCGCTCCAGCACTGAAGCGGCTCGCTTTGTAGGCTCGGCCATAGGTATTATGGGTCAAGAGGCACGATCGGAACGTGGTGATACTGCTCCCGGTGGGGTTGGGGCCTTACCTGGTGATACTTTGCGGGCGTTACTGGCTGATTTGCGCATGGTGCAAGAGCTAAAATCACGGTTGGAAAGCCAATCGGAATAGTATGCTTTTGATAATTACTCTTATCGCGAACATATGCGGAGTTGGCCAGGGGTGTTGCCTGGCGGCGCTGGCTTCGGGCGGGCGTGGGTGGGTGTGAAAATATGCGGGGGTTGCGTGGGCATGGCGTCCTCCCCCCTGGGCATGTTGGTTACTTGTTTGTGATTGTGTGTGTGGGTCCCGCCCCCCGACAAAAAATATTAGATTTTCCCACTTTTGGAGGCAAATGGCTCGTAAATCAGCGGTGAAGCAGCCCCCTCCCCCACCGAATTTACTTGAAATGGGTAGGGATGAGCGGATAGAGGTACTCAAGAAGCGCACGCCGGAGGAGTTAGCGGCGACGGAGAAAGCGATACTAGGGATATTAGCGCAGAACGAGGACGATCCGAAGGGTTTTGCTGCATTTTACGAGTTGATACATGGGAACAAGCTGCCGGAACACGCAAAAAGGTGGATAGAGCATATCTACGGGGCGCATGACGAGGGAGTTGGAGCGTTACTGTGGGCGTGGCGAGGCAGTTGGAAGTCAACGACGATCAGCGTAACGTTCTTAGCGTTCCGAATTGGGCATAATCCAGAGCGGACGAACCTGGTAATCAGCGCCAACGATGATAGTGCGGACAAAGTAACGGCGCAGATAGCCAGTATTATCGAGCATAGTGCCGAATGGAAGCTGGCGTTTGGGCATATTGTACCGGATAAGGATAGAGGATACGGTGCGGAGGGGTATTTTGTCAAAGATACCCGGATGCAATACGACGAATGGGCGAAAAAGACCAGTCACCGGATTGATCCGAGTTTACTAGGGGCGGGGATCAATTCAAGCAGGCTGATTGGCAAGCATCCGAGCGGCGTGTTGCTGTTGGATGACATACACGACGAAAAAAACAGCATATCGGATAAAGAGCGTGCCAGTGTGGTCAGGATCGTGAGTGATACGATCTTACCGATGGCGATTAAGGATAATGAGCGGTTACAAACGTGGGAAGTGGTAGTAGGAACACCGTGGGCGGAAGATGACGCCTATCACTACCTGAGAAGTACCGGGCAGTTGAACTTCTTGAGTATGCCTGTCATGGATAAAGCCGAGGAGGGGGAAGATGGGGCTGTATATATTGATGGGCGCAATCGGGATGGGATTGTTTTTGTGGATATTGTCGGTTGGTGGCGGCTAAGGTGGCCGGAGAAGTTCGGCCCTGGTGCGATAGTGAGGGAACGCGCTACGAGTGCCTTGCGTGGTTTCGCCAGGATGTACCTTCTGGACCTTGCCGCCGCCAAAAAAGCGGGGTTGAAATACTATATGTTCCCACATGAGCAGATTGATACGGCGAAATGGCCGATGTACGGGGGTGCTGACCTTGCGTTTGTGATGCGTAGTTCGGGAAGGCATGATCCTGGGAGAGACTTCTTTAGCCACAGCTACGGGGCTAAGACGCCGATGGGCAAGCTAGTGGTAGTGGATGGGGTGATTGAACAGTGTACCCAGGCGCAGGCTGAGGATCATTTGAAGAAGCCGCAAGACATATTCCCGATGTGGCGGTTTAGCGTATTGGAAGGGGATGGGATTGGTGAGACGTTCTATACCAGTCTGGTGATGCGTAACCCGCAGCTACGGGTGAGCATGATGAAAACAAAGGGGAAGGGTAAGCGGTGGCGTCAAGAGCAAGAGATGGGTCCGTGGTTGGAGAATGGACAGGTAATGATTAGCGATGCCGACACGCCCTATTTGAACGCGCTCAGGAAGGCGTTAGATGATTTCCCCGATGGGAATAATGACATCAGGGATGGACTGTATTGGTTGTGCCGTGCCACGCCGGATGTGCTGGTGGTCAAACAGGATGAGGACCACTTGCCGCTGATGATGCAGAAGCAGAGGCGCAAGAACCCGATTTATAGTTTAGCAAAGGTGGAACGCAATGCCTGATAATTTGGAGAAGTATCGCAAGCTGGCTGAACGGATGATCCAGGCTGACCGGGATCGCAATTTGGCGTTTCAGGGGTACGAGGATATGTACCACTGCAAAGCCTCATTCCCGAATGAACTGAACGCCTTACCGTGGTTTCGCAAGGTGGTCAGTACCGACCCGCATGATGCGATTGAGGGCGGTACACGGATTATGACTTCCACTGAGCCGCGTATTACCGTGATGCCCCTCGCTGATGATATTGACAACAAAGAGGAGGCTAATAAACGGGAACGGATACTCGGCTGGCATTTGAAGAACTCCAACCGGCGCAGGTCGAATAAGGTTGAAGCCGATATTATGCGTTCTGCCCTGATGTACTCGGCGGTGGCGGCCAATGTGATTGACCTGGACTGGCAGGTGAAGAACGTGGGCGCAATGGGCGGGAACGATAAGCGGTGGAAAGCCATGCGTAGATTGGGCCGCTTCCAGATCAATACGTATAACCCGAAGGATGTGCATGTGCAGCGCAGCGGACAGATGGTCGAGCGGGTGCTACTGTGCCAGAAGCGCAGCGCCCAGGAGATCGTGGATACCTACGGGACTGTACCAGAAGGCGTCAAGAAGCTGGCGGAAGAAGATGCCGCGGTGGTATTCTACGATTATTGGGATCTGGATGTGCATTGTACGTGGTGCGAACCTGGAAATACCTATGGGAGATCGGGTAGTGAAGGATTTGTGATTTTACCCGCTACACCCCATGATATGCCTTTTATCCCGTGGGTGGCGCTCATGGGCGGCAGCACATTGGAGGATAAAGAGGAGCATAAGTACCACCCGATGCTGTATAGCGTGTACCAGGCGCACGATTGGGACACCCAAAACATCGTGAAATCGCTGTATGTGAGTGAGGTGATCCGTAACGCCGGTACTCCCCCGTATGTGGAGAGCGGACCGAGTGAGGAAACAACCGAAGTGGACGCGGCGGGTGAAATGATGGTGGCGAAAGTACCACCTGCTAACCAGCTCCAAGCACTACCACGCCCGACGATTGACACTTCTTTACTGGCGCTAGATGACCGGCTGACCAGTAAGACCGAGAAAAGCACCATGAGCCGGGTGCTACTCGGTGGGGATTTGCCCTCTGGTACAGCGTTTGAGACGCTAAACCTGATGACACAGACGGCTTTAGGGGCTTTGAAGCCTTCTAAGACCTTATCCGAGCAGGCATTGGCTGAGATATTGACTTTGATGCTGTTATGGGCGCATTACACCGGCGAAGGGCTGGAAGCGTATGGCACGGATAAGCGCAATGACATTGGCGCAGTGTATAAGGTCGAGGCCGATGAGATTGACCCCGAAAGCCTGTATATCGAGGTCGAATTGAACTCTGACGAGCCAACGGACCGGCAACAGCGGGCGAATACAGCCGTTCAGCTCATGCAGATAGGCTATCCGAAGGAATATGCCTTACAAGATATGGGCGTGGCTGACCCGTTGAAGGCGATTGAGCAATCGTACTACGAGAGATTGCTGGACCATGAGATCAATTTGAAGATGCAACAGGATATGGCTGCGATGCAAATGCAGATGCAGCAAGTTCAGCAAGCCGCACAGATGCAAATGCAACAGCAACAACAAGCGCAGATGATGGCTGAACAACAGCGGCAGGCGCAAGGTATCCCCGGCGGAGAAGGTTTCAATCCGGCAATGGGCGGGCAATCGCCTATCAACGTCAACTCAACCGTTCAGACCAGAGAACGGGTAACGGGAGAGACTAGAGGTGGCGTACCGATAGGAGAAGGATTATGATAGACCAGCGACGATTGGATACTATTCTCTTGACCGCGAGGACTAAAGCCAATGAAATACTGGCGAATTATCATCTGTATATGGTTGGTGATAGGAGTGCTTACAATGGCGAAATTGGAGGACGGGCAATTCCAGAGGACACAGAACAACCCGAAGATGTTGGCGGAGAAGGCGAAGAACCGGGCGCGCCGATTGCCAGGGAAATATACGGTCAAGACTGGGGATAGCTGGACGAAGATCGCTGAGAAGATTTACGGCCCAGTCTTTCAGGATAACTTCCAGGCACAACGCATGGCCGAGCAGCTTGCCCGCGCGAATGCGAAGGTGGGAGGACTGCGCGCCGGGACGGTGTTGAAGATCGCCCGCCCGCGCCGTAATGCGTTTATCTCTCAAGCGTTCTTAGGGGATACTGGCGCACAAGCCGCCCCTACGCCAACCGCGCCCACTTACACCGGAGCCGCCCCACAAATGGGAACGCAAGGAACCGCCCCCCAACCTACCGTCAATTACAACGCCGCTTCTACACAAGGCAGACCGTGGGCGCAAGGTGGAAATGCACCCGCACAGATGGATGGTGTAATCCAGCCAACCTATTTGCCGGGAGCGCAACGACA
>JBAZEO010000154.1:0-4967 GCA_041653935.1 Dehalococcoidia bacterium | reverse complement strand
AAACCAAAGCCGAATACAAGAAGCGCATGGATGCCCAAGATGCCCTGGAAGCTGCGAAGGGAGAATGGGCCAAGAAAGAGGCGCAACTTACCGGCGAGGTGAAGACTTTCAAGACCAAGGCCATGTCGGGTGAAATCTCACAGAAGGCCAAGGCGCTGATGGAGACCAGGAAACTGAGTGAACAAGAAGCGGCCTATGTGAATGATTACATCAGCGATTTCACTGTCGATGATCCTGAAAAAATCGAGGTGGAGCTCAACAAGAAGCTCGATGAGGGGTTGAAGAAATTCAACCATCTCGCCACGAACATTTTCAAGACCAAGAAAGAGGATGCGCCCCCAGGTATTCCACCTGCGACACCCGCAGACCAAGAGGACATCAAAAACAGCCAGGCATACAAGGACCTGTCTGTTTAGAAGTGCCGTCACCGCAAGGTGACAAGGGGCCGGCCTGTGGCCGGAGTCAGCGAGGGGCTGACAAAGGGAAAATTTAACATAGGAGGCCAATATGGCACTTTTCTTAAGAACAAGCCCCCCTCCCGGTCAGACTGCCAGCGTTAAGCTGACTGCCGGGTCTGGCGGCGTGACTGGCGGTACGTTGATCAAGGTCAACGATATCGTCGGTATGGTTTTCAACGATGCGGACGAGGGCGACGAGTACGTCCTGTTCTATGTCGCGGAGAAGATCGAGGTTCCCAAACTCGAAGGCGCTGGATCGGCGTTTGAAATAGGCGATCATGTCTATTACGACGCCACCCTGCAAACCGTGACCCCGATTCAGGCTGCGGGGCTGTGGCGCATCGGCGTAGCTACGGAAGCTGCGGACGATGATGCCGAAGTGGTCGAGATCGATCTTGAGGGCAAGCTGCCCCTGGTCGAAGTGTAAGGAGGCAGCTATGAAATACCAAAGCAAGATCGGCATCAACTGGCCGGCACTGAAGATCGAAGATCCCAACAGCCGCAGAGCGCTCCACGCCAAGATCCAGGAGTTTCTCAACGCGCCCAACAGGCCCGAGGTTAGGGCGGCTCTCGCCAAGGCCCAGGAATTTGCTACCGCAGCTGATTTCCCGGCCAGTGTCCTGAACATCCTGAAGAGCATCCAGTTCACGGACAACTTCGACAATTCCTACGAAGACATCTTCGACATGATCGACATTTCCGGCACTCAGCGCAACGGCATCGAAGTGGCCGCCGTGACCGACGCCCTGGTGTTCCAGAAAGTCCTGGAAGGTGAAAAGGCCAAGGTCTACCAGATGGCTGGTTCCAAGGTCAGCATCACCTGTGATATGTACGGCGGTGGCCTGTCATGGTCTCGCCGGCTGATCGATGACCAGGAATACTGGACCCTGGAGAACAACGCTGTCGCCTTCAGGAACAAGTACTACTCCACCAAGGCCGCCAACTTCTACGCCCTGATTGAGGCCATTGGCGCGGCTCAGAACATCGCCTGGCAGGCCCCGGTTCCGGCCGCTTTGGCTGTGACCGATGCCACCTATGTGGCCAACCGCGACATCCAGACCCTGAACGCCGCTGCGCAGAACATCCTGCTCAACGTGGCCAACTTCGGCCTTGGCGTCACCCCCCAGAACGCATCCTTCATCGTGCTGGCTCCGCTTCAGCTCCAGACTCGCCTCCGCATGGCCCTCGGCCTGAACCTGCAGCAGTTCGCCCAGAGCCCCGCGTTCGTCAACTACAACTTCAGGCTGCTGACCACCATGATGCTGGGAGCAACCGATGTGTACTATGTGATCCTGCCCAAGTTCGGCATCATCGGGCTCAATCGCATGGACATGACCATTTACAGCGACTTTGATCCGCTGTCCTACAGCGATCTGTCTGTCGGCTGGGGCCGCTACGGCGGCGGCATCGTAGACCAGGAGCAGTTGCAGCGCTGCGCGACTGCCTAACATGCTCATCCTGGATAACCAGGCAAAATGAATGAACTGGACGGGCGGGCATAACAACCCGCCCGGTCCAACAATTCAACATGCAAATACTGACCCTGTCATCAATAGGTGGGGGCCTTGTGCGCAAAAAACAACAGGATCTTATTCGGAGAAAACTGCATCCAGAGTGTCGTATGCCAAAGGGGTATATGGAAATGGGGAACCTGATTAACTCTGCCCGCTTCCCCGTACAAACCGAGTATGTTCCCGGGCGCAGATATTTATTCGACACGCTGCCCGATGGCGCATGGAAGGGGCAGCCGTGCTTCTGCGTTGGCGGTGGCCCCAGTCTGCAGGGGTTCAATTTTGATTCGCTTCGTGGGCACAAGGTTATTGCCATCAATCGCGCCTATGAGAACTTGCCTTTTGCTGATATTCTATTTGCCATTGACCCGAAATACTACTCGGATTGCCGTGCCGGGAAAATAGGAAACACTCCCGGAGAGCAAGCCGAGATAGCCAAAAAGTGGACCATGTTCTCGGGGTTCAAGGTTTGGCTGGACACGAACCGCACCAATCATGGCGATGTCTATTTGCTCCCGCATGGCCCCATCACGGAATCGGGCGACTTCAAGTACGCCATGAAGGACGGGATTGCAACCGGCAATTTCAGTGGCTATGCTGCCGTCAATCTGGCCATGTGCCTGGGGGCCAACCCTATCTATTTGCTCGGCTATGATTGCAGGCACGATGGCGGCAGGACGCATTATCACAGCGGTTATACCCACACGGCAAACGAACTGACACTGAAAAAGTCTGCCGAAAGTTTCAAGCATCTGAAAGCTAAGGCCGGCGCGATAGGAACACGGATAATCAATTTGACCCCCGGCTCTGCAATCAAGGTGTTCCCATTCGGGAGCATGGCTGAAGCGATCAAGGAAAAATCACTGGCTACCGAGCGCAAGTGGGTGGCTATTTCATTCTATACCAAGGACACAAGCTATGAGAAAGAAATCCTCAAGCTGGAGTCCAGTTTGCAGAGGTTCAACCTGCCGTACTATTTTTTCGGATGTCAGCAGTATGGAAGTTGGAGGGCAAACCTGAATTGCAAGAGCGCATCCATATTGGAGGCGTTCAGCAAGTTCCCAAACAAGGACATTGTCTTCGTTGATTCCGATGCGATCATCCGTCAATATCCAGAACTATTTGACCGCCTGTCCCTCAAGGGCCAATACCACATGGCCGCCCACTTCCATTGCTACCCGCAATCTGTTCCCGGTGGATCGCTCCTGAGCGGTACACTGTGGTTCCATAATTGCCCCGAGACGGTTGCGCTGGTAGAGGAGTGGCACAGGATAGGCTTGCAGTACCCCCAGATCAGGCATCAGCACTGTTTACGGTTGGCGATAGAGGAGCGCCGCCGCACGGGCCACAAGGTCAACATATTCAGGATGCCGAGTTCCTATACCTGCATATTCGATTACCGCGGCAACAGGCGTGTCTCGCCCGTGATCGAGCATTTCCAGGCATCGCGCAAATTGAGGCGTGAGGTTGGCAAGGGGCAAAGGTTGGTTGACTCCAACTTCCTGTATTTGCCGAAAATGGGGCAGGCATGAACCTCTCTGTTGTCGTGGTAACGTATCGCCGCTTGAAGCGCTTGAGCATGATCCTGTCGGCATGGCTCAAGGAAACCCCCGACGTATGGCTGTGCGATTGCAGCGCCAGCGGATTCAAGACGGATCTGCCTATCAAATATGTCTACGCCAAGCCTGACCCGGGCAACCGCATCCGTCATGCCGTAGCATTGATGACTACTGGAAATTGGGTGGTCAAGGCCGACGACGACATTGTCCCGCATGAGGGGCTGGGCGCTGACTTCCTGAAATGGGGCAATCAGTTGGGGCCCTGCATCATGGGCATTCACGGCAGGAAGTTTAAGGGTCCCGAATACTATCACGACACCATCCTATACGGGGCCAAGGCGCAGCAGGTGCCCATCCCCGTTGACTTCGTTGGTGTGATCACCTGTTCATCCAGGCAGTTCCTGGCCATGGACCTGAATAAGTGTGAGACGGAAGTGGAAGACCTCTATTGGCAAATGGCCAGGCACAGAAAAGCCCCCAAGTTTGTCATACCCACAAAGAATTTCCAAAACATGGACGAATGCCGAGATAGTGGCCGGCTGTGTGGTACGGCTCCATCCAAGGCCATTCGCAAGGCGTTTTATCGGACATGGTATGAACGGGAATATGCGGGGAGAACATGAACATACTCGCATTGACCGATAGGAAAAACAACCAGGGCAAGACAACCAATGGCGTCCGGGCAGCTATGGCCATGACGCGCCTGGGGCACAAGGTCAGCATCGTAGAGCATAAGGCATTGAACTTTGATGCGATCCGCGCCGCTGATTTGATCGTGGCCTTTGGCACGTTGCTCTATTTGCGCAATGTTTCGCAAGCCAAGTGGATCGTGGAAAACAAGCCGCCGAATACCCGATTTGTCCTGTGGTATTTCGACGCATGCAACCCGGCATTCAGGCACAGCCAGCACAAGGTCGGGGCCATGCAGAAGATAGCGCCGCTGCTTGACCATCTGTTTATGACCGATCACAGTTTCGATTGGGGGCAGTACACGCGGAAGTTCACCCAGCTCATGCAGGGCATTGACCCGGCAGAGTACAACCATAAGGTCGCCTCGCATACCAACCGCCGCATTGATGTCATGTTCACCGGATCCCACATGACCATTTTCGAGGAACGGGAAAAGATGCTGCGTCAATTATCGGCCATGTGTTCCCTGAAATGGATAGGTGCTGACCCGAGCAGCCGAGTGGTTGGGCATGATTTTTTCATGGCGTATCAGGCGGCCAAGGTTGCATTTGTCCCGCCTGCGCCCGCGTGCGTGAACAACCATTATTGGAGCAATCGGGTCTATCTGTGCGCCGGTACAGGTACCCCCTGCCTGGTCGGCTACACCCCGGGGATCGAACAGCACTACGAGGACGAAAAGGAAGTGATCTATTTCCGCAACGATACTGAAATGAAGGTCAAGCTGATCCTGCTCTTGGGTGATACGGCGC
>JBAZEO010000153.1:0-4981 GCA_041653935.1 Dehalococcoidia bacterium | reverse complement strand
TAATAGAGATCATCAAAGCTGTCAATGAGTACGACATACTCATCGAGAAAACAAGGCAAATGGGCATCTCGTGGATTAACCTAGCAATTTTTGTATGGATACTGCTGTACTCTAGAAGTAGGAATGGATTGCTTGGATCGCGTGCTGAAGAACTAGTAGAGAAGCCCGGAGACTCGAAAGCCTTAATGTGGCGTGTTGACTATTTGGTCGATAATCTTCCTGCGTGGATTAAGAAAGGATATGATTCGTCAAAGAACAGAGTCCGCAAACACATTGAGATGCCTGCGTCTGGATGTTCGATTGACGCTGAATCGACGACTCCGAATTTTGGTACAGGCGACCACAGGTTCTATGTCTTTTTGGACGAGTTCTCTAAGGTTCCCGATGGTGACGCGATGCTGGCCTCGACGCAGCCAGTAACAAAAAGCAGAATCATCAACGGGACTCCTTACGGTATCAATAACTCTTTTTATGAATTAACGCATCATTCCAGTATCAAAAAGTTGCGGTATCATTGGACTGTCCATCCAGTGTATGCGAAAGGACTATATCACAAAGAGAATGGAGAATATGTAGCCGACGATGCTGAATACTGGGCTGGGGTAGAAAATCCGAAAGAGAAGATGGAAGAGTATGACGCCATGATTGTTGGTCGTGGTGTTCCGCTTCCAGATAGCAAGAAACGCTCTCCGTGGTATGCAAACGAGTGTGCTCGTGCGAAATCCGCCGCATTAGTGGCCCAGGAGTATGATATAGATTATCTCGGGTCTGGCGGTCAGTATTTTGATCCGATACAGGTGCAGGAAACGATTACCAAGTACGCAAGACCGCCTCTGCTTATAGGAGATTTAGAATATGACCATCAAACAGGTGACCCAATTAGATTCAGGGAGAATCCTCGTGGAAGGCTCAAGTTGTGGTTTTTGCTCGACAAATCAGGGAAGCCAAGTATCGAACATAGAAGTGCATTGGGTTGCGATATATCCTCTGGAACAGGGGCTAGCAATTCTACGGGGTGCGGTTGGGATAAAGTAACATGTGAAAAATTATGCGAGTATGCAAACCCTCGAATAAGGCCGGAAGAGTTTGCTTTGCAGATGGTTGCCTTGGGCAAGTGGCTTGGAAATTCCCAGATGATTTGGGAGGCTCGTGGCCCAGGTTTGAATTTCGGTGCAAAGGTAATTGAGCTAAATTATGGAAACGTCTACTTGCGAAAAAACGATGCGTCAATTGTTGGAAAAGTTTCCGACATACCAGGGTGGGCACCTGGTAAGGATTCAAAATCAGTATTACTTGGTAACTATCGGGACATACTTGAAACCGCCGAATGTGTCAACTGTAGCCGAGAGGCTCTTGAGGAATGCCTGGAATACATCTACGGACCAGATGGGTCTCCGGTACACAGTAAGTCAGTAAACAAAGATGACCCATCAGGTGCGAAAGATAACCACGGTGATCGAGTAATAGGGGATGCATTGGCCTGGAAACTGCTAACCTACATCAGCAAAAATCCAGATGAGCAGAAACCAGAGATCAAGTATGGGTCGCTGGCGTGGCGGAACAAAATACGTGCAGAGCAAATTAAAGCTAAAGTACATGAACTCTCAGAAGATTGGAGAAAGTAAATGGAATTTTTGAGCAAAACCAAAATTGATAGACTTAATGCTGCCATCGACTGGTCGGTCAAGCAGCTTGAGGTTCCTAGGGCCAAGAGAGTTTCAGCAGTCAAAGAGCTAGTCGGTAAGCACTATACAGCCAATGGAAGCTCTGACATCATGCCAGTAAATGCTGTAAAGCTGGCAGTAGACGTTTATGTGCGGTACTTGGCAGCACGTAATCCTCGTTGCATGATGTCTGCCAAGTATGCGGCGTATGCCCCAGTAGCCAAGAGTTTCGAGCTTGCAGTAAATCAGATTCCAGACGAAATAAATCTCAGTAGGACACTTAGACAGATCGTGACTGAATCACTGATTTCTCCAATGGGGATTGCCAAATGCGGTTTGCACACTACTGGCAGCATACTCGGCTATAGCTATGGAGAATCGTTCGTCGATTGCATTACGCTGGATAATTACTTCTGTGATTTGTCAGCAAAGACCGAAGATCAGATTCAATTCGAGGGCAACGACTACTGGATGGAATTTGAAGATTTTGAGGAGTGGATCGAGGCGAAATATCGCAAAGATGTCAAGTTCGACGCCTACGACGTAGTTGGTGCAAACGGGGAAGTACAGGCCAATTCGCTAACAGCAAACAGCACTGCTGATGTATACCGCGAAAGAATATGGTTACGTGATGTGTGGATGCCTAAAGAGCGTAAGTTAATAACCTATGGTGTGAAGAGCCAGAAACAGTTTAATGTTGTCGAGTATGAATCAGATATGCCTGATCCGTACATCAAGCTCTGGTATACCTACGTGCCCGGCAATTTGCTGGCCTTGCCGCCTATTGCCTCTTGGCGCGATCTCAATGAGCTTTCTAATGCGCTGTTCCGAAAACTAGGGGCGTCGGCAGATGCCTACAAAGAAGTGCTTAATTTTGCAGGTGGGGACGATGCAGGAGTAAATGCATTCAAGAATGCCAAGCATGGAGATGGCATAAATGCAGGCGGTATGCGGCAGCCAGAGAAGTGGTCAGCAGGTGGAGTACATGCTCCGTCTCTGGCATTCCAGCAGGTTGTAAAAGAGCTACAGTCTTACTACATGGGATCACTAGACAGCCTTGGCGGCTTGGCACCCATGTCAGCTACTATTGGGCAGGATCGCCTACTGGCCGAGGCTGCCGGTGCTCAGGTGCGGGATATGTCAGATCAAGTTATTGACTTTGTACGCAAGATTTTCAAGGCTCTTGCATATTATGAGTGGACTAACCCGATTAAGACGCGAACCATTAAGAAGGATATTGCTGGCACGCTTATTGATGTTGAGTGGAATCAAGACTCTAAGCAGGGTGATTTCAGCTACTACGACGTAGACATAGACGTTCATAAGATGCAAGATGATTCACCCAGTCTGCGATTGCAGAAGCTCGGCGTTGTCATGCAGCAGTATGTACTGCCGCTTATGCCTGCGATACAGCAAATGGGCGGCTACCTTGACGTAGAGACTCTGGTTAAGACCGTTTCTCAGTATGCAAACTTGCCCGAATTGCAAACTATCGTAACATTCCCCGACGACCCCACTCCGCAGTCTAAATCTACTGGTTCGACACAGCAGTACATAGGGGCGTCGAAATCTCCACAAGGCGGTGAGTCGCAAGGAGTTGAGTCTGGCGGTGCTTCCTCAGACATGATAGCACAGTTGATGGCGTCGGGGGAGTAGTTGACATTTCGTCGAAAGTATGATATAATATACTTATATGTCTAAGTTTTTTCATTATGATAAATCTACTGGACAAGTAGTCGAGGGACGCGCCCCGCTAGAGGAGCGTACAGGCGATTGGCCTGCGTTAGAATGCTGTGCGTCTGGAGTACATGCCAGTCAGGCACAGGAATTGCGAGATTTTTTTAGGTCACGAGGCGAGAGTATAGAAGTGTCGAATGATGGAAATCCTGTCTACACTTCCCCCGGACAGCGTAGACGTTGCCTTAAGATGCGTGGTATGTACGATAGAAATGATTTTTGCTAAAGGAGAGAGATATGCCGCTTAGTGACGATTTTATTCAAGAGATTGAAACTGCCGCTACCGAAGCACTAAAAAGCGACGAGGTGGAAAAAGATGATAAGGCTGCTGCTGAGACAACCGATGATGTGGGAACAGAAACAGTCACTAGCGAAAATGGAGATACTGGAGCAGCAGCTGCAGATGGCGGAGACTCAACTACAACTGAGGAAGGTGGCGCTGGAGGCGGAGGCGGAGAATCTACTGAAACTGATGCAACTGCAAAACCAGGAAACACTGAGACTAGGCCTACCATTAGTGACGCTGCGCTAACTGAGGCAGTCAGGCACGGCATCCCGCTTGAAGATGCGAGGCTGTTTCCTAACGAGTCTGCACTTGGTAGGGCAATTCAGGCAGTACGAAGTTCAATTGAAAAGCTAGCTCCGAAAGAAGAAAAGAAGGAAGTTGTCGAGGAAGAGGATCAGCTTGCTAAACTTCTTGAGTCGAATAAAGACGAGTATGACGATGCCGTAAAGGCTGTACTAGAGGCTGTGATTGCTGATAGGAAAAAGCAACAAGAGCGGGTAAAAGAGCTAGAGGCTAGGTACGAGAAGTACAATGAAAACTCTGAGTATGTACGACAGCAGGCAGTACAAAAAGAGGTAGGAGCTTGGTTTGATTCCCAAGTAGTTGCGTTGGGCGACGACTTCAAGGAGGTACTTGGTGTCGGGAGCACGGATGCTCTTTTGCCTAATAGTCCGCAATCTGCCAAACGTGCGGCTATAGCAGATCAGGCAGCGGTTATGTTTGCCGGGTATACCGCTATGGGCAAGGCAGACATCAACCGGGACGAAGTTTTTAAGGCGGCTGCTAAAATAGTTTTGGCGGATGAGTACGCTAAAATTTCGGAAAAGAAATTGACCGCTAATTTGCAAAAACGCAGCAAACAGCATATACAACGAGCAGGCGGCAAGACTGGCGGCAAGGCTGACGATAGCAGTGCGGATGAGGCTATTAAATTGCTGCGTGATAAATTTGGAATTAAGTAATTTCCCAGCATAGCTGGATGCCCGGTGATTCGTCCCGGATGACGCGGCGTTAATAAAAAACAGGAATCTAAACGAGAAAGGAATCTCACTATGGGATTGGCATACTCTGATATTGCCGATGCTGTGAATCTGACGCAAGAAACGTACATCAAGCGCGGTTCGTGGCTCGATTTGACAAGTGACTTGCAGGATCACGTCGCGGTTCGGGAATTGTGGGAAAAGCGTGCGTCGGCGTTTGCTGATGGCGACGATTGGCGCTTTACTATCCAATTTGACCACAACCATTCGTACAAAGCTGTTGAAATGTACGAAACGGATAGCTCGGTCATGGT
>JBAZEO010000152.1:0-5046 GCA_041653935.1 Dehalococcoidia bacterium | reverse complement strand
TCTGAAGCTGTAGCTCCGGCAAAATCCAGGATGCCAGCCTTGGCCGCTACGTCCTTGAGTGCCCAGTCCATACTCTTGTCCAGTTCCAGATCGTACATCTGTACTTCGCATAAATGAATGGTGTCGTTGAAATGTTGTAATATCCGCTCGCCGGGATTGTAATAAGCACCCGGATAATATTCGCGTGATCCTTTTTCTGGAACCTCAACCAAGAAAAATGGAAGTATTACATGTCTCGAATTGTCTACTCTAAGATCAACAGTTACGTCATCTGTATCACACAATACAATCTTCGTGGTTACGGCTTGTTCGTAGTCCGATCCATACAGATCGCCAAGGCCACTAACTCCACGAAATCTTGAAAGCATATTACTTTTCCCGCTACCTCTACCAGTAGAAATACAATATGCCCAATAGAACTCGTCTGAGTTATTCGAGCAACCGTATGTATCATCACAGTCTGTATTATACGCAGCTGTCAGCCTGCCAGATTTGGTAGCATAGGGTTGGTATCCCCATGTACTGATTAGTCCGGTGTGGGTTTCGTATGTGTTATATAGCTTTATTTCTGCCGGTAGACTGCAATGTTGTGAGCGAGTAAAGTGCACTAGCTCAAGAACCTCATTGCCGATTAACAGCGGATAGCCTTCGGTGAATTCAAAGAATCT
This sequence comes from Dehalococcoidia bacterium, assembly GCA_041653935.1. Taxonomy (GTDB): domain Bacteria; phylum Chloroflexota; class Dehalococcoidia; order E44-bin15; family E44-bin15; genus JAYEHL01. The sequence continues at coordinate 4,378 of JBAZEO010000152.1, read as the reverse complement.
GTCGGTCGGGTTATGCGGCCCAACCTCTTCAGCATCTACCCACATTCCGTGATTGCGTGGAATCACACTTGAGTTCGGTTGTACATAATAGGATTCGCTTTCAGGTACACGTAGATATTCCATGATACCTACCAGCTTTCCAGCATCATAGTCTACATATCTTGTAGATAGAGTGGTAGTAGCCAACAGTACCGGCGTTTCGCTATCGAGTTCGTACTGCTTGACTTCGGCCACTAGCTCACTTTGCGTCTTACGCATACTCACTACATAGCGTTGGTCCTTGGCTGGTGTTTCACCCAGGTCTATGCTATCAAGTATTTCCCAGGCAGCGTCTTCATCGTTATTGCCAGTTCTGCGCAGAAGATATAGCTTTTGATTGATCACATCGCAGAACGCGGCGACCAGGTTGTACTCGTTGCTACAATAGCCAAATACCCCAAAGCCAGTACCAAGTAGTGTATCGGTGTATACGTAGTTGTTGGCCTCAGCGTTGGCAGCAGCGCTCCACCCGCTGAAGGTTTGATAGGCACCCTCTGAAGTCGTCGCTTCGCGCAAGCCCAAGCCAAACAAAGCAGTGTGGTCATTAGTGATGTAGTAGGTTGCACTAATACCGAAGTCATCACCCTGCGGTCTAACTGCAGTAGGTAACAAGATCAACCGGTTGTATTCAGAGTTTTCTATGTCTGTAGTACCGACCGTGGGGACGGCATCACCGATGCTATACAGGTTGCCCATATTAACGCAGGTATCATGGTGCTTGGTTTGACTAAGCCATTGCCAGTCCTGATCGAAGGCCACATCCTTCATTTGCCGATAGGCCCACTCGCGGCCCATTAGTTGCATCTCTGCGTCTGGTACGACTTGATCGATTCCATAGGTATTTAGTAGCATATACTCTGCGCCACTAACATCCTCATAACCAGCATACAGCTTGGCCATATTTCCGGCAGATATGTAGTCACTGCAACTGGCCGTGCTGTAGTTATAGGCCGCGTTAGCCAGTCTAATATTGAGTGTTCCGGCGTTACCGTGATTTGGTTCGGTGGCCTGCCAGCCTAGTATATCGTCGATTACTTCGACTTTATGGTTGTAGCCACCAAAGATCGGCGTGCGTTCGGAGCGATAAATTGTCAGTACATCATTCACGTTCTTGATGTAGTACATGTAGTCGGCGTCCATTAGCAAGGGACTCAGGAATGGTGTCTCGCCCATATAGCGGTAACGGTCCAGGCTCCACCGCAAACCATCGGTGCTTCTTAATACCACACCCATTTCCTGCGCGTGTGTACCGGTACTACCAGCGCGCCCCAACATACCGGTGGCATAGATCACACCATCGTAGTATTTAAGCCAACCAAGTTTTAGATAGCTGTAGTTGTCTACAATATCGATTGGTAGCACGTGGTAGGGTGTAGACCAAACCTCATTTCTGCACAGAATTACCCGTGGATCACCATAATTGCTCAGATTGACCAAGATCACATCGGTAGCATCGTCTAGTCTAACTGCGTCAAAGAAGTTGCCAGCATCGCGTTCATAGTCATCGGGGATGGGCATAACATAGTCCATTGTAACATAGTTCCACGATGAACCAGAGTCGGTGCTATAGACATATACAATACCTAATCCAGTCACGTTCTCGAAATTGCCAGTTGTCACTTCGGGGTAAGCTACTAAAGCATACAGCGCATAGGTGTCTACTGTGGCCAGGGCGATTGGGTATTGATAGCCACTGACCGAGCCAGGGATTTGTACTGCCCCAACCCATAACGTGCTATGTAGTTCGTCATTCTCGATACCGTAGACATTGTCTTGGTAAACCGACATACGGCGCTCGTTGGTACCAGCATTGGCCATTTGGGTAAAGATACCACTGCTAAAGTAGCAGTTTTTGTGGTAGGCTACACCGCTTGTATTGCCCGAAATGTAGATGTTGCCGTTGTAAACATCGGCGTCCACAGTAGCATTGTCTATACCAGAAGCCCACTCGCTGGGCGTTAGGGCCGGTACATGCGATGCGCTGGATGTAGCAATAGCAGCCCACACTGGCATGGTGCGATAGAATTCCAACTTGGAGACCGGCGCTCTGGTGTTTGCCTGTTCGAGTGCCTGTAATGTCGATGAGATACTACGCATTAACGCACCACCCGCAAAGATATGGGCACGATATAATAGGCCCCAGCGCCCGTCACCGTTGTAGTTAAAGCTGTGGGCGCAAAGCGGCCCGTGAAGCACACGCTGTACTCTGTGTCATCGAAGTCCCTAAACTTTAGCACGTTGTTGGGCGGCACGGTAGACTCAAACAATGTCTTGAGATCACCATAGTCTCCCAGGTCAGCAGAAACTTCAGTGATCAGAGTACCGGCATCTATTGATATCGAGCCACTGGTTGTACCAAAACACTTAACAGCATAGTTAAACGTGATATTGTTCGGCGCGGATTGCAGGTCTAATTTACCAGTCACGGTATAGCGTTCCTGCTGTACTCGTTCCAACATAGGCTTGTACTGTTCCAGTATCACCTTGAAGGCATATACCGTTCCACTACCAACTTGTAAAAGCATATAGTCGCTCATAGCTATCCTTTAGTAAGGCGTATTCAAAGGTGGGTAGCCAACCTGCGAACCCACTTGTCTGATCTTTTCCAGGAAGGCAATCAATCGATCCACGAATTGCGCGTTCTGCGCACTGCTCATCAGCTGGAACATTTGCGTGGCAGAGTCCATCACATTTTTAGACTGTACCATCTGCTGTTGTAGAGCCAGCATTTGGCGAGCGCGCTCGATGTCTTCCAGATCGCCCTGCTCTTTGATGCGGCGCAGCTCATCTTCGAGCTTGATCTGTTCCTCATATGCTACCACACTCTCTTGAAATTGCCGGGTGCGTAGATCGAAGTCTTGCTCGAAGTGTTCTAGTGACATCTCGTGGTTACGTTTCTGCAACTCGAAAACTTGGTTCTGGTAATCCATGGTGGCTTGAAAGCGTTCGGTTTGGCGTTGGAAGTCTTCGTCTTCCCAGCTGTTCTTTTCCCCCATACGTTGTTTGTCGCGGTTGTAGTCATCTTCCGTCCACTGCCGTTGGGTTTGTAGACGCTCGAACTGTATCTGCCAGTTCTCGTCTTCTAGGGCACGCTCTTCGTCGAAGCGTTCCATCTGTTTCTGGAAACGCTCGTCTTCCATACGCCACATTTCACGAGCGCGTTCTTCTTCGGTGTCAGCCCGTTCTTCGCCCTGGGCCTGCGTAATGGTCATGCGCTCGCGTTGCTTTAGCAATTGCTTGCGCTGTCTACCAGAGGCAAACCTGATACTCTCGTTAATATCTTCCAGGCTCCAACCGTAGGATTGCTGGCGTTGTTGGCTACCCCATTCCCAATCCTCTTCCTGCCAACCCCGTTGCATCCCGGTGACACGTTGCTGCCAACCCATGTTCCATAGGTTATATTCGTTGCCGCGCTGGGTCTGCGCTTTCTGGCGCAGCAGGTCTTGCTCTTGCCAGTCAAAGCGTACATTAGCTCGACCAAAACCAGTGTCTAAGTCAGTAGCTTGCCAGCCCCGTTGTACCAGACTACGGGCACGATTGGTAGCCATGTCCTGCTGTTGCCACTCGAAGCCTTGTAGCTGCCACTGGCGACCTAGTTGCATCTGCTGGCCTTGGAGCTGCCAGTTCTGCATGAACTGTGCTTGTTGATTGGCCAATCCCTGGGCCTGGAAACCAAAGCTACCGGTGAACTGTGTGCCACCATACATTCCACCAGCAGTGGTAGCTCTACTCAAAGCAGTCTGGGCCAGTTGTACTTGTCGTTGTTGCTGATACATACCACCCACTTGCTCGATAGAAGTTAGCTCTTGCGGTTGCCATGTACCATCAGCTACCTGTTGGGCGGTAGGTTTAGCTAAAGCCACATTGCCGTATTGGAACGCAAAGTTCCGGCGCTCCCAGCCTTGTTGAAAGTTGCTGGCCCCTAACTGCACATTATTGTACAGTTGCTGCAACTCCATCATGCTTTGGCCACCCCATTGGTCAGCGATACTACCGCCACCAAAGTTGCTGTGCAAAGCACTACGCATACTACGGCCACCCGCCATTTGAGCAGCTACCGGATTGTCTTTGATGACATCCCAGAACTCCTGTGAAGTACCACGTTGTAGAGTCCGTAAGCCACCGGTAGTACCAATCTCAAAGCCTAATTGATCGTAGGATTGCGCCCAAGCCTGACCACCAAAATCAAAACCCTGCGCCTCCAAGCCCGTTTGCCATGCACCCGAAGCATACTTGGAAATGGCGTGTCTGTCACCACCCAAGATACGTTGCATACTTAATTCAGCTGTACCGTAGAGTTCTCCGGTGGCCCCCGCCAGGTTTTGAATATCCTGGCTCA
>JBAZEO010000151.1:4167-5154 GCA_041653935.1 Dehalococcoidia bacterium | reverse complement strand
CAGTACTAGTAGAAGTGAGACCCAATCCCCTCAGTGACAGGGACTTTGTGGCTGTGATTACAGTTGTTCCCGCGATGCAGGTTTTAATAATTTTATAGGTGTCATCAGTACCTATATTACCCGAATCCAACGCATCAACGACTTCGATTTCCCATACATTGCTGCCTTTATCGGTTGTGCCTGCAACGGTCGTAAATGTATAGTATGTGTAATTGCCGTTTGCGCCATATAAATGATTGATTAGCACCACATCGCCAGTAGCAATTTGCGCTCCATCCGCCGCCGTCAAATTAAATTTGGTGGTTGATGGGGTTGCTGCCGCAGCGCAAGCCCCATTCCAATAATACTCTCCTCGGATCGTTAAACTGCCCTTTCCGACGAGTTGCTGGATGGTGAGGTTTTCTGCGTATGCAGACGCGCCTTTCCGTATGTATATCGTCACGGCATGTTCCAGCACAACGGGAAGTGAGTTAATCGCCGCTTGAATTGTAGTGAATGCATCCGTCCAACTCGTGCCGTCACCAGTTCCCGTGGCTGCTGAATCCACATAAACGGACATTGCTGCTGTGGTTTTCGTAGCGCGAGCGGTGATCAGTGTGGCGTGCTCGATGAAATTATCGATCACCTGGTCGTGAGTGCTGGTAGTATACGTGTTCTTGATCGTCGTGCCAATAGGCCACTCCCTTGCCGCTCCGTTCGTTCCATCGGCTTTTACCGCTCGTGCTGAAATCGTAACCGTTCCGTCACCGGTGACATCATCGGTTGCTGAGACAGTGATCTCCTCGGTGTATGAATCAACGGCATTGTCCGGGCCGAGTACCCACCCTTTCGTGAGCAGGGATCCGCCGCGATAAAATACTGATTGGTCATCGACTTCAACCGATACTCCGTCATCTGCCAGCAACGATGTTGTTTTCGCTGGCAGGCTATTTTTCTGTAATGGGGTAAGTTCTGCATATGCCATAATTTACGCGCTCCTTTCTTCTC
>JBAZEO010000151.1:0-4157 GCA_041653935.1 Dehalococcoidia bacterium | reverse complement strand
ATCAGTGTAAGTGATCGTGTTCGCGCCCGGGAAAATAAACGGGAAATCGCCGGTGAAATGTGCCAGGTCGTTTGTACCGTCGTTTTCAACCGTTAGATCGTTGCCGTCGATTACCAACACTTTCCCGGCCGCAAGGGTGCCGGTGTATGTGAGGGTAAGCGTTGCTGGGATCTCCGTGGTGCTCGGTGGACCGGGTTTTACGACGTGAATATGGATCGTCCGGCTCCCTTCGGAATCGGTATATTTCAAGAGGTTGACGCCCGGGAATAGGATCGGGAAATCCCCTGTAAAATCCCCTATTGCGTTCACCCCGTCATTTAGTACCGTGAACCTCTGCCCGTCGATAATGAGGGTTTTACCCGCTGCAAGAGTACCTGAGAACGTAATCGTCCTTGTAGGGGTGCTCCCACCAGATAACCATGCGAAGACATCCCCCGAACTATCAACATGAGCTGAGAGGATCGCCCCCACAATCAAAGAGGCTTCAGCATCGCCCGATGAATCTGCATGACTGTTAAGGATGCCTCCAACAAGGAGCGACGCATAAACATCCCCGTTGCTATCACAGATAGCATACAGCCCGCGTTTATCGCTCCTATCAAGCGAACTCCTATCAAGCGATCCTCGATCAAGGTCCATTTGTCACCATCAGGCCACAGGTGTTTGCCAGTGCCGTATTATCAACCCACCGGCGAGGAATTTCACCGGTGCGCTGGTTACGACCGGGAATGCAACTTCCAGCGGAGAGGCTTCAATGAGGTTTCCCCCAGTCGAATTATCGTACATCGCAAAATGTGTCACGGTGCCCCATGCAGATCCGGCGGTTCCAAAGTCGATCTCCGTTGCCGTAGCAATGGATGCGGTTGGGGAGGTGAACGCCGCAGCCCCCCAATCCGTTCCATCGGTTTCAACCCGTGCATATCCGGTGCCGGTGACCTCAGCACCGGCCCCGTAAGGGTCTCCTATGAACAGCGCGATATAAACATGCGCCGGCATCGTCCACGATGTCTTCCCAACCTCATGCTCCAATCCCTTTTTAAGGGCATACTCTGAACGTCCTTCGTAAGCCATTGTTAAACCTCATGCTCAATCGTGATCACAAACCCAGTAATAGGTGCTCCGCCATTGTTGGTGATCTCTATTCGGGCCGGAGTACTGATCGTGCCGGTGCCGGTTACGATCATCGTTCCGCCGCTCGTGGTGATCGTCTCTTCGGTTGTCTGCTCCGCTTCGTAGCCAAACGGATCATCGGCGACAAGTTCCAACGTGAACTCAGAGCACCCGACCCACGCCCGATCAAACGGAACGCCGCCGGAGTACCGGACGGTATAGGTAATTGTCGGGGCATCGTCGAAGATCAAAGACAGCGCCTTTGGTTTCCCGTTTACATCCACCAGCACCCGGGCGAATGCTTTGATCAGCACGTCCAGGGCCGCTGCATCCGCACAATCCCGGAAATCGCAGGGCAAAGAGAATTGCCGCTGCCCCACATCGGAATCAAACCAGTACACCCCGTTCCGGCCCGGTATTTCAGCGGTGCGGTCCCGGGTTTCCGGGAGCATCGGCTGGCCCGGCCCGTACCGGAGCGTGATGCCGTACGTTGTGGCCGCCACTCCGTTTATGGTGAATCCTCCGTTGTCAACCATTACGCTTTCCTCCTCATTTCACTGGTGATATACGTGCCGAGTTCCCGGGCGAGTTTGGGGATATCCGCATCTTCCCGGATCACGAACGTGTTACCGGTGATGGTTACGCCCGTTCCGCCATTGCCGGACAGCGGGGTTACGGTTGCGCCGGTCGGCAACGTCAGGATCTCCGGGCCGGATTCCCCCACCATGACATTCCCGGGGCTGGTGATCGTGCCACCGGCTGCAAGGCGCGGGATATCGGGGATATTGAGACCCTCGCCAAACAATCCGCCGGCAGATGAGACGTAATTTACACCGCCGATCATCGTATTGATGCCGTCAATAATGATGTTCAAGCCCCACTTAATCCCACTGACCATCCAATCGACAATACCTCCGATGATGTTTGCAGCGCCTTGAACTTCGCTGACCATCCCCTCCCAGAGCATCGCCCACCCGGCACCGAACGCTTCAGTTATGGCTTCGATCCAGTGAAACTTTTGCTCTAGGTAATAGAGTCCAAGAACCAAGAGGGCGACCGCTGCAATTACCAGTATGATCGGGTTGGCTGACAGGAACAGGAGCGCCGCACCAAGGACCGGGATAATCGTAATGATAGTCCCAATACTGGATATCAGCATCCCCAATACGATGAGTACCGGGCCAACCGCTGCCGCAAATGCTGCAACAGTGACGATGATCGTCAGCGTGTTTTTGTCAAGCGATGAAAGCCAGTTTGCAAGATCCTTGAGCAGGTCAATAAACGGCATAATGGCGGGGATCAGGGTATCGCCGAACGTGATAGCGAGATCTTCCATTGAACCTTCAAGCGTCCGGAACGCCCCGCCCGGGCCGGATTCCATCGTCTCAGCCATTGCAGTTGCTGCCCCTTCGCTGTTTTCAAGCGTCGTGGTGAGATCAATGAGGCCAGATTGTCCTTTTTGTACCAGTGCCAGCATACCGGGCCCGGCCCTATCTCCAAAGATTGTCATTGCATCGGCTGCGTTCAGCCCGGATTTTTCAAACTGCCCGATAATTTCATTGAGTGGGAGCATATTCCCGGAAGAATCTTTTACAACAACGCCGAGACGATCTAATGCCTCCTGCGCGTCGTCAGTTGGGGTGAGCAACGACGAGATCGCCCCCCTCAAGGTAGTACCGGCCATAGATCCCTGAATACCGGCGTTGGAAAGGACACCAACGGCAGCCGCCACCTCTTCCAGAGACAACCCTGTTGATTTCGCGACCGGAGCAACGTATGACATGGCCTCGCCCATATCAGTTACCCCGGCATTAGTCGCCGCTGCGGATTTTGCCAGCACATCGGCAACCCGGCCCGCTTCTTCCGCTTCAAGCCCGAATCCGTTGAGGATACTGGACGCGATGCTGGCCGCTTCTCCGAGTTCGACCGATCCGGCTGATGCCAGAGAAAGCATTCCGGGCATGGCTGCCATTACTTGATTTGCGTCAAACCCGGCGGCTGCAAGGTAGTTCATACCCTCCGCTGCTTCAGTGGCAGAGAATGCCGTATCCGCGCCGAGTTGCCGGGCCTGTTCGCGGAGTGCGTCGAACTCTGCACCGGTAGCCCCAGATGTGGCCTGGACCTGTCGCATGGAATCATCAAATTCAGCAGCGACATACACGGATGCAGTGCCAATGGCGAGGATCGGAGCGGTGACTGACATCGACAGGTTTTTCCCCATCGATGTCATTTTTGTGCCGTACGCCTCAATCGCCTTCTGCCCGGTGGCAAACGCCTTATCGACTTTGGCAAGTTCCAGCTCGGCCTGCCCTACGGCTTTTACAAGCCCGGTGATATCACCGGTGATGGCGAACGACAGCCCCTTTGCAAATCCTTCAAACACCACGGTTATATCCTCCCATCATGCCGCAAATTGACCGCATCTTGTCATACAACTGATTCAATGTGGATCCTTTCTTCTTTTCGGCGGATTTTTGCACGAAGAAATCACCGGCTTTTACGAGTTTTGATCCTTTCTTCCGGTACGGGCTAGAATTGATTATCGTCGCTGCAATCAAGCCGAACCGTTCGTTCTCCATTTTTATCCGTTCCTTTTCCCGCTCGATTTTGACTTGAATGTACGGGACAAATTCCCACGGTGCGAGATCTCCGAACTCTTCCGGGGTAAGGTTGCCGATGCCATACGCTAGTGTGCGGTGATTCTGGATCAGGTCTCCGAGGCTCCCCGCTTCTTCGGTGCGGGGGCCGGATCCGGGTTTTTTACGGTGGTTCCTACGAGGTTTGCCAACCCGAGCATTTCATTGATTTTTTTTGCAAGCGGCTCAATCCCGCCATGCTCATCGGCGTATTTCTCGCAGAGATCCCCGGCTTCTTCGATAGTGACGCTTTCCGCTTTTGCTGCGTTGATCGCCGCCCAGAGGATCGCCCTGGCACCGGTGAAGTTCTTTGCCCCGATATCAGCGCTGAGCAGTTCTTTTGTCCCGCCCTGCTCCTCTACCATGCAGAGCATGTTATACGAGAAAAGGAGATGATGCCTTTTCCCGCAG
>JBAZEO010000150.1:0-5186 GCA_041653935.1 Dehalococcoidia bacterium | reverse complement strand
TTCCACAAGACAGTCAACGTCCGTAGTCTGAGGACAATGGAAGATATGGGCGTTATCTATACCCGCCGTTTTCCACAGATAAACTGCCATCCGATACATCGTGTCGGCAGACGGACGCGCCCCGTCCGTATCCTTGTCGCACTTCGAGTCGCCCTTTTTCTGCCCATCGGTATCCGCAAACCAATCCCCGAGGACTACATGCTCGGGCTGGTGGTCTTTAGCCCATAGCCAAACGGCCTCTGCAATATCGTCCCCGAATTTTCGGTAGTCGTCCACGTAATCCCCGACACCGTGGACCTCCCGGACCATGAGCTTTTTCTTGTCCTCCCCGAAAAACGCGCCAAACCGTTTACGGGTTATGTCTTGGATGGTGTTGGGCTTGTCGGCGTATTTCCCGTTCCCGAAGTAGTCATGGAGCTTGCGCCCGCCCCCGGCCCCAATCCGGTCAAGCGATATGGCCTTGGCCTTGATGACCGGGAACATATACTTGTAGGCGAAATCGGGCATTCTGGCGTCCATGACCTCATTCCCGAGATGCCAATAAACGGCTTGGCCCTTGAACTCGTCAATGCTCCGTCGCATAAACGCTTGGACGAACACTCCCGCCTTGTCGTCGTAGGCCGACGCGATTTTCTGGATGTTCCAAATCCATGGAGAATACGCGTTCCACCATCCCTTTTGGAATTGACAATGATCTATCCACGCGAACCAGACGGACAGCCTACAGGCATTGGCTATCTCCACCACCTTCCGCATGATGGGCCAATAGTAGTCGTTGAACTGCGACAAGTCCCATTTCTGCGTTGACTCGTCGAACACCCACGGGCAGAACTGACTCCGCTTCCCCTCATGCTCCTGCCACACAGAATACGGGATGAGCCTCAGTCCGTTAGCCCCGGCATTGGCGATGGCCGACAGGTGCTTTTTAAGCGGCTCCCCGTTGTCGATTAGGGACCACTTCCCGTCCTTGTATTCCGTGAACCCAAAGCGAGGGTCGGTCAGGCAGATGTGAGAGTAGCCTATCCACTTATCGCTCATCGTGTCCCCCTTTCCATTTCAGACAGGCTGTTCTGGAAGATGTTGTTCCTGATCGCGCTGTGCGCCGCCTCTGCGTCCTCTTTCATTTCCGGCGTGATTCTCCCGGTCTTGTCCCCGAGGCGGACGTAGGCGTTGTAGAACTTGTCGATCCACTCTACCTGTGTCGCAAACGAGAATTTGGTATCGCTCATTCAGGCTCCACTTCTCTCGGAGTAACGGTGATGGTGTGGACCCCAAGGAGGGCCGCGTTTCCCGGGATCGTAACGATCAGGATGGTCCCTTGGGCTACGTTAGGGTCAACGGCTACGGTAGGCGGGTTGAAAGAATACGTGCATCCGGCAGGAACGCCCGTGATGTCGAATGCGATTGTCCCCGCAAAGTTTTGAACGCTGGTGATATTGACGCCCCACGACGCCCCGCCATTAAGTCGGCCCGTAACATTGGCGTTCCCCGTGGACAGGTCAACACCCTGTTCCGGTTGGATACTTAGCGTGAGCATGACAGGATTCATGATAGCCATGTTTTTATTCCCTCCCAAATGGATTTGATGAACGCCAGGAGCCTAGTCCATAGCGTCTGCCGTTTTATCGTGAGTGTAAGGCATAGGCTGTTCATGTTAGTCTGCCGGAGCCAGGGCGGTAACAACGCCTGTGCCGGATTTAAATAACAATGCCTTTTCTCCCGTGGTCGTGTATTCGGCTATCTCGGGGGTGAACGTAGCTGTCCATCTGGCGATACCCTTGGAGACGCGGATTTCGTCCATGTAGCCCACGAAATACCCGCCAGCGGAGTCGGCGTATCTTCCTATCACAAGACCGCCTGACGTTACGCTCGGGATAGTCGTGGTCGTGGCGTCTAGTGTCCCGCCTATGAAGAACTTGAACGTCCCTGATATGTTGGCGACGGCGACATGATTCCAAGTATTTATAGTCAACGCCCCGCTGGTAGAAGAACTATACCCGCCACTCTTGTATATTCTCAAATTACCATTAGTAGCCGTTACAACCAGAACAAACGCGTCGGTTCTTGCCCCCGCCCCGCCTAAAACAAGGGCATCTACCAAACACATCTCCCCGGCAAACGATGTCGGATAAACCCACAGGTCGATGGTAAAATCAGCCGTCCCGAACTTGAAGTCGTCGGACGACGCGAGGGTGAGGTATCCTGTTCCTGAAAGCTGTGCCGAGGCGTTCCCAAACTTCTTCTCGGCCTGTTCGGTGTTCGCGTCCCCGTTGGCGGTAACTGTCTTTCCGCACTCGTCCGTGAAGGTAGTCCCCTCGTCCGACCCGTTGCAGTGCAGGAGCAATTTCGTGTAGTAGTTGTATGGCCCGACGTATAATTGTCCGTGGCTTGCGACCGTGGACGGGGCGGAAACCTGTTCGTGCATCCTGATAACTTCGGCATCAGGCAAGTCTGTCCCCGTGGCGATAGACAGGACGCCGACTCCCGCCGTGGTCGTATTCAGGACTATCCCCGTAGCCAGCGCACCCAAGGACTGCTCGGCGGACAGATCAGCGTGGGCCTCTTGGACGATATACTTAGCCGCCGCAGGAGCGTAGCCAGCGCCCGCCGCCGCCCAAGCTGGTTCATCGGCCCCCATCGTCAGGACTTGATTCGCCGTCCCCTTCGCCAATCGCGTCCACTTTGGGGTTGCCCCGGACCCGATGATAATGTCCCCGCGAACAACCGCCGCCGCCGTGGTGTCGCCGTGAGTGGCAGACAGGAGATCATGGTTTGCCGCCGCAGGGAGGGCTTCGTGTTGCCAGACCCCCCCGGCAGTATCATAGCGGAGAATGTCATTGTCTGATGGGGATGTCGCGTCAACGTCCGTCAGGTCGTCGAGGGCCAACGCCCCGCCCGCCGCAATCCATGACCGAACCCCGCCATCCGTAGAGGATAGGACATACCCCGATACGCCCGGATTCCCGAGGGCTGGTTCTGCCCCAACGTCCGTTGCGGTGAGGCCGTGAGCCGCCCACACGACATCGTTGGCGTCGGCCTTCAAAAAGTATCCCGCCGTCCCCTTGGCAAGCGCGGTCCAAAGTGGCGTTACTGCACCCTGCCCCGTAATCAGATGGCCCCGGACGCAAGCCGCCGCCGTAGCGTCCCCGTGAGCCGTAGACAGGACGTTGTGCGCCGCGACCGAGAACAGGGGGGAAGCCCAAGAGCCGCCGCTGTTCTTAATCTCGATGTTCCCGGCGTTATCGCGTATCCCGTAGCCGTCTGTCCCGAAAGTCGTCCCCCAATTATGGTAGGCCGACGCGGGCTGTTTCAGGTGAGCGTTGACCCAAAGGTATTGATCTGCAACCGCCGCCGCGTAGATGCCGTAGATAAAGGCCAATTCTCGGCGGGCCGGGATCGTCCCGACCCTCTCTAGCCCGTCAATATAAAGCCTGTTTGCGTCCGTGTCCCCGTTTCCGGCCATGTAGCCTACGTAAATTCCACCTGTCTCCGTCGTCTTGGTTTGTCCAGCGAATGCGCCGATTGCGGTTGCGTAAGACGAATCGGCCCCGGCAAGCGCGTGGTCCCCAACGGCGGTATTGTAGTTTCCCGTGGTCAGGGCCGCTAGGGTATAATAGCCAACGGAGGCGTTATAAGACCCGCTGGATATGTTTAATTGGGAACTTTTCCCGATGGCTATATCATATTCCCCGCCCTGCAAGATATACTGCGCCTGAGTCCCGATGGCGATACAGTCCTGCCCCGTCGCCGGGTATGTCCCCTGCGCATACCATCCGATAGCGATTTGCTGGCGGCCTTCGGTCATGGCGTTTTGGGCGTAGTAGCCTATGGCGACATTCCGCCACCCCGTAGTGATTGAAGCCATAGCCCCGTAGCCTAGTGCCACAAGGCAATCCTTGGCATAGTTTGTCCCAGAGGCCGTAATCTTCAGAACATCGTTGGTTCCGAGCGCGGACCCCGAAGCGATCTTGAACATATCCGAATCGGAGTCGTCCGTCCCGACGGTCCATTTGACGGTTGACGTAACCCCTAACCCGAATTGCAGGATCGAGTCTTTATCCGAGTCCGTCAAGTTGAATATCTGGACAGCACCTTCCCCGTAATAGATGTTATCCCCGTCCTTAATCCAGTAGCATTGACCCTCAAGGTCGGCCCATGACAGCGAATGGCTACCGTTTGTTACCAAGCATTGTCCGGGTGATCCGTCTGCGCTCGGGAGGGTCCACACATGATTAGAGTTCATGCTATCGGGAGAGCGCAATCCCGCATACGCCGTCCCGTTCTTCGCCAACTCCAAGAACCGTATCTCTCCCGTCATGGTCGTTTTCGTCCCGTAGGGCTGAACGACAAGCGGAGACGGAAGGATGAGTTCGCTCGTAGTCGGGTTCTTGTGGATCACACCAAACCGGATAAGGTCGGCCTCAAAGTTGCGCCGTCTTTCTATGGACATGGAAGAAAGCGAATGTTTGGTAAACCCAGGCTCAAGCATTGGGCTTACCTTAACGTCGTCTTTCTTCTTCGTCTTAATCGCCATAGATTTTTGCCTTAATAACAGTCGGAACGTGGTAGATACGGATGGCGTTGATCTTCAAGTCGCCCGCCACGTTCTCCGCGTTCGTGTATTCGACGCAGTAGAACTTCCCTCTCTGCCCCGTTTCCGTGAAACCGTCAATGGGCCTCCGCATTTCCAAGTCCGTAGCCGTGGGTGTCGATCCCGTGAGCGCGTGGGTGCGTTGAACGTCCTTATCGAAGTTCACGTAAACATTCAACGTCAACGTCTTTCCTGTTGGGATTTCATATTCCGTGTCCACCCGCCGGATGTCCTCGTATACGTTCCCCCCAAGCCACCCCTTCCTATACGTCGCCGTGATAGCCGTCGCTCCGTCCAGATAAACGGCATCGTCGCACAAATCAAGATACCCGTCCCGAGTCCCGATCTTCGTTACCAGCTTCTTATCGCTGTTCTCGCACGTAGACAGGCAGGAAGGCGTCTTGTAGAACGTGAAGTAATAGAACTTGTCATAGACGTAATTGTAAACGACCGTGATTGCCGAGTTCCCGCCCGTCCTGTCGGGGATCGAGAACCAAACCTCGTATCTCTGTGGCACAAGGACGCTCGTTATGTAGTCGTATTTAGTCGTGTCAATCGTGTCCATCGTGCGCTGTATCGGATCGCTCAGACACTT
>JBAZEO010000149.1:0-5254 GCA_041653935.1 Dehalococcoidia bacterium | reverse complement strand
AGCACGTTGTTGATATCGTTGGCGATGGTGATGCTGTCGTTGCCGGCGAAGAGCAAACCCACAGCCCGCCTGCTCTTGTCCAGGATAAGCGAGCCGCTATCGCCGCCGGCGGAGAACGCACCGCCGATGCCGCTGATGATGATCTGGTCCTCGAATATGGCGTAGTCGCCGTCCCCCATGTTGACGTTGACTATATTATCGATGCTGTCGACCTTGCCACGGGTGATCTCGGTGGTGCGTCCGCGCTTCATCACTTCCATACCGACCTCGGGCGAAACGACGCCTGTGACCGTACCGATATCCGGTATGAAGGGGTCTATCGACTCCGGCGACATCGGCAGGGCCAGGGCGCAGTCCACTTTGTTGGTCACGTCCCTGTAGCTGGACAGCCTCGAGTGCCGGCCAAAAAGACCCGAAAGCCAGTTCCAGATTTTAATCATTGCCGACGTGAAGGGACAATCGCTCGAGCTCACCGTCTCGATCTCCACGAAATCGTCGAGTGTGGCGATGATATCCACCGGCAGCTGTCCGCCGTCGTATTTGCCCGGCTGCAGGATATGGTCTCCTATCTCGCCTTTGTTGACGTTGGCCAGGACATGGTTGTTGCTCAGTATCATCACGGCGCCGGTCTGATTCTCGTAGGCTACCGCGCCGAATGTCCCTGCCGTGATATCTTTGTGACCGATGCTGCAGCCCGGGCGCGCAGGCCGTTCCCTAGCCGTGATATCCTGCTTGCCCATGACTCCGAGCCTCTTGTGCTCGATGCTCTGCACCGCCTGCAGCCGGCGCGGCGCGTATCTCCGGTCGTCATTGCGCTTTTCGAAGCGCAGCGTTATCTCGCCGCCCACGTCGACGACATCGGTATGCCGCCCATTGATAACCTCCGGGATCCGGTCCTTCCTGGATAGCGCCGCGATGGGCACCTTTCTCTTGACGCTGACCACGATAGCCGGCTGGCGGGTATCGATACCCTCGGTCTTCTTCGTGCCGCGCCCCACCGCCACCACGTTGCGTTTCTTGAGCAGCTCCATCGCTACCTTACGCTCCTGCTTGTTCATAATAAGTCCCTCCTTTATATATTTAATCTGAGTATAGTTACTGGTCCCTGTTCTCGTCAATGCCTCCGAGCTTGTCGCAGATGATCTTTCTTATGAACAGATGCTGTTCCCTTACCCTGCGCGACTCGCCTTGATTGACCGCGAACACTGTTTGATTGAACCACAGCTTTAGCTCGCCCTTTGTCTTTCCGTACCGCCGGTCGAACACTATCCTTCCCGCGTCCTCGCCCTTTATCTCCATGTTGAGGAACCCGAGTTGCGCCTGCGGCCTTTCTACTACCAGCAGGCCCTTTGGGTCGACCACTATCTTTTCCTCGAGTACGAGGGGCGGCTTCTTTTTTCTGCCCACGGGAGCTCCTTTCTTTGGGTTTAGCCGGGGGCTGCAACCACTTTTTGGGGAAGCGGTATCTCCGCCCTACGTGGTCTTTAGACTCCGGCTTCACGCCGAGTTTTTCTATCTGGCGCTGCAGCTTCTTGTTGCAGGTATAAACCATGCAATCCGTTTCCAGTTCGTTGAAGAGGATGGTGGTCTCCCGCTCATAAAGCGCCTCTTTACCAAGTTTTTTCACCATAACCACCTCCTTAAAAGTTCTTGATGTTCTGGAGATCCTTTAAATGATCCCGGCCCAGGTAGTGTTTCTGCACTCCCGCCGACGATATCAGACAATCTACGAGCACCGTCCGTGGTAAGGAGTAATCGTTCTCGGCGCTCTCGAGATCCACGGCTCCTGATTTCAGAATCTCCTCGGCCCGCTTCTTGCAGGCCTTGTTGCATTGCTTCAGGAGCTCATTGAATTTATCGTCGAATTGTTTCCTATTCATGGCTCACCTCGTCGTCTGATTTCATCACTTTCACGATTTCACCAAATTCAGTGTCCCACCGCTCCCAACACTTGTCTTTGTTAGGGAAGTGTGAGCATGCGCTGAACGTCCTGCCCATGCAATCACATTCTTCCCATCCAGGCTTCTTCTTGTAGTCTGCCGATTGATACCACCATGCGGGGCAGGTGAACCGACGCATCTCCATGCCTTGACTAAACGGTTTTCCTTTAAGCCAATCTTCATAGGGCATGCCACCAAAGTCAGAGAATGTGAATTTTTTATCGCCTGTGCCTCTTCCGGCGCATATCCCCGGGTTTACCTCTAGAACTTGGCGAACTCCAGGTTTGAGCTCCCGTTTTACGAAGTCCTCATATTCATGCTTGTAATGAAAACACCCTGTTCCCTTACAATCATGACAGATGACGGCAAACCCATCGCGTTCACCAAGACCTTGATAAAGACCCGTTCCTTTACAAGAGGAACACCTTTCGTTGAACTCAACTATCTTTCCCATATATCACCTCGTTATTTTATTGGCGGCCCAGCCGGCTGAGGAAAAAAGGAGGTAACCTCAAAACCCCAGCCGACTGGACCATGAAAGCGGCAGCCGGGGGTATAAGCTGCCGCTCGCATTACTAAGACGCCTGAATTGCCGCGGCGCCGGGAGCAGCGCGCAGCGCCGCCACCTGGCCGCGGGACTTCCTACACACGGGGCAGAACAGGGCATGGCTATCGTTGTCCTGGAATACTTCAGTGGCCCTGCGCGCCCGGTGGATCTGCTTAGGGTCTTCCAGTATATGGCTGGTGGCGTAGGTTATCAGGTTGAGGATATCGTAGGAGTTGCGGATGGGAGTGTCGATCGCCATCGTCCTGACAGTCGCAGCCGCTTCATCCTTGAGCCCGGCCTCTTTTATCATGGCCTCGAGCATCATGGCCCTCTCCGCCTCCGGGATCTCATCCTTTATCATCTGCTGGTAGCGCTCCACTACCTTGGAGTAGGAGCCGTAGGCTTCCTTCAGGCCCTTCCTGAACCACGACCACAGGCCGTCCTTCTTATCGTCGCCGCCGCGGCCCCCTCCGCCGAAGCTGTACTCCCTGAGTACCGTGCTCGAGGTCATGCCGTTGGTGCATACCAACCTCATTACGAAGCTCTGGACACTGGGATTGCTAATACCCAGCGGGCTGAACTTAACCAGGGCGCCGGCGCGCACCACGTCGCCGCGAGTGACCGCCGCCTTATCGATGCCGACGATCTCCAGATTCACGTTCTGGCCGTCTATGGCGACTTTGTGGTAGTCCGGCTTCTCTACCACCTTCTCGATGGACTCCAGGACACGATCCGGGGACATGCTGTGTCCCGCATGCGGGGCCCGGAAACCGATTATCTTGCCGTCCTTCATAAGGAGCTCGAAGCGCTCCTTATGGCCCAGCATGTCGTTGGCCACCTGGCCGCAGGTGGCGGGGGTTATCTTGCCCACCATGTCCGGGGGAATGTGCAGGAACTGGAAGAGGTCTTTCACCCCTTCCTTATCCACTTCCATGAGCCTCTTGCCCTTGCCCGGGCGCATGGTCACCATCTCCGGAGTGACCACTATCTTGGTTGCAGGCTCCCGGTCTATAACCTTAGCCGTTACTTCGCGAACATCCTTCAGATGGTTGAGTACATCATTAGCTTTCATTGGTCTTTCTCTCCTTTGCTTTGTTTTTCATGGCCGCCATCAGCTCTTCAACGTCGAGCTCGGCCCAGGCCTTGCTCAGATCCTCGCTCCAGCCTTCCGGCAGTTGGCACTTGAGCAGCCCCTTTCTGCCGTCCTCGAGGTCAATCACGTAAGCCCACTTGAGCGGATTCTTCTGGGACATGATCGCGTCCCTGGCTTCCTGTGTCCACGGAGCCAGCTCCCGGCGCTCGAACATGATATGCGCCATACTCGGCTTGCGGTAGATTATCAGCTTGCAGTCCAGCACCGCTTCGATCTCCATCATGCGGCTGGTATGGGCTACAAAGACAATCAGCTGGTCCCGCTGCCGGGCCAGAGCGTTCAGCCCGCCCAGCTCTATATTGTTGTCCGACTGGCTGCGCCGGCTGCCGAACCTCAACGCGGCCTCGTCGACGATCAGAAAAGCGCCTTTCGGGATCTTGCGGAAGTCTTTTACGTGTTTGGCCCACTTCGGCGTGTACTTCTGTGTACGCTTGGGCATGCCCAGGACGTAAACAGGCCGTCCCTGGCCGTGCGCTATCTCAGCGATATACCACGCCAGAGCGGATTTACCTTTGCCCAGGTAACCTAGTATGACAGCGGTGCCGACCCGGGGCAGAACGCTGCGCCAGTTACGCAACTGGGCGGGGCGATTATTACTGGTCTTGAGAAAATCGATCACGAAGCGCACCGCTTTGCGCTTCTCCAGGGTTATCTGCTTATCGACAGCCATAACCCCCAGGACACGCTCAGCATGTGCAAAGTCTATTTTGTTCGCCAATTTGTCCCCCTTTCCTTTTTATGATGCTGTTTTGATCTGTTTATCACCCCCTTCCCTTATTAGGCGGGTAGGCGTAATTTACGTCGCGCCACTCACCTTTATAAAGATACGTTGTTCTCGACAACTTCGTTCCACACTTGGGACAATAGGCATCCTTTAAGTCCCTTGGGCTAAAGAACCGATATGCTATCTGGCACTTCGAGCATTTACCCTGCATATTCACCCCCTTCCTAGTCCAGTTCCGCGGTGTAGTCCGCTCTATAAAACATATTGAAGACCATCACCTTCTTGTTGCCGGCCTCGATTACCTGCATATTGGCTTCCAAAGGGGCCATTTGCAAAAAGCCTATGAATATACTCGCTTCCGCCTGTTCCTCATTGAGCTTAACGCCCGCGATATAGGGGGAGAGGGCAGAGTATAGCACCCGGTAGCGCCGGGCCGTATTGAACACTGCTGGTATCAGGTCATGCAGTGTTATCAGGTTTTCGTTTTCATCCAAAATTCACCCCCTTAATACTTATCGATTCAACTTCGAAAAACGTTACATAGCTACGGCATTCACTTTGCAACGCCGCCGCAGGCCGGGCAATATGCGATTCCATAGTTTATGGCTGTTTGACTGGATTCAACTATCTCCACGTTGAACCTCAACCCACAGCCCTCGCATTCATAGTCCGCATGCTTTTTAGCCACGTTTCACCCCCTCTTTTACCGGCTCCGGCGCGCCCCACTCGGCAGAGTCATATTTAGGCAGCGCCGTTATCGCCAGAGCTTTTAGATGCTCGATGAAAGCGTGAGCTTCCGAGTCTTCCCAGCCGTCATGTTCGCACGACTGATAACCGTAGCAGTTGCAGCACTTGATAACCTGCGTCGGCTCAAAAATCATCCAGTCCAT
>JBAZEO010000148.1:0-5314 GCA_041653935.1 Dehalococcoidia bacterium | reverse complement strand
ATGTCGGCCCCGAGCCGGTCTGGACTGGCGTTGGGATTGTAAAAGGCGACGAACATTTCAGCGGTAATGTTTGGAAAGACAATAAGAAAATGGAAAATGAGTGGAAACCTGAAATGTTTGACCGCAATGAACGCGCCACCAAGCGCGCAGAAAAAATTGCGCTCAAGAAACGGTTCCCATCCCTGCAATCCATGAAAGACCCTGGAAACTACGAAGGCGCAAGTATCGAATGGGATGAAAACGTTTTCGACAGCAACGCGGAAGAACAAAAACAACTCCCCACCGAACGCAAGGCCGAGAATGCGAAAATCTTCGGCGAACCGGAAGAGGGCAAAACCACCGCATCAATGACACTGGAAGAAGCCTGCCAAATGGTTTCCAAAGACGGCGAATTGTACGGCACGCGGTCAGATGAAAGACTACGGTTCGTCCGCGATAATCCGAAGTCGCCTGAAATCAATAAACTGGCCTCCGGAATGGTGCTGGAAGATCGTGCCGCTCGTGGCGTTGTGATCGAATAGCAGAAAGGATAACCGATGAACGCCTCAGAACTCGCAAAGAAAATACTGCAATGGGAAGAACAGAAACGCGCCCTTGACGCCCTCACAGCTGAGATCGAAGCGGAAGTAATCGCCGTCGGTAAAACACAGGTTGCCGGCAGCGTCCGCGTCACCTATTCCGGCGGTCGGGCGACTTATGACTACGAGACACCGGCGCGGGAAGCACCGATTGAACTGATCGAGAAATACTCCGACGAGATCAAGGTTGTTGATTGGAATGCCGTAAAAGCCGAAGTTCCTGAGATCGTGGAGAAATTCACATCGGTTGAAGTTATGGTCGCCTGGAATCAGGTCTGCAAGGAAGCCGGAATAGAGCCGGTTGTACTCTCAAAGACCGAACCGACCGCAAAGATCAAGCTGGAAGATTAGCCTTCATCCTCCCTTCACATGGCGGGGTCGAAAGGCCCCGCCGAAAGGATAATTGAAATGGACTCCTCTATCAATTTGAATGTAATTATCGAGAAACATCATAAATGGCAGCGCAGCGAAGAGGGTGGCGAACGCTGGTCATGTAAATTCCGCGAGGATTTGACCGGCGCAGACATCAGCGGCGCAAACCTCAGCGGCGCAAACCTCAGCTGCGCAGACCTCAGCAGCGCAGACCTCAGCAGCGCAAACCTCAGCTGCGCAGACCTCAGCAGCGCAGACCTCAGCGGCGCAAACCTCAGGAGCGCAGACCTCAGCGGCGCAAACCTCAGCTGCGCAGACCTCAGCAGCGCAGACCTCAGCAGCGCAGACCTCAGCAGCGCAAACCTCAGCTGCGCAGACCTCAGCAGCGCAGACCTCAGCGGCGCAAACCTCAGCGGCGCAAACCTCAGCTGCGCAGAAAATCTTTTAAATCCGGTTGTATGGCTTTCTGAAAACTTCGTATCAGACGATCTTGGTTACGTCGTCTACAAGGCCATTGGCAATACGAGCTATTCCCCGCCCCCACATTGGAAGATTGAAGCTGGATCACTTTTAGAAGAAGTACCCAACCCGCTCCCCACCGTCGAATGTGGATGCGGTGTCAATTTCGCAACGCTCAAATGGGTCAAGAATAATCACGGCGGCTCCACGATCTGGCGCTGCCGTATTCGTTGGCTCGACCTTCCGGGCATTGTCGTGCCTTTTAATAGCGACGGTAAAGCCCGCTGCTCCCGGCTTGAACTGCTTGAAGTGGTAACCGAATGACCATCAAATCCTACCAGATAGTCTCAGTTCGTCGTCAAGTCCACGCCGCGCTCAAAGAGGCTGGAATCGCGCAGGGCTGCGGATCGTCGTACAAGTCGAAGGCGCTGCATGTCGTTGTTAGTCTGAAACTGTCCGGGCCTGAATACGACTACGCCCGAAGTGTCGTTACGGAGTGGTTGGGATGATTGATTACAAGGAGTTTTTATCATCGAAGCGCATTGCAAATGTGTTTCACGGAAACGACATATCAACCGATCAAGTCCATCCGATGTTATTTCCATTCCAGCGGGACGTTGTAAGGTGGGCGGTTGGTAAAGGCCGGGCGGCGATTTTCCTTGATACCGGCCTGGGTAAGACTTTTGTTCAATTGGAATGGGCGCGGTTGCTGGACGTAAAAACCCTGATTGTCGCTCCGCTTTCAGTTGCCAGACAGACAGTCAGGGAAGGCCATAAAATCGACATTGACGTTCAATACGTCCGACACCAGGATGAAGTAAAGAATAAAATCTGCATCACGAATTATGAAATGATTGATAGTTTCGACCCTGCAGAATTTGAGGCGGTCGTTCTTGATGAAAGCTCTATCCTGAAATCATTTGACGGCGTTACCAGGCGCAAGATGATAAACCTGTTCGCCGATACAAAATATCGCCTGGCGTGTACCGCGACACCTGCCCCGAACGATCAAGCAGAAATCGGTAATCATTCTGAATTTTTAGGCGTTGCTACCGTCAATGAAATGCTCGCTATGTTTTTCGTCCACGCTAATAAAGTAGATTACCTCGAAGTTGGCGACGGCCGACAGGTAAAAACAAAACGCTCAGGCAGTCAAGGCCAGGAATGGCGCTTGAAAAACCACGCCACAGAATCATTTTATAAATGGATGTCAAGTTGGGCGATAAGCCTACGAAAGCCGTCTGACCTGGGCTATGACGATGATGGGTATATCCTTCCTGAACTTTCAATCATACCGAAATTTATTGCGGTTGACTACAAGCCAGACGATCAGTTGTTTTTCACGGGACTGGCTGGAATTCAAGACCGCCACAAAGTAAGGGTATCAACCATTGAAGATCGTATATCAGAAGCGATTGATATTATCGACGGCGGGGATGAACAGTGGATCGTATGGTGCGGACTTCAATCGGAAGCCGATCAAATCTGTAAGATATTGGATGATTACCGACAGGTTCAAGGTTCTGATACGCCAGAATATAAGGCTCAGGCATTTGAAGATTTCCAGGATAAAAAATATCGAATATTGGTAACAAAACCTAAAATCGCAGGTTTTGGTATGAACTTCCAGAATGCACATAATATGCTTTTCCTGGGGCTTTCTGATAGTTGGGAAGCTTATTACCAGTGCATCCGGCGTGAATGGCGGTTCGGTCAAAAAGAACCGGTAAACGTTCATATAGTTTTATCAGAAGCAGAACGAGAGATTTATGCCAACGTCATGCAAAAAGAAGCGGTTGCTAAAAACATGAGTGCCGAACTAATAAAACATGTTCAAAAATACGAAGAGGAAGAAATCAAAATGGGATCAGAACAGGAAAATAAATTCGACTATGCCGAAAAAACTATAAAGGGCGATAAATGGACTGCCATGCTAGGCGATAGCTGCCAGCGAATGAAAGAACTTGCCGAGAACAGCATCCACTTATCGGTTTATTCTCCACCATTCGCTGACCTATATACCTATTCCGCCAGTGAATTGGATCTCGGTAATTCCAGAAATTGGGATGAGTTTTTCAAACACTACGCTTTCATCATCCGGGAATTACTCAGGGTTACAAAACCAGGACGCTTGACCTGCGCACACACATCAGATATTCCGGCTATGGGGATCAAGGACGGGTATATCGGCATGAGGGACTTTCCTGGCGCCGTTATTGCGGCGTACGAAAAAGAAGGCTGGACTTTCATCGGGCGGGCAATTGTCGGCAAGAATCCCCAGGCACAGGCTATCAGAACAAAAGCTCAGGCGCTTTTATTCGCCACGCTGAAAAAGGATTCATCCGACAGCCGGCCGGCTATTCTCGATCAAATCCTAATATTCAAAAAAGATGGTGATAACGAAGTGCCTGTCAAGCCGGTTGAAAACGGCGAAATGAATAACGAAACATGGATTGACTGGGCCGGTGGTATTTGGACTGGAATACACGAAAGTGATACCTTGCAATACACCACCGCCAGGGCTGCCGATGACGAAAAGCATATCTGCCCGCTGCAGCTCGGAACGATTGAGCGTTGTATCAAATTATATTCTAATCCTGGCGAAACTGTTTTCACGCCATTCATGGGTATTGGCTCAGAAGCATATCAGGCTATAAGGTTCGGAAGAAAAGCGATTGGTATTGAACTGAAGGAAAGCTATTTCAAGATAGCAGTAAAAAACCTCACAGATGTAGAGCAAAGATATAAATCAATTGATTTATTTACTTTTGCAAACCAGGAATCATTATGATCGCCTACCTATGCCAGCTATGCCGTGAACATCCGCACTGGATCACGATTTACTCTGAGGACGGCGAACCGCTGCATATCTGCGAGGAGTGCGCGGAGAGGACGAGAAAGGATGAATAATGGGTGAAAAAACCGGAATTGCATGGACGGATCATACTTTTAATCCGTGGATCGGTTGCCACAAAGTATCGGCAGGCTGCCAGAATTGTTATGCCGAACGCCAGAATAATGACCGCTTTCACTGGGTCAAAGAATGGGGCAAGGACTACCGGCGCACATCGGAAGCGAACTGGAAGAAACCTATCCAGTGGGCGAGACAGGCCGTTAAGGACGGGGTTGTCAGGCGGGTGTTCTGTGCAAGCCTGGCGGATGTATTTGATCCGAACGTGCCGCAGGAATGGCGCGAAGATTTATGGGATCTCATTGACCAGTCCAGCGACCTAGAATCAATGGACGTTTTAGGCATTGGCCTTGAATGGTTGATCCTTACTAAGCGACCGGAGAATATCCAAAAAATGGCGCGCGATTGGTGGTTAGCCGGGCCTCCTTCCTATGTCCGCATGGGTATCACCTGCGAAAATGACGAAATGGCGCGATTAAGAATGCCGATTTTCTTTGACGCATGGAAAGGTAATAACTTCATAAGTTGGGAACCTGCTATTGGGTCGCTTCAAAGTGTTGAAACTTACATGCACAAAAAACGGTGTTCTACTTGCGGTCAATGGTGGCAAGACGATCCGGTTTATTGCACAAATTGTAGCGGACACGGCGTAACGATGGACAACTTACCTACCATTCACTGGCTGATCTGTGGCGCTGAATCCGGCACGGCCGCCCGCCCGATGAACATTGAATGGGCGCGATCAGTCCGCGATCAGTGCGTGGCTGCCGGCATTCCATTTTTCCTCAAGCAGATGGTCGTGGATGGAAAACTCGTTCACATGCCAGAACTCGACGGTAAGGTTTGGGATCAATTCCCGGAGGATGATTGAATTGTCAAATAAGTCGTGCTATAATTGAGATGCGGTGTGAGAGCCGAAAGAGACAAGTCCATTCTTGGGTGCTTTGTGCTAAAGGTTGTCTCTACCTCTCTCACAATGCACGAGCATCCAAGA
>JBAZEO010000147.1:0-5319 GCA_041653935.1 Dehalococcoidia bacterium | reverse complement strand
GCGCGCCGTTATGATCTTTGACGTATTCGTTTACAAATGCTTCTTGCTTGCTATTCATATCATTTTGATCCCGGCCCTGCCCGACTTATCGCCGTCCAGTAAAGGTATACTTCCACCGATTGGAAGCCAGGCACGCCAGACAGGGCCGGTAATCACAGGGTTATTTGCTGCCGTTGAAGGCCTTGAACAACACGGTAGCAGTAGCAAAGACCACGCCGAAAGCATCGGCGACCTGTTTAGGGTCAACCAGCTCCCCGGTCACCTGCCCGTTGACAAATGCGATAACCAGACCCAGGGCGAAGGACACACCAACGGCCACGGTAAGCGCCTGGTTGCCGTCCCACTTAAAGGCGGCCTTGATCCAGTTGGTGAGAGGTACTCCAAGAATACCGGTCAGGGCGGTGATAACCAAAAGTACATTTTCTTGAGACATATTTTATCCTTTCAATCTGATCAGAATATAACGCGTCAATTCAGTTTATCACGAATCCTCCTCCAATACAATAACCACAGGTTCACAACAAACCCAACGCCGTAAAGCAGGGCATAGCCTAACTTCTCATAAAGGTCTTTCAGGGTGTCCATAGCAATATTATAGCAGTTTCTAAAAAGGCTTGACAATATGTCATGACCAATTGTATAATACAATCATGGACAACAAAAAAGAAAAACGACCGAGATTAGTCAAACAATATAGGATGACCCAGGAAGACATTGACTTGCGCGAGCGATTATCTCAACTTCTGGGAATCTCAGAATCCCAAATAGATCGCGACCTGTGGCAAGCCGAAAGCGAAAGGATCAAAAATGGACATCTTGATAATCCTGTTCCTGATATCCTTAGCGACGAATGTAGTCCTGTTTTGCCACATAACGGACGATTGCGAGTCTACACAATTCCGATGTGGGATGATCGAGGCAATTCGCAGGTCTTTGTTGAACAGCCGTCTGGTGCGTGGCTTGACACGTATAACGAAAAACTGGTTACTTACGATCACGTACGCGATATGGTCTCGGCTCACCAAAGAGCAATTCTGAGTTATTTATAGCCCAACAGGGCGCACAGATCGTATTTTGAAATGGAGGATGAAAATGCAATTTCAATTTGCCAACAACAATGCAAGTGATCGGTTTGCCGGTCGGGCGTTTGACGTAGTGAATGTCGTATTCGACCCAGACGTTAATGATTGGGTACCATCCGATGCGCCTGATGCCGTAGCTGGTGTGTTTGATCCAGATTGGGGTTTTGGCCCCATTGGCCAGCCATTTGACCGGTTCGGCCAGTTTATTTAGTTCAGCCACCCGCCGCCAGGACCTTACTGGCTGAGATGGAGGTACAAACCCCTTCAAGAAATGGGATACGGGCGAGGCCCAAGCCGGCCGGCGGGTTTATCGATAAGAGAGGATGAAATGGCAACAGCACTAAAACCAAACATGCTCAAGGTCGTAAATGACTACATCGAATTGCTTGATATGGACGAGCTGGCATACGGCAAAATAGGCAGCGGGATTATTCCAGAAGATATGTGCAACGTCAGGCAACTCAAGGAGCTATTAGAACTGGTTGGGGAAGATGCAATCGAACAGGCTGTACACGACGAGGAAGATCGTGAAACGGCGGAGACGTTGAAAGACCTGCATTATCGGTGCTGATCTTTAAAAATTCTATATGGCAGTCCTGATCGGACACCATCGACATCATGGGGTTGATCTTTGGTGAGCTTACCCCACGAGCGGCCGATCAGTTTGCAACACCGCCGGGTTAAGCCAGTTCAGCCCATGCCCGGCAAATGGGGAGGCAGTGTGATAAGACCACAGCGGGGGCGCGCGCAGCAAACAAGACCCAGATTCACGTGCAATTCGTGACCTCTCCACAGGGATGATTCTCCTACTTTTCTGTGTCAACCCTAAAAATGAGACTGGAAAAGCGTGAACGTCAAACGAGACAGGCGTGACAACCGGGAGAGTACCGGCAAATCTTACTCAGGAGGAGACCATTGCTTAGAGACCAGACAGGCGAACGCAATCCCAACTGGAAAGGCGGCAAGTCAAAGCGATTTTATGACTACAAATGCGACCAGAGAAGGCGCAACCCCTCGCATGTGTACGCCAGGGAACAAGTACGAAGGGCGGTCAGGCGCGGTAAGTTGGTTAGAGGAACATGCACAATCACAGGATGCAACGAAATCGCGCAGTTTTGCCACATGGATTACTCGAAACCGCTTTGGGTGAAGCAGTGGTGCAGAAAACACCACCGGATGATAGACAGGGTTTTGATGACGCTCCATAAACCAATAAGACTTGACGCGAACAGCGTATTTTCAAAAATAACCGCTCCTACCAGGCAAATGACAGAAGCGGAATTACAGAACTGACAAGGAGGATTATAGCATGACAGAAAACGGATTAGCAATACGCCAAGAACTTACCCAAGATCAAGTTGCGCTGATCAAGCGAACCATTGCGAAAGGCGCGACAGACGATGAATTGAAACTGTTTATCCAGCAATGCAACCGCACCCAACTAGACCCATTCGCCAGGCAAATTTATGCAATCAAGCGGTCGGAATATGACAAAGACGCCGGCGGGTACATCGATAAGATGGGGATTCAAGTTTCCATCGACGGATCAAGATTGATTGCTGAAAGAACCAACAAATACGCTGGTCAACTCGGGCCTTTCTGGTGTGGTAAAGACGGCGACTGGAAAGATGTCTGGCTGGAATCAACACCACCGGCAGCCGCGAAGGTCGGTATTTTGAAATCAGACTGCCGCGAACCTTTCTGGGGGGTTGCAAGGTACGAAGCTTATGTCCAGATAAAAAAAGACGGTACGCCGTTTCCTATCTGGAAAAAGATGGGGGACGTGATGATTGCAAAGTGCGCCGAAGCCCTCGGCCTTCGCAAAGCGTTTCCTCAGGAATTATCCGGCCTATACACCACCGAAGAAATGGCGCAGGCTGGCGGCACGATCATTGACCAGCACACCGGCGAGATTTTGGAAGGCGAAGTCACAGAAAAACCAACCGCGAAGAAACCCGCCCCCGTTCGCCCCTATGACCCCGAAACCGTCCGGGATGGAATCGCAAAGAAGGTAACAGTTAAAGGCGCAATGACCGCCAATGATAAACAAATTGGCCTCCTTGCTTCACAGCTTGAAACCTGTTTCGCTGGTGACAAAGATTCGACCGCCAAACGACACACAGTCACACAATACCTGACCGGCAAGACCAGCGCGAAAGACCTGACCGGCGCGGAAGTATCAGCCCTGCTGGACTGGCTGAAACCCACTCAGGACGACGGCGGAGCGTACACCCCGAACCCGATGTCTGTCAAAGAAGCACAGGCGATTTTGACACAGGCTTATGAGGATGCTGGTCAAATGTCCCTTCTCTCCACCGCCGCCGAACTCGGCGCGGAAACCGTAGAACAGGAAGGATAAAGATGATGAATTACAAACTTATCCCGTTTGATCAATTGGAAGATGGTCAGGAAGTGCTCGCATTTGGTGTGCACATGACAAGGTGGAATTTTCAAGAATGGGGCAACCCAGCCTATGCGTTTGTTCCACCGGAAAAGACAGAAGAAAAAGAGTCTGAAGATCAGGACTTAGGAGGATAAATATGAACGCATCTGAATTAGCAGAAAAAATCCTGCAATGGGAAAAGGACAAACGCGCACTTGATGCTCTCTCCGCTGAGATCGAAGCGGAGGTAATTAAAGTCGGTAAAACGCAGGTTGTCGGCAGTGTCCGCGTCACCTATTCAGGCGGTCGGGCGACTTATGACTATGAGACACCGGCCAGGGAAGCATCCATTGAACTGATCAATAAATTCTCGACGGAGCGCACGGTAACGGATTGGGATTTAGTCAAGGAAGAAGTACCGGAAGTAATTGCCAAATTCTCAACCGTTGAAATTGATGTGGCGTGGAACCAGGTCTGCAAAGAAGCCGGAATAGAGCCGGTTGTTATCTCAAATACCGAACCGACCGCGAAGATCAAGCTGGAAGATTAGCCATCCTCCTCCCTTCACATGGCGGGGTCGAAAGGCCCCGCCGAAAGGAATAATATGACCCTAAAACCCTACCAGGAAACCACCATCCGCCGTCAAGTCCACGCCGCGCTCAAAGAGGCTGGAATCGCGCAGGGCTGCGGATCGTCGTACAAGAATAAGGCGCTGCATGTCGTTGTAAGTCTGAAGCTGTCCGGGCCTGAATACGACTACGCCCGAAGTGTCGTTACGGAGTGGTTGGGATGATTGATATCCGCGAAGGCGACTGCCGGGAGCTGATCGAATCCATTCCCGACAACTCCGTGGATCTCATTTTCACAGACCCGCCATATTTGAAAGAATATCTTCACCTTTACGAGTGGTTGGCCAAGGATGCGATTAAGAAACTGAAACCGACTGGTTTTCTTGCTATGTATGTCGGGTGTTATCACCTGATAAGCGTTGTAAATTTAGTCAATTCATATCTCGATTACTTCATGGAATTAATCATATTTGGCGGCGGTTACGGGTCCATGCTGTGGCAAAGAAGGGTAATTTCGCGGCATAAATCCATTTTGCTTTTCAGACCTAAAGATGGTACCGGAATGCCTCGATGCAATATCGTTTCCGTTTTCAGTGGATCTGGATCTGATAAACGCTTCCACGCATGGGGGCAGGACGAAGCCAGCGCCAGGTATTACATTGACTGCCTGACAAAACAAGGCGACATGGTCCTTGACCCATTCTGTGGAGGCGGGACCACAGCGGCAATGTGTAAAGTCCTAGCTCGAGATTGCATAACTTTCGAGGTTGACCTAGATACCGCAAAGGTAGCTCGAGACCGGGTAATAAACCAGCAAATGCCAATTGATTTATCGCTACTGGAACAAAATGGAGAATTATTTTGATCGCCTACCTCTGCCAGCTATGCCGCATTCGTCCTCACTGGATAACGATCTACTCTGAGGACGGCGAACCGCTGCATATCTGCGAGGATTGCGCGAGAAGGACAAGAAAGGATGAATGATGGGTAAATCTACGAATATTTTATGGGCTGGTCGTAAGCTCACAGATGGAACGATTGAAAAAGGATATTCCTGGAATCCGTGGATTGGTTGCCAGAAAGTGTCTGAAGGTTGCCGAAATTGCTACGCCGAAACCATGGCTAAAAGATATGGATGGGTCAAAGAATGGGGAAAAGACTACCGGCGCACATCAGAGGCAAACTGGAAGAAACCTATCCAGTGGGCAAGGCAGGCCGTCAAGGATGGAGTTGTCAGGCGGGTATTCTGCGCAAGCCTGGCGGATGTATTCGATCCGAATGTGCC
>JBAZEO010000146.1:1706-5350 GCA_041653935.1 Dehalococcoidia bacterium | reverse complement strand
GGGACTAGCGTGTTCGCGACGCTTGATGGCGCGGGCCCGTGCCGCGGAATGTATGTTGCGACGTGCTCCCCGGAAGCCTCGGTGAATTCCGGAGACGAGCTGCTCTACGGCGTCTTCGGTTCGTCGCTTTACCGCGTCTATCAGGATGGCTCCTATTTCCTCGTCGGCGACGTGTCGAATAACGGCGAAATCGTTTCCTTCGCGGAGACCTCTGGAGTCCCCGGCTATCTCTGCATTTGTTCTAACCATCAGGTCTACGCGGTCAATTTGACGTTGCCGGATGGCGAGGCATCTATAAGCGCGCTCACTCTTCCCGTGCGCGCGGGCGGAACGGACAACATATCGCCCACGATGATCACGGCGCTAAACTACCGCATCATCGTGAACGATTATGGCAAGGACTACTTTTACTACTCGGAGCTCGGAAAACCCAACGGCACGGACGACCAGCACGCCTTTTACCAGTACAAGACGCGCTACGCGTACACCAAAAAAGACGGCACCGAAGTGGCGTTTTCCGACAATCAGTACTACGCGCCCAGCGAAGATTCATACGTGGACGGGACGCTTCAGAAAGAAGACGTGTGGATGGGGTCGCTAAACTTCATCAAGGCGGAATTCCGGAACGACCCGATCGTCGCAATAAAAGCCGTGGACGCCTTCATGCTCGTACTGGGTTCGTCCACCTATCAGATATACCAGTGGCAGGATTCGCTCTATACTCCCTACATCACTACAGGCAAGACGTCGTCCATCGGGTGCAAGGCGCCGAAGAGCGCCGCCGAGGTCAACGGACGCGTAGTGTTTCTGGGAAGCTCATCGACTGGATACAACTCCATCTGGTCGGTGGGAGAGGATGGCGTGACCCGCATTTCCAAAGACTGGCTGGAGCGCCGCATAAGCACGATGACCAGGAGCGACGACGCCTTCGGCTACTCGTACACTAAGGACGGGCATCAGTTCTACCTGATATCATTTCCTACCGAGGATGTCACGTACTGCTACGACTTCGCGGAAGATTCGTGGACTACCCGGGCGACGAGGGACGAGACGAAGAACACGCTCCGGATGTGGTTTCCCTCGTTCGCGATGCGCTGCTACGGCAGGATAATGCTCGGCAGCTACCGCGAGAACTCCGTGGTATATCTCGACGAGGACAAATTCACGGACCACGCCGGACGGCTGATACAGCGGACACGCGTCACTGGCATAATCATAAACGACTTCAAGGACATGATTCTGCACTCCCTGGAGCTCATCATTGACAACGGGAGGACAGTATCAGCGGATCCGTCGTCCGATTCATACAATCCACGCGTGATGCTACAGGTGAGCTTTGACGGCGGCTACACCTGGGAACCGGAGTGCTGGGCTAACACGGGACGGCAAGGACAGTACGGGTATTCGACGCGCTGGAACCATCTTGGAAAAGGCAGGCGCGTAGCCTTCAGGGTATCATTTACGGATCCCGCTCCGTTCACGGTGGCGTCCGCTATGATAGACTACACTAAGTGCGGGAGGTGACGCATGCCGACGATAGCCGAGGCCTCGAATTTGCAGAAGGACACGAAGACATACAGGCCGTTAATTTATGTGAAGAACGGACTTGTGGGAAAAATATTTTCTGACGGAATAGTGTGCACGGACGCAGTGAAAAAACTTATATTTCCTTACGCGGAATATGACTGGCTCCTCCGTGCCACTATTTTCACCAAAGTAACAGACGGTGCGTACAAGTTTTCTGGTATGAAGAACTACCTCGTCCGGAAAGGACAGACCGAGTTCGACACAGATCCGGAAACTTCATTTGTCTATTACGAAGGCGAGATGGTAATCAAACAGTAGGCACACAATGGCGAGCACCAGTTTAGTCAACACTTTGCTAAATCCGGAGACTGGATCGGCCCTCACGGGCCTCACGGGCCTCACGGCCCTCACGGGTCTCACGGACAAGCTGAAATCGGGCCTCACGGACAAGCTGAAATCGGGCCTCACGGGTCTCACGGACCTCACGGGCCTGACGAACATCGGCGAAAAGAACGCGGCGTACACTAACGCAGCTGACACGCTGAAAGGACTCCTGGACGAGAATTCCTCCGCGTACGACTCGATTCTTTCTCTTATCCAGGGAACGGGCACGGCGACACAGAATGCCCTCGGCGGCTCGCAGTCAGTGAGCGACTGGCTTTCGTCAGTCAAGGACTCGGCATCAAAGGACTACAGCGTCGATTCGTCCAAGCTTGAAAATTACGACTACGGGAAATCGGTGTCCGATTTCCTTGACCCGAACGCCGACTACAACATCGGCCAGGCGACGATGGCGGCGCAGAACTCGCTTGCCGGACAGGGCGGGCTATTCAGCGGCGGGGCGGGCGAACAGCTGGCGGCCACCGCATCGGAGAAGGCGGCCGAGCTTTACAAGGACGCTCAGCAGCAGTACAACGCCGAGAAGAATTTTGACTACGGAAAACTCAAGGACTCGCTAGACTTGGAACAAAGTAACAACCAGACGGCGATGACGCAGGCGAACAACAACGTATCCAATCTGGGAAGCATCGCCAATGAATATCTGTCCAGCACGCAGAACACATCTGACAACGTTGTGAACGCGCTGCTGGGCAAGCTATCCAACGACACGGACATTCAGACGGCGCTTGCCAATTTGGGAATATCTAAAGCCTCCGAAGGTGGTTTTATGTCGCAGCTCCTGGGAGGATTATTCGGATGATTAACTGGGGTGCATATAAAGTAAACACAGGCATAGACACGTCGCCCATAGAGGGCGGAAAGTCCCGCGATCTGAGGGATGCCGGGAAGGCCGTCCGCGGAGTCATCGACACGGTGATGTCGATCAAGAAATCGGCGAACTACGATAACGGCAAGGCCAAGTTCCTGGACCTCGTCGGCGGAAACGCGCAGGCGCAGGCCGCTATCGACGAGAATGAAAAAAGGATAAAGGAAATAGACGCGCAGATAGCCGATCTCCAGAAGCAGCTCGTAGGAGGAAATCAATGAATCTTATTGATCTGTATACGTCTTCCGGCGCATCAAAGGATATACTGGATGGCGGGAATGATGATCTCCCTGAAGTGAACACTGACGTGTCAGCGACGCAACAGTCTCAGAGCGATTCGGAATACACCGCACGGAAGCGCGCCTCCATACGTGCGCAAATCGACGTGTTGACACAAAAGAAGGCGAATCTTGAGGCACAGAATGCAGAGCTGCGGTCCGGGATGAAGGACATCCCTGACGAAGAGGTGCAGCGCATAGGCGAGCAGCTCGGCGTCCCTGATGTAGCCGAATCATGGCTATCTGCGCGTACTGCGCGGCGCAACAGAGATTTAGCTTTGGCCGAGTCTCAGAAGACACGCGCATCCATAGACAAGGAAAATGCGCTTGCCGATTCGGAGCAGAAGAACGCGGCGGTGACGCAGATAAATGCGCTTGCGGAGGCCTGGGCTACCGAGGCTAACGACTACGGCAAAAAGGCAAAGAGGGTTAGTCTTGAGAAGGCCATCGATGATTTTAACAAACGTTATCCGCAGGACGCAATCGATGCCGGAAAGTTCGAGGACGATTATGGCGGAACTTCCGTAGCCGCGGCCGGGGCGGCCGCTGGCTTCGACCTTCCGGAAAGACCC
>JBAZEO010000146.1:0-1606 GCA_041653935.1 Dehalococcoidia bacterium | reverse complement strand
GGCGCGCACAGGCGAAGGCAGACGCCGAGGCGCTGGGAGAAAACAAGCTCACCGCCGAAGACGTGATGAAGGCTTACGGGCTGGAGAACGGGATAAAGGAAGGCGCCATATTGCCCTTTATCCCCACGGACGAGGAGAAGGCGGGGATCCGCGCAGGAGGACAAAAGGCGGCCGCGGCACGCGAGCAGTTCGGTCGTGATCAGCGCGCCCGTTTCGCGAAGATGTACCTTGACTGGGACAACCCCCGTGACCGTGAACTTGTATCAAATGCGCAGCAGACGGAAGGGATAAAGCGTGCCGCCGAGGACGCCTTCAACGGGCGCGGTCTAGGCGAACGCGCCGCGATGCAGGCGAGTTCTTTTCTTTTCCCGCGCGCCACACAAAGAGCGCAGGCCATCGCTATTAATCCAGATGCAAGGATGCCGGAGGGAAACGCTTTTTCCACGCTCGGGGCGGACGCCCTTAAGGATGTCGCGGAAGACGCGGCGATGGGCTACGTAGGAGCGGCCCCGGCAGCAGCAGCCGCAAAGGGCCTGGCCTATCCGTTCGCGCGGAGGCTCGCGGTGGGCGCAGCGATTCCAGTTACCGCGAATGTCGCGGACTACTTAAGTTATGAAGGCGACCCCGCGATGCAGGACAGGGCGGGCTTCGACTTGAACTCGGTAATTGAACAGTCCGTGGGTAACATGATCCCCATCAGCATGGCAGGGTCAAAGGGCACGCAGGTATTAAAAAAAATTCAGAGGGCCGGGAACATCGACGGCATGGTGACTGCGACCAGGGACATTTACGACAAGAACGAGGCCATTGCCATCCTCCAGAGGGGACGGCAAAAGGCGGACGCGGCTATGAACAAAGTAACGAGCCCCGCCGTACGTAAGGACAGAATGAACCAGCTGCTCACAAACGACCCGGAGGTCAAGGCTTTCTTTGACAACCTCCCGGCGAAAGAGCAGGCCAAGATAAATGCCGGGCAGAAGTTCAGTTCTGGAAAGATAAGCGGGGCAGTGAAACAGATACAGGATGATATCCGCGCATCCGGCAACTTGCAGATGTACAAGGAGACTGCGAAGAATGCAGGGACAAAGAACATAAATCCTGTTCCTCCTTCAATGATTTCCGCCGCCATCGACAGGGGCGTCGTCCCCGCGAGCCGCACGGGAAGAAGGATTGAGGAGGCGGGGCTTAAATTCTCTCCGATCACTTCTTATCTCGGCGATGCTACCGGGCCGTTCTACCCAGCCGTTACGAACAAATTTGTAAGACGGTATTCCGGAGTAGACCCGGTCATCGACGGAGGCGTTCTCCCGTCGAGCAAGGAAAAGGCCGACGCCGAGGCCCGCAAGAAAGAGAACTCTATGCTCTACTACATATCGAGGGAATGACACATGTCGCTCGCCCCTCTTGCGCGCATCATCCTCCGCCGTAAGCTCGCCACGGGTACGGGCCTGTCAGAGCTGGGCGCGAAGCGCCTTGCGATGAAGGCTGGAAGGGAGAACGCCGGAAGGATCTCCCCTCTGTCCGGGATGGAAATCGAGCCGGATAAATATTACCGCTCCGACTACCGCTCTGAAATACATCCGGAATCGTCGGCGCGCGGAACTTG
>JBAZEO010000145.1:0-5419 GCA_041653935.1 Dehalococcoidia bacterium | reverse complement strand
ATGAGTGCCCCACGCCAGAAAGCCGAAAGGCACGGAAACACGCCGGATGGGAACCGTGCTGGAAGAACAAAGATACCGGCGCGATCCGTTACGCGCGCCCAGTTAGCTGGCGCAAGGACGGCCACTAGAACGCCCTGGATGAAAACTGCCGAACAGCAGGGGGCACGGCTTCGGGACCGTGCCCCAGAGAGTATAGAGGCAAAAAAATGGAACCAACCAAAAACGACAACGGGCACGATCTGGATTGGGCGGTCGCTCATCTGGCCGACGCGCGTCAGCGACACGAGGCGGCGAAAGCAAAACTTGATGCCGCCAAAGCTGCGTGGGAAGCGGAGCACGCAGCGGAGATAGCCGAAACCGCGCAACTCAAAGTTTTGCAAGAACGTTACGATCAAGTGGTGCGCGATCAGGCATTGGAAGTATTTCAGCAGACAGGCAATAATAAACCCCACGCGGCGACTGAGGTCAAAATGTGGGACGTCCCTCAGTATGCGCCAAACGAGGCATTTAACTGGTGTCGGTCCAATATGCCTGCGCTGCTCGTGCTGGACGAAGCGGCGTATGAGAAGATTTTGCGCGCCGTGCGTGCCTCCAAGACGCTGACGGATACCCATCTGGCGACGATGCCAGGGCAGGTTATCGAACAGCCAAAGGTCAGTATATCACGCAATTTGACCGCCTACGTTCCCGCGCCGATGATTGCCGAAGACGAGCCAATCCCGGCGGTGTTGTCATGACCGGCGGGACCGAACCGCGTGACGCCCGTCGATCCCGCCGAATGGAAACTGGTATAGATATTCAAAGAAGGGAACCCGTAAAACCAATGATCACCCCACATCAAACCGAACGACTTGACCTTGACGCAATAGACGCGCGCATGACCGAACTCCGCGAGAAAGAGATGGCAGAAACTGCGTCAGTCTCGCCGGGTATTTATGCCATGACGACTGTCGATCTACCGGCTGAAGTGCAAAAGATCAAAGATGAGAATGAGCGCCTTCGACACATGGTTTTGTCTGCGATGGACTCTCGCAACCGCGCCCGTGAATTCATGACCATCTGGAGCGACCCGCGCAAATTGCCGGAACTGATTCAAGAGATTTATATCTCTGATCCCGACATCGCCAACATCAAAAAGGCGATGACGAAATCCGATCAAAATTATCCTCCTGACGTGATTGAGGCGACAGCGCAGCGCGCAGCCCGCCTGAAAGCTCACGTTGCCCTTACGTATGAACTGCATCCAATGGTACCGGGTATGATCTACTCCTGGGTAGACAAGGGTGCTGTTGTCACTGAGGTTGGCTGGCGCGGTTCAACCGAACTGATCAACCGCCATGAGTATCTGGATACAGATGGTCCGCGCCCCATGACAGAAGCTGAGAAAGAACTGCATGGTATTGGTCCTGAAGATCGCGGCGCTGTTTTTTTTGTACACGATTGGCAGAAAATGGATCGTTTTCTGTCTCACGGCCTGCCTGCTCCCGCCCCAGTGCAGGGCGTTGGTGCATGGCGCGCTAAGGGGCAATACGGAAAGCCCGACAATATTCCGCAAGGACGAACGGGGCAATGGGTAGCCGAGAAGGACGCTGTAAAAGACGCTGCTCGTAAAACTATTGCATACCCTGTTCGCAAAATGGCCGACGCTGAAATCCTTGACGTGGTATATGATACCGAGTCTGGTATGTGGCGATTGCCCATCAACACCGCCGATTGGCTGAACGACCAGCGTGCAGTTACTCGTTTCGAGAACTTGATGAAAGAACACGGCATCACGGATGGTGATTTTAACGAATTCCTGGGGTACAACTGGCGACATTCGCAACTTGACCCGGTGGCAATCAAGGCGGAGTTTGACCGCTTCTTGAGCCAGCGCGATGCAATCGACAGCACCGCAATAGTGATTGATCCAGCCGATGACCTCAACACCACGACCGTCCTGGTCGAGCAGCCGAAACCCGCGCCCATGCCTGCACCGGCACGCAACAAGCCCGCCGCGCAGCCGGAAGCCAGCGCGGACCTGGAGACGGACGGTGAAACGGAACCGCCGAAAGTCAAGGATGCAGGGGTTGCCGGAGACGCACCGGTGCTGTGCTCGAATTGTCATGAGCGGCCCGCGATTGTGACTCCGGTAAGTACCGATCTGTGCGCGCTGTGCGCCAGCAAAAAAGCCGACCGGGAAGCGAAATAGTCAATAAGGGGGTTTAACTTTCAAACCCCCTTAAGGAAGGATTGAGACATGGGTGAAACAACGGCGAGGCGCGCATATCCACACCGTACCGTTACTAAATCAGGATATGTGCTTATCTATCAACCAGAGCATCATTTGTCAGATGTGCGGGGATATGTGTACGAGCACCGTCTAGTTGCCGAACAGAAAATCGGACGCCCACTAATTAAAGGCGAGATGATTCACCACATTGACGGCAATGCTGGAAATAACCATCCTGATAACCTTGAGGTTGTTTCGTCGCACGAGGCGCACCGATTGCTACACAGGAGCGCAAAAAGCATTCTCAGATTACCAGGTGATCAAAATCCGATTATTGAATGCGCATGTGGATGCGGTGTGCAATTCGAAAAGTATGACAGCGTGGGTAGACCGCGTCAATATGTATCCGGGCACAATCCGATGGTCGCGCCAAGTCAAAAAGCCTTGCTTGATTTGTTAATGGAAGGCCCGCTGCGCACGCGCGATCTGATTAGTCTGTCTGGCTTAACAAAGACGGCGGCGGCGATGGCACTTTCGCGTCTAAATGAAAAGGGAATGATTAGGAGAGTCAAATGGGGATTCTGGGAGGCAATTGCTAGTCATGAATAAACAAGACAAGGGTAACGGCAAGCGAGGGATTGAATGGACGGAGTATTCTTGGAATCCCATCGGTGGTTGCAAGCACGCTTGTAAATGGGAAATGCCCGATGGAAGCGTAGCGCAGTGTTATGCTAAGTCTGTGGCTGAAGGCGTTGCAAACGCGGCGTATCCCGGCGGATTCGAGCAGCACTATTTCAGCCCAGAGCGATTGACGGAACCTTACAAACTCAAAACGCCGTCGCGGATATTCCTCGACAGCATGAGCGATCTCATGGGTCATTGGGTGCCTGATGAGCATATCCGGCAAGTCTTCGAGGTGTGCCGCGCGGCTGATTGGCACCAGTTCCAACTCCTGACGAAAAACCCGGTTCGGCTTCTGAACTTTGCCGACAGTATCCCGCGCAATGTGTGGATCGGCGCATCAATGCCGCCGACCTATATGTGGGGGAGTCGGCTGGCAGAAGATCAGCAAAAACGGCTATTCGTTAAAACGCTCGATACGCTCCATAAACTATTGTTCGATCACCATGTTCAGAATATTTCATGGTTGAGCTTGGAGCCGTTGAGCTTTGATGCTTCTGCGTTTCTTGCTGATAACTGGCTTCTATGGCTGGATTGGATCGTGATCGGCGCAGCCAGTAATGGGCGAAATCTGTACCAGCCTAATCCGGCACACGTTCAAGGCGTGCTCGACATTGCCGACCGGTTAGGCATTCCGGTATTCTTCAAAGGCAACTTGAAGTGGGAACCGCGCCGCGAAGAGTTTCCTAAAATTGAGCCGCGCCGAAATGAACGTGTATGAAGTCCTCTTAGGCATCGTGGCGGTTGTGGTCATCGCCGCCATGATGCGGATTATTATGTGGGATGAGCAGCACGGATTATAGACGCAACCGGGGCGGCGTTGACCGCCCCACATCGCCACAACTAAGTTTAATACGGTTTGGTTGAGTATAGGAGAGGGGTACTGATGAACATTGCAATTAACCTTATCGGCAAGCTGTTGGGATGGGACAAACAAGCGGCAGAGTATTGGGTGCGCTTTATGCAGCCCAAAATGGAATATGCGCTGAGTATCGGTATGCCAGCGGACACACTCAACGAATTGACGCAACGAGCCATTAACGAGAGCGACGGCGTTGTGACATTTCCAGGAATGCTGCTGAGAGACTTTATAGCAGAGTGGGAAGAGAATAACGCCATATGACCAGCCCTAACGCCATTATCCCTGTCTCTGGGCGCATACCAGCGGATCTCAATCCCGCGCTGGTCTACATCGGCAGTCTGAACGCCCAACGCAGCCGGGAGACGATGCTCGATGCATTGGACATTATCGCGGACATGCTCAGCCAGGGGCAGGACACGGCGGTCACGTATGGCGCGCGGTGGGGCGAACTGCGGTATCAGCATACCGCGCTTATCAAGACGATGTTGGGCGAACGGTACAAGCCGAGCAGCGTTAACAAGATGCTCTCCGCGCTGCGACGGGTACTCAAGGAAGCATGGCGGTTGGGGTACATGAGCCACGAAGAGTATGCGCGGGCGACGGACGTTAAGAACCTGCCCAACAACGCCTTGCCCGCCGGACGCGACTTAACGCCGGGAGAAATTCGCGCCATGATTGGCGTCTGTGAGGATGATCCCACGCCAGCCGGAGCGCGCGATGCGGCGATCATTGCGGTGTTGTGGGTCGGCTTGCGGCGGGCAGAAGTAGCAAGTCTGGCCGTCGAGGACTATAACGCCGAAACGGGACAGATTACCGTCCTGCACGGCAAGGGCAACAAGCAGCGCCAAACGTACCTCGATGCTGGGGCAATGGCAGCGTTGGCTGATTGGCTGGCCGTGCGGGGTGACACTCCAGGCGCATTATTCTTGCGGATCAACAAGTCGGGCAAGGTGCATACGTCGGGCATGACGAACCAGAGCATTCACCATATTGTGAAACGGCGCGGCGCGGCGGCTGGCGTGGATGATGCGGCCTGTCACAACTTTCGTCGTACCGCTGTAGGCGACTTGTTAACTCAGGGTGTGGATATATCCACAGTGGCGCGCATGATGGGCCACAGTCAGGTGCAAACCACCGCAAAATATGACAGGCGGCCAGAAAAAATGAAGGAACAGGCGGCCAATACACGGCGACTGCCGTATCGAGGGAGAGGGTAGGATATGTCTGCTGATAAAAAGTATTGTCGTCACTATAACGGCATGGGGAACAGTGATCGGTGTGATGCCGGTGTGATTTATCGAGGCGTTGAGCGCAAGTCATTTGAAGAAACGCCGTGCTTTAATCCTGAGTTTCGACATAACTGTTCTCAGGCTGAAGAATATACCGCTGAAGAGGTCGCGGAAAGCGAACAGCGCTTAAAGACGTGGATCGATAACTTCAACAAGTTTATGAAACGGGAAACCGAATTCTGCCCGCAGTGTGGAACGCGAGTAAATTTCCTGCGGCAAGTAAGCCGCTGCGTATACGCTTATCCGTGCGGTTGCCGTGTCTGCCAGGGCCGTGTACCGGACGTGTGGCAACAGTGATCGCTACCCATAACCTTGATTCGATATACCTATCCTAAAAGGACAAACAATGAACAAGTCACTAACTGATCACTGGGC
>JBAZEO010000144.1:0-5450 GCA_041653935.1 Dehalococcoidia bacterium | reverse complement strand
TTCCGTACGGAGTTGGCGAAGGCCTGGCTGCAACCCTCCAATCCACCAAGATGGATGTTGATTGGAGCAACAAGACCTATAGCCCCTCTACAGGAACGTGGACGGCGGCCAGCAAAGCACCTACCACGGTCACCGGCACCGGAGGCCAGACTCTTCCAGCTGACATAACCAAAGAAATAGGCGGCTCAAGATATGCATCCGGCACGCTGGAAGCTGCATGGAGATCGGGCGAGCTGATGGTATCGGAAGAAGGCATTGG
Organism: Dehalococcoidia bacterium; assembly: GCA_041653935.1. Classification (GTDB taxonomy): domain Bacteria; phylum Chloroflexota; class Dehalococcoidia; order E44-bin15; family E44-bin15; genus JAYEHL01. The sequence continues at coordinate 5,191 of JBAZEO010000144.1, read as the reverse complement.
TTCTGGTGGAAACTGGATATCAATGGAGGACTGGGCTAAGAAGGCCGGGGCATCAGGTTATTCCGAAGAAGCCCTCTTAAGTGAACTCCAGAAGATGCAGAGCAGCAGAATCGCTATAGATAGTGGTACTAAGGCTCAGATAGTTGAGGCCTTCCGCGCGGGCGCGCTTGAAGCTGAAACCATCTCGACATCAAGTGCAACTGAAAACGCCGCTACTTACAACTATGCTACTGAGTACTACAAGAGAACTCATGCGGAGGCCATGAACAATTTCGTAGCCACTAACACATGGGCCAATAATGAGACCAGGACAACCACGGCAGGCCTAGGAACCGCCTTGGCGACCGGCAGCTCTGCCATCTTGGAGAGTACCGCCGCCAGCAAGGTAAACTTTGACCTGAGTTCAAAGGCTTGGGTTGAGAGCGTGAATCAATCAAATCTGCTCTCATCGACCGCTACCAAGAATAATGTAGCTGCGGTTGATGTTGCGACACAGTTTTATGCCAGCACGCATGCTGCGGCCATGGTCAATTTCACAGCAACGAACCTCCTAGCCAACAACGAGACCCGGGCCGCCTCTGCGATCGCACACTCCAATATGGTCTCCGGTGGCAGTGCCATTTTAGAGAGCGCGGCCGCCACAAAAGTCAATTTTGACCTGGGAAGCAAGAACTGGATCAATAGCACCAACCAGGGCGGAGCGATCCACCTTAACGCCGCCAACCAGGGCGCGGCAGTGTCCCTCAATGCCTCAAATCAGAAGGCTTCTATCGAGACTGCCGCAGCCACCACAAGTGCCTCCACCACCACGGCCGCCAGCCTGGGGCTCAAAGCAAATGTCGATGTATCCGGAGAAAGTTTCAAGGCGAACGTGTCAGCTGCCAGCAACGCCGCCAGTAGTGCAATATCCGGCCTGGCGTCTGTGGTGGGCAGCATTACGGGCGGGAGGTATAGCTCAGGTGGTGGCGGGGGAGGCAACGTGGGGACGGCGAATTTTAACGACTGTCTCTTTGAAGGCGGATTTGTGGACGGATGTACCGGAGTATCCATCCCTGGTCTGAAATATACCAACCCGCAAGGCGTCACCACCATAATAAATCCGATGAATTATAACAGCGGGAGTGGCATATCAAGCTCCTCATCGTCCTCCGGCGGGTCTTCCGGATATGTTCTGCCTGCGTTCTTAAGAGCACGAGGCGGCCTGATCGAATCTCCAGAGGTTGCACTCATAGGGGAGAAGGGCCGCGAGATGGTTCTGCCGAATGACATAACCGAAACCATCCTGACCCTGACGAACATGGGACTAGGGAAAGCCGGAAACGGGTCAGCAAGTGGAGACATCACGGTGAACATCAACCTGGATGGTAGGCAGATCACCCAGGCGGTCATGAGTCGAGCAACCGGGATGATGAAACAAGCAGGGTTCGGGATCAGATGACCACTTGGGACGAAGTATCCGGCCTGACCTGGGATGAGCTATGTGTGCTCTACACCTGGGACGACCTGGCCGGGAAGAACATCTATGCGGTCATCGCCGGGGAGAACGTCGGTAATATCCGGCGTGATAGCCTCTCCATCCAGCACCGAATCGAGGAGAGGTCGGTCGCCAGTTTCCAGATTGTGGATGAAGGAGATGGCTATTATTTCGAGTACGGCCAGGAAGTCCTAATATACGATTTTGATGGCCTCCTCCTCTTCGGAGGCCTGATCAACGAAGCCAAAAAGATGGCCATCAAGCCCGATTGGTCAGTCGTCGTCCACGACATATCTTGCACTGACTACCAGGCCCTGGCGGATCGTAGGGTATTCCTGGGAGCTTACGAGGAGGCCACCGGAGCAGAAATAGTCTATGACATCCTGGCAGTCCTGGCAGAAGACGGGGTTAGGGACGGCAATATCCAACTCGGGGAAGACCTGGAGAACTTGTCATTCAATAGGGTGATGTGCTCGGAGGCTCTCGACAAGGTGGCCGAACTATGCGGCTTCACCTGGTTCATCGACGAGTTCAAGCAGCTCTATTTCATCGCCAGGGGCACTTATCCCTCTGCCTGGCAGATTACCGACGGCTCCAAGATCAGGCGGGGCCAACTGGATATCATCAACGGCAACCCGGAGTACCGGAACGTTCAGTACATCCAGGGCGGCCAGGCCATAACCAGCCTCCAGACAGAACCTTTTACCGGAGATGGGGTAGAACGAAATTTTACATTGAATTATCCGCCCGCGAAACAGCCAGTAATCACGCTTAACGGCAACCCCCAGACTATAGGCATAAAAGGCGTTAACACATCCGGATTCGACTATTACTGGTCAAAGGGCGACCTGGTAGTGGCCCAGGACTATGGCGGCACTGTGCTTGAGGCCACAGACACCCTTATAATTCAGTACTACGGCACCTACAAGCTCATAGCGAAGGCTTCCCAGTACGCCGAAATCACCCGCCAGAAGATAGCCCAGGGCTTTGGATCTGGGAAGATTGAGAACGTCACCAAGGACGCTGCCGTGCAGAGCCAGGATTCCGCTATTGCCATGGCCAGGGCGAAGCTCCTCCACTATGCGTCCATAGGCGTGAAGATCCGGTACGAGACGTTCTATGCGGGTCTGGCGGCGGGGGTCGTCCAGGACGTGAACTACGTCGCAGCCGGCCTGGTCGATAAGGAGATGCTCATAACATCCATTGATATCGGGTCGGAGAAAGGAAAGATCGTCTACCGAATTGAGGCCTGCACGGGCCCGGTGGAGGATTCTTGGGAAAAGATTTTCTGCCGTCTGGCCGATGAGACGAAGCGACAATCCGCTGATAGCCTTGGTGAGGCCGATGTCATCCAGGGGCTCGAAGAGTTCTCAAAGATTTGGTATTCTACGGATCATCCCAACCCGTTCCTCTCAGTGGACAGCTCTGGCACTCCGGCGGACATAGACTTCCCATGCCTGACGGATGCGGACAAGCTCTCCTATTGTGTTCTATATACCGGCGGAGTCGAGTTCTTCCGGAAACCTATCACTTCCCAGACGATAGGAGCCGCCCAGATAGACACCATCTGTCTGATCCTGGCAGAAGAGGCCAATAACGTCCTCATTTCTCATGTCGGACTCTGGGGTGGGGATGCTTGCAGCTCGACTGCGGGAACAGGCATCGAGATGGAAAAGCACGAGTTCATCACGACCAAGAACAGTCTTGAGAGCTTGCAGTTCAATTTTACCGATACTTACGAGGCCTGAAAGATGACAATCCCTTGCATACGAAATCCTGGTATCCTTAAGCCGGAAGGCTCCGAGCACGTAAGCGTAGCTCTGATAAACAGCAATTACGAGGTCATAGACAGCCTCATAGCAAAAAATAAGCTCAACGGCGTGGTAGATCCTGCAGTAACCAATGATCTTGCAGACGGCTATTCCATAGGCTCGATATGGATCAACACGGCAGACCACACGATATTCATTGCTGAGGATGTCACCACCGGAGCGGCAGTCTGGAGGCAGATCTATCCAGTATCCACAGGCAGTATAGATCATGGCGAGCTTACCGGACTGTCGGACGACGATCACACTCAGTACATAAAGCATGCATTAGCTACTGCTGCAAACGATTTTTTGATAGCATCGGGGGCTGGTGTATATGTGAAAAAAACGTTAGCCGAAACACAGACTATCTTGGGCTGTCGTTGGAGTATTAATGAAGTTCCATCTGGGCTTGTAAATGGTTCTAATGTTACATTTACCCTAGCATATACACCAGCAGGTAGTCAAATTATGCTTTATTTAAATGGCCAATATATGACTGTTGGTGTAGGCGAGGACTATACCATATCTGGTAGTACTATTACAATGACCGAGGCACCTATCGTGGGTGATAAAATACGAATTAATTATCCTTACTAAGGAGTGAGTTTTTATGAGAAAGTTACTTATAATATTAATGTTGACTATGTTATTATGTAGTTACACGGATGCTGCTACTAAAATCGGTCTAAATGCGTTAAATTGGTCTCAAAGCATTGATGGTATTAAGTTCTCGGGAACCGCGCCTGCCGTGACCACCGACAAACTATATAGCGATGGCAGCGTACTAAAATTCGGTGACAGAACTATAAATGACATGCAAACGATATACGCTCAGGATTATGGAGTGGTGCCCGACGATGATACAGACGATTCTGCCGCACTGCAAGCAGCGCTAAACGCTGGATTTCGAAAAATTATCCAACTTCCTGAGGGAGAAATCAACGTTGTAAATACAACTATTACCATAGCAGGCGATTTGGAATTTAGCGGCACTGGTCGGGCAACAACAGAAATCAATATGACCGGCCCGTTATCCAAATTCTTGATAACCGGTAACCGGGTAATCATCCGTGACATGTTTCTGAATGCCACTGACTATACTTCTTTGCATGGAATATATGTAAACGATGATGTCCACTATTGGGAGATAGATAATTGCTGGATAAAGGGGTTTGGAAAAAATGCCAATTGGGATAGCCCCGGAGCCGGAATATATATAAGCGATAGTTGTTATATCGGCTCAATATCGAATAGCCTAATTGATACATGTTTCATCGGCGTCTATGGGGACGGTATCTCGTTAAATGTATTATCCCTGTACAATCTTAGAACTAATTCGAATATACAAGATGGAATATATTTCGAAGCGCCGTACTCCCATGGCATCGTTTTGTCGGACTGTTCCGCAGAAGGAAATGGGCGAAATGGGATAGTATTATCGAACGTGCAGCAGGCACTAGTAGAAGGGTGTTACTTAGAGCTAAACGCATATAGCGGATTATGTGTGTCTGGCACAGATAACAATATCACTAGTGGCATAGTCACCATAAGCGGTAACACATTCTATGAAAATGGTGCCAGCAATAATGTACCATCACTAGAATGTTACGAAGTGAACAGAACGTTGATAATGGGAAATAGATTTGCCGGAGTACATTCTGCAATTGGTGCAATCAGGCTATCGGAGTCCCCATTGGTGGGGAAAAATGATCAAAAAGTTGCAACACTGATCGAAAATCGATATGATGAAATAACCGGCGATGGTGCTGGTGTGTATGTAACTAATATTGATTATGCAGTTATAATAGATAGCCGCAGGCAGGGGGGAACGACTGCACATAGACCAGCCGTACCAACCAAGTATGAAACATATTTCGACTCTACATTGGGAAAGCTAATCGTGTAT
>JBAZEO010000143.1:0-5452 GCA_041653935.1 Dehalococcoidia bacterium | reverse complement strand
GCTCGGTTCAGAAAGCCTGTCGCTGTTATCTTACGGAAAGAGAACAACTCCTACCAGGGGAGCCGACACCCGCCGGGCAAGTCTATGCCTGGTCGCGAGTCTCGGTGCAATGGAGTTGGCTGTTACGCGCCCGCTACTGGGATCGAGAGAACATCAAGGAACTCCAGATCGCCATTGAGCACGAACGCCAGAAGCGCATTCAGGACATGGCTGAGGAGCACATTGCCGGGTGGGAACTCTTCCAGAAGATCTCCATTATATCCTTGGTCGCTAAAGATGATAACGGTCAGCCCATCCTGGACGATAACGGTCAGCCTAAGTTCAAAGAGATTGACGATGTCGGCGTGGCGGCACGGGTCTTCAAACAGGCCACCCAGGGCAAACGCACCGAGATGGGCCTACCTAACGACTATCTGACTATGCGGGGGGCGGAACTCATTCGCCGCTATACCGAACTCAATGCCGCACTACAAGACACTGAGGACGAAACGATTGACGGTGAAGTAACTGAATTAGACGAGGCCGCCGAGGCTTCATGACTCAGGAGGAACACTATGGCAGGTCATAAATCAGCCGAATTCTGGCTCGAAGAAATCTGGCACAAATTGGGCGGGGCGGTCTCCGGTTTGGTCTTGGGGCCGAGTGAAAGTCATATTGGCACTGTCGGTGGGCATGTCTTTGCGGTCAAGGGTGAATTTACTCGTCCGACTGATACCGCTCCCTACGCTGCCAATGATGCGGTGATGAACTCGACCTCAGCGCCTGTAGTTATTACTTTTACCAATGTAGCTCGTGTGGCTGCGACCGGCGTCACCATCATGACCTGTAAGTTGTGCAAATCGACTAACGTGACGACTAACGCTAACTTCAGGCTTTGGCTCTACTCAGACACCCCGGCCTCTATTCCCAACGATAATGCCGCTTGGTTGCAAGCGTGGGCCAATTGTGATCTACGCGTGGGTTGGGTTGATTTTACTAATCCCATTGCCGGGTCTGATTGTGTGACCTACCAGGGCGTGTTGAGTATGGCCGGACCTGATCCGATCATCCCGACCGCTCGTAATCTATATGGTATCCTGCAAGCTACCTCGGCCTATGTCCCAGGTAATGCTGAGATATTTTCTATCTTCATTAGAGGTTATGCTGAATAGGAGATAGATTATGCTGACATTAGGTTCTAAGAAAGCAGAACTACCGCCCTATACTCGCGACCTCTTCCGCGCGTCCTTCTCGCAGGACATGGCAACCCTGCCCGCTACTCTATTCCGGGACAACGCCCCCGCGACGATCACGCCGACGCTGAGCGGGGTGGAGTTGCTGGGCGATCCAGGGCTGGAGGGCACGTACACCGACGGATTGTGCGCCAATATGATAAAGTCTGGCCTGCCGACGGTCAATCAATCTGCCGACGTACACGGCGGAGCAAAAGCGCAAGAATTCACGGCGGCGCTGCAATACAACAGGCTAGAGTTTCCAGAGATTACTTTAGCTGCTGGGGCGTGGGTGCAGAATAGCGCGTGGGCGAAACGAACAGCAGGGACTCAGGGTGAAGTAAAGTTCAGAGATAGTGTATCCGGGGGATTCCCCAACGGCATTACCTCTGCTGTTTACGTCCGGCACATTATAGTTAAGCGCACCACTGGCGCTAATTTCAGCCTACAGTTAAATGAATATGCTGTAACCAATCACGATACAGTGATAGTTGACGATTGGTCTATCCAAGCCCTCTCCTTCCCCACCTGCCTCGGCGACGTCCGCACCCTGACCCAGTCCGACTACATCGTCCAGGTCGGCTGCAACGTCGTGGCGGGCACCCAGATCGGCGTCTGCTTCGCCCTGGACGACGCTGCCAACCCGCAGAATTATGGCCTGGCCTATATCGACGGCGTGAACATCCACGTCGTGCAATGTGTGGCGGGTGTATATCAGACCGAGAGCATCAACGTGGCCCAGGCTGTTACTCCAGGGGCGATGGTGGGCATTGCCAAGACCGGCAACTCTGTGGTCCTGACCTACAACGGCACCGCCGTGGGCACCCCGCAGACGTTGAACGCGGCCCTGTGTGGCAATCTGAAGGTGGGCCTGTTCAGCACCTACGCGGGCAACTTCTTCACGCAGCCCTTCTTGGTGACGAGGCCGAACGTCATCCCATGCGACATTGGCAGCCTGGTGGCGACGGATACGTACAATGTGACGGAGCTGATCGTCAATGGCGGGTTCGAGACGTTGGGGGCGGGCGATCCCGATTTCTTCGGGTCGTGGATAGAATACATTGAAGGCGGCGGAGCTGCTATTGCTATTGAGACGACCATTGTTCATGGTGGGATTAAAGCACTTAAACTTACTGCTGGTAGTGGGGCTCAAGCTGCACAGGAACACCAATCGTTCACCCCCATCGTGGGCTTAAGTTACAATGCTGTAATCTGGACACAAGGTGATGGGGCAAATGCAGGGAGAGTTGGGTGGTATGATGTAACGCATTCAAGCTGGGCGGTTGCCCTGCAATCTACTGGTGTAACTGGAGCAGTTTGGACGCAAATAACTTTGCCGGTTACGTGTCCTGCTGGTTGCGCGAGTTTGCGTTTATATCTGCAATCTCCCGCCGTCAACGGTGGTATCGCCTACTTCGATGATGTCTCCGTTAAGCCCGTCTCCCCGCTACTGTCGATCATGAACGGGAAACTGACTTGTGCGGGAGGGAAGGCGACGGCAGCGTGGGGCGATCCGCATATTGGGACAAATCTTGCCTACGCTCGCGTTAGTGGCCGTGCCCTCGTCGGAACGCTCAATTCCAATGACATTACACCCGATACGATCTTCGGTTGGTATGTTGCTCGGGTCTCTGGTTCAAATGCGGATCACGGCGTGCGCTTTGGAACATCAGGCGGGGTGACTATCAACTATCGTTATTCTACCAGTCCGTACAGTGTGGTGGTCGGAACATTGGCTGCGGCGACCGATTACACATTTGCGACAGTGTTACTAACAACAGGAGCAGCGCTTCTAGTCAAGGGCGGGGCGTACGTTAATTGGACACTGTTATACGTTGACCATGTTGGGGTGCAAACGCCATCTTACGCCATTATGTCAGACCTGAAATATGCGGGTCTGCTAGATAATATGCGCGTCTGCGATCTCCCTGGCTTCTCGGACTACGGCTGGTGCCTCTCTCGCGTGGCGGTCCCGGCGGCCACGGCGACCATGGGCGACATTCAGGGCATCGGCACGACCGATTTCCTGGTCGAGGTCAGTCCGACGATTGCGGCGGGCGAAACCGCGGGGTTGCTACTGTGCATCGACGACCCGACCAACATCCAGAACTGCGTCAAGGTGTGGCACGACAAGACGAATCTGCATCTGGCAAAAATGGTCGGCGGCTCCTACGCGGCGGACAGCATCAACGCCGCGGCCACTTATGCCGCGGGTGGGAGGATCGTCTGCATTAAGACAGGCACGACCTTCTCGGCCTACTATAACAATGTCAAAATTGGGGCGGATGTAACCATCTCGGACGCGGGCATTGTCTCAAATACAAAACACACTTGGACGGCCTCGGCAGTCACCTGCTCCTTCTCGGAGATGCAACTCTGGCCGCGTTACCTGACGCTACTAGGAGGCATTTGATGCGTACTATTTTCACCGTTCCCCTCACCAAATCCGGCCAACTCGACGGCCTGCCCGACTTGGCCTACGAAGTCAACGGTCATATTCCCGATGGGACTGGCTACTCGCTGCTGGAAGAGATCATGCTGGGTATGACCAGCGTCAAGGTCTACATCGACACGAGTGCGGAGATCGTCGAGAGCCTGAAGAAGATCAAGAATTTCAAGCATTTGGAGACGCTGCCAGAGCCGGAAATAGAGCCAGTAGACGATAAAGTGGTTAAGGCTGTGTACGAGGTGTTGGACAAATTCACTACTGTGAAGGAATTGCCCCAAATCAAGGCGGCGATGGATGTGAAACTGGGAGTGAAGGCCGTAGATGGGCTCCCTAACTAAGCAAGAAATCCAACAGGGGTTAGCGGCTTTGACGGCGGTAGCCAAGATTCGCGGGATTGACTTACCTGCTGTCCGTCCTGTAGTCAATCGCGGCTTCTTACGCTTTCAAGCCACCTACCGCCATAACCCCTTGGCCTTCATTCACGACTGTATCGACTGGCCGGGTGATAGCGGTCCAACCCATTATCAAGATCACATCGCGGAAGCCCTACCGGAGAAGCAGCGTATTGCGGTAGTCTCTCCCCGTGGAGCGGGCAAGACTTCGGGTATGGTTCTGCTCATCTGGTGGGCCTTACTCACGGCCAACGATGTTAAGGTGCCCATTACCGCTGGCGACTGGGGGCAACTAGAGAAATACCTCTGGCCGGAAGTCCACAAGTGGGCCAGGTATATCAAGTGGGAAGAGAAGGTTCATCGCCCGCCGCCTATTCTGGGCAAGGAGCTACGTAGCTTCGACATCGAACTGTCCAAGACCTGCCTGACTCGTACCGCTTCTCCCCAAGATACCGCTAAGTTTGAAGGAGCCCACGCGTCGGAGCGGGTCATGGCCTGTTTCGACGAAGCCAAATCGGTCCGCCCGGAGATGTTCGATGCGGTGGAAGGCTCCTTCTCGGAGACGGAAGAGCCATTAGCCTTAGCCTTCTCGACCCCTTCGGCCCCCATGGGACGCTTCTACGACATTTGTACCAATCGGGAGAATAAGTACAGTGATTGGTACACCGTTAGAATAACCAAAGAGGACCAGATCAGAGCGGGTCGTCTCTCCGTGGCCTTCGTTGAGAAGCGTAAATTACAATGGACCGAAGAATCGGCCCTATACAAAAACCACATTGAGGGCCAGTTTGCCGCTGATGCCATCAACACTGTCATTCCGTGGCACTATCTAGAAGCGGCCATGAATGCTTGGTCCAACCTTAAAGCCGACGGTCTACTGGATACCATGCCGACCACCTCCATTGCCTGTGACCCAGGGGCGGGTGGCTCGGACCCCACTATCGTAGCGCATAAAGGTGTCGGCAACGTGGTCAAATATCTCAAGTCCTACGATTACAAGGACACCATGCAGACGGCCAATATGCTCAAGGAAGAAACCGGTTTTAACAAGAAGATGCCCATCTACTTGGACGTGATTGGTATCGGTACGGGCATCTATGACTACCTGAGCATGGAAGAATACAACGTTATCCCGTTCAATGCCTCTGCCGCTGCCGAGGGGACCGACACCACGGGCGAGATCAAGTTCCTGAACAAACGGGCCGAGAGTTGGTTCAAGACCCGTGAGCTCATGGACCCGACCAAAGACACCCACGTGGCGATTCCCAACGACGACGATCTCAAGGGCGAACTCGCCACGCCCATCTGGGAAGCCACCGACCGAGGTAAACGCAAGGTCCAATCTAAAGACGAACTCCGCAAGAAGCTCGGTCGCTCTACGGACCACGCCGATGCGGTCA
>JBAZEO010000142.1:0-5469 GCA_041653935.1 Dehalococcoidia bacterium | reverse complement strand
AGACGTCGGTGTGAATTGCGACAGGCCGGAGGATCTGAAAGGCGCGATACTGAGAGCGCTGGAAGACCCGCCAGAGATTGCAAACCGCAGGCGCGAGATCATGAAACAGGTGTATCCACACAAGGGTAACTCATCGAGGTTGGCGGCACTGGCAATAGAGAAACGATGGAAGGAACTCTTCGAGAGGAGGGGAGAGGACGTGAAGGTCAGAGTAGAAAGACCCTTTCTTCATGGGGGAAAGATAGTCAGGCCGGGCGAGATCGTCGAGATGTCGAACAACCTCGCTTCCAGCCTTGAAAAAAAGAAACTGGTGATATACATTCCTGAGTTCAAGCCGATGGAGAACAAGAAAATCGGCCCACCTGAGAACAAGGCTCAACCACCACCACCGGAGCCGATCCGGGGGCCTACCCCAGAACCTACCCCAGAACCTACCCCAGAACCGATCGCGGAATCCAAGCTTGAAGAACCGAAAAAGGGCTACATCTGCGATATATGCGAGCGGGGATTCTATTCGCTGGCCGGTCTGAAATCGCACATGAGGGCCGCACATCCCGGCGTCCCGTTCCCAAAGGACTGATGACATATGCCAACGGCAGTCTATGACAGACTGATAATAACCCTCACGGAGATGAAGAACTATCTCAGAGTCTCGCATGAGGAAGACGACGAATACATTGCGGACCTGATCAACGCCGCGAAAGAAGACGCCGACAACTACCTCAACAACCCATTCGAGGACTCCGAAGGCGAAGAGCTGGATATTCCCATGACCGTGAAACGATGGGTGATGGCGAGAGTTGCGAGACAGTATGAGAGAAGAGTTGAAGGCGTTTCTTCCGAGAGTATCTCGGGCCTGAACTCTATCGCATGGGGGAAGGAAGAATACTCAGGAATCCAGCAATACAGAATAAACCCGGGGTTGTGATCATATGAACTTCGATCAGAGAATCAAGATACAGAAGCGCACCATCACCCGCGGCGCTATGGGGAACACGGAAAGCTGGTCTGATGTCGATACAGTCTGGGGGCTCGTGGTTCCTATTTCCGTGAGCGGACTTGCGGCGTACTCTCAGGCCGGAAAAACCGACGTCACCCACAAGATGGTGTTCAGAGTCCCCGTGACTTTGAACCTTTCCGAATATCGCTTCGTGTACGACAGTCAGAACTATCTCCCGATAGACCCGCCCACAGATCCGGACATGAAGAGCAGGTATCAGACGATTCTTGCCAAGAGGGTGTAGAGATGAGAAAAGCCAGAGTCGGGTTTAAGTCCAACACGAACAACGTCGTGAAGTCGATAGAGGATGTGGCGGCCAAGAGGATGTGGCAGGCCCTCAACCACATCCGTTCTGTCACAGTCGAGACGCTTTCCGGCACGAGACACGGAAAGGTGGCAACAGTCCCCGGCACAAGCAAGACCTATATTCAGTCGGCTCCGGGCGAACCGCCCGCGGTCATGCTCGGGGACCTTAGACGCAGTATCAAAGTTCAAATGGAAGCGAAACGGGATAGACTGATCGGCTATGTGGGCTCCGAACTCGAAAAGGCTCCGAAACTCGAATTTGGGAGCGGGGCGTTGAAACCCAGGCCGTATCTCAGACCGTCGTTCCAGAAAGCTAGGCAGAGAGTGGAAGAGATCATGAGCAGGAGGTGGTTTGATGGACACGGAAAAGGCGATTCTTACGGCGATATACACACACCTGGCGAATGATACTCAGTTATCCTCGACCTGCTCCGGCGTCCGCCTCGGCCTGGTATGGGCAAAGAAAGACGAGACGTTTCCCTACCTGGTCCACAGACTCCAGTCCTACATAGACAACCCGAACGTCATGTACCGGGGAGACTACTACCTCGATCTGTGGGACCACAGAGACAGCGCCTCGAAGATCTACGATATGCGTTCAAGAATCATTGCGCTTCTGGATAGAGCATACATAGTTGAAAACGGAGACGCGTTCACGGTGGTTCAATCCGACGGTGAGATGAGCGGGGGTATGATCCTCGCACGTCTTTGGCTTGCGACCGGTTGGATGATCCCGGAGGACATCGAGCACATCTGGCACTACTCGATGTTGTTCACAATGCGCTTCACTCGCACCATCACAGAAATTACGAACCTAACGTAAAAGGAGGAACAAACATGAAAGGAAGAACCGGGTTTACGTCCGAAACAAGCGAGAGACTCGTCGTCGATGCCGCACAGGTCATGCTCCACTATGGCGAAGTCGGCGAGGTCAATCTCGGCGCTACCAGGGACGGGACGAGTTTCAGCCTGAACAGGACGTTCAGAGAAATGCCGTTCGACGGCATGAGAGGCCCGACCAAAGGGATGAAGAGAAGAGAGAGAATAGAAGCCTCGATCACGTGCAACCTGCTTGAGATCACGAAAGCGAATCTCCAGCTCGCAATAGCGGGTGCTACCGACTACACACCTGATCCTGAGGACGAAGATTTCGACTACATCCACGGCGGACCGGTCGAAGATGCCGACTACATTGACAACATAGCCTTGCTCGGCACGCTCTCTACTGGTGATGATGTCATAATAATCATCTTCAACGCGCTCCCGAACGGAGAACTGACCTTCGATACCACAGACAACGACGAACTCGTCCTTCCGCTCACTTTCATCGCGCACTTCGATCCTGACGAGTACGACGATGAAACCGGTGAGTGGGAAGAACCCTGGGAAATCAGATTCCCTGTGGCGGCTTCATAAGACTGGCAGGGGGCAAATGCTCCCTGCTTTTCTTCTATGAGGGACATTCGCGTAATCGGGCTCGAATGGTGGCAATACAGAACTCAGGAATACGGTTTCATAGGCTACTTCGTAAAAATAACCGGCGATGACGGGACGGTCGAAATGTCAGGGCCGTTCGATACGCCGGATCAGGCATACGGCGAACTGGCAAAGAAGGCAGAGGAGGAAGGAGAATGTTTTTGAAAAGGCTGGATGACAGCGGGAAAGAAGAGTACATCAATACCGACAACGTGACCTATTTCAGTATCACGCCGGACAGGAAAGACCACGGGAAGATGGTGATCTTTGCAAACATGACGTCGGGCGAGAGGATCCCTGTCGAGAGCGGGATAAAGTCGCTGGATGTCGCACAACTGAAGGTCAAGAAGATGCTTGAGGACATCAGAAAGGAAAGAGGAGGAGAATGAGATGTCAGAAACCAAAAAGAAAGCAACGGTTGAAGAAAAGGGCGACGCGATTCTCGATCAAGAGATATTTGTGGAGATCGAGGGCATTAGGTACAAGATGAACCGGCTCAGTCTGAGGACTATGCTCAAGCTGGCAAAGATTCTCAGTGTCGGGGCCGCGATGATGGGGACGAACATTCAAGAAGCCGAGCTCTCCCCGCAGCTTCTGGCTACAATGTTGATCGGCGGTGTGATGAACGCCGAGACTCAGATCATGGAACTTCTGGCGCATCTTCTGATGCTTGAGGATGAAAAAGGGAACTGGGTCGAGCTGAACAGGAGAGATCTTGAAGATGCCGACAGGTTCCCCATGAGTTCGATATTCCCGATCGTCGAAGGACTGGTCGAGAACAAGGACATCAAGAGTTTTTTCGTGGACTTCACGGCGTTCATGAAGAAGCCGGTAATGAAGAATCTTTTGGGGAGGGTATCGACCTCATCCAACACCGCTACGGCTGGACAGACGAAGTAATTCTCTCGCTCCCTTACGCTCGCTTCATAGAAATCATCGAGGTAATTTCAAAGGCTCTAAGACGCGAACAGGAAGAGGAATATACAAAGGCGGCCTTCATAGGCTACCAGAACTATCTATGTCAACCGAAAGGAAAGAACGCCAGACCGATGGGTTTCGAGAAATGGCTTAAGATGCTGGGGCTCGAAAAGAAAGCAACACAGAAACCACCCACGAAGGAAGAACTCGAAAGGGCTCGAAAGAACGTCGAAAGGATCATGGCGAACGATACGGGGCGCTTCGAAAGAATGAAACAACGCAGAAAGCGAAAACGAAGGAGGTAGCATCATGGCCAGCGGGATGGAAATCTTCAAACTCTGGGGAACAATCGAAATAAACAAGGGTCAGGCCGTTGCTGATATCAAGACGGTTGATGCTACCGCGCAGAAGTCAAGCAAGAACATTCAGAGCAATTTCGGAAACATAGCAAAGAGTTTTTTGAAAGTTTCGGCAATCATAACGGGAGCGGCTGCCGCAGTCGGCACCGCTCTCTTTGCTCTCGCCGTGAAGACGTCGAACGTCGCGGATGAGATCGACAAAATGAGCATCAGGACGGGGATATCCAGAGAGAGATTGCAAGAACTTAAGTATGTGAGTTCTCAGGTTGGAGTAGAGTTCAGTTCTCTCCAGACCGCCATGAACTACCTCACACGGTCGATGTATGGAGCTGAAGCCGGTTCGCAGAGACAGGCGGAGGCGTTTAAGAAGCTCGGGATCAACACCAAAGACGCCACGGGCAGTCTCAGAAACGCCACAGAAGTTTTCGATGAGGCTCTGTACCGGCTCGCTTCAATGTCCAACGAGACCGAGAGAAACGGACTCGCGCTCGAGATATTCGGTCGTGGCGCGAACGAACTTACGCCGCTTCTGGCTGCCGGGACTCAGGGAATCGCAGAACTTTCGGCAAAGGCCCGCGAGTTCGGTCTCGTCATGAGCGACGATGCCGTGGCAGCGAATGTGAAGTTCAAAGACACTCTCGACACACTCAAGAGATCCGTCGGCGCGTTGCTGATGAACCTTTCCAACTCCGTGCTGCCATATATCCAGAAGGCCGTTGACTGGACGCTTAAGAACCTCCCGAAGATTGCCGCCGTATTCACGTTCATAGGAGAAGTAGTAGGTCACACGGTTGACTACCTCAAAGACCTGATGGGAATAATGGTCGATTCCTTCAAGGACGGATTCAACGGCGCATGGGACAGCATCACGGACATCTGGAAAGATCCCGACCTCGGATTCTTCGAGAAAACGTTCGCCACGATCGGCAAAGTCGCGGGCGATACGGTAGATGGGATCAAGGCCGGATGGGGCGATTCATATAAAACCTTCTCGGATGTGTGGGACGATCCGAACCTGAACTTCTGGGAAAAGACGATGGCGACTGTCAGCAAGACCGCGAAAGACACTATTGACGGGCTTGCAGAGGGCTGGGACGACAGCTACTTCTCGTTCAAGGAGATCTGGGACAATCCCGACCTGAACTTCGTCGAAAAGGCTGCGGCCACCATTTCGAAGTTCTTCAAAGACAGGATAGACGGTATCAAGGCTGGTTGGAGCGATACTTACGACACGTTCAAGGACATTTGGGATTCGCCCGACCTCAACTTTGTGGAGAAAGTCACGGCTTCAATCTCGAAGTTCTTCAAGGACTCGTTCGACGGGATCATTGCCGGAGCCACCGGAAGTTATGATACTTTCAAGGAGATCTGGGACAATCCCGATCTTTCTTTTATAGAAAAAGTCACGGC
>JBAZEO010000141.1:0-5475 GCA_041653935.1 Dehalococcoidia bacterium | reverse complement strand
ACCCTGGTGAAAGACGGGACCGATGTTGAACTTAACAACATCAACGTTGCTGGAACGCTCGACGGGTCGAAGACGATTTGGGTCTACCTGATCGTGGAGTGAGGTGATCTGAAATGGCTTACGCAACTTTTGACAACAGACCGGAAACTGGAGGGTGCGGCATGTCCCTCCAGTCCGGCTCTTCCGCCGAGACGATCATCAAAAAGCATCTGAAACTCCTCGATGGTGGCGAGTTCTCCATAGTCGAAGTGTCGGACAAGCAGTACGACAAAAAGATCGACGGCGAACCGTTCCGGAGATCTTCGGCGATGCTGGCGAGCCACGCGAAAGGAGATATCAGCAAACTCCTTTTCGCTCCGGGGAACTACATCGAGGAGATGATCGGCTGCTATTTGGGCAACAACTACGTATCGACGCCGATCTATACCGTGGCTTTAGCAACAGGACACGGCACGCTCCTCACCCAGGGGATGGTAGTTCACGGCGAAACTTCCAAGGCACGAGGCAAAGTCGTCAAGGTCGTCGATGATACGGTCTGGCTTTGCGAAGTGATCGGGACGTTCTCAACTGGAGAAGACCTATATACGGCACCTGGAGTTACGGATACTGGAGCCAACGTGAACGCGACTCCAGCACAAACCGCCCTTTCGGTTTACGCGCACTGGAACAAGAGCGTCGTCTACTTCACCAACGTCTCTACCGTCGCGGCCCTGGAGACCGCAACACATGCGTTCATCTCTGACTTGATGGTGGATTTCAGAGAAGCTCAGGTCACGTCCGGAGACCGGAGGCACCGGGTCGAAGTCGTCGATGCCGCTGCAACTCCTATTCGGCTGTCTGGCTATATCGGAACGGCGTGTCAGTGCGTGCCTTTCGACGGCGGAGAGAGTACAGTCGAGTTCACAGCGGGAAACACGCTCGTGGCAGGGGGGTCTACGGTCGGAGTAATCATCTACGTCGATCTCAGATCAGGAGCATGGGGGACAGATGCGGCTGGATTCCTTTGGGTCACTCCAGATCCGACAACGCCCATTCAAGTAGCAGACGGTGCCGCACTGACTGAATCAGCTCCAGGCACCGGGGCTGGAACCGCAAACTGCCCGACGACGAAAGCCAACCCCTGGAACGCGGCTTACGTATTCGACGATATCGACGGGTTAACTCAGTCTTGGAACGGTGACGTCTCAAGTTTCGACAACACCGACACGCTCACGTATACCGTTGTCCAGCGGCTCTTCACGTCCAAGACTCTAACGATGTTTGGGAAGTATGCGGACGGTAAGACCGAGTACCTCCAGTCGGCGAAGGTTGCAGAGATTGCGTTTCCGTTCTCCAACAATGACGATCCCGTAATGGACGTGAGCCTGGAAGGGATCGCCAAAGGCTTCTGCACGGTCGAGCCGACGTTGCCAGACGTGGTGACGACTCTCGGCGAATGGGGGCTAGGAGTCAGCAACCGAGCGGTCTACATCGATGGGTCAGCGCCCTCAACCTATACGGTACTCTCTGGCGATATCAGCCTGTCTCGGAGTTACGATGCCGAGAGGAAGAGATCTTATTCGTCGTTAACTCCCTCCGAGCTTATGGAGGGCGACCCTGAGATCGTGGGTAAGATGGTGGCGACGTTCGAGACAGATCTTCTCAGGCAGAAGGCCTGGAGAGGTGACGACACCGCTACCGGACCGGAGGCTGGCGCGTTCAACACCATGCGGATGCTCTTCGATCTCAAGTCCGAATCGATCATCACCGGCACTGTAAACTATGAGATGATCGTTAGGATGTTCGGCCTGATCGATCCCGAAGAGAAGCCCGACAAGGCGAAGGAAGGGTACACCTGGCCGGTGACGCTGACCGGCGCGATGCTGGATTCCACCCACAAATGGGGACCGTTCGATATCGTTTTCATCGACGGCGAGACATCGCACTGAGCCTGGAGCAATCCAGGCCATTCTTATTTTTTGGAGGGCCGATGAAGACGTTGGTCAATCATCATGGTGCCGAGGTTTATATTGAATGCTTATTTTGTCACAAGTTGTATAAAATCGATTATATGTTTTGTCCATATTGTTATCCAGATGAGTCAGATTCAAGCGATTAATATATATCTTAGTTGAACGAACTATAAGATATGCTGATGCGCAATCACGTCGTCGTCAAACTCGTTTTAACTCCGTTTGGAGCGAAACGAAAAGAGCTTGAGTTGCTGGAATCTCTTGAAGGAAAAATCCATGCGAAAGGCAGAAGGAAAAAATCGGATGGCCCGGCCAAGACCGAAGCCGAACGAAAAGAGAGAATAAAAATCCTGAAATCCGAAGTCGAAGGTAACACCGATCCCGATTATCTCGAAGTCGCGATCGTTCCGCCGACTCAAGACTATTTCGTCCGGAACGCGAAACGGATCTCGAACATAAACACCATCCGAGAAGCCGATTCGGCCAAAGATAGGTTTGATAATTATTCAGCGGCGTTCTATGAAAATTTTGATCTCGTAACAGAGATGGTTTGCGAAGCCGTCCGAGACCCGACCGACATCAACCGACGCCTTATAGTACCCGACGACATTGAACCCGACGAGAATCAGCTTAAGATCTCAGAATGGAACATCCCCATCGACGTTCGGCTCCTCATGTCGCAGGGATTCATTTCGATTCTGGAGACTCCGACCGATGCCGTTATCTGGATTATATTCAAGTTCACGAATCATGTGAATTATATTCATGATCCAAAGAAGCGCAAGCAGGAGGACAACGAGGACATCGACACCTTTCCTGAAGATTCCGGCGAACTGGCAGCAGGTTCTGAAAATCCACCTGTGGAAGGATCATCTGAATTACCCCAGCGATCTTCTGGACCCGGAGGGGACGATCCAGGAACCTCTGAGATCGAGGATGGACATCAGAGCATGGGAACTGTTGCAGAAGGAGATCAAGGCAGCTCAGAAAAAGAATCCGGATCTAAGGAAGTATAGAGCACCGCCGGGAGGCTGGCCGAAAAACTATAGCAGAAAGCCGAGATCGTGGTGATATGAGATGAGTCATAGAATGTCGCAAACCTGCAAGAAGTGTAGACGTGTGCAACGATTTGAGTTCAATATCCGAGATGATATTTGGAACCAGATCGATCCTCTTTACAGAGATCACGCTCTCTGCATCGAATGTTTTTTGGAGGAGTTGAACTTCGCTAATCCGGGCCAAAAGATAACGTTGGCCGACTTTGGATTTATCGGTATCATAGATCCTGATATGGATGACAAAACCGGAGAAGACGTTCATCCAGATTTTGGAGGCATCTTAATAGACAGGAATCCAGCATAGCGAAAGTCAATTATAGTCTCGGAGAGAAACAGAACACGCCTAATCGGACCCGTACCTTGAGGTGCCGGAGTGATGAGAGGGCAACGCCAGATTGATCTAATGGCTATGACGCCTCCCTTGTAAGGAGAGAGTCCCGGTTCAAGTCCGGGATCTGGCTTATGGCAAAAATCGAAGTAACAAAATGCGACGGTTGCGGAAAGCTGATAGAAGACCCGAAAGAAGCGTATCAGCTTAGGCTAGAGGGGAAAGAATTTTTCGTGGTGGATGGTTACGAGAAGCTAACGAAAGACCTTCATTTCTGTTGGAGATGTGCTCAGAACATCAAAACTCAGCTTGAAAAGATCGCCGCTAATATGGAAGCGAAAGAATGAAAAAGTGGACCGATTACTTCGCGCCCGAAGAACTGGAGGAGTTCATTAAAATGAAGCTGCCTGGAGACCTCGATGATCCCGTCGCGCATTGGTGGTTAGACGCGTGAGCAGAACAAAAAGGTTTTATAATAAACCGAACCACATAAAAGAGTTTTTTCATCCCTACGTCCAGTTTTGTTGTGGCCACTGTAAGCGATGCAAAGATCCGATGGTTAGCAAGCGGAGGAGGCTTGAATATAAAAAGGAACTCAGATACCGAAGATATATGGGAGATGATTTCGTATACAACGATAATTGGTACGAATGGGCAGACTGGGATTTAATAACGGCTACGATATACCCAAAAAATGAAGTATTAGACGCTATAGATAGGCTGGATTGGTCTCAGAGATTTTGGTTTAGGTTATTTGATCCGGTTGAATACCTATGAAATGCCCCGCCTGTCTCCAAGACTCCGCAACCGAGATCAACGGCTATTATGAGTGCGAATCTTGTGGATACTGCTTTTCCCTAGATTCGCTTTTCAAGCCCGGTCTGGCGGATCACGGCATAGGAGGCTTCGATTATACCGACCACTTCCACCTCCGGCGAGCGATCATAGACCATTTTGGCGAGGAGCAATGGGCGGCCTCCAGATCGGAGCCCAACTTCCTCCACCACCTCAAAACCAGAATCGAAGATAACCGAGATCTGTTTTATAAATTCTGTAAAATAGACTTCTGGCTTTTCGATTCGTGGGTGTTCTCGCCAGCCGTTGAGGAGGTTTACGGTAAATATATCACTGGAGATTATAATATTTTCATGTGCGATTTCCTCCAGTCGTTCAAGCGAACAATGGGAGTCGCGCCACGCCGCCATTCGAAATCGATGAAAGGGTATAGCTGGCTGGCCTGGCATATGTGGCGGCTGGTTTCCGAAAACCGAAAATATTTTCCCGCCGTAATATTCAGCTACATTCCTAGCCTGGCGGGAGATCACGTCGAAAACTTCAAGCGGTTTGTGGACGAGTCCGAGAACATCAGGGCTCTTGGATTCAAAGATTCAGATCCGACCGCGAAATACAACGGTACATACGAGACAAAGAATAAAGAGTTTACTATAAAACATTTCGGAATGAAAGGCGCAAAACGGGGCTCAAACTGCAACGCCGCAATGCTGGATGATATCTATACCGATCCTGATCATCCCGACGATCCAAGAATAGTTAGGGTGGTCAATAAGCAGCTCAAATCTCAGATTATACCTCTAATTCAGGGGCCGTACCATATCCGAGGCACAGCCCTTTCCGAGGCCGATCTGTGGTTTGATTCTAACGAGGCCGCCGTTTATGGCGATGCAATACAAATTATTAAAGCCATAAATACAATTGAGATCGATGGCAAAGTCGTAGAATACGCATTGTGGCCGACTCATCCAGAATACGATATTTACGGCTTGAAGGAACTCCAGAAGCTAACGGTATATTCCGATCCGGCGACGGGCAAAGTTTACATGTTTGATCAGGAATTCCAGGGCGTGCCGATGACCTCCACCGATAGCAAATGGGGCATGGACATTATCAACAAGAGCATGGATTCTAGTCTCCATTGGTATCGATACGATCGTGACAGACGATCGTGGGGGCGAACGTGTGATTATGCCAACATGTTCAACGTCGCCACATGGGACCCTGGGAAGGGAGTCCATCCGGCTCAGTTTTGCGTGTTCAATATCCAGGGTGGGGTCTGGCGTCAGATCGCTTCTGAATGGTTCGATCACATGCCTTACGCCAGGGCTCGCGGTGACGATTC
>JBAZEO010000140.1:0-5514 GCA_041653935.1 Dehalococcoidia bacterium | reverse complement strand
TATAAACAGCCGGGGCCGTGAGTTAGCCGAAGGAGGACTAACTATGCAGCATTCTACCTCACCTCTCCCCTTTTTACAACCGCAAGACGAAACCCGCATTATTGCCATTTTGGCAGCCGTTGCCGAGATGGATCGACAGATTCTCGCGTGCCGTGTATCGCGCCAGATCCCGCGTACCGCTCATCTACTCGCCGATGTGCAGGCGTTTGTCCATGAGAAACTGGGCGAACTCAACCGGATTGATCGCGGCTGGCTGGTGCGCTTCCTGCTGGAAGAGTACCCCAGTCTGCTCGATATGGTGGCGCTGAATGACGCCCTGACAGCGATTGAGAAGATCGAACGGGTCGAGCCGGTGGCGGTGCTGTTATGAGCGCTCAGAGCGAAAAGCACCTTGAGGATTATATCTGGAATCATCCTGAGTCATTAGGGATGGTCGATGCCTATCCAGAATATGGCGAAAAGCCGATGTATCAAATGTCATTTCGTCAATTTCAATTCCCTTCTGGACGGGTTGATTTGATCGGATTTGATTGGCGCATGTGTATCTTTGAACTCAAAAAGGGGCAGCTAAAAGCCCAAGCTCTAACTCAACTCATGCGCTATATGTGCGATGCCAAGTTATTTCTGTCCGATCTGATGTTCAAATTGACAGAGAGTGAAATCTGTCACCCCTGGCTTGATCGTCACTTTGCACACGGTGACTTTATTTCCCCTGAACTACTGCGCGGCGTGCTGGTCGGCGAGTCAATTGAGGATGATAATTTCCTGACTGCCTGCGCGGCGTGCGGTGTGGATGTTTTTCTCTATCAGTACAATGGCAATGCGTACACCTTCGAGCAACAAGACATACCTGAATATCACCTATTTGGCAACCAGCAACTTGAGATAACACGGCTCGTAAACGGCAAGCTTGGAAAAGCGTTTATCGATCAATACCGTGAGGAAATCTTAGCTTTTCATCAGGCCGCTGTTCAAAAGCATAATAAGACTTTCTCAGCTACACGGACAGCAGAAGATTATCTTCTAGCGTTTGATTCGAACGGCGGTGAATCGTGAGTAAAAGTAAAACTATTATTCGCGCTCCGCGCTCAAGTGAACACCCTTACTTCGTTTGTAGGCGCGCAGCGGCTCAAGACGAATCGCTTTCATGGGAGGCTCGCGGCGTTCTTTGGTATCTGCTGAGCAAGCCGGATGACTGGCAAGTGCAACCTGTCAATTTGGAACAGCATTGCGGGCGGCAAAAGGTGTATCGAATTTTGAAAGAACTTAAGTCCGCTGGTTACCTTGTGCAGCCAGAGCAAGGCCATAAACAAGAGGGTGACGTAAGGGGGCAGTTCGAACCATCAGTTTATATCGTGCATGAAGCCCCACAGGAAACGATAGAAAACGAGCCGCGTGATGAAAAGCCGTGTACGCCTTTGCCGTGTACGCCAAATCATCACGGTAATACATATAAAGAGAATAATACAACAGAACTACCGGAGATAGAAGAAAAAGAACTAGCTGGCACGCCTAACGGCGCACAGTCCGGCGAAAGCTCCACCGATCAAAAATCTATCGAGGAACCTGTACCAACCAAGCCTATAGCGCCTGAAGATTTCAAGCCGATTCAGGAGCTTGTCATCACTCATTGGTTTAAGGGTGACTGGGCTAACGCGGGATGGGCTGGCGACATAGCAAATCTCTTTCTTGGGCGTTCTGAGGCAAAACAGTATATCGAGTACAATTTCGCGCCCGCCTTTTCTGTGGCTGAATTTACCGCCTTCTGTAGCTGGCTGAAAGGGTTAGGGTTTGCCCTTCCTACCAAGCCTGAGAAACTCCGTCGCTACGGTATGCAATACCGGGACGAACACAAGTCCAAGCCAGCATCTACTGACACGGCCCTCTCCGAAGACCAAATGGCCGCGCTCCGCCGTGAGCAGTTCACTATGCCGGACGTGCTCAAAGGAGTCAGTCAATCATGACGGCTACCACCGACCATAACGCGATCCTTGCAAAACGCGGGATTCTCACTGAGGCACATCTGGCAGGATGGCAGCCCTACACGTCAGACGGTCGTCCTGGCTGGTCTTTTCCAGTATTCAACGCAGTCGGTGAACCCTACCGGAAAAAGAAGTGGAAAGCCGCCGATGATAACAAGCCTAAAAACCGTTGGTTACCCGGCAAGCCAGAACGCGCCAAGTATTACTTTATCCCTGGCACGTTCAGTGAGATCCAGGCGCGATTTGGCAACTGCTATCTGGCTGGTGGTGAGCCGGATGTTTTGGCCTATCGCGCCGCTGGGATCAAGAATGTGATTTGCTGGTTGGACGGTGAAGGATCACCCCCTGATACGTTAGCCGACGACCTCTCGCATATGGGCGTTACCCTGCTGCTGTATGCACCGGATCGGGATCTGGTGGGGATGCAATCGGCTCATAAGGTCGCCAATGCGTTAGACGGCACCAGTATTGAGGTTATCTTTTACCAGCTTCCCGGCGATGTCGGCACCGGATATGATATAAATGACCTGTGGATTGATGCCCAGTTTAAGCCGGAGGAGTTTAAAATACGGCTGGCAGGGTCTCCCTTGCTCGATCTGGTGGATGCACATTTGTACGCACAGCAGACCGGGCCGAAAAAACCACATGCAACCGAGAACGTATCCGGCATGGTCAAAACATGGCGCGATCAATGGCAGCAGTTGATCGTCACCGCTTTGGGTACACCTGCTGTAACGGAAAATGCACGCGCCCGCTGGCATTGTCCCCTGCCCTCTCACGAGGATAAACATCCATCCTTCAGAATTGCAACTGAGAAAAACCCGGATCTACCCTGGCCGATGTGCTCATGCGGAATCCAGGATAACCCGCGCGCCTGGGACGTGGTAGCCGAGGCGCTCAATGTTCAAACCTGGCAGGACTACAAGGCTGAAAAAGCGCTGTCAGAGGGGTTTAAACCAACGACGCCCGGCAATCGCCCTAAGTTATCCGCCGCGCCGAACAGCAGCCCGCAATTACCCAACGGTAAGGTTAAATGGGTAGATAGTCATGATTTGTATCTGAACCTCAAGGACGAATTGACCAGCGGCAGACTCTCAGATATTCAGCCGGTGATCTGCCCTCTGTCGGTTCTGCATCAATTCGGCGGTTTTGCGCGGTTCATGCGGCGGGGCAAGTTGACGGCCATTACGGGGATTAGCGGTGGCGGAAAAACACTGCTGAGCAAAACCATGATGATTAAACTCATGCAGTTGGGTTATGACGTGGTCTGGTGGGGGCCGGAATGGTCGCCAGAAGAATACGCCGAACAAGACCTACAGCGACAGGAGAACGGCCTGACCCTGGAGCAACTCGATATGTGGCGCGTGTGGCGATTCTTCGAGCAAAAGGGACCGGAAGTCGTTAAGGAAATGTCAGCCAAGTATGATCTTGCCCGACCCTCTGAAGCAGCGATCCGACGCGCTGTCGCAGCAACCGACGAATTAATCTCCTGGCCGGGACGCATGTACATCATTCCTGATCAAGATGCCCCGATCCGCAAAGTGATCGAAATCGCGCGGGATATTTGCTCGATCAAACGCCAGGAAGGGCGCGACGTGGCGGCGTTTGTATGGGACTATGTTCAGCTAACCAACATGCCCGGCAGCCACACATGGGATTGGGCCGAACGCGTCACGCAGATTATCAAAAACGCGGTCAATGTGCGAGATATGAATTTATGCGGTTTTGTATCGGCTCAATCACGCAAGGGGGACAGTGAGGCGGCGCGATCTGGCGAGAAGCTGACACAGGGCAGCGCGCAAGGACTAAGCGATGCTAAGTTCAATTTGTACCTGACTCTGACGCCGGAGTTTGAAGAGGACAAGATCACCATGAAGGATACCGCGTGGTTGAGTTTGGTTAAAAATAGCTCAGGACGACGCGGCAGTATCAAGGTATACACCGATTTTGCTCACCTTGCCGTGCTCGATAAGCAAGTTCAAACGCTGACGCAAGTTATGAATGAACGGTTAGAAGGTGGCGAACAGAATAAGCCGTTGGATCTGGAAGGATTTTAGCCGATGCCGCCAAAGCGCAGTTTATCAGATGATCAGATCGCAGAGGTTCGCTGGCTCCGGGAAGAAGATCCGACGCACAAATGGAGCAAGACCGAACTGGCGACGAAGTTCAATGTGAGCATCGGATGCATCCATAACGTGATATTTTACTGGACCGCGCCGGAGATCGAGCCGAGAAAGCCGGAGGGGGTATGATGAGTCTAGTACCAGCCCTCGCAACCGTTGAGACGTTCAGGAACCAAGTGATCTGCTGCGATGCCATGACGCTGCTGCGAAGTCTGCCGTCAAAAAGCGTTGACATTGTGGTAACGTCACCGCCTTACAACATCGTATGGAAAACGTCACCAAACCATAAGTCAGGCATGTTTCGTAAAGATGCATGGTTCCTTGCCTTCAAAGATGGCTACGAAAACCACGACGATCACATGCCTGAGAAAGAGTATCAAGAGTGGGTTAAGGCGGTCGTCGGTGAGTGTATGCGTGTTAGTAAAGGTTTGGTGTGGGTGAACCACAAAACAAGATACCGTGACGGCGTAGGCATTCACCCGCTTTCATTCATGCCCTTTCCTCTGTGGTCAGAGATCGTATGGAATCAAGGGTCCGGCCGGGGATTTAATTCAAGGCGTTTTGTACCGTCTCATGAATACATATTCGCGTTTGGCCGCCCGCACTATTGGGATCGGACAAACGACACAGCCTTTTCTGTTTGGCACCTACCACCTCAACCACGAAAAGAGCATCCTGCCCCGTTCCCGCACGCGCTTATCAATCCGCTTATTATAGCGTCGTGTCCAGCTGGCGGAATTGTGCTCGATCCATTCATGGGGAGCGGCACTACTGCCGAAGTAGCCCGTTCGTTAGGTCGTGACTTTATGGGCTGCGATAATTCGGAAACGTATGTAAACCTGGCACGCTCCCGATTAGAGCACGCCTACCAACCATTATTATTCGATACCATCACACAGGAGGTTAATTGATGGTCACAACAGCACGGCAGTTTTCGCAAGACGTTCGGCAGGAATTCGCGGTCACGGAGCGTCACATCTGGGACGCCTCGCGCGAGCCGGAGCCGGTGCATGAATTTGCATTCGGCGATCCGGTGAAAATCCCGGTCGGTTCGGAGCTACCGCCCGGCGATGAGCGTAACGGCAAGATCGGCAGTTACTTTTGCGCGGTATTCGGCGGTTATACCGGTGATCCGCGCCGAGTGTGGGTACTCGTGGCCCGGCGACAAGGTGATGAGCCGTTGGTCCTGTTTTTTGACGCGCGGCACATCAGACCCAGCAGCAAGCCCGCGCCGATGCTCATACCGGAATGGGTCGTCGCGGACCTGGAGCGAGTGGCGGCTCAGTGGCGGGAATACGGACGGGGGATGGCGAAGAGAATCGCCGGGTATGTGGCGACGGATGCAAAGTGGCGCGAATGGGCTAGAATGTACGGGAAATAACAAAACGCCGGGGGCCAAAACCGCAGGG
>JBAZEO010000139.1:0-5629 GCA_041653935.1 Dehalococcoidia bacterium | reverse complement strand
GTTGTTGAGGAGTATGGGCCATGCCGCACGTTTGATAGGACTAGCGGCAAAAAGTTCAAGGTAGCCGATCTTGTCATCCAAAACGTAACGATCAAGCTGGTTTCGGAGGAATTTGAATGATCCCGGTGCGAGAGCCGTTGAGGCGGCGAGCGTTGAAGTGGCTGGTTCGGACTGAATGGCGATTATGGAAAGAGCTTGTGAAAGAGGCTCTGAAACAGGAGGGCTACTACACGAGCAAGTGGCCGGATCGCACCAAGAAGGAGCCGACGCCATGACCGGGGAACTGAGGATCGGCATATTCCCCGGCGTTTCTCACGACGATTACCATGCCATGACGGATTATATCAACAATTCCTACCTGTCGCGGCTTGCAAAGATTCCAGCCTTGACGCGCCTTCCGCAGGAGGAAACGGCAGCAATGACCTTCGGGCGGGCGTTCCATTGCTATCTGCTGGAAGGGAGTGAAGCGTTTAACGCCTCATTCGTTGTCATGCCGGAAGGTCTCAACCTCCGAACGAAGGAGGGAAAGGCGCACAGGGATGCCCTTGTGGCGACCGGGAAGGCCCCTGTAAGCCACGATGACCATCAGACGATACAGGACATGACCCAAGCCGCCTTAACGCACCCTTTCGCCATTCAGTTGCTTGCAGAGGGCGACAGCGAGCAGTCCGTTTTCTGGACCGACAAGGAAACGGGGTTGCCCTGCAAGTGCCGCCCGGATCGGATACCGTCGGGCGAGAAGGGCGTGGTTGTGGATGTAAAGACCACAACGGACGCCAGCGAACGCGGATTCACAAATTCGGTCTTTCGATATGGGTATGCCCGCCAAGCCGCAATGAACCTGGACGGGCTGAATACCGTGAGCAGCAAGAGGGTTGACGCCTTTCTCTGCATTGCCGTCGAGAAGGAGCCGCCATACCGCACAGAGGTTCATGTCCTAGATGACGAGGTTCTGGATTTCGGGAAGCGCGAATATCACCGGCTCCTTCAAGTCGAACAGGAGTGCCGAGCAAACAATTACTGGCCTCATTACTGGAACAAGGGCGCCGGGACGATCTATTTACCGAAGTGGGCTTATAACTATCTGGAGGCGTGAGACATGGCAGGAGAATTGGTTAAACGACCGGCATACGAGGTAGAGGCGACCAGGGCGAAGGATGCCTTTGTCCGGGTTGCCGGCGAGGACAAGTGGAACCGTGAGGTCGTCTTTGCCTTGCAGGCAATCAGGGCAAGCGACGCCCTACAGAAAAGCGATCCCGAGAGCATCAAGAATGCCGTCGTGAACATTGCGCTAACCGGCGCATCCCTGAATCCGGCATTGCAACAGGCGTTTTTGATCCCCAGGAAAGGAAAGGCGTGTCTGGACTTCTCTTACCGTGGCCTTTCCAAGATCGCCGTGGACAGCGGGGGAGTGGTCGATATTGACGCAACGGTCGTCTATGAAAACGACGACTTCTACTACGAAATGGGCTTGCATCCCGTGCTCCATCACGTTCCCTGCCTTGGCGGCGACCGCGGCAAGATGAAATATGTCTATGCCGTCGCCGTGTTGCCTTCCGGTCTTCGGAAATTCATCGTTCTGGACGCCAAGGAAATCGAGAAAATCAAGAAGGTCTCTGCCTACGGGAACGCCGGTCCTTGGAAAGAGTGGGAAAGCGAAATGTGGAGGAAGTCAGCGGTGAAGAAACTCTACAAGCTGTTGCCGCAGACCGACAGAATGTCAACCGCCGTGTCCCTGTCCAACGAGGCAGAGGTTGAGTTGCGGAACAACAAGAAGGCCGATGACGTGGTTTCGAGGTTCGTTCAGACAAAACCGGAAGACGCCATTGAAATGATCGAGTGCCCGAACACCATGGACGATGACGGAAACAAGCAATCCGTGACGAAATCAACGTGCGAGACCTGCGCTACCGGCAAGGAAGAATGCCCATCTTGGGGGTGAATAACCCAACGCCCTGGGGCTCCTTCCCCTGGGGCCGCCAGAATTGAGGAACTCAATGGAATACGAGGAGTTTTTGCTTTCCAAAGAACGGATGCCACAGTCAATCGGGTTTGAAGTGGATGATGTCATGATTCATCCGTCCCTGTTCGACTTTCAGCGGGCAATTGTTAAGTGGGCTGTTCGCAAGGGACGCGCCGCCATTTTCGCTACTACCGGCATGGGCAAGACGTTCATGCAATTGGAATGGGCGCGGATCATGGGCGGAACATCGCTCATTGTGGCCCCGCTGTGTGTCGCAAAGCAGACCATCGGGGAGGCAAAGAAGATCGGTATTGACGTTCGTTTCGTGAGGACCGGTGCGGAGGTGCGCGACGGAATCAACATCACGAATTATGAAATGATAGAACGCTTTGATGGGGGGGTGGATTCGATAGTGCTTGACGAATCCTCCATCCTGAAAAGCCTGTCAGGCAAGACGAAGCAGAAGCTTATCTCCATATTCCAGGAAACGAAATACAAGTTGTGCTGCACGGCGACACCGGCCCCGAACGACTTTACCGAACTTGGCAACCATGCGGAGTTTCTCGGAATCATGAAGCACGTTGAAATGCTGGCAACCTATTTTGTGAACGATCCGAAGTTCCCGGCGAAGTGGCGGATGAAGGGGCACGCCAAGGACGCCTTTTATCGGTGGCTGGCATCGTGGGCGGTGGCAATAAACAACCCGGCAGACCTTGGATTCGACGGATCAAGTTTTGTCCTGCCGCCCCTGAACATCAATCCCGTAATCATCGAGTCCGGTATCAAGAGAGAGGAGGAGCTGTTCTTTACGGGCCTTCACGGCATCCAGGATCGTTCTGAAATCAGGAAGGCGACCGTTGACGACCGTATCAAGGCCGTTGCCGAGCTGGTGCAGTCGTCCAACGGATCGCAATGGATTTGCTGGTGCGGATTGAATGACGAGGCGGACAAGCTGAGACGGGCACTGGGGGATGTGGCGGTGAACGTCCAGGGCTCGGACTCCATTGATGCCAAGGAATCGGCGATAGAAGGATTTTTAGACGGATCAATAAAGGTGCTGATTACAAAACCGAAGATCGCCGGATTCGGGATGAATTTCCAGAACGCAAAAAACATGGCATTTGTCGGACTTTCCGACAGTTATGAGCAATACTTTCAATGCATCCGGCGGGCTTGGCGGTACGGACAGGACCGGCCCGTCAACGTCCACGTCGTCTTGACCGATGCGGAGCGGGATATTTACAGGAACATCCTGCGAAAGGAGAAGGACGCCAACACCATGAGCGAAGAGCTTATCAAGAACATTGAAGAATTTGAGCTGATAGAGGTTCTGCAAAAAGCAATCCGAACAGACCGACCTGCCGTTAAGAACGACGGGAACGAATGGACCCTATATAACGGTGACTGCGTGGACGTGCTCAGCGCCATGCCAGAAAGCAGCATTGACTTTTCAATCTATTCCCCCCCGTTCATCTCTCTTTACACCTACACGGCAGACGTTCGGGACATGGGCAATTCAGCAGGCGAGGAGGAGTTTTTCAAGCAATACGGATTCATGGTCCGAGAATTACTCAAGGTCACAAGGCCGGGCAGGAACACGGCCTGCCATGTCTCGCAAGTCCCGGCCATGCTCGTAAGGGATGGGTATATCGGGATGAAGGATTTCAGAGGCATGGCCGTGAAATGCTATCAGGATGCAGGCTGGATATATCATGGCGAAATCGTGATCCAGAAGAACCCGCAATCCCAAGCCGTGAGGACGAAAAGCAAAAGCCTGATGTTCGTCCAGTTGCGCCGGGACTCGTCATGGCTTCGCCCCGGACTTGCAGACTACATCCTGCTTTTCAGGAAGCCAGGCGAGAACGCCGTCCCGATCCGCCCTGACGACATCTCAAATGACGATTGGATCGTTTGGGCACACCCGGTATGGTTTGACATCAGAGAGAACAACACCCTGAACAAGTGCGAAGCCCGGACAGAGAACGACGAGCGGCACATCTGCCCCCTGCAATTGGACGCCATTGATCGGTGTATCAGGCTGTGGAGCAATCGCGGAGAGACGGTTCTGTCCCCGTTTGCCGGGATAGGTTCCGAAGGGTATCAGGCGATCAAGACCGGCCGACGATTCGTCGGGATTGAATTGAAGCCCGAATATGCGGAAGTAGCAATGAAAAATCTTCGTCGGGCCGAAAACGAGAGCGGCGAATATGAACTGTTTGCAAGCGCCCATTAAGTCCTGCCGCAGTTGCGCCCGGGCGTATCTGAGGACTGAATGAGAATCATCAGGGTATTTCCGAGACGAACAAAGGCGACGCCGGTTGACGATCTGGTCAGGACCGGTCCTCCGGGACTGTTCGATGAGGCAGATGAGGTTCATATTTCAGTCGCCTTTACCTACGATCTGCCCCGCGCAGAATGGCTTGCGAAGCAATGGGGCGACGTTGCTACCGTCAAGATCGGTGGACCGGCGACCGGAGAGCGCGGCGAAGAGTTTGTGCCGGGACGCTACATCAGGGACGGCTATGTCATCACAAGCCGGGGATGCCCGAATCGGTGCTGGTTCTGTGACGCTTGGAAACGAGAGGGTGAAATAAGGGAACTGCCGATCCGCGACGGCTGGAACGTGCTGGACAGTAACCTCCTTGCCTGTTCCGACGATCATATCCGCGCCGTGTTCACCATGCTCAAGCGGCAGAAACAGCCGGTAGAGTTTACCGGAGGACTTGAGGCGGCGAGATTGAAGCCCTGGCACGTTGAGCTTTTACGAAACCTGAAACCGAAGCAGATGTTCTTTGCCTACGACACCCCGGACGATTATGAGCCGCTGTGGGAAGCTGGAAAGGTGCTCCTTGGCGCCGGATTCACGACGACAAGCCACGCCCTCCGCGCCTATGTCCTGTGTGGGTATCCACGAGACACATTTGAGGCGGCAGAGAAGCGAATCATCGAGACCGTCATGGCTGGCTTCATGCCAATGGCGATGGTCTGGACACCCAAAAACGGAAAGGCTGATCCGGAATGGAAAAGGTGGCAACGGCAATGGGCACGACCGGCGATCATGGCGAGTCATGCAGAAGCTGTCAAAGGGCGTATCTCCGCGTTGAAGGCGATAATTTGAAAGGAGCTTTATGAAAGAACCGCTGAGAATCTTTGTAGCGGGTCCGTATTGTCCATACGGTGAGACTCCTCACAACGCGATCCGGGTCGCACAGATAAACGTGGATGCTGCAATCACCGTGGCAAATGAGATCCACGACCGGGGGCATTACGCCTTTGTGCCCCACCTTACACATTATCTTCATGCTCACCCGTCGTGTAGTCATGATCGCTACGATTGGTATTACCATTACGACAATTCCTTCCTGGACCTGTGGGCAAATGCGCTGTTCTTTCTGCGGGAGAGTCCGGGAGCGAACAAGGAATTGGAGCGGGCCATCAAACGCGGACTGACGATCTATCGGCAGATTGACGATGTGCCGTACCTGTAACGAGCCCGGAGTTTACCGGCCCCGGGTGGAGGTAGAGACGGTGATAATCGGCGAGGAGGTGGAAAGTGACTGATGAGCAGGTTTTAGCAAAAGAATTGGGGATGGTGTGGCGCGACATTCCGGAGCGGCCGTGCTTTGAGGGTTGGGGTGGAGAAGGAGAGGTTCCGGATGATTGTGA
>JBAZEO010000138.1:0-5643 GCA_041653935.1 Dehalococcoidia bacterium | reverse complement strand
GACTATCAGGCAAAGCGCAACGCCCTGGACGAAGACTATCAGGCAAAGCGCAAACCCCTGTACGAAGACTATCTGGCAAAGTGCAAACCCCTGTACGAAGACTATCAGGCAAAGCGCAACGCCCTGGACGAAGACTATCTGGCAAAGCGCAACGCCCTGGACGAAGACTATCAGGCAAAGTGCAACGCCCTGGACGAAGACTATCTGGCAAAGCGCAACGCCCTGGACGAAGGATTTTGGGATTTATTCGCCGACCCGAAAAATCGCACCGAGGCATGGAGGTAAGAAAGATGGTAGACAAAAAGAATCCAGACTACAGTAAATCAGCAAAGAGTATCACCAATGCGCCGGAGACCATCGAGGCATACAATGTATGGTTATCACTCGTCAATGAAGTAACCAAAGCCGATGAGGTTATCCAGAAATGCATACCAGCAGACCTCAAGGAAACCCGCGACAGGTTAATACTTGAGGCACAATCCGCCAGAGACTACCTTGAAAGCAAGGTTAAAGAATACGGCGGGTATCAGGACACCGTGACCGGCCAATACGCTCTTATCATCGAAGCCAAACGCCCGCAGTATGACGCTAAGAAGTTCGAGACCGCCTTCCCCAGGGAGTCCCCGATAGTCATTGAAAAGGCTGTCAACGAAAAGGCGCTGGACGGGCTTATCAAGGGCGGCATACTCACCGAGGCGGACCTGGTTACCCAGGGCGTAATCACCTACAAAATAACAGAAAGGAAGGTAATACAATAATGCCGATCCAGAAAGACCCGGAGCATAGCTACGAATGGCTTAAGCAGCACGAAACTACCTTTGACAGTAATAATGTCTGTGGTGAGTGTGGCTCTGCTCTTGCTCTTTGCTGGGGAGGTTACTACGGAATCAATAACGACATTCTAAGATGTGTTAAAGATATCAAGCATCACACAGTAGCACGTATTTTTGAATTATCACCAGCGAATACACCCGGCTTCACTTTATATGATGCCGGAAAGAAAAGGAGAGAACAAATGGAAAAAGAAATCGGAGAAACAAAGGCAATAGCATTAAGGCAGTACCAGGGACTAACCACCCTCACCAAAGAACAGGCAAAAGAAATACTCTTAACCGTCTGGCCCAAAGCGGAAGGCGCAGAACTATTCAAGGCCATGCAGATATGCAGTACCTACGGCCTCAACCCCCTCATGCGCCACCTGTACATGATACCGTTCAGTGGCAAGCTGGTATGCGTCATGGGTATCGGTGCCAACCGCCTCATCGCATCGCGAAAACATTCTTACAGCTACATCGATGACACCCCCCGGATCATGACCGAAGCGGAAGAGATTAAGAAGTACGGCAAGGTGGATAAAAGCAAAATCCGCTTTGTTACCAAGTTGAAAGATATGAAATCCGGCGCGGAAGTCTCCGGATGGGGAGAATACCCTGCCACGGAAAATCCCTATGGCACAGATAAGGGTAACTCCAAAGAAAACATGGCATCCATCCGCAGCGAACGGCAGGCGCTTGACCGCCTCTACCCGATGGATATGCCAACCCCTGATATCCCGGTGATAGACGAGAACTTTATCGACAGCACAGCCACCGTCATTGAAGAGCCGGTCAAAGAACCGCCCACCACTGAAATACTGGCACCCCCGCCTGACAACGCACAGGATGGGCAAGAGGGGCAGGGAAAGCCGGAGCGCGATGTAACTCTCATAAAGAACACTACCGACCTGTGCAAAGCCTGTATGTCAGACTGGCCGGCGACATTCAAGACCAGTAAGGACGTTCTGAAAGAACTGGGACTGACATCATGGAACGACCTTACGGAGAAACCGTCAGATTGTTACCTCAAGATCGCGAGTGTAAGAAAGTAAGAAAGAGGTAGAAAGTAAGAGAGGAGGTTTTTTACAACAGCTTTTTAGCTGGATTTTATGAATTGATCGGGGTTGAGCCGGGACATATGATCCCGGCCCCCAATGAATACATAAGATAAGCGGTAGCAAATAGGGTAAGAGAAAGGACATAACAGAATAACGAACCGTGCTGGTGGCGGAAGATAGACGCAAGGGAGTACTTAACTTAATCTTGATGAGTTGGTGTTCTAGACAACGCTTTCTACAAGGATTAGGTGAACTGGGAAAGTTACCCGTTTAAGAGTGAGAGGCTCTTGCCAGCACAAAGAGTTGGGGTGATGCGCAAAGCCTAGAAATAGGTGGATTCAGTGGGACGCATAGTGGACTGAAGTACAGCCCCAGCAAAACAGGGAGGGCGAGGGCTAGTTGCTACCTACAACGAAAGGCAGAGTGAATCGAACTCACAAAGCCAAGCCCCACCCGAACTGAATAAAGGGAAAATAGCTACCGCTCCGGGGGCGGGTAGTTGGTGAGGCTGGGGACGAGGAAATAAGGTAGGTAATTTAAGGAGAGCTAGTTTGGCCGCATATTTTGAAGATAGTTACCGGACGCTTTATAACCACGACTGCCGGTTAATGACGGAGCTGCCGGATGAGAGCGTCCAGATGGTTGTTACCAGCCCGCCGTATTGGGGATTAAGAAAATACGCGGGGCCGCAGGATGTGGCATGGAGTGATGGTTGGCGCGGCGCTTATGGCCTTGAATCAACGCCGGAGCTTTACGTCCAGCACTCGGTCGAGATTTTGCGTGAAATAAAGCGCGTTCTGCGTAAAGACGGCGTGGTGTTTTGGAACATCGGGGATAGTTACGCGGGTTCATGGCGAGGTTTAAACGCCGATGGTACTGACGGCGGGTCGGAAAAAAAACAGTTAACCAATGCCGGTAGTATTAACGTCACAAGTTCTAAGCGTATACCCAGAGGTGAGAGAAGATGGGGCGGCGGTAATAACCCCGCTACCGGCACGTTAAAACCAAAAGACCTTTGCCTCATCCCTTCCCGATTGGCTATCGCCGCCCAGGATAATGGCTGGTGGGTGCGCTCTATCATTATCTGGAATAAACAAAACCCCATGCCGGAGAGCGTTACTGACCGGCCTACAGAAAGCCATGAGTATATCATTATGCTTACTAAATCAGCAAAGTATTACTGGGACGCGGAAGCGGTGAAAGAAGATAGTTTACAACCGGATAGAGTGCGTTGCGATAAAATAAACGGCAACCGGCCCACGCAGCATTCAGATGGCGGTGTTTTTATGGGCAGTACAGGCCGGAATCTCCGTTCCGTCTGGACATTCGCTACCCAGCCTTATCCAGAAGCCCATTATGCCACCTTCCCTGAGACTTTACCGGAACGCTGCATTAAGGCCACCACGCCGGAAGCTGGTTGCTGTTCTAAATGCGGCCGGCCGTGGACCCGAGTAACGGAAAAAACCGACGTTCTGCCGGATTCGTGGAAAGGTTCACTCTTTGATGATGGGAAAAACCTTGAAGTTCACCCTAACACAGGTAAACGCGAAGACGCACATACCGAAGGTGGTAAAGTTGACAACACCAAACGCCTTGCTCTTTTAAGACAACAGGCGCGGGAAAATGGTGGGGAATACGTTAACCAGACTAAAACCATCGGCTGGGAGCCGTCCTGTAAATGCGCTGCCCCCCCCACGCCGTCTTTAGTCCTCGATCCTTTCGCCGGCAGCGGTACCACTTTATTTGTGGCGGCCCGTATGGGGCGGAATTCCGTAGGATATGAGATTTCAGAGGAGTACTGCCGGTTGATCGTCGACCGGAATAGACAGCATGTCCTCGTTTAGTAAATAAGGTTCACACAGAGGAGTAGAGAGGATGATATTACAATTCACTCAAGTAAAAAATGAACACGAACTCAAAGATATAGGCAAACTTGAGACTACGGAAGATTATGAACGTATAACACGGGTCGTTAAACCGTTGCCTCAATCTTCTGCTAAATACTCCGTCTGGATAGACAGAATGTCTGAAGATGGCAGCAGCTTACTCGGCGACCCTATCACGGTTAGTCCTGACCAAGCGTTGTATCTTCTCAAAGACTTTTTCAAAATGCCAAAGAAAATGTACGGCAGATTGTTAAACATAAACTAAATTCAGGGAGTAGATCGTGGATGGAACTTTAGTAAAATGCCCGGTAAACACCAAACACTACATCTACGCCCTGTTTTCTGGCGACCGTAGACTACTGGGCATCGGGCCATGCGGGGAAACTCATTGTAAACAGGTTAAGCCCCGCCGTCCTCTGCCGGAGGGTTATGATCCGCGCTATAAGAGGTACCGGTGCCGCGATGGACATTACTTCTGGGGCTTCCCGGCGACTACGTTCAAAGAGAAGAAATAACCATCAGGATTTGATATGAGCGACTTTACAAAAAGCCATATCAGTAGATCAGACGACCATCCCACACCGGCCGCGCTGTATAACGAACTGGACGCTGAATTTCATTTTAACGATGATCCGTGTCCGTTGGGGGGGGCAGCGCTAGAGGATGGATTAAGCCGCTCATGGGGAACATCGGTTTACATGAACCCGCCGTACTCCAAGCCCGCGCCCTGGTGCAGGAAAGCATACGAGGAATCCTTGCAGGGAAAAACGGTTGTCGGCCTGCTGCGCGGGGATACCTCAACAAAATGGTTTCACGATTGGGTATTGGACAAGGCAGATCTTCGGTTTTTAAAAGGCCGGTTAAACTTTGGGGCAGGCCCCGCGCCCTTCGCTTCCATCATCGCGGTGTGGCGGGGTAAATAAA
This sequence comes from Dehalococcoidia bacterium, assembly GCA_041653935.1. Lineage (GTDB taxonomy): Bacteria > Chloroflexota > Dehalococcoidia > E44-bin15 > E44-bin15 > JAYEHL01. The sequence goes on along the minus strand of JBAZEO010000138.1, from coordinate 960 downwards.
CATCACTGTGAGGTAGATATGTCACATACATGTCACGAATGTGGTCAAACCTGTTATTGCGGTGGAGATATTGATGATTGCTGTTTTGACTTTGAAGAAAATTATAACTGTGCTTTGTAAGAGAACATGTAAGCCAGACAAGGTGACAAGGGAAATATGTAAACGCACAGGATACTGCCAGAGCGTTCTGGATGATGCCACCGCCCTGGATGAAGCTGGGTTGGTGTTCAAGGACGATATAGACCTAAATCCTATAGTATATGTAAAACCACGTACCCGCAAGATAAATAACCTTTAAGGAGTAACATGGCTAAAGAATTACAGAAGCTTTGGGAGTGGTGTGGATTTAAGTTTAGGGGGAAATGCACTGACCCTGATGTGTGGGAATATGGGGTTGACCTTTATGAATATCCCAACCAAAAGGAAGAAAAGATTTATAACTACGATAGACCAATGCCCGAACCCGACCTCAACAACCTGTTCAAGTATGCCGTGCCTAAGTTTGGGGGTAACATTAACATTGAGTTTTACCCTCGGAATGGTAAATACTGTTGCTCTTTAACGAGAACAAAATCAGATGAGGATAAAACTATTTTGGATAGCAGAATTGAGGGGCAAGATTCCTATGCTCAAGCCCTATTCAAAGCAATTCAGGAGGTTATCAATGGCAAATAAACAGGAGAACAAAAATGTTAAGTGATAAGAAGATTTGTGACTTGTGTTCTGGTGGTTATCAAAAGGATGAGTGTTTAACAGAACCTAAAAACTGTGGCCTTTTCAAGTGGTTAAAATCTGTTGAGAAGGCCACTCTGGAAGAACTGGCAAAGGATGGAGAACTACTGACACCATTTGAGCTTTCCGATACTTGGCTTAAAGCGTCCAGTAGATACAACAAAAAAGTTAAGTCAATGTTACAAAACGACGGTGGTAGATTTAGAGAAATTCAAGAGGAAACATCCA
>JBAZEO010000137.1:0-5723 GCA_041653935.1 Dehalococcoidia bacterium | reverse complement strand
CATGCTTGATCTTGTCAAGATGCTTGTTACCAGAAGTCTTCCGCTTTTCGAACTTCCGCTTGCTCTTCGCATCGAGGAATTCGATTTCGCGCTCTTCGGCCCGCTTCAAATCAGCGGCCATCAGGGGTTCCCAGTACGGGGACCACCGGATCTGAGCTGTGATCGCTTCGTGAACAAGCTTGGTCAAGCGGACTCCGCGAATGCGAGTGTTTTCGCGAAGCTTGTTTGCGAGATGCAGATACAAGGAGCGATAGGACTTGACGAGCAGTTGCGCCTGACCGTTATCAGTACGGGTGTACGTGAACTGGCCTTCGATGCATGCAATGATTTCGTTCCGAAGCGCCGCGATAACTTCAGCGTTCTCGGCCTCGCGCTTGGAGATGCGTGTTTCTTCCTGCTTCGCGATTTCGATCAGATCCGTACGCGCAAGCTCCGCCCAATCTTCCTGCATGAGCAACGCAGTTGCAGGGATGAGACCGAGTGCGCGGTGGATGAGCTTCGCACCGCGAACGGTGAACTTGTAACTCTGCGGAAGGACGTGGGCCACACCGCGAAACACAGTCGAGTATCCGCGATGAGTGAAGGTCGAGCCCTTCGTAACCACGATCTCGTTGACCTTCGGGTAGATGTCATCAAGAAGAAGGTCGTCCTTCACCTCTTCGGATTCATGCTTTGCCTCAATGGCCTGCTGAACAGCCTGCTTTCGCGCAAGCTCCTCCAACTGGCGACGGTGTTCACGGTGCGGCTCTTCGCTCTTGCGAATGGCATCATTCGCACGGACGATTCGCTCGATATTCGGAAGGCTGGTTTCGAGAGCGTTGCTCATTGTATTTCCTTTTCATCACATGGTGTAAGTGCAGTAACCTGCACTGGTCTAGCATCATCAGCGTGGGAGAGACCATCAACCCACGTACGGTCATCGCTGACCGTTTCGCTGTTACACCTTGGCAGACTGGAGCGACGCGATCTTCGCGATCTGCTTGTTGCGCTTGAGTTCGAGCGACGCGACTTCGCGCTTGATCTTGTCGAGAGCCTTGACGTGCTCTGCAAGCTTTGCTTCGCGCTCCTTGATTTCGTTGTAGATCTTCTTGGCCTTCTTCACGCGCTTCTCTTCGTGAGGCATGATGCCGCGCTCGGCGACGAACTTCGCGAATTCCAGTTCGGCCTTCTTTTCGGACTTCTTACTCATGTTACTATCTTTCTGTTTTGGTGAGTGATGACCTGTCTCATCAGCGCAGGTAGGTCAACTCCTGCGAACGGAACCTCGAATCAAGGTTCCGTTTCGACATGTTACTTAGTCAGTTGTCGCAACTTCTCCGTTGAGTCTCGCAGATATTGCCTTCTTTGAGTATTTACGGAATGTGTTTGATTTCTCGATACACCAGTGGATCCAATCCAACGGCTTCGACGTGCATGTCACGGCAAGGCCCACTGCGACACTTGTGAGTGCGCACACAAAGCAGAACAATGCGAGGCACCAGAATGCCAACACTGGTTCGATATACGCGAATGCAAAGAGAAGGATGCCATAAATAGTATTTTTCAAGTTACTTGTGCCCCTTCTTACCAGGAACTTTCTTCGCCTTCTTCGGGTTGACGATCTCTTCATTGTCTTTGACGCGCTTGACAGCCCGCAGACGGCTGTGCTTGACAACCTTCTTGTTTCCATCAGGAGTAACGCGAATAGGCTTCTGCTTGTCACCACGCCTCACGCGAACTTTCTCTTCCTTCACCACTTTCTGCTTCTTTGCGCTCTTCACCTTGTTGCCGCGCTTCTTCGGATGCTCATCTTCCGTGGCCTTGTTGCGCTTCTTCGAAGGCTTCGTGGTTTCGCCGCTCACCGCCTCTCGCACCTTGGCGAGAAGTTCTTCGATCTTGGTGATGGCAGACGGAATGTTGATCGTACGAGACATGTTAGACACTTTCTTCTAATGTTACTTTGACCTGTCTTCATCAGAGCATGGCGGTCAACCCGATGCTTACGGAACTAAGGAGTTCCGTTTCGACTTGTTACTACTTCGTCGCCTTCTCCAACTCGACATCGCAGCACTGCTTGAAGTGGATGTACGCGAAGTTGACGATGTCGAATGTGTCGCGACCTTCGCAAGGAGGTCCATCGCCAAACTGGTTACCAACGTCACGCCAGAGATCGTGAAGCTCCAAGAGCAGATCCAGTTCGGTGATGGTGCCCTGTTCGCGAAGGGTGATGAGGTTGGTGAGCTTCTTGAGAGTGTCGTTCATGATGCTGTTCCTTGTGTTATTGTTCGGTCAGAAGTATGGCGTACTCAGCGTACTGCCTCATACGTTTACTGTTGCCGAATTCCATGGCGAAGTTGATGAGAAGGCCAGCAGACAGAATCGAATCTCGGTTGAGATTGTCGGCAGCAGCCTTGATCATCATGTTCACGCAGTAACACAGCTTCTGGTTGAAAGTGCGCTGATCGTTTTGTTCTTCATCGTCAAGCCAGATTGCTGACATCTCTGCGTCGATGACTTCAAGTAACCCTGCTTCCATATCGAATGCAACAGCGTAGCTAAGGTTACTGCCGCCTAGGTCGAATGTGAACCTGACTTTGCAGAAGGTTGATGCTTCGGTTCTCACTTCAAGCATCCTACGCATCAACCTGCGATCCGATGCGAGAATCACACAGTCGATGAGGAAGCTGCTCACAACCTTCTCGGATTTGTTCTCAGCCATGATCTTGATGTAGCTCAGAGCTTCGGCGACAGGCATGTGCTCGATTTTGTTGTACAGACGGGTATTGGTAGCATTCACGGTAAGACTCCTCGGTTTGCGTGTTGTTAACTTGGAATTGTTCGGAACCTAGTTCTGATTCGATTTCTCAGGCATCGTCGAGATCAGTAACGTCTTCGACGTAGTTCTTCTGAGCCCACTTGAGTTCGTTGCCCTTCAAGTTCAGGCCATTCATACCAAACACTTCGGCGTAGATCTCGCAGAAGTAGTGGCTATTTGCCCTCTTGACCGCGTCGTTCAGAATCTCTGCGTGGCGTTCATTGAATTCCTGACCATTGAGTAGGCCAGATCTCCACTTGTTGCCAAGCTTTCTCGCATTGCAGACGTTGCGGCACAGTTGGTAAAACGGCCTCACGCCGAAATGTCTGTTCATTTGTGTGATTACGCCTTCATTGATAATGTCAAGCGGCGCAAACCTGAGTACGAACAACATCGCCTGGTGCTCGTCTTCGCAGCAAGCTTCTTCGAATTTGGTAACCAAGAAACTAAGCTGTTGCATTGGCATCAACATGCATTTCGGCTTGCTTGTGATTATGACGTGGCTGATCATGCGTGTTGCACGCTCTTCGGCGTCTTTCTTCGAGAGGCCGACTGGAGCGTAGTAGAGCTTGGCGACGTTTGTCACTGTCAGCATGATGGTTTCTTGGGACATGAAATTGATGTTTTTCTTGGTCATGATGTTACTCCTGGTTTGCTGGGTTTGGTTTGATTCGGACTTTGCCTGTGCCGTTGCAAGCACCGCACTTAGGTGAATTGCTTGAGTCGTAGTATCCTGATCCGTCACAGGCCGCGCAAGTCGCCATCTTCCAACCTTTGATGTTGGTGGCGAAGTTCTCACATCGCAAACGCTTTCGTTTCAGGTACTCTTTGTTACCGTCGTACATGAATCAGATGCCGATGATTCTGAACTGATTGTTCTCGCGGTAGTGGTCAAGCTTCTCAATATGACCTTCTTTTGCGAGAGCGCACATCACTTCGTTGACTTCACCGCGTGATACTCCGGTATTGAACTTCACGTCAAGCAACTGTGTTGGTGTGTTATTGACAATTTCCAGCACGTTGAGTGTGCGATCGATGCCGCCTGACTTGGGCTTTGATACTTTGTAGACGTAGTAGATGAACGTTCGCATGTGACCCTCAATGCTGTTGGTTGTTTCGCAGACAGATTTGTCTATTGAAATGTTACTGGAAGAGCAACTGAGCACGCTTGATCCTCGCCTCGCGTTTGGCTTCGAGTTCCGCGATCATCTTGTCGATCTGCGCCTTGTACTTGGCCGATTCGACTTCGAAGTCGATCTGCGCCTTGTACTTGGCCGATTCGACTTCGAAATGCTTGCGCTCATCTTCGAGCAGCAACCAACCAAGGGCGATGCACTTTTTGGTTACTCTGATCAATATATTAACATCCGAGTTCGACAAACTCTTGTCGTTGTCGAAAATGTATTTAGCTATGTTGGCAAAGCCACCCGATACGTAGTCACCAAATTCCTTCTGGATGACGAAACAAAGAACACTCTTCCAATAGAACGCACGCGCTTGGAAAAACTTCCTGTGGGTCTTGAGTCCTTGCCTGTACACGACGTTGACGCCACTCTTGCTGGGTGTGAGTTCGATCATCACGTTACCGAACTGGAACGTGTGCGTGCAATCAAACGTTGTTCCGACGTACTTGATCACGGCAGTCAGATGCTGGTCGATCACGCTGTCGTTCAGCGCACGTTCGGCAATCTTCCAGTCGTTCTTGGTGCAGAATATCTCAAGGTTCGTGTATGCGTAGTTCTTCCTAGCCATGGTAGACTCCTTGTGTTAGTTTTGCAGTTTCGTGTAGATTCTAAAACGTAGGTATTTCCTACCTAACGGTTTACCCCTAATATAAATATACGCTGTATTTACGGAATTATCAACTGTTTTCGTAGTTGTGTAAGCAAGGAATCAAGTCCCGCCGTGCTTGACTGTGAGCGTCCCGGATTCCAGGTAGCACGCATCAGCACGGTAGTTTGCATTCATGTCTCAATCTACATCAGGTGCCTCGACCCCTTGGTTTTAGCTCAGTTTAGCTTAGTTTAGCTCAGTTTAGGCAGTTTCGAGTCAATTAAGAAACAACTTGCCAAAACCGTAAATACAGCGTATATTTATATTAGGGGTAAACCGTTAGGTAGGAAATACCTACGTTTTAGAATCTACACGAAACTGCAAAACTAACACAAAGGAGTCTACCGTGGCAAAAGGTAACAAGGCTAAGCTCTCAGCGAACGCAGCACAAGAGAAGATTCGCGAAATCCTTATCGACGCTGGTGTAAACGTGAATCTCGCTGGGATTCGTGCAGAGGAAGCGGTGAATCTCAGAGACAGGATCAAGATGAAGACTGACACACTCGAAGCTAAAATACAGGAAGAAGCCGAAGATGCTGAGAGTTACATTGATGTTCTGCATGCGATTCTCATGTATACTCCAACGTGCCCTAAGTTTGGTCTTGACGCTCCAATGGATTTTTTCGATGACTTAGGCTTTGAGCATGACTTCTTGGCGGACTTCCAATACTGTTGTTCGGCACTCGCAACACCTATCAAGAAAAGACTTCACTGTCGCATTCAAGACGAAAATAATGAGGTACTCAACAGTGATTACACACCGGTCAACGAGTTTAACTTCTCGAAAGAGTTCAACGCTCTCGTCAACGAGCATATCAACGACGCAGTGATCGAACGCTTCTGCCAGATCTACCGCGAAGTGTTCGGCCCGAATGGTCTGGACATCAAGGGCAAGCAGTACGACAAGATCGTGAAGATGTATGGCGTCGACCCTCTGAACCGGTAACATGTCGAAACGGAATCTTGCGATTCCGTTCGCAGGAGTTGACCTACCTGCGCTGATGAGACAGGTCAACAACACAGTAACTCAAGAGGTGACTCATGCACAAGTACAGGTTTCTCGCAACCTTGATCATCGCGGCGATGCTTGCCGTTG
>JBAZEO010000136.1:0-5734 GCA_041653935.1 Dehalococcoidia bacterium | reverse complement strand
TAGACGACAAGGTGAGACGCGCCATATCTCAACTTGCGGACATCCACTTCCCCGTCACTCAGGAAGCAGCGGACCGTCTGAAGGCGTCCATCTTCGCTCCTGCGGACATTCACGTCGTTGGCTCGACTGCGTTGGACGCTATCAGGGACATCGACTACACAATTCTACCAGAAATACCAGGTGTAGGGCCGGAAATTGACATTTCTAGGCCGTTTTTACTGGTTTCGCAGCACCCTGTGACCACGGAGGACGATCCCGAACGGCGGATTCAACCGACGATTGACGCCGTGAAGTCACTCAGGATGCCTACTCTGTGGGCGTGGCCCAACGTTGACTCAGGCTCCGAGGCTATTTCAGGTCTTTTGAGGCGCTGGCGCGAGAAGGAAGACCCGCAGTATGTCAAGTTCATCAAGAATCTACCCCCCGAAGACTACGCGAGGCTGCTTTTCAGGTGCTCTTGCCTCGTCGGGAACACGTCTTCAGGTATCAAAGAAGGCGCATGGCTTGGCTGTCCCTACGTCCTGGTGGGCACGCGTCAAAACCGCCGCGAAAGGGGCCTTAACGTCATTGAAGTCCCGTATGACTCGACCGCTATTCAGGCGGCGATACTCCAACAGGTCGAACACGGACGGTATCCTAGAGACTACCGCTTTGGCGATAGTCACGCGGGAGAGAAGATAGCGGAGGTGTTGGCGTGCTTGCGGTAATTCCCGCACGTGGCGGATCGAAGGGAATCAAGCGAAAGGCCCTTCACCCGCTGAACGGTATTCCGCTCATCGAGTACACCCTTAAAGCGGCGCGAGAGAGCAACCTCGACGCCTTTTTCATTTCCACCGACGATGAGGAGATCGCCCGATACGGCCCGAGCATCCTACGACCGTCAGAATTGGCCCAGGACGACACACCCATGCTCCCCGTGATACAACATGCCGTGAGCGTCTTTGGGCGTCCTGTAGAGGCTGTGATGACGCTACAGCCTACTTCTCCGCTACGGACGGCTGAGGACATCAACAAGGCGTTGGAGATGTGGGCGCGGCACAAGTTTGCGGATTCGTTAATCTCAGTGACTGCCGGCGTTCACCCCATCAAGTGTTACGACAGAGATTGGCGCCCCTTCATGTGGCAGTATCCCTACGACAAGCGCAAGCACGTCTGTTATGTGCGCAATGGGGCGATATTCATCACCCGAATGGACTTGCTTGAATCGGGCCGGTTGATAGGCGACAACCCCATGTTCTACGTCATGCCAAAAACACGTTCGGTAGACGTTGACTCCCTTGAAGATTTGGCAATAGCGGAGGCGTTGCTAAAGTGACGTTCAGGTGCGGTAAATCGGTCTGCGAGAACACTGAATATGTTTGTCCATCGACGCATTCCAGTTGCTTCTTCTGCAAGTGCCCGAAGTGCGTAGGGGGGCAGATAGACAACTGCTGGTTCCGCGACAAGAACGGAAAGATGTTCGAGGTGGAGGAGTGATTATTTGATTGCTGGCATGCTCGCTGGAGTGTTGATACTCGCTTTAGGTTTTGCAGCCGGTTACAGGGCTGCTTCTTATTTCAGGAGGGAGCCCGACAAGAAGGATCCATACAGCGACTACCGCGACGACAAAGGTCTGCTCTCCAGGCGTAAGGTAGGTGGTGATAGTGGCAGAGAAAAAGCAGGGTGATCACCGCAGCGGCTTCATGTCTCAGGAAGAGATGCACGAGTGCGATGAGTTCCTTGGCAAGTTGGAAATGAATCGTGGCGAGATGGCTGACTACTACAACGACTGGGACAAGATTCAGGAAGCCTACGCGATGAATCAGGAGTTGGAGGACAATGCCCCCAATTCACGGGTGAACATCGTCTGCGCGAACATAGAGGGGCAGATCGACGGCATTATCGCGCAGAACATCGACGTGACCTGCATAGGAGAAGGGCCGTCCGATAAGGGCTTCGCTCGATGGGGCGAGATCGGACTAGATTGGACTCTACGGAAGAACCGCATCAAAAGGACTCTCGACAGGTTCATCCGCAGGTTCAAACTGTTCGGCCACTCGTGGATCAAGTTGGGTTGGGACGCCGACGCCGTGAAGAAGTTCGGCCTGGTGGAATTGACCTGCCCTCCTCCGCAGCAGATGTTCGTCGACCAGAAGATTACAGATCCTCTCCACATACAGGACGCGGATTACATCGCGGAGGTAATGCTTCGCTCCCGCAGATGGGCTGAGAAGGAGTACGGCGAGATAGCGGAGGCTATTCACTTCGGCACGTCCGACAGGAGCCCGATATTCGCCAAAGAGATGACCACGGACGACGAGGACGCCTTTTGGCTCGTGCAGCGGTGGTTCTTCTCCGATGGTAAACTCCGTATGCAGGAGATGTCGGATGATGGAGTTCTCCTGAGAGACTCCTTCAAGAAGTGGGATGGGAAGAAGTTCGCCAAGAAGGAGAACCCAAAACCCTACTACCGCTACAACAAGTACCCCTACTTCCTCCTTGCGTGTTACTACGAGGAGGGGAAACTCCTCGGATTCGGCGACGGTCGTCTCTTGAGGCCCCTTCAGGACATGCTGAACGACCTGTACGACCAGATCCGCAGAGCGGCGAAGCCCAACAGGGATCTGTTCGATCCGAATTCAGAGGTTGACCTTGACTCCATCGACGAGGACGATGGCCCCATACCGTGCATGAATCCGAATCAGAATCACAAGACAGTGCAGCGCGGCAACGTAAACCCCGCCCTATTCCAACTCATCGAGAATATCCACCGCGAGGTTCAGAGGGTCATACGTTTCTCCGAGTTGATGATGGGGCAACAGGGCATGTCGGACACCGCGACTGAGGCGGCGATTCAGCAGCAGCAGGGCGCGAGTTCGCTCGACCGCACAAAGCAGATGCTTGAGGAAATGCTCGTTGACCTCTGCGTGTACTCCCTGGATCTGATGATGGAGAAGTACGGTGCCGCAAAGTTCTTCCGCATCTCTGAAGATGAGGATAAATTCGAGTGGATCGACTTCAGGAAGTTGAACAGCGTTCCCGCGATGGTGCCGGCAGACGATGCGTATATACAACAGTTCTCCGCATCGCACCCCGAGGAACCCAAGCCTGAGTGGATGGCTCTCCTGGACGAACAGGGGAAGGAAGTCACGAAGTCGGTTGACCTCGACATCAAGATTTCCATTGGCGCGGGTTTACCGACGAATAAGGCGTTCCTCTACGAGATGTTCGAGAAACTCGGCAGCATGGTCGCCACCGGAAAGGACGGTGTGCCAAAGAACGTCCTGACCCGCGAGGAGATAAGGGCACTCGCGGAGGACTTCCTTGGACTTCCGCTCGACGACGAGGAGTTGAACGCCATACCTCTGCAGATGCCCATCCCTCCGCAGGGTTCGATGCCCAGTGCTATGCCCGGCGCGAATGTCGGAGGACTCACCCCTAACGGTAATCCCGCCATGTCTGCTTTGCCGGGGGTGACTGCGTGAGAAACCAACGGGTCATTAAGAACCTTGAAGGCGAGAAGTTCATCGGCCACGCTCTCAAGTCAAACCGTATCAAGCGGTTCCTCCTCAAGAACTGGTACAGCATCCTCGGAATGCCTGTGTGCGCCCACTGTGAGACGATAGCCTTTTGGCACCGCGAGGGCAACGAAGGGGTAGCGTACTGTCCAAACTGTGGGACTATCACGAGAAACCCAATCACCATGCAGGCGTTCATTGAGGCGGGACTACACACGGACAAGGTAGTACACCCCGATGCTCCCAAGTACCTCGACGGCGAGAGGGTTGACGCTATCGCTGAAGTGACTGCGGGCGAAGCGGGGTTGGACGGCGATCCCAACAGAGTGATTCGGGTAAAGGAGTGACACCGTGTACGTTCTGAACACCACGAAGATAGGCGACAAAGAGTACGCGATGGTTGATATCAAGCCAGGAACGATGCGTCCTCTCGGCGAGTGGAGCCTAGACGACTCCTTCTACGGGGGGCGGGTGCAGTACATCGGACGGACGAAAGACGACATCCTCTGCCTCGTGAACGCGGAGGACAACATCAGCAAAGTGATAGACCTCGCTGTAGAGAAGTTGGACAGTCTCCCGAACGACATCCTGCGAAAACTCTGCCATGCCAAGAAACTGAACGTGGATAAAAACGGCAGGCAGATTAACACCACATCCAGGGACAAGCTCTTGGAGTTGCTTGAGCCCTGGCGTAAGAAGTAAATTCCAACGGCTGACCACCTGTACAGGGTCTTTGCGGCTGAGTGACCGCAATAACACTCTTTGCGCTGACCACGCGAAAAAGGTCAAGGAGGATTCCACATGTCAGAAGAGGAGAACATCCAGAACGAGGAAGAGACTGAAGCAACCACGGAAGAGGCCCCCGAAGAGACTCCCAAGGAAGTTACTCCCCCCGAAAAGGAAGAGCCGAAAGAGGAACCCAAGCGGAACGACACCGTTCCACTTGCCAAGTACCTCGACATGGAGCGGCAGTTGAAGGAGTTCAAGAGGAAGGCGGCTTCGGACGCGCTTGAGCGCGAGAAGGTATCCCGCGAACAGGAGTACGTCGAACGCGGATATGCCGAACCGGAAGCCAAGATGTTGGCGCAGCGAGACGTAGACGAGAAAGCCAAACACGAAGAAATCGAACGCAGACTAATGGACTTCGACGTGCGCGACCTCGCAAGGACGGGCGAATTCTTCTCCGACGCTGAAACGTATAAGGAACAGATTACGGACGTGATGCGCGAGAAGAGACTGACCGCGAAGGAAGCCTATCTCTTGATTCGGGGTGAGACGCGGGTGAACGAACTGCAGACGAAAAAGGAGCAGCGGGATCTAATCCGCAAGTCTGAGGAACCGAAGAAACCGCAGAACTCCTCGCCCGCCCCGATGAACTCCGACTACAGCGGGCTCACCAACGACGACCGCACAGTGTTGAGTATGCTTCAGAAATCCTTCCCCGACGCTGGATGGACGGCCTCTAAGTTCCGCGAGTACAAGAAGCGGAGAGGCGAGTAATACCAGATCGCCTCTCTAAGAGAGGTGACATCCATGTCGTTCAGACACAAGTACGACCCGCTCCTGAAGTCCTACATCCCCCACCTGACCGAGGCTTCCACGGCTGGCAACATCCAGACCACGGACATCGGCAGACTCGTCGGCAATACCACGGGCGGGGATCTGCAGGGCGTAAGTCTCCTGATGGGCACCACGAACACCGCGCTTCAGATCATCAAGGGTATCCTCGTGGCTATGCCTTCGGGAGCAACCGGCTCAACTGCCGGTAGCACTTCGGCAACCGTATGGGTACAGCCCATCCTCCCCGGTGAGATCATCGAGGCCGACTACTCGACTACGGTCAACGTGTCGGGCGGGGCCAACGTGATCGGCACCACGAGCATCGGATTGTACTTCGGGCTCGGCGGCACCACGGGTGGGGCGAACTCCACCACCGTGTTCGTCGGCAAGTACATCGACCCGTCTGTTGCCTCCACCGCGCCAGGGACAACCAACGGCTGTTTCTTCAGGTTGCGCGGATTCTCAACGGAAAGCCATACGTGCTGGGGTACCATTTCTAGCACGTTCCTTTCCTACTAAGGGGGTGACGGACAATGGCGAGAGTTACCACAAACGATATCTCCAGATTTCTTGAAGCGGGAGTCGACCAGATCTACACGGACAACTTCGACAAGATGCAGAAGGAGTACGACAAGTACACCACGGCAAAAACGTCGGACAAGGAAGTCGCCAAGTTC
>JBAZEO010000135.1:0-5757 GCA_041653935.1 Dehalococcoidia bacterium | reverse complement strand
AGATAGCCTGGGTTTCCTTCTCCCCAATCAAGGCGACAATCTGCGCCCGGTCCAGCTTCATCGGCGTTCCGTCCTCCAGTTGCCCCCGCTGGAGGGCCTTGAGGTCCTTGAAGTCTTTCCTGGAATCCACGGCAATCTCGACTTCCCCCCGGATCTTTCCTTCCTCGTCCTTCCACCAGGATTCGTGTTGACGCTGAGCTTCGGCGATGAACTTCTGTTCCACTTCAACAGCCGCTCGCTCCTGACTCTTCGCTATGGTCTTCTGGTAGCGGTCAAATGTGGCTTGGTCCCAGCCCACATATTCGGGCTTGGCGATGAGCTTCCGCGTCTCCTGGGCGCTCTCGCGGGCCTGGGCGATGGCTTCATCAGTGGCATACATCCGGTCGAAGATCGTCCGGACCTCTGGGCTCAGCCTGACACCAAGGTTCTTGAGCTGACGATAGATCAGCTTCATCCATTCCTTGACCCGTGCGAACGTTCCTCTCAGTTCCTCAGAGGGGGCCTTGCCTTCCATGAAGTAGGCTTCTGTAAGACGGGCAAAGGTTTCGTGTTGGTCCTTCCCCACTACCCCATTTTCAGCCCCTACCGCTTCAAGGATCTTCGCATAATCGTCCTTGATTTGCTGAGGTGTGCCCTCTTGTCCAGCTAAGTCCCTCATGATCTCAAAGGCGAAATGGCCCCCAATCTCATGGATCAGGGTAGAAAGATTGGCCGTTTCCAGAAGGCCAACATGCACTTGGTAATTGTCACCAAACTGGATGAACCCTTGTTTCCCTTCGTGGACATCGCCAAGCTGGATAGCCTTGATCTCTTCTTCCCATGCCAGGAAGGAAGCTTCAGACATGCGGGCTTCATCTGCACGCCGGTTCAACTCAGCACCTTGTCCGCTGGGGGATAGTGTCCGCCCCATCGCTTGACGGGCACGACGCTGGCGGTCGTTCTGGTATAGGGTCTGGCCTACTCCTTGGGCTTCTTTACTTGACCTACCCTCCATCATTTCCTTGATGGGAGTTATGTGAGTATTACCTTCTGTTACGGTGCTAGGATAGCTCTTCCGCATAGCATCAGCTTCTTTTGACGCTGTCTCACCTATCACCCAGCGCACTTCTGGATATGCGTTCCCAATGACTTGGGTTGCACGTCGATAGAGTCTCTTCCCTAGCCCTTCTCCGCGCCTTCCCTCTGGGACTAACACATTATCCACTACTATCAATGCCCGGTGAGGATGAACTACCAGTTCAACATATTCTCCATTCGGGCCATCAACAGCAATACGATTACCGTCAGAACGGAATTTATACCCATCTGGGGTTAACCCATCAATCGGAATAGCAAGTTTCTCAGCTCGTATATCATCCAAAGTTGAAGATGATTGCAGAATGGCTTTATGCGGATTCGGAACCTCCCCAGGATCCGCCTGGACAGTGGAGGGCCTTACCCCTTCGGGGTCACTGAGGGCGAAGTCTCGGCGCTTGGTCCGCTCGGCAAGGAGTCTCTCTCTTGCAGTCGTTTGATTAGCTGGTTGTTCCGATACATCGCCAGGCTGTCCGGCCTCTGTTCTGCTGTTCGCAACAGCCCCTCTAGTATTCGTTTCGCGCTTGGTGAGAGTGCCACTTGTTCCCCCTTCTTGAATGGTAGGCGATTCGGCTGCCGGTGCAAGATCTTCTTGAAATAACGTTTCCAGTTCAGGCGAAACAGGCCCCGTGTTTTTCAGGCGGTTCACGACCACATCTTCTGCGGACATCCCGCGTTCGCCTTCCATCGGCCGGGATACCGTCAGCCCTTCGCGCCACTTGCTCAAGTCTTGCCCGCTCCGGATTTCAAGCGTGGCGAGAATGTTAGAGAATGCATCTGCGTATGTCCTGGCGGTTGAAGGCTCAAAGAGCGGATCAAACTTTTTCACCAAGTCCGCTTTGATCTGTTCCTGAAGGGTAGGCTCTTCTATAACCTCAAGGGCTTCCTGAGCCTTGACCATCTCAGTCTTGGCTTCCTCAAGGGCCGTAGCATTCTCTTCGCTCATGCGGGGCGTCCATTCGCCAATGGATGTCCGCAGATCGGGGGCAAGCCCTTCGTGGTGCTCGACTGCGAGGTGAGCGAGATAGTCCGCCGTTTCCATGATGAGCGGGTTCCCGGAAGACAAGGCTTCATCCAGGTTCTTCACGCCCACCTTCTCCGCCATGGCGTAGGGATCCAGGCCCTTGCTCTGGAAGTATTCGATGAAGGGCTCGGGTTCGATCAAGACCTTCTCATCCCCCAATAGATTGCCGACAGCTTCCCGGAACTTCTCAGGGCTGCGGGGGAGTAACTTCGATTCCTTGGTGGCATCAACAAGCTCCTGGATGTTGCCGATCGGCCTATCTGGTCCGTGCCCTCCAGGGAAGGCCAAGTGCATCCCGCCACCCATTGCGACACCACCAATTAAATTCTGGATAGCATTCCCAGCAACTTGGACCAGGGTCTTATCAGGGTTCACTGTGATCCAGTCCGCCAGATCTTCAGCGAATCCCTGCACGACTTCTTGAGACCCTTCCTTGACCCCAGTCACCCCAAGGGAAAGCAGTTTAGCGCCCCACCGTTTGACGATATTCCCCGCTCCCGCCTTGGTAGCTTTGTTCAGAAGGTCATTATAGATCTTGCCTTCCATAGCCGCGCCGGTTGGACCGGAAAGTAGACCCGCCAGAAGAGCACCTGGAGCCGCCTTGACTTCCGCATCCTCTTGGTTCAGCGTAGGATCTTTGGCCATCAGGAACTGAACGCCATTCTGGAATTGTCCTTGAACCGTTCTCGCCATCTCCAAGAGACCTGGAGCACTCACGGCGTACTTGCCGATGTTCTTAACAAGACCAAGAAGACGCCCAACCTTCGGCGCAGCGGAGACAGATCCCGCCCCGCCTGTGCCAATTGCCAGGCCAATAGTCGCAGCCGTAGGCGCCAGTTCTCCTGCCACAATCTTAGCCGCGTTCATCTGCCCTTGGAAGGTTGCAGGGTTTGCCGCGCGTAGGTTAAAAAACTCTTCGCCCGTCACCGGGTCCCTAACGACTAGGTTTTCGGTCTCATATTCATGAGGTAGAGCCCACCCTGTCAGTTTCTTACCGACGATGTCTAGCCCTCTAAAAAGAGAGCTGACAGGGTTACTGCCTCGGATGGTTTGCAATGCCTGTGTAGAGGCTTCAGTGCCAGCGATCCTTCCAACGGTTGCCCGGACCATTGCGGCCTCTGTATCCGAAACCGTAGAAGCCACACTCCCCAACCTAGAAAGGATTGTAGCCCCTAGCCCAGAGTAAATACCTGCCCCGCGCTGCTTATTCGATTCAGATACTCTCAGTTCCTCTGCTTTCAGCGCCCTATCCCTGGCCAACCCTTCTACCTTCTGGAGTATCTTGACATCATCCTTCGCCACCGGCACATTATCCTCATGCGCAACCAGCCATGCCGCCAGCTTTGGGGAGATTTTTTGGAGACTCTGGGGATCGATCTCATCCACTTCAGTCTGAGCCTGGAAGTGCTTCTGATTCCGCATGACTGTCGGGGCTGTTGCTCCATTCTTCGCCGCTAGGGCCATGGCCTTAACGTATTCATCAGGGTTCACGCCAACACTACCCCTAAACGCACCTTGTAGCGCCTGTGCCTGCCGGCCTTCCTCGGCGAATTGGGAAGCGAGTTCTTCGGGATCGATAGGCATTATTTACCCTTCGAGCGGAGCGCTAGAACGATAGCTTGAACATTCCAGTCAGTGATCGGGGCCTGCTTCTTGTCTAGGATGGAGATGGCTTGGTTTAATTCGGCATCAGTCGGGTTGTAATTGATCGGGGCCGATGGTTGCGCGGGCTGGGATCTCCGTTCCGTCCTTAGTTGATCTACCCCTCGGGCGAAGGTCTCGCGGCTTCTCTGAGCGATGAAATCCGCATTCTCCGGGGTCATGGCCAAAGCGCCAAGGTCCCGGACTTTATACAGTTTCTCTCCCCTATCGCCACCGAAGAGGCTAGTTGCCTTTAGTTTCAGAGTTTTCATCTGACCGTCAATCGCATCTCGCCATTCCTGATCGTCCAGTTTAAATTCTCCGCCTTGCTTAGCTTTTGCCATCTGGAGCGATGCCACCGCAGGTTCAAGGGATTCCAGAAGCAGGCCGATATTTGCCTCGTCTTGCTTCGTCATCTTTGTAGTACTCTTCAACTCACCCCATTCCTTCATGACACTTTTAATCATGCTCATTGGGAACTTTACCTCACGGGCAGTTCCGATGTGAGCCTTCGCCTTCGCCGCAGCATCGATCAAATCCTTAGTATGGGATAGACCAAGTGTCGTATACATCGCGGCTAATTCGTTTTCATTCGCTTCCGCCAACTTCCCAGGATCCGATTTCATCTGCATCAAGAGGGAATACCGGGCAATCTCTTGTGCTCCGTTCGCTTCCTTGTCCCCCTTGGGCTTGTGCCGATCGTACCATTCCTGCTTTACAGCATCTCTCCACTTGTCATCGATAGCGGGGCTGTTCCATTCGGCGGTATTCATCACATCATTCAAGCCCATCTGCTTATCCCCGGGCCGGAGCTGGTAAAGCATCCGCAGGACCAGCCCCTGGGTCTTTGCGCTCTCGGTTTTCTTTGAGGATTCCAGCACACTGGTTCTGTATCCCCACTCCTGCCGTGCCGCATCCCGCTTTTCCTTGTCCTCTGGGTAGGCCGCATTGATCTTCTGAGCTTGGTCCTCTTCCGTCCCCCCCTCAAGCAGAACCTTCGTGACAAGATCATTCGTTTCCTTAAAATCCGCGCCCTTCTTGATGAGTGGGCCGAAGTGATTGATGGCGTCCGGAGTTAACTCCCCATCCGCCGTGGCCTTATTGGCCCAATCTTTCGCGCCCGAGTAGTTGCCATCCTGGATCATGCCGTTCAGGACAATTGAGTGAGCTTTGCTGAACGCAATCTTGCGTTTTTGATCCAGCGTTCCGCCTGGGCCTCGATCCCATCCGAGAACAGCAGCTTGCCCTTCCAGCCCTTCGTTTATAATCCCGAGAGATTTTAGCATAGTCGCAGGGGATACAGTCTTGTTGGCCACATTGGCAGCAACATCGTCATACCCAGCCGCTTCATGGGATTGGTCCACGCCAAGTTGCCAGTTTTTGCCCTCGGTGGCTTCGTGTGCCCCAAGTTGCCCCTGGTATTCAATCCTGAGCCGGGTTGACATGTCCTTGAAGATGGCCTTCTGCCGAGCATTGCCGAGCGTATCCTCAATGTCCTTGTGAGAAGAGTCGAAAGCTTTAAGCCCTGCGTCCGTCATGGACATTGTCCCGTCCGGCCCTTGCTTCCAGACGTTCTCTCCCTTCTGGGAAAGGTAGTTTGTCTTCAGCTCATTCACCACCGGCATGAACTTGTTCACGGCGTCCTTGGCCCGGACAAGATCCGCTTGTTCGATGGCTTGCGCGACCTGTCCGCCGATTTGCCCGACCTGTTCAGCTACGCCCATCCCGAAGGCGCGGGGATCCGCTTGGACATGTTGTTCCCCACCCTGAAGCGGGTTCAGTTGGACTTGAGGACTGGTGAGACGCGGAATCTGAGGCATCACTACTCCTTTGGCTTCGGCGTCTTCGGCCCCTTTGGGGAACTTCCATAGATCCCGAACGCGCGTTGAGAACCTGTCAGGAAGGATTCCATCTGATTCCACTTACCCGCACTCTTAGCCATTTCGGCCTGCGCCTGATATCCCTTAGCTTGTTCTCCAAGCCCCCAAGCTTCCCGCATGGAGTTCAACCGGATTGTG
>JBAZEO010000134.1:2441-5932 GCA_041653935.1 Dehalococcoidia bacterium | reverse complement strand
GGCTTTCGGGACAGGTTCTCGCGCACAGGGAGTTTCTTGGGAACGCGCTTAACGTTGTGGCAAATGTCCACGAAGTAAGTTATAGCCAGCTTCCTGCCGGGGCTACACGCGCTCCCGCGTCGCTCTACTCCATGATGCTTGAGCAGGAAAACCTGAAGATCGACCCCATGATTAAGCGGATCAACAAGACGCTCTTGGAAGAAGGGCGGTTCCGGCTTCGTCTAATGGAGAAGCACTATAAACAGGAACGGCTTATCAAGATCGTCGGGCGTTCAAACGAAGCGTCGATTATGTGGTTCAAGGGAGCAGACCTGAAGGGCAATACCGACGTTAAACTGAATATCGGCGTGAGTATCCATCAGTCGAAAGTCGTCCAGCAGAGACTTCTGCTTGAGCTTAAACAGCAAGGCGCACCGATTGATTGGAACAAAATCTATAAGCTCTTGGGTGAGGGAGATATCTCCGATGAACTTAGGGGAGATATCGCAGACGAGTCCCGCGCACAACGCGAGAACCAAGCGTTTATCATTGGCGACCACGGCAAGGATAAAGAAAAGGGCGGGGTGTTCATATACGAACACGACAACCATGAACTTCACCTTGACTACCATACAAACTTAGCCAAGACAGAGGAAGCACAGCGTTGGGAAAAGGCAAGGTGGGACGCGCTACAACAGCATATCATGGAGCATTTCAAGCTCTTGATGATGCTGAGACAGATGATGGCGCAGACGGCCCCGGCTCCCGGTGGACAGGTTCCCGGTGGACAACCTCCGACGGCACAGGCCCCCGGAGGTGTTGGCTCCGCACAGCAATCCCCCGAAGCTTCCATCATGGAAGAAGCGGTATCTTTGTAAATAGGAGTATTTAAATTATGTCAGAGAAAGACCAAGCCCAAACTACAGGGCAGTCTGAAAAGTCATACGCGGATTCTTTCGACGAAGGCTGGTCCAAAATGAAGGAAGCCGAAGTCGAAGCAAAAGAACCGACCCCGGCCAAAGAGCCGGAAGTTAAGGCTCCCGAAAAAGCTAAGGAATCGGATTGCCCCGGATGCGACAAGGAAAAGGCCGCAAAGGAAGCACAGGCGAAAGAGCAGAGAACGCCTTACCGTGTCCTGAAGGTGAACGGGAAGGAAGTCCCGGTTTATAGCGAACAGGAGCTAAACGACTTGGCGCAACAGGGCGTAGATTATACGCAGAAGCGTCAAATGGATTCAGAAGATAGGCGTAAATGGGAAGCTGAATACGACGGGAAGCATAAGGACTTGACTCAAGTTGCCGACAAATTTGATCGCATCTTCTCACAGTTCAAGCCGGGGGATAGGATTCCGGGGACGGAACAATCTATCACGCATCCGGCCCCTGTCGCAAAGGCTGACGTTTACAAGGCATACGGTATCGACCCCGAATATGCTGATCCCTTCCAGAAACAGGCTATCGACGACCTCGTAAAAATGAGGGAAACAATCGGTGGCTACGAACAGAAGCTACAGCAAGTAGAGGCTACTACCAACTTTATGGTCCTCAAGGAGACGGCGGCTAACATTGGCAAGGTTATTGCCGACGAACGCCAGCAATTCCCATTCGACGATATTATGTCGGAAGACGGGAAGGACAATCTGACTTGGCGGCAGTTCGCATCGCTAATGCTCTCGAAGAATGAGCAAGCGTTACGCGAAGGCCGGAAGCCCGATGTCGCCGCTATCGCCCGAGAATCCGTAAAAGATATGCACTACATCCAGAGTAAGAGCAAAGCAGTTGCGGCTCCTGATGTGGCGAATGATCTTAAACCGGAGGATTTTGCCGCGAAGTATCCCGACCTCTATAAACGGGTGTCGGAGGAAATCAAGGCAAGGGCTGTCGCGGATTACGAGGCAGACAAAGCCAAGAACCCGCCGAGCCTTGAGGCCAGAAAACATGAAGTCGATTTGAATAAAGTCGGCTCCGCTAAACTTGAAACTAAAGACGATTATATTGACGCGGCTTTCAACGACCCTGAAATTCTAGCCGCGATCAGAGGAGAAAAATAAAATGGGTGCAGGAAGTCCAGCAACTCTTTCAAGCACGGGTTATGATAAACTCTTTCTAGAGTATATTCTTCCCGGTTTGGAAAAAGGTTTTTATACCAACAGTAAACTTTACGACAGGTTCAAGACTCACACCGAGACGTTTGCCGGGAAATACGGCTTGATGAAGGTTGAGTCTAATCAGGCTACGTCGTTCCGTGGTGCTAATTCTACGGCGTATCCTACCGCCGCGCATCCCGCGTTCGATGAGTTTAAGTTCTACCCGAAACGGCTCTACGGCAAACTCGACTTTGACGGTCTGCTTGTCGCTCTGAGCAAGGGTGAAGGGGCAGTTAAGGAACTGGTCAAGACGGAAACCGAATCTCTGCTTGGCTACATCCCCCGCAAGATGAACAAGTATTACTGGGGTGATGGTTCGGGACGGCTTGCCATTATCAGCAACGCCGCTACCGGGACAGCCCCGACTGTCGATGGCGACACGACCAACTGGGGATTGTTCGGCATCGACAGCAACGGGTATAGCAATCCGTCTCAGTATCTCTTTAACGGGATGGAGATTGACAGTTATACCACGGCTCCCGCGCAGGAATTGAACAGCGTTACGATCACGGCTATCTCGCAGGGCGGGGCCGGGACCGACACGCTTACTATTGATAGCGGAACCTATACGGCTGACTCGTACATTCTGGACGAGGACATCTATGCCGCGACCGAAGCCGCCGGAACTGGTGCGCCGATGGGCCTTTTCGGTATCATCAGCGACGACAATCCCTATATCGGGACCACGGCTTCTTCGGCGTTCCAGGGCGTTAATCGCGCCACCGCCGGGAATGAATGGGCCAACGCTCAGGTGTTCCAGATGGGTTCGGCCATTACTTCCCCCGCCGTTGTTACTGAAGCGAAAATCCTTCAGGTTATTCACGCTTGCGAAAAGTGGGGGACCGTCAAGGTTATCATCACCAACGAATTTGTGTGGAGAGCCTTGTTCGAGATTTTGAAGGCCGACAAGACGATGCCGAATGACCCCGGCTACTGGGGCGGCACGACTGGGTTGAAGTATTACGGCGGCAGGAACAACGCCATTCCGATCATTTGGGACGAGGATTGCCCGGATGGACGGATGTATTTCATTGACGACAGCACGATCAAGATCGCGGCTCCGGTTAAGAACGGACTCACGTTTGAGCCTGGTTCTTCCGGCCACATCCTCACCAAGCGCGAGGATTACGACGTTTACACCGCGAACCTCAAGTTCTACTACAACATGACCTGTTCCAAGCCGAGGGCCAATGGTTTGCTTGAGTTTATCAAGCACTCCTCCACCTAATTGAGTTAAACGACTGTGGCCGGGAGGCCGCCCTAGAGTCTCCCGGCCATACTAAACGTCCATAGGGAGGACATAATGAGTATCTTAACTGGAAATGTAATTAATGGAATCTTCAGAGCCAAACATAAAGTTGGCTTT
>JBAZEO010000134.1:0-2341 GCA_041653935.1 Dehalococcoidia bacterium | reverse complement strand
GACTGTGGCCGGGAGGCCGCCCTAGAGTCTCCCGGCCATACTAAACGTCCATAGGGAGGACATAATGAGTATCTTAACTGGAAATGTAATTAATGGAATCTTCAGAGCCAAACATAAAGTTGGCTTTGCTGGTTACATTACGCTAGTTTCTTCTGACGGAAGCACTAGCGGGTATATGTGGGCCGATAGCACCGGAGCTATTCGATACGGAACGTCTGTTCCGTCCGACTATGATTCCGATGGATCGACCTTTGCTTCCGTGTCCGGGGCCAATGGATCGTTGTCTAACGTCTCATCGACGGCGGTTCCGGTTGATCTTCTTCCGGGGACGGATGCTTCGTTCGATCTTGGAAGCGCGACTTATCAATGGGCGCAGTTGTATGCTAATCAGGTTTATCTCACGGCGACCTGTTATATAACTTCTAGCTCCGCTACGGCTACCCTTGTTGGCGACCTTGTTCTGAGTGAAGGCTACCTGACGGTTGCCACAACTTCTGACGAGGGCTGTTCGATTAAGAGAAACGCCGCCGCCGCCAGTTCTGCTCTTTTTGAATTGGAGACTACGGCTGTTAACGACACCGGAACCACCCTGCTCATCGACAACAACTGCACCGGGAACGGCTACGCGCTGAAGATCGAGCATACTGGCGACTACCCCGCTATCGACATCACCGGATCAGCCGCTAGGACCGGGAACGTTATCACGATTGCGATGGCGAATCAGTTGGCGCAGACGGCACTTGACGTTACTGGCGCGGCCACTGGGACTTCCGGTGAGGGAATCATCCACGTTGACGTTACTGGCGTTTTGGCCGGGAACCCTATCCGCGTTGACTCTACCGGAGCGAACGAAGCTACCGGACAGTTGCTCTATCTCTATTCCTCTGGCGTTCAGGCCGCCGCCACCAACGGTATCTGCGCTTATCTGTCCGATGCCGGGACCGTTCAGGCTACGAGCTACAATACCTACATCACCTCTACCGCGAATAACGGGCTTGCCGTTGTCGTTGCCGCCGCCGCCGCTACCAACGTCGTTCTGACTGGTTCTTCCGGTCAGACCGCCGCCATGCTGTATCTCGATGCCACGACCACGAACGGTTGGGTCGGGGCTGACAACGTCGGTGCGCTTCATATTGTTGGTGATGGCGTTCTTGTTGCCGGGGCCAATCTTGTCCGCGTTGAATCTAGTGCCGCTAATACTGCGCTCTCTGCCCTGGTTGAAATCGCCGCGTCTGGCGCGTTCACGAACTCCACGAATGGCACTTGTCTTGCGGCCCTTGACACCGGAGCCGCCGCTGGGACTTCTTATGCGGCTTACGTTAGTTCTACCGCTAATAGTGGTATGGCGATCACGATTGCGGGAGTTGCTAAGAAGAACCTAGTGCTGGCTGGTCCTGCCTCTCAGACCGCCTCTATGCTCGAAGTTAACGGGGCTACTGGGGCATGGATCGGGGCTACGAATATCGGCATGGTTCACCTGACCTCTGACGGAACTCTTGCTCACGCGAACGCTTCTCTGCTCTACATCGCTCACTCAGGGGCTAGTGCCGCCGCGAATCTCGGAAGCTCTCTGCGGATCAACGATACTTCTACCGCCGGGGCCGGGGCCTATGTCGGCTATATCACATCTACCACGAACAGCTTGCTCGGACTCGTCAGCGCGACCACGACCACCAAGAATCAACTTTCCATTACTCCGACGACAGGCCAGACGGTTTCTTCCGTTGTTGTTACCGCCGCATCTGTTAATGCCACCAATGTAGGGACAGTCCACATTACGAACTCTGGTATCCTTGCTCACGCGAACGCTACTAACCTCTACATCCTTCAGAGTGGTGCGATTGCCAATGCGACGCTTGGGGCTTGCGCTCGGTTCGTTGACACCTCAGCCGCCGCCACGACCTCTGCGGCTGTTGAAATTACGTCCACGAACAACAGGGCTTTGGTTTGCACTCTTGGTCAGGCCGACTTCAAGAAGGGCCTTTCCACGATGGTCTATGCCACCTGTGCCGGGGACGCCCCGACATCTGCGGAGTGCATCACCGGATTCGGAGCCGCTAATACCCACACGACAGGGTTCATCGGCGCGATCCTGGCCGGAGCCGCGAAAGCGTTTCTGGTTTACAGCGACGGAACCGACTACTGGTATACCGCCGCCGGAACCAAGGCTACCGATTAATGGTGATTGAATAGTTATGAAAGCAGGGGGCAGGGTCAGATATCTCTGCCCCCAATCTAAAACAAGGAGGCCATATAAAATGGCAGACGAATCTCGGAAACTCAGTTTGGGAATTAAGGACAGGTTAATGATCCCGGCTTTCTTCCCCGACAAGAGCAATTT
>JBAZEO010000133.1:0-5945 GCA_041653935.1 Dehalococcoidia bacterium | reverse complement strand
GGGTCGGCGGCGTGGTCGGCGTGGTCGGCGAGGTCGGCGAGGTTGGCGGCGGAGTCGGCGCACAAGAAGATGTGTAACCTTGTGCGCGGGATCATCACGATCGAGAAGCTCAACAAGTAGCACCAGAGGAGGGGGCAATTGAGGGGGTGATATTAGATGCCAGATCAACCAAGCTTCAGCGCATGGAGGGAGCATCACCTGTACTACGATGGATGGACTGCGGAGGGCAACTACACTATCTCGCACCTGGCAACCCTGCTAGGATGCGGCATGCGAACCGTGGCATACTGGGTAGCGCATAAACGGTGCCCGGCATGGGCGGAGGACAGGATAACAGCCCTGGCAGAACAGGGGGCGTTTGTGGCACATAAGAAAGCAGTTTAACGCCCCCCACGCAGACGCCCCCGGCTAGATCAATGCGGGGGCGTTTCCGTTTCTAACAGCCCTATCCCGCATACGCCTGAGCATCTTACTAACGGCTCCATCTAACACTCCCACCCGCCGCGCCGCCTCCGCTTGTGTGCAGCCCTCAGATAACAGCCTTGCGATGCGCCGCTGCCGCCGCGTGAGGCATGATAACAGCCCTGCAACGCGGGGGCTAACAGTCCTGTCCCCACTAACAGCTACACACCGCACCTGATGCTCGTATAGGTTGGGATCGTAGGGTACGGTGCTCACGATTGCGCCGCCTGCGGCGGGTTTAAGAACGCCTTCTTAACACACTCCGGGCAGATGCCCTCGTAGGTTGTCGATCGGGCGCATCTTATACACTTATGCAATCCTAGCAAGACCCGCCAAATATCATCCGCAACAAATGGAGTGCTATGAACTTTAATTCCTAAAACACTTCTCAATTTAGCCCATCGCTTCAGGGCGTTTCTTACCCGGTTTTTGGTCGTGGGAGTTATTGCGCTTTCAACATCGTCCATAATAATCATGCTATATTGAGCCATCTACTCCCTCCTGTTGCGAGAACCCCGACACTATCTTCTTTGCCTTGTCATACGGCGTAAGCCATATACAACGAAAACACACTCCCGCTATCCATTCAAACCTCGCATACGATTGCGCGGGGGCGGGTACGGCCATGTATCTGTAGCACGACAACTTGACCTTGCAGTCCTCATTCGTACACATCGTTATGTCGGGCATGGTGCCTCCTGTTGCGCCGCCTGCGGCGTATTTAGTAACTCCGGGTTCTCGTGGATATTGCCAATTACTTCATATCTACCTAGATAATAATCCAGCATAAGTTCAGCGAATTTACTATCAACCTTCCACATACCACTTTTTTCATGGAAGACAACACCGGTAATGTCATATAGTTTTTCACCACAAGTACGAGGGTAGATACCGTTTAATCTTAATATATCCCCCTCGTAAATCTCCTTGCCGTTCTTGTCCTTCAGGCCCGTGTACTGCATAGGAATGATTTTTTCAGAAACAAATGATTCTCCGTCATTATATTTTACATTCCCACAATTATCGTGGACTCCTATTGAGCCATTGAAAGATATAAAATGGGTAGACAAACTGTCATTCAAAAGCATCATTTTGTTCTTTTTATCCCACGCCCTAAACTTTATCTCCCTCACTTGTCCCCTCCCTCCTGTTGCTCCGCCTGCGGCGGGATGCCTACGCTCACGACTGGGATCACTATTTTCTTGCGTCTTAACCATTTTCTTAATGCGTTCATTGTACGCTTACTAGGCCTTAAATTATTACTCTCTACATCATCAATAATGAACCTAGTGCAGTTAGTCATTTAACCCTCCTGCTGCGCGGGCGATTGTTTCCACGCGGAAACAGCCGCTTCCGCATCCGCTTTCGCCGTCGATCCGTACACCCGCGCCGCGATGCGCTCGGCACGATCCGATACCTCGTATATCACCGCGTACCCGTTGAGATCACGTATCCTAAATACCCTACTCATTTTACCCCCTCCGCATCCCTGCACTTGTGGGCAAGAGATTGCATCCAACCACTTGATCCATGACCACAACATCCGAAGTGCGTCTCACCCAATTTTTCACCACATCCATTGCAAGTTACACGGATTATGCAATGGACCTTGCCATTCTTGTCTGTCCACTCGCCATTGTAGGTTGTCGTTCCTGGCCTAAACCAAGTATCATCCATTATGTCTCCTTCGCATCCGCGCACGGCACACTCCACGAGTATCCGCACCGGGAACAGGTGACTTTCAAGTCTTCGTACAGAGGTTCAAAACAATAGGACGGAGGACTGTAATACGCCACATGGGGTTGCATTAGCCTCCCCGCCGTCACGCTTGCTCATCGCTCCCCCTCCCTGCTATAAACATCGCCCATCTGGTCAACATACTTACCCGTAGTGCCAAGCGGTTTGAGGCCCGACTGATTGATTATTGTCGGAGCGGGGGTACCCTTCCCCTCCCCAGCCATGCGGAGCCAGTCTTGCATTGCAATTGATATATCTGATTTCTGCATTGCCGGATGGTAATAATGCTCGATAATTCCAGCCGCCTCCTCGACGAGCGCGGTAAGGCGCTTCACTTCCCGCAACAGCATCCCCGGCTCGGCCTTCTCTGCCTCGTACTGAAAAGTCTTGGCCTGGTACTCGACTAGCAAGGCCCGCAGTCTAGCGTTCTCCTCGCGCAGACGGGCGAGGTCGGCATCCTTCTTTTCAATCTCAATCCACAAATCTCGCGCCAGAACTATCGCAGACGGTTCCTTCCATCTCGGGTCGATCATCGGCGCACTTATGCAAACCCAGCCTTTTAGTTCGCCGGAGTGAAACACCTGCTTGTTACACTCCACGCAGGTATATGCCATGCCTATATCTATCCCGTGTACGCATTTCCCGCTCATCAGTCCACCTCCTCGACCGTCACCTTGACCTTGCGCGGGGGCCAATCTTCTTTATCCCACTCTGTCGTGCGCCCCCTACTACCAGAACTAATAAAGGCATTCTCGCAAATAGAAAGCTGGTTATAGAATCCGTCGAATACTTCTGTTATCGGGTTTCCTTTTACGCTTCTTCCCATCCACCCGACCCTGCTCCACTTCCGCTTACTCATCCCCCGCCCTCCTTTCATCCCGCGTTGAAACTAGCCAGTATCACGCCACGCTTCGTGCCCTCGACTGCCTCGCCTATCAGAGTTGTCGACACATCTTCCGCTTGTGAGGCCCAGGCAGAATCATTCTCTTCAAGTCCGTCGCTACCCCAAATGCTCGGGCGTATAGTACTGGCGTCCTACGCTGTCTCTGCGGCAACTACTGCAGAATCGAATGTGTCGTAGCCACGAACCACATCTTGACTAATCAGCCACAGTTTCATACGCCCTCCTTTCTCCTGTGTTGTCTCGCGTAAACATGTAACAAATCTAAGTAAACATATTTCCCGAGTTCTCTTGCCATTCGCTCAAACTCTTTCTTGGATATGAAATTCACACACACGATACGTCCCCGACGTTTATACACCCTATGCCCCGATTTCCACCGGGCGATTAAATCAACATCAAGTGTTCTCATTGCTTTTCCCTATCCCCCGCTAACTTGTGCGTGTTTTTGCGGATGCGTCCCCCGCTACTACATGCTCGGCGGGTACATTTTACATCACCTCCTTTTCTTTCTTCCTCTTTTTATTCTTCATCATAATCTCATTGCCTGTATGATAATAAATTCAATAATCAATCCCACAAAAATACTTCCCATAATAACAGCAATAGCATTAGCGGTTTTATCTAGTATCCCTTTCTTTTCCCCGAGATTGATCCATGCGGCGACAATGCACAGCACAACAAATAACACATAAAGCAATGTACAAAATATACCGATAATTAACGATATCTTCATATTACAATCTCCACAATGCCATGAACGAAATCATTGCGTTTTTCGAAAAGAATTGGAGCATATTAAAATCAGCTCCTATTTGGTTTCAAAAATACATTTCACATAACCTCCTTCCCTCGAACTGTCGCCGCCGTGGCAGGATTGAACCACCATACGGTGATGACCTGCCGGTTTACACGGAATGGCCTCCGGGCCATAATCGCCCTATCCATTCCTACTCGTCGCGCACGAGCCGCACGGCGGCTATGTTGTTGGCGGCTGGTTCGGTCTGGCAATCAAGGTGTCGTTCCCTCCGATTAGGGTGTACACACATCCAGTCCAGCCGCCATAAACTACTTCCATTCAATCTGACATGACGATGAACGGGCCGAGAAATATCTTGATGTGCCAGCCCTTGCCGTGCTCTAGCGTGTTAGTGCGTTCCATCCCGAAGCCTAGGGCGAAGAATCCTCTGACATAATGCACTCTCACGCCTTCACCTCCCCCGTCGCCTTCAGTTGTTTGCCGCACTTCCTCGATATGAACGCCAGCGACGGCCTCTGCCGCGTAGGGTACGCCCCGTCCGTCGTGCCGGAGAGATACGGCGACCAGTACTCGATCGCCGCCGCCCCCGCGTCCTTCTGGTACTGGACGCACTTACGCCACTCAGTCGCCGAGGGTGCCCAGCCGTCCGTAGAGCCTAACGTCACGCGGCCCTTCGTCCATGCGGCCACGCTGTGCAGATGCGGGGACTCTATCCACATTCTACTCAACCCGGAGGATATTCCAGAATTGCTTATCCAATGCACGAATGGAGATAGCCCCACACTCTCCATCGTATAGCGTATAAAATGGCACATAGACTGACTGCTCGACCCGCCCTCCGTCACAGGGAGAATAGCGGCGAGTTTGAGTGAGTTCACAATAGGGACAAGACGCTTCAGCATCCTTGCCAATATGTCAGCGAGTTCCCCCATTGGCCAGTTGTTCACCACACTCGTGGGGTAGCCGCCTTCGTGTATCCACCATTTGTTGATTATCTGGAATGAGATGCCCAGGCCGACTTCGCAGCACCTTTCCGCGAAACATTCAAGGTGGTCCCAGTACCATTCTTCGTGCGCGGAGAAGTTGTATCCAGCAGGGGTCCAACACCACGGCGCTAAAGCATACGGGCGGCTGATCGTGAGGAAGCCGGAGATAATGTCGATACCCGCATCCCGAAGCGCCTTCAGCTTGTCAAATTCCTGCGGGTCATTCGGGTCGCAGAACATCCCGCTCATCATAACGCTACGCTTCATGATTTGCCTTCCTTCCTATTCTCCTTGTCCCAACGCTCCCAGCATTTCGCCTTATTGCCGAAGTGTTTACATTGACTGAAACTTACGCCCAAGTTCTCGTGGCACTCTCTCCACTTCGGCTTCTTGTCGTAATCGGCGCACTGATACCACCATGCAGGGCAGGTGTATGCCCGCATTTCACTACGCTTTGGGAATGGCTTGCCTTTAGCCCATTCCTCGAACGGCATACCTCCGAGATCCTCCAGCCGAAGACGCTTCCCGTCTAACGTTCCCTTGCCAATGCCGATACCAGGATTGACTTCGTAAACCCTGCGCGTCGAAAAGTCGGCCACCCTCTCCGTAAAGTCCTCGTATTCGTGCCGGAACTTGTGGCATCCGGTGCCACCGCATGTATGACATACGACAGCCGAACCATCGCTCTCTCCTAACCCGTGATATAGCCCCGTGCCCTTGCAACTCTGACACTTCTCGTTAATCTCGATTATTTTCACTCTCCCCCTCCCTTCGCGTGCGCCTCGTCCTCGGCTATCATCGCGTCGGCAAATCGCGCTGTTTCAACTGCGGCCATTTCACTATCCCAATATTTGTCCAAGTGCGCCGCAATACCAATCAACACCGCCGCCTTGTAGAATTGGCGTATGGTCAGCCCTGTTTCGCCATCCCAAATCTTATACGGACCATAGTTAGGAACTACTGCCCCTCCGTCCTTCATCATCACGCTACGTTTCATGATTAGGACTCCTTCCCTTGAAAGATAACTGCTACGATGAAGTCAAAACACTCGCCACAGAGATGAATCTTCTGGCACTTATACATGAAGCATGGCTCTCCT
>JBAZEO010000132.1:0-5954 GCA_041653935.1 Dehalococcoidia bacterium | reverse complement strand
TGATTGGCGGAGTAGGGCGATAGCCCCATCTTTTCCATATTGACCCAGAACGATATATCGGAATCAATTTTGCCAGCACCCCATAAGCCATTAACGCCCGGCGTTTCTACAAACCACGGGTGCGGCATTTTAATAAGCGACGATACGCGAATTAAAGTCAAACCGAAATGCCCGGTACATATTTTTGTTATTTCCTGATCAAAGGTATTATAGGGTATTTGTTCGCGCTTTTGGCCGCTCTTGCCCTTCATGGTCAATAACGGCAACATGCCGTTTCGCCCCACGTGCATGGGAATTAAGACGTCGGCTTCTGGGTGATTATCCATAAGGCGGATAAGCTCAATCACATCGTCCTTTTTGAAGACAGTATCGTAATCAATGGTCAGAATGTAATCGGCTCCGTCATCGACCTCTTTACATAACGCCCGCTCCATGCACTGACCCCAAAATACGCCCTGAATTTTGAATAACGGGATACGCAAGCCCAGCAGAGATTCAAACACACAGAACATGTTATCCTGAAAGCCTAATCGCGGTACGCTCATAACGGCATGTACTTTGGATTTAGGCGGACGGCTTACCCTTATGGGGTATTCTTTTTGGTTTTCTCCGACTTGTTTGGTGGCGCACACATAGCCGCGACATTCCGCCAAACTTCGCGGCGTATCCGTTAGCCGCCACGCCATTACATTTTTAAAGCCCACCTGCTCCGTCATGGCCGCCAAACACATAAGCGTCGGCGCCCACCAGTTATTTTCGTTGCTCCCGTATTCGGCATACGGGTAAAACTCCATCACAATATCGCCGGATTTATATTTATTGCTGAATCCGCCCTGATAAGGTGAAAAGTCGTCGCAAATCGCCGATTCAATATAGATTTCTCCATCGCAAACGGCGGCTATTTTTTCTAACGCCAGCAATGGATGCTTGAGGTGATAAACCGTTCCAAAGAAGAAAACGACATCGAATTTTCCCAACTTCTCAATGTCATAAATAGACATTTCAATACGCTGTACTAATTGCGCAGTATCGGTGTTTGTATAAATCCTTCCCATTGTTACTGCAGTTGTTAGGTCAACCTTGTAGCCAAAGGCTTCGGCGCATAAGTCAAAGGTTTCCCACCGTGGCCGTTGTTCTTTTGTCAACGAGCCAAGGTTGTCGCTAAAATCATCTATGGCGACAACTTCTTTAGCACCCCGCTTCAGGGCTTCCCAGGTCCAGTATCCGTCCCACGCGCCAATATCCAGCACCCGCTTACCAGTCAGGTCATCAGGTATCTTATATTTGTCGGCGTCCAAAGGCGCCCAGCCGGGCGTGGTTATGCCGCCCGGCAATGCAATCTTGTGATACCAGAATGGAACCGCCGCCACCTTCTCTGCTAATGTGGTCATCGTTCATTTCCCTTTCGCTAAAAAGAAGCCGGGGTGGAGCCGGAATAGCCCCACCCCAACCAAGATATGAAAAATCAACCAGAAACGAAGTTCCGCATACCCACGCTTGTAGTCGCCACCGAAGAAGGTTCGACCCATTCGTCTTTCTTCCCCAGTACGGCAATAGGCATACCGGCATGAGTACAATCGCACTCAAACGCAATCGTCAGATAGCGCTTCAGCCCGCGCAAATCCACGTTGAACTGATTCATGTTGGGCAGCGTACTTGATTGCGCGCGGCGGACAAATCCAACGTTCGTGGCCACTGCCGTCCCACCGGTGAACTGCGTTAAAGCGGTTGAATCCGTAAACGCTGTGGCAACAGTGTCATCGTGCCCTATTTGTATCTGGTCGGGCGTGTCGGCCGCCGTGGCCGCATAGCCGGGATAGAGTACGCAGGCAAAGTCATACCCTTTGGTATCAACAATGCCAAATGCGGCAACCCCAGCCGCCAGCGTAGATACGGTGCAAGCCGTATCGTCGATGCTGGTTGTCATCAATTTTGCATATAATTTAGGAACCATATTATTAAACTCCTTGAAAAGTAAAAGTAAGGGCGGGCGCAAACCCGCCCATGAAAACAAAAAAACAACACGCATCACGTCTGGAGACGCATACCAACAACAGGACCGGCCGCCGTATCTGTACCAATGTCATGGTTAACGATACAAAACCGTTCCGTCGCCTGAATACCAATCTGATCGTACTCAAGGTAGCGTTCCGTGCTTACCTTAACGGTAATCCCGCGCCGGTCGCCCAGCGTGGTGGACAGCCGCAGGTTGCCGAAGATGATACCGATTAAGCCGTCCAAGGCCGCAGCCGCATCAACAGACGGCATGGCCGAAGTGACCACAATCGGGAATCCGGCATAGGCAGGCTGTGCGCCAGCGGCAATGTTAATGACATTGTTCCCACCGGCCGCCAGAGCCAATCGGTCAAACGTACCGGCCTTGGCCGCTTGACTACAATACCACTTAGCACCATTGATAGCATAACGGGGAAGCATTCCCATGCAGGCCGCCAACTGCGCGGCGGTAATTTCCGACCAGTTATCATTGGCCGTACCGTCAAAGTACGAGCCGTCGTGGTCGCCATCGTTCATCTTGGTACGCAAGCCAATCATGCCGCCATAGGTGGAAGTGCCGTCGCCGTCGATACCGCAGGCGTCCTCTTGGGCCGCAAACGCATACGCCATTTCGCTAGCCAAATCATCGGCTACGTTAATAATGGCGTCCTCGGAAAGGTCGGTACTGATACGAGTCAACGCACCTAGTTTCTTAGCGACAAGTTCGACCTGATTCCAGGTTTTATCTGATTCCGTAATGGAACCGGTTTCGCCCACGAAATAGGCCGTCACGCCGCCCGCACGACGCGGGATAAGCAAACTATCGCTTGACATGGGCAATACGCGGGCCTCACGACGGAAAACACCGTACTCTTCGCGCAGGTCGATGATCGACTGCTCCATTGGAGCGGGAACGATAAACCCGCCGGCGGGGTTGACGCCTTCGGTCTGCACGCGCAATTCGATATTATGGTCTCGACACCACTGTCGCGCCTCGGCGTTATTAAGCAGGCTGGCCAACATCCACTTACCAGTACGATAAGCATTGGCGTCGGCATTAGGGCCGCGAAACGCCCGCAACGACGCGGCGTGATAGCCCATAGGAGCTACGCCGCGCTCGGTCGTAATCTTAATGTCGGGCTTGTCCTGTGTGGTCAGCTTGACCGCCGTATCCTGCGGAGCATTAAGCCGCGCCTCGGCGGCCTCCAGCCGCTCTTTGCGCTTGGCGTCGCGCTCACAACGGTCAGCGGTAGTTAAATGGGCGTTAATTTTCTCGTCCTCTTCGGTCGTGCAGCTACGCCCCTCTGCATCGGCCTTGTCCTGAATGTCACGCGCAGCCTGCGCCTCTTGGGCAGCCTGTTCACGCAACACGGCTACTGTTTTAGGTTCAAACGGGTCCATATTGTTTCTCCAACGTTAAATTAAAACTATGTGTAAATCCCCCGGTCGTTGGACGCGGTTACGTTCCCCCCATTGCTTACCCGGTCTATGGACGCGGCACAATGGGCGATAGGGCCATTAAGCTTGTTTGCGACAACGGGCGACAATGCGCCCGGCGCGTAAATAATTACGTTTCCGCTGTTGTTTTAACTCGAATTCTTCATCAGCGGTTAATTGTTTTACAGGTTCGGCTTTTTCCTCGACCTTTTCCGCGACAGCAGGAACAAGGCTCTTTGCCTTATCCAAAGAACGCATAGCAACGGAAGTGTCGGGATACGCCGGGTATGTGACAGGTCCGACATCGAAAAGTTTTTCTACCTCTAATATATCTCTTAGCGCCGGACCGTCGCTAGGATATGTCCATCGATCCGTCTTGGTAGTGAACGCAAAAGAACATCCGCTTACGTCACCGCGTTTAACGCTTTCCGCCCAATCCCGGCCGGTAGTTGTGTTAGGCAGGTCAACATCAAACTTTAATCCGGTCTTATTTTCGACCAGTCGCAACGTACCGTTGGTATTGCGGCCCAAAACCAGATTCGGATCGTGATTGGCAAGACATCGAACATCACTGTTGGCAATGGCATTCTTGAATGCGCCGGGCGCGATGCGTTCTATAAATCCGCCCAAATCAACGCTATCCCGGTTAAACTTTGCGGCATAGCCTACCAGTTTCGGGCTATCCGTACCCTCAATGCGCATTTCCACGCTTTCCGGGTCCAAAATACGTACTTCAATATTAGTTGGCTTTGTTTCCGTCGGCATATTGCCCCCAATCGTTAATAATTCGATTTGTCCATTCGTTCGTCTTGTCGATAGTCGGTAAAACGGTAGATAATTTCCCCGTAGGCGTATTCAATACGACGACGCGGGAGTTCATGTTCGAACACAAATCTCGCAGGTAATCATCTACCTGCGGGCCTTTACCTTTACCGGCATTGGCGGCCGCCAATTCTACAGGTGTCCGCATAACTTTTGTAACGAATCGGTCAGACTCGTTATAAAACTTGGTTAGATAATCGTAGCATTTATCAGGTTGCTTGACGGCTACGCCGATAGCGTTCCGCTCTCGCCTGAATATCTGGCCGCATCCATCCGCTAACGCCTTACGCAGGGCCTTGGTGCGGGCGTCCTCCTCTGGTTCGTCATCTTTAATCTTATCATCAGGCTTTGCTGGCGGATTAACCGGCGATTCGCTTCCCGCCGGTTTCATATTCAGCGGCTCAATATAAATATCGCCTTCAGGCCCGATACCGTTCAGATTTTCTTTCTTGCGAATGTCGTTTACGCTCAGCCAGCCCCATTGACGACCCACGGCATAAGCAGCGTAGCGGCTCTGCGTATCGCCGCGCAAAAAGGCATCCAGCAGGAACTCAACAAAGTAGTTGCCTTGTTCGCTCGGTTGGAATAACTTGATATTGCATTCATGCTCCCACTTTTTAACCCAGTAACTAAGCGTGTAGTTGATAAACTCCAACGCCTGATGCTCGATATTGCTAAAGGTCGCCCGGTCCAGGTCTGCCAGCATGTGCGGCGGCAGGTTAAACATACGGGCCACATCAGTCACGCTGAATTTCTGCGTTTCCAGACTTTGTGCCTTCTCCGGGTCAATCGTGGTTTGGTTCCACTTCATGCCCTCTTCGAGAATGGCGATACGATAGGCATTGTCTAATCCGCTATGTAGCCCTTCGATGGCCGCCCGCAATCGGTCCTGTGCCTCTGGGGACAGGTTCCCCGGATGTTCCAACACCCCGCCCGGTATCGCCCCATTAGAGAATAGTTTCGCCCCCTGCCGCTTTGCCGCAATACCAAGGCCCAATGCTTCCTTATGGTAATCAACGACATTATACCCCGTCATTCCATCATAGCCCAAGCCCTTGATATGCAGAACATTGCGGTCGTTCAGGTAGGCATAGCCACCGTTGGGAAGCAATATCTCATAATATGGCACGCCGTCCGGGGTTGCCCGGCGGTGCGTTCTGTCCGGGGATAGCGGCCATAGGGCAATCGCCCTTCCGGCCCCGTCTCGCTGTATCTCGCAATAGCCATTACCCCATACTAGAGCGTGCGCCTGCCGCGTCTCGATCATTACCATTGGGTCGATATAGGGGTTGCATATATCGTGCAGAATTTTATACGTCTGATGTTTGTCGGCCCGCTCCTTGCCGTCATCCGTTTTCTTGTATGTTATAAGCGGCAAAGTGCTTAAACTGCCCGATATAATGCGCACGGCCGCCCAGAATGGCGTATATTTGAGCGCGGAATCCTCAGTTACAGATACACCCGTATAATTATCTTGCCCGCCGTGAATCCAGTCGATGAACCACCGGGACGGATTGCTCGTAGTGGACCGATTTTCTTTAACGGCTCGCCACACGCGAGAAAATATATTTTTAGCCATCAATGCCCCCGGCTATAATACCATTCAATTGTTTTCTGTAACCCTTCCCGCAAAGGCGTCGTTGCTTCCCAACCGAATAACTTTTTAGCCTTTGTTGTATCCAAACACCGGCGCGGCTGGC
>JBAZEO010000131.1:0-6018 GCA_041653935.1 Dehalococcoidia bacterium | reverse complement strand
ACACGATTCATCTTTTCGACATTGTTCGGCTTGTAAATGGCGACCAAATGATTGTCACTGGAATCAAACCGAACAGGCCGTCGAATCCGTTCTTAGGAATCCTCGTCAACGGTAAAGGGGCTGAGTACAAATTCGGTCCGAGATTCAATCCGGTTGTAATCGGACACGCCGACCAAAACCATCCGGCACTGGCTGCACGACGAGATCGGCTCAATGTCGATAACTTGGCTCCTGGAGCGGCGATGATCCATCAGTTGCTTCAAGCGGTCGAAGAGGGCGATTTCTCTAAAGCGAAGATTCTTACTGCTGCCATTCGAACAGTACCGCAGTACCGCAAAAATAGTTAGAAAGGCTATTGCTATGAAACTGCGAGAAATGAATGGCTGGGAATTGATGCGGTCATTGAATGACGAAGTTAAAGTCATAGACGGCAACATCTGCGAAATACACGACCACAATCGGCGTCGTGCCGCGATGCAATTCCTACAGCATCGAGTTCTTACAGAGGAAGCCAATCCGCAGACAGGAATTTATTTTTGGATTCCTGTGACCAAGGGTTGGAGACTCGAGACATTCTTCGATTCGCAGTTTCCATCAACCAGAGGAATTGACCTTGAGCATGCTACCATTTGGAGAAAATGGGCAAATACAATGCTAAGGAAAGATGACTCTCGTGCACCCTATGAAGTTGCCAACGCTTATGCTGGCCTTCCACGTGGTCGAGTCACCAAGTTTATTACGAGAGAGCATCCAGGTGGTCCGAAAGTCAGAAAGTATTTAATCCTTCATGGCGACGACTACCCAGCGAAAGATGCAGCAGAACTAATTGCTTCTCGTTTTGGATTACGTGAAGGCAGTTATAAATTTCTATATGACGACCACGAGCGGATGAACAAGGACGATGTTAGGACTATTCAGAACTATCTTGGCCGTGACTTGGGCCTACTCAAACGGGCTGCGAGTTAAGCTGCAGCCATCTTCGTGCTACAAAGAATTATCGGGCATCACGGCTCAACCTTCGCGGTTGTCGGGTGTTCCGGTGCTAGCCGCGTGGCGACTGTGAGTGCACCACTAAGCAGCCCCTAGTTCGAACCTTGCGGGTGAGCATAGCGAGCAAGGTTCACCATTTTTAACGCAGAGAATAATCATGGCAATGACTGAAAACGATAAAATTGTGAAATATGGCGTGGTTGTCTGCCACGTCGCAAGCAACACCGACCGAACCGCCATACCATATAAGATTCGACTAAAGGACGGAATCCACCATTGCGATTGCAAAGGATATATCTTCTCGAAAGAGGTTCCGAAGTCCTGCAAGCACATCAAAGCCTACTTGAAGGAAAATGGCAAGACGCAACAAGTCGCGGAACTCACCGAGTTGCAAATCACCGAGAAGTGCTTGCATTCGGCTGGCTGCTACGATCCGATCAGGAGTTCCTGCGAATCGCAAGAAGCTTTCAAACACAAGTTGGCCCGACTGGCTCAAGCGTTGTTGCCCTATTTTGGCGGCAATGGTCCGGCCACCGAATCCCCAATTTTCAATCCCGATATTGTTCGAACCATTTACCTCGACTAAACATGGACGCTATTGAAGAAATCGCCAAAATTGCTGCAGAAGCCAAGAATACTTATCCAGCCGAGCAGATAAGCCTTGAAACTCAAATCATGGCTTATCTACCCGAAGGCAAAAGGGAAGATGCTGTCGAGAATCTGCATTTCTTATTGCAGGTGGCATATCTACGCGGTCAGCGTGATGCACTTCTCGAAACCATTGAGAAGCAAAGCAGAGCAATCAAACACAAATCGATGAAGCCATTCACACAACCAACTTCGGAGCATCCGGCGTAATAATAGTTGGTTCTGATGTGAATTTGGCTTTATATTCGTTTGCGAGCGGTTCAACAGCATCAGCAATAGATGTGATGTGAGACTGCTTGATCTCCATCGGGGTGTCCATATTACATGGGCACCACATCCGCAGAGCAATCCCCTTATCGCCAATGAGCATCTGGAGCGGCTTTGAAGCCAAGATGTAATCACTGGTCTGACCTGCTTCGACGTCAGCGATAAGAAGATCACCACAAGATAGTTTAATGAGCTTGACGGCCATAATACTGCAACCACCTTCTAAAGTACAAGATGTGGAAACAAGTATTTACGCCGTCGATCTTATTCCTCAAATTCAAAATGAGGCACACAACTGGCAGAATCAAGGCGAGGGTCCCAAAGGTCGTCCATTACCTTCTTTTTGGCATCGTCCTTGGTCTCGGCGTGAACCTCGAAGCTGTCGAGGATGTGCTTTCCCTCTTCGTCAGTATAATACAATGTCCCTTTGTAGACGTCGTGCCGTTTGCTGATGTGTGACCCTGACAGGTCGATGACATGGGTCGGCTCTTCGCTGTTGATATCGGCCCAAACCCGTAGTACCGGCTTGCCGTCGTAGATTTCGAGGTAGACAACGGCGTCGTCGAATCCCTCTTCCGACGTCTTGGTCGAGTGGTCGGAAAGGGAAATGGAAAGTCCGGCGTCGTCGCCTTCTTGGTTGATCTTGACACTGATCACATCATCGGAGTCAAGGGAGGCATCGGTGAGAAGGAACTGGCAGGTGGTGTTCGTGATTCTTGAAATTCGCGTCATCGCATATCTCCTGTGTGCTGTTTGCCCCAATCGGTCATAGCACGACAACAGATGGGCTTAAATCTCGCCATTGACGACGATGACTTTGTGACCCTTGAAGAATGGCTTCAACTCTTCCTCGTGGTCGAGAAAATAGAGGATTTCTGCGCGGATCGCCAGATTCCTCATCTCGATCACGTTCTTCCCCATCTTAAACGTTACTGTCAAGTCAGGTCCAAAAACCTTTCCCGGCTTGCTTGGACGTTTGAGCTTGTAGTCATATGAGTGGCCGTTGATTCGAAGCCGATTGGGTCCGATTCGCTTGACGTGACGAGCAAGAACCCATCGGCCATTAATGAAAGCTGGCAACCAGTTTCGATTGACCAGATGTTTATTGGCCTTCTGATTGAGGTACCGGATGGCGTCCTTTTCCGTGACCGTCCGGTTGGTCGAATTTTCCTGCTTCGTCATTTCACGCCAAATGAGCGACAAGCAGCCGTCACCGCTGAAATAGCAGAACAATTTTTGACGGATTTTGTGACCGCAAGTTGGGCAAGTTTTCATGATGTGTGTCTCCTTGCCCTGTTGTAGCACGGAAACCCACT
Source organism: Dehalococcoidia bacterium (assembly GCA_041653935.1). Classification (GTDB taxonomy): domain Bacteria; phylum Chloroflexota; class Dehalococcoidia; order E44-bin15; family E44-bin15; genus JAYEHL01. The sequence continues at coordinate 2,797 of JBAZEO010000131.1, read as the reverse complement.
AGGTTTAACTGTTCAGAAAACCTGTAAACGGCTTCAATGGCTCTGCATTGTCGAGGTTGGTATCGTCTTCAACTTCTCCGACTGCTTCTTCATCGTGATCGACTACTTCAACCTCAAAATCGACAGGTAATCCGTCTTGCGTGACGATGGTGTCGATGCAACAACCGCCATCAATGTGAACAATAACCTTAATCATGGTAATTCTCGCTCTCCGGCCAAAACGGCCCTTAGTGTTTCGATGCTGATGATTTTAGTCCCAAGAGCCTCTGCCTTTAATGTCTTGTTCGATGACGATGTGGCGTCCTTCTGAACGAGATAATCCAAGCCCTTGCTGATTCCGCTTTTCTGGATGCCACCAGCGGCGATGACTTCATCGACGAGATCGCGTGTGCCGGTCCAACAGAACGTTGAGCCAGCAATCTTCTTCGGTCCGTCTTTCAGGACGCCATCGTCGATTGTTGCGAGCGTTGTCGTCGGCGTATCGAGCGGAATGAGCGGATTGACGATGACGCCGACACTAAGCAGGTCGTCGATGATCGAACGGGATTTCTGTAGCCCTTCGGTGATCGATTTACGGATTACGTCGCCAGGGATGACTTTCAGTTTCTCTTCATCAAGCCAATCGGCAAGCGTCGTCAGCCCCTGCTCTTTGGCGATGATTTCAACGCGACGACGACCGAGGAGATCGATGCCGAGTGCACCGAGAAACTTGTGGAGCGGCAGCGTCTTCGATTTCTCGATTTCGGCGAGCAGACTGGTCGTACGGCTGTTGCCGAGTCTAATCGGTGTTCCGCTTTTGCTGGTCCCAATCGTCAGGTTGACAAGCTGGTCGGCTGTCAGACGGTAGAGATCGGCGGGAGTCTTGACGAGTCCGGTGGTTGTTAGTGCTTCGAGAACGCTGTCGCCAACACCCATGATTCCTGCACCCTTGTCGGACGATCCGATGTAGTGCTTGATTTTGCCAGTCGAGGAGCCAGAGCATTCCGTACCTGTGCAGTACGTGACGACTCCCTCTTTCCCTCGTGCTGTCCTGGTCGTCGGAGCACCGCAGACGGGGCAGGTCTTCGGCTCTTCAATGATCTGCCGATTCTCCGCCTGTGTTACGATTCGGATGATTTTCGGGATCACGTCGCCTTGTCGAGCAATCTCAACAATGTCGCCAATAGCGACATGAGCAGCGGACGGACTTTCACTGTCAGCATTCCAGTTGTTGAGCAGAACATTGCTCACAGTGACGCCACCAACAAAAACCGGCTCAAGGATGGCTGTTGGGATGATCGCCCCAGTGTGGCCGAGTGTGATGGTGCATCCAACGATTCGTGTCATCGCCTTCTGTGTCTCGAATTTGATGGCCTTACCATACTTCGGACGCAGTTCATCTTGGCGGTCCTTCGTCATGCTCTGCTGGAATTGACAATCATCGACCATTGCGACGAGTCCGTCGATTTCGAACTGGAGATTGTCGCGATTGGCTTCAACTTCGGCAAAGTACGCTTCGACCGCAGCGACAACCTCGTCGCGTGTGCCATCGAAGATCTTGTAATCGACCGTATCGAATCCAAGCTTTTCGGCAGCCCGCAGCTTAACATCAAGAGAAGCTGGTTTGATTCTCGGATCGACAAGATTGAAGGCAAGAAACCGGATTAGTTCGTTGCCGGTGCCATCGGTCCTGCCAAGGATACCACTACCGACGTTTCGCGGATTGGTGAGTGTCGGGTCCTTGGCTTTCAACTTCTCAAATTCGGATTTGTAGAGGATGGCTTCACCACGAACGGTGCCGGTGAATGGAGCGGACAGCGTTGTCGGTGCTCCCATCCACTTCACAGCATTGGCTGTCAGTGATTCTCCGACTTCACCATCACCACGGCTGATGGCTTCGACCAAGACACCGCTATCGTATTGGAGGGCGACACTGTTGCCGTCCATCTTCAACGACACATTGACGGTGAGCCTTGCTACGTCGAGGGCAGCACGAGTCTTGTCGTACCATTCGGCGAATCCGGAAACGCCACCCGTCGTCTTATCGAGCGACCCCATCGGGATCGAATGGTTCCTCTTATCCCGCAAATCGTCGGCGGAATAAGGAGTGCCCACCCTGGTCAGACGGGGGTCTGATGGGTCGATGGCACGCAGTTCGGTCATCAACTCCTCGTATTCGTCGTCGGTCAGAGACGACTCACAGCCGGGGGTGTAATATAATTGAGCCGCCCGGTCGATTGCGGAGCGAAGTTGTGCTAGTTGTGTCATTGTGTGTCTCCTGTGCTTTATTATAGCACGAGGGGCTTGATACGTTAATACTTCAATCCCTCTCAAATACATCTTGCTGATTGTCGCCAAAAACAAAATCAAGACCGTGTTGCATTTCAGCAGCACATGCTTCGTGCATGCCGTTTACAGATTCGCCATCAAGTGGGCCATCGCACCAATGGCAAAGTGGTTCAGTGATTTCAACGTGTCCGGTTTCATCGACTTTGACCATTATGTGTCTCCTTACTTCTTTTGTAGCACGATGGCAGGTGAGTATTAACTAGACGAAGCACTTATTAAACTGTTGATGCTCTTTGAGAACAACACCCATCATTTCTGTTAACGTGCTACTGTAAAGCTCGTCATGACCAGACAGTCCAATTGCTCCGTGGACGAATTCGTGGAGAGCATCAGCAACAATCGCCCAACGTCCAGCGGCATTGAACTTTCGACGTTTTGCCATTGAGCGACTATTGCTTCCCTTTTGTTTGATGATTGTAATTGGGTTGACGTAATAAACATCGCCGTACTCGTCATTACGCTCAAATTC
>JBAZEO010000130.1:0-6060 GCA_041653935.1 Dehalococcoidia bacterium | reverse complement strand
ATGCGGCAGGGTTCCCGATGGGGGTTCCGGCCAGAAGGACCCGTAGTAGACTTGGGGGGTGTATAGTGCCTTTACACACGTGCTTGGCTGCCTGTGCTTGCTTATCTCACAGTTCGATGTAGGTGCCGATCACGTTCACTGTTTGGTCGCCATCCAGGTTGATGGTCAAGGCTTCTCCTGTAGTTGTTGTACTGAGCCATCCGTAGGTATTGGCGCCCATGACCCAGCCTGCGTATCCACTGATACCCGTCTTGTCGATCGGGAACTTGCCGGTCGCGGACCCCGCTACTGCCTGAGCGCCACTGTGCATGTAGAATGCCACCTTTGCAGTAGACTCGTCGGTTGAGAATACCGAACAGGCAAGGATCAGGAACGTCTTGTCAGTGACCCCAGCGATGACCTCATTGTCGCCAGTTGTCGTGGTTGTGACGTTGAAATGTTTGATCTCCCTGGGGGTTTGGCCAAACAGCGTGTAGCTCGATTGGTCTTCAGCGATGATGCCTGGCTGGACCGCCGCCCAACAGGCCATTGCCATGATGACGAGCAGCAAGAGCCCGGTGACGTTCGTTCGTTTGATTCGGTCGATCATCTTCAATCCCTCTCAGTTCGTGATTCGCGCCGCCTTCTTAGCGGCGACTGTTTGCATTCACACGCGCATTCCCCCAGTACGATCAGCGGTTCATCGACAACCGCCTCTTCGACAGCGGCCGCTTTGGGCTTGCCGTACTTGGCTTGAAGCCGCTTCAGGCAGGTCGGGCACAGCTTGGCCTGTCGTCCGCTCTTGATGGTCATGAGGCATCTGCCCGACGTGCCGGGCACTGGGTTGTCGCAATGGCTGGTCGGAAGGATCAGGTAGTGGCCCAATTCGTGGAGGAAAAGCGACTTCCAAATCTTCGCGTCCTTCCACTGGGCATCCGTTTTCCAGACCTTCCGCGAGTAGGTGACGTAGATTGAGTTGTTCTGGTAATACCCCCAAACCGTCGAGCTGCCTGTTGGCCGGATGTACAGGTTTGGGCGACTCGATCCCGCCCAGGTGATGTTGGCCCACTTGGCCCACTCGCGGAACGCCTCTCGCCTACCAGAGTCCAAGGCGGACCACGCGCCGGGATAGTATTTCTCCATTCCCATCTGGTAGCCCACCGAAATCGTGCGGGCATCGCCCACGATCGGCAAGAGCAGCAGGCAGATGATTGCAAGTAACAGGCGTTTCATGGCTTCTCTCACTACAGAGTCTATTGACAACTCAGCTCTATCGTTTGTCCTTTGTGTTCACCGCCGTTATTTGCCTCTGATCGTCACCGAATCGACATAGACGGTTGCCGACGCGGTAGCACATGAAATCTCCAGCGTAGCAGCGTCTGCGGTGAACGATCCAGAGTACGCTACCCAACTGGTCGTGAGTGTGTGGGAGTTGTTGGTGGTCGCAGTACCGACTTTCACCACCGGCGTTCCCTCTGCCGCCTTGAGATACACCGTGTAATCGTATACTACTCCTGCCGTGAGGACTGATGCCTGCTGAATCGCCGCCTTGTTCGGAGTTGCATCAACTATCATCGCCAGAGAGTGCGAGCCGTTTTGCACGTCGGTCGCTACGTCCGCTCTCCTGATTAGGGACCTACCCGCAACCGATTCCGTCCAGCTGGTTGCGTCGGAGGGGACGCGATTACACTCTACGGAATCGAATAACGTCGTATTGCCTTCAACACTGCTGCTGTTCACAAGCGTGATGTAGGTTGTCGTGGTCGTTGCCGTGAAGTAAATTTCCTTCTTTGCCCAATCGGCATCACTAATGGTTCCGCCGAGATATAATTGTGAGCCATACTGCGAGGTGCCAACATAGATTTTGCCCGTGGTGCTCCCGTTTTTGTGCCATGCCGTTAGTTTGTACACCGCACCTATGACCGTTGTAATCGCATCCGACGTGGCATAATGTGTCCCTACTTCAGCATCGTTAGTGATAGTCAAGCAGTTTCCATCGACACCACCAGCAGCACTCGTCAGAACGGTGCGTAAGCCTGTCCAATTCGTCGTCGCTGCTGTGAAGTATGGATTGGCCACGAGCTGGGCAGCCGACGGAACCGTCCAGTCCTCGAAGCCACCATTGTTGATGGCGGCGGTGGTGATCTGTTTCAGGGATACGTCGTCGAACCATACTACATCTCCCGTAGAATACAACGAGAGTCGAATTTGCGAATGATTGGATGCGGTAGTAACATCAAAAGCTACTTTAGTCCAATTTGTACCATTAACCCCTGTACTTGTTATCGCAAGCAAAGTTTCCCATGTTGAACCGTTATATCCAAGAGCACTGTATCTGCCAGAGGCGGTGCCCCCGTTGCCATGCGTCCAAAACTCAATGTGGTACGTCGTACTTGCGGAAGCGACGACCGCCTGATTTACATAAGCATTGGATGAAGAATAGGATGTGATTTTTACTGATTTGCTGCCGGAATGCACATCAGTTGTGTCGGCCGTTAGTGAACCCATAATAGTCTCTCCACTACGGGTTGTTTCGCCCCACCCACTAAATACATCTGTCTCTACTATGCCACCCACGTCGGGCGTCTCCGCCGTTTCACTCCCGCTATTCGCATATGTAAACGTATCCGCATCAGTAACAGTAACGGTAACGCCCGTCGCATTGAACGTCGTATCAGTACACAAATATATATTTACTTTATTTCCGTTTGATAATCCATGAGACGTGGCAGTATTGATTGTTGCCACATTACTCGCGTCACGAGCTACTGTCGCCGTGAGAGTACCTGAGATAGTTCCGCCATTGGTTCCAGCCGTCTCGAATCCGGTATTCGTCAACAGCTCCGTCCCATACGTCGGCGGGGCAGTGACATCCCACCACGGTGCTCTCCCTCCTGATGTGTAAAACGCCGCGTCCGTCCACGCTGTGTATTCTGTGGCCATCCAATCTGCTGAGCGGCCAGCGGAACTAATTCGCACCTCGCCCATGTAGCCTTTCCACAGCTCCGTGCTGTTTCCAGCGGCTCCAATGTCCAGCCTGGACAAGTACGAATCCTTGTCCATGTCAGTGTAGCTGGCTGCGATCGAAGAGAGTGTTGCGTTCTTGCCGACGACAAAATTCGAGCCGTCCCATGTCGTCCAGAGCCAAGTCGGAGTGGCGGCGGTCAGGGCTACAGCTTCCGTGTCATGAGTCACGAGCGTATTTTCGGCGGCGTAGAAATAGCCTTCGACATGCCCGGTCGTGTCCTCCACTCGCAGCTTCATCGTGGCCCAATTCGCGGTGAGGTTGCTAAGTATCGACTGATCACCGCTGAGATCGCCCTGCACCCACGCCTCTACGGTGAATCCAGTCCAGTTCCCCATCGCGATCGACGGGGAAATATACCCAGGCACAACAAGCCCGGCGTCAAACATATGCCCACCAGAGGACGTTACGGGCATCGGGAAATACCATTCTTGATTTGCGATCATGCCGTACCAATAGGGCGTCGTTTTCCCTGTCGAATCGCCCAGATACCACGGGCCACGCTCAAACGGGGCACTCATGTGTGTTACCAGTTGATAGTTGCTGTCCCACGCGAGCGTTCCGTCGTTGTCTACATCCACCTTGTTGCCATATCGCAGCCGCAGAGTCTTTCCAGTTGTCCCGTTCAAATCGGTCTTGCAATAGATGTCCGCATCGCATGGCCATGTGCGAATGGATGAAATCGCATTGGTCGGTTCCTTATCGTTGAATCGCTGCCAAACGAGGTGATGCAGTTTCGTCTCGTCGTACCCTGCAACAGAAATCGGTCGGTAATTGTGGGTCGTCGAATCCTTCGTGACATCACCAACGTGCCGCCACTGGCCTCGATAATCTCGGTAGAACTCCTGAATCTCGTACACGTCCTCCACTTCCACGCCCGCAAAAATGCGGTTGTGGTCGTAGTAATCGGGTGCCACCGATCCAGAATAACTCGGTACGCCCGCCCATGGGCCTGTGCCTGTGTCTGCCACTTTGGTTTCGCTCCAGGCCGTTCCGCTCCACCGGGTCTCCCACAACGATTGCCTCCGAAGATCCGTAACCGCTGTTGGCTGGCTGTATCGCGTGAAAAATAGGATCGGGTAGCCGCTCTCGTCCCACGTAAATCGCTCACACCATACCGTGTCCACCGCGCTATCAAACACGGGTGTCAAATCGTCAACCGTCACGGGCAGCGTCAAAGCTGTTTCGCTGCCTAGCTGATACCAGCTCCCGCCGTCGTAGTAGATGTGATACAGCGCATTGTCCAGCGAAAACGTAGGGGCGCAACTGGTGATGTTGCAGTCAATCCGCCCGTCATCGTATTTTTGGAAGATGGCGTACAAATACGCCGTGTCCTCTGTGCCCTTGCCGTAGACGACCGGGACGTATTCGCTGAACGACAGCGGGTTATCGTTGCTCTTGATATAGCCCCATGCGTCTTTGTGCGGCCCCTGCTCGCGGCGACGGTGGAAGCAATAGATCGGATCGTTCTCCTCATCGTTGAGCTGAATCACCTGTGGGTAGGTGACCTGATAGTCGGACGAGTCATAATCGAGATCGACGCTGTCCCCCCAGGCCGTCGAGTCGAGAGCGTTCGTGGACAACCGATAATGCAGGTAGGGGCCATTGTGCGTCGTGTAAAACGCGACCAGCTTGTCATCGCTTTCGCGAATCAAAATTGCCGGGTCGTTATGATCGTCCGCCTCGATCGAGGACGGCGATGCGGTGTGTATTTCCGTCTCGGTCATGGTGCCAGCACTGTGATCATACTCCACGACGACTTGCTTGTCGTACTTCACGACGCCGAGAAACGTCTTGCCAGCGGCCCCCGCATCAGATCGATACTGAGCGATGTTCGCAGCGGTTCCATTAAACCAATTCCACCAGCCTCCTATGCAGAACTCGTGATGAATCGGAACCACCTCATGTGGCTGCACGGTGCCCGTGGTGTCTGTGACGTACAAATCCCGGTACTGGTAATCCGCCCCGCGAATGTAGGCGTTGCGGCCGATGTTTTTGATGCAGGCCGGAAACGCGGTCAACACGCCGTCTCCAGATACCTTTGCACCTGGAATAGTGATTTCCTGCTTGTACGCATAAGCGGTCGAGAGATTGCCCTTCATTGCGGTCCTTGCCATCGCTCTCGTGTACGGATCATGCGCCGGGAAAAACCCGATCCGTCCAATCACTCCGATAAAGAAGTATCTGTGAGTTGTCCCAGAATGATGCTGGCACCCGATGGTCATGTTGTTTCGTCCGGTCGTCGTGCCCCACCATCGAGTATCGCCACCAGCGTTTTGAATCAGCTCGTTTCCGTCCATCACATGACCGATTCTCTGGCCAGCCGTGCTCTGGTACGTTTCGATCAAGTGCGAATTTCCATCGACGACCACGTCGCCAGACGAATTGATCGTACCGCCCGTCGACCAAGCGATTTGAGTAAGAGCCCGATTGCCAATGGTGTTGTATCGCGGCACAAACATCGTGCCATACGATGTGCCAGTGTTGTGAGACGCAAACGCGACGACTAACGCAGCAGTCGGCTGCTTGACTTGCATCATCATCGAGCCGGTGGTGCCAAATGCGGCAGCGGACGTGCATTCAAGGTAGTCGTCACCGTCAAACTCCAGACCGTGCATTCCGGTGCCGAAATAATCCAACCGCAAGACAGGTTGGTAGTCGGCGGTGGCCTGAGTGAACGAATAGCCATTAGCGTCGGCGGACGTGATCGCGCTGATCTTTGCGCCTTCGGTCGCCTCGCCGCCGGGAAACGTCATGTTGGCCGTGCGCATATCCACGTATAGGATTGGCGACAACTTTTTGGCAAGATCGCCACCGCCGCCAATCATTCCGCCTCCGAGGATTCCCTGCCCGAATGCCGATCCGGCCAGCAGAAACAGAGCTACGGTGCTTATGACTATGCGTGATTTCATGCTATTTTCCACACATGGTTCCATGAGAACTCAGCAGTGTTACGCCTCTTCGCGGACTCGCCACTGTTCCAGCGAGACAACCCGCGTATCGATGTTGCCGAGCTTCACGGCGTGAGCGTTAATTTGTTCGTAGTGGTGGCAGTG
>JBAZEO010000129.1:0-6106 GCA_041653935.1 Dehalococcoidia bacterium | reverse complement strand
TAGGTCTTCATCCCGTTACGGTTCTGCCGGTGGAATCCCGACACCCAATCCACGCGCTTCTTGATGAGGTTGATCGCAAGGTATGGTTTGCCCTTCTTCTTCTTGACGCTTCCCCACTGGTTGCCAAGATAAAAGTCGTCGTCCTCTTTCATCTCGTTTCTGAGCAGCGAAAGGTGAGATAGGTCGTCGTTCCATTCCGCGTACATGTCTTTAATGCTTACGTCTTCTCCGTATGCTTTCATGCGTTCAACCATGAGTTACCATTACTCGCGTCTTTGGACTGCCTGTGCCACCGCAAGAGTGGGTTATCAGTCTCATGCGTAGCAGGCTCGACATACGCCGGGCCGGCCACCTTCACCTTCTCGTCCCGAAGCCTTGAAAGAGCGTCCAGCATGTCCTTGTACTGGCTTACGGGGAACTCGTTGTACTCTTCCATGATAAAGTCATCGACAAGATTTCTGAGCTTGCCATTGCAATCGGTGTAGGGTAGCTTCTCCGGGAAGATCATTCTGCCTTCCTGAAACAATGGCTGCAATTTGAGAATCCTCTCGTCCTTTGACAGTCTCGTCCCTCCGACTTCTTCGATAGGGAAGTGGAATCCTTCCTCGCGCTTCTTCTCCTCGATGTATTCGATGTCGCCCTGCATGGAATATTTCTCGTAATAGACCTTTATCACCTTCCACTTCTCCACAAGGTCGAAGAGTTTCCGTTGCTTCTGCTGAAGGTCAAGCCTGTCTCTCACACAGTCGAGGATGTAATACCAATTCCTCTGGTCTACCCCCACAACCCACATGACCGTATAGGCTGAACCCTCTTTCTTTGAGCCTGCGGGGTCTGCGAAGATGAAGTTTCGAGTGTGTGGCCGGGCAGTGGCATTGTTGTAGTACTTAATCCAATTAACGTCAAAAGCCTTCTCGTCAGCTTTGATAGGGTCCATGAGCATTTGAGAGGCGAAGGTTGCGGTTCCCATGTTCTTGAACTCTTCCCAGATGTGGTCCTGTGTATAGAGTACTGCCCGTCCATCGCCGATGGGAGATACATCGTCCTCCGCGTGGCCCGGCTTAGCCGGAAAGGCTCCGTTATGGGTGCAGGCATATTCCCGGACCGTATAGCCTCCACCCCTAATGAGTTCACCGTAGAAGTCACCAAAGTGATACCTGGTTCCGATGAAACAGTGAGTTCCGTTCTTTGGATCGCCGAGAGCATGTGAGAGCTTAACGCATTCCGATACCTTATTCCGCTGTTCACTGGTTGACACCGCCTCCCTCGTCACCACGTCGTCGTAAATACGGCGCGTGAAATGCTTGCCCGTAGGCATCGAGTCTATTAGCCCCGAAGCCTGTATTGTTCCACCAATTTGATTACCGCATTTAAGCTGTAATCCATCGTCAAGCGACCACAGCCAGCCCTTAGTGTTCATCGGGTTCGTCGGGATAACATCCTCGAACGCAGCAGCCAAAAGGCTATTAGTTTCTAGTATCGTTTTGATTCTACGCAAAAAATCTTTTGCTATTGCTTTCGTGTGCGAAAAAATGCAAACACGGCTCATGGGATCAATCAAGACATCTTGAATAGTCCCGGCCACGGTGATGATCGAAGACTTGTAATGATAGCGGCTCCACACATCCAATGTCCTGTGCCGGTTGTCGTTGACTTCGTTGGCCCTGTCAACCAGCCACGGATGGTTAATGTCTCCCCACCCTAAAACGAAGTACATAAGGAAAAACAAATCAGACCAGCACAGCTTGCGAACCAATTCAACAACCTTGTCGCTTTGGTTTTTTTCTCCCCATGTGTTAAGGTCGCGGGCTATCCTAGCATATTTGTTTCTATACTTCGCGCCCTCGACAGGATTAAAGATGAACCCCCTCACGCCTTGTGGTCCAGAAGTATTCTCGAAATGTCGCCCTCGAAAACATAGCTCCCGAGGTGGTCAAGCTTCGCCGTCACGTCCAGGTAAATCTTCCCGCCCATCTTCTTCCAGCGGTTGCAGAACCCGTAATCTTCGGACCAACCCACGCCGTTCTCGTCGTAAAGGTTCTCAAAGAACGTATAGGTGAACTCACGCTCCTTGTCCGAAAGCAGGTGAGAGTAGGTCTGGTACTTCATCTCCGGGTAGTGCTTCATCATCTTCTCAAACACGCCGCGCTGAATCATCAAAAATCCAGCACCCACCCTTTCGACCTCGCATATACCGTTCACGATGTCGAACCGACCCTCAGGGAAGGTCACGGTGTAGTCTTCCTTCTGACATTTCTTCCGATACCCACCGGCGATGACTTCCTTCTCGGAAAGCATCAGGCGTATCACTGACTCGGCCTGAAAGCCTATGTCCGCGTCAAGGAACATGAAGTGCGTATACTCAGAACCCCTCCCGAGGAAAGCGGCGACGCACTCGTTTCTTGCGCGGCAGACGTTCGACTCGTTCCTCACGAAATACGTGTAGAACTCCACCCCCAGGTGCCAGAACAGGTTCTGCATCTTCAAAAGACTTGCGGTGTACACATCAGTCAGCATCCCGCCGTAGCAGGGTGTGGCTAACCACAACTTCATCCCCCGGAGCTTCGCCATGTCAGACGGAGGCAAAGGCATTCCCTGCGATCTCTTCGATTTGTTCTTGTCTTTACTCACTCTTCCTCACCAACCATGAACTACCCAAGGGCTGCACCCCTGGGAACGACTCCTGAACAGCCCTCGCAACACCGGGCCAGTTTATGTCGTGACCGCCGAAATAACCACCCTGCATCACCTTCGGCCACCACGCCCGGATATCAGCAAGCACGTCCTCGTATTCGTGACTCGCGTCGATAAACACACCCACAAGACTCCCGTCCCCGTAATCCCGCGCCGCCTCAACGCTCGGCTTCCTCACAGGAACAATCAAGCCACGCTCAATCCACCCGCCAACATTTTCACAAAACTCGGCATAAACGTCGTGCTGCGCCACGTAAAGCTTGTGCTCCTCGCTACCTTCCCACGTGTCAACGCAATGAAGCTTTAACAATGGGAAGGAGTCTCCGTAATATTGTTTAGTAAAAAAATCAGCAGACCTATAAACATGTTCAGCAAAATACGCCGAACTTCTACCCAACCAACTCCCAACCTCAACAAACACCCCGCCGCTATGATGAAACTCGTCAATCACACGAGAATATATATCCTGAAAATCAAACCAGCCCGGTATCTCATACCACTTCTTCACTCTTCACCGTCCACACCGCACTTTTCTTGCTACCACCACCCTCGCCCCCACACTCAATACAAAACTTACGCACAAACCCACCAGCGTCAAATTCACCGTCAGACTCAACCCTGATAAACAGCCTCCCCGCATCCTCGTAATACACACACACCGCCTCAATCCCGCGCTTGCCCACCCGCTCAGACATCAAGCCCATTATCAGCTTCACGTCCTCCACCGGGCCAATCGCTTCAAGCGGCACAAACACCACCACGGGTTAATCCCCCTACGGAACAATATCCCACACAACCATCGGAAACAAACGACAAGGCCCATTCTGCCAAGCAGGAATCCGGCGCACCTCGGCCGATACCTCAACCAAATGCTCGTCCGGCGGGTACAGGCGCATCCATTGCAAATAATCAAGAGAACTAGCCTCACCCCAGCACCAACCACCAGCCCTCAGTTGCCGCTTCGACGCATCCAACCTGCACTCCGGTTCACGATACATAAAACCTCCAAAAATTTCTGCTGGCTCAGTGGGGGAAGTCAAGCCCAAACCACCCCTCAGTTTGGACAGGGGGGGGCGTCTCCCCGCTCCCGGAGCACACACCGCACATCCTAGCCGCACCGCCTGCCATCGAGCACCACCGCACAGAGTATCAGCGCAAAGAGTACTAAACATGTGTATAGTATAAAGGTCATGGGTTATCGCGCCCCTGAATCTGACCGATGGTTTGGGCGACCTGCCCCACTCGATGATATGGGCTACGCGGTAGATCGTGAGCGTATCGCGTGGCTCCGGGATGTATGTGAGATGGCAGCTGAAATCCGATCAAACCGAGATGTACGCTGCCATCGGCCATGTCCTGGGCCTGGTATCGGTATCTCTCCGATCTCCTCCAGTATATATCAGAATCGGAACATAGCGCGACCTCCCACCTAGCCAACATATCTATCTTAACGCCACTCCATGCCCTCATCGCGCCCCTCCCGGCACCATACGCCTAGGTGCCTCATCGTCATCCTGGACAGCCTCAGTGGCATCTATTGAGTACTCAGCGGGTATATCCACCTGCACCCGGCCCGCGCTGTCTTTAATGGGGAAAAACTGGAATATGTTGACGCTCTTTGGCTGCGGTTGGTCCGCGCCCGTGAGCCTGGAGATACTATCGTTAATGTCACGCTGTAGCCGCACCCTGGTCTCGACCTTGTCAATGCGCTCGCAATCTCGGTATTGCTGCTCGTATCTCGCCAGGATCAGCGGCCGGTATTGGTCCATTTCTGCGGTTGCGAGCTTGAGCTGCTGCTTGGCCCTCGCCATATAGCGCCGTATTTGCCTGGGTTGTACTCCGAATACAGGGGAAAGTGTGGATTGTATCGCGGAAGTGCTATGCCCGGCTACTATCATATCTATGATACGGGCTGTGATAATGTCGGCGTCTGGCCTATTCCGGGGCAATTAGCGCTCTCCCGGTTGGTTAATGGCTAGTGTTTTGGTAGTATATGGCATGATTGTCCAGCCGTATACTCGATTATCGCGCCCTAGTATGTACCGGTACGGCCCTGTAATGCCGTTACGCCTCATCATATCGGCAAGCCTATCAAGCGCGTCATCCTCGGCGGCCGTAGTGCGTAGCCGCGCGTCTCTTAATACTGTCTTGTGCTCTCCGTATCTCATCAACCGCCCTCACTTGGTCCATCGCCCGGATCGGGCCGTGTGTCTACCATCCCGCACCGCGTGCATACGGATAATATCATCATTGGATCATTGCGGCTGTATCTCGGAGCCGGGATCATGCGGCCACAATTAGGGCATCTCATCCGGCCAGCCTCTCCCGTAATGATATGATTGATTGACGTAACTGCTCGGTACTCGCCGCAATCTCCATCACGCGGCCCTGGTGTATCTCCGGCGCGCGCTCCAGGGTGTCAACCAGGATGTCCATTATTTCGGAGCATCTCCGCGCGGCCCGGTTAAGCCTCTCCTCATATATTGACATTATGATGCAATGTACTAAACATACGTGTATCTGTCAACAACTTTTTTCCGCGTTTTCTCACTTTTTTTCGCGCGCTCGGAAATAATTGCAAAAAATACTTGACAAATGCCGATAGTGTAAGTACGCTACTATTATAAGTAAGACGCAATCGATCATTGACAACCGACGGGCCTGAGAGTGCAAGCACTCGACGCCATCCACGCCACCGACGCCGAGGAATACGGCAGGCGCGGCAAGCGACGGCAAGACGGCCCTAATCAATCTCCACTCTTTTCTCTTGCCCTCCACGAGAGAGGGCAAAATATAAATAGTGGAGAAGAGCCATGAAAGAGAAAAGATTCCGCGCATCTGGTATCAAGGATGGGTCGTATTATCTAGCGGAAGTGCAGGCACAATGCGAGCACAAGCGGGGCGATGGGGTTGTAATACCTGCGGGTACTACGTACTACCTGCACTTACAGTATCCCACGTTGCGCGAGGCAATGCAGCAATTATCGTACTTGCTGCATTGCGGGGAGAAGATAATCAGTATCACCACCACCACCAAAGCGGCCCAGACAAGAGATAATTTTATGCTCGCGCCATACCTGGGTAATGCTAATTACACCCGTGTATGGCACTACAAGATTTTCAGGCGGCTTGGAATCAGAGTTTGACGCCTTATGCTCTCCCGTTACGGCGGGATTGCACAAGACGTTAAATATACATAGGAGAGTGATAATATGAGTACAGAGATAATCAACACTATCGACTACGATTATCCTAACTGTGGTGGTATCCGCGTAGTACGCGGCCGGACAAGATACACGGTAGAGCGTGAGAGCAATTATCGGGGCAACCGCACCGGGATCAAGGTCACTATGGCCATTACACCACAGCGCGACGAGTGGGACGCCACGGACTGGGAGGACGTAATAGAGGC
>JBAZEO010000128.1:0-6136 GCA_041653935.1 Dehalococcoidia bacterium | reverse complement strand
CCATGCTCTGCCGAATGTGCGGAAAGAAGGAAGTCGTGGGATCGGATGTTTGCGCCGACTGCATTGCCGAATCAGAAATGGACGCCGAGAAAATATACTGGTTTATCCGCGAAGGCCACACCCGGCACTGCGCATGCCGAATGACATGGGGCGACGGCGAATGCGAGTGCGGCAAAAAAGGGCGGACAAGGGAAGAGCAAGTGGACGGGCTTGTTGAAGCCGTCATGAGGGAGATGCGATGAGATCCGCCATACTCCTGTCGGCCCTTATTTTGGCCTACTTCCACAATCCGAGCCTCGGCCCACCGGAAAGCTTTCGACATCTTATCACCGTTTCTTTCGTCGTATTCGTCATCATGGATTTTTATGAACTATTTTGGAGGAAGCCATGAACCTCCGCACCCTGCATCAACAATCAGCCGCCATAACCGGACGCCGACCGTGGGACGTGATGGAGCGGAATTACGAACAGACGGCGGAGGACCGGGAATCGAGGAAGAGGGAGGAAAGGGAAGATGCGGAAGCTCAAAAATCCGGAGAAATATGTCAAGTACCTCAAAAAGGTGATGGCCTTTGAGCGCGAGACAAACGCCATATTGCACGAGCGGCTACAGAAAGCCGTCGGTTCGTTTTGGTTCAGCTATGGCATAGGCGTAGAGCAATCTGCGGTTCTCGGCCTGAATAAAACCCGCCGCTGCCGGATCAACGACGAGGTGCTTCTTCACGGCAACGTCAAATCCATCGTGCCGAATGATGACGGAGACTACACGGTCACGTTTCACATTCACGATGTGCATATCAAGGAGGCCCCATGAAGATCATCAAGTGGATCGTGCTGCAGCTGAAGAAGTGCAAGCCATATTCCTACGCAGTAGTATTCGGGATCGGCTTGCCGGTTATCGCGGGAATTGACCTGACGTCGTGGCGATGGTGGGTGCTTGTTGCGGTCCTCATCCTCACCGTCGAATTTACGCATCAGAGAATTCCGAAGGGTTTTCACATCCACCGCGACCCAGTGAAGAAGGTCAGCAAGGCCGAACTTGCCGACATGATCGTCGGCAAGTCGCATACGGAGAATATGGCGGGAGGGGAAAATGGATAGCTCCCTCGCCTCAAAAATCGAACAGATGGCCGTAGAGTTTCACAAGAAGGCAGTCGAGAAGCCGCCGGAAATTCGCGGGCTTGAATACATGCAGATGGTAAGCAACATGGTTTTGAAAGCTGCGGGGGTGAATGTCGATGAAAAAAAGAACGATGGTTGATGTCAAAATTACATGTGATCCTCCGCGTTGTTGGCGTCACTGTCCCACAATGGAAGAACTGGCGAAATTTTATGAGGAATGGGTACGCGATTTTCATTCATTCATCCGCGATCATCGGTCGCAAGATCCCGTTACTTTGGATGTAGAGCGAGAATACAAAGACCTTTGTTCGTTCTGCGGATTTGAGTGGGACGTGGATGAGAACGGATGTCCATTGTGCTGCGACGAAGCAATCGCGGAGTGTGAAAAGGAACAGAAAAAAAGCAGCGTGATGCCGGAAAAGAAGGAGGATGGGAAAGATGCAGCTTGAGCCTGGACTGTATCCGAACATCAGCCATGCCGATTATCACGCGCTTGAGTATGTCAGCAATTCATATCTTGGACGGCTTGATAAGGTTCCGGCAAATGTGAAGGTGAAGCAGGAAGAGTCGGCGGCTTTTCGTTTCGGTCGCGCCTTTCATATCAATGTTCTTGAGCCAAAATTATTTGATTCACAAATCACCGTGGAGCCTGAGGACATCGACAAGCGCACGAAGGCCGGGAAAATCGAATATGCGGCATGGCTTGAAACGGCATCGGGGAAAACCGTTATTTCTGCCGACGAAAATCAGACGATTCAGGCCATGACAATGGCCGTCTATAATCATCCCTTTGCAAAGACGATCATCCTTGAGGGCCGGTCGGAAATGTCGGTTATCTGGCGGGATGAAAAGAGCGGTCTTATGTGTCGTTGCCGTCCTGACCGGATACCGGACGGCGATCACGGCGTGATTGTCGATGTCAAGACGGCGGCGAGTGCGGATATTCATTCATTCACAAGCTCCTGCATCAAGTACGGATACGGCAGACAGGCGGGAATGTATATCGAGGGATTGAACGCCGTCTGCAATTCAAAAGTCGATGCGTTCGTTTTCATCGTCGTGGAAAAAGAAGAGCCTTATCGCGTCGAGGTCTACACGCTTGAGGATATGTTTATTGATTGGGGCCGGAAGGAATTTCACCGGCTTCTTGAAATTGAAATGGAGTGCCGGGAAAAGAAATTCTATCCGCATTACAAGCACGCCGAAATTCGGACGATCTACCTGCCGAATTGGGCGGCATAGGGGGAAACATGGAACAGTATGAGGTGGCCGTTTACGACAAGAAGATCAAGGAACGATTTCTCGAAGTCGTTGACGAACCGACCTACAACCGAGAGGTTGCTTTTGCGATACAGGCAATCCGGGCAAATGAAACGCTGCAAAAATGCGACCCGCAGACCATCAAGAACGCGGTCGTGAATATCGCCCTTACCGGGGCAACGCTGAATCCGGTCTTGCAGCAAGCGGCCCTCGTCCCAAGAAAGGGCAAGTGCTGCCTTGATATTATGTATAGGGGCCTTGTACACATCGCTGTTGATTCTGATTCAGTATACGACATTGACGCCGTTCCCGTCTTCGAGGGGGAAGAGTTCTATTATGAAATGGGCCTTAATCCGGTCCTGATTCACAAGCCGAAACTGTACGACGAAAAGAAGCCGGAGATTGTCGCCGTCTACGCTATTGCCGTGCTTCATCATGGCATCAAGAAATTCGTCGTCCTAGACCGCGAGAAGATCGCTAGGGCGAGAAAGTCAAGTCAGACGGCTACGGTCTGGAACGCGCACCCCGACGAAATGGCGAAGAAAACGGCGGTCAAATTGCTCTACAAGCTCCTGCCTCAGACCGAACGAATGTCAACGGCCGTCTCCGTCCTGAATGAGCATGAAGGATTGATGTTGAAGGACGAACGCAAGGCGAAAGAGGTTATGAAGCGATTCGCGGCGGCGGCGGATGACGACAATATCGAAATGATCTCCTGCCCTAACAAGGAAATGGAAATGGTGGCAAAAGAAACGTGCAAAGGATGTCATGAAGAAAAGACTTGCCCGGAACTCAAACGGTCCAACGAGAAGGCGGCCTAAGATGAAGCTCATCCCCTGCGTAGACGGAACCAAGCGAGTCACGAAAGAATACTGTCTGAATAAGTGTGTTGAAAGAAGGTACGGGTGCAAGGGGACGGGCGAGGTTGGGGTGGAGAGGGTGAGGGGATGATAGAACCATATTATCAGGAATCGGGCATCACAATCTATCACGCCGATTGCCGTGACGTTCTGCCGCATCTTGGCGCGGTTGATCTTGTGCTGACTGATCCGCCGTATGGGATCGGGTTTGATTTTCAGGCAAAGCGGTCCAGGAAAACCGGTCTTGATTTTGGTGTGTCGTCTCGAGACGTAAAAAGAGATCCAGCGTGGTCGATGGTTGTGGGCGATGATTTGCCCTTTGATCCATCGCCATGGCTGAAATTCCCGGCCGTTGTTTTGTGGGGCGCGAATAACTACGCAGATAAGTTGCCGCCCTGCAGGGGTTGGTTGGTTTGGGATAAATTGGGCGATAAAAACCCGTGTGCTTTTGGTGACTGCGAACTGGCTTGGACGAATAGAAATATGTCGATTCGTATTCACCGTCAACTATGGCGTGGGCTTGTCCGCGAAGGGGAAGAAAACGTAGCCAATGGATCAAAATATCATCCCTGCCAAAAACCCATACGCTTGATGCGGTGGTGCCTTTCATTTTTCCCTGACTCCATAACCGTTCTTGACCCCTTCATGGGAAGCGGAACAACCCTTGTCGCCGCCAAGCAGTTGGGCCGGAAGGCAATCGGAATAGAGATCGAGAAGAAATATTGCGAAATAGCTATTGAACGGCTCAGGCAGGAGGTAATTCCCTTGCCGATGCCCGAACCTACCGACTCCGAAAATCAGGCGGTGCTGCTATGAACGACAGATTCATCTTCAGGGCGTGGGATAAGCTAAATAAACGCATGATTTATATCGAGCGATTTTCTCAGATACCGTCAAATTGGGAAGACATCTGGATTCTCATGCAAAGTACCGGCCTGCGCGACCGGGCCGGGAAGCTGATCTTTGAGGGGGATATAGTCAGGAGGATGGTTATTGATTGGGATAACACGCCCGAAGATTACGAAGACGGGAAAGAAGCAATGCGCGAAATAATGCGTGATGTTGTGACGCTTAATAGGTTGCCGGTCTATTGGCTCGAAAGCGAATCGTTCGGTTACGAAGGCGAAGACCTGGAGAGTCCGGAAGACAGTGAGATCATCGGCAACATCTACGAGCATCCCGAATTGCTGAAAGGGTGAGATGACGGCGACAATTACGATTCCGGGCACGAAAGGAACTGAATGTTAATCCTCGGCATTGATCCGGGTCCAGAGCAGAGCGCGGGAGTTGTATGGGACGGGGCATTTGTCGCCTGTCACATTCAGAAGCCCAACGCTGAATTTCGTGAACACCTTATCAACCTTGAATCACTTTGGCCGGAAGGTTATCAGCGGCCGTTCATCGTCGCAATCGAGGATGTTGCATACTACGGCAAGGTCTTGAACCGCTCCACGTTCGACACGCTGAAAATGATCGGGCGCATCCAGGAGATATTCGACAAGAATCATGCCTGCGTTTTCTTCCCCGACATCGCCTATCACTTTTGCAATTCCCGGCGCGGCGTGAACACGGCTCAGATAAACAAGGTGCTTGTAGACAGGTTCGGCGGCAAGGGTACGAAAAAGAATCCCGGCCCGCTGTATGGAATCAGGGAGCATGAATGGTCCGCGCTGGCTGTGGCTGTGTACTATGCAGAGGCCGTGCTGCCTGCGATAAAGGCGGCGTGACAAGGAGAAGCGAATGAAGGGTTTATCACTTTCGACACCGATGGTTATCGCGTGGAATGAGGGCCGGAAAGATGTTACGCGGCGGCTGATGAATCCACAGCCCGCGGAAGGTGCATATTTTCACCATGACGAGGACGGCGGTTTTGCTTTCGCGGGGACGGCTTGCTCTTTCCATAAGCCCCGCTACCTTCCCGGCGAGACGGTGTATATCAAGGAAGCCCATTATCTATACGGTTCGTGGAAGAAAAACGGACTTGCGGCAAGCGGGCGTCAAAAATGGCTGTTTGTTGCCGATAGGTCAATGGGGGTTCTTTTCCCCGACGCGCTGCCAACCGATTTTGTCTCTAGTCAGGGGAGGGATCATCGTGGATGGTTCAAGCGATCCCCCCGCTTCATGCCAGCTTGGGCCGCCCGCAGTCATGCTCGGATTGTCAGCGTGAGGCCGGAGCGGATACAGGAAATAACGGGCGAAGACTGTTCACGCGAAGGCATGGAGGAACACTATTTTGGCGGATACGATTTTGCCTATCTCGGTATGCCACCGGAAGCGGCGAATTTTCGCAGAACGTGGGAATCCCTACACCCCGGATCGTGGGAGAAAAACGAGTTTGTGTGGAGAATAGCATTGGAGAAGGTGACGAAATGACCGACCGGATCAAGGAGATTGAAGAAAGGCTGGAGAACGCGAGTCCGGGGCCGTGGCACGCCTGCGACGAAGGAAAGCTACTTGGAGAAAAGATCAGCCTGTCTAATCAGATTACGGCGCTCAAGGCCGAGCTTGCCGATGCACTAACCAATCAGGATGCTCGCAGAATGTCTCTTGCTCAAGAGATTGCTGAAGCATTGAAGGTACGTGGGCATTGGGTTCCGAAAGACTATGCCTCGGCAGAACTTATCAATGCTGTCGGCATGGCATTGGATGAACTTGCCGATGCACGGGGAAGGCTGGAAGCGGTCAAGGAATCGTTGGAGGAGATGCTGGCGTGGTGTGACGATTCGCAGGCAGTAGCATCTTACGACAACATGATTGAAAGAGCGCGGCAGGCCATCAAGAAGGTCGGAGAGGATAGCAAAGGAGAATGAGAATGAGTGAGACACGAAAAATAAGCGATGCCATTGACACTTTTGCAGAGGCGATGAAGAAACGGATGCTGACCAAAGCAAAGG
>JBAZEO010000127.1:0-6172 GCA_041653935.1 Dehalococcoidia bacterium | reverse complement strand
GCCTCGACTATCAGGCCGTCTACAGGGGCGGAACCCGCAGCAGCATCTGGGACTTCAAGATGGGCGAGCTGCATGTAGACCTCGACGCCGCCAAGCATAACCCCCAGCTTCAGCTCTATGCCGCGCTTGACTTCTGGCATAACCCGGAGCGCGAGTCCGTGGAGGTCGTGATCTGGGGCGTCAAGTACGGGACCTCGAACCTGAGCCGCTTCACCTATGGACGCCAACATGCCTGCCAGGAGGCGGCAGAACGCATCGAGCGCAACTTCGACAAGCTCGACACCCTCTACCGCCTGCTGCCGGACGATGATTGGCCGGCACTGGCGGTCAACTACGAGACATGCCGTTACTGCCCCATCGCGCACCGCTGCCCGCCCAATGTGCGCGACATCGAGCACCTGATGGCGGGCCCGCTAGTAGTGAAGCAACGTAAACCAAGGAGCAAGAAGTGAACCGCGAAAACCTAGTGCACTACCAAGACGAAGACCTCCAGCTGCTGCTGCTTTCCACCGAGGAAGAGTGCAGGGGCCAGAAGTACGAGACGGTCCTGATCTGCGAGGATGATGTGCACCGCACTCTTGAGCGCCACCGCCGCGAGGTGCGGGTCGCGCAGGAAGCCCTCGATAATGCCCGCAGGGCATGGGGCGAAGTCCTCATCCTGCGGGGCGACATCCAGAATGAGTTAAAGATACGGGACGCCATCAAGGAGAGAAGCAATGCCTTATGATAACCACCCCTTCGATCCCCAGGAGCAAGGAGAGCGCCTGGCGGGTATCATTTGCATGGTGCTGACCGGCTTCGGCGTCGGCCTCGGGCTCGTGATCTTCGTCGTCTGGGCCATCATCAAGACCATGCAGCACTGGAGCATCATATGATCGACCTCAACACCCCCGCAACCCCCGAAACCATCGAGGCTGCGCTGGCGGAAGCCTCACGCCTTGAGGCCTACTACACGGCCCTCACGGCCTGGATCATCGAATACGTCCGAACCCACGGCGGCATCAGCTACGGCGGCGAGATGGTGAACGGCAAGATGGCCGGCGCGCTGCACATCTACGAGCAGCGAGCGGTCTACAAGCTGTACCCGGACCATACCCTCGTGGCGCAGTACCTCAACAACCTGCCGGACGATAAGCGCCAGGCGGAGTTCGAGCAACTGCTGGACGACATCAGGGCCGACTGGTACATGAGCCGGTTGGCCAAGCGCGAGGACTACCACGACATCCTGGACTACCTGAAGGCACAGGACCCGGAGGAAGACGGGCTGCGTACCGTGAGGGGGGGCTGGGTAATTGCGCTGCGCAAGAGCGGACCCGACGAGAACGTCGAAGTGAGGAGTCCGCAGGACGAGGAGGATAGCGATGCCAGTTGACACCGCAGAGCTGCACCGGATCACAGCCCTTGACCCCATGCATATAGGCAGTATCGTTCAGCACAAGGATGATGGTGTTTATGGAATCATCGTTCGAGGCGACGGCAGCCTGCCAGAAGGATGTCATTACGTCTACTGGTATGGTAACGAGGAAGGCGATCACTGGGGGCTACCATATCATGCAGAGTATCTGATACCTGTCATTCCCGCCTTGCTGGACGAACTGGACGACGCCTGCCATGATCTCGCCGCATTCTACGCAGGCTGCGCGGCGTGCCACGAGCTGGCGGAACTGGACGCCGCGCGGGCAGAGTTGGACACCATACGCGGAGCGCTGGCCGCGCAAGAGGCGCGCGATCTAGCGGCCACGGAGCGGGTCGGCGAAACGCCATATGGCTGCGACACGTCGGAACATCTCGCCGATCTGCTATTGCAGGCCCGCGCGCGCATCGCCGAGCTGGAACGATCCGTGAAGTTCTCTGAGGACTGGTACGGGTTGCGGTTTGAGCGGCTGCGCGTGTTGGCTGAGGATCACGGGCTGCTCACAGAATACTGCAACATCGTCGCCAATGGCAGCGCTGATGTCGCAGAGCAAAGCGGACAGCCAGTACGAGATAGACTCGCGGAGAAAGACGCGCGAATCGCCGAGCTGGAGGCGGAGTTAGCTTCCGCATGCCGTGATCTAGCTGTATACAGTGAAAGCTGCGCGGCGAAGGATAAGCGCATCGCAGAGCTGGAAGCGGCGCTACGTCGTCGCACTGCCGAGCGTGACGCCAGCGACAACATGCTGCGCAACGTGGGCAATGCGCTGAGTGGACGTGTCACCATGCAGGGACGCACCGATGCCTCGTAACCTTGCCGCGCGCCTATCCCGCAGCGCGTGGCATGGAATGATTCAGCGGGCAAAGCTAGGAGATGGACAGATGAAACGCAAACTGACACAGGCCGATTTTCCAATCGGAAGCACAGTGACGATCCGCAAGAGCAAGAAGGTAATAGGCATCGCTTACCGATATCGCGGGCAGGTATGCGAGGTAATTGGATACCCGACTGTTGATTACTGGCTTAAAGTCCGCGCGGAAAATGGAGCGCAATTTGTTGTATTAATTCGCCGCTTGTCTAGCAACAAAATCCGCGAGGTAAAGCGCCCCAAGCCTGCCCCCGGAATCGCCGCGAACTGCCCCGCGCCGGTCTGGAGGATCGCATGACATACTGCTACATCTGCCCCTGTTGCGGAGCTGAGTTCACCCTGGAGCGCAGCTTCGCGGAGCGCAACAACCCGGCCTCCTGTCCAAACTGTGAGGCGGATGGCGAGCGCTGCTACCCGCCGATAGACTTCTACTTCAGCGAGGACCCACATTACGATGGCTGAACTGACGAGGAGCTACGACCAGGTATCTACAACCCTGCCCAAGTCACACTACCGGCGCAAGCTGACGCTCTTGCAGAAGTGCCTGTGGGACGACATCATCACCTGGCCGACCTACTGCGGCGTCTTCTCTCTCGACGAGGAGGAGCGCGCCTGGTACCACGGGGTTCCTGAGGCCGAGATTCACGACGCGCTGCTCAAGTTTGAGACCGATGGTAAGATTAGACTTGACGGAAATTATGTTTGGAACATGGGTTTCATTTCGCACCAGTCTTTTAATACCAACGGTATCAAAGCGGCTCTCAAAGAACTGCTTGCGCTGACACCTAGAACCAGCCTGGCCTCAGAACATTACCGGAACATTACAGGAACCTTACCCGAAGGTTCGGCTACGTTACCCGAAGCTAATCGCATATTAGATCATATTAGATCAGATCAAAACAGATCACCCGGCTCGCCCGAACCACCCCCTTCTGGCGAAGCGCCGCTACCCGCAGACATCACCCAGCGGGAGAGGGATATCCTGTCTGAACTCAAGTCCATACAGACATACCCACTAGACTACCCCAAGGACCTGAAGCTCATCAGGACCCTCTCGGTAGACTTCCCGACGGTAGACATCCTCGACACCGTGAAGGTCATGGCCCTCTGGCTCGACCGCAAACCACGCGAGAAAGCCAGCCGCCTGCGGTTGCGGAACTTCTGCAAGATCGCTTCTTCGCGCCCAACCCAGGCGCCCGCACCAGCGGATGACACCCCGCGGTACTACGAGTCGATGACACCAGAGGACTACGAACGCCAGCAGAGGGAGGCAGGAATTGAGCCAGCTCTCTGAACCCGACCACATCACCCGCCCGTCTCCCGTCCTGGACCGCGTGCCAGTACAGAACACGGAGCTGGAGCTGGCCGTGCTGGGCGGCATCATGCTGGAACCTAAGTCCGCATACCCTATCGCATCAGTCATCCTTGACAAATCGGACTTCTACCTTGAGGGCAACGGCATCATCTTCGAGATCATGGGCGAACTGCAGGCCAAGGGCATCCCACCCGATGCCGTCGCGGTCTCGACCGAACTCAAGGCCCGCGGCCTGCTCGACAAAGCGGGGGGCCAAGGGGTGCTGTTCGGTATGCTCAACAGCGTGCCGACGGCCGCCAACGTGGAGCATCACGCCCGTCTGGTGCGCGACATGGCGAGCTTCAGACTCCTCATCAGGGCCAGCAGTGAGATCATCGACGAAGCCTACGCCCAGGAGATGCAGTTCAACGAGTTGGCCGAGAACGCGATTGCCGCTGTGGCGCAATTGCAGGCCCGTGGCGGCGATTTACCATGCGTCGCAGTATCAACACTCACGGAACGTATCTTTCGCGCCGTCTGCGAACGCGCTGAAGCTGTACAGGCCGACAGGGCTGCCGGTAAGACCCCGAAACTCACCAGCGGCCTGATGACTGGCTACCCGTCGGTGGATCGCATGCTTGGCGGTCTGAAACCCGGCGAGGTTACGGTGGTGGCGGGTCAGACCGGCAGCGGCAAGAGCGCCTTCGCCCTGAACGTGGCCCGCAACGTGGCGTTCGACAAGGTGGCGAGCGCCTACTACAACGTCGAGATGAGTGACAGCCAGGCCGGACACCGCGCGCTCTCGATGCTGACTCACCGCGGCAGCAGTGGGGTAAGCGTCCGCGACATGGACCTCGGGGATCTAACACAACAACAGATCAATTCCCTCAAAGATGCAAAAAAAATCAGCCAACAACTTCCGGTCTATTTTATCAGCAAGGGCATCATGCGCATCAGCGACATCAGGGCCCACCTTGGGCGCATGATGCGGGAGCGAAAGGTGCGGCTCCTGATCGTGGACTACCTGCAGATTCTGACCGAGGCGCGGGAGCAGGAGCGGTGGGGCAGGACCCAGCAGGTGAGCGGGCTCTCGCGTGGGATCAAGAACCTGGCGCTGGACTTCAACATTCCGGTGCTGGAACTCAGCCAGTTGAACCGCGAGATAGATGCCAGCCGTGGCGACCCGCGGGCGCGCAATAATGGCAAACCCGCTGGTTCAACCCGTCCGCCGCGGTTGAGCGACCTGCGAGAGAGCGGATCCATCGAACAGGACGCCGACAACGTGCTGTTCCTCTACAACCCATGGGGCGATGCCGAACCCATGCCGGATCACATGCACTCCCTGGAGCTGATCGTGGCCAAGAACCGCAACGGTCCATGCGGTAAGACCCGCCTGTTGTGGGATAAGCCGCGCTTCTGGATGGGCGAAGAGGTTGCTTCATCCTACCAAGGGGGAGTATAATGACCGACGGGAAGGAACAATGCGTAAGGTGCCACAAGTGGTATCTTCAGATCAACATGCTGTGGAGCCGGCTCACCGGCTGGCGCTGCGCCCGATGCTGGAATAAGGATGAGACTAGCCACAAGGAGGCACAACATGAACGATGAACACTATGAGCGCAAGACCAAGCCCTGCACCCTCAGCTCCTGCTGCCACAAGCCGGTCTTCGAGCGCCATCTGGTGACCTACTTCAGGCCAGCGGGCCTCATCCCGAGCGCGCGGTGCACGGACCCTGCCCCCACCCTCTACTGCTCGCAGTGCGGAGAGAGGTGCCAGGGCAACGAGGTCATCGAGACCCCCATCGCGCTGCCCTCTCGCCGGCGTGGCCTACACGAACCCGGCACCGAACTGGACGACTACCTGGCCTCACTGGGGGTAAGCGATGCCTGAAATACCCGTCATTGGCATTGACCCCGGCCCCGAGGTGAGCCATGCGGCGCTCTACGACGGCGGCCCATGCGCGATGGCGGGTGAGTACCCGCTACCCGAATCCTTCATTCGCGCCAATGTCTATTCGATCCCCTCGGTGGTGTTCGTCGTCGGGCGCTGTATGCCGCAGGGTAGGCCTCTCAGTGGGGTGATGATCCACACCATCGAGAACTCGATCCACATTGCGACCGTGCTGGACGCCAAAGGGGCACGGGTCTACATGGTGCCTGACGCCACCGCGAGAGCCCAACTCTGGACCGTCAACCGCTGCCCGGGTGAGACCCAGGACCGGCGCATCATCCGCGAGCTGGGCTTCAGGGGCCACCTCAAGTACCGGGTCTGCAACAAGCGCGGGGCCCTCAAGATCACGGACCCCCAGCACCTGCAGTCGGCCCACACCCGGGATGCGCTGGTGTTCGCGCTCTTCAACTGGGGGAGCGCCGCCAACCGGCGGTATCTATTCCCAGATTGCCTGAAGGGGGGTGCATGACCCGTCCACTGGAGATGTTGGGTGAAGAACGGGCCGTGCGGCGTCTTACCGCCACCATGACGGACGCGGAGGCGCAGATATTCCTCGACCGCCTGGCGCAGGACGGGGCCGCCCTGCGGCTGGATCAACTCCGGAAGCTGGCCTCAGAGGTCCAGCATGATGTGGCGGCAGCCTTG
>JBAZEO010000126.1:0-6255 GCA_041653935.1 Dehalococcoidia bacterium | reverse complement strand
CTGGCGAAAGGATTATAATACTGTCAGGCCGCATAGCTCATTGGGCGGCTTGGCACCCCAGGATTTCATAGAACTAGCCGGAAGACGCTAAGATGCAGATGGCACTAAGAATGGGGTAAGGTCACGATGACTCGCGGACACCCAACACATTAATCAGCATCAATAAGAGAATTATGCCAATGGCCACCAGGGTATCTACGGAAGAGTTGTCAAGCACCGGCCAGAAATGAGCGAGGTAGGGAGGTATGGTATAGGCGGAAATAGCTATGGTTGCCACATAGCTTAGCATTAATGCCCACCCGGCGACAAAGCCGGCAAAATTATTTATGCCGTGCCGCGCAAAACTGGCGGAACCGCCCGCTTCCGGTATTGATGCGCCGCCTTCCGCGTAAGCAAGGGCATTAAGAATGTAAATTATACCCGCGGCAGCCAGCGCGATGGGGGTAGCGCCCAGGGCAACGATGGCTACGATGCCCAGCGCATAATATATTGAGGAGCCGACATCACCGTAACCGGCACTGAATAAGGCCGGTACTCCCAAGACCCGTTTAAGACGGAATTCCTTGATGCGGGGTATTCGGTATACTTTGTTCCCAGGCTTAGGTGGCTGGTCGCTCGGGATTCTCATTTGATTTCAGAGTGCAATTTATATTGTACTCCTGATTACGGCCATAGCCAAGCAGACATAATGAAAAATAAAATCCGGCGGAAAATAAAAGGAGGTAAAACAGGCGAGTGGATGATTTTTTATGCATGGTGGGCGGTAATGGACTCGAACCAATGACCCCCTGCGTGTAAAGCACTCTTGATAAAAGGCGGAGGCCGCTTGCCTCCTTCACCAATGAACACACAAGGAGTCTAAAATCATAGTACCTCCGTTTCATTCCTGAGTAATGAATATGTTATGGTCTGAATCGGTTTGCCTTACCAAGCTTATCTACGCTTGATGAACTGTTGGATATAAGCCACTAATCAATTTTTCCTGTTCTTTTAAATCAAAAACACTCCGGCGAATTCGAGCCTTCTCCCGGCGAATAAATATTTTCCTTGATTTTGATATATTATGCGTGTTCATTTTCTTCCTCCACGGACAGAATAAGAAGAATACCTTTAACTATATTCCAGTATGAACCCTTGAGGGCAGACAAAATGTAACAAATATTCATATTGCCTGCCCTCCTAAGTATACTTATGTTCTATGTGCGATATTGGGATAGATACGCAGAAGCTCTAATAACGTGACGCGTAACTGTTGCTACCACTCTCGGAACGTCGTGCTTTGTTGGCTTGACGGCATGATGGACAACGCTTAGGCTCATTGGTAAAGCCTTTAGTTTGGTAGAAGTCTTGTTCACCGGCGGTGAAAGTGAAGGTAGCCTTACAATCGGAACATTGGATTGACTTGTCCTCAAAACTCATTGGATGATCTCCTCTCTTACTAATTTAGTTGGAGCTCGGGTCATCCAATACTTGATATAAATCTAAAGGGGATTCTAAGAAGTGTGTAACAACCTAAACCAGAACTATACATAAAGTATATATTAAAATAACTCCATTTGTCAAATTGAAACAATACTGAGGTCTGGAAAATCTCTTCCAGTCTCAATGGTGGGCCGTCGTGTACAATAGGTAAAACTCCCACCATCTCTGTGGCGGGATCATCCGGCGGCCAGGTGTAGATAAATTTCGCATTGGATTCATCGAACTCAATCCTGTTCAAGAAGGAGCGCAGGAAAGCCTTACGCTTCATGATCGACGACTCTTCGAGAAGGGATCTCATACTTTGCACGTATTCTCGAATGACTGCCGGCTTGGCGAGTTCAATAGTATGATACTTCAAAGCATTATCTGCTTCAATCTTTGCTTGCTCTAACTCGGCTTTCTTATCAAATAACGCTTTTATCCTGGGTGCGAGTTCTCCGCCTTTAAATTCTCCTGTCTCCAGGGCATCATAGAGTTTGCCCAGCCTACCTTCCACATCCTGCATTTCGGACTGGATGACATCCAGCCTGCCATTCTCTCCCTTACATTTTTCAGCGAGGTCTTCATTGGTGAGCTTGACCAGTTCCACTAGGTTTTCCTCGGTCAAGATATAGTGCTGAAGACGGTTAATGACGAATCGCTCCATTTTCTCCTTAGGCAAAAGGTGCGTTTTACACAGATCCCGACCCCTTCTACGGGCATTGCCACACATGTAGTAGAAGAACTGTCCGGATTTCACTGCATGTCCTATCATGGCCGCGTCACAATCTTTACAACGTAAAAGCCCGCTCAGGATGTATTCGCTGTGAACCACCCTGGGATGAGTTATTTTGGGGGCCCGCTCAGCCAGCTTTGCTCGAACTCTCGCAAACGTGTCGCGGTCAACGATTGGAGGATAGGCATCATCTACCCGAATGACAGGCAGCCGGTTACCGCCGTTTTGATTTCTGGTGAATTCGCCCCAGATCAATGTCCCTGTATAAACTTCATTATTGAGCACCGTGCTTACCGAGGTCTTGCTCCATTTCTTGTTTTTCCGGGTAGTCAGCCCGTCGCTGTTAAGACTCCTGGAGATCTCTACCATACCCTTACCGGACAGGCATTCCTTGAATATTCTCTCCACGACTGGCGCCGTTGCCGGATCGGGTTCAAGCTTCACTCGCTGGACGGCTCCATCCTGTACCTTTACTCTCACGTAACCATAGGGAGGCGGACCGCCCGGATAAAAGCCCCGGGACGCGCTTTCCCTCATGCCCCTGGTAACATCCTGAGACAGGTTAGCCGAGTAAAACTCATCCAGGACTTCTATTATACCTTCAAGAAGTCTTCCTGAAGGAGTGTCTTCCAGAGGCTCGTTCATGGAAATAACCTGGATACCCTGCTTCCTGAGCAGGGACTTGTAGATTATCGAGTCTTCCCGGTTGCGCGCAAACCTGGATAGCTTCCAAACTAGTATCGCCTCAAATTGCGGTGGTTTCTGGCGCGCGGCCACGATCATTTGCTTGAAACCGGGACGGTCTATCGACCGGCCGCTCTCCGCCTCGTCAATATATTCCTTTACCACCTTGCAACCGTTGTGTGAGGCGTAGTCTCTCAAGGCTTTAACCTGGCCCGAAATGGACAGGTCCACGTCTTGTTTCTCCGAAGATACCCTGGCATAGATCACTACCTTTTTCAATTCGCTGCTCATTGTAAGCTCCTTGTCGATTTCCAGGCGCAATTTCGAGAATCGGGGCATTTACTTTCGGACGGGCACCAAACATCTCCGTTAACCGGTATCGGCTCGATCATTTCCGCCTGAAAAGAGATCATGCCAAACTCTTCATTGGGGACAGCTAAGAGTATAACACGGTAAGGCTCCAGCCCGGCGGAAAGGAGCGGGCGCACCAATATCACGGGCGAGTCTTCAATATGCGTGCTCCGCCAGAGAACGGAGCGACCGCCGGTCACCGCAGCACATACCAGGGAGCCGACCTGCGGGTGTCCGTTTCGTGACGGCACGGTCTGTAGCCCGCAGAGATCCTTTATCCGCCTCGCCCGCGGTGTCTTTACCACCACGGTAGCCACGAAATCATCAATCTCGGCGTCTTCACCTTTAGCGCTATCTATGCGATGTTCATAGAGGACGCCGACCAGGGGAATATCGGCGAAATGCTGCCCCAGGGCAATGAGAAGGCACTGGTGAGAAAGCTCGAGGTCTTCGCCGAGCTTCACCAGGTCGCAGCCTGTCGTCCCAACCTGATTCATAAAGAAATCTGGCGGTATCAGCGTAGCAGCGGCAAAGCGATCGGCGCAGCGGCTTATCTGGGGCTCTTTCAGCAAACCGCAGTCGGGATCGAAGAAGTTCAAATTCTTGTGGATGACCTCAAAAAGCTCATGAAAGATATCGAACTTCTGTGTTGCCGGCCGGTCTTTGGCAGCATAGTGTATATGCCAGGAGCCTCTCGCCATCATATTTGTGCCGCCGGTATCCAGGTAAGGAACGGCTTGAATCTTGATGCCGAGAGAGCGAACCTGGTCAACAGTCTTCCTGATGCCTGGAGTACGGTCAATCCCGGCATATTCTCTGAAGAGAGCGCCCAGGCGCACGGGGTCGTCAGCGTACCGGCCTTCTTCATAGTCCAAAGCGTAACGACAGAAATCCCCCAGGCTACCTGGTGCGCTCATCAGCTCTCCTCAATTCTATGGTGTCAGCAGTTTCTTTCCTGTCAGAGTCTCATAGACGATGACGATGCCTTTTTTGGCTTCAATAACCAGCGCTTCGCCCCTGATCCGGGTACCCAGCTTGTAATCCGGGTCGGACAACACATATTGGAAGGCGGCTTCGATGCGCTCTTCCTCAGTCGCGGTGACCTCAGGATCATCAAAATAGCCGGCCCTCATCAGAAGCTCTCTAACGGTAATCTTGTAGGTTCGAGCCAGCTTTTTCAGGATATCCGGCCGCGGCGGTGGTCTGTCCCCCTTTTCGATCTGGGAGATGTAGGCATTGGAAACGCCGGTTTCCTTCTCGACATCGCGCAAAGACAACCGTTGTCTTTCCCGCAGACTCTTCAGGAACTGACCGAAATTGGATTCCTCCATTTTCCCCCTCTCATCTCGTTGTTGCAAGTAGTATAGCACACCCCTGCTAACGTTTGCAAGCACTTATATGGATAAGTGTCATAAAACGCTTGACTTCCTGAAAATTCCTGTCTTATAATAGCACCATGCAAGCCGTCGAAACCACCCTGGAAGAACTCTTCAAGCATAACCAAGAAATTTTGGATATATGCCGGAAGTTCGGCTGGGGCAAGATCGAGATTGCGGTAAAGGACGGCAAACCGGTAATGGTTACGGTCAAGCGGGACATCAAGCTAAGCTAAAAGAATAGTTTCGCCGAATCGAAGACGATAGGCGCTTTGGGCTGTATAGCCTGGAGCGCCTTTATTTTTTCCCAAGGAATCATGCGAGAGATGGTAATGACGATAAGGGTAAAGCTGAATCAGGCCGCGGTGCTGCGAGCGATCGCCAGACGTAACATGTCGCAAAACATGCTGGCGATCAGGGTCGGTTCCAGCAGCGGTTACATCTCCCAGATTATGTGCGGGACGAGAAATCCGTCACCGAGGATGCGGGAGAAGCTTCAGCTCGCTCTCGCGCCATTGACGTTCGACGACATATTCATCATCGAGGAAAGCGAAAATGGCTCCCAAAATCGATAGGCGCGAAGAGGGTTTAAGAGAGCTTGCCGGCATGATAGCGGACGCCTACCGGCGCCGTATGACCGGCGAGATTACCAGCCCCTTGAGTGATTCGGAAGACGATGACAGCAGTTCTATCGCCGAGTCCGAAATTATCGCACGCATAGAACCAAACGACTCCGGGTCCGGATTTGTGTACACGGAAACCGTCAGAGTGGAGCACTTCATCAGAAACAAAAAGCGACGAGCAAATCACAGCGATAACGAAACAATAGATTAAAAGGAGGGTCAAGATGTCACCGATAAAAGGAATATCCGAGATCGTAAGGCTCCCCCGCCTGGGAAAGATAAGGTTGGGGATCAAAGAGGAAGGTGATGGATGCTTGCATCCGTTCCCGACCGACTATTTCGTTTGCCCCGACGAGGTTAAAAAGGTGTTCGGGGAGAAGCCCAAAGAGCTTCGCATCATGTTCCCGACCGAAGACAGCGAGCAGTGGGCCAGCCAGTACCTCCGGTGCTATTCCGAAAACGGTAATCTCCTCTGCCGCGGTGATGGTGAAACAGCCGTGGCCAGGGTGGAAACGATCAATCGTGAGGCCGGAGCGAAGGGAGAGACGATATCAAAGCTGCTGGAGATGCCGTGCAGTCCCGACAGGTGTCCCTGTCACCAGCAGGACTATTGCCGCCGGGTGATGAATCTCCAGTTTCTCCTGCCTGACTGCCCCGGCTTCGGGGTTTACCAACTCGATACCAGTTCTTATCATTCCATGAAGAACATCAACTCGACCCTCGCTTTCATCAGGGGTATCTGTCAGCGGGTATCGATGATACCTTTATCACTTCAACTTGTGGAGCAGGCAGTGCAGCCCGAAGGCTTCGACAAGGTCGCGTATGTCTTGAACCTGACGTGCCCGTATTCCCTGGCGGAGATTCAGAAATACTCCCAGGTACCGCCCGGGCGGGCGTTGCTGCCGGCGCCGGATAGCGAAATCCCGGACGACCTGTTTCCTCCCGAGGTACTCGCAAGAGCGAAAGCGGCCAGCCGGGTCGCAGAAGCGGAAAAAACACTGGCTGAGCTTTGGACCAGGGCCAA
>JBAZEO010000125.1:0-6296 GCA_041653935.1 Dehalococcoidia bacterium | reverse complement strand
CGCGGCGCTAACTACCTGCATGATTTTGTATCCAGGTACATTCTGCAACAGCAATTCCCAGACCCGGAAGTCACAGACTTGGGTTTACGTGACGATTATCGCCCAGACGTGGAGTAACCCGCCAATGCCGCCACAGCCAACCAGCAACGCCGTACTACTTGAGCGCATTGAGAACGTCATCGAAAAGGTTGACGAACTCGCGGGTGACATCCGCTGTAACAACGGGGAGTTTGTGAAGTTTGCCAGAGAATACGCCGGAGCGCACACCCAGGTCGTGAACAGCACAGACCAAGCCCATAAGCGGATTGACGAATTGAAGCTGAGAATGGATGCGTTGGAGTTATCCATGAAGAAGCTGACCGACAGCATCCACCCGCTGATATATACCAACAAAATCCTAACATGGCTGGCGGGTGTACTGGGTGTCTCAATCGTTGCGCTAATCTGGTCAATCATCACGCATACCCTGGAGCTTACTGTACCTTGACAAAAGAAGCCTTGATAATTTCGTCAGATCTCCACGTAAATTCAACCGTGGGGTTAGCGCCGCCGCGTATCAACCTGGATGACGGTGGAACATTTATTCCCTCGCCCGCGCAGCGTTGGTTGTGGGAAGGTTGGATGCGATTTATCGAGTGGGCTGATTTGCTAACCGAGGGGTACAGAGCGAATACCATACTTGACGGCGACGTTGGCGACCTGGATACAAAGCGCAAGAGTAACCAGATCATCACGCCGAACAAGGCAACCGTCCTGAGCATGATCGGTGTGACATTAGAGCCATTGATAATGATTAGCGACACCCTACGCATCACCCGCGGCACACCTGCCCACGTTGGCAAATCAGCATGGCTGGAAGAAGAAGTTGCCAGCGATTACGATATAACCGTTCCAGCGGCAAAGGGTATATACGCCCACAATCAGGTACGCATGATAGCCAGCGGTGTAAGGATTGATATAGCGCACCATGCCAGCATGGGCAACCTGTACCGTACACGGAAGAACGCTGCTAACTTTATCGCCCATGATGCGATGGAAGATTACGCCTTCGAGATGGGCGCACCAATACCGCACCTTGTAATCAGGGCGCACAATCACCGCTGGGCTGATAGTTATGACAATTATCCCACCCGCGCTATCTGCCTTCCGTGCTGGACGTTGCCGACTGAGTACGTATTCCGGCTTGGAAAGTATAACGGACGGGCAGACGTTGGCGGCGTGGTTGTGCTATGCGATAACGGCGAGTACGAAGTGCATAAATTCAAGTGGGAGCCACGAAAGGGGAACGTATGGGCGAAGGCGTAACGCAAGACGAAATTCTAGCCGAGATCGTCGCCTATCTCAGCCAGCCGGACTACTACGCCGAAGGCTGGCGGCTGACCGCCGACATTGCGAAGGCTATGGGGATAAAAGCGGGGCTGGCATACAAGAAGCTATCGGATAGCGGGCAGTATGACAAGCTGCTGGACAGAAGCCGCCGCGCATGGTGGCGCAAGAAGTTAGCGGATAGCTAACAAAATGCACACAGAATATACCGAAAGTGTAAATAACGACTTGCCATATTTACACCTTATTTGTAAACGGTTAGGGTAATTAACTGGAAATAGTTTTCATTTGTAACGAAAAGTATTGACAATCGGAACTGAACATTAGGTTAAACCTAATCACCAGGAGCAAAGATGATTCAGGGTAAAGGGTTTTATATCTGGCAGGTGTGGAACTGCTTTGACGGTGACATTGATGCGATTGTTGCCGCTGCTCAGGATTTGAAACTAGGGCATGTGCTGGTCAAGATTGCCGATGGCGCAGGAGCCTATAACGGCGATGTGCGCCCGCTTATTCAAGCATTGCAAGCCGCTGGTGTTGAAGTGTGGGGATGGCAATACATTTATGGATACCGCCCACTATCGGAGGCGGCAACAGCATGGCAGAGGATACAAGAGACGGGCGTAACTGGCTTTGTGGTAAACGCAGAGGTTGAGTTCAAAGCCCCAGGCATGGCGCGGATTGCCGATCAATACATGATTGATTTACGCAACCGAGTTGGCGATAACTTCCCGCTTGCTCTGAGTACCTACCGCTATCCAACCTTACACCGTGAGTTTCCATTTGAGGAATTTCTAAACTATTGCGATTACAACATGCCCCAGGTGTATTGGTTGCTATCTTATAACCCTGTTCAGCAGTTGGAGCGATGCGTCAATGAGTACGCAGAATTTGAAGTTGTACTGCCAATGATACCGACGGGTCCAGCGTGGCGCATGGGTGACTGGACACCGAGGCCGCAGGACTTACACGACTTCATGCAAGCCGCCCGCGATATGGGTATTGGGGCGGCAAACTTTTGGGACTGGCAACACGCCCAGAATATCCCCGCCGTATGGGGTGCAATCCGTGATTATGAATGGCCGATTGAAGCCGGAGAAGATGAGGACGATATGACAGAGATTATCGAGAAACTTGATTTGATCCTAGAGAACCAGGGCATCATTATCGCCATGCTGGACGGCGCAGAGCCGCCAGTTGAGCCGCCCGTAGTACCGCCGGTAGTACCACCGCCAGCGGCAAGCTATTGGGTACGCGTGACCGTGCCGAAAGCCAACGCACGTTTCGCAAAGTCGCACAACGCCAACGGCCTGCCGATCATGCAGATTTATCCGAGTGACAGTTCGCTGGTAAGCGATCGCATCCAATTCAGGGAAGATACCATGCTCAAGGTATCTCCTGACAAAGTGCGCGCCGATGGCGGTATGTATTACTACCTGCTGCTGGACTGGGAAGGCCGGGACGATGAGGACTTGTACCTGCGCGGCCAGGATTGCGTAAAGACTTGGTAACAACTGTCCAGAGGGGCGGCGACATAGCCGCGGGATGTGTGACGGGTTGGGGCTGGACAATGTTTTCAACGCGAGTGAAAAGGTGAGACGTGAGACGTAGTTTACTAAGACGGATGCTTCCGGTGCTAGCGGGGAAAAGTACCCCGTGGATATTCTACGTTGACGCAACGCTCGGTGACGACGACAACGATGGAACCAGTCCAGCTACGGCGTGGCAGACTGTCGCTAAGGTCAACGCCGCCACACTCCTGCCGGGTCAGCGAGTGCTATTCAAGCGCGGGGGGACGTTCGCGGGGCAGCTCACGCCGACAGATAGCGGCGAGTCTGGCAACCCGATCACCTATGGCGCATACGGCGTTGGGGCGCACCCGATCATAGACGGATCAGCGGAGTCATACGGATTTTACAATATCGCTTACAACTTCCTACGCCTGGAGCATCTTGACTTTGCCGGATCAAATGAAAGGCAGCCGCTTTTTAGCTACGACACACACGGGCATTACATCTACGATTGCATTATCCGCGACAGTTATACGGGCATGAGCGGGTTGTATGTCAAAGGCTATAACATCACATTTGAGGACTGTGAGATCAAGAATAACTACAAAAGCGGCGCGCTGTTAAGCGATAACACCAACTACAACATTTTGTTTTTGAACTGTAATGCACACGACAACGGTCACGACGTTTACGCGGATCATGGCTTCTACATCGCGGGCGGCGTGACGCTGGACGGATGCACAGCGACGGACAATTCGGGTGCGGGCTTCAAAATGAACGACAACGATACAGAGCCATCGCACTATCCCGTTGTAAAAAACAGCAACGGCAGCGGCAACAATTACGGCTTACTTTTCACGCATAAAAACGCTGAGGCGTACAACAATCTGTTGGTCGGCAACCTGGATTGTAACCTGCTATTCTACGGCAACCCCTGGGGCGGATACAAGTGCTATTTCAACACGCTGGTTAATTCAGTCAGCGCATCCGAGCGCGGGATGGTATTCACCTCTGGCGTGTCTGCCAACTCGGAGGTTAAGAACAACATCATCGTTCAAGATCAGGCGGTTATCACCCTCGGCGCAATGCACACCACGATAGCAATGGCAACTCTGGCAGCTAATTACGACATTGATTACAACCTTTACTACACCGCAGGCGGGAACGCAGCATCTCTGAGTTTTGGATACGATGACACAGACATAGCAGAGGGACGGCAATCGTGGAATGACTGGCAAGGCGCGGGGCATGATGCTCACAGTACATTCCTTGCCAACACACCGGACTTCGTCACCCGCTACACCGACTTGCACCCCGCGGCCGGCGGCGATTTGAAGGCGAAGGGCGTGGCGATAGCGGGATACATGCTGGACAAAGACGGCAACACCCGCGCCGACCCGCCCACGCAGGGATGCTACGAGGAAGCGGCAGCATGATAATTCCACTGGGAGGCAGGGCTGGCAACTGACAAGGAGCGTATGATGAGACGATCACGATTAGCGAGATTGCTTCCGGTGCTGATGGGGGGAGGGGGAGAGAGTTGGGTTACCCCAACCGACATACCCGCCGCCGAAGCCGCCGCGCTGAAGGAGCTGTATGAATTGACGGACGGCGATAACTGGACAAATCATACTAACTGGGGGCTAACGGCTACCGCAGACGACTGGTATGGCATCACGGTTTTAGCCGGAAAAGTGCAAATTATCGGGCTTATTGCCAATAATCTTGTTGGGGATATATCGACCTGGAACATGGCCGCGTTCACCGCCATTGAAGATATTTACATGCGGACAAATGCGTCACTTATAGGGGATATAAGCGGTTGGACATTCCCGGCGGCATTTGAGAATATCCAACTTTATAGCACTGGATTAAGCGGCGATATTAGCACCTGGACATTTCCAAATACGATTGTCAATATCAGTCTTTACACAACCAGCGTTAGCGGCGACATAAGCGGGTGGGTACTTCCGTCAGCACTACAAACTTTCTCTATCCATTCCACCCTTGTTACGGGCGACATAAGCGGGTGGGT
The DNA here is from genome assembly GCA_041653935.1 of Dehalococcoidia bacterium. Classification (GTDB taxonomy): domain Bacteria; phylum Chloroflexota; class Dehalococcoidia; order E44-bin15; family E44-bin15; genus JAYEHL01. The sequence goes on along the minus strand of JBAZEO010000125.1, from coordinate 1,424 downwards.
TTTGCCGACTACTGGACTAAATTCGTTTCAGATACACAACACCGCGCTTAGCGGAAGTATCGCCAGTTGGGTTATACCTGCAAAAGTTGATTTTCTCTATCTACATGATACATCGCTTACTGGCGTTCCCGATTTGACGGCTGCTGCTGAAATTGAGGAGATTTACGTAATCAACCTGGAATATTCACAGGCTGTTGTTGACGCGTGGCTGGCTGCGTTGTATGCGCGGAGGTTAGGATTTACTAAGACGCCTAAGCTGTTTATCGGTGGCACAAACGCCGCGCCAAGCGGTGTGTACCAAGACGCTACATCTCCGACAACTGGGAAAGAGTTTGAGTATAAGCTAGAGAATGATCCCGACGCAGAGGGCTTCCCGGTGTGGGTAATATCAGTAACCGCATGAGCATTATCCACCTCCCCCTCGTGACCTATCAGCGCCCCGCGCCCGCCCTGGGCGTGGAGACGATAGCGCCCGCCGCGCAGGTGGAGCGCATCAAGGCGTTGCATCCGGCGTATGTGCGCTGGAACGGGGTAAGGTGGCCTGACCAGCTAGGGCATGAGCATCTTGCCGCGCTTGACGCAATGCCGACGCGGGCGATAGTGGTAGTGCAGGCGAATGGATTTGTGCCCGACATCACGGGGCAGCGTGAGATAGCGGGATTGATTACAGGACTGGCGAAGCAATACCCGAATATCTACGCATGGGAGCTGTGGAACGAACCCGACGCGGCAACGTTCCGCAGCTCAGTATTCCTGGGCGGCGGGTGGGAGGGCAAGGCGACGCAGTACGCCACGTTCCTGACGCTAGTCAAGCGCGCCAATCCTGACATTCGCATACTTAGCGGCGGGCTGGCAGAGGTCGGCGCATGGGCGTTTGAGATGCTATCCTGCGAGCCGGAGTGCGACGGTATCAGCTTTCACCATTACACGCGCTACCCCTGGGCTAACACATGGGCGCTGGAAACGAAGGTACACGGCCTGCGGGCGCTGACTGATAAGCCGCTGTATCTCACGGAGACATCGTTACTGTGCGCGGACGATACGCCGCCGGATGACTTCGACGGGGCGAAGGCAGAGTATCTCTGGAAGGTGTACGAGGCGGCCCGGGATCTGTCGCTGACATCGGCTATCTGGTACACGGTGGGAGGCAACGGGTGGGAACATTCAGACCTGGAAGGCGAGAGTTTGACGCTGTTCAAGGACTTGACGGATTGAGGAGCGATGCGCCGGTGCTGTGGACGTGGTCGAGAATGATGGAGAAAACATTGGAGATTTTACATATTCACAACTGGAAATGGAGCGATAAAAACAACCAATGGGCGTGTAGTCGTTGTAATGAAACTGTCACACTTGTTGAGTTCCGGGCAGAGTACGGGCAGACTGGCAACCTCGACGTTGACCCAATCGCCGCCCTGAACCGCCTT
>JBAZEO010000124.1:0-6322 GCA_041653935.1 Dehalococcoidia bacterium | reverse complement strand
TCCCTCTCTATGATGACTTTTATTATAGGATCTGTGTTGTTTTTAACCTGTATTATCGTGTTTTCCGGGATTTCCGTCATAGTTTCACATCCACATAATCAAACAGGATATTGTTGATCTCCGTTTCGGTCATTACGCCCTCCCGCGTTCAAGACGATTGACAAGCCGCGTTACCTTTCCCTCGGTGAAGTGGGTTACGTGCTCCGAATATCCCGGGTCGTGTTGTCGCATCATGTACGCGAGCTGATCAAGCATGATTCTTACATCGGCGTGCTCCTCTGCGATATCGACAATGCGCGCTCCAATATCTGCCGGATCGTGCTCTCTGCGGTACTTTAGAATGGCCTTCGTGAGTTCTGACATCTCCTCTATGACCATCAGGAGTTGGGCCTCCTCACCCCATTGTCGTAGTGCTTCTGCTACAATTTCCTCTCTCGGCATCGTCACTCACCTACTGCAAGCTTTCCGGCACGCGAGAGGATGCAGGGATCATTGGGATCGCATACGGAGCACTGGTAGATGGTCATTGCGGACCCCCGATTGTGATTTCCGTGCCATCAAATTCAGGTTCCCGGTCCGCTTGAATTGCAAGGATCTGATCCTTTCCACATATGACCGGGCCCATAAACCCGGTGGTTGCCGTTGTCAGTTTGTACTGGCAATGCTCATCGCACCGACACTGATCCCCCGCGGTGTCAAGATGGGCACATTTGTGGGACTGCATCACGATCCCCCGGCTTTCATCAGCGTGTCCGTGTCTTTGATGGCTCGGGCTACAATCTCATCCATCCCTCGCTCAAAATCCAGATCATCAATTTTCATGTGCGTGTGCGTCCATACTTCGGCGCATACCTTCAGCGTTGATTGCAGCACTATGATCCGCTCGTTCCGTGGTTGTCCTTTCCATCCTCCAGATCCCCCTCCATGTACCGGCCAGTCCTCTGGCCTCTTGAAATACGTTTGATCAATGACCCGCCAGTACTCCCCGGACTTCTCGGCGCTGATCGATACAAAGAACCACTGTTTCAGCCGGGCCATGCTGTCATTCAGCGGGCCGGCCCACATCATCGGGTGCCGCACACCGACCTTATCCTTGACCTCAATTGTATGCGTTCCCTGATCAATGGCGATGATCTGCCCTTGTACGATCTTGGTAGTCGCCTCTACGGGGTTTTTCGGTGCGCCTGCCAGCTCTTTGACATACGCATCGTTTGCGGCTTTCCGTGCATCACCCGCCGCGTTCTCCGCATCGATCACCTTCTGCGCTTCTGATGGTGCTACCGGCTCCGGCCAGATCTTTGAGATCTTCCCGTCTTTCGTCTGGAAGCATACCCGCGCCTTCTTTGGGATGGGGTCGAGGTATTTCCGCACGAAATCCAGCACGGTGAAGGGTTGATCCTTCTCCTGTCCATCGACAAGGATCCGGCAGCCGGGGAATCCAGCGCCTTCCTTATCCGTAAGGATGCCTTTGTTCACGGGGGCGTCGGTCATGCGGATCTCTCCCTGAGCTGCGCAACCATCACCAACGCCTCATTGGCCCTCTCTGCGTCGATTATCCCTCCAGTTTTTTCCTGACACATCTTCACATGCGGGCATCCAAGTCCGGCACCGCGATGCTTCTTGCAGTCGTCCCATTCCCCTACGCAGTGGAATGATGGGATGGGTTTGTTTGGGGGGGTACACTGGCGCTTGATATCAGCCGGACACAGGGCGCAATCCGATGCGGCACCGGTGGGCGGGCAGTCAAACGGTTTCATGGCCGCCCCTCATATCCGCAGAGCCTGCACCGTACTGTACCATCCTTCCGGGTGTTCATCCCATAACCTTTCCCGCAGCCGGGACATGCCTTTTTCACGGCCTTCTTTTTCGTTGCCATACTACACCATTATCCTTTACCCTTATAAATGTTTTTATTTATTTTTTTACCCCAAAAAATATATACCGGCACGGGAATACAGTAAAACCATGCAAAACAGAATATGGGTTTTGGTTGCAGCGGCACTGGTCGTTGTCTTTGCCCTCACTCAAATGTGCGCTGGAGAACTGACAATCAATAAGGTGTATGGTGAGACACCGGAACACATAGGCAGTTCACTTATGGACCCGGATAGATCTGATATCGAGTCCTTCGTGACGCTCACAGAGATATGGACAATGGATGCAATCAAGTACCAAACTAATATTTTTGATAGCCGCGCCGTAAAATCTGCCCAACGTGCAATTAATGACGGGTATGGGGATTGCAGCGAACGGGCACAGGTGATGCACGCAATCTTGGACTCCCAGGGAATTCCTAATACGATTATATGGGGTGATGTACAAGGTACAAAAATCCTTCATGCTGCCGTTGAAGTTTATTATGATGGCAAAACGCGAATTCTGGGGGATATGAAGGGATTTCAGAAAAAAGGTACTGGGTTACATCCGCGCGAACGATTGGTTTAAACTGAAATTTCCCGAAGTTCCCGAAACGCTGCCGGATCTGGCACAGTCTGGATACCAAGAGACGTTCTAACGAACCCTTTTCCCGTATTGGAAACGCGCCGGTACCCGCAATCGTTGAGCGCATGGGCAATATCCCATTCGATCCTGACGATTCGCCTTCCGTCTATTTCCGGCAACGCCTCGATATGATCCTGAATCACGGTGCTGGAAACCGATACCGGCCATGCACGGTCTTTGAGATACGATATAACGAGCGGTAGAATAATCTGGTAATCCCAAGAATTGCGGATTTCTCCCATTGGTAAAAAATAAGCGTACCTTATATTAATGCTTTTTGAGTGGCGGCGGTGTTGGCGTTGATGGTGTTGTAGATATCTTTTATGTAGTCTCCAAGGGTCAATTTAAATGTCATTGTCGAGGCGTCAAATTCCCATCCGACAACCTGCCTGCTTATTGCGGTTACGCCGGTTGCCGGCACAATAGCGATCCTTTGTCCTTCGCGGATCATTGCAGGCCCGGTGAGTTGCACGCCATCACGGACGCGGTTTGCAGTAAATTGGTAATAGCTCACGGACATTGTTGATTTCTGGTAATATTGAGAACCTTGGATAAGGGCATTTGCGGCCATGACTTCAAAATCGCCTTTAGTGTTTCCTTCGTCGGATTGAATCGTTTTATTAATAATGCCGTTGACAGCCACAGCGGATCCGGCTACTGGTGACGTTTCACTGTAATATGAATTTCTCCAGATAATACAACCCGGTCCGTGGGGGTATGGGATATTTGATCCGACTGGGGGATAATGAAGAATGTACGGACCATAAACGGCATCAGTCCCGGCAGAGGTTGTTGTTGTCCCATAAATTGTGTACAGCTCAAAACCTACTTTGAGTTGTGGCTGCCCAGACATTGCGCCGGTTGACCAATCGATATCTGAATACGATTTAACGTATATTGGCATTCCATAAACAGTCCCATTCGAATAATAATAGAATGCCATCGATCCAACAGTTTTCCATGCGGCAGAAAGAGCGGATGCATTGTACGTGATCTGGGTTACTTTCTGACCTTGCCACGTCATTTCTGTTGGATTTTTAAATTGATTGCCTGCCCCATAACTTCCCCCGGTTGTTGGTGTTACAGCCAATGCATACCAAACCCCAAACGATGATACACTAGGATTTGCCCAACCCCATCCGCTCAGGTAGATGTAGCTCGATGCCCCGGCATCGGCAGCGCCTTCCTCATATCCTGCCACATATCCCATTGTTCGGTAGGTTATTATCGTGGAGTGGCCGAAGACCATTTTTGAAGAGTCAAAGAGCGTGACCGCCGCCACACTTACGGCTTCGGTTTTGCCGGTAACGGTATCTTTTCCTTTTACGATTGCCTTCGTAAAAAGATCGTCCTTATTATCCGAGTTCGCGAACTTCACGACATTCAGATTATTTGTGAATGATCGTACCGCTGTTGTCTCTGCAAGATCACTGGAAACATCCAGGAGCGGGACCTGCACGATCAGACACTTATCCGTCGCAAGCGGCACCGTAGCGGCACCACTTACGGCAGCGGTGATCGTTGTTGCATCATTGGCCGTGATACGGCCCCACGCGAGAACCCCAGAATAATTCGGCGTTGATGTGCCGGAGAGGAGATAGTTCGTAGTCGGGAATAAGATCCACGACCCAATAAGGGCATTGGTTGTGAGCCCGGCGCTCGTGATCGTGGTGAGGTTTGTTCCGTTGAATGTCGCGTACTGGAACAGCATGGTTTCCATCCGAGTACGCCAATCGTAATCCGTGGCACCGGTCAGCGTAGAGAACGCCGTGAGTTTATCGGTATCGGAAAGCGTCATCTGAAGCGCGGTACCGGAAGGATCGATAAATCCCCCTCGAGTACCTATAAAGTCCGGCTCTCCAGAGTTTGTAGCGCAGATCAGCGCCGCGAGTTGCCCGGCGGATTTCCCCACCTGGGTTGATTGATTCGCAGCAATGATATTCCAATCCGCGAGTTTCTTGATATCGGAATACGCCTCGCAATGGTACATGGCCTTTTGCGGAGTAGTGCTCGGCTGGCTCATCAACTCTTTGTTGGCGATGGTCATCTTGCCGGACCAGATCACATCATACCCGGCAATAATGGCGACGTTCTTGTACCGGCCCACGGTGCCGGACTCAAAGAGATCGATCTCATCCGCTGTTCCGCCGCCCGCGTTGGTGACATCAAACGTAGCCTTCCCGGCCTTCGTAATGTAACCCTGGACTTGCAGATTGGTAAAGAACAGGTTGCACGCCGCTGTTTTTGCCCGACAGATGCAGGTGCCCTTTGGCGCGGCTTCGCTCGATCGCTCGTAGACAAAGATCGTGATGTTCCGGAACGCGGTGTTCTGGGCCGGTGGCGTGAAAGTACCGGCTTCGATCTTGATCCACGCGGTTTTGGTTACGGCAGTCGCCCCGGTGCCCCCCGAATCGTTGCACGTCAGCGATACGTCATAAGTACCGGCTGCGGTGTACGTATGCGACGGGTTCTGAGTGGATGCGGTGCCGGTATCTCCGAATGTCCACGCCCATGAGTTCACCACGCCGTTTGTGGTCACTGATTTGTCGATGAACCGGACCACTACGCTGCCCCCGGTCGGCATATAAAACGTACGCGGGAGGGAATCAAAATCAACAGTGAGCGTCATGCGTTCGCCACGATCCTGAGGTTGATATCATACGATACCTCGATACGCCCGCCCTGCTCCCCTACGGTCAACCGGGTAACGACGCAATACCACGTTTTTGTTGATGCCGGCCAGGTGAAGACCAGGGGCAGGACCTCAACCTTTGAGAGTTTCAGTAGTTTTTCAAACTTGGTCGATCCCGGAGTTGTCCAATCCCCCGCACCGATGCCGTCTTTGAACTGCCCCCGGATACTGACGCTCTCCTGCGTATATTTGAGGTCCATTGCCGTTGCCTGTGTGTTCCCCGTGGCATCTGCCGGTACTTCAAGAATGGCGACTTCGTTCACGTAGGAATATTGCGGGCCGTTACCGCCCTCATAGGTTCCTGCGAAGTCAACCGATACGGTCCCGGCTTGATTTGCGAGCGTGCAAGAATACGTCATAATGTAAGCCCCTTTCCTTTCTGTCTCATCAGGTCCATGAATCTCTGGAAGAGTTCCAATTCTGTTTTGGTTTGCCCGTAGTTGTAGAACTGGTACGTATCGCCCTTTCCGGAGCCTGTACCTGCCTGCCCGTTGCCGTTCACTCCGCTGTAGGTCTCCCCTTTGTGCACAACAGCGATACCGGTCTCCATGACCGTGCCGCCCGTCTCCAGTTTCGGAAGCCCGAGAGATCCCGCCGCGATGTTATAGAGGCTCTTGCCCCCGCTCCAAAGCGATTGGATGAAAGACCAGATCCACCCTACTGGATTGGCTATGAAGGATATTGCGATCTGCGAGATTGCCGGGCCCTGACCATATCCCCAGAGCCATTGCAGGATGCTGAGGCCGAACGATGCGGCACCGGCAAGGAATCCGGTAAACATCGACCCCACGGAGATCGCAAAGCTGATCACGGAGTTCACCGCTTTCACGGTGCCGAAGAAAATCCACTTCGCAACGCTCCAAAGCCAGTCCCCGATGCCTTGCACGACCCCGAGCGTGAAAGTAATCGCGGTCTGGATCGTGCCCTCACCAAGCGCCCATTGGAGCAGTTTAAGCGTCCATGCCGGTACTCCTGTGATTGGATTGATCAGGAATCCAAATTCCAGAAGCGATTTCAGCGACAGATTTTTCGTGAAGTTCCGGAACTGGATGATCAGCATATAGAGCCAACGTACCAGCAGTATGAAAATCGGCATGAGTGGGAGCAGGATCACGTCCATAAGGAACC
>JBAZEO010000123.1:0-6362 GCA_041653935.1 Dehalococcoidia bacterium | reverse complement strand
TAATGCTGCCATCCGGCATCGCGACGCTGCTGTGCATATATCTTGCTGTCCACCCGGCACTAGTGTTTACCCGTGTCCACGGCGCCGTGAAATTCTCGTCACCGAAATACCATGCCCAGCCGGTGGAGGTATTCGATGATAAATCAGTAAATGAGATCGGTAACGGTGCTTTGCCTGAAGTTATATTAGCCGAGAAATCAGTGAATGGCTTTGAAACCTTAACGACGATGTAGTTCATCCGGACTGATACGTTTGATCCTCCGACATTCGTTGCTGTCAGGTTGACCGTGTAGAGCCCTGCGCTGGTATAAATATGCGTCACATTTCGTGCTTCTGCGGTTGTTGTGTTGAACCAAGTATTGTCACCGAACGACCAGTTCCATACTGTAGGTAAATTGGTGGAGTAATCGGTAAATTGTACCGTAAGTGGGGCGGTACCAACTGTGATGTTTGCGGTGAAGTTGGCAACCGGCGGGGGAATGACTGTGATATATCCGGTCTTACGGGTGCTGTTGTATCCACCTGCATTGTTTGCCAGCAATACTACCTGATAAATCCCTGGCTTGGAGAAGGTGTGAGAGGGGTTCTGCTCCAATGATCCAGCTGGCATGAATCGCCACACGTCATTCTTCATGTTCATATGCCCGTATCCGCCGTCATCACCCCCCATAAGGACAAGGCTGCCATCTGGCATCGCAACGCTGCTGTGAGCGTATCTTGCCGACCATCCGGCACTTGCGTTCACCTGAATCCATGTAACACCGTTATCAGTTGACCGCCATACGTCATTTATTAAATAGCTGTTTATGCCATCAAAACCGCCGGTCAGTACGATGCTACCGTCAGGCATCGCTACACTACTGTGAGCATATCTTCTATACCATCCGGCACTTGCGTTCACCTGAATCCATGTAACACCGTTATCAGTTGATCTCCATACGTCATTCATTAATCTAGTGCCGCTGTCATAACCGCCCATCAGGACGACGCTGCTATCCGGCATCGCTACACTGGTGGAACCATATCTTGCCGACCACCCGGCACTCGCGTTTACCCGAGTCCATGTAGCACCGTAATCCGTAGACCGCCATACGTCATTCATAAATCTGTAAGTGCGGTCATAACCGCCCATCAGGATGATGCTGCCATCCGGCATCACCACGCTGGTGTGCATGTATCTTGCCGACCACCCGGCACTCGCGTTTACCCGAGTCCATGTAGCACCTTTATCCATTGACCTCCATGTGTCATTCTTATTATTACCGTAATTATCCAAACCACCCATCAGGACAATACTACCATCTTGCATCACAATACTACTATGAGCGTATCTTGCCGACCATCCAGAACTCCCGTTCACCTGCGTCCATGTAGCGCCTTTATCCATTGATCTCCATGTGTCATTCTTATAAATATTGTAATTATTATCCAAACCGCCCATCAGAATGATGCTGCCATCTGGCATTGCAACGCTGCTGTGATAAAATCTTACCGACCACCCGGCATTGGAGTTTAACTGTGTCCAAGGTGCCGTGAAATTTTCATCGCTAAAATACCAAGCCCAGCCAGTGGGATTATTTGAGGATAGATCGGAAAATACGACCGATAATGGTGCTGCACCTGATGTGACGTTAGCCGTGAAGTTGGCAACCGGTGCAGGTGATCCCGTAACAGTGATATATCCCGTCTTCCGTGTGTTGTTGTATCCTCCAATATTATATGCCTGCAACGCAACCGAATAAATCCCCGGCATAGTAAATGTGTGCAACGGATTCTGTTCTGATGATCCAGCTGGCATGAACCGCCACACGTCATTAGTCCCACCACCTATCAACACGATACTGCCATCCGGCATCACCACGCTGCTGTGACCGTATCTTACCGACCAACCGGGACTCCCGGTCACCTGCGTCCATATAGCGCCGTTATCTATCGACTGCCACACATCATTATTAGCGCCAACGAAATTATCCCTACCACCCATCAAGATGATGCTGCCATCCGGCATTGCAACGCTGGTAGAACCATATCTTGCCGACCACCCAGCACTCTCGGTCACCTGCGTCCAGGTTGTACCATTATCCGTAGACTGCCATACGTCATTCTTATAACTTCCACCAAAACCACCCATGAGAATAATATTGCCATCAAGCATAGCGACGCTGGTGGAACCATATCTTGCCGACCACCCGGCACTCGCGTTTACCCGTGTCCACGTAGCACCGTAATCCGAAGATCTCCACACGTCATTTTTAATGTTATAGCTGCGGTCATAACCACCCATCAGGATGATGCTGCCGTCCGGCATCGCCACGCAACTGTGAAGGTCTCTTGCTGACCATTCTGCACTTGCGGTCATCTGTATCCAAGTAGTACCGCTATCTGTCGACCGCCATACATCGTTCATTTTGTCTCCGTAGACTGTTCCCCCCATCAGCACGATACTACCATCAGGCATCACCACACTGCTCTGACCATCTCTTGTCGACCATTCTGCACTTGCGGTCATTTGCGTCCAGGTAACTCCGTCATCGAAAGACCTCCATACGTCATTCTTTTTATTGCCGTCAGCATTTCCCCCCATCAGCACGATACTGCCATCAGGCATCACCACACTACTTTGACGTGATCTTGCCGACCACCCGGCACTTGCGTTCACCTGTGTCCAAGGAGCTGTGTAACTCTCGTCACCGAAGAACCATGCCCAGCCGGTGGGATTGTTTGTGGATGTGTCCGTGAACTGGATGGCTAATGGTGCTTTGCCGGTGGTGACATTCGTTGTGAAATTCGCTACTGGTGCTTGTGATCCCGTTACGGTAATATAATTCGCCCTGATGGATACATTCGAACCCGCGGCATTTGTTGCATTCAGGGAAACAGTGTAACTACCGGTAGTGGTGTAGGTATGTGCCGGGTGCTGAAGAGCGCTGAGACTACCATCCCCGAACGACCAGTTCCACGCAGTAGGTGATCCCGTTGAGCGATCTGTAAATTGCACGGCAAGCGGGGCAGTGCCATGTGTAATATTCGCCTCGAATGACGCCTCCAATAATCCCCCGGATGAGGAAAGTTCCACTTTGTAGATAGAACCCGGATCTGTTGACCCTCCGTAGTCTGCTACATAGATCGCATTATTGAAGAAAGTGAGTCCCCGAATGTCGATAAAGGGAGTACCTGATAAAAGTGCATTAGGATTTCCACCGGTGATCGGAATGCTCCAGATTGTATTCCCTGCACCGGGATCCGTAACGAACAGAGTTCTATTTCCCGATGTTATCCCTTTTGGCTGGATAAGCGGAGATCCCACGTGGAGAGGAGTAAATATTGAAGAATTTATCACAGGAATACTTACAGCCTGAGGTTCGATTACTCCGACCATTCCACTATCAGCCACATAAAGAATGCCATCATCATGAATAATTGAATTAAAATGTTCTGTATCGAAGTATCCCGTATATCGGTCTTCTCCAATCTTGGTGATATCGGTACCGTCAGGGTTCATGCGATAAACCCTTCCCTTGACTTCATCTACTACGAAAAGAGTTGTCCCATTGGTTGTCACACCACTTCCGTCAGCGATAGGTTGTCCAACAAGAGATCCGGTATAAATAGAAGTTATCGGTCCGCTGCCATTTTTTGGTGCTTTTAAGATCTGTGTGTCAGTAACCGGTCCGGAATTGGGATCGATCCAGAAGAGATCGTTACCAATAATTGTCAGGGAAAGCGGATTTGCCCCCTCACCTGTTTGATTGAGGTACGTATATAATTGTTCGACATTTCCCCCCTCAATGGGGATCCTTGAGATATCTTCCCGATCATTCTGATTACGGCAATAATAGATATAGACCCCATCAGTAACAAGACTATACGGATGACCCAGGTCGGTGAAATTCGGGATACGGGTAACTTTAGGGTATGAAGGAGATCCTGAATTCACAATGATATAACCGGACTTGGTTTTGATGCTACTGCCCTTAGTATTGGTTGCGTTCAGGCTGACTGAGTAATTTCCGGCTGTATGGTAGATATGCACCGGGTTCTTTACGTTTGACAGAACACCGTCACCGAACGACCAGTTCCAGGATGTTGGTGATCCGGTTGAGAGATCCGTGAATTGCACGGTGAGGGGAGCTGTTCCTGAAGTGACGTTTGCGGAAAAGTTCGCGGCGAGCAGGGTTTCCTGCGCAAACTTCTGGAGCCGATAATTGTTCGAGTCAGTTACATATACATCGCCCGATGGATCTATCGCAACACCCCGAGGATAGTCAAACAGCCCATCACCAGTTCCATACGATCCCCACTTCGCCAAAAAAGCCCCGGTCGAACTGAATTTCTGGATCCGATGGTTGCCCGAATCAGCGACGTAGATATTATCGGACGAATCTACTATAACACCCCAAGGATTGGAGAATTGTCCATTTCCTGAACCCTCAGTTCCCCACTTTGCTGAAAATATCCCGGTTGAACTGAACTTCTGGATTCGATTGTTTTTCTCGTCAACAACGTAGATATTATCCAAAGAATCTACTGCGACACCCAGTGGTCTTTGGAACTGCCCGTCACCCGATCCTTCGGTCCCCCACTTTGCTAAAAAAGTCCCGGTTGAACTAAACTTCTGGATCCGATTGTTCCACGTGTCACCGACGTAGATATTATCCAAAGAATCTACTGCGACACCCAGTGGTCTTTGGAACTGCCCGTCACCCGATCCTTCGGTCCCCCACTTTGCTAAAAAAGTCCCGGTCGAACTGAATTTCTGGATCCGATGGTTGCCCGAATCAGTGACGTAGACATTGCCCGAAGAATCAACAGCGACCCCTTCCGGATGATTAAACTGATAATCTCCAGTTCCGTACGATCCCCACTTCGCTAAAAATGTCCCGTTTGAACTGAACTTTTGGATCCGACGATTGTCCGAATCAGCGACAAAGACATCGCCCGACGAATCTACTGCAACTCCATATGGATTGTTGAACTGTCCGTCTCCATTATATCCACCCCACTTCTCTAAAAATGCCCCGGTTGAACTAAACTTCTGGATCCGATGATTGTCCATGTCAACTACGTAGACATTGCCCGATGAATCAATAGCAACACCATTGGGTAAGAAGAACTCCCCGTCACTTATTCCCTTGGTCCCCCACTTCGCTAAAAAAGTCCCGGTCGAACTGAACTTCTGGATCCGATGGTTGCCCGAATCAGCGACGTAGACATTGCCCGATAAATCTACAACTACACCGTAGGGATCCCAGAACTGTCCGTCGCTTGTTCCCAAGGTCCCCCACTTCGCCAAAAAAGTCCCGGTCGAACTGAACTTCTGGATCCGAGCGTTTACCTCTTCAGCGACGTAGATATTACCCGACGAATCTATCGCGATACTATTAGCATTGTTGAACTGCCCATTTCCCGATCCGTAAGATCCCCACTTCGCCAAAAATGTTCCATTTGAACTGAATTTCTGGATTCGATCATTTCCCCAATCAGCGACGTATACATCTCCTGAAGAATCAACGGCGACATCTCCGGGCACGCAGAACTGTCCGTCACCTGATCCCATCGAACCCCACTTCGCCAAAAATGTTCCATTTGAACTGAACTTCTGGATCCGATTATTGTACCTGTCAGTAAGGTAGATATTTCCTGAAGAATCAACGGCGACCTCTCTCGGACGGTCAAACTGACCGTCTCCAGTTCCATATGATCCCCATTTCGCTAGAAACATCCCGGTTGAACTAAATTTCTGGATCCGATTGTTTTCCCTCTCTACGATATAGATATTCCCAGATGAATCAATGGCGATACCTTCAGGATAATAGAACTGGCCGTCACCCTGATTATCAGAACCCCACTTGGTAACAAATACATACGTTTCATTGCCGGTTGTTGAGACCGTACCGACAAGATCTGTGCTCTGGACCGAGTTATTCACATTCTCCTGAATGGTCTCGGGAAAAAAAGTCAGTCCATCCCGAGTGCGCGGATCAGAGGTATCCGGAAGAACAGATCCCACTTCAGAGGATATATCGTTCATTGTGAGCATATGGCTTGTGATATTCTGGTCATGCGCGTTCAACTGAACGGTATCGTTGAACATACTCGAAGTCATCATCTGGTTTCCGGGGTTTCCGGTTGATTCTTCTGTGACGGCAAAAACACCGCCAAACAGGCATGTCATACAAAGAAGAGCAAACGAGAATAGTAATGTATACTTCACTAATCCGGATCTGTTCATGTTTAACAACTCCCAATCTCACAGTCTGATAGACTGTCCAAATATCCTCCCAAATAAATATCACAATTGTATTATTGTGGACAAAGGTTGTACTACATGATAAATATTGGCATTTGTTCCGATTGCGAAA
>JBAZEO010000122.1:0-6369 GCA_041653935.1 Dehalococcoidia bacterium | reverse complement strand
CCTAACTGCACCCAAAGATATACGGTCTTTCGGTCCACACCTAAATATGCCGCCACCTCATCGGGCCGTAACAATTCCTTGTCGGGAAGGGTGGTCATATCGCAATCCTCGCCTTGATTTCGTCAACGGTGAGTCCGTCAAATTCGGATCTCCTAAGCCGCGCCTCCGGATTCATCGCCATAAGGGCCACCGCCGAGAATCCTGCCATCAGCGGATCGATCTTCCCGGTCCCCGATGCCTGCTTTGTGATCAGGATCGCGTTTCCTTTCGGCTCTACTCTGGCATTTCCGACACACCATGCCATCATGCGGCTGCCGTCGTGGATGATCTCCTGGGCCGCAACCTTGCGCTCTGTCGTCTTGATCGCGCTGTTTAATCTCCAGCCCTGAGAAATGCCGACGATGCGGTCATGATCGATCTTGCCTTCCCCGTTTTCGTCTCCGTTTTCCAATTCATCGACTATGGCACCGATCCCGGACGGGTCCACGCCGATCCGATCCAGGAGCCCCGAAGCGTCACACTTCCGGACGATGTCTCCGAACTGCTTCACGTCCTCCCCTATGCAGTCAACAATAATCAAATCGCCGTCCTTCGCAAAGTCCTGATACTTCGGGGCCTCTGATTTCCGCCGTTCAAGGGCGATCTTATGCGCCCATGCGCGGGAGTGCCAGAACCATAAGCCGGTTTCAGCTTCACGGCCAAGGATGGTCATGCCCAGGAGGTCGTCCAGGCCGCCGCCGTCGCCGCCGATCTCAATCACATCACAGCGTTCAAGGATCAGATCAAGCGTCACTTCCCCCGCTGCGGCTTCCCAAAAGTCGGCGCCCGCCCATCGCTGGGTTTTGAGGTTCATGCCCATTTCGACGTTGAGATGTTTTGCAAGAAAGCCCTGCATGGACTCATGGCCGTCATTCTCGGCTTTCTTAAATTCTCGCAAAATGAACTCCTCATCAACCGAGGCAGAAAGATTCGGATTGGTAATATAAAAATACTTGGGGTTAAGATATGCCTTTTCATCCAACATCTTTTTTGGAAATTCATAAATGATTGGGGCAAAATGATTATCGTCTATTCGACCATCGCGCACGCCTCTAGCGTAATCAAGTTTTTGCTTGAAAATACCAGCTGGGGCCTCATCGCTCTGGGTACTGAGGTAGATTATGAATCCTTCTGGCCTGGATGCTAATCCGCCACATGCTTCCCGCAGCATATTCTCCGCATTCGGGCGTTTACCGAATAACCATAGCTCATCTATCAGGACGCCAGTTGCTTTTTTCCCGCCCACCGTCTCATTATCAGCGGCTACGACTTTAAGAAATGCTCCGGTTCCGCGGTGAGTAATGGTTCTAATATGTTCTTGTATGTGTAGCAAATCACTTAATTCCGGGTCGGCTTTGACAGCATCACGAGCAGGAAGGAATGAATTCGCCGCGACCTCAACGGTCGGAGAAAGAATAAGAAATTCGGCGGAGTCCCGCCAGTTACGGATCAGGGCCGTGAGCATCAAAAGTGCGGCTGTGCTGCTTTTGGAATTTTTTTTGCTAATTAACAAGAAAAATTCAGATATTAATCGTCTGCCCGAATCAACATCATAAGCACCAAAGATCAACTTCACAAAATCGAAAACCCATTGCCGCCCGATCTCTCCGATAGTTGGACGGTTTTGTACGTCCACAAGCCTCATCTCCTCGAATTGGGCAAGGGCACTTTCGGCTTCAGCGGGGAAAACGGGGGGAGGTATAAGCGATCGTCCCTCGATTATCTTTGACTCCCAGTCTAAGCATTTTGTAGTCCACACTGGTTCCATCTGTTGCCCCTTTTATTAAAGTAGGAAGCCACGCTCTCGCATAAACTCAATCGGATGTTTTTTATTCTTTTGTTGATTGCATCGTTTTTTTAGAAGCTGTACATTTGAATCGATGTTTGCGCCGCCTAATGCAAGTGGCATGATGTGGTCCAGTTGATAGTCTTTACCGAGCTTCTCGCCGCAACATGCGCATCTACCGTGCTGTCTCTTGAATAATATCTCCACAATTCCCTTAGAGAGTTTCCCTCTAGCGCGTTTATATGCCTCCCTATTCTGCTCATATATTCGTCTTGCGTATGGATTTTCTTCCTTCCATGTACTTAATATCTTTTTGACCTTTTCTGGATTTGCCGCCCGCCAGGCTTTTACGCCGGACCTGGATCTTTCTGTGTTCTTTGCTCTCCACGCGACTGATCGTGCCTTTGCATCTTCACGATGGAGCGCCCGATATTCGGCGGTGCTCGCCTTTACATGTTCTATATTTGCTTTGCGCCAAGCCGCATGCGAGGCTTTCACCCGTTCTCTGTTTTTCGCCTCATATGCTGCCTTACTTAATTTCACTCTTTCCCTATTAGCTGCGCGCCATAGGGCGTAACTCTTTGCCGCACAAGCCTTGCAGTTCCACGCCAGGCCATCATTCTTATTTGCGGCCATTGCGGAAAACTCACTACATGGCTTTACTGCTCCGCATTTTGTGCATCTTTTCCCGGTTCCAGTATGGACTTTTGCACTTTGGACACACCCGGACGGCTCCTGCGTTTTTGCTTGCCCATTCATGGTTGCACCTCTTGCACTTCAAGATTTTTATTGGCATATTCATACCCCTTTCTTGACTGCAAGTATATTACTAATGGTAACATATTGTCAAGGTTTATTCTCATTCCCTACCACCTTTAACTGGGGTGGGGCAGAAGCGCGAAAACGACCCTTGCCAGCACTTTTCGCCCTCTCATTTTTCTCTTCCTTCTTCCCCGCGCCTTCGCCCTTGCGGGGATGGATGTATGGAGCCGCCAGCGACGCCGCCCTAAGTCTCGTTTCCTGATCCGCCTTCGGGTCCCTCATAACATCAAGCATGTATTCCAGGGGATCGGATTCGGAAATATCCCGCGCCTGCTTTCCCTCTTCCACTGCTTCGGCGAGCTCCGCGCCCAGCTTCTGCATGAGGTTCTTTTCCTGCAAAGTTAAAGGCTGTTTTTGTTCCTTGTCTCCTAAGCGGATCAAAAAATCCTGATAGATTTTCGCCTTCGCCTTGATCCCGGTCGCCAAAAGGGCGCGTATCTGCTCGCGCTCAACCGTCGCCTGGGATTTATTCTTGGTCTTGCTCCCTTTTTTCCGCCCACTGCCGGGGCGATAGCCGCCTCTGGCCATATTTTCACCTTTTCCCGCAGAACATCCGTTCTATTCTGGCAATTATTTTTACAATATCAATCATTTCAATACCTTACGGTGCAAAATAATCCTTGACATAATAATAATAATAATATAGATTACGGCCAACAGAGCAAATAGCCCGAGGAGGATCAGATAATGGATAAGATGACGCATGACGGACGGATTATGACGAGCGAGCTGACAAGCCCCGGTTATGTCTGGTATCGATGCGACGCCTACGGACTGCCGGATAACACGATGGGTAAGATTGGGTATCATGCCGTATATCGCCCCCTCTGTAAGCCTGATTACATTGGCACGGAGGTTGTGACGGATCAGATGATGATCGATACCCGCGAGCATTACAATATCTGCGAGGCAGAGAGAGAGGCAGAGAGCAAGGCGCGTTTTGAGCGGGATCTGGAGGCGATCCGCAACCCGTCCGCCCCTTACGCTATAGATAAGCACCTGTGCCCTCATTGCGGGACAGTCTGTTATGGAGATTGCCGGTCGTAATTTTACCGCCCCGATAGGGGCAGAAAGGAGCATTATCATGGGGTGGACGCGGAAATCATATGATGCACTGTATGAGTGGGGCAATAAGTCCCGCCGGGAATGGGTCAAAAAGATGCTGCTCGCGGATGGCCTTAATGATGTCGTCTCCCGCCTTGAGGCGTCGAAAACGCTCGGGGAATGGTACAAGATCACCCATGAGGCGGCGGCTGCCGTCGGGCCGGGTGTTGTTGAGGCATCGGCAAAACAGGCGGAAAAAGAGCTTGACGCGGTAGCCGATAAGCATTGCCTGTGCGTCAAGTGCGGATATGGGTGGATTCCGAAAACGGCCAACCCAAAGCAATGCCCGAATTGCAAAAGTATGAAATGGGCGGTAAAACCATGACCCCTCTCACCATCGCCCTGCCGCCGGATGTGTTCGCCCTGGTCCGGGCGGGCAAAAAACGAATGATCGCCACCCGCCGCAACCCCCGGAAGGATCGATATTTCGCGGCCAAAACGCCCACAGAAGCGAAAATCAACGGCACCCTCTACCAGATCACCCGGATCGAGGGGACGCCGGAGGAGTGGCGGGTACATATCGCCCCCACGCCGGACAAATGCAAACATCCATCCGCCCGCCTCTATGCCTGGTCCGGGAAAGACGCGCTCGGGGCGTTTACCGCTGTCGTTTGTTGCCTCTGTGGTTCCGTTCTGCATTGTTAGTCCTTGTTTGAAGGTGCCGGGGGCTCAACACCCCCGGCTTTTTCGTGGTTAGTACCACGACCCACCCCATTCGGTTCTCATAGCCGGATCACCTCCTTTTTCTGGCCGAGGTCCGCTTTGCCGTCGAACCATAGGACGGCATTACCTTCGGGGTCTTTTTGATCTGTGAGTCTGAACAAGCAATGCTTTTGAATGCTGATCCGGTGCCGGGGATCGTTCCAGACGATCCGCAAAAGGTCGCGGTGCGTCGGGACGCGCTGATTGGCCTTCCAGGAGATGAACCCGGCCCGTAAGAGATAATCCCGGATCGCGCTGCCCTTGATCGAAACATCGAACACGCCGCCCCGCCCGCCCCGGATCACCTGATCGAATTCATCAAACGTCACCGGCCCGCTTTTCTTCCGGTCAAAGCAATAGTTCACAAAGTCTTGATGCGTCGGCATGGTCTTGCCCAGGCGGGATTTGATGTCATCGAAGAACGAGGACCGGAACGGCATTCCTTTCTTGCAAACGATCATCCCGGACTTGATAAGATATTGAACACATTCCCGGACATACATCTGGACGCGCCCCGTCCGGCAATCATCCAGAGCCGCACCCATGCGGGCAATGCGGGACTGTGTAAGCACCTTCAGGCGCTGCTTGCTCATGTCGAGCATTTCGATAACGATATGGCGGATATCAGATGCCTTCAAGTCATCACAGGGGGCTTCGAGATCGCCGGGGGGCATCCACTGCTCAGCACAGGGATTGACGGCGATCAAAACGAGATACCCCCGCCGGTGAAGATCCTTGGCAATCCGTAACCGTTCGGAAGGCGGCGGGGCTCCTGGTTCGATCACGGCGGCGATGTCATCCCGGATCGTGGTCACAGTGATATAGACCACCGGCCTTTTGTCGCCCAAGATGTCAAGGGCTTCATCCATGCCGGGGCCGCACTTGGTTTGCAGATAGACACCGTTCGGGATGTTCACAAGGTGTTGGCAAAGGGCGACGGTATCCCGCCAGTTGCGCGGCGTGAACGGGTCTGATCGGTTCGATATGCAGATCGGATACCCATCCCGCAAGAGCAAATCATCGTAAGTCGTTATTTCCTGCTTGTAAAATTTCTTGATCGCGCCCTGAAGGTTCCCGGATCGCTCCGCCTGGTTGATATTGGCGAAGCAGTAGGCGCAACCGTTCCGGCAGGTGTCGGATGAATAGTCAAACGCCGCCGGCTGAAATAGATACGCTCCGATGAATCTTTCAAGCATTACTTTTCCCTCCAATGAGTTTCAAAAACGCGGATTTGTCGTCTTTAACCTTTAGGCGGCCCTTGACCATTACCCACGCCTCCCATTCGGCTTGATCGAGGATGAAGGTTATGGGGAATTTGTCAGCGGCCGATCCGTCTGATTGACCACCCCCGCTTTCATCCTGCCCCTTGCCCGCGTTGAAAACCTTATCCATCAATGATCGGTCCGGCTCCTCTTGGTGTACCGCCGTCATCATCAACTCAAGTTCATGGGAATTGAAGCCGGTCAAGTGGATATCGAAGTCGCCGGTATCGAGGTCGATGAAAAGCTCTTTCAGGATGGGCATATCCCACTCCGTCCACTCATTTGAGCGGTTGTCAGAAATAGCCCGCGCAAGAGCAGCCTTCTTGTCGCCGGTATAGACAAGGCAGGGGAATTCCTTCATGCCGAGGGAAAGGCCAGCGTCAAAGCGATGGTTGCCACAGAGGATGGTATATTTGCCGTTCTCCCGAAAGACCTGGAGGGGATTCTGAAAGCCATGTAGCCGAATCAGCTTGGAAAGTTTCTCTATGGCCTTCGGATCTTTATCCCTCCGGGGATTGCCGGGGAGCTTCACGAGGGCAGAGGCGGAAAGATAGACAATTTCGAGCTTTTTTGATTCCTTTGATTCCTTTGATTTCATGATAAGCCCTTTTCGTATGGGAAATTAATTCTGCAAATGAAAGATCGGAAGAGCAC
>JBAZEO010000121.1:0-6387 GCA_041653935.1 Dehalococcoidia bacterium | reverse complement strand
TCTCACCGGTATCGATAATCAGGAGTTCCTTATCCTCATGCGTTTGCTTCTTGTAGTTCCACATGAGCCACGGCATGAACTCAGGCCGATCCTCAGTAACACAGCAGCAAACGATTTTCATGGGGCTTCCTACTTGGTGAGAACGTCTAGGTTGCGGGCTTCGGCTTTCTTAGCTTGCTTTGGGTCAGCCGGTTGAGTGCCACTGACTCGCACGGCCCCCCTACTGGCTTCTGCGAATTCAGCCAGGGTTTGAGTTCTCGTCACCTCCGGGGAAGTCGATTCTCCCTCATACAGCTTGTACCAATCTGCCGTATCCCCATCTTCCACGAAGAAGCGTGAGTTTTTGCGCTGCCGGGTGTCTTTGTAAATACCAAGTTCTAAAGCGATTACTTCTTTCATGCGGTCTCCAGATAAGGGCCGGGGCGCCCGTCCGAGGACGCCCCGGGAAGATGGCTTAGGTGATGCTAGGGTAGATTACAGTGGTTGGAATTTCCTTGGCAAAGAACACATTGACAGCGCCAGCTGTCACTGCCGCAGTGGCGGTAGTCTGAAGAACGCCAAGGAATTCTTCATAGCTACCAGAGGGCAACTTGACCGCCCATTGATACCCCTCAACAAGGGTAGCTTCCGCAAAGGCGGGACTACTCACATGAGAAGTGGAAGTAGTGGTGGACACAGACGCAGTGCTATCGCTGGCAAGTGTGAACTTCACAGTCCCAGTCCCGCCGCTGGTCGTCACTGCCGTAGAAACCTGAATCACCCAATAGATATCGGCGGTCCCGAGATCCTTGAGTGTCGGGTCTCCGGTCCCAATCTGGGACCCGATCAGGTATGTCCCAGCGCTACCGGTGTTAAGCGCGGTAGCGGAGCAAAAATCATCAAGTTCGCTGCAGATCATGATTTTCTCCTTTTAGGCCGTCAGAGCGGCGAGATTGTTCAGAATTGCGTCAGTGGTCAAAATCGGTACGCCGTCAAAGACATCCGTAGGAACGCCCGCTATAGTCTCCCGGGTTAGGTTGTAGGTCATTTCCTTCTTGATCTGGAGCTTGAGCTGCTCTTTGCCCTTCCGGCTCGACAGAATGACCGGTCTACAGTTATCTCGGCTGGGAAGCAATTCCAGGGCTTTGATCAACATGTTGCTGAGAGGGGTCCCCGTGCCAGCAGAGATAAACGTAGCGGCTGACGTGGTCCCCCAGTGGATGCGGACACCGTACTGCCAGTCCTCAACCACGAGCCCCATATCCCAGCGGAAATGGGAACGATATCCCTGGTAGTATCCGTTCGTAGCATCGCCGATTGTCACTTCCCCGAAATCCGTATAGGAAAGGCCAGCCTTAGAGCTTTGGGGGAAGGTGCCGAAGATCTTATTGATGCCAAGCCCAAGAACCCAGAAGTCAGAATTCGTGGAAGCCGAATCCTCAGTATCCTTCAGGACGTGCGTGCTATTGATAGCCCCAGTGGAAAGGAGATAGCGCGGAGCCAAGCCCGTGAATGCAGCCCGTTCAGTCTCCTCGTTCCCATAAAGGAACGTGGATGCCATCTCATGAGACATACCCTGTATATGGGCAACTTCTTGGTTACGCCGGAAAGCCACAGTGTTGCCGCCAAGATCAGCGAGGGCCTTGTCCACTTCACAGTATGATTCCAGCATGCCAATAGTGTCCCGGACAGCGATGCTCTCACCTTTGGTGGGCTGGACGCCACCGTAG
Organism: Dehalococcoidia bacterium; assembly: GCA_041653935.1. GTDB lineage: Bacteria > Chloroflexota > Dehalococcoidia > E44-bin15 > E44-bin15 > JAYEHL01. The sequence goes on along the minus strand of JBAZEO010000121.1, from coordinate 4,678 downwards.
AGTTCGCGCCATGTCGGCGTGGGGAGACCGGATCGGATAATTGACTTATGCCCTGTCGTCTCATTAGCCATAACGAAGGGCAGGTAGTCAAGAATAGGATTTGTTTGTCGGAGGACTTCTGCAATATCGGTTTGGATCTTTCCGTCTGCACCGAGTTCTCGGGTGAAGTCCAAGAGGGTAGGATGAGTAACAGCCAGGGCCGTCATTTTAAACCTCCAGGGCCGGTATTTATCCGGCAAATGGAATTACGTTTTAGTTACTTGCGCTTGGAACCAGGTAGGAACATGTTGCCTTCCTGTCCCGCCGACTGTGAAGCACCCGGCACAACGTCTTCCCGCATTAGATCGCCAATGGCGGAAAACGCCTTGGCTAGGAATGGGTTGTTCACGAGGCCAAGCCGCTCGAACCCGATTTCTTTCGTGAATCCGGGAACCTTAGACTCAACCCACGCGATGGCCGATTGTGCAAGTGCTGCATTCTTCAGGTAATTCGTTCCCCCAAACTCTTTGTCAGCCTTGATCTCTGCAAGCCATTCCTGGTCCTGCTTTACCCAGGCTTCCTTGATTTGGGTTGTGAATTCCTGCTGGGCTCCTGCGTAAAGGTCCGCAAGCTTCTGCGCACCTTCATTGGTGAGACCCAGTTCCTTGAAGACCGGTTCGGCTTTGGCCATCATTGCCTCATCCAGAACCATCCCTTCAGGGGCCTTCAACTCGTACTTCTCAGGCACTCCCGCTGACTCGGCTTTCTGCTCTCCTTCGGCGTCCTTTTTCGCGGCCTCATCGGCGGCTTTAGGGGCGTCCTTCTGATCAGAAGCCTTGTCTTCGGTTGTTCCCTGATCCTTCGTGGAATCCCCCCCAGTAGCTACAGTGAGGATTGATTCCCGCTCGGGGGCCGGAGCCTCCTTGGTCGCTTCGGCGGTCGGTAGGGTCGCCGCGCCAGCAGTCTCTTCACTCATCGGTGTTCTCCTTCGTTGGTGTTGGTTGGGAAATAAACTCTCTCTGCATCAACAAATACATTTCAGGTCGTTCCGTCCTAACCTCGCGCATGATCTGTAGGGCATGTTCTGCCTTACCCTTGAACAGAGAGGATACATTGGAGTTAGGGTGAAATGGTGTTTCCAGCCATCGCTCCTTCTCGCAACTGATTCGGTTGATGTAACGGCGCCCCCTTGGATCCGAGAGCACCCAATCCAGGTCTGCCAATTCCTGATCTCGCACACGCTTGATCTGCTTCTCTCGCTTAGAGAGTCTCGGGTCCTTGGGTTCGGTGTAATCCAGTTCTTCATCAGCCATTAGCCACCCCGCCTTGCATTGGCGCAGGCATCACGCCATCAGCACCAGGGAATACCCCTTGACCCTGCATCGCTGCCTGGATCTGGGTCAGAGCACTCGGGTTTGTCACGTTGGTATCAGCCAGCGTCTTGCCTGTCTGGGCCGCTGCCTGCATCGTTGCCGCTGCCTGTTGGGCCTGCTGCATCTGCGCCCGTCCTTGCCGAATGCTGGCCGTCTCCTTGTCATCTCTCACCAGGTCTGGGGGAACCCCTATCCGTTCGGAGTATTGGTCAATGGCCTTATCCGTGTTGAGCTTGTCGGCCACTTCCGGGAACATCGGGATGAGCCCACCCGCAAATTGAAAGAGCCGCTCGATGGCCGTGATCCCTACTGTCTTTAGAGCCTGGGACATCGGCGTGATGTACTCCACCGCCATCATCTGCCCCTGCATCTCAGGAGGCGGAGGTGGTAGCATGCCAGCCCGCATTTCGATGCCGAAGGTGCGCTCGACTACTTGGTCCAGCAGCTCGTCATTGGTCCGGGTCGAGACAGGCCCGAGCTGGGCCATCTGCTCGTCCTTCATGGCCGCGATCTCGTACGCCGTCTTATCCCGATTCTGATTGTTGGTCAACATCAAGAACAGATCCGAGTAGAAGATTTTGCGGATTGTCTGCTTAGCCTCGTTCTTGGATTCCAGCATCTCCTGAAAATGTGGGTTAATCTGGTACGCAGGCTTGAACTCCATGCCTCCCTGAGGAACAATTGTGATTGATCCTGGTATCTGGCTGGGGCGCTCCATGCCTGGAGGCCCCTGATAGGGAGGATCCACGAGTTTGTCCAGCGCGTTCAAACTTTTCAGCTCCCTCTTCTGGAGGCTCTTGACCGTGCCCAACGCGACCATCCCGGGGCAGCATGTGCCATAGGACCCTTCTCCCTCCACATCCCACCGAGGGAACATGCACGGGTTCTCGTCATAGCCCTTCTGGCTCAGTGGCTGAGTGTCGTTGGACGGCTCCCACTTCGTCGACTGGAATGCCTTGTCTTTGCTCAGCAATGCTCCGGGCTTCGCGTCCCGGTTAGGTTCCACCATCCATACCACATCAAACCAGGTGCCATAGTTCCCGCGGTCATAGGCCGTCTTAACCTGTTCGCTGCACGCTTCCCGTCCAAATTCGGCCACCATCTGAATGGCAGTCATTTTGTATTCTCGGCAGAATGTGTCCACCCGGCCCCAGCGATTCGTCTCTAGAGCGTATGACCCAATCGGGAAATGCTTGGCGTGCAATGTGTTATTCTCTAGATCATCCTCGATGCTCATCCCACCAGTGGCGAACACGCCTAGATCACGATACACCTTCGGGAAAACGCTGTAGATGTTCGACTTGAGGAACACTTCCAGGGTAACATTCTTGACGATTTCCAGCCACTCTTTCACTGGCTTGAACCGGTTCAGGTCTGGATCTGCCATCTTAAACAGCACCCAGGGCATCGCCTTGTTCGTGATGTTGCTCTCAAACCCAGACACTAGAGCGTTTACACACAGCTCGGCCTCAGGATCATAGATCTTCCCCCGGCTGATCCTTCGCTGGTCGGGGTTCTCTAGTGGGATGAAACTGCCAGCAGACGGGGCGCAGAATTCGGCCAAGCTCCGCCACTCGGAGTATTTGACGCTCCTGTTGTCGAGCATTGCCTTGACCTGGCGGACCCTACGTTGCTGGTCTGTTTCGGCCATTTTACTGCCCCTTCAGCGTTGGAGTCATAGTGAGGGGAGGCGAGAGCAACCCGCTGGGAGATGTCAGCACTGTGCTCCGAAACCCAAGCGCGGCCTGCTGGCGCTTCCGTTCCAGGAGCGCGGCCTGCTGGGCGATTGGGTCCATGTTCTCAGTAGGGATTGGCGCGGGTGCGGCAGGCATTTTAGGCGCTGACATCATGGTTCACCCCCACCGCTCGGCAAAAGCGTCACCCTAAGTATGCTTACTTTTTGCCCACTGTCAACATTTTTTGTGTAATTTTTTTACATTCATAGCCTGTCCAGTTCCTCGAAAACGTCGTACTTGGTCTGGCACATGCCCTGCTGCCCACGGTTAAACGCAGACAGTGGATCGTCCCGCTTGATCGGATCGGGGAACGCGAAACTTAGAGCTAGCTGATCCAGCCGGTTCGGGCTCCTGAGGCCTCTCCGCTTCATGGCGTCTTTGGGCTCGATTTGCAGCATCCCATCCAGTCTAGGGACCGATTCAGGCCACAGAAACTCCTCGTGTAGGTTCTTGTCGTCATAGGATCCGCCCGCTTTGAGCCAGTCCCGACAGCGCTTATACATCTCGGCCTTCTTGTTCAAACATCCTGGATCGCCAGACTTGCCGCTGAACCACACCACCTGCCAGTTTCGCCCCTGGGTCTTACCCACCGAGGCGATCCCCGTGCCATATCCAGCATCGATCCAGACGGCATCGGCCTTCTCTTGATTCTCAAACCCAGCCAGGATGTTGGCCACTTCCACGTCGTTATCGTTCTTCGGCAGGACACACAGGATCTTAGAATAGAGCCCCTGTCGGATCCCGATGGCCAGCTCATCGTCGCCTTCCCACGCCGGATCACAGGTAAGGATTTTCGGCGCCCACTCGAACTGTTCGGGCCGTAGGTGCCGCCTGAATCCGGCGTCCACGTCCGCCTCGGAGAAAAATTGGCGCGGCGATTGGTTCGGGAACATCCCACGCACGCGGACCTTGATGAAATCTGAGTCTATGTCATTGTCCTCTAGCCATTCCTCGATCTGTCGCTTATTCGTACCCTCCACGTCGCGAGCATCTATTGATTCGTTGTCCCAGCGGTGGCGCTTCCCGCGAAAACACTCGCGGAACTCACCAGATGCTCTGGTGCCGTTGCCGAATACAACCCAGATGATCTCTGTGTCCTCATCCAGCATGGACCCTTCCGCCGCGTCCCAGACCTTATCTGGTATGGCTGACGCCTCGTCAAATATCACGATGATGCGCTTGCCCTTGTTGTGGAGCCCCTGAAATGCCTCGGTGTTATGCTCGGACCATGGGATGGCGTCCACGCGCCAATCAGGATGGTTCGAATCTCTTGCGAATACAGACGTGGCCTCAGTTTTAAACCAATGGGCATTGATCGCCAGTCGGAACCACTTCCGAATCTCTGGCCAGGTCTTGGTACGGAGCTGGTTTTCCGTGTTTGCCGTTACTATTACTCGGCAATCCTCAAACGTGGACATACCCCAATGGCAGAGGATGGAAATAAACGCTGATTTTCCGATGTCGTGACCAGACACACGGGCGATCCTGATAGGTTGATGCCGCGTGGCAGGGTCCTGCAGTTTCGCACCAATTCGGCGGAATGCCTCAGCCTGCCAGGTACGCGGCCCGGTTGAATCAGCCAGCTCCCCC
>JBAZEO010000120.1:0-6534 GCA_041653935.1 Dehalococcoidia bacterium | reverse complement strand
AGGATAATACGTATCTGGTCGAATACAAAAGTGGCATTCAGACAGCATTCACGGGAAATATATTCCTGGAAACGATCTCGGTCGATACGCAAAACAAGCCGGGGTGGGTATACACCTGCAAGGCTGACTATATCTTCTATGCCGCGCTGCTGAATGGAAAGATATTAATCTTTGTGCCATCCGATCTTCGCGCCCGCATTGAGGCATTGAAACGATCCTTCAAGGTGGTAAAAACTAACCATGCCCAGAACGATGGCTACAACACGCATGGCGTAATTGTTCCATTGGCCTACGCTGAGCGCAATCTAGCGAAAAGCGTGATCCATATAGAAACAAGAGCGGCGTAATGGATACAGCCCTATGCGCCTCACCCGTCACCGAACACGGCGGCGCGTATAGACCGCCTGGAAGATCGCGCCGTCAGAATGAACAAGTCTCTCGGACGCGACGTTAACGACATCGTGTCGCCAACGTTTGCGACAAACGCCGCTGCGGGACTTGCGCGAGTTGCCGGAATATCAGACGGTGCAGGTGGCTGCACCGGAGACTAAGCCAGTGGTAGAAGACGAATTCAATACCGACCGTCCGTACTGGCTAGGGGCGTAAACGGCAATGTGCCGCCAAGTGTATAAACTTGTAAAAATGGCTTGCGCGGCGCATGGCATACTGTATAATTAGGACATTCCCCGGCCCGCGTGCAGCCGTGTGCGCGGAAGATCGCACCGGGGGAACATGGGGTAGCAGAACGGCGGACCGTTCTAGCAAACGCCCGGCATTGCGTAACGGGAAAAACGCCCGTTGAAAGTGACAATAATTGCCGTGTGGTTCGACTCCACCTACCCCACAACGCCGGCGTAGCACAACCGGCAGTGCGCCCGCCTTGTACGCGGGATATGCGGGTTCGATCCCCGCCGCTGGCTTTGCGGCCCTCTCCCCAGAGTACCCCGCAACCGGGGCAGTTCATGAGGCCCATGTCTGCCCCCATGCTTGCGGCATTGGCGGGATATGTGGGTAACAATGTGTGTATGTTGGATAACCGGACTGTCAGAAACTATCAGGAGTATCGATGACCACCATACCACCCCACCTACGCGCCCTCCTGGACACGGTGCAAGCGCGAGTGTTCGCCGGGCTGCGAGATACCGTGCAGTGCTGCGACTGGTTGGCGCTGGCGCAAGCGTTGCCTGATAACAGTGTAGACTTGTGCCTGAGTGACATTCCATATAATACGACTCAATTGGCGTGGGAAAGCGAGATCGACCTAGTCGAATGGTGGCAGCAAATGAGGCGGGTTATGAAGCCGCACCGCGCGGTAGTGATGACAGGTAGCCAGCCATTTACTAGCCGACTAGTGATGAGTAACCCGGCGTGGTTCCGTTACGAGTGGATATGGGAAAAACCAATAGCCACACAATTTCTTGACGCCAAAACAAGACCGCTAAAAGCACATGAAAACGTGTTGGTGTTCTATGGCGGGCAGCCAGTGTATAACCCTCAGATGACAAAGGGTACACCATACGAAACAAACCCCAAAGCACCTCCCACCAGTATCTATGGCTCCCATTATCGTATTGCAACCTTGAATGAAGGGCAACGTTACCCGCGAACCGTTCTGCAGTTTGAAAATGAACGTGGCTATCACCCCACTCAGAAGCCCGTCGCCCTGTTCGAATACCTTATTCGCACCTACACGCGCCCCGGCGATCTGGTCTTTGATCCATTCGTCGGCAGTGGCACGACAGCCCTGGCTGCGCGTAATACGGGGCGGCACTGGATAACGGGCGACTTATCGCCGGAATACGTCGGCATTGCGCGCGCCCGTCTGGCTGAACCCTACACGCCGGATATGTTCACGGCGCTGGAACAGCCCGCCGAGCCGGTGGCCGAGCAGCGGACGCTGTTCGGTTGGTAGATACTTTAGTCCCAAAGTATCCTTGACTTGTCCGGTTGCCCGTAGTATAATGTTCTGAAGCCTGCAAAGCTAAGCGGGGGCGCATTTATTGCAGCCTACGGAACCAATAGGATCATCGACCAGCCCCCATACCATGAACCGTCCCACGCAGCTTTGCAGGCACGTAGGCGCATGGATGGGGGTTTTTAGTTACATAGAGAGAGGGGTACAATGGAAACTGTCAAACTGGATCGGCTGCAAAGCCACGTTGAGTTACGCGCAACTGTTGATCTGGCGGATATTACCATGCGCGCGGGAACGTGGATGCAAATACGAGTACCGTTAGCGCCGGGACACTATGGCACTATTGAAATTCAGGTGCGTGAAGATGGGCAGCCCGTGATTTACGTCACGGACGATCTCCCCGCGCCAAAATCGTTTGATGAGTATGAGATCGCAGCGCCGGAATAGGCACATAAAACACAAACCACCCATAGCGGGCGGTCTGCACGTATCGTATATCGCCCAGACGCCGAAAGCGCCTGTAGCATCAGGCGCGGGCAACATGGGTATTAGGTCACAGGAGGTTGATCCGTGACAGCTACAGACAAGTTTACCGCAAATGAAGAAAACCGTCAAGGGGTAGGTTATTGTCACGGGGGCGGGTACTTTGGCCCCGTGCATCAACATCATATTCTCCCACGCAGAAACGGCGGTTCCGATATAGGCGAAAATCTAATTGATCTATGCCCAAATTGCCATGTTTTGCAACACACACCTATGTATCTGGTAAACAACGCTGCTTCGCGGCGCATGATTGTCGCGCTTCAGGACTTTTATTTTTCTGGCTGGTTCTACTGTCAAAAACAAATTAACGAGAGTCTGTTGGCATATGGCTACTTACCCCACCCCGACGAATGGATTAAGCCAGACGACGCGCCGCCTAATACACACCCTGCCCCGACTTTATTTATAGATGAGGTTATGCAGTATAGCACTCCAACTGAAGTGAAGATACTACTGGCTATGAGTCGCCATATTTTGGCGTGGGAATTTGACATAGCCCCAAAGGTTCTAAGCACAGTAATGCTTATGAAGATTACCGGAGCGTCAAGAACGACAGTCATAGATAGCTTAAAAGTGCTGGTTTCTGCCGAGTTGATCACGAAGGCTGGAACAGGCGATCCGTCTCGTGATATTCGCCTACTGAATTGCAGCAGGGAATTAATAAACTGGGACTGGCTTAAAAATCGCCGCGTATTAACAGACGAGCGTAATCGCGCGAAAATGGAGCGCGCGCTTAGGCGTAACCGAGAAGGCGGTGAAGCGTGACATCTGCTACGCTTTCCTTGAGGCTGACATCAGAACGGAAACGCCAGCAGAACCTTGCCTTAATTCGTGAAACATTCGAGGCTGCTGGCATCGTGGGACTAACCGATGCCGAGATAGATCATATGGCGTGGGTGGCGTGGTATTTTGTCATTCAGTGGGGAGAAAACACACTGGAGAATTGGGTTAGGGCTATCCGGCTGGTGTTAGATATTTGTGGAGCGGGAAATGACTAGGAGGAAAAGCGCACAAGATGTTTTAGATGAATATCGGAATAACGGACAAATAGGCAAATGGTTCACGTCAATGCTGAATATGGCCGATGACGATCTTGATCCATTTGAGTATCGCCTTTTGGCACACTATGTCCGTGTCTGTGGCGCTAATAATAACGGACAGTGCTTCCAGAATATTCGCACTATTTCAAAAATCACCCGCATGAGTATTCCGAAGATCACTTCTACTCGGAACACATTAGCGGAAAAGGGCTGGATATCTGTAAGAAAACGATCAAATGACTCAGTTTTAGTAATTGTTATTGATCGTATGTTGGAGAATATCCAGCGATATAGTGATAAAAATATTGATCACGATAAAACTAGTGATCAATATTTTGATCATGATGATCAAAATATTGATCTCGGTGATCAATATCCTGCAATCAAAGAAGAACCTATTAAGAAAAACCAAAAAGAAAAACCAAAAGATATTCCGCCTACCAGCGGGCAAAAAGCCGTTCAGTCTCACATTGCCCTCATTGATGCGTACTGGGCCGCGCTTCCAGGCGGTAAACCTTATGGCGCTTCTTATTCTCGATTTGCGCGTAAGGCAACCATAGCAGTTGGTAACGGCGCAACACCGGAGCAGGTAAATGGTTGCACTCGTGCGCTTTACGATCCGGCCTCTCCCATGTATGAAACGCGGAATGCCAAACGTATCGTAACGTTTGATGAGGTTCTGGAAAAGATTACCTTATGGCAGCAGAAAACCGCGCCGCCGCCGCCGCCCGTTACCATCGATCTCGGAACAGAAGCGGACGAGCGGGCGCGCAGAAAGGCCATGTTGCAGCGTCATCAGGCGCATTATGAAGCGGGGGACTACAACGAGTTATTAGGTGAGATGTCATGAGCGAGCAACGCACCGAAACGCAAATTTGTACACAGCCTACCTATATTGTCGCACCACAAAGCGTCGAGGCAGAAGAGGCGTTATTAGGGTCGTTGCTGGTAGATTACTCACAACTAGGCGCTGTTGTTTTGGAGCGCCTACAGCCCGACGATTTTTATATTACTCGCCATTCGTGGATTTATCAAACAACTCTTGACCTACACCACGAAAGCCAGGAGATCGATCCTATTACGATAGCAGAGCGCCTCAGCCGTGATGGGAAATTAGATGAGTGCGGCGGGTTACTCTATCTTCAGGAATTGGCAGAGCACGCCATTACGCTGATAAATCCGCGCACCTATGCCGTGATCATCCGCCAGCGGGCCGAAGAGCGGAGGCTACTAGGATACCTCAGCGTGACGGCTTCTGAGATATTTAGTAACGCGGGCTTCTCGCCGTTAGAGAAATGGAATAACGCAGTCGAGCAGTTGATCTCTCTACGGCCCTACGGAAAGAATGATGATATTTTGTTGGGGCGAGATTCGATTGCTTACTATGATGCCCTAGTTGAGGAGGAACGCGCAAACCCGGTATGGTATCCGCTGGCATGGGAAACATACGAAGAGGCCGCGCCCGTCTATAAGCCGGGTGATATTGTTATTATTGCTGGCCCAGAAGGATCGGGGAAGTCTGCCAAGTTATTTAACCTTGTGCAGTTTTATGCTGATGATATGAAGGCGCGGGTACTAGCCATATTCACTGAAATGGATAAAGCGAATATCTTGGCGCGGCGTAAAGCGACTAATTCTCTGTTGCCCTATCGCAAGTTGTTAACGCCGGATTCCCTGACACATAATGAAATGGCGGAGTTCCATCGTGTCGATATTGAGCTTGACAAGTGGGTAAGCCGAGTTAATTACTGGGAGTGCGGTGCAACGTCGGCGCGCGAACTGCTGGCAGAGATTAAAAACCAAGTTGAGAAGTACGGTATTCAGATTGTGTGCATTGACGGGTTAAACGATCTGACCTTCAATGTCCCTAAAGGACAGACGAAAGCCGATGCTATTCAGTCTTTTATGGCCCACTTGGAAACGTTTGCGCGCGAAAACAAGTTGTTTATTATTGGCACGGTTCAATTGAACCGGGAGGGCGAAGCACTTATGAGCGGGGCGTATAAACGTAAGGCCGCGCTTTATTTGCGACTGCACGTTCCTAAAACGGACGCGGGCGACTCGCTGGTTTACGAGGGCATTGAATATCGCGCCATGCCAGGATCGGACAGCCTATACCGATATGTTGAAATTGAAAAGAACAGGCGTGGGCCATCGGGAATGAAAATTAAGCTGATATATCTGGGCGCGCGGTTTAAGTGGATCGATCCATTGCCCACATTGACAGATGTGGTTAATGGCACAGTACCACTCAATCTTGGCGGAGGCTTCTAGCCATGCACCTGATACCGGCAACCTCATTGCAAGCGTGGATGCTGCTGTACGACGCGCGCCGCGCGGGCATATTCCTGATCGCCGCCTGCCCGGCGTGCAAAGTCATCGTGGATATTCGCGCCCTGGCAGCCGGGTTCCCGCAAAGCGCGGTGTGCCCGACGTGCGGCGTGGTGTATGCACAAGATCAACTTGACTTCGAGTTCGCGGGTATGCGGTATGACGCTGTGTTGCCAACGGGCGGCGAACTGACGGTAGACGATGCGCGCGCGCTGATCGGGGGGCACTAGCCATGCCGCCGGAGACGACCGCCGACCGCGCCGCGCTGATGGCACTGCTGGGACAACGGGCGCATCGGATCGACGCGCTACGAAACCAGATCGTATGTATGGACGCGCTGGCGTTTTTGCGGAGTTTGCCAGCCGAAAGCGTGCATTGTATCGTCACCAGCCCGCCCTATTACGGCCTTAGAAGCTATTTAAACGCCGATGACCTGCGCAAATGTGATGAGATCGGACTTGAGGATACACCGGAAGCCTATGTACAGCGCATGGTTGAATTGTTTCGAGAAGCGCGGAGGGTATTGAGAAATGACGGCACACTATGGCTGAATTTGGGCGATAGTTATGGAGGCGGTCATGGCGGGTCAAACACGACAAGTATGAAGCAGAAAAGCAATCGCGGAACATGTATGGAACCGCGAAAGGGGAATATGCCCAAGCAACTTTTGGGCATTCCCTGGCGCCTGGCGTTTGCGCTTCAGGC
>JBAZEO010000119.1:0-6568 GCA_041653935.1 Dehalococcoidia bacterium | reverse complement strand
AAGGATATTTGAGAAACCATGCCGGGGGATACCATTCTTTCATATAGAATCCCTCTCGCGTTTCCTTTGGTTGTAATACAATGGCCGTTCACCGTCTCGGCCTTCATAAACGTCTATCAATGATGCCTTGCGTTCCCGCGTTAATGCCCTTACTTTCCCCTCTAGTGCATGTACTCGCCTAAGTAGCTCTCTCTGGCGTCTTGCCATCTCTTCCATACTGGGAGGGTTTTCAAGGTCTTGGCGGTCTAGGTCGTCAAGCATTGGTTTGTTACTCGAATATAACTTCAATGCCCCATGTTCTATTCCCTGAATTGGCAAAGGTAACCTTGAGAATATCACCCTTGACGAAATGCATAGGAACCTCGGGTCTATAATAGAAATCCAATAGCGTATTCATGGCCTGAGTAGCAAGAATGCAATCATAGGCGCTTCCCGCTTGAGCATCGAGACTCACGGTCAAGGTCTCAGCACCGGCCGCAACTCCCATATGGTAGCGAATCTCTCGGACGAATACTTCATCATCGAACGTCTTAGCATAGGCAACGCCAGCCGATCCGGTTGCCCTGTCTGTCTTAATATTTGACATAATTAACTCCTTGATAAAAAGCGTCGCTCCTGTCCATTGTCTCGGGTCGCCGGACAGGAGCTTTTGACGCAATGACCATGGCACAGGGGGCTAAATCGATGCCCATGATCCGGCCCATTCAAGGGCATATTTCAAACGCGGAAACAAGAACCCGCGAAGGAACCAAAAAAAGGACCGGCCAAGGGAGAGGGGATGAGTGGGCCCCAAAGGACTCAGCCGGTCCAAACAGCCGGACAAGGGGGCTTGTACGGCTATTATTCATTAACTAATCGCCGTGGGACTCTCGGCACCGGCATAGCGTGAACCTGAGAGAACAGCGATACACGTTCCCGGCGTGCTCGTGGTAGCACCGGAAGCCACAACATGAAGCCAGTTGCTTCCGTCCGGGATTTCGCTAGCATCGACGGAAATTACATACAAGATATCGGACGTAGAGTTATTTGCCGCCGCGAATCCAGTATCGGCAACGGCAGTCCTCGCGCCAAGAATATCCGTATCGGCCGTAGTCTCGGCGTAGTAATTGAACGCCATAGCCGTACCGGCGGCCGAGCTAGTCGCGCCATAATTCAAGGTATAGGTAATGGCATTGGCGTTAGTCGCTCCCAGGGCGATAACGAAATCAACATGGGAGTAGTTCGCCATATTCACGGCCGTGAGACCGGCCACCGCGTTCATAGTCGCCGGGTACTTACATACCGAAATGTGCCCGGCTTCGGGAATGTTGAAACCTTTCATTTTTCATTCCCTCCCTTAGATAGCGGCCAATTTGATGAACGGCGACAGACTGAGGCCCTTCTCGGGCGTATACGCCTTGTCAAGCAGCGGTTGAGCATCCAAACGGGCCTTGAGCCGGTAGGCTTTCTGGTCACTATTGAACGCATAGTCATTGCTGGAATCGATGCGAAGCTCTTGCCGGAGTCCGATTCCGTAGTAGCTGACATCGGCAAGGAGAATCTGCCCAAGGTCGCCAATAGCCGCGCAATGCTCGGACACGATAACCGGGCAGTTAAGCATGCGGAGAACGCCATCAGCGCCGAAAGAGGCCCAAGGGACAAACGCGCCGGCTGTTCCGATGCTCTGGCCGATGGAAAGCAATTCAGGCAGACAGGTCGCGCTTACATACCAGCGGGCGCGCTTATGCGACCCAGGCAGAAGGCGGGAATACATTTTCTTGATATTCATAGCGTTGATCGTATCCGCACTCTGGCCAGTCTCGCCGCTAATCGTGATAGTACAGGGAGCGTTCGCCATGCCCAAAGGCTGGCCCGCGCCGGTTCCGTTAATGAAACACGATTCAAGCTTATGCAGGGCGGCGGCGTTCATCACGCTTCCAAGCGCAACCTCAAAACCGGGGCTATCGTCTTTCAACTCATTCGAGGAAAGGGAGAAGATCGTCAGCTTGTTGGCCGTCAACTTCATGGACCGGAATCCGGCCTCCTGAGGGGTCAAGGTACTATTTTCACCGCTCCAATACGCCTTTACACCGCCAGCTACGCCAGCGCCGCCAGAGGACATATCGGACGCCTTGAATGCAGGAACGTCGATGGTATCGGATTTCATGGGGTACATTTTCGCATAGGGCATAACTTCCGAACCGGAAATAATGTCATCATAGAAAACGTCCGAGAGCTGAGAGGGAGTAAGGAAGCCGCCCTCAGAGGGTACGCCTTCACTCGCGGCGCCGCGAACATCGAACAGCCGGGAATCTCGGCCCTGTTTGACAAGAGCCATCATTTCGGGAATCGATCCGATATCCTGCGAACCATAAGAGCGATGCTCTTTTCCGAAAACGTCGCGAATAGACTTCGCGCCCGTTACTCCGTAGGTGACAGAACTAGCGCGAACGCTTCCAAAAAGCTCTCCGCCGATACCCTGTCCGTTGTCGACGGGCTGGCCCTTCTCATTCATAAAAATGTCAGCGTCCAAAGCCTTGGCGCGAACCAAAAGGCCCTGAAGCGTCTGAACGTCTTTTTCGGTGGGCTTGTCTTTACTGCGTACTTCTTCCATCTGCGAAAGAATCTCGCGAAGCTCAGCCTTGGCGGCCTTGTTATCTTTTACCATTTGCTTGATTTCCTTTCTGTCATCTCGACAGTAATTTCAACCTCTTGGAGCTGTCATCCCGACAGGTCCGCGCAGAATCATAGAATGCGGGAATCTCTCTCGCCCGTTCCTGGAATCCCTCCAGGTTCGCCGGTTTGTCGCTTCTCTCGGAATCCCTCCAGGAAAAACTAGAACCGTTTCATTCTGCCTTCGATTCGGTGCCCTGAGGCGGCCGTATCGGTTTTGCGTCGATTGTGAGCGGCACAGCTCATGGCGTGCCCTGAGGCGGCGCCGATTTTCTTTCGTGATCTTGCCCGCGTGTCCAGAGACGGCGAAGGCTCAAGCACGAAACCTAATTACTTAACTTCGTCAAACTTTGCGTTAATCTCGGCCAGCGTACCAACTTCTTGCGGTTCGCCGTATCTAGATTCGCGCGGTTCAAAATATCCCGCTTTCTCATCCTCAAGAAGCTCGGCATAGATCATGCGATCCTGGAATGCCGATACGCCGATTTTCAATACCGGGTCAATCTTCCCCTCGGCCTTCGCCTTCGCAAGGATGCCGGAAACTCCCTGCCACTCGTTGAGGATCGAAAAATAACCTTCCTCATCGGTCGGAAGTAACGCTTCATGAGCTAACCCTTCGGCGAGGATGCCCAACGCTTCGGTATTCGAGGCTCGGATGATATAAGCCGCAAGTGCCCGTATGGCGCCGTCTGTTTCAAGGCCGATATCTAAACGCTGAAGACGTGCAGCGAATAGCGCATATAAATTATCAGGTTTCATTTATGACCTCTTCTATCACTAATAACCGTTTATGCAATGTTTCCCGTTCGTAAAAATTACGAATTGCCCATTTCCCCGCGTTGACGTAATATCCTGTTCCCTTTCCGTCTTCGAGGGTTATTATTCTTTCCCATGCGGCTTGAAGTGCATCTTCCCTATCGTGCCGATGATTGATTTCCTTCCTAAGGATGCCCCGGATACAGGGATCGGAATATATCTCCAGGAAGCATGTCTCCGACATCCTGCGCGTGCCCTTCGCTTTCGGTCTCGGCAAGATCAGCCCCGAAGTCACAGCATCAGCCAAGACGCGGGAAACCGTCGCTTGATTCACTCCCGTTTCGGCCGATATCTCATCTTGCTTTTTCCCGGCTTCATACATATCGATAATCCATCGCCGGACCTCAAGGGGCGTTTTTTTCATTCATTCCGCCAGCGTTTCCGATGGTTCAAGATAAACGATTCGCGAGGCTTCTTGTTCGGCGCTTTCTTCGTCCTCTGCTTCAAACTCCTCGGAGGACGTTTCCAATTTTTCGTAGTATTGAGAATCCTCAAGAACATCGATTCGCATACTAGCTTCGTTCAATCGAGAAGCAAGCGCCGCAATCTTTTGATCTCTCGTATCGAAAGCCCGTGAAGTTATCGCGGCCAGACTGTCAAGGCGTTGCGTTAGTTCTAAAAAACGCTCATCTATGGTCATTGCTTTCATTTTTCTTCCCTTCTTTGGCTTTTTCTTTTTTCGCGCGCTCAAGCTTCCAAGCCCTCATAAACTTTTCATTCAGTACCTTATCGATTGCTTTTCGCTTTTTTTCACCCATTCAGAACTCCTTCAATTGCGGATCTTCTGATAGCTCCCAGGATACGCCAGCCGCTTCGCCAGATTTCCGCCGATGCTTCGGGAAAGCCATGTCTAGCGATTCGACTTCCGGCGCGTCGTCTCCCTCGGCACTCTGCAAATCCGCCAGCGTGTCGGTTTTGTCCTCGGCCTCGGAGTTTTGCGGAACATGATAAAGCTTGCAGGGTTTATCGTCTTTGTCGAATTCATTCCAACACATCCCGAGAAACTTTCCATCGCTCGCCAGATCACGGCCGCACAACCGGCAAGAAGGTCTATGAATGATCTTAACTAGCCCTTGCTTTTCCGCCATCGTGTAGAGTGCGCCGATAAAGTTTGACATGTTCTTATCCTCTTTCGTGTAATACCAACCGCTTAGAGTTTCGATCAGTTGGGCCGCTCCTTTCTCGCCGTAGTCAAACTCGAGTCTTTCATGATCCTCTTTTTCAAGAGGGATATTTTTATGAAGTCCATACAATTCATCATCATCAGAAGGCGTATTGTCTTCATGATTATGTTTTATAGATATGTCTTCATGAATAGGTCTGGATACAGGTACGTCTAAGCCCCTGGTGTAGGTACCTGCAAGGCCCTGGTCTAGGGTCTCCGGCGTACCTGGTCTAGGGTCTTCCACGTCACTAGGTACCTCGGAGTCACTAGGTACCTCGGAGGCCCTGGTCATGGCCTTTTGAATGTCCAGCCGGTAATGGTCTACCCGTCCAGTTTTGCGGCTAACGGAAACAATTTTCATCGCTTCCAGTTCGGAAATTACCTTGTAGACTTTCCTTCGTGATACGTGGGAAATCCTCGAAAGAGTCTTCAGAGACGGAAAACACTCATCGTCTCCCTTCCACAGAAACGACAGAAGGGCGATGATAACTAGCAGGTGAAAACTTGAGAGAGCTGGATTTTCCAGTACCTCGTTTGGGATCATGGTAAAGTTTTCTTTCATAGCTTTACCCGGCGCGCCTTCGCTCTTAATTTCGCATGAAGCGCGGAATGGCACTTGCGGCAAAGGAAGACTACTTTCAAGGGCTTCGCATAATCTGGATGGTGCCCTTCGAGCTTTGCCGGTTTACCACATTTCGGGCATTGTTCGGGCACGATAAGGACGCCGTCTTTTTCTGCTTGACGTGCCTTTGACCATGCGAGGCTCTGTTCTACGCGGAATGTTTCGAGTTGGTATGCTGTCATGGCTAGCCCCGATTCGAGCGAGGGCGCGCCGATCTTGTCGCCGTTGCTATGTATTCTACGCGCGTAGTATCTGCATCGTAGAACGTGAAAACGATGCCGGCGGTTCCATATTCGGGGAGAGAACGGAACGCCGTTTCCAGCTCATGCCGATGAGCTTCAATGAAGGCCGCCCCTGTGCTAGGTTGCGCGGTCATTTAGGCTATCCTCGCGGATGAAACAAGGCGGTCTATTTCCTCGATAGGAATAAAGACACGCCTTCCGAAGCGGATGGACGCTAGGGTTCCGTCAGCGATGCGACGGTCTAGCGTGTTGATAGCGATTCCGCCCAAAGCTTCGCAAGCCTGCGCCCTTGAGAGAACCTTTGACTGTACGTTGGGGTTATTCATTGCCCAACCTCCAATAAATCTAACGAACCGCCAGTGCAGTCGTTAAAGAGATATTGAAGGTCGCCTATTCCGTTGCGTGTTTGACCAAGTAGTAAATACTTGGCTGGCACGGCGTCGTCGGTTTACCCAGGCGGAAAAGTTAACTGCTTTTCCTGCCTCCCCTACTTGCCCAGCCGCGCCCCCGTATGGAGGTGGGATTTTCCAGGTTTTTCGGTCGGTCCTATAATTAAGCTCTCCGTTAATGGAAAGGCTTATCTATCTTCGTAACATTTATTCTTAAATGTTCTAACTCAAATCGGTGTATTCTTACTATTTCGTCAGGGCTTGCGGTTAATGAACATTCACGGCGAACTCGGCGCGGCTCAAGGTGAAGGGCGCGAGAGATATCACCAGAGGTTAAGTTTGATTCACGCATTAGCTTCCATAATTCAAAACGTTGTACGGGTTTAATGTTATTTGTGGGAGTTTGGGAAAGATAAGAATTGAAGTTTATTTCAGATTGAAGACGCGCTTTCTTTTGTACGTTCGCCATTCCCATTTCTCCTTTCGCTTCTCAGCGATAGTCAACATCAAGTAATATACCACTAAAGAATATAGAGCGGCAAGGGGGGCAACGGCCCCCCAATAGCCCCAGGGCTCTTTCTTGTAGTTGTCAAGGGAATTGAGAACGATATCTGAATGGAAGCCTTCGATAGCCCGAGCAATCTCCCGCCATTCGCGCTGTATCCAGTACATGTAATCGCAG
>JBAZEO010000118.1:0-6710 GCA_041653935.1 Dehalococcoidia bacterium | reverse complement strand
CACCACCTGCTTTTGCGATGGGAAAACGCCGGCAAGGCTTGCGCTACGACCGGACTTGAAATCTGTCGCAAATGCCGTGGGCTGGCCAGAACCCCGGCGCTTGACTTGGAGGGTTACGTGGTATGAGCATCAAAGTATTTTACTTTGTGGCGCAGATTGAACCGCGATGGAAGCTCGTTATGCAAGAGCAGGTCAACATCATCCGCGAAAGCGGATTGGAAGAGGCGGCGGAAGTAATCCATATCTGCATGGCGGGGCCGCGGCGTAAGCCTATGAAGCTTTTGCCGAAGTACCGGCTTTCGTACTTCTCGGAGATCAAGCAATTCGAGTTCCCCGCGCTGTGCATGGTTAAGCAGTACGCCGCGCCCGGTGACAAAGTCCTTTACCTTCATGCCAAGGGCATATCTCGCATCGGCCAGCATATCGAACCGGGCAATAAATGGAGAGAGTATCTTAACTGGGGCTGCGTTGAACGCTGGCGGGAACATGTGGAAGCCCTTGACCACAATGACCTGTCCGGTGTCCAACTTACCACTTGCGGTGTAAACCTTCACCGCAAATGCGGTGCGGCGCAAGTCTATGCCGGAAACTACTGGTGGGCGACCGGCAATTACATTGCCCGCCTGCCGGCGCCCCAAGTGTTACCGAACCGCTGGGCGGCCGAAGGCTGGGTGATGGGCGGAAACCCCGCGCCCCGGTGCCACGACCTCCATAACCTGACCGGCGGCGAAGAAATCACCATGCACAACACCTTCAATCTGCCCGGCTTTTCGCGCAAGGTTTATGACCCCGCCTTTGTGGAGCGCATGCCTGCAATGGTGGAAAGCAGGCATGAGATTATCAATCGCCTGATCGATGCGCGAAAATATTTGCGCTACCTTGAAATTGGCGTCTGGCATTTCGATTGCTTCCGGCATGTGCGCTGCGCGGAAAAGGAATGCGTTGACCCGTTTGTCAAGCAGGCCACTTATTGCATGACTTCTGATGCCTTTTTTGCGCAGAACAAAAAGCAATATGGCCTCGTTTTTATCGACGGCCTGCATACCGCCGAGCAGGTGGCAAAGGACATCGAAAACGCCCTGGCCTGCCTTGCCCCGGGTGGGGCAATCATGCTGCATGACTGCAACCCCGAAACTGAATTTGAGCAGCGCGACATTCCCGAATACGACGGCAAGGGCGTATGGGTGGGGACAGTATGGAAAACCTTTGCCCGCCTACGCATGACCCGGCCAGACCTTTTCATGCGTATGATCGATACCGACTTCGGGTGTGGGATTATCGAGCGCGGAAGCCAGGAATGCTTCCCCGAGGTCGAAAATATCGACTACTCGTTTTTTGTGCAAAACCGTGAGAAGCTTATGAACGTTATCCCGCCCGAGGAGTTTAAACCGTGAGAAATGAAAAAGGTGATGGTATCGTCAACACCAAACATGCCATGAACAATGGAGAAATAACAAGTCCTCAACCTTTTATGCCGCACGATTTTGCTGTGAAATTGATGCGCCAAGAATACGAAAAGCGCGGGCTAACTTTGGCAATATGCCCAAAGACAGGGAAATACATTGGTGTAATTATTCCATAATAAAAAGAGGAGTTTAAACCGTGAACCACAAAATTGCTTTTGTCTGGCGAAAAAACTCGCCCAATGTCGGCGACCGGGAATCAGGATGGCCGTTATATTTTGACTTCCCCGATCACGATCAGCTCGACCTTGACGACATAGAGCACAAGGGGCTTTCGCTTGAACCGTATACCCATGTTGTTATCGGCGGCGGACTCTATCCTGAATCGAAATGGTATCCGCATGTCAACGGCTGGATTGAGAGCACGAGCGCGAAAATACTGGCAATCGGCGTTGGGCGAAACTACCATTCCATCCGCGCGGTCGGGAAAAACGAGCGGATTATCTGGCGGCACGCGGATGCGGATGCGGAAAACTGCTGCTGCCCGTGCCCGTCTTGCATGGCGAAAATATTTGACAGTCCGCCCGCGCCGACCTGCTCCGCCGTCGCCTACGAAAACCGGGACATTGCCGCCCTTGCTTGCCATGGATTGCCTACGATGGAAAACAGGGGGTGCACCATGCGCGAAGCAATCGCATTCATGGGCGACGGCGAAAAAGTTTTGACAAGCTCCTATCACGGGGCATATTGGTCGGCGCTTCTTGGCCGGGACATTCAGATCATTTCCAATAGGGGCAAGATGGACAACCCTGTGTGGGCGCATATGGGGTTTAGCCTTGACTTCGCCCGAAAGCTGGCGCAACGCGGCTACCACGCCATTTGCCGTTTCCTGGAGGACTGACAGCATGAGAGTTTTCCCGCGCGGTACAATCGCAGTTGTGGGCAACGCGCCAACCGAAACCGGCCTGGCCCGGGGCGCGGAAATCGACGGCCACGAAAGCATTATCCGATTCAACAATTTTCAGCTCGCCGGGTTTGAGGCAGACTATGGCACCCGGACAACTCATTGGGCAAGCGCGTTTTATCCCGACATCGCCCCGCGAAGCGAAAATTTCCAGCGTATCCTTTGCACAACGCCGATGCTGGACGAGCGGTTTATTTACTATCACCTCGACCCGGCAAATCACAGCCTGCCAGACTATGCCGGCCTGGTGACAGCAATCCAGGCGCGAAACAATGTGGAGATCGTGCCCTACGAAATCATCCGCAAGATCGGAATCAGGAGCGCGGGGTTAACCGTCTTGGCATGGATTTACTTTGAGCGCGGGCGAACGCTTAACGGCGTTTTTCTGTTTGGCTTTTCTTTTTTCGATAAGGCGAAACCGCACCATTATTTCCAAGACATCGCCCCGGTAGTGGGAGAGAACGATCATAACGGGCAAGAAGAAAAAGAACTATTCGAGCTAATGATTAAGGGGAAGCTATGAAAATCGCAATCACGTTGCTTGTCCGCGATGAAGTGGATATCATCCGGGAATGGCTGGAATTCCATCGCGAAAAAGCTGATATGCTGGTGATAACCGACAACGGCAGCGTGGACGGAACGCGCGAAAATATCGAAGCCTTCGCGCGAAAATATCCGGACTACCCCCTGACCGTCATTGACGAACCCGCGCACGACTTCGCGCAAAACCAGTGGGTTGACCGGATGATAGTCCTTGCCCGCGAGTATGGCGCGGACTGGATTGCCAACTCGGACGCGGACGAGTTTTGGCATTGCGACTTCCGCCAGCTGGCCGCGACCGCGCCCGCGAACGTGGCGCAAATCCGCGTCCTGTCGCGTCTGTACGTGCCGACGGCCAAGGACTGCCCGGAGGCCGAGAGCGTGCAGCAGCGCCTGCCATGGCGTGTCGAGCGCCCCCGCAATGAGACCGAGCGGGCTTGCATGGCGGCATGGCATAAGATTTTCCACCGGGCGCAGGGATGGAAAGCCAACGTGCTTGGCAACCATGCGGCGGTCTTTGAGGACAAGAACTTCGCGAAAATATCCGAAGCCCCCGCGCCCAGCCATATCAAGCATTATCCTAATAGGACTTGGTATCAATACCGGCGCAAGTACATTCAGGGCGGCGAAGCGTATACCCGCAGCCCATTACCCCCGGCGTTCGGTTTCCATTGGCGGGAGCGGTACGCCGAATACTGCCGGGGCGGGATTGCCGCCCTGAAAAAGCGGTGGTATAGCGAAATCGCGCACGAGTTTGGCGCACTCGAAAAAGACTAACCCAATCCTATCCTATTGAGACGCAATCTAAAGATTAAAAAACTGGAAAATTATTTTGGCAAGCTCTTGACATTCGCCAATAGTCGAGTATAGTTAGATTATGGCCAGCAATAACGCTGACCGAAAAGAGGAAAAAAAATGTCTAATGCTAAGCATACGCCAGGACCGTGGGCTATAACGGAATATATTGCGCCTGGATATGGACATGACCGTCATAAATATCGCGGGGTTGTCGCAGATGGCCTAAAAATATGCGAAACTCACCCATCAATTATTCATTCGTATGATGCCCGCGATTTATCCAATGCATCCCTAATCGCCGCCGCGCCGGAATTGCTGGAAGCGCTCATTCAAGTCCGCGCTGCAATGCCAGACAGAACATTTGCGACCGTAGAGGCTAAACTCGTCATCGACATGGTCAATGCCGCAATCGCTAAGGCGGAGGGGAAATAACCATGCTAATCCTTGTGCGCGGACTTCCGGGAAGCGGCAAGACTACGTTTGCCGAAAAAATGAATATCTGGTCATATGAGACGGATGATTATTTCATGACAGACGACGGATATAAATTTGACAAATCGCAGTTGGCAGACGCCCACAACTGGTGCATAGAAATTACCCGGCGCAGCCTTCGGGAAGGCAACGATGTCGTTGTCTCCAATACGTTTTCAACAATTGCGGAAATAGAGACATATATCCACCATGCCACATGCCTAAACCACAATATTGTTGTGTTCAAAATGACCGGAAATTATGGCTCAATTCACAACGTTCCGGAGAATACAATCGAACGTATGCGCGAACGCTGGGAAAACTATCCGGGAGAAATTTGCATATGACCGCCGCTATCCAAACTCAATGTTGCGTCTGCCACGCGCTAAAACAGCCAGACGGCACCTGGCAACCGCACGTTGGGCTCGTCTATTGCTCGCATGGATATTGCCCGGAATGCTACGCTATTGAACGGGCTAAAATTGATAAACTTTTGCAGGAGAAAAATCATGGGCCGCAACAAAATGGACGGGAAGCAAATCCGAAAAATGTATTGGGCTCCGCGCCTCACGCTTGAAGAGCGCGAAAAAATCCTCGCCGCTTGCTCGAAAATATCGAGCCGCACGGGCTATGAGGTCACGCCGTCGGAACTAATTCGCAAGGGCGGGCTGAGAGAGGCAGACAGGGAGTTGCACAAGGCCGCGCTGGACGCGGCGCAGGGGCAAAAATGATCGGCCTCGTCGTAACCGCCTACCGCCTGCCCGATGCGCTGATCGACCGTTTTGTGGAGTGTAATTTGCCTGCCCTGGCCGCGCGCGGGGGCAGGCTTTACCTCGTGACGGATGCGCGAAAATATCTGGACTTTGAGCGCGAAAATATTGACGCGAAAATATTCGAGGAAAACGCGCGAAAATATCCGGGCGAAAATACCCAGCTTTCCGAAGGCGCGAAAATATCCGAGCGCGAAAATATCCGGGCGCTGCCCTGCCCGGACATGGAAGTCTTTGCCATTGGGCGCTGCGCAAACATCGGCATACGCCAGGCGCTCGCCGAAGGCTGCAACCTCATCTGCAAAACCGACATCGATTGCATCTTGGACGAGGCCGCGCTGGCCGATATCGAGGCGCTACGCCCAGGCAATGCCGCCGCCTACCGCTATTGGCATATCCCGGCCCCCGACCGCCGGGAAGCCCCAAAAATAGACAGCATCATGGGCACATTTGCCACGACCGCAGAGGATTGGGAGCGCGTAGGCGGCTACGACGAGCGCATGGACGGCTATGGATATGATGATTATAATGTAACCCGCCTCGCCAGAGAACACGGAATTGTATGTGCCACAAAATGCAATCCAAAAATATATCACATCTGGCATGAGCAAAAACACAACCGCGAGACCATCAATCCCGTGCGCCGGGCGCAAAATATCGCCATTGCCAAGCAAATAAAATAATTTTTTGGCAACTTTCTCAGGAAACTTTTGCGCACGAAACCCTATGTTTTACGGGGTTTGCGCAATCTGCAAAAAATAAATGCAAAATAAAATAAATTGTTTGTTGACAACCGCCGATAATCTAGTATAGTTACATTACCGATAGCAATGACGCTGTCAAAACAGGGAGATAAAAGATGTGCGACAACTGCGGATGGGAGGAGTTGCTGGAGCGCATCGACGACCTCCTCTCGGACGGTGATTGCGATTTTGCCCACGAGACGTTGGAAGGATTCCAATTCTGGGTGGAGGCAAAGGAGCATTGCACAGATCGCCAGCGGGAAGCGGTGGAGAATATCGCCAACTCGCTGATTACCAGCGGGGCTTCGGGCGGAAGCCCAAAAAAGGAGATGAAAATGGCTACCACAATTGTGACGTTGCGTGACCTGTGGGAGACGATTGGAGATTGTAACGCTGGCGTCGTCCGCAACGACCGGGGCAATGGCAGCGCTGGCCCTGCCTATATTGATGCCGCCACCGTTGCCGACTGCGCAGATATCCCGTTGCGTCCCGTCGGCGAGGACGAGGACGAGGAGGCGTGGGAGCTGGCCCGGCACGCGCACCAGAGCCTGCGTCTCGATCCGCCCACGATCGTCTGCACCGGCGAGGAGCAGCATCCCGCCGGCGAGTATCTGAGCTCCAATCCCTACCAGGCTATCTACAGCGTGTAATGATCGCTTCTCCCCGCCGGATGTCCCGGCGGGGCTTCGCGGGCGGAAGCCCAAAAAAGGAGATGAAAATGGCTACCACAATTGTGCCAATTACCACTCGAAAAAACGACGGCTCGACCATCATTAACTGCGGTTTTCGCGCGAGCAAAAACGGGATGCGCACGCCGAACGTCTACAGACTCAACCCCGACGGCTCGCTCGATCGGTCCACGCCCAACGGCTACCAGCCGTGTAATGGCTGCACGCTTCCGTCGGCGGTTCTGGCCGCGCTCACGCGAGCCATGCGCAGGAGGCATGCGGATGTGCTCAAATCTCTGAGCAGATAGCGTACATGGTTGATTCAAGGCGAGGCCGGGGATAACCCCGGCCTT
>JBAZEO010000117.1:1436-6749 GCA_041653935.1 Dehalococcoidia bacterium | reverse complement strand
AACATTACCTTGAACCGGCGGGCGGTCATAGCAAAATAGACTTGTGCTATCGCAGCCGCCCGCCTTTTTTCAATAACCGAAAGGAAGGCTAATATAACAATGTCAACTCGACCTAAGATTATCGCATTTTCCGGCAAGGCCGGTAGCGGCAAGACGACGATGTGCAATATGCTACAGCAATGGCTTGAGGCTAATGGCCATAAAACGGCCCGGTTGTCATTCGCGGATGCAATATATAATCACCTTTTTTCGTTGTACCGATACTATTGGATGGGACTATCAGATTTTGACAAAAACAATAGTAAGGGGTGGTTCCAAACGCACAAAGATCGTGTTATTCCCTCGTGCAACATAACTATTCGTGAATGGCTTCAATGGTATGGTACTGATTTATGGAGGGGGATTGACTCTGATATATGGGTTAAAGTATATGAATCTAAAGCACTCGGTTTGATACAAAATCAATATATTGTTTTGACCGATGATGTTCGTTTTGAAAATGAGGTTCATGCTATTCAAGTTATGAACGGCAACACGTTAATGGCCTTTGGCCCTGTTTATCGGCTTACCCGTAATCTTAAAATGGGCAACCATGAATCAGAGACGGCGCTGGACAATCATAAGTGGTATCCTGACTGGTTGATTGACAATACTAATCAGACACCGGATGAAACCTTTGCCGATATTATTAAGTATCTGGAGGCAAAGCCATGATAACAGCATACTTTGCCGCCTCCGTGCGTGGGCCGTTGGGCGACCAGGCGACACTTGGCGACAGGCAAATAAATATAACGGCGGCCATCGAGAAGGCACACGCATTAGAAAAATTGTTCCCTGAAATTGATATATATGTGCCGCACAAGGACGAAAAACTCTGGGAGGTAGGGTATGAGACTGGCAACATTACGGCGCAGGACATCATCGACCACTGCCTTGCGATTGTACGGAGAAGCGACATGTTTATTATGGCGTCAAATCCCGACGAAAGCGACGGGGTGAAGCAGGAATACGCCGAGGCGAAAAAATATGGAAAGGCGGTTGTTCCTGTTTATGCGTCGCCGCTGAATGAGTGGCCGGAACTTATCAAGGCGGGCATATTTCTGGCGAATCTTAATATAGCAATTACTATACAAAAGCAAGGATGCGAACATGGCGAAAGCAAAGCGTATTCTGGCGTTAGCTGATTTTCATTGTGGACATCGGGCCGGGCTGACGCCCCCGGCATGGCAATGGCCTATTAAAAAATCTGCCACTGATTACTATCGTCGTTGGGGCGCGGTGCAAAGGGATGTTTGGCGTTGGTACGTTACGACGTTAAGTGATATTGGCGAGGTTGATATGTGCGTCTTTGTCGGCGATGCCGTGGATGGGGTAGGAAGCCGAAGCGGGGGAACTGAGCAAATCACGTTGGATATGCAAAAGCAAGTGGATATGGCCATTAAGTGTTTGCGGCAGGTTCAGTCGCCAGGGTTTCGTATGGTATATGGTACGGCCTACCATACCGGTGATGCGATGGACTTTGAGGGTATGATTGCCGATGTATTGGGGGCCGAAATCCAGGGCCACGACTTTTTTAACGTCAACGGCTGTATATTTGACGTCAAGCATCATATCGGCAACACTACCGTCATGCACGGGACCGCCAATATAGGCAAGCAAAAGCAAGCTAATGACGAATGGTATTTGGAACACGAATTGCAGCCGAAGTCAAATGTTCTGCTCCGCGCTCATGTGCATAAATACCGGGCCGTTGACGAAGCGAAGTGGTTGGGCATGACCTTGCCCGCCCTTCAGGGTTTCGGTAGCAAATATGGCGTGCGGCGCTGTAGTAACATCGTACAAATAGGAATGATATTATTCACCATTGATCAACACGGAGGTTACACGTGGCAAAAATATCTAGCCAATCTAAAAACCCAGCGGGTTGCTGTTCCAAAACTATAATTGTGGATTGTTCGCTGGATGAACTCTTGTCTGAGGTGCGCGGTGCGCAAGAGAGTGGCGATGATGGTTATACGGCCCATGAAATTGCCGAAAAACTGGGCTGTTGCGTGAAAACGGTATCAACTAGGCTCCAGACCCTCAACCGGGCCGGAAGACTGAGATGCGGTCGGGCCGTGCGACGTGCCATTGACGGCAGGCGGGCTATCATACCGGTATATAGTCTAAAGGAACGCGAATCAACGAATGAGGCGAAGAAATGAGAAGATTTTTTCTGGATGCCGTTGCGGCGCCCATGATGGGCTTTCTGGCGGCCGTATATATTGGCGTAGCGGTATGGCTGATATGGTTATGCTTCATACATCACTGCTACGCATTATTGGCGGCGGCGGTAATGTGGGTCATGCTGCTGGTTTGCCTTGTGATTAAGGCGGTAGGGAAAAAGAAAGGATAACAAAATGAAAAAGCGTGGTTTGCCTCTGGTTGATAAGTTCCCGCCAACGCCTTCTGTCCAGGCTTTCTGGAAGGGCAAGAAGTGCGATACGTGCGACTACTGCATAGGTGGCGAGTGCTACTTATTTCCGCCATTGACACAGTGCGAGGCATATAGAATTGGGCAGGACGATGTAGTGGTTATAAGGCCAATAGTTTACGGGCTTAGTGCGTGTGGGCAATGGAAGGAAAGGCATGACGAATAAAGTTATCCTGCCCAAACGCATACGGCAGTACACGATGCTCAATGGCCGCAGGCTGGAGATACTCTGGCTGGACGAATTCGACGGGCTGGCCACGCAGGAACACAGCGGCATAGCCCTGAACCCCCGGCTTTGCCCGTCGCGATTCTGGCAGGTAGCCATCCATGAGATTATCCACCAGTGCAACATGGATAGGCCAGAGGCTGACGTTGACGCCGAGGCCGAAGAGATAGAACGGTTTATAAGGACGTTGGGTAGAAGGTTGTAAGGGTGCGGCATAGATGACACGCGGGGCCACGTGGCTGCACAGGGAAGATAAGTTATGAGTAATATAAACCTAGTGTTTCCTCTCGATAAAGATAACATGCTAATGGTGGGCAAGAAGATGATGATTGTGTTTAAACCAAAAAAGATTTACCCAATTATAGAAGAAGACGGGACCGAATTTGACTTGATTGTTGAAGCGGAAATATGCGACATAACCATAGTCGATAATGCTAGTTAGATTGAGAGAGTGCGGCATGGATGCCGAAAAAGAACGCAAACGGATTTACAGGCTATGTGTGCATTACGGACTTATAGGGCCTATGCCTGAAGGGATAGAGATTAAGGTGGCCGAGCCGGGCGACGAACTGCGGGGGGCGGCGCGGCTCTGGACCGACGAATTCGCCAAGTGCGGCTATATCCCTAATGCCGACCGGCCCAGAATACGGGTCCACGACTTCCCGCCCACACAACATATCATAGCCAAGTACGGCGGCGCGGTGGTAGGCAATATATCACTGGTGATAGATTCCCCGCTTTTCGGCCTGCCGGCGGATAAGGCGTTCAGGGCGGAAATTGATGAGCATATCCGGGCCAATGGCTATCTGGCGTGCGAGGGAACGAACTGGGTGGTAGCCGAGGCATGGCGCAAGACGCCGGTCAATATGCACCTGTTCGCGGCCTTCAAGCGGCTGGCGGAACGAAAGCTGTGTGCCTGCGTAGTCGCCGAGGTGAACGACAGGGGACATAAGGTACTCTATACGTTATTTAACTTTGACCAGATTGGCGACGCCCGCAATTCAGGGCACAACCCCGACAGCGACCATGATATGGTGGTGCTGATGATGGTTTGCCTGCCGAGCGTATCGCCGTCGTTAATAGATTTTCCGTTATTATACCCATATTTTACAGGAGAGCAACATGGCTAAAGACTGCGGCGAGCTTAGATTACACAAGGAATTAATGACCTATCTCTCTGTTTATCCGGCGGATGTGCGTGTCATCATGGAAGATATGGGGATATGGGACGCATTAGACCCGAAAGGCAGCAGAAAACGATTTGATAATATCGTAAGGGCCGCAAGGTATCACCTGCATAGTATTAGGGTACAAAAGAATATGATAACCAACAAAACAGAGATAAGCATATCGAGTGAAGACTTGGCGAATCTTACGACTGATTATTTTTCACGGAGAAAGCAGGGATAAAAAATAGCCTAGTTAAGTGGTATATATATAGAGCATGAATATTGAAGACCTCTATAATAAATACCAAAAGCCTCTTGTAGGCCTAGCTAGAAAGACAATTCCTTGGAAAGCAGAAGATGTTGTTCAGGATGCTTTTCTTGAACTGATAGCGTCTGGGGCCGCTTCGGTTAATTATTCATGGTTGAAGCACCGCGTAATGAGTAGGGTTGCAAACGAATTACGCCGTTGCGAACATGAGCCTATTCTATTCTCGCAGTTAAATGAAGATGAAATCGTTTTTGATGTCTTGTGAGGCGTGTTGTCGTGAATTCGACGGGGAACATTCTTTTGAATGCCCATATTGTGGTTATAACAATGACCGTCATTCCTGTTATGCCAGGGAAGAAATGCTTTTTGAGTATGATAGGCGGCGATTATTGAGGTTGTGGCGAAGGATGAAAATAGCATGACTCAGCCGGAACATGGCGAAGGTTGGCGGGAACGGCTGGAACGATGGTCAGTGGACGAGCGGGTTGCCAGCGCATGGCGGAACGCAGGAAAACCCCGGACGATAACACAGCAGGCGGGCAGACAGAAGAAGAATGTCCGTAAACAGTCCGATGGATAACGACCTCGAACAGGCAGCGCGGGCCAGGGCGAAGGAATTGTTAGAGGCTGAAAATATAGGCGAAGGCGAATATCAGGCGAGATTAGAGGAATTGACAAGGCGGGTATTAGATGAGTGGGCCGAGGTTAAGGACATTCGGCGAGAACGACTGCTAAAGAAGCACTTGCAACGGCTATACGGACATTATGCGAGACCGTAAGCGGAAGCATTAAGACAACAACAAACCAAACAGGAAGCGGTGGCAAAACTGGCTCAGGTGTTGGCACTTAAAGATAGACGTAAGAACGACTTTGAGAAGTGGTGGGCCAGAATCAGCGATATGGATATAGAAGAACTGGCGAAGATGGATTCGCATATGTTTTAGCACACCACCCACGCTCTGAGGGGGGGCAGGGCGTGGGATTATTATGCGGATACCATTGACATTTAGCGATATATACGAGGGTATGGCATTTACATTAAAACGTAACGGCTCACTTTATCATACTGGCAACATTTGCAGTGACGGATTCATTGATTATTTTAATTCTGCCAAGCAAGTGCCCGTACAGACCAAGTTATATTGGGAAGTGATGAATCACCTTATCTTTTGCGAGC
>JBAZEO010000117.1:0-1336 GCA_041653935.1 Dehalococcoidia bacterium | reverse complement strand
AACCCGATATGCGTCATGTGCGGCCGGCCGGCAACTGACGTGGACCACATAGAGCCGCATTGTGGAGACTATGACAAGTTCTGGGATGAAAGCAACCTAAGCGCATTATGTCATAGTTGCCATAGCAGAAAAACAGCACGCGAGGACGGCGGATTTGGACGCACAGCGAGAAGTAAGGGTTAAGATTTGCGTTCATTGCGGGGAGCCGTTTACATATTTCATAGGTCGAGGCGCAGATAAAAAATATTGCTCAAAGGCATGTTATAAATTAGCCCACAAGCAACTGTCTGCTCAACGGCTCAAGTCATTCCCCCAATGCGCCAATCCAGAGTGTTCCAATAAGGCCACAAGGGTAGGACGCGGCCTTTGCGAAACATGTTATTATCGTCTCAGGCGTACCGGTTCTTATAAAAAGAAGCAAGTCGCCGGTTGGAGGAAAGACCCCAGAGGTTATATTATATTATATAACAAAGAACATCCATTGTCCAGCAAGGCTGGCCTGGTGTATCAACATCGTGAAGTGGCATATAATCATTATGGTGATGGCGAACAAGTGTGTTTTTGGTGCGGGAAGCAACTTACGTGGAAGAATGTTGTAATAGATCATTTAAATGAAAACAAAAGCGATAATAGAATAGACAATTTGGCTTTAAGCTGTAATGCCTGCAATAGGTCAAGAGGCAGAATGATACCCTTTATTGATAGTCTTAAGACGGGAAGCGTTTATGTCTTATTAAATTTAATTTTGAAACGCAGATTTGGCAATCTGGCTATAGAAGAAAAGACGCACTTTGTGCCATAATAGCAAGACGGCGAAGGGGTTATAGTTGTGAGCAAATGGAAGCATTATGACTCTCGAATACTAACAATAGAGATTGATACAACAATGATATGCAGCATGGATGAACCGTGGATGAGAAAGCCGAGGCCGTGGAAAGTGCTGGAGGCTAATGCCAACAACGGTAGGTTCTTGCGCGGAACGATAGACGACAGAAGGGGCAAGTAGCGGACAACCGGGAAAGGGCTTATGGGCGAATCCGGTAACAGGCTGTGCATGGCGGGTTATATTGATGTTGATGGTCGAAGGCGGATATGGCTACCGCCCACAGGCAGGCCGTACTGGATAGGCGTCAGGCCATATAATGCTGGGCCAGACCTAACAGACAAAGAGATGGCCAAGTATGGGCTGGGCGGGGAATAGGCGATTCTATAGATGCCAACGGTTATATGCCAGCATTACATATATCTACATCAATCGTGTGTTAAATTGGATAATTATATAAAAAAAGTGCGAGGGGAGGGGGAAGGCAAATCTCTAGTGCTAGTGGGCCTAGAC
>JBAZEO010000116.1:0-6750 GCA_041653935.1 Dehalococcoidia bacterium | reverse complement strand
GCCCCTAACTCACCGTCTGTTGTAGTAGGTGTCTCGCCATCACCACCGATAAATGGTGTAAAGGACGAGAGCGCATTCATGTCAACCAGATCACCACCCACTACACATATCTTGATACCGTGAGCCACCGCAAAGTCTACTACCCGTTCCAACCATTCGGCGTCCTGTAGTTCGGCGTGAATATCGGTGATAACCAAAGCATTGTCGGTGTGAATAATAAGCGGCTGGTTGCGCTTTGGTCTGGTGGACTGGATAAACTTCACGCCACATTTAGGTTTGCTGATACCCAACGCTTGGCGCTTTTGACGAACCGCAGCTGTGCTAATGTCCATTCCGGTAAACTCTGAAAGGACTGCGGCCATTTGGCCATCGTTCGTAATCTCGCCGTGTGTTTTAAGATATTCTTCTGGTGTTTCTCCGTCTATGGGCGTTTGCCACCAGGATGTCATGAGCGATCCACCTCACGCGCTTTAGCAATAGCAGCTTTGCATCTATCCCAGTTGTGTTCGTTGGCTGCCCGACTAGCCTTGGCTAGAACCGCACTGGCGGTCACACCTTTGCCATTGTGGCGCAATTTAACTGCGCTAATGCACTGTGCCTCGGTGGCCATGGGGTACTTGCCTTCCGCACCCTTCTTCTTCATGCCGGTCTTCTCTCGATCTTCGGCTGTTACTTTAGCCATTTCATTTACTCCTTGTCACTACCCACTTGTGGGCTACTTTCTGTGCTATCATTCTAGCTGCTACCAAGGGACCTTGAATAGCAGCCAGAACTACATCTACAATATCTGTGGGGAGTGTGTTGAGTGCCAATTCTACGTTAGCGGGGTCATCGGTATTGATGGCTGTTATCAAATCACGCAAGGCTTCATTCACGCCCGCCGCGTTGTTTTGTATGCCTTCGACGATATTGCCCACCGTGGCTTGGTCTCCCATTGTTATTTGCACTTTGTTACCTCCTTCACGAGTATGTCTAATGGTGTCCATTAGTTTGTCATAGTCGCTGCCGCCGACGCGCAGGGCAATGACTTGCGTTAAAGCTAAAATGCTTTCCAGCATTCCTAGCATATTGTCGTGATCTTCAGAAGAATACTGACCAACTTTGTCGGTTAGCCTGAGCGTCTCCTGTAAAATTCTGCACAGAATTGCGTTATTCTCCTGCTCTAGCTTAAGCTTGTGTTGCTCCAAGGAGATACGCTGCTGCTCGGCTTGTGTGCGCTCTACTTCAGCCCTGACACGTTGCTCCGCAGCCGCAGTCAAAGTGCTTACGGCATCTAGTAGTTGATTTTCATTCATATGATAGCAGCAGCCTTTAACACTATTTGCCCAATAGCGTCCTCGAATGTATGCTTCTCGGTAATGTCGTTCATGATCACTACCAATTGCGATTTAGAAACTAGAAATGAATAGGCTAGATACCAGCGATCATTCATAGCAAACTCTGATTTTAGTTCTTTCGGATCGAACCTGAAGTTTACCACACTATCACCAATGCGACAGTTAGTTAAATCCTGAAAAGCCCCATTGAATGATGCCAGTATCCAATCATCTTCGCGTACTCTGAATAGGGCGAACGGGAAGGGCATTGTCTGTACGATCAGTTGATATGGACATGTATCCATCTTACACCTTACGCTTAAATCCGGTCTGGGTTACCCAGTCAGACCACGATAGCTCTGAATCTATTTCTTGCCGTGTCATCTGGGCATGGCTACCGCCGTCCCAAATGGTACACGTGCCACCCACCGGAACCTGTGGATCATTAGCTATGTTGGACATTGTATGCCCAAATCTATTCCAATGTGGGGCCTTGCCCTGCGCCATCCAGAACTGCGCTTTGGCGTGCCACTGGTGATAGGCTGGATACTCCCACAGGGTTACATCTGTATAGCCCTTCTCTCTGCGTTTGCCAGAAACCCATGGATCATCGCTTCCATAATCATAAAAGCGCGGGAAGTGGCCTACTTCTTTTAACCACTGCTCCTTGAGCACAGCCACCGTTTGATTGTTGCCATACGATTGTTTATGTGGTTTGGTAATGTCGCCGTCCTGGTAGAAGTTTAGATCGAACCAGCGATGTGTAAAGTCATCATCGCTGGCTTCGATCAACGTACCGATGGTAGTAATATTAGAGTACCAGTCCACGCTGTCAAGTTGTAGTTGAATCCCCAACGTTAGGCCGTGACTGGGCACTGTAACGAATCTCTTACTGCTCACCGTATTAACTACAGCATCCAGCGTGAGGGGGCTTAGCATAACTTCGGGTGTACTCCACATGACGATGTCGCTACTGGCCGCCTCGATTCCGGCGCGAATGGACTCGGTGTTACCACGCATCCCAAAGTTGTGTTCGAGTCTCAATAACTTGATTGGTAAACTGCTGGCAGCAACTATAGCCGCCACATCATCTTCAGAGTTATCGTCTATGACCAAGATTTCAAAGTCTGTATCTTGTTGCTCAAGCGTTTTGAGCGTGCGGCCCAGCAAGTGTGTGGTATTCCATACCATGAGAATTAAGCTTAGTCTTGGCATTCTACAATCCTATACTTCTTGTCGCCGATCATAATGTAGGGTTCTCGAAACGGCGGAAAGATCAGCGCTCGAATATAATTGTATACATCCTGGGCAGTGCCGGTAAACGGCACTTGATAATCTGGAAACTCGCGGTGATAGACCCTCGTTTTGTCTGTTGTTACCTGCTTTCTACGACTGTTAGTACCAGCTAAAATAGCTGGCAAGCAACGTTTGAATAGCTCGTAGCCCTTCATTACTAAGTCGAGATACAGACTTTTGCCTGTATCAGATGGTGTGATATTAGTATAACACTGATCGATTATATCACCAGTATCCATTCCAGCATCGATATAATGCAGAGTTGCGCCGGTACGTTTCTCTCCGTTAATAATGGCCCAGGTGGTGGGGTAGCAACCCCGGTACTCTTCGGCCAAAGCTAGATGTAAATTGACACAACCCATTGGCGGAATAGAAATTACATCTGGTTTCAACAGCTTGTCGTAGTACACGCAGAACAAGATGTCCGCGCCGAACTTCTTCACTATGTCGGCGTTTATCTTGTCAAATACCGGAATGCCTTCTTCGGTAGCTACTTGCAAGGCTGTTCTACCAGGGTACCAACGTTGTTCGTTGTAATCGTCTGGATTAACAAAGACTGCTACAACATCCACGTCTGGATGGTCTAATAGCAATTCTAGGCACGCCACGCCAATAGGTTTGCCACCCACAAAGATAGCCTTGATCATTTCCAGTACTCCTGAATGCGTTCGATGATCACATCCTGTTGATCTAGGTCGTAGAAGATGGGCAGCGATGCCAGCCTACGCCACTCTGATTCGGTTACTGGTACATCACCACTAAACATTGGGTAATGTGTCAATGGCTTATAGTGCACTCCTACGCTAATACCAGCATCGAGCATGGCCCTGACGAAAAGGTTGCGCTGGTAGTGTGGCACTCGTACCGGATATAGGTGCCAGGTGTGTTGAGGATGATCGGGCGGGTGCTGTACGCAATTAAGTTTGGCTCGATAGATGTCGGCAATCTCCCGCCGTCTACGATTGAGTTCGTCGATGCGCTTTAGCTGTTCCAACCCTATCGCCGCTTGAATGTCGTTCCAGTGATACTTATACCCCACTTCAGAGATGTTGTAGTCCCAACCATAGGTACTAATGCTGCGTTCGTAGGTAGAGCGATCAATACCACACCAGCGTAAAGCGCGGGCGCGGTGATAGAATTCTTCACTGTTGGTTAGTAATGCACCGCCGTCGCCAGTAGCCAGGTTCTTGACCGGGTGGAAGCTCAAAGTCACGATGTCACCATAGCCGGTACCACCGCACGAATGGGCTGCATCCTGGATAATCGGAATACCGTAGTCTTTGGGTGGAGTGGCTGGATAACCGGCGTAGTCCACCGGAATAATGGCTTTGGTACGTTTGGTAATCAGCCGTTCAACGTGGCCCCAATCGATACATAGTGTTTCTGGATCGATGTCGGCTAGTACCGGCGTGCCACCTTCGTACAATGGGGCAAAGCCCGTTGAGACAAAGGTCAGGGCCGGGACGATAACCTCATCACCAGGGCCAACGTGCAATAGTTTAGCGGATAAGTGTAATGCCGCCGTAGCAGAGTTCGTAGCGACACAGTAGCGATAACCGTAACGTGCGGCCAACGTTTGCTCGAACTGCTCGACAACTTTACCGGTGCCCCACCAACCCGACTTCAACACGTTGGTTACAGCATCAATTTCAGCTTGAGTACAACTAGGTTTCAGTAATGGTAACATAGCTTTTATCCTTTATACTTTAGGCCATTCTTCGGGAAAACCAGCTGCCTCACGCGCGCGGAAAGTAGCAGCGTCCTTTTCGGGATAGCTCGTTGTCAGTGCCCGTTGTGCATCGTGGTGGCGGTGGTGAATGAAAGTGGCTTCTTTGCAGAACACCAGGGCGTCAGCTGCTCTGGCTCTGGCGGTCCACTCGTTGTCAGCCCACTCGACGTAGTACCAGGGCAAACCAAAACGGCCACGCATTACCGTGTTGACGTACTCTCTGGTACACATGTGAATAGTGCTTAAAACGCCACACCAGTTGGGATCACAGAAACTCACGAAACCTTTGTTGGGTGTAGCCAAGCAGGCGGACAACCAGCCGTCAGCCATCTCGATGTCATCGGTGATCTGCGCTACCCACTCACCTTCCGACGAATCGTAGCCTGCTTGCCACTTCTCTTGAGGATGGCCGTTACGATAAGTTTCGGGCATCAGTACTACTTTAACATCTGGCATGTATTTGACAGCATTCTGGCTCTCTTGGTCTGGATGGTCGAGTACAACAATCAGCTCGGTAGGGATACCTTGGGTGGTGGCGCGCATGTTATCAAGGCTACGGAGCAGGCCGTCAACGCGATTTCTACTGGGAATGATAAGGCTAACTTTTGTCATTGGTTTCTCCACATATTGGCAAAGGTAGACCACTTGCCAGCAGTCTCCAAATAGTAGCGCTCGTCTTCCGGGATGTTGTCGGGAGTATAGTACCACGGCACATGGCGGGAAATGTAGGGCGGGGCGGTGCGAATGGCTTTGAAGTCGTGGACGAAGCCACGGCAGAGACAGAAGGTGGTATCGATCAGCGCACCATAGAACTGTGCATCCAGGGGCGTCCAGTAACCGGATTCCCAGCCGATGACTTTACTTTTCATTTCTTCTGAGAGATCGTCAATTCTCAAGCTGAATCCGGCCTTGCAAGCCCACTGGTATTTATCTAGGCCGTGATTGAGAAGTTGTAAGAAGTTAGTAGGTATACCACTAAGGTCTAAGTCGGGATCACTAATGATGAAACGCTGGCCGTTCTTGAGATTGTACTTGTCCTTGAGATATGACTCTGGATGAAAGACTACACAGTTGCCGTAGTTGGCCCCCATGTGCTCGACAGTATGCGGAGTATGTTCGTAGTATTCCAGCAGGGGTGGGTAAGTACTGTCGTTGTCTACAATGATGACCTTGACGTTGGGCACCTCGGCCAAATAGTCAGCCATCGCCCTGGGTAGCGTCAATCTGTTGTAGTTTATAATGAAGGCTAAGGTGTCGCCCATTCAGCCTACCTTCGTTGTCTTAAAGACCAAC
Source organism: Dehalococcoidia bacterium (assembly GCA_041653935.1). Classification (GTDB taxonomy): domain Bacteria; phylum Chloroflexota; class Dehalococcoidia; order E44-bin15; family E44-bin15; genus JAYEHL01. Next base: position 1,116 of record JBAZEO010000116.1, on the reverse strand, counting down.
CACCAGGGGTTACTCTTGTTGCCCGGTGAACCACTGTAATCAACTGTGTTGAAACCGTGGCCGGTAAGTAACGTATTGAGTGTCTGCATAGTAAATAGAATGTAGTGCTGATGGGGCGGCCCAGCGCGGTCGCCGTAGAGATTCTGCAATAGCCAGTTTAGGTCGATTTCCTTTTTGACATATTGCTGGATGTTGTATTCCAGGTTGGGAGTGGTGCCATTGAGAATACCGTGGGGCTTGAGAATTCTGCGCCATTCGGATAACACTTCCGTTTGCCGCCACACCGGGATGTGTTCGATTACGTCACCAACCCATATTTCATCTACGGAATTGTCGTCGAGCGGTATATTGCCGAAGTCGGTGACGATGTCGATGTTTGGACCAGCATCACCGTCTAAATGTATCCAGTCCTTGACCGGGGTTTTTAAGTTAAGGCCGCAGCCGATGTCTAGCTTCATTGCTTGGCACCCTCGAAGACCAACCACCAAGGGGTTTTCTCTGGGCCAGGGCTACCAGAGTAATCGGTAACATCGAATCCGTATTTTGCAAATAGCGCAGTCAGTGTCTCCATAGTAAAGCCGCTGTAATGTTGTAGATACCGGTTGCGTGGATCACCATAAATGGAGCCGTAGGCATCATTTAGGCTTAACTTACCAGCCGCATAATCACGCATGGCCCGGTCAAGGTTGGGACAACGGCCCGCGATACGACCGCCGGGTTTGAGAATGCGATTCCATTCAGTCAGCACTTCGTCGTAGCGCCATACAGGCACGTGTTCGATAACATCGCCTAAGAAGATTTCGTCAACGCTTCTGTCTTCCAGGGGAATTGCGCCGAAGTCGGCTACAATGTCAATGCCGTCAGCGGGTTGAATATCGAGTCTGATCCATTCGTCCAGGGGTTTCTGCTGCCACTCTGGTCCACTACAGCCCAAGTCGAGCTTGAGTGGTTGCTTGTCGAAGTGCATGTACTTATCTTCGATTATTACTTCTGGTGATTGTTCGTCTACTACAACATCCATTGGCGGGGTGGTAGCCGCCTTCACAGTTCTCTTGGTCATTTTAGTCCTCCGTCGTAATATGGGCTGATTTCGCCTTTTTCGATACTTTGTCTAAG
>JBAZEO010000115.1:3981-6770 GCA_041653935.1 Dehalococcoidia bacterium | reverse complement strand
CAAAGTCACCTAAATGGCTTATCCATCTAACCGGAGACAATTCGTGTTCACAATTTTACGCTGTCGGCCTAAAAGCTCCATGGTGGCTGCGCATGATGAATAGGATCATGGGATGGGTGAAATAAACCAAAAGTTTGGCACATAAAGGATGACAATGGAATTTGGCACAGTTATCAAAATGAACACCGCTGGCGAAGGAACCCGCTATATCGTCCGCTACATCGGCACGAAGGAAGGCAGAGACATCGCTGCTAAATATGAGATTGTCAATGGGAAAGAAGTTCTGAGAGATATCTTCATCGTCCTCGGAGATAAGAATGACAAACCGTGAATTCTGGATTGCCGTTCGTGCCGCCCTGTTGGCAATTTGCGCAGCTATCGAGCAGATGTATCTGCATAATAATACACATGGTTGACAATATGTGCTATAATGTAGGTATATAGTTTTGCGGCGGCGTGGACGCGACACGCGGGAAAAGCATACGCAGGTGTCTGTATGACGATACAGCCGGTTGCCTCACCATTGTTTCGATGGAAACATCACTCGCAACCATCACCCCGTCAACTCGGGGACGCAAAACTAAAATCATAGCCTGGATGAAACGGTAACGGAGCATCCAGGAAAGACGAGCAAACGTTATTAGACGGTGGCTTGTGAGAAATCACAGCCATCGTCTTTTTTTGTTAATCACCTCCGGGCCGTACCCGTAAAAAACGAAAGAGGATATCAAATGTCTGCACCTGAAAAAACCGAACCTGCCGAAGGAACCACTGCCACGACTGCAACGGATCAACAGACTGCGGAGTCTAAAAACACCGAAATCATGATCCCAAAGCAGCGGTTTGACGAAGTGAATGAGAAACGGAAAGCTCTTGAAACTCGTCTGGCGGAGATGGAAAAGGCGAACAAACTGGCAGAAGAGCAAAGGCTTATCGAAAAAGAGGACTTCAAGAAGCTCTACGAGGACACTCGCGGAGAACTTGAAAGCCTTCGCCCGAAGGCCGCTGTTGCCGAGGAAAGCGAGAAAACGCTGCGCTCTGTGCTAGATGCACAGGTAGCTGATCTTCCTGAAAGCGTTCGCGACATGGTTCCCGAAGGTACAACCAGCTACAAGTTGGAATGGCTTTCTAAACACAAGGCGAAGCTGATGAAGCCAGCGCCTTATGACATCGGGGCAGGCAAACAAGGCGGTGGAGCGCCGGATATGGTTACGCTCACACCGGAAGAATTGGCAGCGGCGAAACGAACCGGAGTAAAACCGGAGGATTACGCCAAAAATCTGTAAGGAGAAAATATGGCTGCACCAACTTATACATGGGAGTATGTGACTAACCTGTTTGGTCTTACACCCCCTAAAGTTTATACCTTCGAGGCATCTACAAGTCTCGAGACCAAAGTCGGGACCGCTCTTATTTTGACGAGCGGGCAACTCGATGAAGCGACTGCAACGGTTGTTCTGTTTGCCGGTTTGGCGGCGGAAGCGACGAGCGCGGCCGCAACTTCCGGCGATCCGATTAAAGTCTATTTGATCCGTCCTGGCGACGTTATCAAAGGCACTGCTGACGCTGACGCGTCCAGTTATTCCGGTTTTTCCGGGAAAACGTTCGACTTCAACAGCGACGGATCAATGGATGTTGGTGACACGTCCGGCGGTTGTCTGTCTGTTTGGAAAACGGAAGATAGCGGTCTTACCGTCTATTGCACCGTCAACTCGGCCAAAATGGCAGTGATGTAAGGAGAATAAGATATGCCTACCCCTATGATTCAGAAACAATGGGCGGATTACCTTACGCCTTCTGCTAAAGTCTGGTGGAGCCAGACTTTGAATCCAACGGCTTCCCCTTTGATGCAATTCATGAGCATTCGGGGTTCTTCGAAGCCTACCGAATACTCTCAGGGAATTGGTTCGTTCGGGCTTGTGCCTGAATACAACGCCGCAACTGCTGAGGGAAACGGAACAGCAATCCATTATGACTCGTTCAGCTCGCTCTATGAAGCGACGTTTACCCACAAAGAATATGCGGATGGCGTCGAGATCGAGCGCAAACTGTGGGACGATGGGCGAGAGATGGAAATCCGCAGCAGGATCATGACGCTCGCAATGGCTTTCACGGATACCCGTGCTTACCAGGCATCCGGGATTTTGAACAACGCATTCGCGACCGTTACGGGTTACGATAGCGTTTATCTCTGCTCCGCTTCTCATCCGACGAATACTGTTGACTCTACCGCCATCAGCAATCTCGGCACGACCGCTCTGAGCTATGCCGCCGTTGTTGCGACGCTGTTGGCCGGGAGCAACTTCAAGAATGACCGTGGACTTCCTCTCCCTTCTCGTTTCAACGTCCTCTATGTCCCGACGGCGCTTGAATCAACGGCGTACGAGATTATCAACGCCATCCAGAAGCCTGGCGCTGCTGACTATAACGGGAACTTTATCAGTTCCGTTGGTCTGCGGGTTGTTGTTGACGAATTCCTGACCGATACGAATAACTGGTTTATGATCGACACTGCCAAAGCCTCCATGCACGCTATCTGGTATAACCACACCCTTCCGGAATTCGAATACGATCCCACCGGGGCATACAACCTGGTTGCCCGTTATCGTGGCTATATGCGCCATTCCTACGGATGGGATGACTTTAGGTGGGTTTACGGACATTCCGTAACCTAATCAACCAATTATGACGGCTGGCCGGTTAATATCGGCCAGCCTCAACGAGTTAATCGCGGCGGAGGCCGCTAAACCCCGCCAAGCGGGTACTCAGGAGGTAATATGACGACTCAT
>JBAZEO010000115.1:0-3971 GCA_041653935.1 Dehalococcoidia bacterium | reverse complement strand
GTAGATAGCACAAATGGATTCGTCGGCGCATTGACCGGCGCGGTTACCGGAGACGTAACCGGAAATCTCACTGGTGGCATAACGTTCCCGACAGCTACGGTTTATTCCGGCTCTGCTGCCGCTGACAAAGCCATTGATCCGGGTATCTTTCATGCCGTGCTCACAAAAGCAACGGCTGGCGAAGATTACACCGTGGCAGCGCCAGGCGCAGCGAATGTCTCGAAGATTCTGCATATTCGTTCCCAGGCGCCGCTCGCCCACGTTGTGACCGTCACCGGATTGCAGGGTGGAACGACTATGACGTCCGGGTCCACCGGTGGATCCGGCAACAACTTCACAATGCTGGCTGCATCGGCGACGATTTGGGACCTGCTCACCAATACCGGTTGGACTCAGTCCACATAAGGAGGCGGATATGTACCGCTTCAAGAAAAAAGTAATTGACAAGCGCGGAAAAGTTTACAGGCCCGGCATGATTGTTCCGGGAGATATTCCCCTGTTCGCGCTGGCTGAAATGGTGCGGGTTGGCGACGTTGAGAAAGTTGATATTCTGGCTGATGAACCAGTTATAACCAAAGAAGAAATCCAACCGGAAGAATATGCACCTGTCGAACCAAAGCTTGTGAAAATGCGGCGCACTCGTAAGCACAAGGGGGATGAATGACAACCAGAGTTCCTATCCACAACGCAATCCTGCGCTTTGAATCAGAATCCGGATCGGGATCATTATCGGCTACGTATTCTGCATCCGTTTTGACACAACTTCAAAGCGTCCTGCTTACACTGGCATCTACTCCGACAGACGCAGAGAACTTCTGCATATTTCTTGACGATGCCGGCGGATCAACAAAAGACACAACGGCATATCTGCTTGATCTTGCTTCCGGAAGCGTTCCATATGCTGCATTTTATCCGGAAGGACTATATGTCAAGCCTGGCGATGCACTCGGACTATCGTTCACAAACTCAGGCTCTGTCGCATACGCCGCAACGACGATCCTCAAGGAGATTACGGGGTGACTTACTCGTTTGATCCTTCCATGACAACCGATGTTGATATCGTCCGCTTCAAGATCGGCGATAATCACGATGAAGGTCATTTCCTGGACAATGAGACGATCCAGTATTACATCACGAATGGATCAGTCGGATCGGCGGTTATTGCCTGCATAGAATATATCATCACGCAACTCAGCACGCCGGACTTCAAGCAGGATTGGAACAGCGTCACGTTTGCAAATGCCAGGGCCGGATACGAAGCACTCTTGAAACGGATGCGCCAGGAATACGGAATATCGTCTATAACCGCCACGTCAACGATCAAGAACGCTCACCGGGCGGATAGTTATGAGAACGTGGACGGCGTTTACACCGCCCCGGATGGGTTACCATAATGTTGATGAATGCTCGCCTTTCCGCCCAGTTGCATCGTAACGTGTCCAGTATGCTTTATTCGGATCATGGATACCTGGTTATCGATATCTTCACGGGGCTGTACGATGATTACAACCAGCCGATTAACGTTGAGAGTGAAATCGCTGTTGAATGTGTCTTCACGGACAAACCTGCTGCCGAGAAATGGAAAGCCTATGTGGACGTTGAAGAACTGGCCGCCGAGGTTAGATTTGCCGGACCCATCCCTTCCAAAGGAGACCGTTTCAAATTGTCCGGGCGCTTCGGCGAGAACGACGCCATCAACGAGACATACGAGATTATCGGCATCCGCAACAGGGACACGTTTGGGAGCGTATGCGCGCTTAAAAAGGTTGGGATATGAAAATAAGCATGACCGTTGACGACACGAAGCTGAAACTTGCGTTGAAGAGCATCGTCTTGAAGAAACAGGACTTGCTTGACATCGAAGGCGCAGGCGCTTACGTCGTTGTTGACGGTGAACGGATGCGGGTTCCTGTAGATACGGCGGCAACGAAGAACTCGATCAAACCCCACATCCTGGAAGCAGACGACGATCATGTTGTGGATGAAGTTGGGCCGGAAACTCTTTATGCTCCGTACCTGGAATATGGAACCTACAAAATGAAAGCTCAGCCGTTCATCCGCCCAACTGTTGCCGAGGATGCAGATCAGGTGCAAGCCGCTGTATCCGCCGCATTCGGCGAAATCGTGAGGGGCAGATGGACTCAGTAGTCAAAGGGATCATCAAGCATCTGATGAATAACGCCGACGTCTACGCCGCCTTTGCGAACCGCATTACGGCCGAGAAGATACCAGATGTAAAGATTCCAGAAAATCCTATCAAATATCCATGCGCCGTCCTGTGGGTTGTGACTGCACCTCGCAGTTACACCCATCAAGGCCCTGCAGGACGGGTTCCGATTGTCCAGATCGACGTATTTGACGATGATCAGGCCGGTGCGGATGCAAACTCACTGCTTATCGAAAACACTCTATCTGGCTACCGGGGAATGCTCGGAAGTGAAGTAAACGCCGGTTTCGTGAGCGTGAACCGCGGCCCGGATATGTGGAACCCTGACGAGCGCAATTACCGGCGCATTTTGGAAGTTACAGTGAGGACAAATGATTGAGAAAGTAATCAATGGCGGCCCAGGAACTGGGTTAGGTAAAATCGGCCCTAAGAAAAGCGTCTTAGTAAGAGCTATCAAACCGATCACGGACGTTTACGGAACCACGTTTCCGGAAGGTAGCCTGCTCAGGGTTGATCCGTACAGCGCACAGACGGTAATTGCTGAGCAAAACGCTGTGCGGGTGACAATCCAGGACTTGCTCGTCATGAAGAAAGCTACGCGTGAAAACCAACTCCGGGCCGCACTTTACGGTATCGGAAGCGAAATAAGGGAGCTGCTGAATGAAGCGAAAATCAGTTGAAACAATCGAACATGATTACTGGGACGACACTCCGTTACCTGGCGTAACCGATCCGGATGAAGTGCCGTTTGAAACAAACGTTGTCGAAAGTCCGGGCGTACCTCTACCGCAAACCAAAGCGCTTTATAAGCCGGTGATGTGGAAAGGGATTATCCCCACAAACCGCTGCGAAACATGCGGATATTGTACGCCCGGCAAAGACGACATGATCCTGCACGTTTTGAAACACGTTCCAGAAACGGAGCGTAAAGAATTACTAAACCAACTCATAAAGGAGTAATAAATGACTGCAACCGCAATCACACCCCAAACAATTTTAGGCCCGTTTGCGGCCACGAATGGAGATGCCGGGGTACATGACTTTATCTGGGCAGATTCAAGCTCTTCTGCCACGGATACCCTGTTGTGTACTGGGAATGATATCCTAATGGCCTACAATTCCGGTTCTGTGGCTGGCACAGTCACGATCACGAGCGTCGCAGATGAGAAAAACAGGCTGGATACCATATCGGCATACTCAATGGCCGCCGGTGACTATGCCGCCTTTGGCGTCGGGTTAACGAACTCGAAAGGCTGGAAAGACTCAGCGGGTAAAATCACCGTGACGACTTCCGCAGCCGAAGTAAAAGTGGCTGTCCTGCGTCTACCCGCCGGATACCCGTCGTAAAGGAGTAATGACATGACAAGTTCTGCTTTTTGGGCTTATGGTAGTATTTTACAGGCCGGGGACGGCGCAACGCCGGAAGTATTCACGTCTGTAGCCGAGATTACCGAGTTGGTCCCGCCGGCAATGTCGAAGGACTCCATCGATGTAACGAATCATGGATCATCCGATGGTTATCGGGAGTTCATCCCCGGTATGCGGGACGGCGGGGAAGTGTCGTTCAAGGCCAACTGGCTTCCGACTAACGCAACTCATGACGGAATGACCGGCCTGCTGGAAAGTTTCAATGATGATTTGAATCACAACTGGAAAATCATCGCCCCGGATACGCTTATCACCATCGCATTTACAGGCCATATTACGGCATTTGAGCCAGATCTTCCCCTTGAAGAACAGGGCCAGTTGTCGTGCACAATCAAAGTTTCCGGGAAACCCACGGTAAGTTAGGAGAAAATATGTT
>JBAZEO010000114.1:0-6792 GCA_041653935.1 Dehalococcoidia bacterium | reverse complement strand
CCACCAGAGAGAACCACACCTTGCGGGCAGTCCAGCGTACAGCTGTTGAGCAAGAACGAGAGTTCCTCGTAGGTGGTGCTGGTTCCTACGTAGCGCGGACTGCGCAATGTGATCGTCACCGGCGTCTTCAGGGGTTGGCTGGTCGGCGTATTGCTGATGGCATTACCCGCACCCTGGAAAGCGTAGATAGCTTTGTAGAGTTGCGGATTCTTCCACTTGTAGGTCAGCTGGAAGGAAATCGTCTGGCCTAAGAGCACCAGGTCATCCATTCCCAACTTACCCACTACCAGCTCTGGCCGCACACCGTCACCAGAGTAACGGTTGGCAATCGAGAGTTGAATGCCAATAGTAGGTACGCCAAAGTCGGTATTGACACCGTCACCCAGGTCAACACCAGCAATAGCCGTAAGCAAAGCTTGTGTACCGGTGACACTGGCCATCACGACACTGTCGGTACCTTCGTAGGCACCCATTTCGGTAGGCCACGCGGAAGCGCTACTGGCATCCACGAAGGCGCTGTTGATAGCCAACAGGGCCAGGTCCATCATACCCGGACTGCCCGCGCCGATGGCGAACGACATTGCGCTGACTTTGGCATCGCTGATCTCTTCGGCCATATAGTCGCTGACTTGTGTGCAGTTCGGGATGAACTTACGGGCTGTCAGCCATGGGTGCGCGCAGTAGTCATTGACGGGCTTGAAGGTGGTCGTGTAGACCGGACCAGCAACAGAAGCACCAGATGCTTGGGGCAAGCCCAAAGCACCGGCCAGGAGATAGCCAATATCTCCTTCCAAACGCGCCAGGGCACGCACTGCACCTACCCCGGCCACGTAGACCTTATACATGGCGTTGCTATGATAGCCACCGCCCACTTCCTGTGGAAGCTGATCCATTGCTTGCTGCGAACCGAGCATGGCCTGGATAACCCGCATACGCTTGAAGTCGGCGTTGTCAGTCTCCGGGGCACCCTTCGCACTCTGCAAAGCAAAGGCAAAACCAATTCCTGGACTCGCTGATTGAGTCATTGTAACCTCCTAATCTGTGTGTATGCGCTTACCCATTTGGTATACTGGGATTGAATAGAGTGTCTCTGTACCACGTCATTGTGTCCGGTACGTTGCAGGTATTCGCGCATCACCTGGTTGTCTATGAGTTCCTTAAGTGCAATGTAGTAACCGTCTACTGTGTTTTCTACTAATAGACCATTGCGTTTGTGTTGGATTGTATCCTTATACACTACACTGTTGGTGGCTATTACTGCGGCCCCGCCGTAGCCTTTGGTAAGTTTGCGCTTGGCTGCCCATGCTTCCATAGCTTTTACCGCGCTCTTGCTATGGTTGAAGGGATCGTCGGGATCGATTGCGGCGATCACTACGTCTGCTTCCGCTAACATGGTTGGGTACTGCGCATACTCCATAAAGGGTAGACGGACAATGCGCTCGTCATCGCCTATGTAGTCCGGTTGATAACCACCCACTAATAGCCGCGTGTGGGGGTATTCGTCCAGTATACGTAAGGCCGCTTGGTGCGCAAAGCGCCAGTCGCTACCGTGTGTTGGTGTACCAACTAACATAATGTTAAAAGTGCTGGTGTACTTCCGTTCATACTTGTCGCACACCTTTGCCCAATACTGTGTTTCTATACAGTTGGGTAGTATAAATACGGGCTGCCCAAAACTGTGTTTACTAATTTGCTTGGCCAGGTATGGAGTTGTAACTGTAAAAGCATCGATACCAATGTTCTTTGTGAAAGGTAGACACGTTTTCTTTTCGCCATTACTGATGTCTCGATACTCTTCGGTCAAGTCATCGTCAGTTTCGTAAACTAGCTTGGCCCCATTTCTGTGCAGAAATTCAATGTACTGACCAACTTCAATAGGATGGTCAGAGATCATACGCCCCAGTACAATTACATCCGATTTGAGAATGGTGGCAATTTCTTTCTCGCTCAAATCGAGTGCCATACTTCTTGCCGACAACCACATACCTGTGTGTTTAGTATGCTTATCTATATAAGCAATTGGCATTGTGATTCTGTAAATGTGCACTGCGTGTGGTACATTCACTGCACCACTTAAAATTCCTAATACTTGCATGCTGCTACGCCTCCCTTAGTTGTAGCTAGAACTGCTGCTCTTTGTAACCAGTCACCTCAACGTATACCTTAATATCAAAGATGTAGTCCTGTGGCGGACCACCACGTATTCTGGTATGGCTAACCGGTGCATAGCTGGCCCACGGTATCTCACCGAAGGGGTCCTTGACCCGCTCGCCGTTTTCGTCGGTTAGTTCCCAGCCCCAGGGATTGGGCATTTCCCACTTGGCCGTACAAATACTTTCCAGGAAACTGCAAGCTGCGTGGCCCAGTCGATTGGTTTCTTCGTTATTCTGATCGCTTTCCAAGAAGTAGGTAATCATTTTAACTACAAAACGTCTGGATTGAGCGTGCTCGCCACCTACCATCACTGGATATTCAGGCCCGATCTTGCGGCTGGGGTCTTGACTACGGTACATCGAATGTCGCCAGGATTCGATCTCTTCGTAGTCATTGGAGACGATCTCGATATACGCTGATGGTACCGCCAACTTGTTGGCTAGATTGAGTACATCTTCTTGTACGCGGCCTATACTTACCCGACACGGCCCAAAGATACGGCCCACGCCATCCTTGTCGGTATAGCTTAATGTGGGAATCAATTGGTCGGGGCAGTAGGCCGTTCGCGTTTGGTTGCCTTCGTAGTCGTAGAGATCGCTGCCCCAAATAGACTCAATGTGTCGCTTGAGTGACATCATCAGGGCATGAGTAATAGCCTGTGAAGTTGTCATCACACCACCAACCTGTCCAACTGAGGCGCATAATTGGCATTCAAGATGTCCCAGAACTGTTGGATGTAGTACTTAGATAGTTGCAGTAACGGGTTGTGTTCGGGATTACCAGAGTCTACTTTGGTTCTGAAGTTAGCCAGTAGCGTCAACTGACTGGTAGGACTCTGAATTACCCGGCCCGCCGTATATAGTTTTACGGCTTCAAATGACCAGCCCGGTATATTGATGGTGGAAGCATCGTTTACCACTTCGTCATAGTAAGCAACATAATGCACGGTTAATTCGTCACCGCTATCCGGTACCGGCTTGAGTCGTAAGGTACCATCGGGCCAGACTAGCCAGCCCTCTTTAGCCTTACTGCCAGGATACATGTCGGCTTCCTTGAGCCAGACTTCGTTAGTTTCATCGTAGACACCCCGTATGCGGCTGATGTCACTGGAACTAACAGCGTTGTTAGGGATGGGGAAACTTGCGGTCGCCCCATCCCCAACGATAGTGTAAACTGAAGCCACGCCGGTATGAGCACTGGCTAACATGCGGAGTGCATCGTTGACACACGCCAGCATATCGTCAGGGAACTTGGTCAACTGTGGATCGTTGACGATGCGCCCAATCTCATACTTAAACGCAGCCCAGGTCTTCATTTACAGGTTCACCAGTTCCAAGCCGCCGGTCGTGTTCTTGCGCACGATGGGGCCAGCGTGGAGATGCACTGCAAATGCTTCGGGGTTGATGACGTTGTAGGCCATGTAGGTGTCCCACCCGAATTCCCAACGTGCCTTACGCACGTCAGACGGAGGATTAATGTAGAACTTGGGCGGGTCCATCACCACGCCAGCCACACCCGGATCGGTCAAGCCGTTCTGGAAGAAGATGGCACAGTGCACGGGCCGGGCCTTCGTCACCCAACCATAGAAGCCAGTCCCGACTGCCGTGTAGTAGTTCTCGTTGAGCACCGGAACTTCGATGGAGATGCGGTCGGTGTCGTAGTCCACGGCCACGATGCGGGCATTGATGTTGTGCGCGTGATCCCAAGCTACACCATTGACGGTGGCCAGGGCCGTGCTGGCGCTAGGGCGCGTGCGGTGCAAGGTGACGATGTCACCAACCTTGAAGCCGGTTTCGTCGTTACCTGGGTCTTCGATATTCGACAACTGGATGTAATGGGTAGCGTCGTCGGAACCGGTGGCCCAGAAGTCGTCAACACGAGTCGCGGCGGGATCGGGAGCGCCGTCGCCGGGTTCAATCGCAACCATGATACTGGCCTGCGCCAGAACTTCACCCACGTTGTAGAGCACCTGTCGCCAGTTGCGCATATAGGTCACGCCCATGTATTCGGCTGCGTAGTAGTTGAGGATAGCAGCGTCTTGCACGGCTTGGCGGTAGGTCATATAGTTGCTGGTCGCCGGTTGGTCAACCAGGCTATATTCAGCTGCCGGGCTGATAATTGCCGGGAAGATGCCGGACGGTTCGTTGGGCTGGTAGGCTGCATTCAGCTTGATGAGCTTGGCGGTTTCAGGATCGAAGAGATCGGTCGCGGCGATGTCGTGGAAACCGGTAGCGTCACTGGCAAAGCTGCGGTTCAGCGCCGAGTTGGTGATGAAGGCATTGCGGGCCAACAGGTCAAGCGTCTGTGTCAGGTTGACGGCTAGGTCTTCACGGATGACGGATTCCAGATCGGGCTGCGGGATACCAGAGTTGGTAATCGAGGGATTGCCTTCGTTGCGCTTGGCCCACTGGTAAATCATCTTGTCGTACTTGTGGTACATAACGCTACCACCGTATGACTTGTAGGACACCTTGAAGTTCCGGCTATCGTAGTACTGACGCGGCAACGTGATACCACGGAAGTCGAGTTCAGTGGGGTCGGGCGGTGGTTGAAGCCGCTGGGTGAAGTTCGCTTCCTCGGCGTGGACGGATGACATATCAATCATGTACCGTACAAGGTTGTACCACATCGTCTGGCGGACGAAGGGTGCCATCATGAATGGCTCGTACCAGGGACGGTTGCGTTCCTGGGTATACGGCCAGGGTGTCTGTGACACCAGATATTCAGTACCCAAACTGGTAAAAGTAGGCATTGCTTTACTCCTTCAATGCGCGCAGGGCCATAGCCTTCTTGATCAGCTTCAAACCTTCGTCATCCTTCTGGCGGGCAATCAGTGCATATCCTTCGGCTTCTAGGGCATCGGCATCCTGATCGGCAGGTTTGGGAGTCGGTTTGGCTCCTGACAGCAATTCTGTCGCTTGCGTCACAGCAGATGCACCGATACCATCACTTATAGTTTTTAGGGCTGCCCTAAACTCGTCGAGAGTTTGTGTTTGTGGCAACGCATTTGTCTTAGCTAAAAGCGCGATGGTTGGATTGCCCGCGCTGAATTCGGCCACCACTTTCAAGCGTTCGATTTCAGCTTGTGCGGCTTCGGTCTGAGCTTTTAAGGTTTCCAGCTCTGCGGTTTTGGTTTGCAGTTCCGTCAGTGACTGGCGGGTTGCGGCCAGGTCGGTATCGCGGGCTGTCACTGCGGTTTGAAATTCGGCCAATTCGGCCACGAGCTTGTCTTTCTCGGTACGTAAAGCTTGCAATGCGCGGTCATTGCTGGCCTGTGTACCTTGCAAACGAGTAATTTGCTCTCTGGCCTTAGCGAGTTCTGCTTTGGTCAATTCGTGTTCACCCGTTTGTCCAGTAGGGGTAGCAACATCCATATTGGTAAGTGCACCAATGGTGGTGTCGGGACCTTGTCCGGTTACTTCTTCTGGCATGATTACTCTTCTCCTTTATCTTCTGGTTCTGGCTGTTTGCCTTGTGCTACTTTGAGCGACTGTGCAGCTTGTACCCCACCGAGTTGACCAGAGGTGGCCCCGGCAAAGGGTGATTTCTGCACAGAATTCTCTGCTTTCTTACGCTCGCTTTCTTCTATTTTATCCAGTTCTCCTGAAATGTCCAATACATCACCAATCATAGCAATGGCTGTTTCGGGCGAGAGAATCTTGGCAGTGACACGAGCAATGATACTGGTGACTTCTTCCATAGTATCGCGGGGCAACATTGGATACCAGTTACACTTAACCCGCGCCATACTAGCGGCTTTCTCGTCTATCTTACCTATACCCTTGGCGGCAGCGATGTTGAGGATGTATTTGTTGAGTCTGCTAAAACCACTGGTGAAGGCGGCCCTTTCGTCTCTAATGTGAGCTATTAAAGGTATGGCCATAAAAGCGAAGCTGGACGTACTACGTTGGCTGGAATCTCCGCCGCCAAACAGGACGCTGGGGCAGTACATTTCCATACGCAGGGCGTCTGTCAGGGTTTGTACGTGCTTATCGGCATTCTGTGCAGAATTCGAGCGCGTGGGTGGATACATAATCTCTGGTATCCGATCTCCCTGTTGGAAACCCAAGTCCATAATAGACTTAGTACCAGAGATGCGTCTAATCTCAACTGCGCGTGCATTACGCATAGCTGGAATGTTGGCGGCCTCTTCGGTAATAATGTCGCCGGTGTTGGCCGCTTGTTCGTTGATCTCACGGGCTACACCTAGCTTATCTTTGAGTAACGATGTGCCGTAAAAGCCCCGGCGGGGTGGATGGGGAATATATACGTAAGGAATGACGTTACCTAATGGACTCCCGCTGGCTTTCTGGCCGTATACACTGACTACCTTGTCTTCTACAGTAATCTCGTACTTACCCTTTTTCCAGTTCTCCATATAGAGAGCCACATCGGTATCTACGGCTATACCTAAGTCTTCAGCTTGTAGCTTGGTAATACCGTAGGCAATAATGACTTCGATCAGTTCGTCGTAGCTGCGGCTGCTCCATACCGGATAGAAGCTGGGCACGTCCATAGCCTGTATGCTTAACGGAAAGTCCTGGTCTAGTGTCCGCTGCGGGTCGTAGTACACACCACCCACCGCGCCCCCATAGATTTGAGCGTTTAGCCCTAACTCCGTTTGTAAGCTATGTGCAT
>JBAZEO010000113.1:0-6797 GCA_041653935.1 Dehalococcoidia bacterium | reverse complement strand
GTAGACGTTTGCAAGTTTCATGGCTCAATCCTCCGGTCCCTGGGTTCTGGCCCGCTTCACGCGGCCGTACTTGCCCATCTTCTTCTGGTGCTGGCGGTACATGCTGTGGGCGATCGCGGCCGCCTGCGCCCCGTCCTTCGCGGTCCCCTCGTCAATCAACATGGGGATCGCCCTGTCGACGTACTTCCCTTCCTTCTCTCCGGGTCGTGGGGTGGGCATGGTTCTATTCCTCCGTTTTTCCGAGGCTCATGTCACCGAGGACGTCCTCGTTATTCGACTTGGCTCCCTGTTCCTCGTAGATGCCTTCGCGCCTGCTCTCCGGAGCCGCCGCTGTCTCGACCTCGCGTTCGGTGCTGCTGATGTCGCGTTCGATGTTGGCGACTACCTCGGCACGCTTCAGCTTGATCATCTCTTCGTCGTACTCGGTCCCCTTGATGGCGACGAGCTGGCGGACGCGCTCGGTGACCACCTGCTCGGCCCGGAGCGCCTTCTCGGCCTCGATCTTCTCCGCTTCGGCGACTACCTTCCTGGCCGTGGCCATCTCCGTTTCGACCTTGGCGTTGTTCAGGGCGACCTCCCCATCCCTGCCCGTGGTGTCCTCGGGCGGTGCGGTCCCGGCAATCTCGGCCAGAACCTGCTGGATCGGAGGCAGTTCCCCGCTGGCCACTGCCTTCTGGATGTTCTTCATCTCGAGGCCCGAGACCATCTGCATGAGTTGGATGAGTTCGGGGGGCATCCCCATGGCGCCGAGCTTCTGGAAGAGTTCGCCGAAGGGTCCGGACTTCATCCTCTCGACGACATCGTTCCGGTTCGGCCAGTCGAGGCGGGCAAGCAGTTCCTGCTGGTCGATGGCGCCCTGCTGGAATAGCGTCAAGGCCTCTTCGCGGACCTGGACCTGGGCCCGGGGCATGGTGGATCCCGCGACGACGGTCAGCTTGGCCGGCACGATCATGTCGCTACCGAGTACCGGCTTCGACATGGTCTGCCCGTTCTGGTCCTGGTAGGTGATCCAGCGTTTCTCGGTGTAGAAGTTCTGGACCATGCTGATGTACATGCGGCCGCGGGTGCGGATCAGCCGGCTGTAGTTCCGGATCTTCCCGCGCATCATGGTGGCGGCCCGTTCGATCAGGGCGGCAATGGCCTTGTAGGCGATGACCTCGCGCCCCTGGACCTGGGCCTGGTCGAGTTCGAAGGTCCCGGCGACCAGGAAGAAGAGGTCCTTCAGCAGGTTGATCGAGTTCTGGATGTCCGCAGGGATCTCCGGGTGGTCGACGTACCTGATGGCCGCGGCCTGGTCCGGGTTGATCGGGTTGACGATCCCGACGACGTTGCTGAATTCGCGGTTCTCCACTCCCGAGGACTTGGGGTTGATCAGCTTGGCCCGGGCGATCCGGTTCTTCATGAGCAGGAGCTGGGAGAGTGCGATATCGAATTCCTTGTTCAGCCCTTCGAGCTGCTCGGTGTCTGCCATTCCCCAGGCATTGGTGGTGTCCTTCACGCTGTTGGCCGCGGAGAATGGGTACTTGTCGAACAGGTACGTCTTCTTGGCTTGTTCCAGTGGCAGGTTGGTGTTGATGTTCGGGTTCGGGGTATCCTCGAGGACGATCTTGCCGGAGTTCATCGTCGTGACGCGGCGGATGCTCCCCGGGTACTTGGGGACGTCCTGTTCGATGTCTTCCATGACGAGGTTCCCAGCTGGGTCGATCATCGGGACTCCGGCTTCATCGAGCTTCGGCTTCTGGACCGTCTGCTTCTTGGTACTTGTGTCGTGGCACCAACATTCGATGATCAGGACCTGGTCGTCGTGGTCGCTGGTGGCGCCGGAATTGAAGTTGATGATGTTTCGAACGACTGAGCTGACGGTGGACAGGAAGTTGACTCCCTTCTGCTTCCCCTCCATCGAGTTGATCTCGCGGCGGTCGTCGCCCAGTTCGGCGAAGACATCGTCCTCGGACTTCATCTTGTCGGCGAATTCCGGCCACTTGCGCTTAGCATCGCGCAGGGACATCGGGTAGTAGTGGAGGACCGCATCGCTCTGCTGCAGCATCCTGGGGTCGCGCAGGTTCACTGGGTACCATCCGAAGTGGTACGGATCCACGATGATCGTTTCGGCCTCGCCGCCTTCCTCGATATCGTCGTTCCAGACCATCTTTTCGATGGCGATCCCGTAGTCCTCCCCGTTGGCGATGGAGGATTCGAGGACGTCCTGCTGCTCCTGGTCGATCCACCAGTGCTCTGCCGTGCGCTGCAGGTCGTCGAAGACCTTGTTCTCGGCTTCCGGGACGTTGCCCAGGCGGGCGATGTTGAAGATCGGGTTGTTGTCGGTGAGGACGTTGATGGTGCGCTGGCGGTGGACATGGATCAGGTTGGCTACGGCGAAGGGCACGTTCTTCGACTGGGGGCGCTTCCAGTGCTTCCCCTTCTTCATCTCGTAGCTGCGCTTCCAGGTCTGATGTAGGTTGAGGCGTTCCTTGTCGTCCACGACCTCTTTCCATATCCGCATCACGGTTTCGCCCAGCTTGTCGTTACCCTCGGGCGGTAGCAGTTGCGTGTTCTCAGCCATTGGATTTTTCCTCCGTGAATTTCTCAACGACTTCGTACTGTTGCTCGGCTTCTAAAATAAACACTCGCGCCCTCGCAATGCCGTCCTCGAACCCGTCTTCCTTCCGTGCGGAATAAAGTTCTTGCACGGCTTTATCCAGGGATGCCAGGACCATTTTATACATTCCTTCTGCTATTACGGCATTGACTTGCCGCTGGAGCTCTGCCTTCGTCATGACCTCACCTCCGCGGCCTTGGCGGCCTTCTGTTTTGCCCTGTGTTGCCTCACCCACTCACGCTTCAGGCGTAGTTTCCGCTGGCGGTCGGTTTCCGGCTGTCCGTCAGGCTGGTCCTGGGGTGCGTCCTTCGGTGGCGCCGGGATCTCGCCGAGCGTTATCCGTCCCCTGTCCGTCAGGACCTGGTCCTCTTCCATGAACGGTCGGCGACGGCACCACGGGCAGTTCATGTGTACCCAGGTCGCCGATGGGTCGAAGGGCGCCGGCACTCCGTGGAACGGGTCCGGGCTGGTGAACATCGTTCCGAGCATCGGCTTGCAGAGTGTGTCCGTGTCGGCCATGGCGATGTGTTCGCTGCAGATCTCGCAGAGGATCTTGATCTGGCTCATATAAACATCTCCCTGAGAAACGTAAATAACGCGTAAAGGATATACACCGGAACAATGATTGCAATGGCGAAGGCGGTCGCCGTCCATAGCACCATAATGACGGTTCCGGCTATTCCGCCAATAATATCGACACACCTTGTCATCACGCATTCCCTCCATGCTCGGCTGGATAGTACCCGATTTCGGCGATTCTGTTCGATATTCTCTCATATTCACTTTCGATTACTTCCGGATCGCTCTCGATCATCTTTACGGTTCCATCTGTAAAGTGAATATCGAGATGCGAAATCATAGCAACGCCAGATCCTTTTATGGCCTGCACCTTTTCGACATACATAACATCTGAAAGTAGGAACGATATTCCAAATAAAGCCCCCAAGACATCGCTTTTTATGAGGATCTCATGGTGGTACGTCATTTCAGGTCCTCCTTCAGGTCCTCGTCGTTGCCGTGCATGGCGTCCATGAACTGGTCCCGGTCCTCTTCTGCCGGCCCGGGCGGCTTCGCTTTCGGTTCCTCTTTCTCGGGCGGCCTGGTCTGCGTCCTGCGTCCGAGCTGGTATCCTATCCAGAGGGCCAAGATGGTCCATCCCCCTCCAAGTGCCGCGCTGATCAGGTCGATCGTCATCGGTCCTTCTCCTTCGGGTCCATGTCGTATCTCATGACGTCGCTCCGGTCGAGCGTCCCGTCCTCGTACATCGGGTCGAGCGCTTCGTGGAGCACCATGTCCTCGTATTCGCTTCTGGGTAGGGGTGTTTCGATGGCATCGATCATGGAATCGGACGGCAGTTTTGGCCTGGCCTTCTTGTTGTCGGCCGACGCGAGCTGGTCCATCAGGAGCCCGATGTAGGCGAGGCAGTCGACATGGTCGTCGTGGGCGCCCCGCGGGAACCTGCGGACTTCGAATTCCAGGTCGGCCAACCATTCGGGCTGGTTGATCCCTCGTTCCGGAAGGAACACGGCGCCTTCCTTGATCCGCCCCTGGATGCTCCTGGCGTTGGCTTCCTTGTCCTTCATGGGCATGCTGTCCTGGATGTTCAGGAAGACCTTCTCTTCGAGCATCTTGACGCGCAGGAAGGGGCCGATTGCCTTCTTGATCATGTCCGACTGGCAGGCCCAGACGAGGATCGGCTTCCGTTTGTCCCGGTAGTCCCGCTGCGTGTTGATCATGTTATTTGCCGTGTCGAGCGATTCCCAGTGGCCCTTGCGGACGTCCACGATATAAATCCGGCCCTTGTAGTCCACGCCTGCCACCATAATAACAGTCCAGTCCGCCTTCTGGTTCTCGCTCAGGGCGAAGTCGATCGCCGTGTAATAGTTGAGGTGCTCTGGTAGCTCACGGTAACGCCCAAAATCCCTGAGCTTAAAGTATGACCGCTCATCTTCTGGTGCAGGGTCCAGAAGGTATTGGCAGGAGAAAATATATTCAGTGACGAGTGGGTCCTTACGAATGGCGTTGAGGACATCGAGATTGAACTGTTCCGGCCATAGAGCCTTGCCGGTCTTGGGATCGATCGCCGGCCGTTTGTACACGGTATATCCCGTCCCCTCCCGGGACATCTCGCAATAGAGATCTCCGTCGTCGTAGATCGTTCCGCATAATTGGAGATTGCCTCCTGCTTGGAGGATGGAAGAGCGCATAAGGCCGAAGCTGGTCTTATTCTTTTCGATCTGGTCCCTGGTGGTGCATGTCTCTGGGGTGACGACATCGTCACACTTAATGACCGGGAAGTGAAGCCCTGTCGGCTGGTTTTCGAGACTCGTCGCCTGGAATGACGGCTCCTGGCGGCCATCGTGTCCCGGGAGGACGAATTCCTCGTCGGTCCATTTGGGTGACTGGGACTGCGGGTCCGCCCATATTTTGTCGGGGAAGAGTTCGCGCAGGGCGACGTTATGCTCGAGCTGCCACTTGATCGCCCTGGTCTTCTTGACGCTTCTCTTGAGCGCATCGCAGACGATGGCGATGGGCCTGTCCGGGTGCTGCAGGTGGAGCTGGATCGAATGCGCGACGGTGAAACACTGGGTTTTTGCGTGTCCCCGCGGGAGTAGGTAAAGCGTGAGATGTTTGTTTTTCTCGATCTCCCGGCAGAACGACTGGTGCGGCTCCGTGCATAGCCACCAGAAGCCGAGGATCTGCTTGGCAAGGAAGTAGAGGTCATGTGTCGCTATCCTTCTCAGGACCTTCTGCTGCTGCTGGGGCGTCCCCGACAGGGATTCCAAGGCCTTTGAGTACTTCCCGAACTCCGGGGCCAATCTCGTCGAAATCATGCTTCACCTTCCCATCGACCTTGAGCCCGACATCCGGCCGGCGCCAGCCTCCCCGGCGCTCCAAGATAAACGTCTGGGCATTGAAATTGCCGCCCATCGCCTTCTCATAGACCTTGCTGGCAAGGAGGACGAGCCCCTTCGCCTTCCCGCGCTCGTAAGCAGCAAGGCAGGCCCGGGAGCGTCGGGATGATCTCCATAGCGCCTTCCTGGATATCCCTATCGAGTCGGAGATCTGTTCTTTGGTGAGTTGCCTTGCGGCGAGGTTTTCGATCTGCAAGATATCGACTACTATACGTTTTCGGCCCATGACTCATGCCTCATGACCTACCGATCTTTCGCCTTACCGGCTACAGATCAAGGTGGGTAGTGTGCAGTGTAGCAGATATTTTTCTTTTTGCAATATATTATCTTTGTGGGGTGTAAATACGTCTGTGTCGTTGTAGTTTTCCATAGTTAATGCCGTTTATGGGTGCGTTTTGGCCACATCTATTTGGGGCTTGACACGTTTTTCGTGGCGTCGTCCCGAATCGTCACCCATTCTTTTATGACAACGCTCTGCACTTTGGGGTGCATGGACCACCTTCCGCAATCAAATAGCTTGGCTTGCGGGTATTTGTGTGATTCGAACCACCTACCGTATTTCTTGGCGATCTTCCTGGCTTGCCGGTTATTCACTTTATACCTCCATATCGAGGGCTTCGCGGGCAATCCGCTGCATTCTGTCGCATGAGTTATGCTTGCCGGTTTGGTCACACGATCCATCATCGCGAACGATATGACCCAGCGCTTCCCGCTGACGTTCGATGATGGAAATGGCAATAGCTGAGTTTCTGCCATTCAACCCCGCATCGCTTTCGCGCATTTTTTGGAGCCACTCCTTAATTTTCATCGCCAATTACCTCTTTTGTTATTCCATAATAAGCAACTGCCGCCTTCTGCTTACCACTGTATTTCATCCGATAATCCCACGGCGGACCTTCTCGTAGTGATCCGTTGGGTTTCCTGTCGACATATCCAACCCTGTACATTTCTTCAAGAACATCGTCGGCTATTTCCTCAACGAGGCCGCCGCCATCAATCCATGAGATTCCGTAGCATCCATTAAACCTGGCAATCCAATAATTGCCGCTTCCCATGTGGAATAATAGTTGTTTCGACGTTTCAATCATCTCCCGTTTCCTCCGTTCCATGTCCTCTTCCATAGTTGCCTGATGTTCTGTATGGTCGGTTCCGCCCCGGCGAGCTGGCGGAAGTAGTGCGGGTTCTTCAGCATGTAGGCGATGTACCTATCGATCCGGTCGCGTCGAAGGTAATCCTTGCCGCATATGGTGGAGCTGAATCCCCTGGCGTCGGACATTCTCCAT
>JBAZEO010000112.1:0-6846 GCA_041653935.1 Dehalococcoidia bacterium | reverse complement strand
GGGGGATCGTCATGGTCTTCAGGCTCTGCGTATTCGTCAACGTGCGGAACGTCCTCATGGTCGTGGCTGCTGTCGTCGTGATCGACATAAGGATCATCCGTATGCGAATCGCCATGAGTACTGTCCTCGTGAATCGCGTCCGAGTGATCAGCATGGGGGATATCCTGATGCGGCGAATCAGCATGGGTCGTGTAAATGGCAAGCTGAGTGTCAAGCTGCGCCCGGACGGCAACGCGGCCCTCGGCAAGATTTTTCCGTGCTTCCAGTATCACATAAACATCGTCGGCATTGATTATCACTTCATGCCCGTCGGCTTGAACCTTGCGATTGACATAGAGCTTATCGGTCGGAATCAGTAAGCGCCCGACCATCGAAATCGAAGTTTCAATTTTCGTCGGCGGTGATTTTAGCAGCTCTACATAAAATGCCAGGACCGCAGCAGCTTCAGCATCATCACGAAGCGCTGTCTCAATCGTCAATGATTCTTTTGTTTTGTAGCGTTGCCCGGTCGTAGCTTCGGTATTGATGAGCTGCTTAAATATGCCGGTTGTCGGATCTTTAGCATATTTCAGAAAGATGTCCCTAAATACGCCTTCATCCGGGCGCTCTTTCCTGAAATCCTTATGGTCGTAATCGCGCAATTCAAGCGTTCCCTCCGGGACAGTCTTGCGATAATAGCGCGCAGCGAAAGTGCCATCCACAAGCGGCAGAAAATGATAAAGGGAAGTCTGCTGCAAAAGCCGGTTGAAATCCATCGTCGCCGTGTCAACATCCAAGTACCAGGCGACCTTTTGCGTCCGCGCCGTTTGCAGCTCGTAGAAACTGAGCATATTAAATTCAATAGCCGGAATCTCATTTAGAATATGTAGGGCAAAAAACCAATGGTCTGCGACGTTCTCTGAATAAACCCCTGTCGCCGCGCCGAAAGGCGAAGCGCTGAAATCGAATCCGTCCTTGATGCCCTTTGCATCGCAAGTGATCTCGCCATCACCCGGATCAAATAGCAGGGTAAATTCCCCGTTGTGAAGATCAACTGTATAATGAGTCGCCAGCGAAAGCGTGAGGCCTTTATGATAAACTGCATCAATGGATTCAAGCTCGAATACATCAGCGCCCGAATTGAAATGAGTTTGCGAAACTTTGTATGTCCGGCCTCCTGGAGAAATGTAGGTATTGATGCAGACGGGAGTAATATTTTTCTCTTCACCTAACAGGATCGGGATGGGCTGGCCCTCGCTTCCATCATCCATGCTTGGATAATCGGTCAGGTTGTAATGGTCCGGGGGGATAGATTGCAGCCGGCCTTCGCGCGCATCGAAAAGCTGGAAGGTTGTTTCGACATCTGAAACGACCGGGCTTTTCATCTTGCCGACAAATATCTTATCGAGCTGGGCATAGGTGTTCCCCATCTCGCCAACGCGCACGCGCACGTCGCCGTTGCTCCAGTACCAATCGTCCACGTCGGCATACCAGCGCGCAAGGTCATTCGCGATTGACATATTCCCGAATGAGGTCTGCATGGCGCTTTCAAAATGATCCGCGATTGTAGCGCTCAGTTCTGAAAGCGTCCCGGGCCTGAGCGCTGGCTCATAGTAGTGCGGATAGGTGCAGCCTTCGGGAATGAAGTCAATCGTCTCGCCATTTTCGCCCTGCCGATTCGACAGGCACTTCCAGACATAGGCGATTACGCTTTCTATATAATCAGGGGAAATGAATGCGCCTGGATTGCTTCCGTCGTAAAGATGAACGTATAATTTGCCGCCGAAAAAGTCTTGATAAAAAGAAGCTGCGTATGCCAAGCAATCAGTGATTGAAAAATGTCGGCTCAACGTGCCGCCATTCGCTCCGGCATCGATCTCGATGATCTCGCCAAGACTCCAATCGGTTTCGAAGACGGATGCTAGATATGAAAATATTTTGCCAGCCCCGCCCGTCCCGACGAATAGATTATAAGTGCCGGAAATGCAGAGGGAATATATCGCCGTTTCGCCGGTATCATAAAATGAAGTCCAGCTTGTGCTCCCGATGCTTTCATAAACAACTCCGGCATAGGCGGCATATATTTTCCCATTGTATTCGAGAAGCGCCCGGATCGTTCCCGTGCCGAAGTCAATCAATTCCGTCCATGCCGAATCGTCCGGGGTCGAATAGATTTTTCCTTGACCGCCACCCGCGTATAGTTTTGAATCAAAATAACAAAGTGCTCTATATTCAGCATCATCCGAATCTTCTTTTATCTTCGTCCAGGCCAGGCCGTCATATTTGAAAATTACTCTTTCGGCAGAGCTTTGCAATTTTCTCCCGCCGATATAAAGAGTCGTGCTTGATGCCGTTATAGAAAATATGCGCATCGTTGGATAGGTTGCTGGCGTTGGTCCGACTTCCCGAGTCCAGGTTGAACCATTAGATGATTTTAAAATATTGCAGCGAAGCGTGCCGAAAAAACAGTAATCGAAAACCATATAAAGCAATCCGCCGAATGCGCAAAAGCCCGTCACTTCTTGCGTGTATGCTCCGTTCAATGCCTGGCCTTCCATCGTTGCCGGGATTACATAAGCGACGCTCCAAGATGCGCCATCATATTTGAAAAGTATTTCATCCCCGGCGACAGGCGTCGTTTGGGATTTTCCGCCAGCCCAAAGGGACCCATCCCAGACATAAAGCGCGCCGATGGATGAAGATGAACTGTTATAAGAAAGCGCCCACGATCCGGCATGACGCACATAAATATTTCCATCACTCCCACCAGCGAAAAGATCAGCGCCATATTCTGCCATGCAAAGAATATTGACGGCTGCGGAATCATAAGATAATGACCATGCGCCAGCTTCCATTATCCATGAAAAGACATTGAGCTGCTTCCCGGCCTTCGCCTCGACGATGAGCAGCTTCTTGGCATCGTTGGAAAAGCTCATCTCTCCGACCTGATCTCAATATTCAATTTCCAATACGTTCCCGCAAGATGAGGCCATTCCCAGGAAGTGACCTTGACATACTGAGCTGTCAACCCGACGTCGCCCGAAGCCGGGGGAGCCTCTACGATGCAGCAGGGCCGCGTCTTGCCGATCTCTTCGAAGACGGCTTCGAGATATGCCTTATCCGTGTTCGGCTCGACGGCATCAAAACTATAAGTCCAGTTCGCGTACTTGGAAAGCTGGATCGTCGAACCCTGCCCGTCCTCGCTTTCCGTTTCAATCGAAGGATCTTCCGGCGTCTTCGTGCGCTCGCCCGTATAACCATAGTGAAGCACGGCGGCATCTCCGGCCCAGACCAAGCCGATCTCGATATATCCATCAGGGTTGGAAGGATCAGAAAATTCAACCGCCATATAGGTATAGCTTTTAGCCGTGCGGACGGCGATCTGCCCGGCGTGCCAGACCATCGAAACTGAATCGACCAAGGTCACGAAAGCATCTGAATAGAACCGGGCCGTGACAACTGCCGATGATTGCAAGTTGTGATTTTTTATCTCAATGAGGCGAATCGTTTTTGTCGCCCCGAGATTGCATTTCAAAAACTCCGATGTGTGAATCCTGATAAGCGGAGCCGTGTGTGATGTGGCTGCTGCCGTATCCACGACAGCCGTCCATCCGAGTGAAGGCATAGCGGAATTCGTCGTTGTAGAAAGCACAAGCACGAAAGTACCCGTGCTGGCAATCGTCCATAAAAAAGTTGTGGCGGAAAAGGATGGGGTATAAGTGAATGTCCCGGCAGCATCGAGCCGCGTCTTAATTTCAGCGGCGAGAGTGTCGGAATCATAATCGCCGACGGTGAGCGTAGCCGTCCGCATCGTGCCACCCAGATCGCTGGACTCCCAAAAATAAATTTTGCAATTCGCCGCGGTGATGCGAAATAAACCGCCGCTCGATCCGGCCCCGTACCTTGAGCGATAGGGCTTTTTAAACCAGCGATGCTGCGTATTTACTGCCGGGAAGGACGGATGCTCGCTCGATGCCGTCACCGTGCCAGCAGCCCAATCGCTGATATAGGAAATCAGGAGCTTGCTCATTTTAATACCTCACAGCATTAGGGGCGATGGTAAAAGATTCGCGCTTGATCGCCCTCTGGATTTCAGGGATGATCGAGCGCCGCGTCACCCGCTCCACGTCGGCCCCGTCAAGTGCTTTGATATTGAATTGAAAGTTCATGCTTCCGCCACTTTGCTTTCGGTCAACGCCGAGCATCCGCCCGAGTTCACGCAAGGGAATGATCGCTTCCGGCCCGGCCTCGCCAACGAGCGCGCTTGTCGGCCTGTTCGCGACGCCGCCCTCTGCCAGCTCGACGCGCTGCGCCTTGATCGCCTTGATCTGGATCGCGCAAGCTGCCGCCGCGATAGCCGCGCCTATGGCTCCCAGGGGCCAGCCAAGCGACGCGAAGGATGCGGTGATAGCCGCCGCCATGTTCATCAGGGCTTGAATGATGCTTGCCCGTTTTTGCGTTTCAAGCTGGCTTTGCTTCAGCGCCTTTTGATCGGCCTGGTATTTTTCGTCAAGCGCCAGGAGCGCGGCCTTCTTTTCCTCTTCGGACATGAGCGAGTCTTCGATTGCCTTTTTCTTTTTCTCATACTCGGATTGCAGCAGGGACATTTCATTATCGAATCGCTGCTGCGAAAGCTGGGAAAGAGCGGAGAAAAATTGCCCGAAGCCCTGCTGCAATATCTGAACATAGCCGCCGATCTTTTCCATCGATTTCTGGAATTTCGTTTGCACTTTCGCAACGGTCTCCGTCCCGGTTGAAACGATGGTCTGGAAGAAAGGGCCCATGGAATTGAGGACCATCCGCTGTGCCCCGGCGATAGACTGCGCCGCCCGGAACATGACCTGATTGATCGTCAATCCGGCATCCTTGCATCCCTGTTCCCAGGCATCCCACATCCGAAGCCCGGCCTGCCTGGATTTTTCGGCCGCTTGCTTTTCTTTTTCAGCGGATGCTTCGGCCTGTTCCCGGCGGATCTTACCGACTTCCAGGGCAAGTGCTTTTTTTGTATCGGCCTCGATCTTCGCATAGGCGACAGAACCCTTTGCCTGTTCAAGCAAGTCGGCATAATACTTTTTCGCCTGATAGATGCGATAGTCAAATTCATTGGAGGTCAACTCTGCCATCTTGTCGGCAAGCGATGACATGACGCCCTTGATCTTGTCGGCCATCTCTGCCGTGTCGGCGGCGACCTGCTTCGTCTTGTTTATCAGATGGCCGTATTGAACCGTGATAGCCGCGACCATTTCCTCAGACGAATATCCCATCTCGCGCATACGCGCCATTGCGCGCTTGATCGCCTCTGAGGTTTGCGTCGTCGCGCCGTGGATAGTTTCACGAATGAACTCCCAGGTTTTCTTTTCCTGGTTCGCCATGTTGACGGTTTCCTTCATCGCCCGGTCGCAGGCCGCACTATAAGCATTTACTGCCGCATTTATTGCAATAATACCGGCAGCTACGGCGGCATAAATGGGTACAGAAAAAGTCATCTTGGCATTCAACGCAAGCCATCTTGCTTGTAGGACGGGGATCAACCCCATGAAATCCTTCCATATCCCGGCAAATTTTACCAGCACAAGAAGTGATGTACCCAATGCCAATGAAAGCGATCCGACAACTCCCGTTATGACCGTGATGGCGTTGCCCAGGGGCGGGAAGACATTGAGCAGCGCCCGGACATTGCTTATAACGAAAGTGAAAGCGCTGGCAAGTGATTTCACAACTGGCATCAAGGCCGTGGCGATGTTCAGCTTGACAGCCATGAAAGCATCATCAAGATCATCCATACCGATACGGAATGCCCTGGCTTTTTCAACGCCTTCTGCCGTGACCATTTGGCCACTTTTGCGAACGCTTTCAGTATATGCCTTTATCCCTTCTGATCCTTTATTCATCAATTGGATCAGCGCCGCGCCGCCGCGCCCGAACAAGTCCTGGGCCAGCGCTGCTTTCTCCGTGCCGTCTTCCATCTTCATAAAGCGATCAGCGGTTTCCATGAGAAGTGCATCCATCGTTTTCAACTTGCCGCTGGAATCCGTGGCGGAAATCCCCAGCTTGGCGAATGTATCTTGCGCCGCTTTGTTCCCCGATGCGGCATCGGCAGCAAGCCCGGCATAGCGGCGGAAACCTCCGCCGAGTTCATCCATTGACACTTCAGCATCATCGGCAGCTTCGCGCAAGCCGGAGATCGTTTCCACGGCGATGCCTGTTTTTGTTGCCATGCGCCCGGCTTCAAGCGTGAAGTTCATGGCAGACTTGACAGCCATCCCGAGCGATCCAACGATGGCGGCTCCCGCGATGGTGAACGCCTTGCCTAGCTTTTCAATCTCGGCTTGCTTCGAGGCAACAAGGCCAGCGAGCGATTGAGTATCCTTTTTGGCAGTCTCTACACTTGCCGTCCACTGTTGCAGATCGAGTACGAGCCGCCCCGTAACTGTGCCGGCATCAAACGCTCCGCCCATTGTCGCCTCCTATACCCTTTGCTTTTTCAATACCGCTTTCAAGTCGTTCATGCAGCTCCGCCAGTTCTGCTTGATTTCTGCATCTGTCCAGAGCCGCGGTTCCAGCATTTCGATCCTATCCATGAGGTCACGTACTGCAGACTGATACTCTTCACGTTCGCCCCAATAGGAGATGCGCTGCGCCCCGAGTATTGCGATCTGCTTTCGAGCATTTTCCACCTCCGCCTTTCTCCGCCACCATCCAAAGTCCCGCACGTCGAGATCAAGCAATTCGCCGTAACCGAACAGGCCAGGAAAAGCGGTTGCGATCTCGGCAACCGCCCGGCTCCTGGCCTCTATCAGTTTTTTGCTTCTGTCGCCTTCGTCGGCTTCGACGCTTCGGTGATTTGCTCTGCCAGGTATTCAGCGA
>JBAZEO010000111.1:1767-6875 GCA_041653935.1 Dehalococcoidia bacterium | reverse complement strand
GCGCCCAGCGGTGACGCTGTTCTGGGCGCGCTCGAAGGGGCTGCTCGCGTGGGAGAAGCGCTACGGTCGCTATGTGATCGATCTGGATGAAGCGCGCGCACGTTATCCAGAGCCAGTCGAGGCAGAGGCGTGAGCAAGGAATATGAGAGTTTTCTGGCGACCAAACATCGCCGGGCCAGATCGACCGGGGTGATTATCGAGCGCGACGCGATCAACCCGATCTTGTTTGAATTTCAGAAGGACATTGTGGCGTGGGCCGCACACAAGGGCCGCGCCGCCGTGTTTCTAGATACCGGACTCGGCAAGACGTTTATCCAGCTTGAGTGGGCACGGCTCCTGGATGCCAACACGCTCATCATCGCGCCGCTATCTGTAGCACGCCAGACAGTACGAGAGGCGCATAAGCTGGGCATCGAAGTGCGCTACGTCCGTGAGCAGGCGGACGTTGCCCCCGACCATCGGATGTGGATTACCAATTATGAAATGATCGGCGAGTTCGACTTCTCACAGTTCGGCGCGGTTGTGCTTGACGAATCGAGCATCCTTAAAGCCATTGATGGCAGCACGCGACGCAAACTGATTCGCCTATGTCGCCCCGTTCCCTATCGTCTCTGCTGTACTGCAACCCCGGCGCCGAACGACAATATCGAGATCGGAAACCATGCGGAGTTCCTGGGGATCGCCACAATGCCCGAAATGCTGGCTACCTTCTTCATCAACGCCAATCACGAGCACACCTATTACTCGGACGGAAAATCCTACCGCGTCAAGGGATCGAACAAGGGCGGGCAAGAATGGCGCCTGAAGCATCACGGCGAACAGCCATTCTTTGAGTGGCTTTCGTCGTGGGCAATCACGATGACCAAGCCATCCGACTTGGGCTACGACGATGATGGATTTATCCTGCCACCCCTCAACATTGAGGCACACTTCGTGAAGGTCGACTATACGCCAGATGACCAGTTGATGTTCACTGGGCTCCACGGCGTTGGGGATCGGGCCGCCGTACGCGATTCCACGATTGAGGCACGCCTCGACGTACTCTCAGAAATCGTTAACGGATCAACTGAGCAATGGATTATCTGGACCGGCCTGCAGCGCGAAAGCGATCTGGTAACGGCCTCCTTAGACGGCGCGGTAGAGGTCAAGGGTAACGACGATCCAGAGCACAAGGTCAGAGCATTCGAGGCGTTCCAAGATGGTGAGATTCGAGTGTTGGTGACGAAGCCAAGAATCGGCGGGTTCGGTATGAACTTCCAGAACGCCCACAATATGATCTTCTTTGGGCTCAACGATTCCTGGGAAGCTTGGTATCAGTGCATTCGCCGGGAATGGCGCTATGGACAGACCGATACCGTCAACGTCCACATCATCCTGTCGAACCTGGAGGCGGGCATCTATCAGAACGTTCTACGCAAGGACGTAATGGCCAAGCGCCTCCGTGAGGGATTGGTAGAGCGGGTACGCGAATACGAGAATGGAGAGATCAAGATGCAGGAAACGTCACGCTCCGCGTATCAGACAGACACCGTTACGGGCAATGAATGGACGGCGATGCTTGGGGATTCGTGCGAACGACTCAAGGAACTGGAGCCCGATAGCATCGACCTGTCAGTGTATAGCCCGCCGTTCGCTGACCTGTACACCTACACCGACAGTGAGCGCGACCTGGGCAACAGCCGCGATCATCAGGAGTTCTTTGGACACTACAGCTACATCATCCGCGAGGTGTTGCGCGTGACAAAGCCTGGGCGCCTGACCTGCGTCCATACGAGCGATGTGCCAGCGATGGCAGCGCGGGATGGCTACATTGGCATCAAGGACTTCCCCGGCGATGTGATCCGTGCGTATGAGGCTGAGGGCTGGATATTCTTTGGCCGTGCCTTCGTGCAGAAGAATCCCCAAGCGCAGGCCATCCGCACTAAGGCCAAGGGGCTGCTGTTTGTCCAGTTGCGTAAGGATAGCAGTGACAGCCGCCCGGCGCTCATTGACCAGATTCTCATCTTCAAGAAGCCTGGAGACAACGCTGTGCCCATCATGCCTGTAGAAAACGGCGAGATGGATAACGAACGCTGGATCGAGTGGGCGCACGGGATCTGGCTAGGCATCCAGGAAACAGACACATTACAGTACCAGGAAGCCCGCGACACCGATGACGAAAAGCATATCTGTCCGCTTCAACTCGGAACTATTGAACGCTGCGTCAGGCTGTACTCCAATCCGGGCGAGACCGTCCTCAGCCCGTTCATGGGCATTGGCAGCGAAGTCTATACGGCGGTCAAGCTCGGACGCAAAGGGATCGGCATTGAGTTGAAGCCATCGTACTTCGAGCTTGCCGTCCGCAACCTGGAATATGCAAGCATCGAATATGCCACACCGACACTGTTCGACTTTGCCAGCATCGCAGCACAGGAGGCTACCCATGACTAACCGCACATCCGCATCTCGCCAGCGCCTACTCGCGCTGATGATCCTCGGCGTCGCCGCCATCGTCGCCGTGGGCGCGTTCTATGCCGCCCGCGCGTGCGGCTGCGATGAGCGCCAGGTATCGCTGATAACGATGGGCGCGGCATTGCTGTCCGTGCTTGCGTTGGCGGCGGGGTCCATATGACCGCCGGCATGTGTGCCTTGATCCTCGCCGCCATTGCCGGCGCTGCCATCATCGGCTTTGGCCTACTCGGAATCAGCGCGCGCCTGGACGACGCCGAAGAGGAGCACTATGGCGACCAAGCCCGCCGAAGCTGACAATCGCGGGCGCATGATCTGCGCCTGGTGCGGACGCGATCTCGGGCCTTCGGGCACGGCGCAGGACTCGCATGGGATATGCGCGGATTGTGACCGCAAGTTGCGGGAGAAAGCGAATATAAAGGCGGGGCAACAGCATGCCTAATCCATGGTTTCGCTTCTACTCTGAAACGTTACGTGACCGCAAGATGGAACGGCTCGCCCGTGTTACAGGCCAGTCCAAGGCGCTCATTGTCGGTGTTTGGGCAACGTTACTGTCACTGGCGAACGATAGTCCAACCCCCGGCGTGTTGCTTCTAACTGAAGATATTCCCCTGATGCTTGACGACTTCATCCTGGAGACGGGCGTGGAATCCAAGTTACTCGATGGCATTCTGGAGGCATTCATCGAGATGCGCATGCTGACTCTCGCCGATGGAGTCTGTCGCATTACCAACTGGGATAAGCGCCAATTCAAGAGCGACAGCAGCGTTGAGCGCGTCAGGGCGCATCGTGAACGCAAGGCAACACGGGGCAACGATCGCAACGATGATGAAACGTTACATAGCAGTTACCGCAACGCACCAGATACAGATACAGATACAGATACAGAAGCAGAAAAGATTCAGACACTTGGCGCTGACGCGCCCACGCCACCCGATTGCTTCCCCGAGCTATTCACCGCGTCTATCAAGGACATCCAAGCGCATGCGTTCACGAAGTCACAATGGCAGCAGATCATCGAGGCCGAACGTGCCGCAAATGGACGCAAGACGCTCATCAAGTGGATTGAGGCCAAGCTGGGCGGCGCCGGGCATCCGGCTATTCAGGCATACCGGGAAGAGATGGGCAATAGTCCTCGGGCTAACCAGTATGCGGACATCATCGACGCGATAGGCGACAACGGGGACTTCGGCTTGTGGCGCTCCGTAGTATCGGCATGGCGTCTGCATGGCTGGAATCCCTACAACATCGCCGGGATGCTCGATGCCTACCGTGCGGGGGGGGTCAAGAACAAGAATGATGGCGATTCGCCAACGCACCGACGCGGCGCATCGAAGAATCCCACCGGACTGGAAGCATTCGATGAGTTTGAGAGATTGATGGGCAAGGCGGAGGTGATTGATGTCAGTGAATAACTCGCCACACTACCAGGTGCTGCGCGCCCTGGCAGCGGCATTCCCCCATAGCAAGGTGACGCCGGAAACGATCGCTACGTACGCCATATTCCTGGCAGACGTGGAATTGGAGGCGCTGCGGCGTGCGGCCACATGGTGCATGTCGAATGAGGAGTTCTTTCCGACGATGCACAAATTGCGGCTGGCGATGCAGGAAACCGATCTGGAGCACCGCGCCCCAACGGCCGGTGACGCATTCGCGGAAGTCAAGCGGGCGGTGGTGTCAATCGGCTACATCGGCACTCCGGTATGGAGCCATTCGTTGGTGGGGCGGACAATTGAAGCGATGGGCGGATGGCGTAACTTCTGCATGAGCGAAGACCCGGACGGAGTGCTGCGTGGGCAATTCCTCAAGCTGTACGCGGCGCTGAGCGAGCGTCAGGCGAATGACGAACGGGCGGCACTGACTGCCAGTCCGACAACGTGGAAGCAAATCGCGGCGCTGGCGGGAAAGTTGGCACTGCCTGGAGCGCGGGAAGAGAAGGACAGGTGAGCAAATGACATGGCAGATTGTTGGGATCGTCTTCGCTATCGGGATACCGTGTGCAGTTCTAGGCTGGTGGATGCGCTCGGAGCAATACCGTGCCCACTGGCGCACGCACCAGCGGGAATGGAGGAAGTGGCAAGAGACGAATTGCAAAGAGTGCGAGAGGAAGGCGAAATGAAGCGATATTGCTTGCTCGGCGTTCTGACCGTTACGGCTTGGGGATTGCTGGGTGTTGCGCTGGGCTGTGCTGGCATTTACTGCACCGACTGGCGTTTCTGGTTGGTGCTTGTCCTGGTAACTGTCATTAGCATCTTGTCATACGCAAGAGGAGCGGAGGCATCGAAATGAAGTGGCTTTGTGTTGCGGTTTTGGTGATGCTTGTGTCTGTTTCCCCGGTCGCCGCGGCTCCGGATTGTCCTCCGACGCCGACGCCGCCAGTGACCGCAGTGACGCTTGCCGATGCTGACGCGAACGGTTCGTGGTACGTATGGATCGGCGTATCGGGGCTCATGGTTGCAGTCTGGGGCGGCGTAGCCTGGTCGCTCGGATTCGAGAATGGGCACGACAAAGGATGGCATGATGGGTACGCTGCGAGGAGGGAGCTGTTTCGATGATCGACAACGACAACACCGTGGAGTTTGAGATAGAGGTCGATCGCCCCACTGGGCGCCCGTTCATCCCGATACCAGAAGTACTCCCAGGTCATTATCGCGTGACGC
>JBAZEO010000111.1:0-1757 GCA_041653935.1 Dehalococcoidia bacterium | reverse complement strand
TCCGCGCCGAAGCTCTGTCCATTCTGCGGCGGGGAGGCGGAGCTGGTGGGAAACGGAATGGGCTGCTATGTGCAATGCAAGCAGTGCAATTGCTGCAGCGCTGTCCATACTGACAACGCCCGTGGCCATGCCGCCGCCATCGCCGCATGGAATCGCCGTGCGTCGATCCCCGAGCCCGCGAAGCACCAGGAACCTGAGTCGCGCTACCCGATGTGCGCTGGCCAACATGCGCAAGTGGACTGCCGGCGTACCACATGCCGGTATCATCAACCGGGTAAGTGCACCAATGTATCACCAGCAATCACGCTTGGCGAGGATGGCGCGGGTAGGTGCTGGTCGTACAAGCAGGCATAGGAGGCGAATGATGGATCACTGGTTAGTTGAGATGCGAGCGGAGTACAACCGGGATTGGTCGCGGCGCAAGCTGACGCGCTGCACGCTGCTACTGTGTGCCGTGATGGGATTCGTGGCGCTGGTGGCGACGCGATGTTGACATGCGAAAATGAAAGGAGGTGCAATCGTGATCGTTAATGCGAATAGCTTGATGATCCCGCTGGCGGATGGTAGCGTGAATATGTGCGTTACCAGTCCGCCTTACTGGGGGCTTCGGGACTATGGCGTCAATGGTCAACTCGGCCTAGAGTCCACCCCCGAGGCTTACGTCGCAAACATCGTCGCCGTGATGCGCGAGGTGTGGCGCGTGATGCGCGACGATGGCGTTGTTTTTCTTAACTTGGGCGACTCGTATTATCACAAAAGCAAAAGCGGCCCGCAAGGGAAAACAGGGCAAAGAGCGAGTAGAATCTTTACAGCGGCCGGTGCAGGTGGGCGGTATGTAGCGCCTTGTGACACTTCCGACACAGCACCTGTAGATTCTCAAGGTCGTGATTATCTTTGCGAAAGTCTATGTGGTGTGTGTCGCGAGGTTTACCGCCGCACAACTCGCAACGATGGCCTGCTCGTTGCCATGCTAACTGCTTCACTTTCCGCGCCCATCCAGGGGAATACGGTATCTGAGCACGCCCATCTTCCCACATTGGATTCTGTTCCCCAGGAAGTCCACAGCGTTGGCGCCATTCAGGATCAAGAGCAAGGCGCAATCCACGTAGACGAGCACTTTCGCGCATCTCTGGAGTCCATGCTTGGCGAATCTTCTCAACAACTTCTTGAGGTCTGTCACCAACGTTCCATGGATGGGGTATGCCTGTTGTGCGGTCGCTCATTAACTGCTTGTGATCTGGCGTCCGCTCATAAGGCGTTTTCTCCTTCATGCGCTCGGATGCCTTCTGTTTCCAGGTCGGGTCATCTCGCCAACACTGGCGGCAACGGGGAGACTGTCGGCTCATTGGTTTCCCACATATCGGGCAAGGCTTGTGACTTGGCATACCGAGATTGTACCACGGAGTCCCGTCAAGTCAACTTCAAGCCCAAAGACCTCGTGGGCATCCCCTGGCGCGTGGCCTTCGCCTTACAGGCGGATGGGTGGTATCTGCGCTCCGACATCATTTGGTCCAAGCCGAACTCGATGCCGGAGAGTGTCACTGACCGCCCCGCCAAATCGCACGAATATGTGTTCCTGCTGGCGAAGCGCGGGCGGTACTACTACGACGCGGAGGCGATCAAGGAACCTGCGAACGGCTGGAACAATAGCCGTTTTGAGGACGGAAAAAACCTTGCCGTGCATCCGAATGTTGGGAAACAACGCAAACCAGCGGGATGGGACACTGACCCCGGAACCCATGGCAACTATCACAGGG
>JBAZEO010000110.1:0-6914 GCA_041653935.1 Dehalococcoidia bacterium | reverse complement strand
TGACAGAAAATGACGCGTTGAAATCGACCACCGTCCCCTCCTCATTGACCATCACCATCGGCTGGGTGCAGATTCTCCGGACTGAAGACGCCAGCAACCGCTGGGAATGATAGTAGACCTTGGACGTGCCCCTCTTCCGCCCATCGACCGCACCCTGGATCCGGAGGATGTCCAGGTATTTGGCAACCGAGTTGCGGTTCATCTGCAGCTGGCTGGATATATCCGTGATACTCAAGCCTTCCGGGTGGGACCCGAGCAATACCCGTATCTTTGAAATCTCCTCCTGGTACTCTTCCATGATCTTCTTCGCAGTGAGTGTCAGTCTGCCCGGTATAAAAGCGTTCAGTACGCCATGCAGATTTGCAAAGCAGATAATTATGTTTATAACTAGTTTCCTGCAAATGGGAATCTACCGCAACAAATGCATGGCAAATTGGCGGTAAGGGTCATACAGGTACCAACACGATGGAGTTGAAGATAGAAAAATGTCACAAAACATGGATGGAACGGGATTGGCAGGGAACCGCTCTGCGGAGATGGACGGTTTGAAACAACAGAGGGTTCTGCTCGCGACACTCTCAAAAAAGCTTGACGAATATTTTTCCCTGCCGACCCTGGCAGGCAAAGAATGGCGCGAGGACTCATGGAGATAATACCGGATACGGGAATGACCGTAATCCCCGCCGGGTTTGCTGAGGAATGCCGGGTCGAACTCCACGCCACCAATGCGAGCGTGGCACAAGCCCGGCTGATCTACGAGGCACCCTCTGCCCTGGACCAGGGCATGAACCAGATGCCCGACAACCAAACGGGCTGGTGAACTATGGTGACGGAATCGGGAGTTGCCAGACAGGAGATCAAGATTACGGACACGACCGCCAACCCGGCACCGCTGGGACTGTTGGCGTTTGGCATGACAACGGTGATGCTGAACCTGCACAATGCCGGGTTGTTTACGCTCGGATCGATGATCTTTGCAATGGGGATCTTCTATGGGGGCATTGCCCAGATCATCGCCGGGATTATGGAGTGGAAGAAGAACAACACGTTTGGGACGCTGGCATTTATCTCGTACGGATTCTTCTGGATATCCCTTGTCGGTCTGATACTGATGCCGAAATTCGGGTTTTCCAGTCTCTTCTCAAAAGAAGAGTTTCTGGCATTTCTCGGGATCTGGGGATTGTTCTCGTTTGTTATGTGGATCATCACGTTCCGGCTCGCGAGAGCGTTGCAGGTTGTGTTTGGTCTATTGACACTCCTGTTTGTGCTCCTGATTGCCGGAAATGCACTGGGTAGTATCACAATCCTCCAGGTGGCGGGGATTGAAGGGATCATCTGCGGGCTATCGGCAATGTATGTCGGGCTTGGACAGGTCATGAACGAAGTATACAAAGAACGCATAGTAAAACTCGGGTGAGAACGATGGTAGAATTAAAAGAATTTTCAGAGATGTTTGAGAAAAACCCGCTCGCACAGGTAGTGATCGACCGGGATCTCCGTATCGTCATGGTGAATGCTGCATTCTGTAAACTCATCGGTATGGGCTCAGACCGTTTGATCAACCTGCCGTTTACAGACTTCCGTGCAAAAGGGCTCATCAGGTATCTCAAAGACTCCGGAGAGTCGGTCACCGACACGCTCAACCAGAAACGGGTGACTGTCGGGCAGAGCACATTTGAAACACCGTCAGGGATCCATGTGGTCATCAGGACTAACATTCCGCTGCTGGACAACAACAATGCGATCAGTTACGTGTACATCACGTACAACGAGATCACAAAAATTGTCAAAACCCAGGAGTACATGGAACACGAAGTGGCAGAACTGTCGAAGATCTATGCGGTCATGGCAAAAGGCGACCTGACCCCACGGTACAAGCTCACCGAGCCGGATGAGGATACCCGTACCACCCATGACCAGATTGCACTCTTACGGGATGCAGTCCGGGGCATCATCGGCGCCCTCCAGGTCAATATCGGGGATGTCAACAGCCGGATGCAGAACCTCACGTCCACGGCAAACAACGCCGCCCACAGTATCGAAGATGCCTCGAAAGGCGTGGCACAGATTGCAAAGAACGCCGGCAAAGTCAGCGAGAACGCGGAGCATGCCGCACAGGGCGTTGACCAGATCGGAAAAGCGATGCAGGACATGAGTGCCGCAGTGGAGGAGATCACGTCCAGTATGGATTCAGTCTCGAACTTATCACGCGAGACAAATGATCTCTCCCAGAACGGGGCAAAACTTGCCGGGCAGGCAGAGAAGAGCATGGGGGAGATCTCAACCTCGTCTGCGAAAGTATACGAGATTGTCTCGGATGTCGAGAAGCAGATGGGCGAGATCTCAAAGATTGTGCTCTTGATCCGCGAACTGGCAAACCAGACAAACCTCCTCGCGCTCAACGCCGCCATCGAGGCTGCCCGTGCGGGGGATGCAGGTCGGGGCTTTGCAGTCGTGGCAACTGAGGTGAAATCGCTTGCGCAGGAATCGCGGAACTCGGCAGAACGGATCGAGGAGATGATCGGGACCTTAAAGAAGAGCACCCAGAACGCATCCATAGCGATGAGCGATTCGAAGAAGATCGTTGAACAGGGTGCAAAGATGGTCACCGAGACCGTGCAGTCATTCCACAGCATTGCCGCAGCAGTCGATAAGGTTGCGAGGAGTGCATCAGAGGTCGCCGCTGCTACCGAAGAGCAGGCAGCTACTACCGAGGAGATCACGGCAAGTGTGACGGAAGTGGCACGCCTTGTCGACATGACCGCGAAGGAAGCAGGGGACGCTGCTGCTGCCACCGAAGAATCCTCTGCCGCACTGGATGAGATCACCCGCATGGTGGGAACCGTGAATACTGTCGCAATCGAGGCACTGGAAGCGAACAAGAAATTCAAGGTGAACTAAACGGGGTGCGTTTCATGGCAACAACAGCAGACGAAACGCAGCAGCAGTCCCCGGATACGAGCCTGAAATCCACAAAAAAACACGCTCATACCATTCAGGTCGTGGAGTTTGTCCTTGGGAGAGAACACTTTGCCATCGATCTGTTTGATGTCAAAGAGGTGGTGGAGTACACGACGATCACCCGGCTGCCCAATGTAGCGCCGTACATCAAAGGGATCATCGATCTCCGGGGTGAAATCACAACCATCATCGACTTAAAGGAACGGCTGAACATCACGGATGGCAAACAGGTCACCGCCGAATCGTCGCGGATCATTGTGCTCGACGACAAGATCACACGATCGAAGATCGGCATCCTTGTAGATGACGTCACCTCCGTCTCCACCTTTGAAGGAAAACAGGTGGACTCCACCTCAACCTCGGTCAGCAATGAGGATACGGCGATCATCGGGATCATCAAACGCAAAGTGAAGGTGAAGGACAAAGAGGTGAACGAACTGATCATCTGGATCGATATCAAGCAACTCCTGGGGGATATCGATTCACGGATGTGACCGGAACCTGCGGAGGTGTGACGATGATCTCGGCATTGTATGTGGATGATGAGCCCGGACTCCTTGAGATAGGAAAACTCTTCCTCGAAAGTTCAGGGGCCATCATGATCGATACCTCCGCCTCGGTCTGTGACGCGATCAGGCGGGTAAAGACCGTTCCCTATGATGCAATCATCTCAGATTACCAGATGCCGGAGATGAACGGGATCGAGTTTCTCAAATATATCAGGACTCACTTCGGGGATCTTCCGTTCATCCTTTTTACCGGGAGAGGTAGGGAGGAAGTGGTGATCGAAGCACTGAACAGCGGAGCTGATGCATACCTGCAGAAAGGCGGGGATCCAGCCTCCCAGTTTGCCGAACTCGAGCATAAAATAAAAAGAGCCGTATGGCGACAATTCTCCGAGAAGAGGTTTTTGGTTTTCAACCGGTTGTACGCGATCCTGAACGGGATCAACTGCGCGATTACTCACGTAAAAACACGGGAAGAACTTTTCAGGGAGGTCTTGCGGATCGCGGTGGAGACAGGGAAGTTCCGTATGGCATGGATGGGCATCGTTGATCCGGAAAAAAACGAACTCCAACCCTTCGCCGGGTATGGAACGGGCGAAGGGACACAACGTTTAATCCAGCTCGATGAAGAGCCGGATCGATTTGAGCCAAGCCGGAGGGCAGCCCGCGAGAGGAAACAGGTGATCTGCAATGAGATCGAGCCCTGCGGTTTTTTGCACACTCCTGCCACCGGGACAAAGGCACAGATGTACCGGTCAACGGCAGCGGTTCCCCTGTTCCTGCATAACAGGGTCATCGGCACATTGCAGCTCTTTGATGCCGAGCCGGGTTTCTTTGCCGACGAAGAGGTCAAACTCCTGCTTGAGATCGCATCGGATCTCTCATTCGCGCTGGAGAAGATGAGTGAGGAGGAGCAACGGGAGATGGCTGAAACCCTGCTATTGGAGAAACACCAGCAACTGGAGGATGCGTACCTGACAATCTCATCATCAGAAGGCATGATCCGGACCTACATGAACACCCTAGCCGAGAACCAGAGACAGCTCAGCAACAGTCGTCGCCAGCTGTCTGAGATCATCAACTTCCTGCCGGATGCCACGTTTGCCATAGATACGCAGGGCACCGTGATCGTCTGGAACAAAGCGATGGAAACGATGACCGGCGTCCTTGCAATCGACATTGTGGGAAAAGGGGAGTATGAATACGCCCTGCCATTCTACAAAAAACGGCGCCCGATGCTGATCGATCTCGTGCTGAAGTATGATGAAGCAGCAGCCTGCCGGTACGACCGGATCGAACGGGAAGGGGATCGGCTCATTTCACAGGTATTTATTCCGCACCTGTGCGGGGGGCGGGGCGCGCATCTCTGGTTTGTCGCATCACCGCTATACAACGAGGAGGGTGGCATCACCGGGGCGATTGAATCGGTCCGGGATGTGAGCGAATTTTCAAAAACCGAGATCGCCTTACGCAGTTCCGAAGAGAGATACCGCCGGATCATCGAGCATGCCGATGAAGGCATCGTTGTGATACAGGACGGGGTTATCTGCTATTCAAATCCCCTCATAAGAAACATCCTGGGTAACTATGCGCCGGAAGAGATGGACGGGCACCCCTTTGGGAAGTTCATCTACCCGGCGGATCGGGATGTAGTCATTGAACGCGCCCGCCGCCGGTTTGCGGGGGAAGAGATCGAACCGTCGTATGTCTTTCGGGCACTCACCCGGACCGGTGAGATCCGCTGGCTCCGGATCCATGTCCTGCAACTTGAATGGAATGCCCGACCGGCTGCATTGAGTTTTTTGTCGGACATCACAGATGCAAAAAAGAATGAGGAGGATCTGCGGGAAGCCCACAGTACGATCTCGCTCTTAAACAGCATCACCCGGCACGAGATCGCCGACCGGCTCACTGTTCTGCGGGGACGGTTAAGAATCGCACGAAAACACACCCCGGATCCCGATGTGCAGGTGAACCTGGACAAAGCGGACATCGCCGCACGGGATATCTTCCTCCACATCAAGAAGGCACGGTTTTACCAGGAGATTGGGACGGGAGAAGCCTGCTGGCAGCATGTCGCCGCGATGATTGCACACGAACAGGCGCTCCTCGATATCCGGCAGATCACCGTATCGATCGATACCGGGGACCTGTGCGTGTGTGCCGACCCCCTGTTCCCCCAGGTCTTCTTCATCCTGTTCGATAACGCCCTCCGGCATACGAGTTCCTTATCCGGGATCCGTATATCCGCGATAAAGACCGGGACCGGGTACTCCATCATCTGGGAGGATGACAGCACCGGATACGCTCCGGAGAACAAGGAGCAGATCTTCAAACTGGAATACGGGAAGGCGTCAGGTCTTGGCTTGTTCCCTATCCGCGAGATCCTTTGTATGACCGGCATGACGATCCGGGAGACAGGGGTATTGGGTACCAGTTGCCGTTTCGAGATCTCGGTTCCCAACCGCGCGTGCCGGGTGGCAGCAGACGAAACCACGGTTATTTCCCCGGTCAGGGTGTAGCCGTACCCGTAGGATGAAAAAAAGAGATGGAAGAAGTCCGTCGATGAAGAAGGGGGGAACCGGCATTCTCCTCGATCCGATTTCGCCGGAAGCGATACGGCACACCAGTGCAAGCTGGCATGGAATCCTTTTTTCCGGCACGTTGCTATCACTTTATTTGCGCGATTGTATTTATGTATCTGGCGCTCAATATGATCATCACCTATACCATTGCAGTGGCGGGGTCTGGCATGGTTCCGGTATCCTGCAGGGGATAATATTCAACATATTGGTAACAAGGCAGTTTGACCTGCCACGTTAATAAAGGAGGTTCGATTTCATTTGCATGATGTGACAATTCCCAGTGTCAATATCGGGGTGGTGGGTCATGTTGACCACGGAAAGACCACGCTCGTGAACGCGCTCACCGGGACATGGACTGACCGGCACAGCGAGGAAGTGAGACGAGGCATCTCCATCCGGTTAGGATACGCAGACGCGACATTCTTCAGGTGCGACACCTGTAAAGATTCAGATGCCTACTCAACAAGCCTGAACTGCCCGAATTGCGGGGGGATAGGAACGCCGTTCCGGTCCATATCATTCGTGGACGCGCCGGGGCATGAGACCCTGATGGCGACGATGCTCTCCGGTTCTGCCCTGATGGACGGGGCAATGCTTGTCATCTCAACGACCGAACGCTGCCCGCAACCCCAGACAAAAGAGCACCTGATGGCGCTGGGTCTGGTTGGGATCAAAAAGATCGTGATCGTCCAGAACAAGATCGATGTCGTCTCCCAGAAAGAGGCGATCGACAACTTCCAGCAGATCAAGGCATTCGTCAAGGGCACCATCGCCGAGAATGCACCGATCATCCCGGTCTCGGCACAGAAAGGCATCAATGTCG
Organism: Dehalococcoidia bacterium; assembly: GCA_041653935.1. Classification (GTDB taxonomy): domain Bacteria; phylum Chloroflexota; class Dehalococcoidia; order E44-bin15; family E44-bin15; genus JAYEHL01. Next base: position 39 of record JBAZEO010000110.1, on the reverse strand, counting down.
GGGCACTTATCCAGGCGCTCGACCAGACGATTCCCATCC
>JBAZEO010000109.1:0-6971 GCA_041653935.1 Dehalococcoidia bacterium | reverse complement strand
CCAATTGTGATGCCAAGTTCCCTCTCACCCATGGAGGCAAGATTGCATGCCCTCAGTGTCACCGTATATTGATAGCACCGAGAATGAAGCTCGGTTCCCGGCATCACAAGCTGCTGACCCAGGAAATAATCAAGCAGCTTCCACCGCTGTATGCCAACGAGGGCAAGGACCCGTCGACCATACCGGTCATCGTCAAGTTCTTCTCTCCGTACACGAACTGGACGTGGTACGCCACTGAGTTCGACGGCAAGGACACGTTCTTTGGCATGGTGCACGGTCATGAGAAGGAACTGGGGTACTTCAGCTTGAGCGAGCTGGAGAACTCGTATCGTGGCGCTCTGCCGCTGGTTGAGAGGGATTTGTACTTCGGGAAGCACATGCTGTCTGAGTTCATGCCTGACAGAGGAAACCCGATCAGTCTGAAGGGCAGCCATCCACAGGGTCACTACTACCCGACGAAAGAAGAGGCGGATGCGGTTGCAGCGAAGCACCGTGCATCCGGGTTCCGTGTGAGTGTCATCAGGCATGACACCGGAGGTGGCAAGTCATACTACACGCTGCTCGGCAGGAGCATGAATCCTTTGTACCACTATGACCGAACTGGTACCTCTGAACCAGGTCAGCCAAGTACCGTTCAATTCAAGGGGCAGCAGTACTACCATGCTCTTAGTAGCGATGAGAAGCTATCTAAGCAGGTCACTGACTGGCTCAAGAACAACAACAAGAAGTACTCAGTGTTGGTCAGAAAAGGCTTCAGATACGGCACTCTCGACTACCATCACATCTATACTTATCCGGCGATGGACAAAGCTGATGTCGAATCGTTGTTCACTATCATGAGGGCAAGTCGCAGTAACCCGTCCGGCAAGGCTGAGACGCCGGTGATATTCCGCAAGTTCCAGGGAGACATCATTGCCCTGCTTCCTACTATTCCCGGCTCGTCAGAGTACGACTGCATGTCGTATGAACATGTAGGGCAACATGGCGGCGCTGATCCTGGTATGGTCATGAGAATGTCGAAACCGGCAAAGCCGAGCGAGTATGCCGATCTTCTCGCTGAGCTGAAGCAAGTCGGATACGACGACCTGAAGGTGTACAACCGGCTCCAGTACTGGTTCCTCGATGCCAGAAGGGAGAATCTGAAGAAGATGACGGGAAACCCTGTGGGTGGAAAGCACCATGATGTGTATGGCTTCCATCTTGACTCGAAACCATCTCGGAGTTACGTCGGAAAGATGGTCACAATCCCAGCAGGTGAAGGCTACTGGGCTCTTGGCAGGTATCCGTGGGGTGGTGACTTCAGGAGGCTGTCGAGCGATCTGACCTCCATGATAGTCGAAGCCTACGACTACTATAGCGATGGAACTCTACGGAGATTCGCTGTGATGTTGCCGGACAGGTCGAAGGCAGGTTTCACATTCGAGTCTGCTCGTATGACACTGTCTGAACTGTCTGGCAAGAACCCGGCTAGCATTCCGCATGGTGCATCGATTCCTAAGTTCTTCAACTTCGGAGGTCTTCGGTACACCACCATCAAGAGTTTTCCTGATCTTGACTCTCTGAGAGCAGAAGGGTACCCGAACGCCAGTGGATACGCGCATGGGAGCACCTTCGACAAGAAATCGGGGATGTACCTGATGGGTAGGTACAGGCTTCCGAAGACAAACCCAAAGGGTGTACCGAAGCGTCTGCAAGTCAAGACCGACAAGGGTTGGGAGTACGTGTTCTGCTACAGCGGTGACACCGGGAAGCTTGTCACTACACAGAACCGCAGCAAAGCTATACCCGGTCATGGGCTTGCGTTCTTCAGCAACAAATACGGTAACAACGAGTTCAGGGTCGTGTAAGGAGAGCACCGATGAGAAGAAAGACATCACGGAACCCGGTGTACCTGGCAGACGTTGTCGATGACTCGTTCTCGAAGCACTATGCCGGTAACTACGCATCGCAGGGAGCTGCCAGTGCACACATCGCCGCTCTCCGCGAGATGGGTATCGCCGCCGGGTACGAGCAGAAAGGGAAACGGCACCTCGTCTTCACGACGATGAAGGTATCGCCGGACAAGAAGTCTGCCGCGTACAAGCGGTTCGCGAACCCGACAACCGGTGACGGCAAAAACCTCATTGATATCATGTGCCAGGCAACCATGAGTGCCTATGCGGCTCACACACGCGGCAAGACGGTCGATTCCGCGAAAGCGTGCGAGGCTATGCGGCGTATCATCAAGACTGAGTGGCCGGAGTTCAAGCAGGTCATGAAGGATGCTCTCGATTCCCACATGGGTGATGCGATGTACCGGGGGCTCATGAACACCTATGCTAACGCATGGGCGGTCAAGGCTATCGAAGATAGCGGCACGGGTAAGGTCGTGGGCAATCCGGCATCAGGAGCTGTCCGCAGACCGAGTGAGGGAGAGACCCTTGTCTGCACCAGAGCATTGAGCGGCCATGACCTGATACCTGGGATCGCCAAGGGTGACCGGGCTGTCTACCTCGGGCACTCTCAGATACGGATGCTGACTGGTGCTGCTGCCGGTTGGGTGTTCACGCTGGAGATAGGGGCACCGTTCAACATCGTACCGAAGCCAGCAGGCAATCCAGCAAGCGAACTCGGAACGAAATCAGCGACGGACCTGCACATCAGTAAATGGTTCGGGCGCTACGTCGAACTCATGGACGCGAGCGGCAACCGCGAGGTCTATGTTTGGGCACACCTGACACCGGAAGAACAGCGAATTATCATCAAGAACTCACGTCTGCCTCGTAATGAGTGGGCGAGCGCACCGAGTCGGTTCAACATTCCCCCCTTGAACTTTCCCAATCCTGGACGAGCAGGAAACCCCATAGTTGCCTATCGTGGTTGGACCGTTCGGAAGTCCGGACCTGACTTCTTGCGTGTGTATGATCCACGTGGATACGGCACAACTCCCAGGGTGAAGAGCGTCGAAGCTGGCAAGGCGCTCATAGACTGCTCTGTCGAAAATCGGGTGATGACGCCACAGGAACACAAGCTGATCTATCAGAATCCCTTGATCAGTCGTAGTGCTGGAACCGCTGTAGGAGGCGGTTTCATCGTTGGTGGCGGTTATCAGGGCGCAACTGACCTGCTGGACAACACCGTCAAGCGTGAGGCTGAACTGTTGAGCAAGATGTTCAACCGCAACGTTCAGATTCGGTTCAACTCTGGTAGTCGGAGTGGTGGAGCCTGGCTGGTCAACTCGATCAAAGGCTTTGCCGGTAACTGCCAAGTGGGACTCACCGCAGCGTTGTATCCTAACAAACCGAAGGGAATGGACATCAACGACTTCATCGACGAGAAGGAGAAACACCCTGAAAAGTTCCCTGACGTGCTGCACATCAATACCTATGTCAAGGAGTCAGCGCTGAGGGACCCCAGTATTGTGAGTGCAGAACGGACAGGTTCAGACGGTGAGAAGCTCAGCTATGTTCAGCACAAGACGGTTGCTGCTGCTGTGAAGTGGCTGAAAGCCAATGTGGATGCTGGCAAGCTCTTGGATTGATGGTTCTCGGGTTGTATTATATCGAACATGAAACGGTGGTGCTGCCATCACGACAGCACCACCATCTTCTCTCCACCACCGCTGTAGAACCGCCCCTATGCCCTTTCTTTCGACTGTCCTGCCACGTCACCCTGCTTGCTCGGGTACTTCCTCGGCTTGTCTCAGTAAGGCGACTTGTGCAAGAGGCATTCCACACGGTTCTCCGGTTCTGGCTGAGACGAGCTACATCGAGCTAACTTGACAGCCTACCATATCTGTTGTAGATTCAGGATAACAGCCTGATTTCAGCGAGATAACCGTCTTGGAGGTGAGACATGGATATCGGTGACAAGAAGACCATAGACGGTAGCACGTACCGTCTGCTCGCACAAGGCGAGACCAAGGCCAGAGCAACAAGATCGGCCAACTGGCAACGTCGCGGCGGCTCCAGTGCCCGCATCGAGAAGGTGGCTCGTGGCAACTACCGCACATGGGTTGGTCCTGCTCTGCCGAGGTACAGGTAGACAGCCATGACCGGTCGCAGCAAGCGCCGCAAGCGAGTCACTGAGTACACCCAGGTACGCAACGGGAAAAGCATCACCGTGAAGTCGTACCTGAGAAAACGTCGTGGCAAGAAGATGTAGGTAGGAGGTAGACATCCCAACTGGTGTTTACGTAAGAACCAAGCCCGTTTGGAACAAAGGGAAGCCATCAGGCTTGGTGCCTTGGAACAAGGGGCTGACTAAAGAAACAGACCCTATGGTAGCTAGACAGGGATGCTATGTCAGGTCTGAAAAGCAGAAAGAGGTGTCTACTGCCACTCTGACCAAATATGTGAACTATCCCGGTCATGTACCTTGGAACAAGGGATTGACCAAAGCAGATCACCCCGGAATAGCAATAGCAGCTGAGAAAGCTCGGCAGTACAACCTTGGTAGGCATCACTCTGCGGAGACAAGAGAGAAGATGCGTGGCAAACGTGGAAAGTATTGTGAATCTGGCAGAAGAAAGGAAGTTCAGGACAGATACTGGGCATCGATATCTCCTGAACTGAAGTCAGAGTTCATAAGACGTTCGAGAGCAAAGACGAGCAAGAAGAAAACCAATCCTGAAGCTATCCTTGAGTCAATGCTTGACAGCAACTTTCCTAACGAGTGGAAGTACGTTGGCGATGGGAAGCTGATCATAAACGGATTGATTCCAGACTTTGCCAATGTGAATGGCAAAAAGCAGCTGATAGAGGTGTTTGGTGACTACTGGCACAGAGATGAGAATCCTCAATCGAAAATTGATGAGTACTCACGGTTCGGGTATGACTGCATTGTGGTGTGGGAAAGAGAGCTGAAAGACAATCTAACAGAAGTGTTGCATCGGATCGAAAATCTCGGTAGAAAGGAGGAGCACCAATGGCAAAGAAGCGAGCTGGAAAAAAGTGGGGCGTTATAGGGCCCCCCAAAAGCGCAAAGCGTCGTGCTTGGCTCAAGCGCATTCGCGGTAAGAAGTAAGGGCATCACCCCGGCCACCACGTCATAAACACGTGTAGCCAGCCCCGGTACCTCCTGACCCGTTGCACCGTTATGGTAGAATCAATACATGCCAGACGACGACGGAGACTTCAGAGAGATACCGGGGCTATCTAGTCTCTTCGGCGGACTGAACATCAACAACCTCCTCCTCGGGCTCGCTCACCGCTTCCTGTTCGGTGAACCCGATCAGCAGCCGACAACCCCAGGCGAGATACCCGAGATCGGCACCATCGCACCGGTCATCAAGATGAAGCACAAGGATGGCTCGGTCATCCTCATCATCGGCAGGCGTGAGTCCGGTAAGACGGTGCTCGCCTACCGGCTCATGGAGATCATCGAGAAGCCCGCATTCGCTCTCTCCCCGGAGGCACCGGTGCCGTCGTGGGTCACCCGGCTCAAGCGCGGCGATATCACCGACGACAACCCGCCGAAGCGGTCGACACTGTTCATCGATGACCTGCCGGTGGTGATGTCGAGTCGTGACTACCAGGACCCGTTCACCCAGTACATCGAAAAGATGATCCCCGTGGTGAGGCACCGGCGCAAGATTCACATGCTCTTCGCGACACAGCTGGCCACATTAGCGGACAAGTTCACGCTCGATGCCGACATCGTACTACTGAAGCCTGCGAACCTGATGTTTCTTGACATCGAGCGCCCGGCAGTAGCGAAGTGGTACAAGCACGTCATGCCCATATTCGACAGGATGACGGAGCTGGAGCAGAAGAAGCATGCGGTGCTGCTGTGTTCAGATTACCGGGGGCTGGTGAGGATAGATATGCCGAAGCTGGGAATGAACTGATGGCATGTTGTAGACATGCTGAAGCTAGTGATGGCGTAACCGATCACCCTATCAAGCACTTCCGCCACACCCCTAACACCTCCACGAAATGATGTCGATGCTCGCCGTGCGTGTTGACGCTGCTGGTGTAGTGGTGTATCTGCTGGAAGTGAGTCTTCACGTCGTCAACCGGCACCAGCTGATAGTATTCGACCCTGTCATACACGTCCTGTGGGTATGAGAGAAAGACAAGTCCGTTACGTTTGATAACCCTGTCGATCTCATACAATGCCGTTCGGTAATCGAGCAGGTGCATGACCCCACGACAGAACAGTGCATCGAACGTGTCATCTGCAAACGGAAGGTTGTGTGCCGAGCACAGGACATCAACTGTACTGCGCACGTCAGTGGCCAGCAGCCGTATCCCTCTGCTTCTCATGTAGTTCGCATCCACGCCGTTCCCGGAGCCTATCTCTAGAGTCAGGGCATGGTTGCAAACCTTCGTGCAGAACCGCTTCACCTGTGGTGACGGTAGCTTTCTGACATCCCAATCGTAGCCGCGTGTGTAATGTCTGTAGCTGGTAGCCAGCTTTGTTTCTACCTGAATCATCGTCACTGCTCTCCGTGATACCCGCAGGCATTACAGGGTCTTGCCGGGTCGTAGCCGGAGAAGTGGCATCGCGGGCAGTGTGGATGTGGAGGCATCACATAGGAGGTGATGATTTGCTGCCGGACTTTGTGGTGTGAGACAGCATCAGCCAAGTCACTCGAATCATTCTGTTGCATCAGTGCTTGACCAATCGGTCCAAGTGGTTCATCAAGTTCATCAGGTTCTCTCGTGAGGTAAGCCTTCCCGAGCAGTATCCCTGCCGACACGAACAGCAGCATGACGGCTACGTTATCCGAGGCTATCATAGTCATTCCGAGAGTCAGCAGGTACACGAGCGATATGAGCATGATTATCACTCTTCCTCCTTAGTCTCTCCCATGATGAGTGCATCGCGCCACCACTTCGGGAACACCTTCGCGTACTCCCAGTACAGTTTGGCGAACTGTCCGTCCAAGATGTAGGTCACCGACCAGTCGTCAGCCGACCGTGTGGCCCGTCCTGATGCCTGCACGATGGTTCTGATGGTGTTGGTGGCGTACCACTCGTTCCCGTCCT
>JBAZEO010000108.1:0-7013 GCA_041653935.1 Dehalococcoidia bacterium | reverse complement strand
TGGTCGTATTGGCAGGAAGGTCAAGGGTCGCTATATCGGCATCCAGTCCAAGCGTTGCGATTTGAGCGGCGGCATTTGCATCGTCCAGTAAGGCAAGACCTGCGGCGGTAACGGAACCCCCGTCCTTGATGAGTTTCCCCGTTGCCCCGTTGAACAGGACAAGGTTCCCATCTGTTGCAGTGGCGGGTCCTTCAACTAAGGATGTGAAATCCCCTGCCGTGATGTTGTTCTGGACAGGTCGCCCGATAAGGTGGGTCGCAGGAGTCGAGGATTGTTCCCCCCTCGTGACCGTCCAGTTCGTCCCTGCCCCCATGTCCGTACATTTGAGGATTTCCGTGTCAATCGTGACAAGGAAGGGAACAGTGGGGAATAAGGCTCCACTCGCAACAGTGATAGCAACCCCGTCCGTCGTCTCAATGGCGGCGGCGAGGGTCGTTTCTGCGAAGTTCGCTTTGGAGAATGCCATCGCTAATCAGCGGTAATCTTCACTGTGACTGTCTGGACTGCACCTGCGGCAGGGATGATGTGGGGGGCATCAGAAAACCGCTCCGCCCACAAGACCTGTTCGCTTCCCGTCTTGTCTACGACATAATAGCCATACACGTTATGGACGGCATCGGCGGTCATGGTGAAGGTCGTTTCCGCGGCACTCGGCGTATAGGTCGCCGTGGTGACGTTTCCTACCGTAGCAACTGACCAGTTGGCGGCGGCAAGGGTTCCTTCCGCGTATCCTGCCATCGTGAGTTCCGTGAAGTTGGCAATCACCGACCCGTCCACAACCGTATAGTCGTTCTCATACAATCGCAGGTACAGGTTGGCTGGCTTGTTCGTGCTCAAAGCGTAGGTGAGTAATCGGACATCTCCGACATCTGGAGTATTCAGTGCCATACGTCCTCCTTGATACAGACCTTAGTAATGACGGTCACGGGTCGTCGCATCGGTTCCTGGTGCAAGACGAGTCGTTCCATCGCTTCCCGTTCCGACCCTCGTTGCGGTTTCGCTTCCATGCCCTGCCCTTGTCGTCGTCTCAGTTACACTCACTCTCGTGGTCGCATCGGAACCAGAAGAAACTCTCGTGGTGCTGTCGGTTCCCGTTCCCACTCGCGTCGATGCATCGGTAACGCTGACACGGGTAAGCGTATCCTCTTCTTTGGAAACACGGGTGGTGCTGTCGGTTCCAGAAGCGACACGGGAAGCACTGACACTCCCTTCCGGCACTCTCCATGTGGCATCGCTTACGACAGGTCTTCGTGTCGCCCAGTCCATGTGGGAAATGGCATAACCAGAAAACACTATCCCCCCGCTGGAAATGAAGGTCGGATAGGTCAGTCCGCTCCCTGCCGCTCCACTAAAGACAATTCCTCCCGAACCTGCCGTGGAAAGGCTGTAGGAATGGAGTGCCGTCCCACTGAAGACAATCCCCCCTGTCGCTGTCGTGGGAAAGGTCAGAACGCTTCCCCCAGTTCCCCCGAACAGGATGCCTCCGCTTGCGGTCATCGCATAGGAAAGGACGTGTCCAGCCGTTCCAGAGAAGATGATGCCCCCCGAACTCCCCGTGGTGAAGGAGAGGACGTGGGATGCTTCCCCACTGAATATCATTCCCCCCGAAGCCGTGGTGGAAAGGGAAAGGCTCTGCCCCCCTGTTCCCGAAAAGACAATTCCCCCTGATGCATCGGTCATAAAGGAATAGGATTGCCCCCCAGTTCCGCTGAAGGTTATCCCTCCCGAAGCAATCATGGGGAACGTCAGGACGTGGCTTGCGCTTCCACTGAGGACAATCCCTCCGCTGGCATCGGAGAAGTAGTAGGGATGTTCTCCTACCGCATAAAGATATTTCCCGTACCGGCCTGATGCGTACACTTAGGCGTCGGTATCTCTCGTGAACAGATGAACGGCAAGCGAGGTGACTCCCGAATATGTCCCCGTGGTGGTGTACTTGACACGGAAAACATTGGTCAATGCCCCGTCTACCGCAGTATTGTCCCCCGTCGTCCCATCGGCAACCGTCCCCTGAGTCGTCACGGCGGTCATGCCCGACAAGTTGAAGAACTTGGTGGCGGCACTCGTGGTGAAGGCAAAATTGCACACGTCATGCCATGTGGTGCCTTGGTCGGCAGAACACTGTACCCATGCCTTCGCCGTCGTCCCATCCGCCCCATACAGGAACTTGCAGAGGATGAAGGCGGAATTGAAGGGTCGGGTGGTATAGGTCGTGCTGGAAACGCTCGCCGTGACCGCAGTAGAAATGGTGGTGGCGGCTAACAATGGATAGTACATCTAGTCCCCCTGTGTTCTCCCCGACACCCTCTGGAAGGCCGAGGGGAGGTTCGGCTCTTCGCGATTGCTATCCAGAGGGTTATTCATGGATTAGACCTAGCTTCCGTAGAAGCTGTCCGCAAGGGTCGTATAGGTGTAGGAGCCCTCCTCGGTCACAGCGCGGTAGAAACAATGGGCATAGGAGTGATTGGTAACGGTCATGGTCAGGCCGGAAGCAAGAATCATGGTATTGGACAAAAGCAGATACCCATCCTGCCCCGTGGTCGTCAGTCCGCCCGTCAACGCACAATCCTTGATGGTAATGACATCATCTGCATTGGTAACGGCAAAGTCCAGAAGTCCCTCAATCTCGTCGCAGCCAGTCATATACAGGCGAATAACATTAGCCGCCTGACCGCCCGTGACGGAGATGGAGTCCCCCGTACCGTCATCATCAAACTCGACACCCACGTTCTTCATGGTAATAATCATTTTCTTGGTTGCTGTTTGATTGGTATTGTTGATTTCAATACCTTTCTGCGTGGAGTCGGTTCCCGAATGGGCTACGGTAATTCCTTCGAGTTCAGCCGTAAAGGTTCCCGTGACCGTTGGGTTGATGGTAATAACGGCGGCGGTTGTGGTCGGAGCGCTGATAACGACATCTCCCAAACCAATAATGGTGATGTTTGAGAGACTTGGCCACGTCAACATGTCCGCTTCCGCGTACTCACCCCGCATCACATAAATCGTGGCGCGGGTTGCAGTCGCAAGGCTCAGTGCCTTTGTAATCGTCTTGACGGGACTGACCCAAGAGCCACTTCCCGTGTTGTCTGAACCGGTTGTGCTGACAACAATAATCGAGGCATCTTCGCCAAATGAGTTTGCAGCGATAAATGGATATTGTCTACGGGACATCATTCACCGCCTAGACAAGCGAGCAAACAGGCCACATCTGGACGACGGCATAGCCGACCACACCCGTTGCTACTGTTGCCGTATCGTTGTTCCCTGTGTTGTAGATATTGAGGTAGGAGCCGTCCGCAATTACGTCATTTCCATCTGACCAGAGAACATACCCCGCCACAGCATCAGCGGTGTGCGCCGTGATGCTATAGGAGAGGGCCGCCGTGGTCGTGACACCGGCATCGTGGTAATGCCCTGATGTTGCGGCAGTCACGATGTAAAGACCATAGCGAATCAGGCAGGTGAACCCCGAATCGTTCTTGAATGAGAGCATCAGACCAGTCGTGCTGTTTGCCGCATCGAGTTTGAACGTGTGGGTAATCGGCGCACCCACGGTTGAAGCAAGCGTTGAGAATCCAGCCATATCAGTCCTCCTAGACTACCGCGCAGACGGGCCAAAGCTCGATAACTGCGTAGCCGACGACGCCTGTTGCAACAATACCGGTGTCAACGCCAGTATTGATTGCCCAAACGCTAAGGTGGTAGGTGTCATAAAACACCGGAACAAGTGTTGACCAGAAGACTGTGCCCGTCACAGCTGTCTGTGTATTGGCAACAAGGGTCGCCCCCTCCGTTGCGGTTGTGGCAATATTCGCCTCAACGCACGCGGGAGTTGTTGCACCGGTGACAAAGTACAGTCCAAGCCGAACGAGGCAGGTCATTCCCGAATCATTGATAAAATCCAGCATCAGACCTGTGGTTGCATTGGCATCATCCAGTTTATAGGTGTGCGTGATAGGTGCGCCGACAGTGGAGGCAAGAGTGGAAAAACCAGCCATGTCAGCCTCCTTACGTCAGGTGTGCGACGCCGAGTGCTCCGCAGTTGTCGCAGATGATATCTCCCGTCACATAGAACCGTGCCGAGATGGTCAGGGAGTTCTCGGAAGCCCTGTGCCAGCCGTCATCGTCCATCTTGAAGGGTTCAAGAGGGTGAAGCATCAGGCCCATGTACTTCGAGTTCCCGAACCAGACTTCCGTGGCTGTCACCGACTCGTCAAGGACAATCGGAATTCCCATGAAGCTGATGCCGTCGAAGCCGAGGTCGAGTGCTTTCTGGTTGGGCTGTGGAAGCAAATACCCCGTCTTGTCGCGGAGCACGTCGAACAGTTTGTCCTGCGTCGCCTGCGCCATGAACAGGATGTCGGGCTTGGACTTGCCAAAGTGCTTCGTCCAGTAGAGGACGTGGAGCATGGTCTTCTCATAATCGTCCGCGTCGGCGGCGGCTTCATAGAACGGAGTCCAGAAGTTCCCATCCACTCCTGCGGTCTGACGCGAGGTGGAGTTCAGGGTTCTGGCGATTCCCCCGTAGGTGGCAGTCTTGAAGATGTCATAGATGGAATCCCATCCATCCCCTGCGGCGGCAGTAAAAGCGTTGTCCGCGATGTCCTGACGAAGCGCCATCTGGCAGGACTTGACTTCATTGGTCGCCAGTTCGATAATGCGTGAATCGGAACCCTGGTTCGCCAGCCAGTCGGTATGCTTGATAGCCGCGTGGGATTCCTTGAAGTGCCAGTTGAACAGAGCCTTGGTATACTTCTCCGTTCCCCCGACGGCGGGAAGGTCGTCCCCGTTGAAGTCGGCAACGGCGTTGTTCGCATACTTCAGGTCAATGGCGAACTGGTAGCCCGATGAGTTATCGAGGGTGGGGATAGGGGTAAACTTGTTCTGCAAGAGCCAGTTGAGCAGCGGCTCATCATGCAGGGTGGTATCAATCGGGTTCTTGACCAGAATAGAATCTCTGGTCACCGTGGTGACATTGGTATAGGTCAAAGCCATAATATTCCTCCTGTGGATTGCCCTTTGAGGGCGTCTAGGTCATTATCCTCGGAGACCAGCTCTCTTTGCCAGTTCCTCGTATTTGGCGGGGTCGGACTTGAGCAGCTTCGCAGCCTCCACTGGGTCATCGGGAAAATGCTCGGTAGCGACCACGGATGATGTTTCCGTGACGGCAGCCTTGCGTTCCTGTTTGGTCTCTTTTTCCTGCAACTGAACCTTCAGACTGTCCCTCTCGTGTGCAGCGAAATACTTTTCAACCGCGCCGTGCGCTTCGGGGGGAACATCGTCCTTGTTCAGTTCCTCGATGATGTGGACAGATTCCTCATCGGAAATCGTGGGGTATTTCTCCCTCATCTCTCCGATGAACTCTGCGAAGGAATCGTAGCGTTGCTTCTGTGAAGAGGCAATCCTGTCCTTCTGCAATTCGTCCACGACCTTCTGCAATTTAGCCAGCTCCTCATTCCCTTCGGGTTCCTCGGTCTCGAACATCGAAACCTCTTTGGTCTCCTTGGTGGGAGCCGATTTGAGGGTGGCGAGTTCCTCTTCCAGTTTCTGCGCCTTTGCCGCAAGTTGCTTCTTCTCATCGAGCGCCGCATAGTATTTGGAAGTCACTTGGTCAATCCGCTTCTGGACGCCATTCGGGACTTCCCTGACCGTTTCGGTCTTCGACTCTTGCGAGGCGGCGGCAGGCTCCACTGTTGGAGTCGCAGCCGGTTTCTCGACCTCTGGAACGGGCGCTACGCTTTGCTCTTGAATGTCAGCAATCTGTGTCTTGACTTCTGAATCTTCCATGAGTTCCTCCTAGCCGGTTTACACGGTCTCTCGACCACAAGCGTTGCCGCCTTATAGAGTGGGCGGGACTTTATTCTTCAATAGGATGGGCGTCCCCAACACGGCAACGCCCCTGTCAACGGATGCTACGGTGAAACTTACGGTATCACCAATGGTGGGATTGCCCAAAGCGAGCGAATCCACTTCAAGGGTGAATCCCCCTGCCGTTTCGGGCTTTGACACCTCAGCAGAGGGGGGCGTCTGCCCAACTCCGATGCTTGGAGGTGCTGGGGGATGAGAAGTATTCGTGGTTGACCTCCCCATATTCGGGGAAGATGCCATGTTGCGGATATAGGATTCGTAGGTTCTCTGGTTGGATTGGGAACGAGGGGTGGATTTCTTAATGTTGGATACACTCATGGTTCACCTCTTGTTTGAACAAATAATTGAAAGCCTCTGCATTTATCTTGTCCATGTTCTTTCCCGTCCAAACATCATGGGGGATACTTCTGTGCAAATCTTTGGGGATATAAATTACTCGTTCTTTATCAATGTGGTGGGCTTCTGCCCCCACAATGGGCTGGTTCATAGGAACAAAACCCAGTCGGCGGCGCTTGGCTAGATGCTTTCTGCTCTTGGCTGCCTCTTGTTCTGGATGGGACAAATGCCAAGTCCTTTCATCGGCCCTCGCCCTCTCTGGATTGGCGAGTCGCCAGTTCAAGTGGTCGAGTGCCAATCGTTCTGGGTTCTTGAGTACCCATGCTTTTACTAAAATCTTTTCTCTGCCTGGATTTCTTAGTTCCCACTCCTTTGTTGTCGCCCGATGTTGTTCCGCATGCGTTGATTGCCATACTCGGCTTTGTTTACGCTGCACAACGGGAGAACATTCCACACAGTATTTCTGGCGGTGTCCCGTTGGTTGATATTCCCGCCTGCATACTTCACAAATACGGGTTTTCACTTGGCGGTCACTTCTTTTTGCGTTTCCTTGATTTTGCCTTTCGTGCGGTGGAAAGTGCAATGGCTACCGCTTGTTTCTGGGGTTTGCCATGTGACATCTCGGTACGGATATTCGCGGATATAGTCTTCTTGGAGTTTCCTCGTTTCAAGGGCATATGTCGCCTCCTGTACTTCCAATATCTCGTCTCTATTCAATGTCCGACTCAGTCTCATACCGACACCTCTTGGTTCGCCCCAGGGAACGCTTCGGGGTTATTGGGGTTTGGAATGTTCCCCATCTGTTGCGC
>JBAZEO010000107.1:0-7022 GCA_041653935.1 Dehalococcoidia bacterium | reverse complement strand
CCGAGCGGATCGGATGACATTGACAATGCGGATAATGATGCGATCGGGATTGTAGTCGTCGGCCTTGGGACAGACGGAAACGCTTATGTGTTGGAGGACGACACGGTGAAGGCTGGGCCGGCAACATGGGGGCGCGTTGCAACGTCGGCATACGATAGGCACGCGGCCGATTGTGTCGTCGGGGAAATGAACTTCGGCGGCGCGATGGTTCGGCAAACGATCCTTGTTGCGCGTCCGCGTACTCCGTTTAAGCCGGTAACCGCAAGCCGTGGAAAGATAGCGAGGGCGGAACCGTTTTCCGCGCTGTATGAGCAAGGCAAAGTCCGCCACGTCGGCCGATTCGTAGAGCTTGAAGAAGAACTTGCAGGATTCTCCACAACGGGCTATACTGGCGGTAGATCTCCGAATAGGGCGGATGCGTTAATATGGGGGCTTGCGGAGTTGTTCCCGGCAATCGTAAAGGGAGCGCCGAAGCAAGTACGAGTCGACGTAATGCCGATCGTGAATAGGTGGTAAGCCATGGGATGCGGTAAAGGTAAAGGCGGGAAGAGAAAGGGCGGGAAGAAGTAAATGCCTAGACCGACTAACGACGACCGCCTAAAAGCAATACACCGAGAAGCGCTTGAGCAGTTCGACCGCATATATTCTGCCATGGAAGAAGAGCGCAAACTGTGCAAAGAGGATCGGCGCTTTTACTCGATTCCTGGTGCGCAGTGGGAAGGTAAGTCGGGAGAACAGTTTGCGAACAAGCCGATGTTCGAGGTCAACAAGTGTTACGCGGCTGTAATGCGTCCGATCAACGAAAACAGAAACAACCGAGTTGGAGCGGATTTCATATCAAAAGACGGAATGAAAGATGACGATCTAGCCGATGCTTGCGATGGTCTATTCCGCGCAGATGAGCACGACTCAACGGCTACAGAAGCTTATGACAACGGATTTGAGGAAGCGGCTGGTGGCGGATTCGGGGCTTGGCGATTATCTACCGAGTACGAAAACGAGGAAGACCCAGACGACGATAAGCAGCGAATCAAGATAGAGCCAATTTATGAGGCGGATCAATCGGTATGGTTCGACCTTGACGCTAAGAAGTACGACAAGACCGATGCTAAGCACGCCTTTGTTTTGACATCTATGACGCCTAGCGCATTTGAAAAAGAATACGACGAAAGCCCTTCAAGCTGGCCTGAGCCTGAGACAAGCACGCAATTTGATTGGAATACTCCCGACGTGGTTTACATCGCTGAATACTTTGTCGTAGAGGACAAAGGACAACAGCGCATCACGTATCAAGGTGCTAGTAGAGACGAGCTGAAATTGTGGGAGAATGACATAACTCCCGAGCAATTGAGCGAAATGATAGCGACCGGATACCATGAGGTATCACGCAAGACGGTAAAAAGGCGCGGAATACACAAGTACATTCTGTGCGGCAATAGCGTGCTTGAAGACTGCAAGACGATCGCTGGAAAGTATATCCCCATCATTCCGATGTACGGTATGCGCTGGTTCGTAGATAACACAGAGCGATGCATGGGCCGCGTTCGACTGGCGAAGGATGCGCAAAGATTGTACAACGCGCAGCTTTCCAAGGTTGGAGAGATAAGCGCAATCTCTGCTTTGTCTAAGCCGATCTTTACTCCCGAGCAGGTTGTTGGCTTGAGTGAGCTTTGGGCTAAAGACAACATAGCGAACAATCCCTACCTGCTTGTAAATCCGATAACCGATGCTAGTGGTAATCCGATGCCCGCCGGTCCAATTGCGTACACTAAGCCTCCAGAGATTCCAGAGGCGGTCGCTGCGTTGCTTCAGATAACCGACCAGGCGATGAAAGACATATTCGGAAACTACCAGGAGACAGAGAAGGTCGTATCTAACATATCCGGTAAGGCTATTGAGCTTGCGAAGGCTAACCTAGACGTTAGCACCTTCAATTTTCATTCCAACTTTGCGAAGTCCGTACAACACACGGCGATGGTTTGGCTTTCTATGGCGCGCGAGGTGTACGTCGAAGACGGCCGCAAGATGAAAACCATTGGAGCAACGGCCGAGGATATAGGTTCGGTCGAACTTGGAACTCCTGCGAAAGACCCGAACACCGGAGCGCTTGTGAAGGCGGTTGACTTCTCTCGCGCTAAGTTCGATGTATCCGTTACCGTTGGCCCGTCGTCTGTGTCTAAGCGCGAGGCTACTATTAGGGCGTTGACGAACATGATTCCGCTATCTCAAGACCCCGAGACGCAGCAAGTTTTGATGTCGATGATCATGATGAACATGGAAGGCGAAGGCGTATCAGATGTGCGCGAGTACTTCCGCAAGAAGCTTGTACAACTTGGCGTCATGAAGCCGACCGACGAAGAGAAAGCCGCGATGGATGCGAAGGCGCAAGAGAAAGACCCGAACGCGCTTGCGCTTGAAGGAATGGCGGAAGAGGCGCAAGCCAACGCGGTCAAGGCGCGTGCCGGTGTACTCAAGGTTGTTGCCGAGGTCGAGAAGATCAAGGCAGACACGATCAAGACGCTTGCAGATACCGACATCGCGAGCACGAAAAGCGCGATGGAAGTAGCTGAAATGTTGACGCCTGAAGCGAACGCACTTATACCTAACGTTGGTGAACAATGAAAGGCGAACAGGTCTGCAAGAGGGTGAGAAACGGAAAGACGTATCTATCGCAAGTCCAGAATGGAGGCAGCGTATCAATCGAGATTGATGAAAGTGATTTCGAAATGAGCCGCCTTGCGGATGAAGCGATCGCTACTTGTAACATTGAGGGATTGGTAAAGTACAAAAGGGATATGAAGAAACGCTAACCGCTCGGGCGATAATCGAGCGAGAAGGGAGAAACATGACAGAGAATCAGGAAGTAGTCGAGCAGATTGAAGAGCAAGTCGCGGCCGTAGAAACCGAAAGCGGAGAGAATCCCGCAGAGGAAGCGCAGCCGGAAAAGCTTGTTGTTTCAATCGGGGATGAGCCAGAAGCGAAAGAGGACGACGAACCGCCAGAGGAAGAGATCAAGGCGGCTCCCGCTTGGGTGCGCAAAGTACGAACTACCAACAAAGAGCTTGAGAAGAAGACGCGAGAGCTTGAGCGCCAGTTGCGCGAAGAGCGCCAGAAGATCAACGCGCAAGCACAGCCTCAAGAGCCACAGCTAGGCCCTAAGCCTACGCTCGCAGACAATGATTACGACGAAGAGAAGTACGAGAAAGCTCTCGACTCTTGGAAAGAACAAGAGCTTGTCATCAAGTCGCGCAAGGCCGCGCAAGAAGTAGAAGCGAAGAAAGAACAAGAAGCGTGGGGCGCAAAAGTAGCAGCTTACCACGAGAAAAAGGCAAAGCTCGGCGTTGAAGACTACAAAGAAGCGGAAGATACGGTCGTTAGCTTGCTTTCTATCGCACAACAGAATATAATTGTGGACGTGGCGAGGGATCCGGCGCTTATAGTCTACGCTTTAGGGAAAAACGAAGCGAAGGCGAAAGAGTTAGCCGAGATAAAGAACCCGGTACATTTTGGGATCGCCATATCGAAGCTTGAGGAGATGGTCAAGGTGGGAAAGAAGCCCGCAGTACAGCCAGAGGTTAGAGTCAAGGGTGGCTCAGGGGTTTCAGGGACTACCGACTCGGCGCTTGAACGTCTTCGCGATGAAGCGGCAAAGACTGGAGATTACAGCAAAGTAGTTGCATACAAGAAACAGCGCGAAAAGAAATAAGCGCTAATTTACCGGGGAACGCCGTACCCTAATTCGGCAGTTATTGGCTAACCGTCCGGCCTAATGGATGAGAGTTCCGAAAAGATCAGCGTAGGTTGATCGACTTTCATTTCAGGAGGGCCGAACATGGCTAACGAGTTCAGTAAAGAGGAACGAGTTGCATTCGAGGAAATCCTTGAGGGATTCCAGGATCAACTTGTTTTGTCCCGCAACGTGTCGATCTACCGCACGAATGATCAGATGATGGAGCGGACGGGTAACGTGATATGGCGGCCGCAGCCGTACATCATGCAGTCGTTCGACGGTACCGATCAGACCGCCAACTTCGGAGAACAGACCCAGCTCTCCGTCCCGGCAACGCTCGGGTTCAGCAAGTCCGTTCCGTGGATCATGACCGCTTCCGAGCTTCGCGATGCGTTGCAGGAAAAGCGCCTTGGTGATTCAGCGAAACAGAAGCTCGCGTCGGATATCAACCGAGCGATTCTCGACGTTGCCGCGCTTCAGGGCACGCTTGTTATCAAACAGGCCGCCGCTGCGACTGGTTTTGTCGATGTAGCGTTGTGTGAAGCGATCATGAACGAGCAGGGCATCGTCGACTATGACCGGTATCTCGCGCTTTCCACTCGCGACTATAACGGTATGGCCGCTGACCTCGCCGCCCGCCAGTACATGCCCGGAAAACCGACTACGGCATACGAGCGCGCGTACGTCGGACGGATTGCGAGCTTTGACACCTTCAAGCTTGACTATGCCGTCCGCCTTGCCTCGCAGGGTGCCGCCGCTCTTGTAATCAACACTCTCGCGGGTGGCGGTAACGTCTACGTCCCGCAGGCGACTCAGGTCGCGGCTACCGGCGAACGCTCCAATGTTGACAATCGTTTCCAGCAGGTAACCATTGCCGGTATTCAGGCGGCTGGCGTTCGCGCTGGGGATGCGTTTACCATTGCAACCGTTGACGCCGTGCATCACATCACCAAGCAGGATACCGGACAGCTTAAGACTTTCCGCATTATCAGCATCGACGGTGCCGACACTGCTACCATCTGCCCGCCGCTAATTACCGGACAGGGCGGGACCGATGCGGAACTTCAGTACCAAAATTGTGTTGTGAATACCGCCGCCGCTAATTCGCTTCTTGTGTTCTTGAACACGGTAGCCGCCGCTGCGAACCCGTTCTGGCAGAAGGACGCTCTTGAAATCCTTCCTGGCCGCTATGCGGTTCCGACTGACGCGGGCGCTTCGGTCATGAGGGCGACCACCGACAACGGTATCGAGCTGGTTATGCAGAAGCAGTACGACATCAACACAATGACCACGAAATACCGACTTGATACGCTTTTCGGTGTTGTGAATAAACAACCTGAAATGAGCGGGATCATACTTTTCGGGCAGACCTAACGAAACGGCGGGCCAAACGGCCCGCATACTTATTGGAGGTTAGAACATGGCAAATCTTGTATATGCGAATGGAACGAAAGAGATTGCTATCCCTGCCGGTGAAAAGATAGCGATGTACAGCCGTTCTACGGCTAGGCTGTATCAGAAAGTAGGATATCCGAACTTTCCCGAAACCTGGAACTTTCTTTACGAAGTTGTCGGAGGGACTGAATATCTTACGGCCGCCTTCACCGATGCTTCTACGGTGCGTATAGACGCAGGCCCTGCGGATTGCCAGTACGAAGTCGGCGCGGCTCCAAGTATTTTTGAGCCTCAGGGTAATATCAGCCTCACCGAAGTGGCGGCTACGGTCAACGGTCTTGCTGCGGCTCAGGGTGGATCGGTAACAGTCAAGGGTGGAACGTCGTCAACGGCCGGTAATGCGGGCGGTGCGGCCGCCATCTTGGGAGGACAGCCAGGAGCGACCGGAGTAGGCGGAGCGGCTACCGTAACCGGTGGAGCGGGCGGGGCTACTTCAGGGGCCGGTGGTGCGGCGCGGCTTACTGGTGGAGCTGGAACGAATGGAAACGCCAACGGAGGCAGCGCGGTTGTAACCGGGGGTGCAAAAAACGGAAGCGGAATCGATGGGCATTCCAAAATAAAGAAATTGGTTGTTGTCGATCAGGGGGCTCCGACTGCTAAAACAACGGCAGCCACGCTTACCATCGCTGAGCTTTTGACGGGGATACTCACCGGAACGCATGCGGCGGGAGCTACCCAGGCGTATACCCTCCCAACGGGGGCCCTTGTTGATGCGGCTGTTCAACTGGACGCTGGAGAGGCGTTTGATTGGTATCTCATCAACTTGAGCGCGGCAGCGGCTGATACGATTACTGTTACCGCTGGAGACGGTCATACCATCGTGGGGAACCCGATCGTTCAATCTGCGGACTCGACGACTGGTGGTATTTACGGTAACTCTTCCAAGTGGCGTACAAGGAAGACTGCGGCAAATACGTACGTAACATATCGACTCGCGTAATTTTTAAGCGGCCTTCGGGCCGCTATCTTTTGGAGGTGTGCATGGATTTTCCAAGGTATGTTTTTACCAGTCCAGGGCCTGAGAAGATCAAGGAAGGGTCGTACGGCACACGGCTTGTGTCTGATCAAGACGAGTTTGATTCCGCTATCAAGGCTGGGTTTTTTGAAACTATGCCGGAAGCAGTGGAATCGACGAAAGACAAGCCGAAGTCAACCGAGATCAAGAAAGCTGATCCGGAAGCAGATCCGAATCCCGAGCCGGAAGCTCCGAAGCGTGGAAGACCGCGAAGCGCGTAGAAAGGGCAGATGATGGGGTACACTAAACGGCAGATAGTCGATGCGGCTCTCACCGAGATAGGGCTTGGTGAGTACTCGTTCGACATTGCACCAGAGCAAAAGCAAGAAGCGCTTCGCCGTTTAGATTCCATGCTTGCGGAATGGGACGGGAGGAACATCAGGATATTCTATCCGCTCCCTGGTAATCCTGAGGACTCAGACATCGAACAGAAGATAGGCGTTCCTGCTTATGCGTGGGAAGCGCTCATCACTAACCTTGCAATCAGAATAGCGCCGAGCTATGGAAAGACTGTAAGCCCAAACACTATGACGACGGCGAGACATGCACTCAATACGGTAATGGCACGATCAGCAACGCCGCCAGAGATGCAACTTGCGTCTATTCCTTCGGGTGCTGGTCATAAAAATATCGACGTTCCATTCCTTGATCCTGGTGAGCGGGAAGAGCTTGAAACGCCCGAACCGTCATTACTTTTTGAGTAGGTGGTAATATGCCCGCGATAACAAGAGCTGATACTGTATCCAGTGGAGACGGATTCGTTTTATACGTCGAAAGCAAGGGCGGATATTACTACGTATCCGCCGCCGACGTGTTGGCTTG
>JBAZEO010000106.1:0-7075 GCA_041653935.1 Dehalococcoidia bacterium | reverse complement strand
CTTCAGTCGATAGGGCATGGTATAACTCCTTACACTAACATTTTAAGGTAGGTTTGTTTACTATGTCAACCCTTACCCAAAATACCCAAGAAGAAGTTGACTAGTGAGTTGAATAGGCCGGTACTGAAGCTGGGCGTATTGCGATATTTCTCCATGAGGGCTTCGTCCCAGTTACGCGCCTTAATGCCTGGTAACTTCTTGGAGCGGGTCAAGACCTTATGCCCATTCTTATCCTTCAGTACGCCACCTTCACCCTGTTGAGAGCCCAGCCACATAAATCTAGTCTTGGGCTTAAAGTTATGCGTCATCCACGCTGCCCGCGACTTAGTGCCCTTGTTCAACCACCAGAAGACCTGATCGTCGGTTGAAACGGTCATTTCTTCATCGACACTAGTTAGACCAAAACTGGGCGCAACTTGGACCTCAAACTGTGGGTCGTGCTCCTGCCACGTCTGCGTTACTTTGTTCAGGTCGGCGACCATCTGCTGCCCCAGGTCCTGTAGCGCTCGCTGCGGACTGGGACCCAGCCCGAACGTCGGTCCCTGCCGCTTCATGGAGATTATTACTGGCATCTAATTCCTCCCGCTGAATCTCAGCGTCGTACTGCTGACGGAGCTTGTTCAGGGCCGCAATGGCCTGCCGTGTGACTTTCTTGATCGTATCGCGTGAGGTGTTCACATTGACCCTGATAACCTTATCCAATTGTGCGTCAATGGCCTTAATGGCCGTATCAGGGTTATTAGCCACGATATTGGTGGGATTAGATAAGGGCAATTCTAGCAACTGCTGCATATCCTCAGAGTCAGAGCGGAATAGATATAGAATGTCCGTGCCGTCTACCAACCGACCGTCGCCCAGTTCTAGTTGCTCAAATTTGGCGTCGTCAATCACCCCTGCTTCCAGCCACTTCTCCCGCACGGTGCGCACGCTCAAGGCCCCCGCCGCCAAGTTCTTCTCCGCCGTCTGGGCACGAGTCCATTCCACATCGGCATCGAGTTGGTTGTCTTCTTCATTGCGCCAATCGAAACGAAACTGAAGGTGCGGTGGTAGGTACTTCTGGTTGATGAGTCGTTCGATCCGCTGCAAGACCTCGGTCCATTTACCCTTGGCTTTCTGATGCTGGACTTCGGCGTCGGCCTTAGTCGCACCGGTAATAGCCGCGGGCATGAATTCTCGGTAGTCTACCCCAAAGGCCAGCGCGCCAATGGCCATGCCTAACTTGGTCGATTCATCCTTGGAGAAACCGTCTGGTATTGAGGCCAGGTCTATGCGCTCAATCGTGACCTGCGCGTTGGGGTTGCCCACCGCTACCATCTTGGAGAAACGAGTCAGTTGCTGCTGATTCATCTCCATATTGGCTTGCGCGAAGGCTTTACGAATGTCGGCAGTGGAGATATTAGAGCCGACTAACATCATCCGCGCCGGACGAGAACCCATCTTCTCCTGTTCGTAGGTGGCAATGTCGATCAGGTTCTGGGCTACATTAACACACCGGCTAACAGCGCAGTGGCCGATGCCATGCATGTCCAGATTGGCCGATGGCATGGAGGCCATCTCCAGAACACGACTATAATGGACCTTGTATTTATTATTCCGGCGGTCGGTGTAGATGCAGGGGTATTCGGGATTGCTGGTCCGTTGCATCCGGGCGGCATCCATGTGCAAGAGGCCAAAGGGCCAGCCAATCAGGGGACCGTCCGCTGGACCACCGCCCACCACCTGCGCAAAGGAACCGTTGTCCTGACTGTAATGGTCAAACATGAACTTGACAATAAATGTGTGCCAACCGCGCAGGTAGTCGCTGTCATTGACCAGATTGTCGGTGCGCTCCAGAGCTTGATCGACGTGGCGGGCAATGGTCTTGTCACGAGCTAAGACGGCAAAGGGAATGGTGGCGACTTTGGCCGTCATGGCATAGATCATGCCCAACAGGTGATCCGACTTAGCGGTAAATTGCCGCAGGGCGATGTCCCGACTGTAGGACCACCACGGCGGTAATAGACCGCCCACGGACACTAGCCACGATAACGGCGAGGCGTCGTAGGGCTCATCGTTGACACTCTGCTCAAAGGTCTTCTGTTGCATATTCAGCAAGGCGGTATCGGGCATAATCAGCCTCTCAGTCAGTTAGGTCTACCGGCTCCCAGAGTACGTCGAATTCTTCTATGGTGGTCTCATAGGGTTGGCAGACGACACTCCCCACCAAGGCCATAATGACCGCATCGGCATGGTCCGTAGAGCGACCTAGCTTCTTGCGGAGTTCATCTTTGGATTGGACCTTACGTTTACCTCGATCCGTGGCCTCCCAGACGGGCGTCGCCAACTCGCCCTTAAGATCGTCGTCGTTGGGAATCGCCACGTGAGTGTCTTTAGTCGGGTCCATGAGCTCACGGGTTTTGAACCAACTCTCGGCCCGTTTGTTCAGGAACTTGATCTCACCCGTGGTATCAGTCCCCTCGGCGGCGGCAGAGGCATTGAAGGGGATAACGTTGTATTCTTCCATGCTCAGGTAGTCGTAGATGCCCGTACCGATACCGATTACGTCCAGATAGATCGGCATCTTCTTGTTGAAGCCGGTTTCTTCCTTTAGCATATTGGCCGTCTGCATGGTGTCCTTGTAATCGTAGGACTTGAGATATTTGACCGTGTTGCCGACACCTTTATGCGCTACGATGGTAGGGTCCGAGCCACCCGCCCCTGGATCACAGGCAATGGAGATGGTCGGCATGGCGTCTAATAGACCGTCGGCTTTAAGGTTGGACCAAGCGTTCATGGCCGCTTCGAGATAGTGCCACGGAATGACAGTGTTGATGGCATCGGCAGCAAACTGGCCTTCAATGTGGTTTTTGTACAGGGCCGATTCTTCGCCCCATTGTAATTTACGCTTCTCAACGAAGGCAACGGAGAGCCGACCGGCTCTGATCTGGTCCTCTTTGGTTATTCTAACGGTGTACCAATCACTGTACTTATTCTCCCGATTGGTACAGATATCGTAGAAGCGACCCATGGGAGCTGAGGGGGTCGAGAAGGCTAAGGCTAGTGGCTCTTCCGTCTCCGAGAAGGAACCTTCCACCGCATCGAACATCTCCGGACGGACCGATTTGGCTTCGTCGAAACAGGCCATCACCCGCTCCGAGGCGTGCGCCCCTTCGAATTTGGCCGTATCCTGCGGAGAGGCGGTACGAGTCAGACAGGTCTTAGACAGTTCAATGTCAAAGCTACGTAACTCCTTACCTAGGATGGGCGGCGGGCGATGGACCTTCTCCTCCCACTTGATATACCTAGCCCACTTGTGGACTTCCGGCCACAGGTACTTCTCCAGTTGTCCCCAGTCGCCAGCAGTAATGGGCACCTTAACATCGTTGGCCGTAAGTAAGGCCCACCAGATGAGCAGAACCATACCCGAAGTCTTGCCCGCCCCACGGGGAGACACCACCGCGATACGCTGCTTCTCCGGTAGGGCTGCGGCAATGTAATCCTGATAATGCGTCGGACCGCTATCACCTGGCCAGTCAATACAGTCGTGAATAAAGGCTAGAGGGTTGTGACGATAGGTGGCTTGAAAGCGTAGGAAGCCGCGATTGACTACGGGACGGACAGTAGGTAAGTCAATCCCACGAATCTTGGCTACCGCCGTCAAAGCCGCTAACCCCTGTTGGATTTCTTGCTTAGTTAGACTGGAGCCCATATACGGCTTTCACTCCCTCGCATACTGATACGGCAGGCCCGGCACCAGCTTCAGCAGCGCCGTCGCGGCGTTGGCCGGTACTTAACCTGCGAACGTAGCGATTCCATTGGCATCAACTTCCTCAGTTAATTCCACCGTATTTATCGTCGCCGTCACATTCGCACCTGGCGTTTGCCCTTTGACTTTCAGGGTATAAATGAATGCGCCGGTGTCAACTGTAATGGTAAATGTCAATGTGGTTAGGTCGTAAGTCACTGCTCCGAACTCCGCCAAGCTATCGCCCAACCACAGTGAGAACCGTTTGGTATCCAGCCAGCCAGCCACGGTCAGCGTGCCACTAGCCGGGACAATCCAAGCTACCCGTGCCTTGCTACCAATCGCAGGCATGAAATCTGTTTCGCCCTCGATCAAACTAGCGCCGACGACGGGCAAGCCGTGATACCACCGGGGCGAAGCTCCTGTTGTTGATTCACGATAAGTGCAATTGGTCAAGCCTGCCGCCATCATCTCCGCCGCTACACGCCGAGACTGGGCTACGTTGACCGTGGCATCCAATGCGTCGTGGAACAAGTACAGTTGGCCGCCTAAGTAATTGGTCACGGCCAAAACACTGGCCCGGCTATGGTAACTATCGGGAACAGTGGCCGGCGTTCCGCCAATGTCGGTCGCTAGTTGCACCTGGAAAGCGGCCACGTTCTGATACCAACCGTCGGTTCCATCGTAGCCGTAATCTGAGATGCCAAAGAATGACACCACACTATTGAACCTGTCCGGGGAGCGGGCCGCGCAGGACAGCGCGTTGCCGCCCCCGCCAGAATAGCCCACTATGTGAACCTGAGTTGGGTCAACCCGCGTTCCGTAATGGGCGATAACGTAATCTACCGCATCTACAATATCTTGGATTTCACGACCGCCACTATCGCGGGCACCCTCACTGCTCCCTCGTCCGCGCATCTGGGGAAAAATGCAGAAGATGTGGCCATAACTGGTACACCAACGGCGGCGCATGTCAATCGTAAAATCGCTGGTCAAGCCGGTATAGCCGTGCATCACCACGAGTATCGGCAAATTAAGGCCGCTGGGATAGGCCACATCCGCCGCCAATAGCAATGCGTCAATGCTGGATGGATATGTGATGCTACCCCCTACGACAGCGGGACTTGAATCAAAAAAACGGTTCAAGTCAGTGTACCCCTTGCGTGCATATGTGATTCCAGCAGTGACGGCATTTGAGCCGTCATCGGTCTGCACTCCCACTGTAGTCCCGGCCTGTAGTGCTACATCACTGATAGTTTGCTCGGTGCCTACGGCCAGGTCGTTATAGAACACGCGGAATTTAGTACCCTCACAGTGCAACCGCAGGGGAGCCGCCGCCGCATAGGTCACGGCCATTGGAGCAAGCACTTCACTGTCAGAACTAGCCAGCACCTTGCGCAACGTAACCTTGTTGGCCCCATCGTTGAGGAGGCGGGCATACACATAGTTATCGGGATCAACGTAGCGGCAGATAACGTCAATGGTGCCAGCCACGCGAGTCAGATTGGCCCGCGTCAACACGTCGGGCGTATTTGCGTTAGTCAACCCAAACGCGCCCAGCACCGCTACGGGCGAGATTGTCAACGGGTCGGTAGGTACTCGGATGTAATCGCACTTAACCACGGCGGACACGCTGCCCACGAAGGGGTGGACTACCGCCGTACTGTCCGCGGTATCATCGTACAGCAGGTGCCATTCACCACCATTGTAAAGCAGGTAAAATGCCCCGCTGTTAGCCAAGACCATAGCGAGAATGTAATCCGTGTTAGCGGAATAGCTATACAGATCAGGACTGGGGGCCGGATCGACGCGCAACTGACCAGTGGCGCGAAAGGTGAACGCCTTCAGGTAGACAGTCGGGGCCTGATTACCATCAATCCCGACCTGAAATGCTTGCGCGGCAGATGTCGGTCGGACTTTCCACAGAATGACACGCCCCGCAGTCCGTCTAACCGAAGGCGTCCATATCGCCGGATCAAGAAAGCCAGCCACGGTCTTGCCGCCAGAGAAAGAGGCTAAACCATTAACGACAGACAGCTTGCTTTCGGTGTCTACTATCGCCAATAGACCGCCTATCTCGGCGGCCACCGCAGACGGGAGGGGCGCGCCATAGTCCGTGCCAAATTCGGCGCGAATGAGATATTGAATAACATCATCCGCAAACGACGCTCCCGCCACCCGCGTCGGCATCAATCGCGACAGCGGCAATGTTGTTCTAGGCAATCCGCTACCAATCGTCATGGCCGCACCTCACGATAACACCGAGTAGGCTGTCAGAGACATCCCGGTGCCCGCGATAGCCTGCACTACCAACGCTGTCAACCGGCCCCGGCACTCGCCACGTACCGAGAAGGCCATACTGCCATAGGCCCCACTGGCCCCGCCGAAGGACGGCGTGTAGGCTTGCCCGGCCACCCACTTCAGTGCCGTCACGTCATAGTAGAACGGGCAGACCGTGATCGACGGCGCGACCGCATCACCCGTGTGGGTACAGAAGCAGTCGAAATCCACATACTGATAGCCCGTGCAATCGACCGTCTCGGCAGGCATCACGTAGGCTGTATTCTGCACCGCCAGCGACCCGGCCAAACCGGAGCCGATAACGTCGATATCCACCGAGTTCACCGCCGAACCCGCACCTTTGGTAGACAATAGCACGCCCGCCGCCCGCTGCGCTTCGGTGATGCGGCCCGACCATAAGGCGGTTGTCGTAGTACAATAGATGTCGTAGAAGGTGGCATTGGGCACTGCCGCGAACGCGGCATTAATTCTGAGGTTCGTCGTCTCCGTCGTGATCGTCGCCGATCCGACTTTAGCTACCCCGCGCCCATAGGCATTGCCAGCAACCACGTTAGTGATATAGGCTCCACCAGTCAGCCCCGCTCCGGCAATCTTGGTGCAGGTCACGGTGCCCATAGCAGCGATAACATCAGCAGCAGTGATATTACTACGATAAAGAACAGGAGTAGTCGGCGTAACATTAATATTGACCTTGCCGATGAGACTACTACCTGCCCCCAAGATGAGGCCAGTAGCAGTGCCTCCTAGTTTCCAGATTTCTTCGAGCCAGAATTCGGCTGATTTATGACCACCCATAGCATTCCTCCTGAGTCATGAAGCCTCGGCGGCCTCGTCTAATTCAGTTACTTCACCGTCAATCGTTTCGTCCTCAGTCTCTTGTAATGCGGCATTGAGTTCGGTATAGCGGCGAATGAGTTCCGCGCCGCGCATGGTCAGATAGTCGTTAGGCAAGCCCATTTCAGTGCGTTTGCCCTGGGTGGCCTGTTTGAAGACCCGCGCCGCCACGCCAACATCGTCGATCTCTTTCATCTTGGGCTGACCGTTAGCGTC
>JBAZEO010000105.1:0-7203 GCA_041653935.1 Dehalococcoidia bacterium | reverse complement strand
AAGCTAGTGGCATCACAGCATCTAACTTGCCTGCTATAGACGCAGTCAGAGCTACTTCTGACAACGTGGCGGACAAGTGGACACAGATAATCAGGACATTCTTCTCATTCGACACGAGCGGGTTGCCAGACGGGTGTACCATCCTGTCGGCGATATTGTCGTTGTATGGCTACGATAAGGATGACGACCTGCCAGGCAACTCGTGGAGTTTGGGGGTGTACAGTGCGACTCTCATTGGACCCACAATCGTAACATACAACGACTTCCAGAACGCTGGTACTTCTCTTCTGTCGAATGTGATTGCGTACGCAAGCTGGGCAGTCAGCGGGAATGTGAACCAGTTCACTCTGAATGCCACGGGATTGGCCTACATCAGTAAGACAAGCTACACCATCGTGTGCTTGAGAGATGTGCTGTATGACGTGGCAGACGAGCTGGACCCAAACAACCATGACCCGGTGTGGACATCATATGTCAAGACGCACATGCGGTTGCACGGCTCTGGTACTGCGACGCCAGCGTACAAGCCGAAGTTGACGATAACGTATGATGTGCCAGCACCAAGCAACCCGAGTGGCGGTGCGTACTTCGCACGTGGCGCAGCAAGAGCAATGAGCTTCTAACGGAGGACAGACATGGGACTCGATTACCGTCAGACAGTAGGATTCGATACAGAGACAATACCGGCGATGGACGTCTCTCCTGCCGTAACGCACTCGATCATCGCGCTGTGCAAAGCGCTGCTTGAGAGAGTCGGTGCGACGCCTGCTGACCCGGATGACTCGCTGCACACCATTGTCGGCCAGCGTGACGGCACAGCGGCGGCAGGCATACTCAAAGGAACCGACACTCTGGTGGCCATGCTGAAGCAAGCGGTCACACAGTCGGGGTTGGTGATGTTGGGCGATGTGACCACCTACACCAGCACGACCGAGTTCGCGAGCACCGACCTTGCCACGAGGGAGGATGACTACTTCGTCGGCTGGTACGTGATGTGTGTGAGGGATGATGGTGGTGCTGGTGTGGCACCGCAGGGCGAGTACCGGCTGGTCAGTGACTATGTGAGCGCGACGGGAACGTTTACGCATGCCGCCTTCTCAGCGGCCATGGCGGCGGGTGATCAGGTCATGCTCATCCATCCGGTGTTGTACGAGATTCTGAGCATCAAGGGTGGTGGCTATACCATCCAGAGCATCATGGATGAGTGGGCGGCAAACCTTGACCTGGCGAGGAGTTCTGACTCCGGCAGCACGGTCATGGACGGCACCGAGAAGACTCTGTACGAGGAGTCTAGCAGCTACCCATTCGAGTTCTGTGGCGGATACATCGACTGGACTGGTCTGAATGCAGGTGGTGGAGAAGACACTGCTGTCAAGGTATACCTCATGATCGAGTCCGGTGGGACGTATCGGAAGATATACGAAGAGACATTTCTTGCTGCTGCTGTTCCCGATCCAGTGTGTGCTCCTGTTCCAAGAGACTCAACTACTCAGTGTACTCCTGGTCGAATCATAAATGTCTACGGAGTGAAGGTGACTGCGACTCAGGCTGCAGTTGGTGCAGGCTGGAACACAATCATGTTCGAGGCATTTGACGCGAAGAGGTGATGAATGGATTCAGTAGCGAAGCTGCTCGAGCAGAAGGTCTCGAAGTCGATCACTCTTGATGCGAGTGAAGCAACAAAGACGTACTCTATCTTTACAGTCACTGGGATTGTGAAGATACTGTCTCTCTGGGCTGTTGTGACTACAGTGCTGAGTGCTAATCATACGGATTGTCATCTCATAGTTGCAGATGACGCTGCTGATGTTGATCTTTCTCTTGCTACTGGACTTACGCTCAGTGCTGCTCCTGTTGGATCTCTTCTGATTCGGAATGCTGCTGCGGCTGCTGCACTCGGATACCACAGTCCTGCTGCTGCATTCCTGTCTGAGACTGCACTCGACCTGGTGGTGAAGGAGTTCATCGTCGGGAAGAAGACAGCACAGACAACTGCCATCAAGTTCTCTCACACAACCTCCGATGCTCCGTCGAGTGGAGCAATTGTGTGGTATGCGACGTGGGTGCCATTAAGTGCGACAGGGAAGCTGACTGCTGCGTAAGGATGACATGAGAACTACTGGGTGCGTGTTGGACATGGCCAGCTACAGGGGACCTGTGTCTCCTGGTGTGGTGACACTGGTTGACCGTAGCAGGTGTGGAAACAACGGAGTGATGACCGACGTGACGTGGTCGATGCTGCCGAGTGGGCTGTGGGCCATGTCATTCAATGGTGCTTCGAGCAAGGTAGTCATACCAACATCACCGAGTCTGCTGTTTAAGGACTTCACTGCTCTGTTGTGGGTGAAACCGAACTCGTTTTCGACACAGTCGTTGATAGACAAAGATAACTTCCTTGGCGATAACAGTGGTCTGTCTTTGTACTGGTACCAGGCAACTACATGGCGCTTCAGAGCGGACGTTCAGTATGTTGGCGCAGGATACCGAGACAACGTGAGTCAGATTGCGCTATCAACTGGTACGTGGTACCACGTTGCGGCAGTGTGGCGGGATGCTGTCTCGCTCATAACGTACGTGAACGGAGCGAACCGATACTCTGTGGTGCCGACAGCAAGCCTACTGAACTACAACGGTGAGACCCATCTTGGTCACTACAGGCAAGGAAACACTCAGTGGTTCAATGGGTATGAGGCAATCGTATGCATGTTCAACTACGCATTCTCAGATGAGCAGGTTCGTACTGCCTTCTCGTCGCAGCGGAGGCTCTTCGGAGTGTAGCTATGAGAAGCACGAGCATCGTCTTCGACATGGAACGGGCCTTCGTCAGCCCTGTGGTTACCGACCAGCTGATTGACAAGTCAAGGTACCACCACAATGGCACTGCCTACAACATCACCTCGTGGGAGAGGTTGCCTAGTGGGTTGTACTGTCCGAAGATGGTGAGTGCGAGCAGTGGGTACTACCTGCTGCCGAACATGACGCCACTGCTGGGTGCGAGGCAGGCGACGTGGTTGGCATGGGTGAGGAAGGACGCATACATTTCCACTCAGAACGTGATGAGTGACAACAACTCCGGCGCTGGGAATAAGAACTGGACGTTCGGATATGAGAATGTTGAGAATCGTTGGTGCTGTTGGGCTGGTGACGGTACAACTCAAACCTCAATAATAGTCGCAGGTGCCTATACTGCTGGGTGGCACTTCGTTTGGATGCGGTTCACTGGAGGTAGTGTAACCGGACTTGAGACAGGATGTGATAGCTCGGTTGGAACTCCAGTGTCTACTGCTGCTATAGCAGCTCTTGGTGCAGTTGCAAATAGCATAACTCGCATAGGTCGGGCTCTTACTGTCTACTCATCAATGACCCTCGCCACTCTCCGCATCCACAACGTCGCCCTCACCGACGGCGAAATCTACCAGTACCGTGAGTCGACAAGAAAACTCATAGGAGTGTGAATCATGCCAATTACTGAGAGTGTAAAGAGAGATGTTCAGCTCAGATCACAGCAGATATCTGGACGCATTGCATATCTTGATCGAGAGATTGCAGACCTTCAGAGTGTGATGAGCAAGCTGCAGAGTGAGAGAACGAGTCTGATTCTGCTGAAGTCAGAGTATGAATCAAGTATTCCTTCTCCTGCGATCGATCCGAAAGAAGTGAGTACTCTTGATTCCGAAGCGAAGGATCCGAAGTAGATGTTGACTAGAGGTGTTGTATTCGAGTCCAGACTCTACGCAGGTGCAGCAACACCTCCATCTTCGTATGAGGACAAGAGTCGGTACCACAACAATGGGACGTTCACCGACGTGACGTGGACGCAGTTGAAGAGTGGGCTGTGGGTTTTGCTGGAATCAGCAACAACTAGCGTAGTCACAATTTCGGATGCTGACTCGCTGTCAGCAAATGAACTAACTGCACTTGTTTGGGCAAATGTGACGATACCTGCTGGAGGGAATGACACGTTCTATATCGGTAGGTATCTAATCGCTGGTGACCAGCGTGAGTGGTCAATCATAGCAGACAATGCGGACCTCCTTAGTGTCCAATTCGGTAAGCCTGCTGACGGCACATACCACGGTTCCATATCTAATGATGGTGCTGCTGTTTCAGGTGTGTGGCAGATGATAGGACTCACTTATTCAGGTGGAGTTCCAAAGCTGTTTGTGAATGGAATACAAATCTCCTTTACGGGCAGCTATCCAGCATCGCTGTTCAAAGGAACAGCACCAGTGACAGTGGGAAACTATCCCAGTGGGACTATGGGAGTAAGCGGAAACAAGTTCTTCGTTAGCCTGGTGGCAAACGTTGCACTATCTACTACAGAAATCTGGCGTGTCTTCAATGCCGAACGGAGCCTCTTCGGTGTGTAACGCAACGTCGATGCACAACAGACTGGAGGTCTCGTCATGCTGACTCGTGGTCTCTGCTTCGAGACTCCAATACTGTGCTCACCGAGGGGCTCAGCTGCACCACCACAGATTCTACAGAACAAGTGCAGGAATCATCTTGATGCTGCGTTCACCGATGCACCAACGTGGATACAGCTGCCAAGTGGGTTGTGGGCATTGCAGTTTGTGAGTGCGCAGACCAACTACTGCACCATCCCTGACATCCCCGAACTGTTGGGTGCTACCTCTGCGACGTGGCTGGCGTGGGTGAGGAAGGATGCGTACATACAGTTTCAGTGCGTGGCGAGTGACTATGCAGTGGGTGGTCTGCGCTGGATATTTGGCTCAGAAACCCCGCAGAGTTCATGGAAAGGCTACGTTGGCGATAACACAACAGTTGTTGGTCCCGCAACAGCCGCAAGTGTGTTCACAGTAGGATGGCACTTCGTCTGGATGCGGTTCAATGGAAGTAGTGTCACGGGGTTGGAGGCGGGTTGCGACAACACTGTGGCAACACCCGTCTCGACCCTCACGGTTGCGGCCTTGGGCACAGGGGTCAAAAACCATACATACATAGGGCTTGAAGGCGGTTCAGCAGTCAAGTCGAGTTCCACCCTCGGTGCCCTCGCCATATGGGCCTCCAAAACACCCACTGGTGGTGCTCTATCTGATGATGAAATCTCCAGATGGCGCGAATCACGCCGAAGGCTGATAGGATGCTGATTGCTGATAGACTGTTGACAGGAGTGTGAACATAACATGATGAACATGAAACGTGGTGTCTTTCCGATTGTAGCAGCCCTCGTACTGCTTCTCGTGCCTCTCTCTGTCTCTGCCGACGAACTGTGGGTAGAGAATCAAGGTGGTCTCGAAATCGTCGTCGACGGATCGGTGACAGACGTTCAGTACGATGGCCTATATGCCTGGAACCCCGAGTACTCAGACGGTCAGGCAAAGGTCGCTGCTGTGGACCTCAAGTCTGGTACCGTAGTCATCTACGCATCAGGCGCAATCACGTCCTATGACATTGAGGTTGCCTGCAACCAGAAGGGTGAGGACATCACTCCCACCGTGACGCAGGTCATCGACTACAACGGCACGCGCATCTCATTCGACCCAACCACCACAACCCGTGATGAGGTGATTGCGGCACTTGACCTTGTCGGTCCTCCACCGCCTCCGCCGGACAGTTCCAATTGTGACGTGTGGGTTGACCCGTTCGGCGATTCCTCGGCAGACACTCCCGTTGAGAATGACGGTGGTGGCCAGAGCATCGCCTCAATGAACGCTGCTGCTGATGACTGGGTGCATGACTGGTCCGGCCAGGAAATCTGGCTGTACACATAGACAGGATCGGAAAGAAGGAGGGTATCGATGAGTGAGTTGATTGCAAAGTTGAAGGCGGTTGTGCTGGGTGAGACGGTGCTCATCCCGGCACGGTTCGATGTCTCGTGTCTGGAGAAGCTGTCGCTGATAGCCGGTTCCGGCATCGTCGCTGAGGGTCGGCGTATCGTCAAGCTGCTCTACGCCATGAGCAATCAGGTGGTGGCGGCTGCTGGTTGCGGCAGCTCACCTGTGTCTGTCCACGCACAGATGGAGCAGATTGCCGAATCGGTCATGGGCATCGTCAATCCGTACTGGCTGTGCCGCATCCATGCAGACGAAGCGGAGCTGGCACCCGAGGATGTGCTGAAGCTGCTGTCAGTGCTCGGCACCATCGAGTCGGGCATCGGTGAGCCGGTGAAATCGGTCAGCGTTGCCGCTGCGCTTGCCCTGAAGCCGGTGGTGCCGCACTACTCAAGCTACTTGGCAGAGTGGCTCGGCAGGAAGCTGTTCGACGAGAAGTTCATCATGGACAAGAAGGCGAAGGCCCATGGAGAGGCTGTGAAGCGTGCCATCCTGAAACTGAAGGATGACTTCATCCTCTTCAAGTACCACGGGCTGCATATCGAGTGCGGTCAGGTGCCGACGCCTGAATCCCATCCCATCGAGGACGTGGACGTCGCCACGTGGTACGAGGAGCACAAGCCGGAGGGGGCATAGCCGTGGGGAAGTCTGAGGGGGTATAGCCATGAAAAGCGACAAGGTGCTGATAACCGCGATCATCGCTCTGCTGGCGATTGCCATCGTGCGGACGATACTGGTGCCGACCGACAACAACCTCATCTACATCGTTGTCGGCATCATCGGTGCAATGGTGGGTGTGTCCGGCACGATGGTCGCTCCGAAGGTGAAGGCGATGCTGTTGAGGCGGAAGAACAGGTAGACGAACCTGTTGAGGCGGAAGAACAGGTAACCCATTGACGAGCTTGAAGGAGTAAGAACATGACGATTCGAGCAATAGGCAACATAGGCGGTGTCAGCTACATCGATCCTGACACGTACACCGGCGCACTGCCCATCAACCTTGTCGCCGAGCTGGACGACAATGTTGACGTGCAAGGTATCACAGCTGCCATCACCGCCGCCGGTGGCACGGTTCAGACAGTCGATGACATCTATGGCCGGAACGTCGTGTTCTTCTCCGTCAGCGACATCGGGCACCTCAACGTCATCCAGAACATCACCGGGGTGTACCTCGTCAAGGAACCGTACACCACCTACCCATGGAGCTACGTGGAAGAAGAAGAACAGGCTGTTGCGATAGTGGATGTACTGACCGATGAGAACAAGGACGATGGCGTTGCTGCGTTCGTGAGGAACAACATCAAGCCGATACTTGTCATAAGCGTGACGGCGGTGGTACTGTACTTCATGTATGGAAAGGGGAGCAGGCTGGCATGACCATCCCCATCATCATATGTGGTATGACCGG
>JBAZEO010000104.1:0-7294 GCA_041653935.1 Dehalococcoidia bacterium | reverse complement strand
AGACGCATATCCTGTCCCTGGCCAATCTCGGCGGCGGCATAGTGCTCGCAGGCACGTATCCGGGTGGTCTGATCCTGCGCAGCGGAAAATTGGTGTGACATCATGACAGCGACAATTGAGGACATCGAGCCATGGACGGACTACTCCGTCCTCAAGCATCCAAAAGAGATGCTCAAGGTGAGGTATGTGACTGACAAGGGCACGCACGGGTATTTTGACATGTCCAAGGACGGAGCGACCAAGGAGACGATCCTGGCGGCCGTGGCAGAGGACGCTGCGCGCGTGCACGACGTAGTAGGACTATCGACGTAGTGAGGATAGGATGCTCTGGTTTTTTGCCTGGCTCGTATCGATGTTTGACGACCTGCATGGGGTATTTGGTCGTCTCTCCGATGATATCGCCGCGGTCCCGTACGTAGGTCCGTCTCTGGCATCCCCGTTTGGGTGGATCTCCGACTACTTTGTGAGTCTGCGCACAGCAGCGCAGGCCCTAGGAGATTGGGCGGACACCGTATACACGTCGTCGTATGCGATTTTCAGCGGCATCTACTACAATCTCACAGCCGCGTTTCCGGTGCTCACCGCGAGCGCCGGGTGGTTTTTTGGCCAGGTCCGCGATCAGATCGCGTCGTACTGGTCGATCCTGTCGATGGATGCGCACTCGGTGTTTGTCTGGCTGCGCAGCTCGATCCTAGCCACGTGGCCTGTCCTGAGTGCCACACCCTCGTGGTTTTTTGCACAGGTCCGCGATCAGATCGCATCGTACTGGGGCATCCTGACCATGAGCGCCTCATCGCTCGCGTCGTGGCTCTGGCCGAGCCTCCAGGCGCTCGGGGCTGGGGTATCTCTCAGCATGGACTCTATCTGGTCGCAGATCGTCAGCGGGAGACTCCAGTCGTGGATCGCCGCATGGTTTGAGGGGGTGCGGGACGATATACTCGACATCGTCACCGGGTCGTGGGGCTACATCACCACCTCGATGTTTGCCTGGTTTGACGCCAACTGGACCAGCGTCGAGTCGTCGTTTGCGTGGCTCGCGACAAAGATACTCGACCTGATGACCAAGCAGGCCGCATCGTTTGCGGGCTCGCTATGGGGTCTCCTTGAGGCGATACTCGCAAAAATTGATACGGATAGGTGACTGACAATGCCAAACCTCTTAGAGTCGACACTGGCATTTTTTGACCAATCGAAAAATCAGACCGAGGAGCAGCAGGCCGCCAACGCGATCGCGCTGCTCAACGGTGTGCAGGACGCGGCCGCCCTGGTGACCGTGTGGGCAGCCCTGCCCGAGCCGGTCAAGCTGATCGGGATCGTTACCGCGGCCAAGTCGGTGACCCAGGCCCGCGTCGATTTGCAGGAGGGTAGAGGGCCGTTTGCAAGCGTGCCAAAAGCCCTGTTTGAGGGTTTTGCTGACCTCATCGAGCCGATGGAGTCGATGGCAGCCGAGATGCTCCGCAGGGATCTCCAGCCGGGTAGCCCCGAATCAAAACATGCGTTTGATGAGATCCTTGATACAATGCTCGACACGTTTTTGACCTGTTTTAGGTTGGAGGGCAAATCCGTGCCGAGGGATGTTGCTGAGGCATTTAAGACGTCCATCACCCCGCTGCTGTCGCTCGGTCTCACGCTTGAGGTAGCAACGACGCTGGCCGAGCATATCCACCCGTCTAAGGAGGTCGGGTGGAAATACGTCAGTCATTTTTTGCATGATACCGTCGGATTTAAGGCGCTGACTGAGTCGTATGTTTGGCCGATCCGCAAGGCTATGATTGAGCATCCGACGGAAAAGTCGATGAATCGGTTGTTTCAGCCGTATCTCCCGACGCAGGGAGAGCTCACCGGTCTCGCACGCAAATATGAGATCACTGAGGATCAGTACCGTGATGCGATGCGCGGGTATGGTGTCCGTGAGGAGTATATCAACGCCCTCCTGACAGGCTTTTGGGCAGACCCGCGTCTCCGCGAGATCCTGCTCCTGGCACAGGTAGAGCGCCCTGATGCGGAGGCCCCGGATGCAGCGCGGCAGTGGCTCACTCGCGCCGGTCTGTCCCAGTATATCGGGCCTGACTGGTGGTTTGCGCTCAAGTTTGCCAAGGCGGGGTACGACCGCATCGATAT
Source organism: Dehalococcoidia bacterium (assembly GCA_041653935.1). Taxonomy (GTDB): domain Bacteria; phylum Chloroflexota; class Dehalococcoidia; order E44-bin15; family E44-bin15; genus JAYEHL01. The sequence continues at coordinate 5,173 of JBAZEO010000104.1, read as the reverse complement.
CCCGGTCCTCATCAAGGTCGTCAGGTCGCAATTTTTGATCAAGGAGCTCGGTGACCTGCGGACCATGCGCCGCGCTCAGTACAAGAGCGGCCAGCTGTCCAGGGCTGGGTATGAGGAGTTTTTACGCGGCCGCGGTCTGCGGGAGGAGGAGCTCGCGCCGCAACTCGACGCCATCGAGGCGGAGCGTGTCAAGGATCAAAACGACGAGACGCAAAAGCTCTACGAGCTCCAGTACAAAAACGGCCGCATCACCGCCGATGCGCTGAAATCCGCGCTGATTGGTCTTGGTCTCGCAGAGGAGCGTGTCACGTCGAGAGTAGAGTACCTCACCACCCAAAAACTCGGCAAACTCCGAGAGGATATCGACAGCCGTGTCCCGACCCGATCGGATCTGGAGCAGACATACAAGCGCGGCGCGATGACCAAGGAGGCGTTGATCAAGCGCTTGGACGATATGGGCTACACGATGCCCGACGCCCAGCTGATCGCTGATAACGCCGAAAATGACCTGATCGTAGACGTCGCCCAGGAGTGGCAGCGTGCGTACGAGTATCGGACACGGTACGGCAGGATGACCGCCGCCGAGCTCAAAACAGCGATCGCCGGTCTCGGCAAGAGCGATGCGTATGCAGAGGCACGCGCCGCGTACATCGCAGAGGTCACGGCTGGCAAAACAGGAGAGGTGGGGGAGGTGTCCGAGTGAGTGATGATTGTCCGGTCCCCACCGGACAAAAAGAGAGGGCCACAAACCCTAGCATAGAGTCAGTGTATGGGACATATATACCTTGGGGTGGTAGCCTCCTGTTTTGCCCCCACGGCCACGTCCCGGAGTTTGTCACGCAGCGCCCGGTACACGGTGATCCCCCTCTGGGGGTCTGGGGGAGTCCATCGCTCGCGCCCCCGCCCCCGCAGTCGGGGGCAGGGCTGGCGCAAGGGGGGGGCCTCGGCCCGCAGGCCGAGTCCGTGTATCCTGCTATTGTACAACCTATTTTGCCGACGTCAAGATGGGAGTACGGCCGCGTTTTGGGGTGCGCGGAAAACCCGACCGGTCCGGACTGCGGCCGCGTGCTCTCAAAAGTGGTCTGCTCGCGCAGCAGGGACCATGCATCGTACCTCAAACACCAGCGCTGCAACGAGCCCACGTGCCCGACGTGCTACCCAAAATACGCCAAGCGCATCAGCGATGCCGTGTCGACCCGCGTAGCGGGCTGGCAATCTGTGTATCCTGGAGACACGCCGTATCATCTCGTTTTTTGGGGCCGGAAGGGACAGACCTACAAGGATCTCACCGACGCTCACCATCAGGCTGCGAGGATGCTGCGTGACATGGGTGCCACGTCGGCGGTGGTATGGTACCATCCGTACCGCATCAGGGCTGAGCTCAAACCCGCGCTGCGCCGTCTGATGAGGCGCTGGAAATCCGAGCCCGAGCAATGCAGGCTCGCGCGGAAAAATGGCGGTGTCGTGCAGTACTCCGAGATGTACATGGACGTCGGGTTTTGGCTGCTCGCTCACGAGGATGCGCTGGGGATCGGTGGGCTGCACAACTACGTCGAGTATGGCCCTCATTTCCACGCGGTCGCCGCCGGCTACCTTACCAAATCCAGCCAGTACTCTGCCCTCACTGGGCGGGGGTATAAAAAGAAGGGCTATCTTATCAAGGATGGATCGGTCGAGCGCCTGTCCTACTATCTCTCGACGCATGCCTGCTACGAGTGGACCAAGAGCACCGTGCGGTATTTGGGCACGATATCATATGCCAAACTGGCCCGAAAAACCGTCGAAACGTCAATCGAGGACGTCTGCTGTCCTGACTGTGGCGCTCCACTCGCAGAGTATGACTACGACGAGACGACCGGCGAGACGCTCGGCCTGCTGCACGAGAGGGTCACCTGCAAGATCGAGCGACACGTATATTGGAGACGCGGCGATCCAGAGCCCCGATGGGGGCAGCAAAATATCGTCGAGTTTATGAGCGATGCCGTGGAAAAATAGGATCTAATTTTTGCTTGACTCTAGTGCTCTCACCGCGAGTATGGTGATCGCGCAATCGCCGCAGTCCACGGTGCATTGCTTGGGGGAGCACCACCACGCGCACCGCTCGCGGATGCAGGGCTGGTCGTTCCCGGATTGTGTTGAGCCGATACCGACCGCGCGGATAGGGCAGATTGTCTGATCCATCCCTCACACCCCCTGCTGACAGCAGTCGGTGATAAACCGTAGTGCCATCGCTGCTACTTGCGTTGCCTCTGCCCGCATCATGCGCTGGCGGTCTGGGTTGGGCTGCCGCAGGAATACTGCGCGCTCCAGCTCGCGCATCTCCTCTAGCAGTATTGCGTATCCCTCGTGGGGGGATGAGAATGGGGGATGTTGCCCAGCCGCTGCGTAGTACTCGATCCGTGCGTCCCTTGTCGCTGCGTCGAGTGGATAGATTATATCGCCCATCCCTCACACCCCCATCTCGTCGCAATAGTTGCGGATGAACGTGCGCAGCTTGAGACTGCGCTTGCCTGTCTCCCCCAGCTCCTTGAGGCATGCCTCGTCGAAACGTGCCAAAAGGGTTGGGGAGAGGTCGAGGCAGATAGATACCTGGTCGTCCGCCATGACTCACTCCATATCGAGGTATTTTTGCCCTTTTGCCGACGTGCGCCAGTAGATACGAGCGCTCACGGCCCGCTTGAGGCTGCCTCCATCTGTCCCCACGTGGGTGATCAGGTCCTCGCAGTGATGTACGATCACCTCGGATGTCGTGTACCACTTGGTCTCCTTGCCGTCAACGAGTCCGTTGATTTTGGCAATATTGCCGTACCGCGTCTTGTCCGATAGGATGACTCCGGTGATGATGATCTGCATCTCGTTTTCGATCGCATGTCGATCCGGTTCCAGCGGCGCTTTTGGCACCGCTTGGGAAAATGGCAGTGGTGCCTGTGCGTCTGCCATCATGCGCCTCGCGTCATCATATCGAGTTGCTGAGTCACAGCGAGCGATACGTCAGTCATCACCGTGGGTATCGTCTTTTTGCCGCGGAACGCGGTATTGACGATGTCCTTTGCCAGTTGGGAGATGGTCTCCTCGTATGTTTTGCGTTTTGACATATTTCCTCCGTGCGGCCCGATCCTCAAGACCGGATCCGCATTCCGGGGCGCTAGATGCAGGACCACAAAACGATTAGTCGATTTTTTGTATTTGTCGTCTGTGGTTCCATGCGAAATGGTCTCAACTGTGGTGTGTTTCGCGTGGAAAATTTAGGTTGGGTAGTCCTCTGACCAGTCGTCTACTTGTGCTCTCCAGTGATTTTCTGCCAAATCCTCTTCGCGGCACTCATCGCAGTAATCGGGGTGGTTTCCGTGCTCATAGCGTCTTCCGTCGTCATGTACCATATTAGTACTCCTTTCTTGATGCGTCGAACGATTCAACGACGTGGCGTGATTTCCCCGCGTCTCGTGCTTCTCGTGCTCTACATTCTGCGAGTCCACCGTGAATGGGGCAGGACCGCGATGGTCTCCAAAAACATGTGCATTTTGACTCATCCATTTTCATCATCTCTGTACTCGTGACTCGCAGCGGTTGACCCGCTACACGTACTTACTGCTCCTCTTTTTGAGGGTAATAGTCTGCCATAAACTTGTCAGGGGGTAGCAGGTCGGGTTTGCCCTCCCTAAAATATCCGCTCACAAACGTGCCGTCTTTTTTGTAGTACCCTTGGATCTCGGTTTTTGACATCTTGCTGCTCCTAGCGGGTATCTCCCCGCTATAGTATATGATACACATGGCAAGTATATATACTTTTGCCATGAAACCGCTATGAAAAAGAGGGTGTGTGTATATACGGTCACTTGGTTGTGATCGCCTTGAGAGCTGGTTGCAGCCGATCCTTGCCGTAGGTAGCGGCGAGTGCATCGGCCTGGGCCTGTGCTGCCTGGTAGGCCGCGGCGGCATCAGTGTACCGCTTTTTGGTAGCCTCATCGGGCTCGGGCCCGACGTATCCCGCGTTGAGCCAGTACTCCGATCCCACCTGGTTGGTTGTCAGTTTGCCGGTAGCATCCCGGGCACGGGTGTCCTGCGGCACGTATGCCTGGACCGTTGCGATCTGCTGCACAGCTGCCGTCTCGGTAGCTGCAATCGCCGCATTGGTTGCTGCCGTCGAGGTTGTTGCGGCTGCCGTGGTGGCTGCCGAGCCTGTCCGCTGCTTGTTGTACCATGCGATGATGGCGAGGATGACGACTGTGATCATCCCAAAAAACTGGTTGAGTGTATCTGCTGTGATCTCCATGATTTTTGTCTCCTATTCTGTCGAGACCAGTTTGGCCTCGATGATTGTTTTGACCTCTGTCAATATCAGCGTGTTGTAGCTGCCTATCTGCGACTGGAGTAGTCCGATATCGATACGTCTCTGCGATACCGCCCGCTCGCGTAGTGTCCACGCCTGGAGCTCTGCGAGCAGGTCCGTGTACGACTCCGACCGCGCGCAGATCTCCTGCAGCGTGGCACGATCGCGCTCAAACTCGGGCGCGATCACAAATCGTGCGTTGTACCGGTTGCACGGTATCTCAGTGTATACTCTCATGGTGTCCTCATAGCCCTCCCGCAATCATGACGATGCATGTCGCAATCACCATTGCGGCTGCCACCAGCAGCACACAATATGACTGTGTAGTGCTCGACATGATCACACCGGCACCGCTGAGGCGATACGTGGCGGCGCGTAACCCCCGCCGTCCCGGGTGATCACAAACCGATATGCCAGGTATTTGTCACCGGCTAGATACGGCTTGAGCTGCTCCTGGAGCGTCGACGACGTGATTGACCACACCGTCGACACGGGTTTTCCGTCGAGTTCCACGACGTGAAAATTCAGCGTTGACACGTCTTTTGCAAATCCGAGTTTTGGATCCATCACTGATCTGGTCTCCCATACCGCCTTGTCAAAGCGCATCCTCGTGAGCACCCCGACTTCTATTTTGACGTAGTTTGTACTGTCTACCATTGTCCACCTCCGATACTCCCTGCCCCTGCGATGTGGCCGTTTTGTACCAGTTCTGACGCTATTTCGGGCGTATTTCGACGATCCAAAAATCGGGTGGATTTCGTGGTTCCGATTTCAAAACTGGTCAATTTGCGGGCGATTTCGTCGCAAAAATTAATTTTTTCTCGTCGAAGCCGGGTCGAAATA
>JBAZEO010000103.1:0-7323 GCA_041653935.1 Dehalococcoidia bacterium | reverse complement strand
ACTTAAAGATGCCACGGAAGACCTCTCAAATCTAAAAAACATTACTGACACGCAGATCAAGGATCTCAGCGATCTTGTTGAGAAGTACCGCGGAGAGATACAGAGATTGAGGATACTTGTTGCATCTCTCGAACAGAGGTCTGAAAACAATGTCCAGTGACTTCCGAGAGACCATCATAGGCTGCGCCGCGTCAACGTGCCGGTTCAATATCGCAGCCAACCCGGAACGTACCTGCGCCCTCAAACTGATCGCAGTGGATGAGACCGGCAGATGCAGGATGGCGGAGGCCGTACCAATCCCCCCGCAACACCTGAAACCGCAGGCACAGACCAACCCGGGACACTTTGAAGGCGGGGTGTGGGTGCAATGAGCAAATACTTTGTCGAACCAATCAACCCAAAACCAGCACCGACGTTTGAAGAGCGGGCGGAATCAGCGATCCGGGATCTTGAAAAGCGGATGGATGCAATGGAAGAATTGCATCGTGTGAACTCTCACCTATCCCAAGAAGCGAAGGCGGAACTGTTCGCCATGCAGATCATGAAAAATAATGGAGTGACAAAATGAGCCGCAAACACCCAGTATCTGAAACCGCAACACCAGATCAGGCGCAACTCGTAAAGATGTATGAAGAGTTGGTTGTCAGGTCAAATAACCTCATGCTAGATATGGAAGAGCGCGGCACCGGAAGTTCCGATAAACTATCTGAATCGTGGGCGGATCTCGATTGGGCCAACAGGGTTGATCGGGACTATCTCTGGATGCGGGTCAGCGGCGCGAACTCCGACACGTTCCGGTACATGCATAAAAACACGATTGACATGTACGCCGATATCACAAACTTCATGTACGTGTTCAACCCGCTGATCAACCGGGCGGCCAACGTCAAAACGCAGTTCACGTTTGCAATGGGGTACTCAATAACTCCGACGGACAAAGACAATACTACCATCGGAGATCAGATTAAGGCAATACAAACCGACCCGATCAACAGGACCGCGTTCTTCACCCACAAGGCAATGATCGAGATGGACCTGGAACTGCTGAAGTCAGGCAACGTGTTCATCGCGATATGGAAGGATAAGGATCCCGTCGGGCTTCGTGCATGGAGTAACAGCGAGATCGCCGACATCATGACCGATCCGGAAGATGCAGCCCGGCCGCTGTTCTACATACGGCAGTGGCGAGACGATGAGGGTAAAGAGCGCAGGGTAGCGTACCCCTCAATGTTTGCGCTTCCAGAAGAGATCCCGGCAGGAAAAACCAAACTGAAATACAAAGGCGCGGATATCGAAGTTGATCGCTCCGTCGTGGTATATCACGTTTCAGCCCGCAAACCGCTCAAGGCAAAGTTCGCGCTCAATGAGTTCGTGGCCGCGTGCCGGTGGGCGAAACCGCACGAGAAGTTTATCGAGGATTTCCACGCGATCGCATCAGCGTACCGGAAGTATTCCCACATGATGACCACCAAGGGCACTGCCAGCCAATCGTCAAAGATTGCCACGCAGTTTAAAGGAGATACTAATTACATGGGTACACCGCTCCAGAGCAACCCGGTAGGCTCTATGGTGGTGGCTACGGAAGGCAACGAACTCAAGACTATCAGTGCGGGCTCCGGTAACATCATCGGGATTGAGGGAGCACGGGCATCACTCATGCAGGTCTGCGCCGCAACGGGCGTACCGGAAACGTATCTTACGATGGATCCTTCGACTGGCAACCTCGCCACCGCGAAGGAGATCTCACCGGTGTTCATCACGATGATTGAGGAACGGCAGACGGGGTGGAAAGACGCCCTTACCGATGTCTTTACTTTCGTGCTGGGAAGCAACGAATTTGAGGTATCATTCGCCCCCCTCCGCGATAATATCCAGCAATACGTTGCCAACGTCAACGCCTTCGCGTGGAGTAACGGACAGTGGACCGGCGCGATGAAAGGCAAGGATTACATCAAGGCCGGGTACGAGGCGCTGGAATGGAAACTCCCGCCGGAAGAAGATCTCGATGAGATGGGGGACGCCCTGGATACCGGAGCTGGTAATTCCAGCCCGGGAGATGATCCCTATCCAACCGATACCGATCTCGGCAATGTAGCAACGGCAGCGCGGGAACTAACGCAAGCGATGAAAGAAGCGGCAAAGAAGAAGGAATAATGACGCTCGCCGAAGCAGCCGAGCGGCTCCAGATCGCAGCAATCGGCACGCTTAAACAGCGGCAGAAGGACCGGCTGGCCCGGAAGCACCGACCCAAGATCGCCGCCTTTTTCCGCTCGCAGAAACGGGCGGTCCTGGACGCGCTGACAAAGGAGAAGTACCTATTCACGGAATCATACCGCAAGCTCGCGGAAGATACAACCCAACTCACCCTCGCGCAGTTCGATCGCATCTGGGATACCGTGACCGATGAAACGATCGGAGAGTTGCAGAAGGTAGTGTTTAACGCTGAAGTGGATGGTGTGTCTGCCGGTGCCGATCAGCTCAAAAAACTGTTGCCATTCGATCCATCTAAGAAAGCAGGGACCACGTTCAATCTCGCCAATCCCCGGGCAGTGCAATTCTTCAAATCCACCGGCGGATCGGTGGATTATATCAAGGGCATCAACCGCACCACTGGCGACAGCCTGAAACGTGTGATCGGCACCGCTCTTGATGAGGGATGGTCGTATTCGCAGACTGCCCGCGAGATCCAGAAGTTATACGATGGCCCGATAAGCCGAGATCGTGCGCAACGGATCGCCGTCTATGAAACCGGGAAATCATACGAGAAAGGTAACGAACTATTTGCCCGGTCCCTTGAAGATGATGGCGTAACGATGGAGGAAAAGTGGATGTCTTCGCACGATCCGAAAGTTCGGCCGGCTCACGATGCGATAACCGGTAACGAATCGGAGGGGTGGGTTCCCCTAGGCCATGTATTTAGCAGCGGGCAGACCGAACCGCCAACTGATCCGGGATGCCGGTGCTACATGGTGTATAGGCAAGCCCCAAAAAAATAACCTTTTTTTATTGTTGTAATTATTACAGTTGGTATACCTCGTTTCTGGTATTCCCGGCGGTAATATATCTTATTCGGTATACTGACAGCATCGCTTTATAAACCTTTTTTGCGCCAATATATTCAATGGCAGCCAGATCACTTACGGGAGGGGGTGCTTAACATCCCTTACCCCAACGAGCACGCCGCCCGGGTGGCCGACCCGGACTCTTTTGATCCTCAATCGATGCGCAGCAAGGACCTAGGTGACGGTGTCCGTATCATCATTGGCAAGAAACCCGGTTCCGCATCGATGGTAACGCAGGCGTACCGGTTCGACAAGGACCAGTTTACGGCAGCACAGGCCCGGGCGTGGCTGAAGGATCACGATATCAAGTTCATGGACTTCGAGCCGGCAGAACCCGCAAGAGAATCGGTGTTCGACAGCTCCGCTGCGCACTTCCGGCTCTTGGAAGCCGGCAAAACGGGACTGATGATCGATGTGCACATTATCTCCCCCGGATGGGGATCCTCTGGATACTACTCAGAGAAAGTCCTCAGGAAAGCGTGCGAGAGTGGCGTGTACCCGGAAGGAATGCACATGCACATCGACCATCCGACTCGCACCGCAGCAAAGGAGCAGCCGGCACGGACTATCAAGGGGGAATCACCGTTAGCGGCAATCCTCACGAAGCCCGGCCAGTACTTGCAGGATGGATGGGATGGTCCCGGGGTGTATGCGCAGGCCCGCGTCCTCCCGCAGTTCGTGGAGGATATCAAAGCGATGGACGGCCATATAGGGATCTCTCATTACGTTTCCGGTGCTTCAGAAGTTGGTACTGCTGATGGTAGGAGCGGTCCGATCATCACGGAACTGATGGCAGACGAACTCAATACGGTTGATTTCGTCACGGTTCCCGGGGCCGGTGGGCATTACAGAACGCTGTTCGGGGAGATGAAGGTCCGGCGCGATCCGAACCCGGACAACGATCAGAAGAAGGAAGATCATATGGCAGACAAACAGGAATCACTCACCCTCGCGGAGATTCGCACGAATCACCCTGAGGTTTTCGACGAGATGAAGAAAACCATCTCGGAAGAGCTGAAGATCGAAGTTGCCACTAAAGACCAGACAAAGAAACTGGAAGAGGCGGCAACCACGATTAGGACGCTCAAGGAAGAGAACGCAGGACTCAAGGCAAAGATCGCCGAAAGTGCTGCATCTGAATACATCAAGGCTGAGATCGGAAAGGCCAAGTTACCGGAAGCGTCCGGGAAACTGCTTACCGATGCCCTGATGAAACAGATCCCACTCACCGAATCCGGGGAGGTTGACGCCCCGAAACTTGCCGAAGCTGTCAAGGCAGCGATCACCGCAAAGACCGAAGAGATCGCAGCGATCCGGAAGGAAGCGGGCGGAGATGGTATCAAGGGCAACGGTGCACCGGCTGGCGGGAACGATGGCGACGCTCACAAGGCGCTCGTTGAATCCTTCGAGCGGGTATACCTTGCACAGGGCAAGACCGCAGAAGTGGCAAAGCGGATGGCGGAATCAGCCGCAGGAGGCAGGTAATCATGACAGAATATCCAATCACAGGCAGGACTGCCGGGGAAGAGGGGTCAAGCACCTACGAAGGCCGGCACGTCTCAGTTGTTGAGTCAGAACTCACTCACCCGTACAGGTCAACAGGGTTCGTAAACAAAGGCGATCCGGTCCTTTACGGCGCTAACATCGTTGGCGTTGCATTCGACACCGCAACCGCCGCAACCGACAAGATCGCAATCGACACCGAAGGGATCTGGTATCTCTACGTGCTCGGATGCGTCAGTGACGGCACCAGCGATGGTGTTGCAAAGGCACTCACCTACGGCGATCCGATCTACATCCAGCGCACCCCGGGATCAAGCACGTACCTCTTATCAGGTCAGCAGGACCCGCAGCACTTCCAGGCATTCGGCTTTGTGCTCGGCTCTGTCAGTGCATCAACCACCGTTCCCACGCTCGTGGCGGTCAAAGTCCACAACGACTTCAACCCCCTCGGGGGCATCCTGCATTTCGGCAGCGGATCAGCGGCAGCGGGCAACTTCCTGCTTGAAGGCGATACCGCAATTCGACAGGCAAAACTCATCGAGGCATGTGTCGCCCCGGCTACGATCCTACTCTCCGGGGAACAAATCCACGGGTTCAACATTCGCGTTGTCGATAACCTGATTTCAACCGGCGGGGAAATCACCGCCGGGGAACTGAAGGTCGTCCGCGATGAGGCAACCGATGCGACTGTCTCAAGCATGACGGCGCTGAAACTCGACTGCGACAACAAAAACGGCGGTATTGCCCCGTTCGTTCGCGGCCTTGATATCATGATGGAGGGAGCCCCTGGCACCACCCCCGCAGTTCGCAGCGCAATCCACATCAACAGCTCCGGTACGGCCGGCACTCTTGAATCGCTCCTGGAAATCGACGCCTTCACAGTATGCGGAGGAGTGGCATCAGACACCCTTGCAACGCCAAGCGGAACTATTGCGGTGAACGTTGGTGGCACTATTCACTATATCCAGTGCTACAGCACCTAAGGAGGACACGAAAAATGGCAGATTTCCTTGAATCAATGACAAACTGGGATGGGTTCAAAGCAACCCGTAAGCACGTGGTCAACGAAGCCGCAATGGCCGGCGCTCTTGACCTGATCATGAACACCGACCGGCTTTCCCGCCGGATGCACGAAGCCCGGCTTGAGGAGGCAATCACAACCGCTGATTTCCCATATCTCTTCGGACAGGTCATCGACCGCCAGCTCCTTGCGAACTACAAGGCGGTATACGCTGACTGGAAATCCTATGTCAGGATGACCACCGTTCCGGACTTCAACACCGTGCGGAGAGAGAAACTCCACGGTGCTGACAACACGCTCGCAGAAGTCCCCGAGAAGGGCGAGTACCAGCCGGTCAAGCCGACCAACTGCCGGTATACCTATGCAGTCAAGAAGTACGGGCGTCAGTTCGATATCAGCTGGGAATCCCTCATCAATGACTCTCTCGGAGCGTTCAACGACATCCCGACCAGATTCAGCACCGCAGCCCTCCGCTCGGAGGCCCGGTTCGTCACTTCCCTTTATGCAGGGGCCGGCGGCGATGGTAACGCATCCCTCTACGGAGCAACCATCACCGATTGTGGGCAGGATGTCACCAACCTTGGTGTTCTTCCGCTGACCATCGACAACCTTGAGACCACAATGGAACTTATGGCCGCACAGACTGACCCCGACGGGGAGCCCATTGGTGTCATGGGTAAGCACCTCGTCGTTCCCCCGTCCCTTGAATTCACCGCCCGGTCGATCCTGACCAGCGCAAACAAGGCATGGATCAACGACCAGGTGGCCGCAGCGGTTCCGATGCCGACCACCAATGTAATCCCGCAGATGGGCCTCCAGCTCCATGTCGATCCATTCCTTCCGATCATCGACACCACGCACGGCACAACCGCGTGGTACCTGTTCGCCGATCCCTCAGATGGCGCGGCACTTGAGTTCGCGTACCTCCGTGGTTACGAGAGCCCCGAGGTTGTCATGAAGGCCTCCAACAAGGTAGCGGTCGGAGCCGGTGGCCTGACCTCCCCGTTCTCTGGAGACTTCGAGACCGACAATATAATGTACCGTGTCCGGCACGTATTCGGTGGCGCACCGATGGATCCCCGGTTCACCTACCTCCAGAGCGGAGCCTAATCTCAATCCCTTTTTCGGGAGGGATGAGATCACATGGTAAACGCGAACACGAACGTCTACAAAGGCGCAACAGCGGTAACCGATGCATGCACGTTCATTGAGACCGTGGACGATACCAAGATCATCGCGGTAACGTCGTTCACAGCGGCAAACAGCCCGACGATCATCGTAGTATACAAGACGTGAGGCGGGGCGTGGCGTACTGCACTTACACTGATATTACAGATGAGATCGGAACCGGTCTAGGTACCGCCACGGAAACGATCATAAACCGCCGGATCCTCAAAAGCGATGAACGGATCGATTCAACGCTCCTTGAACTTGGAGTTGACACCCCGCCAGCATCAGACACTCGCTTACGCGATGCGTCAATTTTCCTCACATGTGCCTGGCTTAAACGCCGCCAATCGCACGAATTGAGCCGGCCAAACTCACTCTCATTGGGTGGAGATATTTCATTCAGCACGTCACCAGAAGCGGAGGCAGTCGCGTATGAAAAACAGGGATTAGAAATGATCACACAGTACGCAAATTACGCCGGGGAATCGTGCGTGACCATTGTACCGAACGCTGATGATCCATACTTGGAGATGCGATAATGCCGTATCCATCAGTTTTCCTGATCCA
>JBAZEO010000102.1:0-7337 GCA_041653935.1 Dehalococcoidia bacterium | reverse complement strand
TGATTACTCCGCATTCAAGAACCTACCGGGCTGGACGCTCGCTAAATGCAAAGCCCTGCACCAGAAACATATTAACGGAAGGAAACAGGTGGCGAAATGACAAAACTCCTCACGCTCGCGCTCGCCGGGATGATGGCGGGGATGAAATGATAACGCACGTGAACTCAAATCGTCACCGCACAAGTATGAAGGCTAGACTTGCCAAGGTTGATAAAATGGGACATCCGCCCGGCTATGAACATTACAGGTCGCACCACGCGAGAAGGTTTAAGTCGGGTCCAAATATAGTTTCAGTAATGATAATCGGGCCAACAGACAAACAGGTTTTCAAGAGAATCAACGGACTGTAAACCGAATCGAAAACGGAAGGGAGTTGGAAATGAAAATCTATGACGAACGCGGCAAGCAGATCGGCGCGATTGACAGGCCGGAGCCGGTGGAACAGGGCGGGGTGTGGTATGAGGCGGTGGAATTTCGAAGCCCCAAAAAAGGAGAGATGTTTAAGCGATGTGACAAAAACCACATATTGCCTGCAATATGCGACGAACAAGATGATGGACGCTGGATCATGCGCCCCATCCCCACCCCCACGTCCTCACAACTCGACGCCATCGGGATGAAGTTGGACGGGGACAGGCCGACTATTTGCGTGTCCGGCAAATGCGGCTATGTGTGGGACGGCGAACATGTGCTGACGTATATCAGCCCCACGCATGTGCTCGTTGGCACCTACCGCTGGCGCTTGGTCAAGGCCGACCCCGCGAAGGCGAAGGGGGAGGATGCATCCTTGACAACACCCGATGGACAAATAGAGGCGTGGAAAGAAGTTTTTGCCGTGTGTTGCGAACTGGGCATGAACATTCAAACAAATTTGAGCGGCATGGAAGATGTACTCGCCTTCATCCGCGACCTTCACGAGAGGGCGGGGGAGGGGTACACGGTGGAACAGATACAATATTACTTAGGACGTTGTTACCTATCCAGAAGAATGGGAACTCTATACGAAGCTCAAACCAGAATCAACGACCCGCAGGACGGCATCAAGGCCGTGACGGAACGCAACGAAACAAAGGGGGGGGGTGAGATGAGCATCAGATTCAAATGAAATGAGCGATGCTGAATTTAAGGCATTACCAGACCTATAATCGGTGACGAACAGAAGGGAGGGAGGCGAAATGAGTAAGGACTTAAATGATGTAACAGCACCAGACCGATTCTGCACAGCAAGAATGAACACCAGTGACCCAACCGCGCATCCTGGCCAGCGATTAAATACAAGCGATGATGCCGCACATGGATTCACGCCGGATATGTTTGAGGAACGGACGCCCAAGCAACCCGCGCCGGTTTTCATGGACTGTCACGGTTGCGGTGAAAGAAAAACACTTGACCAGTTTCCCGTTGACCCAAGCGTGGGGGGGCTTTGTAATTCCTGCAATGATATTATCACAAAGCAACCCGCGCCCATCTGCGCCGGATGCACGACACCCGCGATCATGTGCCCAAGTGCGAACGACGATAAGAGCCGAGTAATAGATTGCGCCAGCAAAAATATCACGACGCCAGAACCCGCGCCCGTAAAATGTCCTGTGTGTAAAGACACCAAGCAAGTATGGGATATGCAAAACGAGCAATATGTCACCTGCCTTGTGTGTTCGCCCAAGCAGCCCGCGCCCGGTGACGGGAGGGATGCGGTTCAGGTATCAAAATTGTTGTCAACTTCCATCGAGTTGCAAAATTATTTAATAGATAATTCGGAGTCAATCGTTGATGTCCCCGACACAATCTGGATACCATTTTCGAAAGCCATTACAGATGAGATGTCGAGCCAACAACAACCCACGGCGCAGGACGTAAAAGGGGCGCTGGATATTCCCGCCTGTCTCTCCCAGATGATCGCCACGCTAGACAAGGCAGTTGACCAGACTCCTTACGAGGACGAAAAGGATGCCCTTATTAACGCGATGGAACAACTGCAAGTGGCCGCTAAGGTATCAGACAAAATCGTGCAATTCGAGTTTCAAGAGGATAAACCGTTGGCCAAGGGTGTGCCAATGAACCACAACGGCTAAATTCAGCGTCAGGATGCCCGTGACGGGGTTAGAACGGGTCAGCCCAACCCATCCTACCCCGCCGCAAACCAGCCCTTACTTGGCCGCCGCGACCGTTGCCGCCACTTCGGGAACTACCACCGTGGGGACCGTAATTCTTACCTGGCTTGTGAATTTGTTGTAACCCCACGTCCACAACGCCGTAACAGCCATACCCAAAAGAGCAATCAAAATAGAAATCCAACTGTCAATGACGGCTTGCGTTATCGGAATGTTGTGCAACGAGGCCCATTCTACTATGACAGTAATCCATGACATACAGGCCCCGTAGATCAGTTTCCGTATTTGCGGCCCCAAAAATGTGATCAATGTGTCGAGCATGCTACTACCCTCCTTGTTTGGCCGATGTATTAAGATCAGCCGGTTTTGTTGCATTTGAAATCTCCTTCGGGTTCCATCGTTCCGCAATCTTCTCGGCAATCGCCATCAACAATCGCGTCGAACCACTTGCTACAAAAACAAATAGACCGATCAGCAACAACAGCTCCCCGCTCAGTAGATTAACAGACACACCCCAGCCCATCGTTCTGCAGGTAATATTTAAAATACAAATCAAGATAATTGTTATTCCCGTTATCAGGGCGAGCGGTTTTGTCCACGTTGCCCCGACCATCATCTTTTCGGTCAGGGATAACTGGAGTTGGTTGGCGTAACTCTCCAAGTCCTTGATCTTCAGTTGCAGAATGTAGTACTGCTTCATGGCCTCGGTTTCGTCCACTTTGCCCTTTCCAAAGAAGTCAAACGCCGAAGTCACAAGACCGCCGATGGACTGGATGGTGCTTGTCAGGCCGGTAAATAATGCGGTGATGTCCATGTTTATTTCCTTCTGTCGTCGTATCGTTTTTGACTCTTTTCCTGCCACTGCCAATAATCAGCCAGCGCTTTGTCGGATATTTCTGCCGCCCGATTAGTATTCATCTGAATGGCGGTCAACGCGCATAGCAAATCCGTAAGCTGATATTCAACCTCCTGATATGTCGCGTTGGAATAGATGCAATATTTTTTTGGCGCAATCGGGCCGCCACTCGTAATGGCGGTATTCATGCAACCGCACAATGCCGTCAAT
The DNA here is from genome assembly GCA_041653935.1 of Dehalococcoidia bacterium. Lineage (GTDB taxonomy): Bacteria > Chloroflexota > Dehalococcoidia > E44-bin15 > E44-bin15 > JAYEHL01. Next base: position 4,160 of record JBAZEO010000102.1, on the reverse strand, counting down.
AAAATCATGCTTGCCAGTTTCATTTGATTTTATACACCCGCGCCGCGTTGCCATTCTCTGCCCGCGCCCAGTATCCCGCCGTTACCCGCGTTCGGAACACGCTCCCGCCCACCGGCGTAATATCATCGGGGAAGCGCCCCACTTCCTTGCGGCGCAGTACCTGGTTGTAGGTCCAGAGTGAATCGGGATTGCTGCCCGTAACCCACAGCAGACCGGATGACACGTCCATGTGCATGATTTTCTCGCAAGGCAATTCGTCGATGAGGGACAGGTCCGTGCCGTCCTTCTCATAGATTTTGTTGCCCCGTGAAATAAAGATGCGGTCGTTATATTTGATCAGGCATTGGCAATCGGCCATGCGGATCAGGGAGCCGTCGTTACAAGCGATTCCGCCCGCGCCGTCACAGGCCGCCGTGTAGAGTTCGCCGCCGTCCTCCAGCGCCATTGTCACAATCCCGCCTCCGGGCATGGTGAACTCGGCAACGTTTGTCAGACAATTTATCGCGGAGATTTTATTGTCCCGCGTGTTGAACACGTAGGGCTTGCCGTTGAACATCCCGCAGGTGCTGGCGAATTGCAGACTCAATCCCTTTGTTATTTTGCCACCGGAGTAAATCAGCAGGTTGCCATTCTCGCCCGCGAAATAGACACACCCGCCAAACTCCATCCCTTGCCCTATCGTTTCCTCGCGCCCCTCGTAAATCAGTAGGCCGTCCCTGAATAGTTTGGAGTTGGAGCGTGAATCACCGTTGTAAATCCCGACAAATAACCCAAAACTGGTTTGCGTCAGGCATGACACCTTCCACGGTTTGGGCGCGGAAAATATCAGGTCGCCCAACGATTGATCCTGGTCGGTGAAGAAGCTGGCAATAAGGTCAAGAAGGTATTTTAGAAAGTTCATAGTTAATCCTCTCCACATTTCATTTCGCCGGTTATGTGCATGTCCTTTTCGTCAAGTAGCCGCGCCGCCGTCTGTAACAACTCCTCCGCTTTGCGCTTTTCCATCGCGTGATTTTCCTGGTCGGCCAACTCCCGCGCGATGAGTTGCGCCTTGACACACTGCTCAAACACGCATTGGCCGCTGTGGCATCCGGTATGGTCAAAGAGTCTCATTATTTCCACCATGACATTATTGCCCCGGCGATTGCAACGGTAGCTGCTCCGAGACCAACGATGCGTTCAGGGCGGTCCTTCAGCTCTTTAATGTCCCTAGTATGCTGTGCCCCTAACGGGCATCCATCCTTAATGATATTTTCGATCTTGCCGAATATCTTGTCGTGATCTTCCCGATTCTCTTTCCTGTTCGTCTCTTGCCGTTCTTCGATCGATTTCAGGCGGTTGGATATCTCGCGCAAGATGCCGTATTCTTCAGTGGTCATATATCGTTACCCGCCTTTCGGTGTATTAATTCTTCCGTTTGAGCCGATCCCTGCGCCCAACTGCCGCCTTTAAATGCTTATTATACGAGCCCCACAATGCGTCGTAATCGCCGCCAGACTCGACAGCCTTGATCACCGCTTGCTGTTCGGCCCACAATACCGTGCCTCTGGCCGGAGCAATGCGGCGGCCTGTATCGTCGTAATAGTCAGGGAGTTTGCTGTACCGACTCTCCCAAAGCTCTAATGCTCTCAAACTCACCTCATCCAGCGGGACCAGTTCTACCGGAACTTTCTCCACCGGAACTTCCACGACGACTATCTCTGTCCGGTCAATAGGGTCGGCAAGGTCTGGATCACCCTGCTTTCTTGATCGTTCGTACTGGTCCTTAATAGTACAGCGCAAGGCAACAGCATTCGGACTGTTACTCAAAGCCTCTGATGCTTTTTTCAATTCCGCCGCTGGCAGCTTGCGCCAATCAACCTTGTCGTAGGCTTTCTTGGCTGATACCCAATCATTTGATTTCGCAGCCTTTGCGATGTCGTCCACAGGGCTGACGCGATCAGCTGCATAGACGCCAATAACGGCGCACAACCCCGCTAGACCAATACACAATATTGATCTCATTAATCCCTCCGCTTGATTTCGGACTTAACCTTTCCCAAGACTTCGGCGCTCGGCCCGATTTCTTTCGGCGCTATCAACATTTCATCAAGGAAACTTTGATACCTCTCGCGCGTGGCCAGGCGCGGGCTTACCTTGTTGAACATCTTAGCCGCGTATGAATTTGTGCCCGCTCCGAATCGCCAGGCCGATTCCGTCGCCAGGACCATGTAGACCTCGTTGGCTTCGGCCAGTTTGCCCTGCTTCTCAAGGCAAGTGGCCGTCAATTCGCGCGCGCCCTGGAGGATGTCCGCCGGGGCTTGTGGATAATCCGAAACGACTTTCTGAAGGGTAGTGACAGCATCGCTATATTTGCCCTGCAATTTTTGAACCGCGCCAATGCTGGTCGAAATTTTAGCTTTTGTAGCGTCGGGCAAATTCGGAAAATTAACCAGCACCTGTTCGTATTCCGTTTGTCGCTTTGCGAAATCGCCCTCGATCAATCGCGCCGCTTCAAACGCAGCAAGCGCGCGCATAGTTACCGCCGCATCTGTATATGCTCCCACCTTTTGAAATGCTTCGCGGGCAGCTTGCATTTTCGGTACGAATGTATCCTGCCAGTTCTTGGGACGCGGGCGTTCCGTGTACATCGCCATGCCCTCTGCTCTCAGCCCATAGCCAATCAAAAGCTGCGCTTCGGCCAGATATTTTTGCGGCGCTGCAGGGTTGTCCTGGATAAAACTTCCAAAAGCGCCCTGACTGGCCTCATATTTTGCCTGCCAATATTTTGCCGACGCCGCGTCGAAAGACGCTTGCGCGGCGGGCGCAAGATCGTTTGTGGCCGCCATGCCGTTCAACCCGATAACCAACAAACCGACCATTAGACTAACTACTGCTTTTTTCATCTGACTACCTCCTGTTTGTTTTACGGAACTGTTCGTTCTACTTCCCACGACTCAGGACGGACTGCGTTCCATCGCTGTTTTGAGCCATCGAAATTCATTTCAAATCCGAGATCATCCACGCGCACCCATGAACACTTCAGGTGCACGTTGGTCGCGTACATCCAGTTTGACCACGTGCAATCGTGCGACGGGTAAAAATACACGTACCCCACGACGGAGTTTGAACTGGCAAGATGCGCGGAAATTGGTATGCCGTTTGATTTTAAAATCCACTTGCGCACGTCCACCGCATAGTCATCAGTAAAAAGACAATACGCATTCGTGTCCGCGTTTGTTCCTGGCTGGTTGGTCCAGGATTTGTAATAGTAGACTAGAGTCGCGAAATTATTCGTGGTGGCTTTAAACTCGAAATCAGTCTTGCTGCCGTCCACGATGCCAACATCGAGTTTGAAAACTGGGTAGGTGCCGGACTGGACTGCCGGTTTGCCGAGATACCAACTATCCAGCACCACGCCGTCACGCTCGATCTGCCACATACTGTTGCTGTCATTATAGCCGGCTTTCCAAAACACGGTATTGGTGGTGGAATCATACACGTAGGCGTAGACAACCGAGGCGATACCAGAGGCTCCGTTGACTGGTTGGAAATTTGTTCCAGATGGACCAATAACATTTTGTTGCCGCCAGTAGTAATCCGGTTCCGCCGGAGGAAGCGACACGAGCATCCAGTCGTTGCTCGTGCCCTCATAGGTTACGATCTTATACCCAGACGATCCGGCTTGCAGATTCTGCCACTGAGGCAAACCCAGTTCATCCTCTATCTGTACATAAGTTCCCGTCACGTTGAGGTTGAGGGTCCCAGACACAATTAAATTAGTTGCTACTACATTCGATGCGATCACGGTTTCGGCCCAGACAATCTGCTGGGTAGCCAGTGTGCCCGACCAGCCGGAGATATCTGCTGATGTATTGGTTGATTCCGCTACAAACCATACCGTGCTGTTGGCTGGATCAAACTGCCATACATATTTGCCGCTTGCAGGCGGGGCGTTCGTGATCGTCCAGATCACTCCGTTGACATCCATGATCTGGTTGGTCACGCCGGGCGACGTGGTTAAAAATCCGGCGTCGTTATTGTAATCGGACATATTCGTTGACGTGCCAGGAGCACCATTGGTCAGGGCGGCCAGATACTTTGCGTCATTGGTCGGCACCGCCCCCACCTGTGCCGCCGTGACCGCATGGGGATTGGCCGTGTTGGTCGTGTGCGCGGTC
>JBAZEO010000101.1:0-7447 GCA_041653935.1 Dehalococcoidia bacterium | reverse complement strand
ATGCAGGATGAGCAGATTGTAGGCATCCTGGTTACGATGATACTGGCCGAGGAAATGACCCAGAGCAAGGTATTGCTCATTTACTCCTTCGCGGGGGTAGCCCCGGTGCTACGGAATACGTGGCAGAAAGCCTTGCATGAACTGCAACAGTTCGCCAAGGGAACCGGCTGCGATAAGATAGGAGCCTTCACCACCCACAAGGGTATCGTCCAGATGCTCAAGCAGAGGGTGGACGGAGTTACGGAACAGATATACGTGGACATCCCAGTAGTCAACTAAGGAGGTTTGAATGGGTGGCGGTGCTGCTGGAACTGTAAGTCTGCCTACCTACATGGCAGTGTACCATGCGTGGATGATGGATGCTGATCGCAGCACCACCAACACGGCTACTGGGCACAACTGGTCAGCTACGGCTGGCGTCGGGTCCATGAATGTGTATGATGACACATACGCAGCCCGGAGTGGCCCGTATGATGGGGCGGATGCCTACGACCCCACGGATGCACTCGATGATATGCTCACCGAGGTGCAGGAGTTTGAGACGGCCATCACAGCCCTTAGCCCTACCACGGATTTCCAGACCTACTTTGATAAGGTCAAGGCCAACCTTGGAGACCTCGTATACGATGAAGACCTTCCGGTCATCGAAGGGCTGATTACCCCCGCCGCTCCGGGTACGGTTGCATCCATCACCGTGAATCAGATCAGCCTCCCCACCATCAACGTGGCCGAGATGGTTACGGCCTTCGAGAACCGGCAGGCTCTGTCCCACGCTCGCTCAGTAGCCGCCTACGCAGCCGGAGCCAGCGATTTGAACGCCGTCATGGGCAGCGCCTTCGTTATCGGCGTTGGCATCAAGGAAACCGAGAAGCAGTATAACATCGACGAGTTCGATGCCAAAGTTTCCCTCTCTGCCGAGGAGAAAGAGTTCGACGGGGAGCTTCAGGCTGAACTGGCTTACCAGAGGGCGCTACTCGAAAGGGATATGCAGGCCCGTGAGGTACAGGCAAGGTATGACCTCCAGGACCAGCAGGTTGAACTGGAAGCCGACAAGATCGAGTTCATGGCTGGGGCTGAGATTAAGCGCCTGCTTCCCCAACTTAGGGTGCAGGCCTATACCCAAGGCATCAACATGATGGCTGCCATGCTCGGCTCGAAGATGGGGCTGATGGACTCTGAGACGAGTAAGCAGCTTCAGTATGGACAGAGCCGCATCATAGCCGAGACGGATGAGACCAATCGCAACCTGGAAATCGACCACCTTGATTTCACTTGGAATCTCTCCCTGTATGACTACTCGGCCCGCTGGATGGGTGCGGCGAGCGGATCGGCTGTGCCGGTGAGTGGGAAGCCTTCCTCGATCCAGTCCGCGCTTGGCGGAGCGATGAGTGGAGCTGCAATGGGTGGTTCAGTAGGTGGTCCTGTTGGTGCTGGAATTGGCGCAATCGCTGGCGGAATCGGCGGATTACTCTAACATAGGATGGTGAATGATGGCTTTCGCACTCCCAGCTCAGACAATGCCACAGGTTGACATGGGAAATCTGATGGCCGCTTTTCCCGGAGTGGCACTTCCGGTCCCCGTGCCCGGTGCCGCTCCAGTTGGTTCCCCTTTGGGCGAGATGTTGATGCCACCTTCGTATGGAGACGTGCCCGGTGGAACTACCATGCCCGCTCAAGCCGCTGTCAAACCGACAGCCAAGTCCAAGGCGGCTCCCCAGTTCGCGCCACAGCCTGCTCCTCAAGTCAGACAAACAAGCGCGGCCTCTCCTGTCATGACTCCTACCCCGGCGGGGATGCCTACTTCAGCTCCTGGACTGAACTTCGGTATAGGCGACATATTCAACATGTTCGCACACCCCGTTCAGGGCGGTCTTGGAACCGGCATTCTCGGCCTTCTCGGTGGACTGGGCAATTTTATGACCAACCCAGCCAACCAGTACATGATGGGGAGTATGCTCGGAGCCGGTGCGCCGCAGGGTACATGGCCGCAGATGATGGGGCAAAACTTTGCCGGGCAGGCCGGCAATATTCTCAACTGGCAGGCACTCGGCTCACTGTTGGGTGGGGGTAATGGACAGCCACAGGTAGGCGGGATGCAGCCTCAAGCCGGTGGCCAGCCAAATTTTCCCAATAGCAACGGGCCAGCAGCGGCCTCCCCGTTTGCTTCAGCGATAATGTCAGGTGCGGTCAATCCCGCCATTCTGACTCAGGCCGCGAATATCGGAGCGCAGCAGCAGGAGACGCAGCAGAGAGCCAGACAGGTAGCATTGGCTGAACAGGCCGCTCCGTTTGAGAACCTTACACGCTTGTTCTCAGCGTGGAGTCAGTCTCCGCAAGCAATGGACAAGAAGCAGGCTCTCCAGAAGGAACTGGTGCGGCTCAATGCTCAGTACTCCCCGCACTATGACTTCCGTGAAGTATCGGATGGAGATAACTACAAGCTCATCGCTTTCGATACTTACACAGGCAAACCTGCCGGTCCTCCGCTTTATTCTGGGCGCAAGACTCCAGAGACCAAGCAAATTATTGAGGAGATGAAACTCCGGCAGGAGTTCAGCCAGCTTAGAATACAGCCATTCACTAACTCTTCTGCCCAAGCCAAAGCGTACGTGAATGCGGCAATGGGAGACCAGATGGTTGCTGATCCTAAAATGGCCCAGAATCTGTATATTGATATGTATAATAAGTTCCTCGAATTGCAGGGCGTTCCTTTGGGAAATGGCCCGTTCAATCAGGCTGGGGGGACCACTTCCAGCCCAGCCAGCGCATACCTTCCTAAAAAGGAGTAGCATTCAATGGCTTTCACAGACCCCAGCACGAGCCAGCCGGATGCCACGGCCCCCGGTGCTTCCAACCAGTCTGTTCCCTCGTGGGATTCCATTCTTGCTGACCCTGCTTTCGTAGCCGCTAAGGATTGGGAAAAGGTTGCGGCTGCTCAGAAGTATTATCGGATGCACATTGCAACCGACCCGGCCTTCATCGCGGCCACTCCAGAAGATCAGGACATAGCGACTCGCAACTTCCAGTCCACCGTCCCCGTCGAGTCTTCCGTGTGGCGCGCCGCCACAAGAGGAGTACTGGAGACCCTCGGCGGAGTAACCGGTGTAGCTCAAGCCGGTGCTCAGGCTGTTGGACTTGGGCCGGATACGTGGCTGGGTGAGAAGCTGTCTTATGGGAAGAACCTGCTCAAAGCCGAGGCTGGTCTGATCGTTCGCCCACCCGATGAGCGCCCTTACACAGAGGACTGGTGGCAGCCGTACAAGATGGCCGAGGATGTGGCTCAGGCGATACCGGGAGTTGGGCTGGCGGTCGGGGCGGCACTCCCTTACCGCGCTGCTGCCAAGGTAGCTGCTGGAGTAGCATCCGTGGCTGGGGGCCTCCTCGAAGGTGAGCAGCAGTACCAAGAACTCTCTCAGCGTGGAGCCACTCCAGAGCAAGCTCTCTTAGGTATGCTGGAGATGACCCTCACCTCTGCTGGCCTCAACGCCCTCCCCTTCGCCAAATTCTTCGGCAAGGGCTGGTCAACCAAAAGACTCGTGAACGCGGTCTCTCAAGGTCTGGCCGAAGCCGCCTCTGAATATGGAGAGGAAATTGGTTCAGCCGTAATCACACAAGCAGCACTCAAGAATGGCTTGGAGCCGGGTGAGTTCATGTCCCGGCTCAAGCAGGGAATAGAAGTCACCATACCGGCCTTCCTGCTCGGAGCGGGGATGGGTACGATTGGTGGCAATGGGAAAGTAGTACCCAAGGGGGCTGAACCTGCACCGGGAATGGAGGAGACCGGCACTCCTTCGACCGGGATGGGGGAGGCCCCTTCCATTTCGACAGTTGAAGATACTCAATGGGCCTCCCTCACTCCCCAGCAACAAGAGTTCGTGCTTACCTATACCCCGGCTGCGTCACCGTTGGGCGTACAGGAGGCAGAAAACACCCCTGGGGCTGCACAGGAAGCTCCAGGATCGACGATCTCTGTTTCCCCGACCACTGGTGCGCAAAAAGGGATCGACGCTCAGGAAGCCTTAAAATCGTCCGTAGGCACTCCTCTCTCTATTCGGGTCACGAATAAGAAGGGGGCTATCCAGACTGGATTATTTACTCCTTCCCGTATCCAACTGGATGAGGCTGGCAACATAGCCCGCGTACATGGCAAGTGGGACAACGGTAAGACCGGCAGCCTGAGTCTGGCTTCCATTGAACTTTTGCCTTCCACTCCGGCCAGCCAGAACATGCGTCCGGTCGTGGTTGATCCGGAGAGTCCACTTATCGACAACCCCCTCCAGCAGCCAGCTTATCCAAAAGTTGGGATGAGCAAGCCCCAGTTCTCGATGGCCGAAGAGGGAACTGTAAAGGAATCCTTAACAGTTGGAGAACCTCGTGTATTCGGAGACCCTACCGATCTCCATCAAGTCATTCACGATCTCCCCGATGGCACACAGGTTAAAATGTCCGCCGGGTACAACCGGATGTACGAGGCTGTTAAGCGCATGTTCCCCGACCTCGACATCTCTACAGTAGCCCGCATCGAGCGCAGGTTAGGTGACAAGTATCAGGGGGATGCACTCGGCTCGGTAGTGGACAGATTTGTCCGCATAGCCGCAGAGGATATGGAAGTAGGGGAAACCGAGGACCAAGTGGTTGCCCGTCTCGGTGACAAGGCCGGACTCACTCTTGGTCATGAAGGGCTTCATGTACTAATTGCTACCCTCGGCCCCAATGATGCCGATGTCCAAGTCGGCCTTCAACAATACGGTTCTGAAGAAGCCCTTGTCCAGAAGGCTGCGGATCACTATGCCCGGCTGGTAAATGGTGAATCGGCCCCTGACCTAACGTTTGCTCAGTGGCTAAAGTCCATCTGGGAGAAGTTCGTTCGCTCCATACGAAGCATGAGTATCCGGGACAGGGCTGAGTTACTGGCTACCAGAATGTACGAGGGTGGGTTTGACAAGAATAACCTGCCCGGCTGGCATACGGTGTTTGGTGAACACCTGCTTGGGCCAGAGTTTGGTCCCAAGGAAGCCCAGCGTTCCAAGGACGACCTTCTCAAAGAGCTTGCCGAAGTCGAGCAGTGGTTGAATAACCCGCCCATAACCGGAGGCCAGCCCCCTTCTCCGGCCATAATAAAGCGTTTCGAGGCCAAGCGGGATAACCTGTACCAGCAGATCACGGCCACTCCCAGTTTTTCCATGAAAGAGGCCGCCGACAACGCCCCCGGATTTCGTGAGGCCACCACTGTTAATGAGCAACTTCATGCCTTGAAGAATGTGTTTATCAACATGGGCCATCAGATGGAGGACGCCTTCTCCATCACTGCCGGATTCGACCGTTTCAAGGAAGTCCTTGGCAGTCTTCTCGGTGAACAGGCCCGGCGCTCTATGTCTGTGCGGACAGACTTCAATGACCACACCATGCACAACGTGCTCTACCAGGGAATCATCCGCACCCTTGGTCCCCTGTACCAGAAAGAGGGCGGGGTAGGCAAAGCCATATCCAACGCCAAGCTTGGTAAGTGGGAAGTGGGCCAGACATTCGCTCCCCTCGTGGGTATCAACAAGGAGGCCTGGAATAAAGCCCTTATCGACTTCACCTTCCTGTATGAAAGCACCGAAGCCCGTGAAGAGTTCCTTCGCGCCAACCCGGACAAGGCTGCCGCATACACTCGTGCCTTCAAGATAGTGGACGACTACATAGCCGAGTGCCAGAAACTCCGTACCTCCCACGGTATGCCCGCCGACTTCAAGGAAACCGGACGCCAGATGATAGCCGGTGAGATCAAGGTCATGCAGGATGAGCTTACCAAGTGGAGAGCGAAGGCCGCCCGCACCCACTCCTCTAAGATCAAGTCCGAGATGCTCACCAAGATTGCGGAGAATGAGCGCCTCATCCCTGAGTTCCAAGAACGCCTCACCCGCATGGATGACCTTAACTTCCTGCCCATGCCTACCTCTCTCATCATGAGCGCGGACCGGCTGACCAGCACCCGCAAGGGTCGTATAGCCGCCATCCGGTTCCTGACTGATCGCCACCGTAAAGACGTAATGATGGCTGACCTGCTGAAGCGCACCGATGACAAAGGTGTTCCCCTGTTCAAGCGTGAGGACTTTTCCATAGTCAAGGTGTTGTCCAGCTATTCCTACAAGATGGGGATGGACCTTGACCGCGCCCGGATGCTCCAACTTGCCTTGGGTAAGATGTACACTCAAAACCCGTACACTGGTGAATGGTCGATGAGGAACGCTGGCCGCTGGGTTCAGGAAGAAACCAAAGACCCGGTTACTGGCAAGAAGACACTGGGCAAGTTTCACTATAAAGAGTTCGGCATTAAGCACGAAGACTTGTGGGCATACAAGATGAAGGATGCGGACGAGCCTCTCAAGCCCGGTTATGTCCGCGTGTCCGCCTCGCACGGCTCCTACATCTCCAACTATGCCATGCGTGAACATCTCGCCTCATGGTATGAAACCCAATCCTTCACCAATCTGGATGAGACCCTTGCCCCAATCTGGAGATTCTGGGCGGCGATCAAGATGGCCCAGTTCTACAACCCGTTCATCCTCCCGGTGTATAACGTGTATCAGGCGTGGCAGGCTGGGGCGGCTCAGTCCCTGTTCAAAGGACGAGTGTGGAAACAGGCTTGGAAATCGTGGACAACCCGCGACCATCACTGGGAGGCTATGCAGAATTATGGAGGCAACTCTCATCCATTCTCGGACACGGCTAACAGCCTCCTTGACAACATGAACCGGATGGCCCGCACCAACCCCAAGCTCCACGGGCTGATGAACCTTGCCTTGCCTATCCATGTAATCAAGCACGCCTATTCCATCTCTCAGGATGCCGCGTGGCACATGGATAGGTTCACCCGTATGTTCACCTATTTCCACCTGATGGACATGGGGTTGGACTCGGAGATGGCTGCCAAACGCTCTGCTGAGTACATGGGTGATTATGCCAACGTGCCGCAGGGTACGAGGGTATTCCTGAACAAACTCTTCTTCACCCCGACCTTCAAGATTGCCACTGCTCGGATGCAGAAGAATATGGTGAAGGCGGCTATCACCCATGCGCGCAACTTTATGCAGGGTAAGGATACTCCATACGAGACCGCCACAATGAGCCACGCCCTTCTTTGGAGCGTGGGCGCTCTCTTCCTCACCAACATGCTCATGCGCTCCTTCGGCTTCAAGGACGAACGCTGGGGCTGGAAGTACGTCAAGAACGTGGAGACCGAAGAAGGCCCAAAGCAGCTTGTCGTCACTTGGTCGAACCCGATCAACTTGATTCCCAAGTACGGCTATCGCTGGCAGGATGCAGCCAACCCGGCTGAGACCAACGCCATCCAACGTTGGCTGGATTCCACCTCATGGGAACTCCACCCCATCTGGCGCACCGTATCCTCCCTTGTCCAGAACAGGAACGAGCGCGGCGAAGCCATCGTGAACCCCTTCGA
>JBAZEO010000100.1:0-7496 GCA_041653935.1 Dehalococcoidia bacterium | reverse complement strand
GGGACCCTGGGAAGGGAGTCCATCCGGCTCAGTTTTGCGTGTTCAATATCCAGGGTGGGGTCTGGCGTCAGATCGCTTCTGAATGGTTCGATCACATGCCTTACGCCAGGGCTCGCGGTGACGATTCCCTGACCCAAATCGAGATCATCAACGCATCCCGGAATTTCTTCGGCTGGGATAAATTATATGGCGACAATACTAATCAGGTGTTGGAGTTCGCTCACGATCGGGGAGAGATTCCGGGCCTGGTGCCAATTCGCATTACGGGGCCGGTCCGGAACGGTTTCCTAACCGAGATCACCAAATTCCTGGGAACTCAAGCCTTGCGACTTCTCCCGGACGAGAGGCAGGCTAAACAACTCCACCAAATCCGGAACGACGGGAGCTGTCCCACGTCTTACGGGCCGAACGGAGGACACGGCGAGCCTCTGACAACGTTGGGTCTGGCATTGACGGGCCACTTGATCGAAGATCCTGGCGACCTGGTGAGGGTTCAGGTGATCCAGCGCGGTACTCGGATGTCGGCTCAGGATAGGGCTGCTGCGACTATGGGCGGTCGTGATGTGAGGAGAGAGCCGAGGCCACGGTTCTGAAATCGATATTTAAAGGTTATGGTTGACTTCTTAAACGTAAAAGATAATACTTTTCTTCTCATTTGTCTTATGATTCTTCGTTTTTTCGAAAACCAGTAGCTAGAGAGGTTGCGTATTCTCGCGAATAATAAATTATAAAAATGGTCCCCTTATGAGATTAAGGGTGCTTTTATCAAGGAAGCTTATTAAAAAGATATGAAAAGATTATCGACGATTAAATTAAATTGCCGATTATAAAAATGGAAAGGGATATATAAAGGTTATGGGAGGCCGCTAGATGACGGTCTCTGATTCGTCTTTCCCCTCCACCACTACGTATTCTCGATCCTCTTCTTCTTCGATCTCCTCACCGCAAAAGGGACAAAACCGCATAGGAAAATCTTTCAGTTCCTTACAGGATTCTACATGACTCGGTACTATGTGATGCGGTGGGGCACCAGTTGCCATACCCGCGGTGATCGGGGAATATGAATATGGAACTGATAGGTATCTATGACCTACTCCGATATATCCCATCAGGTGACGCATCCCAGCACAGCAATAATGCGGTATTTCGACTGTAACTTCATGACGAGTTGTTGTGGTCGTCACAACACGGCGATTAATCTTCATCCTATTCTCCCTCCAAATCGCTTGTAGAACGCTTTTTTAGCCTATCGTCTTTCGACCTTTCCGTAACTCTTCCTCGGCGCTTCTTCTCCCTGGGAGCGCTTGAGTAGGGCATCCAAGGATATAGGGGGCATTCTGGAACGTTACAGTCCACCCGCCCGTCTCCATAGTGAGACATGCAATCAGAACATTTCGCCAAAATGGCCTGTTGAGGGGTGAGCCGCTTTCCTTGGAGGTGGCGGAGAGCAAAGGTAGTGCCTTTTCCGGTCATCCTGATCAATTTAGCGTCTATAATACAAAAAGCTTCCTATAAGGCTTTTCTTGAATGGCAAAATTATTATATCATCCCGATCTATATTTAACCCGATCCCATGCCGACAGAAAAGAAGTCAGAGTTCGAGGGCGGGAACATATCCACCTTCGCGGCTCAGTTTTTGGACCCCAGCGCCACGAATCAGCACATAGTCCGAGCCTCAGTCAACCCGCTCATTTTCGGGATATCGAAAACCGTAATGGATCTCGTCTTCAGCAAACCGTTCCCGATCAAGATCTGGGATATCAAGTCTAACGAGGTAGACGACGAGAAGACGAATTTAATTAGAGCAAATTTTAAAAAGATTAATATAAACCAGAAAACAAGAGTCGCCGCGAACGATGCTCTCCTGTTCGGTAACGGGATGACGGAGTTCGCATGGGATCAAGATCCTGAATCGCATTATATCATGTTCTCATCGGTTCAACGACTCCCGCCAGAGAACTTCGCGAAGAAACGCGAAAGCCCTGCATCCTCGGCTCTCCGTTGGAAAGGGATCTATTATACGGAGGATGGAGACAAGGGGTTCGACGAGGCGGTCAAGACCGAGAAGGGGACTGAGATCAGAACCCTGAATCCTGATCAAGTGATGTGCATCCCGTCGATATCCGAGATAGCTCCAGATGGCCCCGGCTTCCTGGAGTATTTGTGGGCTGCTCTCGATGGAGCGAAGTTCGCGTGGGCAAAATGTTTCGACGTGATGGACACCCAGATCACTCCAAAAGAAGTTATAACAGATGATTCGGTTGAAGGTCCGGCGATAGCCAAGAACTATATCGAGCATCATAACGGAACCGATATAGTTCCGAGGCCGTCGTGGGTTAAGGTCGAAACCCCCAGCTTCCCCAGCAAGCTCGATGTTCTGGAATTTTATAAGTTTTTCCAGAATTTCATGAGCTGGATAATTTTCCCGACGGCTGCTCTGAATTATGACGGCGCGAACGCGCTTTTGGACTCTTCCAGCGGGGCGGAAAAGACCAAGCTACTCTTCAGTTTCATCAATACCCTGCGATCCAACGTCGCGGCGGAGCTGGAGAAAAAGGTCGACCTCTGGCTCAAGTTGAACGGGTTTGAAGGAACATATCTGGCGGAGGTCTCGGCTCCCTCCACCATCCCGAAAGACTACCAGGAATCAGTCGCGATCGCCACGCTTCTTTCCAGGGGGGGGGCTTGGACCGTCGCCGAAATGAGAGAGTGGGCGAACCAGTTCTCAGGATTCGATCTAGATGTTCTGGAGGCGGGTGGAGATGTTCTCGTCGCGATGGCCGCCGAACCTGTATCGGACGACCACTCGAAGGCGAGAGTTGACGCCCTGGTTACGGCGCTGCTTGGCGAATCGTTCCAGGATGCAACGGAAAAGTTCTTAGATCCTCTTTTGGCTAAAATCGAGAAGGCCGGGATCTGATGGTCTACGAACTCTCGCCAGCCTCCCTGGAGATGATCGACGGCTTTGCTGAGGAGGCCGAACACCTGATCAACGGTATGGTCTCGGAGCAATGGGAGGCCACGTTCGCGAACCCCAAAAGTCCGGCATACCTGGGAATCCCGATCAAGGAAGGCGTCAACGTTGCCTTGGAAAAGACGGGGATGCCAACGCTCACGGCTCCTCGAATGGTGGAGCTAGACCCCGCGGTGAACCAGTACCTGGAAGCCAGAGGAGGGCAATACATCACCTGGTTGACCGACAGCGGAAAAAAGGATTTTAAGGCATTGTTGGTGAAGTCGTACCAGGAGAACGGGACTTTAAGCGGATTTCAAAAAATATTTCGAGAACAATATCCTCAGATGCAACGCTGGAAGGCGACTCAGATTTGGGTCACTGAGTCAAATTTGGCCGCAAGTAACGCGCAGTTCTCGGCTTATGAACAGATAGAAGACGTGATCGGCTTTAGAAATATTCTTGGTCCGAACCCGTGCCCATTGTGCCGATTTTACGCTTCTTATGATCACAAACTTGGAGAAGACCGAGGGCCGTACCATCAGACATGCGCCTGCACGCCGGAACCAATAATTAAGCATGTTCACAAGTTCCGTGAAGGTGGGAGAGATCCTTCTCAGTTCATGGACGATAAAGTATATAAAAGGCTTAATTCAAGCTATAAGGACTTCAGAAAAGAGTCGATCATAAAAATAGATTTGGGGGCCGCGCTGGGGATCTAGCGTTTCAGTTTGACCTCGGTGGCCTCGATCGCCGAAAAGATCAAACTGAATTCGTTGAAGTCTTCGTATCGGCGTTTCCAAGACCGAAGTTCGCTCAACGCGTTTCTCACCATGTGGTCCCGGAACATAGGCGTTTTCATCGCATTGGTTCGAGTGGTGTAATGCTGATCAGATAAAATCTCAGCACGTTCAACCGGATCGGACGACTTGACCTCTTCTTTCGAGATCACGTTAACAAATACAGGTTTTGGCTTTGATGCCTTCTCCTCTGACTTGAATGTGACGACGACGGTTTTTATCAGGCAACGGGCCTGATACATCCTGTACCGTCGCGACGCTTCGGTGTCGTTCCATTCAAAAATAGGATGAAGAGGAGACGATTTTGGTTTAGCGCCTTCGATCACATCGGATGGATACAACTTTCCATCATGAAGCGTTCTGATCCGTTCCAGTTCGGTCCCTACCTCTTGCGGATCGGTGCCTGACAGATGAAGCCCGCCGCCGCCAGAATTGTTTCGATATCCATACTTCTCAAAAACAGTTTCCATCAAATCACCTCAATAGGTCTGTCCTGGTCTATGGTGAATCTGCCAAAAGGCCCGGTGGTCTTTTTCGACGACGGTCTCCAGTCACCGATACCCTGAGTTTGACCAGCAGTTTCGACGAGAGACAGGATAGACTCTTTCGTGAGTACCTGTTTTGCATAGGTGATCCGAAGGGTTGCCCTCCATTCTGGATATCCCGCCCTGTACCTGATATCAGCCGTTCGCGACGGCCCGTCAAGTCTCACCATGTCTTCTCTCATTCTAGGTTCGCCTTCGATCTCTACGAACTCGCCCTCCACAAAGAAGGCGGTTTTCCCGAGGACCATGCTTACCCCGTCGAAGTACCTCAGAGAGTCCACCATAGCCTGTTTAAAGGCCGTCGAAACCATCGCGTCTTTGCCTTCTGGCGTTTTGTACTTCGACGCTTCATAGTCGGCTACTGGATCTTTGGGTTCCTTTTTCGTTCTGGTTCCGGGCTTCATCTGTTTTTCCAGCATCTGACGTTTTGCTTTTTCGCTCCAGTTGTGGACTATAAGCTCTGAGATCCCCACGATAGGGACCGTGATAGTCTCCATTTCGATACGTTTCAGGGTTATAGGTTCCTGACTCCCATCTTTTGGTTTTGCTACCATTTTATTTCATCTCCTCTTTTACTAGACTGCCTTGACTTGACAAGATCAGACTTGACACGACCGGACATGACTTGACTGCCTTGACCCGACAAGACTGGACGCGACACGACAGGACTTGACTTGACGCGACTGCCTTGACTTGACAGGACCTGACTCGACACGACGTGACCCGACCCGACTGCCTTGACCCGACTCGACGAGACGTGACTAGACGCGACCCGACTGCCTTGACCAGAAACGACAAGACAAGACGTGACCCGACAAGGCACGATTACCATTGACGGGGATACCGCCTATTTCTGGAATGTCATCGAATAGTCTTCGACTTCGAGCGAATCAAGCACTGCTTTCCATAGGGTCATCGCCTTTCGATACTCCTCGTCTTCGCGATAGTCAGATCGCTTGAACCGAAGCGGAACGTTACGCATCTTCGTGTGGAGGTCTACCAATTCTCCGAGCGTTATTTCGAGGTCGTCGTTTGGAGGAACGTCCTTTTCTGGAGGGACGAGCTTATCCAGTTTGGCGTCAATCGATTCCAAAAGCTCTGCAATTCTTCTAAACTCAAATGGTTCCATATTTTTCACACTCCGACTTTCACATATCGAGCCGCGTTTCCCCTAACTTGCGTTTCTCGTCTTTGTTGGCCACGAACACGCCGTATACCCGGCCACGGTGTTCAAGATGGTCTTCGAGAATTTCACCGTTGGTGTTAACTCGGTTGACGGAGGACACATCCCTCATCTCTACCAGCATGGGAGGTTCTGTTCCCATACTACACATCCGCCGCATGAGTTTGCAATTGATATCTAAAGCCAAAAGTGCATGGAAAATATCTTCGTCTGTTATCATATCATGGCCGCTGGTCCTTTGATATTCTTGTGCCATAGACGCAACACTGGTAAACACGATTGCTGTCAGCCTTAATAGCATTGATCCGGACTTCTTATCCAGTTCAATTCTGTCACTATCGATTCTCAGATCTGTCTCTAACTTTTTGGCGAGTCTATCCAAATACTGAGTAAACGATTCATCACACATTTCAATCATCTCCTATGCGTTCTAGGTTCTCGATATACTGGCTTGTCTCCATCCCATCTCAGCGGTTTAGGTTCCAACAGGGTTACATGCAACAGTTTCGCATTTATCCTGGTTATCGTGTTGTCCTTCACATCCATCTCCAGATTGTAAAACCTGGCTTCGTTTTCGTACATAATTATCTCCTCATCTCAAACTTAATCGTGTTCATCTCCCGAAACTCCGCTTGGTACATCCTCAGTATCCCCACCGCCTCTGAGCGCGTCACCGGCTGGCGGCTGTTTTGATGAGTTCGCGAAACCGTGATCAGCATGTCAGGCCGCAACCCGTACCGATATATGCGGCGGGTATGAACGTGGCAATCAAATTTCTCCATCACTTCAGCTTTCATCTTCTTCTGGCGTTCCATGTAGGCCATCTTTCCGGGTGGGTGTCGTGGTTTCGGATAGTGGCGATCATGCCCCGACTTCTGGCGGCTCTTGCGGCTCATCTCAGTCACCCGACGCAATGATGGGAGTGGTCTCCGATGCAATAGGGATCACCACAGCTCATATCATGGCATAGCTTCTTTTCCAGGTTCGCGGAGATATCCTCGTCTGTCAGGGCTTCGTACCACGTATCATATTCATCCCCATACTCTTCTGGAACCGGTACCTTTTTTGCCGGGACGCACCACACTATCGCGCCATCACCACAAGGCATCGGGTCATCCAGTCCACATCCACAACAGTCTCCAGGGCAGCAAAGCCCATCTGCCCCCATCTCTTTGAGTGCCGCTATCACGATCTCTTTAACTGTCGTCATTTATTCTCATCATCCTTGGGAGGTTCTGGCCAACTCATCTGGCACCAGTGGGTAATCCCTTCTAGGAGTTCTGGTTGATCGTCGATCCCGACTCCGATCTCGTTATACCATGCTAATCCAGTCCAATAGGCTAGATATACTTCGTCATATTTTTGCGCATAAGCGAAAACGGTAAAGCCTTCGTCGGGCATTCTATCATCGACTGAGATCCATTCAGTCATCCTTCATCCCTCCTATTTTCATCTCGTCTTCTCTGGTTAGATTCCCGCCAAAAGTCTGCGATGATCCAGCAGGTATCGAGAATTTCGCACTCCCAGCACTCTTTATTCCGATTGATGCAGAGCCCGCTCATCTCGGCCATCTCAACGCATCATAAACTTTTTTCGCTTTTTTCTCACCAAAACGGCGCGGTCCCTTCGCGCCATCGGTCGTCACTTCCGACAGTGGAGGCGCATCTATCCTGTGGGGTCTCAGCTCCAGCCTGTAATAGTCCAGGATCGGACCGCTCGTCCTAGGGCCGACTCCGGGTAGCATGGACACTAACGCCTGCTGGAGGATCTCAGGTCTGGGCAGATGTGTGCAGATGTCGCCGCCTAATAGCGTATTTTTGGTGTACGATAGTATCCATCTCATCGATGATTCGTAGTTGCGGCTCAAGAAGTGGACCCTCACGCCGTCACCGTGAAGGTCTGCACAGAGGCCCCTGAGCCGGTTCCGTTCCATCTCGATGACCTCTTCGGTCCGGCCCTCGCCTTCTGGAACCTCATCTCGCACTTCATCCAGCGATCCGAATATCGCCAGGTTC
>JBAZEO010000099.1:0-7515 GCA_041653935.1 Dehalococcoidia bacterium | reverse complement strand
GCGGCTCTCTTCAGATTGCTGCTGCTGATGCGAATGAAGTCAACTCGCTTATAGGCTTAATCGAAGCCTCTGATGAGCTTTCTTTTGATGCGCTTGGAATCCTTCTTGATGATGGCACGGTGAATGAACTGAAAGCATTCCGCCATCAGCATGGACGTGTAAGCTGGAATGGTCGCACAGCATCCTTTACCTTTGATCCTGATGATAGGCTGGGGATGACCTTTCCAGCTCTCATCTTTTGCCATTACAATAACCGAGGGAACTGATGAAGTATGACGATTTACTGAGTGTGCCGTATCTCAAAAACGGGCGCACGCTTGCCGGCCTCGATTGCTATGGGCTCGTCATAGAATGCTTCAAGAGAGAGGGGAAAGTGCTAAAGGACTTAGCATTGCCAGAATATTCACCGCTCGCGGCGCATGTCGCATCTCTCAATGTGCGCGAAGCGAGCGAGCCGCGCCCCGGACTGGGCGTGCAGTTCATGCTTGATGGTGACTTCCATATTGGTTATATGATCGACCGTAGGAGCGTACTTCATATGACGCTCAAAGGGATGCGCCTGACTCCGATTATTGCGCTTAGCAAGGGCAATCCGAAATACTTTGAGGTGATCGAATGAAAGCAACTTTGTATAAAGACTTCTCAGATGCCTCGTCGATTATAGAGATTGAAGCTGGGCGCCCTCTGTTTGTAAGTCTCGGCAATGCTACTCCGAAAAATGCTCGGTACTTTGTCGATGGGCGCGAAGTATCCGCTGACTATATCCCGAGTCCCGGTCAAGTCATCATGGTCCGTTCAATCCCGCTCGGGCTTGAGACAATTCTTTTATCCATCCTCGTCGCTGTTGCTATAGGCGGGGCTGTATATGCTGGTGTGACAGCATACAAGGCTAGAAAGAAAGCGAATGAGCTTGAAGAGAAAATGAAAGATGCGATGAAGGGGATGAATGATAGCGTTCAAAACCTTCCACATATCAGAGGGTCTTCCAATTCTGTAGCATCAGGCAAGTCGCAACCGTATATTATCGGCGAGCATTTCTTCACGCCATATAAACTTCTCAAGCAATGGTACAAGACAGAGGGCACGGACGGCGCGGATCAGTTCTATATTGAAGTGCTGGAGGGTGGATTCTGCCCGCAGGTCATCCGCAAGATCAGCGCCGATGATGTCGTGCTCCGCGATTTCGGTTCTGGCTCCGTGCCGCAAGAAGGGGTGTTTGCCTTTGATGAGTCCTCTCCTTTCTATGATGCTGATTCTCTTATAGAGATATCCCAAGATGGCGCGGCATTCGCTACAAGCGAGTTCAATATCAAGGTTGTGGCAGAGGAGTCCGGGGCAGAGCTGAAGAAAGCGGATGATGCCGCATATGAGGATTTACTTTTCACGCTTCCGCGCTATTCGCGCTCCGCTGATGTCTGTCTTCTCTTCAACGGCCTTCGCGGATATAACGATGATGGGGCGCACGTACCCAGGACACTCGTCATTACCCCGTCATACTCTCTGAATGGCGGCGCATCGTGGACGCCGTTCACTTTCGATCAGAACGGAACGCCATCAAATACTTTCACGCGTGACACGCTCAATCAACTTCGCTTCATCGCGCATATCGATTTCACGTATGCCGCGGCATCCGCCCTGACTGAGCCGATCCAAATCAAGCTAGCTTGCTCATCGAATAAATCTGCGAGCACAGCATACGATGCTGTCTATGTCGAAAGCATTCAATCTCTTATCTATGATCCTGACGCTTCTGCCGAGGCTTCTGCCTTTGTGAATGAAAGGATTATAGGCGATGTCGAGGCCGCGCTCTCCACGCGCATCGCTGTCAAGATCAAGGCCACGGCATCGAATCAGGATAAGCTCGGGCGCATAAACGTTATCACGGCAGGCGTTGCGCGGACATGGGATGGTGATGAGTGGAGCGTGACGAAAACGCCCACGCGCAATCTCGCGGCTTGGATATTAGAAGTGCTGACGTCAGGATCGCATGTCGCTTCGCGCCTTGCCGATAGTGAGATTGACCTTGACGCATTCGGTGAAGCCTATGAATACTTTGCCACGGAAGGTGTGAATGCTGATCTAGCGCTGCTTGATGGTGATGAAAAGCGAAATGTTCTTGAAGCCCTTTGTGAGATTGGAATGTGCTCCATGTACCAGAATATCTATGGAGAAGTGTCTATTGCTATAGATGCCACAAAAGAAAATGCCATTGCAATCCTCAATACTCAGAATCTCCTTTCATTCGAGGCAGAGAAAGGTTTCAATCGCAAGGCAGATGGCTTGCGCGTATCGTATATCTCGCGCGATGGCGGTTATGCGCAAGACTCGTATCTGGTTATGCGCGATGGCGTGGAGCGAACAAGCGAATCGCTTATCAGGGATATCGATACAGCTGGCATCACCGAGCACGCTCAAATAGTCAAGTATGCACGGCGCCTTCTCGCCATCGAGGAGCTGCGCCCGAAAATAGCCAAGGCCAAGGTTGGCAAAGAAGGCATATACTATACTCCGCTTGCTAAGGTGTTAGTTCAGCATCCAGCTCTCGGGAATGGCTTGGGCTCTGCCGAGATCAAAGCCACTATCGAAGAAGCAGGCTACATCGTGGGGCTCCAGCTGTATGAGCCCATTCAATATGATAGCGAGATTGCCGATGGCTTTGGTGTTATCATTCAGGCTGTCGGAGAAGATTATTCCGTTCCACTCCCGTGCGCATATACAGCAGATGAAGATGGTTGGGCCGATACTATCTCTCTAGCCACCCCCATTGCTGTAGGCGCGGCGGCAATCCCGCATTCTGGCGATATCCTTTCCTATGGATATCTCGTCATGGGCTCTTTTAGCATGATCACTTCTCCGATGCTCATTACCGAAATCGAAAATGATGAGGAAGGCTTTCTCCTCTCATTGGTTGATTATAATGAAGCGATATACGATGCTGGGGCAATCCCTGACTACACGCCGAATCTCACCGTGATAGGAGGCGCAGCCGGGACTCCTGGCGCGCCTTCCGAGGCCGTTGATGCCGCAATGCAAGCGCTTGAGGAAGCGAAGAGTGCGGCGGCAGCTGTAGCTCGCGCGAGCATCTATCTTACTTCCTCGGCTGTTGCTGTGACGCGAAGCAGGGACGGGAGCAATAACCCGGCATCATCAACCTTTGCCGCATGGCTTCCTGGTGATACTCCTTCGCCGGTCCTCGGGCGCTTCCGTGTGCTGGAGAATGCCGGGGCTGGGTATGTACAGGTGTATGAGTCAAGCGGAGATGAGTCGAGCCACTTCCATACGATAGGCGCAGGGCTCATCGCAGTGCGGTGCGATTTCCGATCGTCAAACGGAACGGAATATGAAACTATCGCGAGCATTACAATAGGCGTGAGCCTTGCGATTGATACTGCCCCGCTGTACTGGGGACTTCTCACTGAGGCCCCATCAAGCGGGATGGCCTTGAATGACTATTTCCTTGATGGCCACGCAGCAGGATCAGGCGGCGGCATCGCTCGATACTGGGACGGTGACTCGTGGGAAGAAGCTCTCAACACGATGCCACTCTGGAAAATAGTCTGGAGCGATGTCAGGGTGCTGTCTGATGCAGCTGCTTGGTCGCGTGATCAGGGGACTGTTATTGCAGCGGCCAATGCGATATTTGAAAACCTGTTTGCGAATAATGTAACGGCTGCGTATATCTTTGCGCAGGAGCTTGTAACGCCGAGTGGCGGAAGCCAAAGGTGGTATGATGGACAAGGCGTGCAAAGGCGTTGTATCGAGATCAAGGACGGGCATTTCGATCTTATTAATGCTCCTGATACTACCCCTGCTTCTGCTGAGGTGCTCGCCGCCCGACTCGGACGGATTGGGGTAAATGGGCCTGCCATCCTTGACGGGGACTGGCAGGCGAATATTGAGAGCTCGTGGGGTGGTGTCGCTGTAGTAGATAGTTCCGCTGGAGGAGTTGACTTCTCTCCGTCAGCAATAGAACTTAACGACGGAAGTGTATGGGCTGTATACGAGGGGACTTCTGACTACATCTATCTTCGAATTAAAACGAACGGAGTATGGGGTTCAGCCTCTATTGTAAATGCGGCAGCATCCTTTTTTCCTTCAATAATTCAAGACGATAAAGGGCAGATACGATGCAAATACTCAAGAGATTCAGATCACTTTCTTGTTGAACGCCTCTGGTCAGGCTCCGCATGGGGAAATGAAGTCATCATTCGTTCTGCCCCGATTAGTTATTCTACATATGCCATTTTGCCAACTGGCCAACTAGCATCAATATTTACAAGAATCCTTGATGGCAGCTTAGAACAATGTATTTGGGGCGGCTCCGCGTGGGGAAGTGCGGTATCCGTTTCTGCCACCCGTTCATTGCGCCCCGCGTACATAAAAGAAAGCGATACAACTGCGCGATTGGTCTATTCGTATGGAAGCTCTGGCGGTCTTAAAGAACGGATATGGGCTAACGGCACATGGGGCAGCGAACTCCCTGTGCCAGACACGAGCGACTATGGCGCGTTTTATCCTTCTTATACAAAACTAATTACGGGAGAGTTGATATTAGGTTATCTGGATTTTTACGACTATGAATACGTTGATCGTGTTCTTTTAGATTCTGGATGGGGCAGCGAAGAGCGCTACTCGTTAAACAATATGACAGAGCCAGTAAGATTCCAAACGAAAGACGGGGCTCAGTCCCTTATTTATATTCGGGACTCTGACGGCTATCTCGTTGAGCGCACCCTCCAGCGCTACGCCCGCATCGGCGCGGGGATCATCGCGGAGGGCGGCAACGCGACCACGGGGTACTGGGAGAAGTGGGGGAACGGGAAGCTGGTGCAGTGGGGCACCTTCGTAAGCACAACGGCAACGCAGGCATACAATTTTCCGATTAGCTTTATTGCTCCTCCTACATATCTAAACTTTCATAGTCCGTTTGTTTCAACCTATATACAGTCAGCCGATCTATGTGCCTCACCTCCGGTTTCTGCTACAAGCATGACAGTCATCACTACAAAAAACGGAAACAGCACAGCAGGTCTATTCTTTTACTGGCACGCTATAGGCCGCTGGAAGTAGGGAGGCGAGATGAATCTATCGCTCGACACGGGCATAGCAGATCAATAAAGGAAAGGCGGGCATCATGGCTGACATCGCGCTAAAGGTTGAATCGCTAGAGCATTGGAGAGACGGCAACGGAAAGAAAGGAGCGGCCGCCATGATACTTGATCATGAGGAAAAGCTCACGCGCGAAATCTCCCGCAACGATTGCCAGGATGAAGCCCTCAGAGGGGTTGCCCTTGCTGATGCTGTCGCAAAGGCTACGGAGCGGCAAATGTTCAAGGAGGTTGTCGAGGAAGTCCTCAAAGCCCGCTCACGAACATTTGAGGGAATCATTAGGGCCTTGGGGCCGTGGTTCGCTGCGCTATGCGCCTTCCTCGGCCCGATCATTCTTTATCAAATAAGCCAAGGAGGCAAATGATGATAGTCGGCGCTAAGTATTGGAATGATCGTACACGCTATCACATCCAGACTAATAACCCGACAGAGGAGCAACTGCGCAAGGAGGACGGCGAGGGCTTCCTAGAATCCTGCGGCGGATCATCTGCCGCTAATTGTTGCGCGGCGATTGGAAAGAATATAGAGATCAAATGCCCTGGAGGATTCATTCTTCAAGCTGATGAAGTAGCAACCGACTTCTTCAATGATCCGCGCAACTATCCGGCATTCAGGAAGATTCGGCCTGGCATCGATCCTGCCGCGATACAGGGCAATCGCATCCCGCAATATTACCCGCTCATGGCCAAGGAAGTATTCAATACGCGCGCCGAATACTATGAAACCCTTTCATGGTACAAACTTGAGCAATGGCTACTCTTAAAGACAGCAGTACAGATATGCCTTCAGAAACCAGGGCACTTCCTTGCTGCAGTAGCAAAAGACACTGTCACGGATGAGGTCCTGTACCATGATTCTTGGCCTGCGAGAGTTGGTGGTGACGGCTTTTGTAGGAGGATGGGGCATGGCGAGTTTTTGCAGAATGTAAAAAACTTCTGCATAGTGTATTGGCCGAACTAAGGAGGAACATATGGACATGGTATTTGCATTTTTCGTGATCCTCGCGCTCGCCACCATCGGCGTGCTCGAAGGGCTCAAGGTATTCCTGGACGCGCTCAAGATCAAGCGCCCGGAATGGCTCATGGTCGTGCTGACAATGCTAGTAGCGGAAGGCTTCAGCATCATGGCCGCCATCGTGGGAATCTTCAATGAGCCGTTCGGGCTTTTGTATCCCGCTGTTTGGGCAGAAGTCCTTATCGGAGTAATTGCTGGCATGGTAGCCTTCGCTATTACTAAGCTGGCCTATGATCTCTGCGTGCGGCTTCTCCTTGCTGCGGTTCAGCGTCTCATTGATCTGCTCACAGGCGGGAAAGAAAAGCCTACAGAGGGCGGGCTGTGAATGCGCCGCGCTCTCTTGGTGCTGTGCTTGTCGCTCTGTTGCTCGGGGCTCTTGTCGGCGCAGGAGGCATCTGGCTCATCGAGCGAGCAGAAGTTTCCAACTTACGAGAGCGAGCTGAGCGAGCTGAACGCGATCTGGGCGCGGCTCTCGATACTATCAGCAGCGCAGAATCAAGACTTGCTTCTGTCCAAGGAGAGCTTGCGGAAGCTAACAGCAGAATTGGAGCACTTGAAAAGCGAGTTGACCGTGCTGAGGCAGAAGCTACAGCACTCCGAGGGGCAATTGACAGAGCTATCGGAGGAGCTGAAGAAAGTGTGGAGCTCATTGGAAGACTTGGAGCGATCCTTCACGGAATACAAGCGCGCGGCAGAAGCAAAGATCAAGGCGGAAAGTAGGAAGGTATGGATGGCGGCGGGCCTCGGAGCCCTCGGCGGCGCTACGGTCGCCTTTATCCTCGCGGCAGTAGCTCGCTAGGACCCCTAGGGCTCGGGGGTATGGGTATGGGGCAGAGCCAGACGCTCGGCACGCTTAACAGCTTTTAGCCATTCATTATGCTCAATGATGCGGACGCGCTTACCCTTGGAGCATTCGAGTCCATACCAGTCTTCGCCGCGTTCGATCCATAGCTCTTCGTCCCATTCAGTCAAGTCGGTTTTATGGCCATTGAGATAGACAACGACAGGGACTAAAAGAGTTTTTCCGAAAATGGTAAATGGCGCGTTCATCTCTCCCCTTGCCTTCGTTGGACCTCTCGAAATAAAACACCACGGCCGCGCCAGTCTCTTTTATCAGCCTGTAGCCCCGTGCTTATACGGCTAAAACGTCCGTAGAACATTGAGTTGACCTGC
Source organism: Dehalococcoidia bacterium (assembly GCA_041653935.1). Classification (GTDB taxonomy): domain Bacteria; phylum Chloroflexota; class Dehalococcoidia; order E44-bin15; family E44-bin15; genus JAYEHL01. The sequence continues at coordinate 219 of JBAZEO010000099.1, read as the reverse complement.
AAGCGTTAGCTTGTCAGGTCGAACTCGTTGTTATGTTTCTTACATTTCCGGCTTGCTGATCTTGCCGTCAACGTCAACGAAATACGTACCGTCGATGGTTTCGATCCATGCAACGTACCCGACTTTTTCGGATTCTTTGTAGAATCCAATGTTCTTGATTGCTGGCATTTTCTGCCCTCCTTATAAACCATGAATGACTGCCAATTCGGCGGCCATCTC
>JBAZEO010000098.1:0-7596 GCA_041653935.1 Dehalococcoidia bacterium | reverse complement strand
TGCCGAGATGATAAACGGCATTGCTATCCCACAATCCGAAGCGCTGGCTACGGTCGAGGAAGAATCGAAACTGATCGAGATGGCGCATATCGTAGCATCAGAGCGCGGCGTTGCGCTCATAGAGGAGGGGGAATGAAGACGTATTTCAGGCTTTGGTATAATAATGATGGATGGGCAATCCAGTATAAAAACGGATTGTCCGGAGATTGGAAATATACGAATCATGAGAATATGATTACGTCATACCAAAACCGGGAAGAAGCAAGGTGTGTTTTGGATGATTTCAGAAACGGGAAATCTGATGAATCATGGTTCGACAAAGAACAGCCCGAGGAGCCTGTGAATGATTGACAACAAGAAGTGCATGGGCGACGTATGGCGAAGCAAGCTAGGCGCAAATGGACAACCTATCGGCTACAAGTATCGGGCGCAGTGCCTCGAATGCTCACGACTCCCGCGCGAACCAGAAGACGAGGATACCGGCCCGTGGTATAATCCAAAACGGCAATCTGGAAACTACTGCAACATGCAGATAAAGGAGAAGAAGTAGATGGCAGATAACGAACGCATCGGGGCAGTCTGGAAAGGCAAGGATGGAAAGGACTACTTTACCGGGAGCATCGAAGGCCCGTTAAACTTAGGCGAGCGCGAAAAGCTCAAGATCGTCATCTTCAAAAACGAGCGCAAGGATAAGGACACACAGCCGGACTATAACATCCTGAAAAGCAAGCCACGCGAAGGTGGACAGGCTCCGGCGAAGAAAGGTGACTTCTCGGACGATATCCCGAACTTCTAATGTCGTAAATCGCACAAGATGTCTGCACTTGTAAGACAGTGTGGACATTTTGTCGCATAAAGGATAAACATGCGTGAGGAAATAATTGGTGAGGCTCGTTTAATTCTCGGTGATTGCCTTGAAATCTTGCCGACGCTCGGCAAGGTTGACGCGGTCGTCACGGACCCGCCGTATGGGATTGGCGTTGACGCGACCATGAGCAAGCAAGGCGGAACGCAATACGGTCGAGCCCTTGCGGCAAAATCTCACTACGCACCGACCAACTGGGATTCGGCTCCCCCCCAGAAAGCGACACTAGACTTCCTTCGCTCAATATCTGCCCATCAAATATTCTGGGGCGGAAATTATTTCGAGCTTCCGCCTTCTCGCGGCTGGCTCGTATGGGACAAATTAAACGGGGCGAATATGTTTGCTGACTGCGAACTCGCCTGGACGAATCTCGATATTGCCGTTCGCAAAAAGGCCCACCTCTGGAACGGAATGCTACGAAAAGGCCACGAGGAGCGCGAGGGCCATCCTACACAAAAGCCGCTCGCCCTCATGCAGTGGTGCCTTGGCTTCCTCCCCACCGCCGAAACCATCCTCGACCCCTTCATGGGCTCAGGCACAACCGGCGTCGCGTGTATGAACCTTGGCCGCAAGTTCATCGGCATCGAGATTGAGCCGAAGTATTTCGACATCGCTTGTCGCCGTATCGAGGATGCGTGGATAAACAGGCCCTGCTTATTCGATGAGCCAGCGCAGACCTTCACCCAGGGCGATCTTAACCTTTAGCCACGCCCTACTTGACATTTTTCTCCGCATCGTGTATTATGTCGATAGTGATCGTTTACGGTAGCCTCTCACATACCGTAAGCGATTTCGGAATTGCTGGCCCGGTTAGCGTGTGAGAGCGCAAGCCGGGCCGTTTTATTTTTGGAGGACAAGTGAAAGTATCGGTTGACCTGATCGATTCTAATCCTTATCGGAGATTGAAAACGTATCCGATAAACCGGGAAAAGGTGGAGTCCCTTAAAACCTCGATTGAACAGACGGGGTTTTGGGATAACATCCTTTTGCGAAAATCTGATGGGCGCTATCAGCTTGCCTATGGGCATCATCGGTTGATAGCAATCAAAGAGCTAGGAATGGAGACGGTGGATGTTCCCGTGCGGCCTCTTGATGACGCTACCATGCTCCGCATTATGGCTAACGAGAATATGGCGGAATGGTCAGCTAACCCTGCGGTAATGACGGAGACTGTACTAGCCGCCCGCGATTTTTTAGATATGGAACTAAAGCAAATACATACATGGGAACAATTTAGATCCTATAAAAATAAAGGATCTAACTTCCCCGGGATAGTGGTTGAACCCGAGTTTAGAACAATAAAATCAAGAGGGGCCGGTGGAGAAACAATAATGGCGTTTCTTGGTGGTAACTGGAAACTATGGATGGTACAGGAAGCTCTCGCGACTATCGCTTCAATCGAAGAAAAAAAGGTAGACAAGAAGGCGGTTGAATCGTTTGCCTCAATGAGCACGGCCTCTGAGTTTCGACGCGCAGTAGAGGAGCATGAGGTACCACTCAAAGATCAGAGAGCGATAGCTATAGAGGTAAAAGAGGCCGGGGCAGACACCGCTAAAGCCGTGCGCACGGCTGTTGCACAAGCCGTAGCGCAACGAACCGGAAATCTTATAAAGGCTAATTTTAAGACGGAGGTGTTGCCAACTCTTGATGAGCATCTTGAAAAAGCAATCGGGCATATCATCCAGGTGAATAGCATACTCGAAGAGCTTTTTGATAATCCAGCGTTGGTATCATCTGATCGGATGAAATACTTCCTTGATCTTGTTATCAAGACCGGGAAAACAATCGCTAAGAAAATGGAGGGAATTAAATGAAGCAGACAATAAAGGGAGCTATCGGATTAGAAGAAACGAGGGCGCTATTCTTTGACAAAAGATATGGATTGCCAAAAATAGATTGCTTAATGAGTATTGACCAAATATGCGAAAAACTCAACAAGCCTATCCCATTATCTAACCCTGAAAGACATCTCATCATGGGCGTAGACTTGGCGGTTGTCGGACACCTGAAAAAGAGCCTGCACAAGAGGCACCTTCTTTTTGTTGCACCAAGAATCGACGGCACGGTTCTTTATGGATTTACGAGCGATCCGCTAAAGGTAGACAACTATATCGAGCGTATCAAGTGCTCGGCAAGGGCTTACAAAGAAATCGAACGACTCGTTAAACAGCTCGCAATTGAAAGCCATCTTGAGAAGCCGAAGGAACTCACGGAATAGCAACGGGGCCGCGAGGCCCCATTGGAGAACTAATGGCTGAAAGACGAATGTTCGCAAAGACGATAATCGATAGTGACGCATTTTTAGATATGCCACAATCAACGCAAAACCTATATTTCCATCTAGGCATGAGGGCCGACGATGACGGATTCATCAATAACCCGAAAAAGATACAACGGATGGCCAACTGTTCGGATGATGACGCGAAGTTGTTGTGCGCGAAAAACTTCGTAATACCGTTCGAGTCAGGCGTCGTTGTAATCAAGCATTGGCTGATCCATAACCTTATCCGTGGAGATCGGTACAAAGAGACAGTATACAAGGAAGAGTTGGCCATGCTTGATGTAAAGCCAAACAAGGCATATACTTGCAAGCTTGGTATACCAAATGGCAACCAAATGGAACCCCAGGTTAGGTTAGGTAAGGCTAGTCTAGGCGAGGTTAGTATAGGTAAGCATACACATACAGAAGCCCCGGATGTGAGTGTAGGTGTACTTGAATCAATAAAGCATCCCTCAAACCTTCCTAAACTCATCTACGATAAATGGCAGGCTATACCAGGAGTCACGAAAGACTGCGATTACATGTACTGGATACAGCGCGAATGGCGGGAGATTGCTCGGGCTATCGAAGGCTTCCATTCAGATATCGTTCTCAATTCCCTTGACAACTACAAGAAAGAGCGCGACAATCCTAACACGTGGATGACTGCCAAGGTATCGTCAAGGCAGTTTTTCACGGGCGGGCTATTCGAGACGTGCCGAGGCGCGACGGACGTGAAGAAGCAAGTACCACGTTGCAAGGCGTGTACCTGTCAACTACTACCAGATGGCGTACCGAATGCGGGAACCTGCCAGAATGACGAGTGCGATATGTATCATAGGAGGCAAGAATGAAGGATTGGCCGTTAGTCGATGAACACGATGACGGGATACGCCCAGCCGGAAATCCGGATGAGTGTTTTTATTGCAACAAAAAAATAGGGACGCCGCATGGGAAAGATTGCGTGTGCGTAACTAAGCGCGTCAAAGTTGAGTATCGATTCGAGATTGAAATCGATATACCTCATCATTGGGAAGCGGAAGATTTTGAGTTTCATCGTAACCATGGATCATGGTGCGCGGATAACGCGGCTGGAGACATCGAGCGGTTTGTCGGCGATGGATGCGCGTGTGAATGCTTTGAGGCGAAATATATCGAAACAGTAGACGATACACCTAAACGCGAAATACGCGAATGACGAGTGCGAGCTATACCACAAGGAGGTATCATGACCATGGTTGAAGAAATGGCTATCGGGCAGAAATATATACCAGAGTTCGGATATACCGCGCCAAAGCGAACGCGGCACGTCTGCGAGTCTCCTGCGTTCATGGATCACAACTTGCACCGCGTAGGATACTTCAAGGGCCGATATGATTCCGATGGCGTACCTGGATGGACTATGGAAGCGAAGTGTGTAAACTGCGGAAGACGTTTCCCGGATAGCGATATGTTCTTGCTTGAGAAAGACGCAGAATACAAGGAGCTGGCGAAATAGCCTTGCATAATCTGAAAACCGTGCTATGATAGAGTAAGGAGGATATATGAGCGAATGGATAAGCGTGAAGGATAGAGTCCCAAATGAATACGATGACGTTTTGGTGTATTCAAAAGAATGGGGATGTGTAATATGCGCAACATACAAGCCCGGATATGGTGACTATAAAGAGTTTGCAGACGATTCGCAATTATCTCATACCGTTGATTATTGGATGCCGCTTCCCGAACCTCCTAAGGACTAGATGGAACTAACTAACCCCGCAACCGAACGCGCCCTGCTTGGCTGTATCCTCTACGATAATCGCATCTTGGACGAAATGCGCGTAACCGATAGCCTATTCTCTGATGCGCTAAACCGCGAAGTCTGGCGGGAAATCAGTAAAGCTATCGCGCGAGGCAACCGGGCCGATCTTGTAGAGCTTCGCTTGCGGATGCCTGACAAGGCTGTTTTCATCGCGGGGCTTACCGATTGCGGATCGCTTGTCAACGGCGCTCAATACTATGCCGACCTTTCCGAGCTTTCCAAGAAGCGGGCGTTTTTCGATATGGCGAAAGGGATAGCGGCGCACGTCAAGGATGATTGTAAGAGCGGACAAATCGCAGACTATTGCGAAAAGTCGCTAACCGAGATATCCGAACAAACCGAAAGCGGCTACAAGCACGTATCGGCAATCATCCCGGACGTGATAGACCAGATAGAGAAAGCCCATGCGCTGAAAGGTGCACTATCGGGAATACCGACGGGATTTGAAAAGTTGGACTCGATGCTGAACGGCTGGCAACCGGAGTACTACGTTGTCGGGGCGCGGCCTTCGACGGGCAAGACGGCCATCGCCTTGAATTGCGCGTCATCTGCGATAAACGCTAAAAACCCGAAAACGGGACTAGGCTACAAGGTCGGCTTTTTCTCGGCTGAAATGAGCGCGGCGAGCCTTATCAAGCGGGATATATCGGATCGGTCGAGCGTAGACCATTCGCGTATTCGGTCGGGCTTTATGGCATCGGGAGACATGGCCGCCATTCAGGAAGCCATGGGCGAACTAGTTGAAAAAGGTTTGTATATATGCGATACTTCTAATATCACGAAAACGCAACTGATATCCGAGGCTCGAAAGATGCGGCGCAAGGAGAAGGTCGATATTATTTTCATCGACTATCTGACATTGATAGGATGTGAAAATAAATCACTTCCACGGCATGAACAAGTTTCAGAGATATCGCTAGCGCTTAAAGGATTGTGCCGAGAGCTGAATATTCCTGTTATCGTCCTTTCGCAAATAAAGCGTGAATCAGCCGGGAAGCGTCCAAGCCTTGCAGATATTCGTGAATCTGGGTCAATCGAAGAGAATGCCGATGGGGTGATATTTTTGCACAATGAAGGGGTGCATGATTCAAGTGGAAATGTTGACAAGATATCTATGATTATCGCAAAGCAGCGCAACGGGCAATGCGGAGACGTTCCGCTATTATTCTACAAGTCAAAGATGAGATTCCGTCAAGCGGAGGTTGAAAGATGGTAGCCAATGTATAGACCATACTCATTCAAGCATCATTCCCGTCCCGTCAAGGAACGCAAGATCATGCAAGCCTATCGCGAGGAGCATCCTGTCTGCGAAGCCTGCCAGCAAGCGCCGTCAACCTGTACCCATCATATCGTGACCGAGAAATCAGGCGGGCCTACGGAAGATTGGAACTTCCTGGCGCTTTGCTTTTTCTGCCATACGCCGGGAGTGCACCAGCTTGGGAATCGTCGCTTTATCGAACGATATCCGCACATCGGCCCCAAGATTGTAGCGGCTAGGCTAAGAATGGGAAGGAATACGAAATAGATTGACGGCATGGAAAAACCGTGATAGAATGATCTTGATGGAGGCGAAATGACATTACGCGAAAGATTCTACGAGTGCATTCAAGGCCCGTGGGAAACAGCAGGCGACGATATCGAGTTTCGCATTGTCGATGACGGCGAAGGTAACAAGCGCGTGTTTTTCGAGTGTACGAATATCAAACAGACTCGCGATCTAATAAACGATGCCGACTTTCTGGTCAGATTATACAAGCGCGAGCCGATAAATTGGTACACCCACAAGGGATTTTCGCGTGGATTCAAGTCGGTAATCGACATAATCGGCCCGCGTCTCATTGGAGCTAAGTCTATCTATATCGCCGGATACTCGGCTGGGGGGGCTTACGCTACGCTGTTGCATGAGTGGGTATGGTGGAATATCTGCCCGGACGTGGAGACATGGACTTTCGGCGCTCCTCGGGTATGCTGGATGCTCCAGCGCTTGGTTCGGGAGCGCTTCGAGAACTTGCACCGCGTTTACGATTTCCGCGACGTTTTCACGCATCTCCCGCCGTGGATATTCGGCTATGAGCACGTCGGGCAGCGCGTCCGGGTAGGAAAATACGGCTGGCCTACCACGAAAGATCATGGGAATTATTATGCGATTCAGGATTGACAATCCTAATTAGTGCGCTATAATTAAGGCATGGAGGACGATATGGACATAGCCTTAGAGGATTTCGGCATGGGCCTGCTAGACTTGATCGACGAAGCCAACAAGGAGGCGACAAAATGACCGCGTATCTATTCTGGTACATCGCGCTTGCGGTTGCGTTCCTAGTTGTCGGAATCGTCGGTATCTTATGGGCGGATCGCAAGGAAGGAAAGGGATGGGAAAAATGACGCCGAAAGAGTTTGAAATCATCACCGGCCGCATGTTCACAAAGATACCAGAATGGGTACGTATCCTTTTATGGCTACTCATCGCCTTGATCCTAACCTTCTTGGTTTTCCGCGTTGCTAGCTATGACAAGCCCAAAGGCGTCGAGACCAAGCCGAAGTTCTACATCATCAACCGGCTTCAATATCCGATGCTCGATGGCTCTGGAGGGTATGTCCTGGAGTACGCCAAGGACGGCGAGACACAGATACAGCCTTCGTTCATGAGCGATGATGAGCGGGCCA
>JBAZEO010000097.1:0-7665 GCA_041653935.1 Dehalococcoidia bacterium | reverse complement strand
GTTCACGCTCAATAAGGTGCAGATGAATTGGAAGGCCGGGCGACTTGAGGGAGATGGAATCCTCGCCAAGAATATCAGCATGCACGACAATCACGTTTGCCCCGAATGCCAACAGATGGATGCCCTGGGATGGGTCGCTCCTGAAAGACTTACCCCAATAGGAACGCGCACTTGCCTAGCCAACGATCGTTGTTTCATCCAGTACAAATATCATGGAAGAGTTTATTGAAGCACATAGAGATCTGATGCAGATATGCGGGATACTGTTCCTGTATATTCTGGGAGCCATTGTCGTGTGGGTGGTTTCATGAGCCGGATAGGGATTGAACTTGATGGCGTTGTATGCAATATGCTTTCTGCAGCCGAGAGAGCGTTCGGAGAGCCATCGCAACCGAACGCATTTAGTCTTGGGGAAATGTATCCAATGATAAGTGACCAACACATACATTGGTGGGTCAACAGCCCCATGACTTATCGTGATATAGACATTGTAGATGGATGCTATGCGACGCTCTCGGCCTGGAATATCCAGCATCAGTTGTTCTTTGTTACGAACCGCCCGCCACATACAGCGCAGGCGACTGAACAATGGCTGACGCGACAGCAGCTTGGATTCGCGCCAGTATATTTCACCACCATCAAAGACATTGAAGTAGGAGCATTGATGCTGGATATTTTCATTGAGTCCGACGCACGGCAGGCGGCCAAGCTCGCCAAGCTGTGCCGGACATACATTTTGGATCTCCCTTACAATCATTGGGGAGCAGAAGCCGCAATCAGAGCGCGGGATTGGGGACATTTGTCGGAGCTAATAAACGATGCCAATCAATAAACAGATTTCAGCAGATACTATTGTTCGTTATTTGCCGCTGATTAGATATCTTGAACGTGGCAAGGGCTATGGCACGTACATTATCTCTGTCCACGGCAAACGTCCGGTCAAGATAGCGGAGATAACTCGCTTCGTAGTTATTGAGACTGAGGAAGATCTGCAAGGTTGCTAGCAGTCTGGACAACATATACAATTCAAACTAGAATGCCATACTCAAAGATTTCTGAACTTCCAGATAGCGTAAAGGTCTTGCCTGCAGCCGCACAATTGGTGTTTATGCGCGCGGTGAACTCTGCATTGAAGAACAAAGACACCGAAGAGGTCGCGTTCAAGAAAGCATGGGCAGCCGTAAAACGCACATGGGACAAGAATAAAGACGGTAAGTGGGTTAAAAAAATGTCAGATAGTGTTAGATTCCTTATTCCATTCTCCGAATCCGTTGATGGCGACGGTTGGAGATTGTTTTTCCCGTTTCGAGAAGTCTATCATATGGGCGGGAAGGTGAACTTTACTCGTTTCGACGGCGAGGAAATGGTTCAGAACTTCAAATTGCCGGTTCCAGACTATCCGCTTCCGATTAACGAACGGCACGACGACGGTGCTGGTATCTATGGCCGGATTGCAGATCTGCGGGTAGGTAACACTGGGGTTGAGTGGCTTCCAGAATTCAACGACGGGGCAGCAAAAACTCTGCGTGACAAAGGTTATATGTATGCGTCTCCAGAGATTGTATTTAATGGTTACGTTGGTGTGTATGACGGGAAAGAATACAACAACGTAGCACTTGGCATTGCCATCACGCCAAGGCCGAGGCTCGGTGTATCGACGCTGGTGTTCTCGGATGGAGAATGGTCGGAGTACGCTGCGGACGGCGACGCGACTGCTACGACAGAAGTTATTAACACGGAGGAAAGTATGTCGCTCAATGAGGATCAGATCAGAGAGATTACGCAAAATGAAGTCCGCAAGAACTTCGGCGAGTGGGTGATGAGTCTTTTTGGTCACAAGCAGACTGAGACTGAGGCCGAGGAGACCCCTAAAGGTGAACCTGTTATTCCTGAAACGCCAACCGATAATCACGAGGACGTTGTCAAAGAATATAGCGATCGACTTCAGGAGAAAGATGCTGCGCTCGCCACGCTCAGGGAAACGCTCACGCAAACCGAAGAGCGGATGAAGTTGTATGAAGAGGAACGCACTGCGGCAGTAAAGGCGCAGCGACTGATGGAGTTCTCTGAATTGGCTAAGGAGATCTCTGGTCTTCCAGAACCCGCGAATGAGTTCGGTGAGACCTTGCTGTGGCTGAGTGACGCTGATGTTAGTGAGGGGAAAGTCCATTACGCCAAGATTCTGGATACCCTGAAGGCACTTGGTAATCGTGAACGAATGGCAGGGCTCTTTACAGAGATCGGCCACGAAGGGCACACTGCCGAGTCTGTTGTGGAAAAGATTGAACGGATGCTCAAAGAAAAACTGGCTGCGGGGAAACCGCGATCTAAGGCACTTGAAGAGCTTTTCGCAGAGCGTCCTGAGTTGTATGCGGAATATGACTCTCAGAACGTGCGATCACTTCGCAATTCAACGGTAGAGGAGTAAATAGAAAATGGCTACTCAGTATGAAGGATTTGATATCCCTCTCAAGGCATATGACGATATGTCCACTTCACAGTATCTGTTTGTGAAGATGAATGGAAATGGTATCGCTGACGTTTGTGCAGCGGCCACGGACATTGTGCTAGGCGTGTTGCAGGATGAGGGGACTACGGGACAGGGCGTGACCGTGCGAACGATGGGCTACTCAAAGATTTCCTTGAGTGCCGTAGTTGCTGCAGGCGCTCTTGTCGGCACCACGACCGAGGGCAAGGCCGTTACCATTACTGCCGGATCGAGCACCACGGCGTACATTGCTGGCCAGTGTGTCGTTGGCGGCAATACCGGCGAGATTGGTGAAATCTCACTGTATCCTGCTGGACGCGCTGCGTAAGGAGAATTAGAAATGCCTGTGCTAATGCCTATTGCTTCTGATGTTCACGTCAACAAAATGTTGACCGAGGTTCTTGTTGGGTATACCAACGCTGAGTTTATCGCCGATCAGATCTTCCCTGTGGTCACGGTTGATAAGCAGACTGATATTATCCCCGCTGTCGATCAGAGCGCTTTCTTTCGTGACGACGCCAGTGGGCCTCTGAGTGAGGCTTCTGTTGCGGGTGACGTTGGCTACACTATCAGTAAAACTGATACGTATTATTGCCAGCGGTATGGACGACGGCATTTCATCTCCGACGATCGCCGGGTTAATGAAGATGCTCCGTTCAATTCTGATCGCGAAGCAACGATGCTTGTGACGAACATGCTGATGCTGCGCCGCGAAGTGCAGTTCGTGACTGACTTCTGGAAGACTGGCTTCTGGGGTACTGACAAGGTCGGGACGACTGACTTTGTGAAATGGTCTGATTATGGTTCGAGTTCTCCGATCGAGGATATCCGTGAGTTTAAGCGGACTGTCCGGCGCAAGATTGGCCGCAACCCGAATCGTTTGGTTCTGGGCGATCTGACTCGCGATGTGCTCCTGGATCATCCTGATGTTCTGGAACGCATTAAGTATACCGAGCGTGGTGTGGCAAGCGTTGATCTTCTGGCTTCTCTGTTTGATCTGGACACGGTCTTGGTCGGCGAGAGCATCCGCGCGACGAGCGCTGAAGGCACTGCAGAAGCTTCGGTAGTCTATGCAGCGAACTGGGATGACGACGCACTTCTGTATTACGCACCGCCAACCCCGAGTATCTTTACTCCTAGCGCTGGTTACACGTTTGTGTGGAACACCGGTATGGGTAATGGGATGCAGTGGGTACGGAAGTACCGTGACGATGAGCGGCTGGGTGACTATGTCGAGGTCCGCAGTTACTGGGACCAGAAGGCAGTTGTCACTGCGGCTGGCTTGTTCCTCTCGGATAGCGTAGACTAAGTGAGATCGTAATGGGAGCGCATACTGGTAAATGGGTGATTGCTAAGAAAAGCTTCGGTTATGCTGGCAAATCTCGTGATGCTGGTGAAGTGTTCCAACTTGTGGGAATGCGTAATGATGATGTGATTTGGGGTCTCGCAATTGACGGGCAACCAAAGTTGGCTCGCTATACAGATCCATTCAAAGGAGACCCCAAATCACTTCCTAAATGCGCGGAATGCGGGGCACTTTTTGTTAGCCATGAGAGCTTAGCTGTTCATGGTAATAGCAGGCACGGAGGAAAACATGGCAGTTAAACTAGCTGGAAGAGTGTATCTGTCCGGGGCACTTGCCGATCGACTTGACTTCTCGGCAACTAATCCCAACGCGGCAGATACTGATGGATGTCTTCTCAAGATGGGGACCGCTACGGCAAGGATCGCCGAAGATACGCCCGATATGAAGTTTATGTCAATGTATCTCGATAATGGCGCCACTTCTGGTGATAATCGCGGTATGTATTTGCGATTCTATCTCACCGGGACCGGTGGCGGCGGTGAGTCGGCGCGATTCTATACTGAGGTCGAAGATGTTGTAGGCGGGACCGCGCACGGCATTCATGCGAGTCTTGGTTTTGGAGATACGGGCAAGCTAACTGGGTTGGGAGTTGCGGCGCGCGCGACTTTGCACATCCCGAATCAGGCAATGAGCGGCGGCGGGACTTATGCCCCGTTGCAGGCTGAGGTCTGGAGTGACGGTACGGCTTCTGACCCGGCAGGGATGACTCAGCTTGGATTTATCCGCGTTGTCAATGGTGGCGTCGCGGAAGGTATCGCAGACGTTGATGATGACGCAGTGCTGCTTGATCTGGATGGGTTTACGGCAAGCTCTGGTAATATGGTTAGCGCCAATACTGCTTCTGGAACCACGCTGGTTTTCACCAACTGGGTAACCCTGCGTATTGATATTGGCGGAACACTTTATTACATTCCTGCGGCACAGACGATTGCTGCAAGTGGGTAACAATGAATCTGCTTGAGTATATCAATCAACAGATCGAGGAATCCGATCAGGCAGTCGCCGAGCTGCGCGATGCGCTGCAACGGGCAATCGGCGGCACACAAGCTCTAATTGAGTTCCGCAGAGTCATTGAAGAAACAATCGAAAAGCAGAAGGCAGACGCAGAGAACTAATCGCGTCAAGCATGTGTACTCACATCGCCCTCGTTAGAATATAGCGAGGGCGATTTTATTGCAAGGTTCTACACAGTTAACATCTAGGATAGAATTCGGAGCATGGAAGACAAGAAGATCATAGCGTTTGGAACCTGTAGAGAAAGATTCGCATACTGGGAACATGTTGACAGTGTCCATGCAGCGCAAGTGTATCTCGCAGTACACGGGATATCTTATGCCAATATCTTTGAATACCCCACGTACATTCATATTGGGAGAGAGCGGATCAAGAACACTTTCCTAGAAGCCAAAGCAAAGCCGAGCCATTTGTTATATGTAGATTCTGATAATGTACTGCCAGAATCAGTTGCCTATCAACTATTGCAACGCAATCTCCCCATTGTCTCAGCTTTGTATTTCAAGCGTACAGGAGCGCCGGAAGCGGTCGCACTAGACTTCGTGGACGAGAATAGAACCAAAGCAAGAAGCGTAAGCCAAAAGATCCGCGAGTTTTATATCGACAACAAGGTCGATATTTTTGATGGCCCCGTATCGCTGGAACTAAACGTTGATCCACTTATGAAGGTTGATGCAGTTGGATTTGGATGCGTACTCATTGCGCGCACTGTTCTTGAGCATATGGAGGAAGCATATCCAGGAACTATTTTCGGCGGAGATGACCCCAGCGTCGGTGAGGATATTCTGTTTTGCCGTCGTGCCAAGGATTTGGGATATGACACATACGTTGATCTGTCTCAAATTGTTGGGCATCTAGGCAAACACGTTGTCTCTGCTGTTGATTTCATGCATGTCGATATGTGGAAATAGGAGTTTGAAATGTCAACCAGACTTGTCAATACAAGCACAGTAATTGAAGTAACCCCTGTATTAGATACTAACGCATACACAGCCGCAGATTTGCTATTCGATTCTACGGAGATCGCTGCCGCTGCGCGCGAGCAAGGAGGGGCAGTTAAACTACACAGCATTGTCATTATCGATCGCGCAGATCAGAAAGTGGCAATGACCTTATTGTTTGCAAATGCGGCAACAGATTTTGGGGCGGCCAATTCTGCACCTAATCCAGACGACACAGAATGCGGGACGATTATCGGTGCAGTCGCTATCTCTACGGATGATTGGGTCGATATGGGCGGAGCGTCCATAGTTAGCAAGAACGACATCGGACTGATTATGAAGTCTGCGGCAACGTCCTCTCTATGGATTGCAGGAGTAAATGGTGCGGGAACGCCCACATATGCAGCGGGGAGTCTTACTTTTAAGCTCGGGTTTGAAAGATAACGATTCCTAGGAGGATGTAACATTGGCCGATCATGCTGCATTACTATGCTAGGAGAATACTGAGCTAACCGTCACTTATAAAGGTAGACGGATACAAATCATACAGTGAGGCAAGAATGGCAGATCTAATTGATCGCATCAGTGGGTACGATGGTGAAAAGATAAACCTACACCGTTTCATGGCTTTAGAGCGCTTGTATGCGTTAGGCACCGTGACGGGCGCGCAAGTAGTGGCGGAGTTCGCGCTGACCGGTGACCAGTTGACGCAGGCCGCGGCATTGGCGAACAAGATCGACAGTTCCACCGGGGCGCTCGACAAGACGGTCTACGTATTGCGTGCGGAATCTGTGCTGATGTGTCTAGAGGATAGCGGCGACAGTATTTACCATAATGCCGATGGCACGATCAACAAAAGCAAAGTAAGCACGGACCTACTGCTGAGCTAACGCAATGGCATATTCAGCGCACACCGGCTCGTTTAACGTTGACACCAGCAAGACTGCGGGGCAAACACAGTCTGTAACGGGGGTGGGCTTCCAACCATCTATCGTGTTTTTCTGGTGGGCTGGCGGCCACTCAACTGGAGATGAAGCCGCGGGTGGTGGATATAGTGCGGGATTTGGCGCCGCTATATCTAGCAGTAGCCGCTGGTGCGTCGGGGGGGTTAGTGACGATGCAGCGGCCAGCAGCAACACCAGCAGTTTCCAAACTAATACCGCCTGCATGCGTGGTTATAGTGCTGGAACGCCCACACTGGATGGCAGCCTAGATCTTTCGTCACTGGATGCTGACGGCTTTACATTGGTAGTTGACGATCAGTTCACCATCGACTACCGAGTGTCCTACCTCGCCTTAGGCGGGACTGATCTCACCAATGTTTATCTAGGGATCTATCAAAGCCCAGCCAGTACCGGGAATCACAATATTACCGGCGTAGGATTCCAACCCGATGCACTAATTGTCGTCGGGACGAACGCCACAGCCGCGGCAGGAGCCGCAGGCGCTCCAGAAACATGGTTCTTGGGCTTGGCTACCGGAAGCGGCAATCAAGGCGTAGTTCATGCTTCCGCTTCGGACGCAGCGGCAACCAGTGATACATTTGGTTATGGTTATAATGGCGAGTGTGTAGCAACACGCATAGTGTCTGGGAGTTTTACCGTCCGCGAGGCGTTTGTTAGTTTCGGCGCTGATGGATTCACACTTAATAGCCTTGAGGCAGGAGCGCAGCATTACTTCTGCTTTGTATGCCTGAAGGGCGGGAAGTATAGTGTTGGTGAGTTAACTACTCGCACTGACGGCAACGATATCAGCGAAAACGTAGGCTTCCAGCCTGCCGCGGTTTTATTTGCCAGCGCCAATCGCGCACTATCAACACAAGACACGCCAACTGCTAACGCTCGCCTTTCTATTGG
>JBAZEO010000096.1:0-7667 GCA_041653935.1 Dehalococcoidia bacterium | reverse complement strand
TTCGAGAGCACAGCCACGAGAGCAGTGCGGATGTCGGATGGCTGCTGGCCTGACTGCCCCGGTTGTGCGGGCTGAGTGATGGTGGCCGGTGTCACGGTATCGTCATCATGAACCTGTGGAACACCGCGATCCGGGCCAGGAACCGTCAGCCTGATGCCGCCGACGATGGAATCGGCATAATCGTCATCCGGCTCGTCCGGCCTCTCGTCAAGCTCGAAATCGTTGTGTTTGTTCGGCATGTGTGGTTCACCCATTGACAGATGCACGATAGCAGTCGATGACTTCCTGCAGCCAGTCACGCCTCTCCGTCAGCATCTGAACGTACTTGGCGTACTCCGGCTTCTCAGCGAAGGATTGCAGGAACGTGATGATGTCATCGGCACTACACACTGACATGATGTTGAGCAAGTTGTCGGCATCGGAGTCACCCTCTGACTGTTTCGTGACGATGGCATCGACAACCTCTCCAGGTTCCTTGTCCATGAACTCAGCCCATATGTCGAGCGGGAAGACGGTGGGTTCGTCACCCACACCCTGTTCATCAGTTTCCTGCTCGGCATCTTCCTCAGCTTCTTCATCAGCTTCCTGCTCGATGTCTTCGTCTTCTCCCTCATCAGAGACGGCAGCGGGGGAGGGATCGGTCTTCGACCTGTCGGAGTCTTCAGACGCTGAGCTGCCCGGATGTGCAGAGGAGGTAGGAGGTCTCTCTCTATCACCAAGCGAGGAGGAAATGCTCCCCGCTGCCGTCCCACTGTTCGGGATGATGAGCCGCACCTGCTGGCCGGTGCCATCATCAATAGGTTTTGATTCACCGCTGATGATTGTGCTTGCCGCAGGCTTCGGAGCCGGGGTTGTCAGCTGTCTGTTCTGTCTGCCAGCCATCAGCTGCCGAGCCTCAGCCTCGGGAACCTCACGCGGGTTGCCGTTACTATCAAGCACGATGTAGGTGCGGGGTCTGGCAGGCTGCGGCTGTGCAATGCCGCCACCGGCACCATTGATGCCACCCTGCTGTATCAGCGCCATGACTACCGGGGTGAATGCCTTGGCGATATCACCTATCACACCACCAAACCCGCCACCACTCTTGCCTCCGAGATGTTCCTTGAGCGCCTCATACTGCTCAATCTGATCCATCATCTCTTTGAGGCTGCCCTGCGGTGCCGTGCCGAGGATTTCCGATATGCGGGCCTTGACGGCACCGGCGATGAGAGTCGGATCACCCTGTATCGCCTGGATAGCAGATGAGTCAACGATGCTCTCGATGCTGTCCGGGCCATCACCGTCTCCAGATGAATCGCCACGGAGCTGTTGGAGGTATGCCTCACGTACCTGAGCTGCATACTCAGGATCGTCTTTCATTGCCTTTCGCACCATCTCCTGTAGAGCGGCATCTTCTGATGGCTCAGGCAAGTTTATGCCGGTAGCGTGCTTGATGATGGCTCTCTTGGTTTCATAGTCACCGGTCCTGAAGGCGATGAGAAGCTCTTTCTGAGCCTCATGTTCGAGGATGGCTTTAGGGTCTTTCCTTGTCCGGGTCCGGCGTTTCTTCGGTGGTTCTTGCTTGCGTCCGAACATTTCTCCCCCTCTAAGGCGCACTAACGAGGCAATTCATGTGAATCACTGACCACTTACCCTCTATTATCGCACATGAGGGTGCATTGTCAACACAACAACTTCGTGCTTACAATGGATTTGTATGACACGAGCGTATATTGGAGAGTTCGAGCACTACAGCAGACTGACAAAACTCAAGACGATTGCTGTTACAGTTCCTGTGTATACCATAATAAGGATGTACGCAGAGGCTCACAGCATCAGTATCAGGGAAGCTGTGGGAACGCTTGTCGGTGTTGCGATATGTAAACTGGAAGAACTTCCCAAGAAAAAGGACAAGGATGCAGGACTACACTGACTTCATCTCCCGCAAAGCCCGTGCCCACGGTGCCACGCTGTTCTACATCGGTAAGCGCTACGTCGTCTCCTTCCATGACCAGAGCATATCAATCACCGACGAAGCCGATCCATCCGTCAGGAATCTGAGGAACCTGGCCGACATGATGGTCGCAATCGGAACGCCGGGCCTCTTCTCCAGGCGACATTTCACCCGCAAGAATATGGAGCTACCCAAGGCGACAACGGTGCGGGTGTGGATGTGGAAGAACCGGTCTGCCCTGGAAGCGCTGTCTGACATTTTCATGAAAATCTCAGAAAACGGTTGACTATCAGACCTGTTGCTGATAGTCTAGCTGTGTTGCCCGGCATACCATCTGTTCGCCCTACAGCATGGAAGACAGCAACGGATTCGAGAGCCAGACCTGTGCAGGAACGATAACCTGCGCATCAGCACCGGCGCATACTCCACTCGATTGCTGTCCTCTCTATCACACACATGCGAGAGGAAGATAAATGCAATCATGGGTAGTCGATGGGCTCATCCCGAAAGAACACAACGTCCTCGTCCTCGGCAAGCCGCACAATGGTAAGAGCTGGATCGTCGACGAGCTTGCGGTAGCAGTTGCATCCGGCACGAAGTTCATCAATTGCTACGACACGGTGCAGTCAGATGTCATCCTGCTCGACGACGACTCACCATCGAGCGTTGTGCATGAGCGCGTGGCGAGACTCGCCGCCGGTCGAAACCTCAAACTACCTGAGCTGGGTATAACCGTGTTCTCACACGGAGCGGTGATGGAGCCCATCAGCGGCAGGTTCATCGACACGGAACTCGGCTGTGATTTCGGCATGTGGCAACCATCACACCGGGAATGGCTCACTGAGGAAATACTGAAGCTCAAGAACCCGCTCGTCATCCTCGACTCCATGATCAAGATTATGGCCGGTTCCAACCTCGACAAGACCGGGCATGCCATGAAGGCAGTCAACTACTGGCGTGAGATCAAGGCAAAGACCGGTGCCACCATGGTGATGACCCACCACATGTCGCTGAAGCGAGGCAACGACAAGGAAGCATCTGATTTCGACCCATCGGCGCTGGCCATGGGCAACACGATGATCGTCGGCTCAAGCGACACCGTGCTGTTCGTCTACCGGGTGCCGGTGGCATCATCAACAGAGTTCATCATCAAGCCGTTGCCACGGAGAGAGAAGCTGAAGGTGGGAACGTTCTCGTGCGAGCTGGTGGAGGACAAGGAACTGACGTGGGCCAGGTTCGATATGCTGGGTGAGCCGACTCACCTGCCGAGCGAGGATGCACGGCAGCTGTTCCCGCTGTTCTATACAGATGATGATGAGAGAGAAGGACTCACGGTCGCTGCTGTGTTGAAAGAGAGCGGCAAGGCGCTCGGTGAGAAGGAGATCAGGGAAGCACTCAAAGAGCTGGAAGGCGAGAGTGTGCTGGTCCGGAGAACAGAAAGGCACAACCGGTTCAGGTACAAGATCAACCCGATGTTCGACAGCGGATGGTGCCTGCCGACACCGTATATGGAAGTGCTCAAGGGTGAGGTACCAGAATGATGGTGTTGGTCGCTTGTGAGTTTTCTTCAATCGTGAGAGACGCATTTGCTCGTAAGGGACACAACGCATGGAGCTGCGACATCATTCCGAGTGAGCGTGGCGGCAAGCACATGATGTGCGATGTCAGAGAGGTGCTTGACTACGGTTGGGACCTTATGATTGGTCATCCCCCCTGCGATCACCTTGCTGTCAGCGGTGCCCGGTACTTCGCCGAGAAGCGTGCCGATGGCAGACAGCAGCAGGCAATCGACTTCTTCATGCTGCTCATCAATGCCCCCATACCGATGATAGCTGTGGAGAACCCGGTCGGCATCATGTCGACCCTGTACCGCAAACCAGACCAGATCATCCAACCATGGATGTTCGGTGAGGACGCCTCGAAGAAGACGTGTCTATGGCTGAAGAACTTGCCGCTGCTGACACCGACCGACATCATCATCAAGCATCGCTACGCCAACCAGACACCAAGCGGTCAGAACAAGCTCGGTCCATCACCGACACGGGCCATGGATCGCTCAAGAACCTATGAGAAAATCGCTGCTGCCATGGCAGATCGGTGGGGTTAGACAAATAGAATGCCTGTCAGGTGTAGCCAAACTGGAAATCTACCCAAACTACCAAGCTACTACCTGACATAATTTCTGTATATATAAAAGGGGGTCAAAACTAGAAAAACTACTTTTCGTTCGTGAAAACTGGCGCATTCGTACGTGAAATGCCATCTCACGGACATCCCCCATCAGACCGTGTGCGCCCCTGTAAGTAGTTTGGTAGTTTGGATAGTATATATATATAAGTAGTATTACTTATGTTTTGTTTTATGTATGTATTTACTTTCACTAAAATTATGTAAACAAGAAAGGGAGACAGCGACATGAAACTGAGGCAGTGGTCAGTCAAGAAGATGGTGACAGAGGTAAAGAACCACCTATCTGCCATCAGGCAAATAGTGGTGGTGGTGAAGAACCACCGGCCTACCGTCAGACAACTGGTGCTCACCGGTCGGATAGCCTCACATGCGGTGTTATCCAGGACAGCACACCTCAGATGTCATGTGTATGCCAACACCGGCATCAGCATCAACAAGATGGATAGTGACAGGTACGCCGGGGATGTGCTCAGGTGTGAGAGGTGCGACCGGGTGAGGGTAGTGCTGAGCGATGAGGATTACCCAAAGGCGATTAGTGAGAAGGGGTGTGTGGGGTTCAAGAGCGTGGTAGTGCACACTCCGGGAATGCTGATCATATGAGATTGATTCGCGTGTTCCCCCGGCGCACATCACTCACTCCGACAGACAGCATGTCGTTCATCGGAGACCCACCGACCATATTGCCTGAAGCAGACGAGGTGCACGTGTCAGTCACTTTCACGTGGGATATCAACGAAGGTCACCTGCTGAAAAGGCTATGGGAAAACCATTACCCGGTCGTGCGGATCGGCGGTCCGGCAATGGGAAGTGCTGTCAACGGATTCACGCCTGGATTGTATCTGCGCGATGGCGTCACATTCACATCAAGGGGTTGCAACAACCAGTGCCCGTGGTGCCTTGTGCCGCAGAGAGAAGGCAGGCTAACAGAGATAGCAGCTTTCGAAACCGGGAACACCATACAGGACAACAACCTGCTGCAATGCTCGCGAGCCCACTTGGATAAGGTGTTCGCCATGCTGCGGACACAGCACATGATCTACCTCTCAGGCGGCATCGACGCCAGACTTGTGACTGATGATATCGCTGATGACATCCGTGGACTGCGGATTCGGCAGATATTCCTGGCATGCGATACCGACAACGCACTGCCGGTGCTGGAACAGGCTGTCAGACGATTGCAACTGCCGCGATTCAAAGTGCGATGCTACGTCCTGCTAGCGTTCGGAACGACAATAGAGCAGTGTGAAGAACGATTGCAGCGAGTGTGGCGTGCCGGAGCGCTGCCGTTTGCACAGCTCTATCAGCCTCCGGACCGGTTCATACACTACTCGAAAGAGTGGCGTGACTTCGCACGAACGTGGAGCCGACCGGCAGCCATAAACACCCACATGCGTGAAATGGGAGCAAAGTGAGACTGGTCCGCACCGAATACGCCGTCGTCGGCAACAAGCCCGTCGTCTACCGGTTCACCCGAGACGAGAAGGGACGCCGCCGCATCGAGAAGGATTCGAGCCTCAGACCGTATTTCTACGTTCCTGCTGGCAGCGTGCCGCATGACGTGCTGCCGGAACTCAACGATCTGTGGCGTGTTGCCGGAAAGCGATGTGCCACCGCTGTCGACGGCACTAAACTCGACAGGATAGAAACGATGCTGCCGGAACACGTCGCCGCGCTGCGGGAGTCGTTCACCACGACCTATGAAGCGGACATACTATTCCCTACCAGGTACATGATCGACCGGGTCGACTCGATAGAGCCGACGAACCTGAGAATCGCCATCCTCGATATTGAGACCGATCCTGATGGAGGCGGTGTCCCTGACCCGGAGAAAGCCGACAAGCCCGTCATCTGCGTCACGATACACGACTCGCAGGATAATGTCCTGCTGACCGTCGTCTACCGCGATGATATGAAGCGACACGTCACCGGACGGGTGTTCGAGGGCATGTACCATGAGACGGTGTGGGTGAACAGTGAGAGAGACCTGCTCAACACCGTGTTCGCCACCATCGAGGAACTGGGGCCTGACGTCATTAGCGGGTGGTATCTGAACAAGTTCGACCTGCTGTATCTCATCAACCGGTCGCTCCGGGTGCCGGGAAGCGAATACTGGCGCATGTCGCCGATGAGACGAGTGTATGTGAGAAAGGATGCCAGGGATGACCGCGTCGTCATCAAGGGTGTGGCGTGCGTCGACCTGCTCGATGCGTACCGGAAGTATACCTTCAGTCAGGAAGAGAGCTACATGCTGAATGCCATCGCGCTGAAAACGGTCGGCAGAGGCAAGCTCGGGGCAGGGTCTGATGTGCACGGCAACTGGGTGAACGACATACAGAAGCTCATCGACTACAACACGATAGACGTGGTGCTGGTGAAGCTCATCAACGACAAGCGGAAGCTCATCAGTTTTCTTGACGAGATACGGAGACTGGCGTTCTGCCAGATCGAGGATGCGCTCAAGGCAAGCCGGGTGATGGACTCGTACGTGCTCAAGATGTACCACGGCAAAGTGGTGTTCCCGTCGAAGGGAGCCAATGAGCCGTACCACTATGAGGGAGCCTATGTGCATTCATGGGCGAGCGGGTTGTATGACTGGGTATACACCTTCGACTTGAAGAGCCTGTACCCGAGCATCATCGTGAGCATGAACCTGAGCCCGGAAACGATGGCAAATGGCGTGGGACAGGGACGCATCCACATCAACAACGTATGGGTTGACCAGCAGAAGAAAGGCTACCTGCCGGAGGTGGTGAACAGCCTGTTCTCGGAGCGAGCCAAGTACAAGAAGCTGTGCAAGACGTTACCAGTGGGCACGGATGAGTGGACACTGGCTGACAACCGGCAGTTCGCGCTCAAGGTGCTGATGAACTCACTGTACGGGCAGATGGCATACGTCGGGTCCCGGTTCTACGACCCGAGAGTGGCGGAGACGATAACATTCATCGGACGGGAGATCATCAAGTGGACGATAAATGTGCTGACAAAGCAGGGACTACAGGTGAAGTACACCGACACCGACTCATGTTACTGGACCTGCGGTGAGGAACTGCCGCTCGACGACGTTCGAGCTGTCAGAGATGTCGTGAACCGGTCATACGACCGCTTCGCCGCGCAGTACGGGGTGATGAACCACATCTTCTCCATCGAGTTCGAGAAGGTGTTCCGGAAAGCGTTCTTCGCTAAAGACGCCAAGAAGCGGTACGCCGGGCACTGCGTCTACAAGTCGGATCAGGTGGTGGATGAGCTGGAAGTCGTGGGAATGGAGGTCAAGCGGTCGGATTCGAGCAAGTTCTCCAGGGCGCTGCAGAAGGGTGTCCTGGACATGATACTGCGGCACGACAAAGGCGAGAGCGATGTCTGCGAGTACATCAAAGGTGAGATGCAGCGGATAGCGGCGGGGGAGTACGAGTACTCGGAGATCGGCATACCGAAGGGCATGACCAAGGACATCAGCGAGTACAAGACCAAGCCGGTGAACATCAAGGCGGTGCTGTACTCGATGAACGAGCTTGGAATGGAACTGTCATCAAAACCGAAGATGCTC
>JBAZEO010000095.1:0-7718 GCA_041653935.1 Dehalococcoidia bacterium | reverse complement strand
TTATGGCACAAACAGCCTCAACCAAAAAAAAGAGCATCCGTGCGATGTTCTCCGCGTTCATGGTGCTGATCGTTGCAACCTTGACCGCTCCGTTTGTCGATCAGACTAAACACACAGCACCGGTGATTCACCAAAAGACCAAAGGGAAAACCTCACCCGTGAAGTCTCTCGCGTTGTGCGGTCTTGCCGTGATGGGAATGATCGTGATCATTGCACCTGCGTCAGCCGCAACCCTTGATCTCAATGGGACAATCGGACCAATCCTTGACGGTGTATCAGCCCTGATTCCCTCAATCGTCAACCTGATTGTGTCGGTTGTACCTGCGATCATCGTGCTGGCAGTGGTCGGATTCATCGTAGCATTCCTGGATAAGATCCTTGCCATGCTCAAACTCTGATCAACAATCAGAACCCCATCCAACCCTCTCCTGTCTTTTTGGGTCGGATGGTGAAAACCACTTTGAAAAAGATAGCACTTATCCCCGGACTATTTTTGCTGGTTCTGCTCATTTCAGGAGCACAAGCCATAAACGCAACACAGTTCTCTATGTCGGATCTCGGATTCACAGGACCCCAGACAATCCTTGTTTACGAGGGCGGCAACCTGATCGGCTCGTATAATACCTCAGCGGATTCGATTCCGCTCCCGGATAATGATTTCCAGGTGATCATCAAACCGGAACTAAAAAACCGGTCACTCGATCAACTCTTGACGGAGATCATGGCGTGGATCACCCAGTACTGGTATGTCCTCGTGTTCTTCTTTGGTGGGATCGTCCTGCTCACCCGGAGATGGTGACATGCGATTGAGCGTATTTCTCCTCTTGGTTGCGCTCCTGATCATTATACCGGCAGTATCGGCGGAGGAAGTCGTATTCACCACTTCGGATACATGGCCAGTACCTGATGGAGTCACCAGTATCTCTGTTATTCTCGTCGGTGGCGCTGGCGGCGGTGGCGGCGGTGGCGGTAGTTACTCTATGCCAAGTCCTCCCTATACTAACATTGGGGGTGATGGCGGCGGCGGCGGCGGATCCGGGAATATCACATTGGTATCTTCGTTAACAGTTACCCCTGGGAGTACGTTAACTGTTACAATTGGTTCAGGGGGTATTGGAGGTAATGCCGGGAATCTCGGCGGCGGATCCGGAGGATCAGGAGGTGATGGAGGTGCGACATCATTATCTGGCACAGGAGTATCTGAGACAGCCGTCGGCGGTATCGGGGGCACGGGGGCACTTGCTTATAGCGGCGGAGTCGGTACAGGCGGTACTGGATATCATACGGGTTCGAACGGCAATCCAAACAGTGGTGCAACGAACGGTACTGGCGGTGCAGGAGGGTCCGCAACATACGAAACATATAGTGCTGGAGGTAACGGAGGTGCTGGCGGGGTAGGCATGACGGGTGGTGGAGTTAGTGGACAGAATGGTTACAATGGAACAGCGGGATATCTGAAAATAACATATACTGAAGGTGGTGGTACTGGAGGATCAGAAGTATGGTCATTTGGTGTTTTTACTGTAAAGGATTTTGGTAGTGGATATCCGTATTCGGATCGCATTAGTGCCTCGGCAACCCCGGTCGATGAATATATTAGATTGAATGCCAATGTGACGCAAGTAGATATAGCATACGGAGCTGCAGCAGGCATCAAATCTAAAGGTGACGTTTCAAATATAACCAACATCTCTTTTTCATACAATTGGTACGATAGAGTGATAGCCGTTCAATTTGGACATGGTGCTACGTACCTACTGGTTTCTGTGGATGACCAAATCCAATACCAACAACCACTCACTACAAATAGCGGGTATGGTGATTCAAGCGTTATACCCATTTTTGCCAATAGTACTTCAAAAATCAAAATCTATCTAGCGGCTAGTGGTACGTCAGGATGTGTAGTGGCAACAGCGAGCGCATACATTTATGATATATATATTAACAGCGTTTTGCAAAATATCACAGTGAGTGAGGGACCTGATTCAGATTTCGTTGCAACCCCATTATCAGGTATAAATCCGTTAACTGTATCCTTTATGGATCTATCGTCGGGCGCACCCACAACATGGGATTGGTCATTCGGGGATGGGACAACATCCACCGAACAAAACCCGTCCCACAGTTACACCACAGCCGGCAATTACACTGTATCTCTCACGGTTGCAAATGAATATGGATCGAGCACTACAAGCAAAGGGAATTTTATATCTGTCGAAGGTGGCGCATATACGTATCCCGTCACGATCACGGATGCAACCACCGGCTACACGATCAGCAACTCTAATCTTAGCGCCTCACAAATCGTGGACGGATCAGAAACCAACCACTATAACGCCACATCAGCAACAGGGAAATTTACCCTTACTGGATATGGTCCAACCATGTCAATCCCGATTGCAGCTGGCGATGTAATCGGACTATTTGGCACTGCGGATGGATACCAGGAGAATGGCTGGTCGATCATTGCCGGTCCTTCAAATAACGGGATCACGCAGATCATCCCCTTACCTCCCAATTCCATCATACCAAAAACCGGTGAATTTTCTGCCGTGATCATGGCGTATGATGGTGATACCTCAATGGGGATCTCTGGGGCAAAGATCACCGTCAGCAATGCCAACTACTCACAATCAAAATATACCCTAACCGGCGGAGTTGCATCATTCAAAAATATGACGGCAACAGCAACATACACGGCAACGGTATCAGCCTCAGGGTATTCCACAACTTCAAAGACATTCACCGGCTCATCAGGCGAGATCAAATATGTGGATATCCCTATGTCCCCATCAGGGGTAAATCCAGATCCAACAGTGACCGTAACCGCCACACCAACTGTGACCGGGTCATACGGTCCGGAAGCCTCGGACGATGATCTCTCATCATGGATCCGATCCAAAGCCACAAACATACTGGATTTTTTATACCTGTTTATCATCCTGGGACTGGTCGGCACAATTTTGAGGATCTTTAAGCTCGTGTGAGGAGAACAGCAATGAAACATCCTTATATGCTAATCCTCATTGCCCTGATCATCTGCATTGCCCCGGCATGTGCATCAGGGATCGTAGTTACCGGAGGCAATATCAATATCTCATCGACAGCAGCATCCGGCTGGACCCAGTCCTATGTCTATACCTCTACGGATTATGAGCGGATCGCGATCATGGAATGGGACATCCCCTTAAACAGCGTGACCAATTTTAGCCTCACGTACGGGAACGGTCAAACGGTAGACGGGTGGATCATATATCGACCCGTCGATCTGCTCACGTCCTATTCAGAGGTCAGTATAGGCGGTGTCACCTATGCAGACACATTCTTGGATACCCATGTAGCGGTCGGCTGCATGGCACAGGGCGTATGCCTGAACGCACAGATCAAATTTACCAGTTACGCCAAAAACACATCGGAGGATCCGGTACAAACCGGGTTTGCGATATATGCACAGGGCTATGGTCTCTACACCTCGCAGCTTGCATTTTACCCGGTTGATAACGTTGCTACAAATTTGATCAGTGAAGTCCGGTTCACTTCGGATAAAGACGTGTACCTGTATATCCAGAATGATATCACAAACTCAATGGCTAAGTACGTATCTCTTACCGTCGGAGAAGCCGTCTCACAACAGGCAAACGATATCTTCTCGGTACTGCTCGGATACGTATCCTCGTTCTTATCGGCAATAGGAGCGGCGTTCTACTGGATCAAATTTTTCCTTGTCGATAATTTGGTCCTGGTGGTGATTCTCTATATTATGGGCACGCTAGCGGCAGCAGTCGCAACCGAGGCGCTCAAGAGCCATCCAAACCCTCTCAACATCTTTACCACGTTCTTTAAATTTCAGGTGGAATTCATCAAAGGATTCCTGTGGTTATGGGGTAGTCTGATCAACATGCTCACGCAGTTAGTTCAGGCAATTCTAAAATGGGTGTGATAGTATGAAAGTCAAAATTATTGAACGATTATTGTTTAAGCTCCGGGGCATGTCTGTCCCGGTGGTACGTGTAGCAGACATCGATGAACACGGCAGGATTGGCACGATCCAGTTTGTAGGGCACGTAAAGAAACGTCCTAACTCGTTGGTCCAAACATGGGACGGCACCGGCTGGGAAATCCAGAAAGACACGCACCAGGTAACGATCGTAAATGAAAAAGGCGTAGCTGAAACCGGTTATGTCGTCCAGGAAACGGGATCGACGTCTGATATATTCACCACTCGATCAATTTTCCCGAACCTGGAACGGGTAATCGGAGCGGCGGCTACCCTTGACGATATCCCGGACAGCCTGGATCTCGGAAAGTCTATGCGGAATTTACTTCTGGGAATACTCATCGCTGCACCGCTCTGGTGGATTGTATTCAAGATCATAGGGCTGGCGCAATAATGATCCCAATCGTACAACCCTCATCACCATCAGCCAGGGATGCATACACCGGCATGCGTCCTGAAGAATACAATCCGGAGATGGCATGTGCGAAACTCGCAGCGGAGACCGCCGGGAAACTCGGCACGCCGACAATCATATCAAAAAAATTCGCAGTCTATCACAGCATCTGGCAAACCCTGAACCACGTTGCCGGGACTGAAAAGGATCCGGGGAACCATACAGGGTATAATTGCAGTCTCCGGGTGCGTCTCTACAACAACGCAGCGGCGGAATCGGTCAACATCGACGGGCGATTCTTTGAGCGCCTGTGGGCATACCTGATGAAACCCAAGTATGTAATTTCAGGGACACCTTACGGGGTAAGTTCGTTTGACGAACAGAAACCGACGATATTCCAGAGGATCACCGGGGTATTCACCGGTAAGAAACCGGATCAGGGAGTGAACGGCAACAATGGATCTTGATGTGTCACTCTTGCTGATGGACGACATAAAGGCGGATGTGTACCTGAATGCCACTCAATACTTTTTACTTCAGGAGGGAGTAATGAGAGCCTGCCAGATCGCACAGGCGATCGGGATCATCGTAGGTTTGGTATTTGGTCTGTTCATTGGATACCAGATACGGAAACGGATGGAGGATCATGGTTAGATCCAGATCCAGATCAAGCGCGACAAATCCGGGTTATACGGGATACCCGGCGCGGATCTATTATGAGATGACCGCATACGGGCGCGGATCCCAGGAACTGAAAGAAAAAATGGTCATCCTTGAAAAGTGGTATTCTCACCTCCGGGCATACCTTCCGATCCTGTACCGCGGGAGGGAATCGGAATATCTTGATAAAATGCTGATGGAAGGTGATGGGAACGGCGGCACAATCCGGGTGTCTCTCCATGATAAACTGGTCGATGCATCCAAAGAAATTGACCTGATGGAAAAGAAATACCAGGGACAGTTTGAGGGTTTGACCTGCACGGAACAGGAAACGGAGTTCTTGCGTATCATGCGGGGCGTGTTTGAGCGGCTGGATTCGATTACGGCAATAGCGGAAATTATCGATAAGATATCAATTTCGGAAGAGGTAGAGGTATGAGTAGGACGGTCGGAATACCCCCGGCGTATCTCGCTAAGCTGGATGACATCCAACGAAAGTTCATCCTGATGGCGGTCGGGCTCCGGTTCTATGATGAGTTCCTATGTCAGCATGGAAAACACCTTTTCATATTCGGAACGACCGGGAGCGGCAAAACGCAGAAAGGATATCATTTTGTCAACTGGTTGAAACATCTTGAAACCCAGGTCTGGATCTCATCGGGAAAGACGAACGAAACGCTCCCGCTTTTGTGCATGGATCGAAAAGTCCGGATTATTGTTCCGACGGGTGTAGACGTGATTATCGAAGAGAATTGTTCTGGTAAATGGACACGGATCGAGAATCACCCGGATGTTATCCCGGTAGAAACACCACGGGATATGTTGAATGCCATAACAGCCGGCTCATGGTCGAAATCCCGGCACCTGGTAAGGGATACGATCAACATCCTGGAGGTAAGGACAGCATTCGCAGCACGGGATAAAGCAGTACATTGGAATGCTGAAATGTTCCAGGCACTTGCCGAAATGTTAAGGGAAGGTGAACTACACGATCTTTCTCCATCTGCATGGCATATCGATGAGTCCCAATGGACTCTTGCAGGCAAACGGATATCAAATGATCCGGAGCGTATGAAAGCGTCGGAAATCATTACAGAGAATGCGCTTGAGCTCCGGAGCGCCGGTTTCCGCCTTGTGCTGTATGCACAGGGACATAACAACATCCCACCCCCGGCTCGGGAAAATATGATCTTTAACGTCATATGCCGGGGTGCTGATGTTACTTCAGATGAGGATACCCGGCTCTCGGAATGGTGCAAGTATACCCGGAACCGTAATCCCCCTTCACCGATGCAATTTAAAACTTATCACGGTCGGTTTGTGTTTGAGAATGGGGATTCATATCCTAAAGATAGACCCTGGAAATTCCGAAAATATCCTTTGAACCCAGAGGATCAGGAACGGATCAGGCATATGAGAGTACGGTATCTTGGAAAGCACGACAAGAAAACAGAGGTAGATGAGATCTTGGAAGAATGCATCCCGGATCTCGGAAGATATGCCGCACTGGCAATCAAGCCGGAGATGGTGGAATGCGCACCTTCACAATCACTGTTACCACGTCCTGCGGAGATAGAATGATCAGAAAGATCCTGTTGTGTATGCTGATTCTGATCTCCCTATCTGTACCGGTGCATGCAGGGGATCGGTTTAACCCGTCATTATCAGGAGAGCGGAATCTAGGGCAGGAATACACATGGACGATACAGAATGTATCCGGATTGTCTGATGTGTGTTATAACACATCGGTCTATGACTACAAAATCATCGGATCGCAATATATGTATTATTCAATTGAATGGGGGCAATGGTTTACCGAGCAGGCAGATACCGGGAAAAAATATCTCATCGTATGGGCTCGGACAGAGAGCAATGGAACTTCTTGGTATGGATGGGGGGGGGATCGGTTCACCCTGTGGGTATGGGGCAATACAACAATCGTACCCGATCCCGTCCCCTTGCAGGATCTCCCGATTAAATACCAATCGGAGCATTATCTCACGCGTGTGATTGCAGAACTCCAGAACAGGACCGGGACAGATGGGGAACTACTCACACGTGAATGGTATGGATGGAAGGATGGAAACGAGTTAGACCGTCAGGAACCCGGACCGTCAGCTGCATATGACGGCATGATCCTATACCAAATCCCGGCAGAAGCACAACCCGATGATATCCGCGTGTTAGGGTGGTTTGGCTATTATGGATATGGAATCTGGTATCTCACGGAGCAGGAAGAGTTAATCCAGGTTGTAAACACACAAGCCGTGGAACAAAAACCTATAATTCAACTGGATCGTATCATCCGTGGAAAAAAATCAATCGGGACCATAACCCGGAGAGCAGGCAATGAAAGAAACGTAAGATAAAGTAGGATGCAGGGATAGAAAGAAAGTGCATAATAGTGTAATAAGTAATAGGAATGCAGATCCAATAGGAGATAAGAACATCTGAAAAACCGAGAGTGAGAGATCGAAAATAACCAAAAAAGATATCTCACTCGTGGATAAGTACTTATCGCGCAGTCATCCGAGGTAAAACAAATAAATTATCTCTGATGAGGCTCCAAATACCGTACAGACAAATTGTTTGTCTGACAGTTCAGGTGACACCGTGGTTCACAACTGCTCCACAGAGACGATCGCAAAGGTAGTCCAGGAATACGAG
>JBAZEO010000094.1:0-7779 GCA_041653935.1 Dehalococcoidia bacterium | reverse complement strand
CCGAGACGTTCAGTGGCACCGGCGATACCATAGGCTTCGACCGGTTGTTGATGCCTACTTTCTACCTTGGCAGGATGCCGAACAAGAAGGTGGGAGTGACGGTTGAACTGTGGGGAGGGTACTACTCGACGTTGATAGCGTTGCAGCCTGATTGGGTCAAGGTGAAGACGGAGACGTTCTCCATAGAGCCCGTGATCAGCGGTGACGTTGATGATGGCGATGGTGATAGTGATGGCGGTGATGGTGATGGTGGCGGTGGTGATGGAGGAGGTGGTAGTGGCGGCATCATCCCCGCTACGGACACCACACCAGATGACGAAGATGAGATACTCACGTACGTCAAGTACGGCGCGATTGCGCTGGGCGGACTGGCGGTGATCGCGATGATGATACCGCTCATCGGCAGGAGACGTGATGGGTAGAGATGTGTTTGTGGTATCCGGTACCCGTGTCTGTCCGATGTGTGACGGCATCATCAGTAACAACGATTACTGGATGCCGCGCTATCCGATAGACGCCGACTGGAACCTGACGACAGGTCTCAGGCACCGGAGGTACTGCTGTCTACCGTGTATCCAGCGGCATGAGATGGAAGGTATACGCCGCAGAGGCAGCAGCTGTTCCGGGTACTACGATCACTCGACCGGGGAGTACTACTCGAAGCAGGACTTCGAGAACTCGCTTGCATGGGACATCGCACGAGACAACTCGGTGCACGTCATCAATGGTGTGCCGCATGCGAACGCCACCGGCGAAGTCATCACCTCGCTCAGTCAGCACGATGAGATAGTCAGACGGGCGCATGACGCCAGGTGGAAAGCGCGGGAAGCGACGGGGTGGATACCGAGATGACGAAACCGCTTGTTGGTGTGCCGAAGGGTGCTCTGTACCACTGGACACCCTATGAGTTCGACAGGTTCGAGCCATCCAGTATGGACATCGGCATACACTTCGGCAGCAAGGAGCAAGCACTGGCAAGGAAGGCCGCAGTTGCCAAGGATGAGTCGTCTTATGGCAACGTGCCTCGTGAAGGTAGATTGCTGAAAGTGCGCCTCAATCTGAGAAAACCGCTGGTGCTGACGTCAGACATCACTGGTATGCCCGCGCCGATGGACGTGGTAGATGCGCTTGAAAGAGAAGGTGCCATCACCCGTGAAGAGCGCAGGGAATTGGCTCTCTCGCTTCATGGGCTCGGAGAACAGGGTGAACGGAGGTTCAAAGAGATATGGCAGCGGGCTCGAACGGCTGTTGCCAGCAAGATCGAATCCGGCGCACTCGTAGTCAAGGAGGTCGAATCCGACATACGGCCACGACCGCTCGGTTCGCTTGCTCCTCATTTGACTGATGTTCATTTCAGCTATGTGGTGACGACGAAGGATGGTCATCGGTTATCGCGTCCCAACGTTGTGATGGAATCCGTACCACGTGACAGAGTTGAGGCGGCAAGGCAATCCGCTCGCGATGGAGCTGTCTTTGAGATTGCCAGGCGATACGTCAACAAGGAGATGTACCGCATCATCGAAAGCCTGCTCAAGAGGAAGGGTTATGATGGGTTGGTTTATCCGAACAGGCAGGAAGGCGGCGGGCAGTCATATGCAGTGTTTGACCCGGACAGAATCTCTGTTGTCGCCACCCGTTCTCTGATCCACAACCCTACCCGGCATGAAGCGGAGCAGTCAGGACAGAACCTCAAGACCAAGATGGGGTATGATGCTCACACCATCGAGCTTGTTCGTGGTCCGTTCGGTACGGTGAAAGTCAGCGATAGAACCATCGACGCCGAACGCCTGAATGTTAGATTTTCTTCATGGGACAACCTGAATGCAGCGAAGAAGTACCTGAAGGGTATCGGGTACCGGCGGATAGCGTTCATCGAGAACCTCGGGGCGCAACGACCGACGGCCAAGTTCATAGAGCTGGCGAAAAGAAACCCAATGAGCGTACCACAGATGAAGAAGCCGTGGGAGATGACCGAGTCCGAGTTCAGAGCGAACACGCCGCAAGGCTTCGGGTATGTCTCTAACCTACCACGCGAAGCGGATGTGCATACTGGTGTTATCCGGGTGGGTCCCAAGTTCTTCAGGCTCTCAGAAGGCGGGCGAAAAGGTGTGATAACACATGAACATGCCCACGCGCTAGAGACATCACTCACCTTTTCACAATGGTCAGAGCTGATGGACATCGCCAAGCAGGATGTAGGTTCAGGATTGGGTGTTCTCAATCGACATGAATATCATGGACCGCTCGGACGTGTTGATAGGGAAACCGGACTTATAGAGTCACAGAAGATTGGTGAACGTCTTACCGATCTTTATGCCTCTATGTTAGAGGGAGAAGATGCGTGGCTGAAAACACACTATCCGATTGCGCGTCGCAAGATAGTGGAGTTTGCGGTTGCGAACGGTCTCTATGTTCCTGGTGAGGTTCTGAAGGAGTATCTGAACATGAGAGCAAATCCGGTTATGGGGAGAATAATCCCCTACAGTCCCAGCCTCAAGATTACCAACCTTGGTCAATTACCGAGGGGAACGGGTGCAAGATACTTGGAAGTCATACGAGGAGAGAACGACACTCTTGCTGCAAAGCAATGGAGGCGTTCTGTGATATCCGGAGTGTTGCTGGTAGACATGAAGCCAGCCAGTAAAGGGATGAAGACAAACCCGACAGGCAGGAGACAGCCGACTGTCTTCAAGACCACCTGCAAACGGTGCGGCAAACCCATCTACGCCAGCACCAGGTTCGTGAACCATCCTCTGAGCCGGATATGCGCCGGGTGTGTCACGCCGGGAGAACGAAAGGTGTTGAGGAATCCTCTCAGCATCGGCGGCACCACATCATCCACATCCTCTCTGTACCAGTCCTTCCACGGCAATCCGTCGAAGGGCACCCGCCGCGTGCGCGTCAACATCCCGGAGCCAGGTGACAAGCTGGTGAAGATCGGCAGGCTCACCGAACTCAGGTATCGCCCGGAGAACCCGTCACAGCATGTCGGGATGGAGTTCTATCATAAGCTGGGGGACACTGGTACCATGGTGCTCAAGGACAAGCCCATCCTGGCGACAGGACCGAATGGCAAGGGGCTGTTCATCATCAATGACAAGGCGAGCCCCCGTATGACCGGGAGAGGCATTATTGGATGAGAAAATCACCATCATCGATGAGACCGAAGACAACGACTACATCCCAGCATCGGTTGATATTGATGAGATGGTCAGAGGATACAGGGAGAGAAGACGAATGACGGGTGACGCTGGACGCATGACACATGACGCGGGACGGGTGACCGGTGACGGCTGTTGGGGTAATGAGAAAGCCCCCGGCACAAGTGCTGAGGGCCTCTCGGTTTGGGGGTTTGCTGAGGCGAAGCCTCTGCAAACCAATGCGATAGTACCTGATGGGTATCCGGTTGTCAATAGGTGAACAATATGGGTGATGAGAAAATGCCGGGGAAGAAGCTGAGGTCAAGCCTCTCACTGTCTGAGAAGCAGTTCATCAGCCGGGCGCTGAAGTACTTCAATATCCGGTCGGTGCGCATAGAGTGGTCTGGTTCGGAGGCGAAGCACCCGGACATATGGGTGAATCGTGACACCGTGCCGCCGACGATCACCGTGACGCAGGAATGGTCCAGACAGCAGTACCCGGAGCGGATGAAGCGAATGGTACACGAGATGCTGCACATCAAGGGATTCGAGCACAGCAAGAAGCTGGGGTACAGCACCTACCCGGAGAAGGATGTGTTGTCAGTGAAGGTGTACAACGATATCGTGAGTGGAACGAGACGGTTCTCAAGCGCCAAGTTTGTGGGATAGGAGACAATACATGATACGTAGAGCATCGAACCCAAAGGTGAAGTTCGGTCCTGCTTGGACGATGACATCCGGTGAGTTTGTTGAGAAGCTCAACCACTCCAATCCATCGTGGGATAACCCCGCATACTTCGGTGATCTGGAGTTCACGTCTTGGGCTGGTAACTACCTGACCGGACCGTTGTTCAGTCCTGTTAGCCTGGCGGTGCTTGGCCCCATATACCATCACAATGTTGATTCTAAGACGATACATGCCGATCAGGTTGAACTTGCCTTGAAGAACGGGGTAAGCGTGCCGGAGCATGTGCTGTCGTCAGTGGTCAGACCGGTGAAGTACCACGAGTTCGATTTTGCTCATCTGATTGGCAAGCGATATCGTAGTCATGATGGTCATGATTGGGAAGTTGTCGGTCAGAGCAGCACACACATCCCGTACGTGCGCAAGGTTGTTCGCGACAAGGCAACTGGCAAGACGTTCTTCTGTGATTATCAATCATGGTACCGTCTCTACTTCGGTGAGCCTGAGAAGATATCAACCGGTGATGTACGTGTGAACCCCATGGTGAACGTTCATCCCCTCGCCATCGAGGCCCGCAAGCGGTACCGTGACGACTTGAAGGCCGGGCACACCGCCGCTACCGAGTACTGGAGAGGGCAGGCCGGGGCATTCTTCACCGGGAACCCGCTCGATTCTCACAATCCCTATGTTTCCGGTTACCCGAGCAGGTATCCTGTCGAGGGTGACATCGTTCGCTTTGCAGGGTATGGGCATACAGTCGGTCCGGTGCTTCACAGGGACGAGTATGGCACTGTTGTTCATGTCAGCAGGGATGGTGAGAAGGTGATGGTGTACTGGGGAGAAGATGCCATGGAGGCAAAGCCCATCGAATCGAGCAAGCTGGTGCTCGTTTCACGATCTGGTGGTCAGAACCCCATCATGGAAACCATCGGTACGGCTGCCATCACCGGCATAGGGCTTGGTGCCGGGTTCAAGATGGTGGATGGTCTGGTGAACAAGGCAAAGAGCGTGATCAAGAACCCGAGGACACTGCCGCCGCTCATGCGCGGCACGATGGAGAAGACGTACGACTGCGGCTGTGTCATGAGCGGTACCACCGGTAGAACGCAGTTCTGTGCTACCGCCAGAGGGCTGCTCGGACAGCAGGCGAAGGCTCGGAAGGCGTACAAGAGAGCATCCACGCTTGAGAACAGGGAACGGCTGACCAGGGCGGACCTTGCGTTTGAGAAGCACTACCATTTCAGGCGGACGTCAGCCTGATTCGGGCACGATTCATGTAGCATCAGTAACAGGAGGGAAACAGACAATGGCAACTCAGGTAACCGTAGCGTTCATTGACCAGATCATCAATGTCATCAACAAGAACTATCTTATCAAGTCCGGCATGTCGCTTCAGCGCGGCGGGGCATACGGCAGGAAGCAGATATACCTGGTCGACAATGCCGACTATGCCAGAACTGGTGGTGTCGAGAAGCAACTCTGCTCAGGATCAGCAGGTGAGGTGTACAACTACCTGAAGGGCATGGAAGAGCTTGGCGACATCCTGCTCCGCATCGCACCGTACCGGAAAGCGAACAGGAAGAAGAGCAACCCGATCACCAAGGGTCCCGGCTCGCAGTTCAGCGAGGTCGGTGTGTTCACTCATGAAGGGAAATCGTTCTCATCTGGCGGCTCTGTTCTTGTCAAAGACAAGACCGGTCGACATCACGGTATTTTCTATGCTTTCGAAAAGACACCCGACAAGACCATAGCCGGTGATGGGTTCGACAGGAGCCGGGTGAGTGTCGGTACTTGGGACGGCTCGAAGAAGGTTCGTGCAGCCGAGGGAACCATATGGGAAGACAACTTCGGCGGCACCCGGCAGACGCTGTACTTCACGTGGGATGGCATACCGATGACCGGTGTGTGGTTCAAGTCACAGGGAGACATCGTCAGGGCCAGACAGACAGGTCCGGTGAAGCAGTAGGAGGCACCATCATGGACAACAACTTCCAGTCATACGGTTACGGCGGTCAGCGCTCCGGCAACCCGCAGCCTGGCTCGCAGGGTCAGGGCTTTGCCCGCAACCCTTCTTCACCTCGCGGGTTCAGCATCGGTTCACTGTCATCGCTCGTTCCCTCCAGCACGATGTCGAAGTACGGCATCGCCATCGGTGCTGTTGTCGGTGCCATCGTGGCGTACATGGTGATGAAGAAGCTCGGTGCACTGAGATAGGATAGTGAAGCAGAAACGACCATACGAGAAGCCGGTGGTAGTCCATCAGGAAAAGATGGTGTTCCCGATGGAGATCATGCTCAGGTCCACCGGCGGCATGACAAGGGTCATATGCAGGCAATGTTCTGCCTGTCATGGATGCAGATAAGGGGGTACCATGTCAACAACACTGGAACAGATGGCTGAACGACTCTCGAACAACAGTGATGCGCTCCGCAGGCGTCTCCTGCTGGCTCGGGCGATGTTATCCGCTCCGATCAAACAGGAGTTCCGCTCGCCGGTGTTCGACTTCGCCAACAGGCGGATGATAAGCACCGATGGCCGGTATGCGCTGCAGTGGCGGGTGCGGGTGCGTCCCGACCTGCCGGAGAGCCCTGACAACCAGCAGACATCGGTCGGTGTTATCGTTCTACGCGACTATGGTGCCCCAGGAAAGGCGACTGTCAGCCGGAATCCGGGTGAAGACAACCCGAAGCGGCCACCGAAGAAATGGTGGGACATGATGGTGCGCAAGATCAGACATGAGTATCCCGGCAGGACGAAGGAAGCCATCAGCGAGATCGTCGGTGGCATCTGGTATCACAACTACAGCAAAGGTGCGAAAAGGAGCATCACCATGGCGAGCGAGAATCCGAAGATCAAGACCGTCAGCGGCAAGCAGATTATGAGCGAGATGATGAACGAGGTTATCTCGTACGGTGGTATCCCGATGAGACGGTGCGATGTATACACCGATGCTCTTGCTACCACGGGGAGCCATAAGGCAGCTGATATGTTTGCCTTTGGCTTCAACACGAAACCAGTCGATGCTGAACCGTGGAGCTTGGAGAGATTCAGAGCATTGGCAAGGAACAGGGAGAACCCAATGAAGAAACGCCGTACTCAGAGACGATTTGATCCGATAACTGCTGCTGGTATCGATGTTGCCAGGCGGACGCTGAACACCCCGGATGCGATAGCAAACTACCTTGCTGCCGTATCTCACGCTCCGACCAAGGAACAGGCTCGTGAAATACTCAGGGAGCACGGCATCAGGGTCAAGGAGAACCCTTCCAAGGCGAAGTCGCCGATACCCATCATCTACCCGATGACCGATCCTGTCGTGCGCAAGAAGGTACAGCAGGATATCCGTCACTACAAGAGGGATGGCTACGATGTTCGTGCCGAACAGGTCAACGGCAGATTCGTCTTGTATGTCACTCCCAAGTCAAAGAAGAACCCGATGTTCTCCCGAGCCCGTGTCTACCGTGAACAGATATTCCTCGGACCCGGTGTCATGGTCGACATGTTCAACGGTGATGTGACGCTGAAGAGCAGTTTCGGATGGCATGCCGGTGGTACATCTGCCAACGTTGCTGATCACGGCTCATTCCAAGTGCTCTCTGAGCAGGCCAAGGAGAACAGACCGCTCGATCAGAATGCGGCTGGTGATCTCTACAGCTACATCACGTCACACTTCGTCATGACTGAGACTCCGCTCAATGAGATGTACGAAACCGGCAGGTACAAACGGACTCGGGTGAGGGAGCATCCCGGCTATCCGACAGGAAAGGGGTTTGCCTATCCGACGAAGTACAGCATGAACCCGGTTCCGAACCCCACCGGCGTCTGTCCCAATTGTGATGCCAAGTTCCCTCTCACCCATGGAGGCAAGATTGCATGCCCTCAGTGTCACCGTATATTGATAGCACCGAGAATGAAGCTCGGTTCCCGGCATCACAAGCTGCTGACCCAGGAAAT
>JBAZEO010000093.1:0-7813 GCA_041653935.1 Dehalococcoidia bacterium | reverse complement strand
GTGACCTGGCCGCGCTGGGGTACGCTGTTGGATGGTGTACTTACGGAGCGGTTGACGTGGGAGCCTTACACAGACGAAACAGAGTCTTTATTGTGGGCTACTCCCAACACAATGGACAGTTTGCCACCGAAATCCCCGGAAGCATTGGAGAGGGAAGCTACAATAGCCCGTCCGGGCAGAACGCAACCGGCAAACTTGAGGGACCAGGTAGGGAATCAAGTCCTATGGCCCACTCCGGCGGCATCGGAAGCGCGTCAAGGTTATCAAAACAGGAACAACGGCAAGAAGGGGACACAGGAGAGCCTTTCAACAGTAGTGAGATACTTCCCAACTCCGAGCGCGGACGATGCGAACAATGCAACCCGGCAATCAGGGAAATTCGACAGCTTAACCCGGACGGTAGTACAGAATCAACCACAAGGGCAGTTGAATCCCGATTGGGTGGAATGGCTGATGGGCTTTCCTATTGGCTGGACGAGCCTGCCGGAATCCCCCGCGTTGCCACCGGAATCAAAAACAGAGTTAACCGGCTCAAAGGACTTGGCAACGCCGTAGTGCCACAACAAATTTACCTGGTCTACAAAGCAATCGCGGATATAGAAAGTAAATAAGGATCAGGATTTGATATGACACATGACGAATTAGTACAACGTGGCGTTAACTGGTTTAAGAATAACCAAATCAGCGGTATGCGCTTCCCGATAATCTTACCAGAGTTCGGCTGTTATGCCGATTCCATACCTGATGTGATAGGAATGAATCACGAGCGCACGGCTGTCATTGAGTGCAAAGTAAGCCGGTCTGATTATTATGCAGACCTCAAAAAGTCCCACAGACGCGCCCCGAGCCAACTTGGTAATCTTCGTTATTATCTTTGTCCAATTGGTTTACTTCTACCCGATGAGGTCAACGGAGGGTGGGGCTTGCTCTATTGTCATGAGCATAAGATTACTATTGAAAAAGAACCTATGGAATTTCCCAAATCAACCACCAGAATTCAGGAATATCAGGTCATGTATTCGCTCATCAGGCGATTAACCTTTCGAGATACTCACGACAAAACACTGGCAATGTTGAGGCAAGGTAAATAAACATCAGTTAATTAAGAGGAGGGAAAGATAGTGAATAGTAAAG
This sequence comes from Dehalococcoidia bacterium, assembly GCA_041653935.1. Lineage (GTDB taxonomy): Bacteria > Chloroflexota > Dehalococcoidia > E44-bin15 > E44-bin15 > JAYEHL01. The sequence goes on along the minus strand of JBAZEO010000093.1, from coordinate 6,679 downwards.
TAACCCCACAGAAATATCTCACAACAGGGACCGCCGCCCGGTTATGCGGCGTAAGCAAGGTGACTATCCTGCGCTACATCGAAAAGGGCTGGTTGAAATCATTCAAGCTACCCGGTGCGCAGAATCGTATCCTCGAACAGGACTTCCAGGAATTTGCCAAGAGATTCAAGATACCTTTCAACCTATCTTAAGTTTGTATAAATGAATGGCCCTGGGGGAATATGAAATTGTCAAACCAAGACCGGCTGCCGCCAAACGATAATGACGCTGAAGAGTCCGTTATTGGATCTCTTCTACTTAACGGCGATGCCATTGAGGCTATCGTTAATTTTCTCAAGCCAACTGATTTTTACTATGAACAAAGCCAGATGATGTACGAGGCCTGCGTAACTCTCTATGGCCGCCGGGAAGCAATCAACCAGGTAACGCTGGCGCAGGAGCTATCTCGTACTGGTAAGCTGGAAGCTGTCGGGGGCGTTGCACGATTAAGTTACCTCATCTCTGTCTGTCCAACATCAATGGACATCGAGCATTACGCCAATATCGTCTCCCGGCTTTCAGTATCCCGGAAGTTAATCAGCGTTGGAGATCGGATTGCTACCATCGGTTATGATTCCGAGCCAGATACGGGGAAGAGTCTGGAAAAAGCTGAGGCCATGCTTAACACCTTACGTAAGGGCAATGGAAAGTCCGATTTAGTAACCCCCAAGATGAGGGCTGATATTGGTTTAGATCGATACTCTAAACTTTACACCATGGACGAATCACCGGCGCTTCCTACCGGATATGCCGATATCGACTGGCAGTTGGGCGGCGGCCAGATGCCGGGAGAACTTACTATACTTGGTGGTGACTCCGGGCTGGGTAAGTCTACTCTCGCCCAGGACATAGCGGTCAATCAAAGCCAGTATGGGGATATTCTGTTTTGCTCCGGGGAAATGACCGTGGCTTCCCTGATGGATAAAGAAGTGGCAAAACTGGTAGGGTGTACGGTTATCGACATCCGGGCCGGCCGGTATAATGACGAACTCAACAAGAAAATAATGGACTCTCTTGGCGTCATAGAACAACGCCGTATTTTTACCTATCCCGGCGCTCCCCTTACGGTGGGCGGCATCCGGCAGGCAGCGTACACCATGGCTTCCAAGTACAATCTCAAGGCGATCTGGATAGACTATCTTCAGAAGATAGAACTCTTCGGCGCCAAGGAAGAGGGCGTCTACCGCAAGTTGGGGAACATCTCGAATGATATGGCAAACCTGGCAAAAGAACTTCAGGTCCCGGTCAACATCATCACCCAACTTGGCAGCGACATCGATAAGAGGGACAACAAGCGGCCCACCAAGGCCGATATCTACGAAAGTAAGCGTATTGAGCAAGATGCCGATTGGATACTACTACTTTACCGCATCGATAAATACTTCACCCGCGATGATTGGGATGTCTATAACCGGAATGAGCAAGAGCGCCGGCGCCGCGGCCTGAATATTGGCGGTTACTCTGAATACCCGGAGGGCGTAGCGGAAGTGATCATCGAGAAAACCCGGTACGGTACCAGTAAAAGAAAGATATGCAAGCTACTATACAATGAGAGTGTTCAGTCATACCAGAATTTCTCCAAGGAACCGGAGCCAGAACAAGGTAGATTCGTTTAACAGGAGCGTATGAAACCTGTCGTCAAGACACACTCAAACTATTAGGAGGAAAGTAAGTTATGGAAATTAACGCGATATTAGCAGGGATATGTGCCTTTTCAGTTGTCCTTAACATCGGGTTACTGATAGTCATAATGCTCACACTTAGAGCCTGCCAAAAGATGTATACAGAATATTTCAAAGACCGTTCTATTACGGCAAGGAGTAAGTAACCCATGACTAATGAAGATAAAAAGGGAACCGGTAAAATGATTGTAAAGAATGGTGTGATACAGTCATTAACTTTAGATATTTATAGGAGGTCTTGTGTGACTAATGATAAGTTGTTCTGGGAAAAGTTCGGGTTCAAGGAGTCACCTACTATAGTTAACGGTTACTCTTTTGAGGGTTGGATTTACCCTGATACTTCACACCATAGTGGGGAGCTTCCCGAAATGACCCTGGATAATCTGTTTAAGTACTGTGAAGAAAAGACACTAAAAATTAGGAACGAAAATCTTTGGGAAAGATACCGTATTTTGCAAGGGACTAAAGAGGCTAGAAAAGAACTGTTTGACAGTTGGTTATCCTTCATTGACTCTGGTTTACCTCATGCCCAAGCCTTAAAGAAAGCAATAGAGGAGATTGTGAATGCCTAGCGACTATATTTATGTTTGCGATGAGTGCGGCTGGGAAAACAAGCGATATAGAAACTTAAAAATATGCCCCGAATGTCGTGCTCCTGTACATCGTAAGCCGGAGAAAGTACTCTGCTTTCATGGGACGGATAAGGGTACATCAGAACTAATAAGAAAAAATGGGTTTAAGCCTGATTCATGGTTTGCGTGTCACATGGAGGATGCTCTAAGTTTTGGTAAAACTATTCTCACCGTAGAATTTGAGTCTGATAAAATCCCTAAAGGGTGGCAATTCCATGTTAAAGAATCCGTTCCCCCCTCAAAAATAATATCAATACAGGAGGTCACAAATGAGTAGACTATCGGATGAAAAACTTTGTGAACTATGCGCATACAAAAAGGATTGCATAACTCCAAGAGAAACTTGTCTGGACTTTGAGGCGTTAAAAAGAGTTTGTGACACTCAACTAGAAGCACTCAAGGACAAGGAAATGAAGCTGATTAGTGATGAGGAAATGCTAGAGTATTGCCATGCAAGAAACGGGAATCCAAATACAAGGTGTTCCCTTGATGAACGCTGTAAACCATGTAACCGTCAAGCCCAACTTGCCTCTGACCTGTTAGTGCAGGATAAGAAACGGGCAGAACTGGCTAAAGAGATATTTAATTACTTTGAGACGGATGACACCTTAGCTTATTGGGCAGATAAACTGTCACAATATAATAAGCCTGATGATTGCATAAAGTGGAAAGAGTTTAAAGCCAAATATGTCCAAGAGAAAGGACAAACCAAATGAAAGTAATTGAGACAGTAATTTACGTCATGCCAACACCGAAGGGGAGGGCCAAGGTTACTGCTTTCGGCGGCCATGCCCAGATGTATACGCCGGCCAAGACGGTCAAGGCAGAGAATGAGATCGCCTACGCCATCAGGCAGCAGTGCATGGGACATGGCGTGTTCGATGTAGGGGTGCCCTTGGCTGTTACCGCGATATTCTATGTCCCCAAGCCCAAGAGCGCCAGTAAGAAGGTCACCATGCCGACGCACAAGCCTGACCTGGACAACTACCTGAAGCTATTACTGGATGCCTTGAATAAGTTTGTGATCCCGGATGATAGCCAGGTCGTCTCCATCATTTCCGGGAAGAGATTCAGTGACACACCCCGGATTGAATTAAAGATAAGCGAGGTACTGGAATGAGTAAGATACATCACACTGATATCGAGTGGGACCTGAACCCGGATGGCACACCGGGATACGCCTGGAATCCTATCACCGGATGTCTAAACATTGAAGATGGAAAGTGCAAGGGGGGTGGCTTTCCTTGCTATGCGTACAAGATTGCACATGGCAGGACAAAGCCATTATACCTACGGCATGGGGTAAAGGCATTGATCGCCGGTCCAGCCATTGATGATCGTCATTCTCCCTCTTTTTATGATGGGCTAGACGATCCCTTTTATCCGCGCTTTTGGAGGGACCATGTTCATCTACCAAATAGCAGGAAGCCGCGCGGCGTGTTCGTCTGTGATATGTCGGACCTCTTCGGTATCGGCATCCCGGAAGAGTGGACACGGGACGTCTTCCAGGAGATTCATGCGCACCCAAGAGACCGCTTCTATCTCTTGACCAAACAGTATAAGAACTTGTTGAAGTTTTCACCATTTCCCGGGAACTGCTGGGTCGGCGGTACCTCAGTCAATAGTATGTTGCTTACCCAACTCTGGAAGACAATGAAAGACGTTATCGCTCCGGTGAAATTCGTTTCTATAGAGCCTCTTCAGTCATGGAATATGTCCGCGAAAGATACGGCATGGACACTGAAAGACGCCGGCATTAAATGGGTTATAATCGGGGGGCAATCAAAGCCCGAGAAGTTGCCGGACATTCTCGCAGTACAGACTATAGTTTTAGCCGCCGATGCGGCTGGGGCCAAAGTGTTTCTGAAAGACAGCCTATTCCCGCTCATCGACGATAACGAGAATATTAAAGCGCCTTATTACATGCTGTCTAAAGACAAAGACGGCTATGTTCAAGGGCTGCGCCAGGAAATGCCGGTGGAATCATGACTAAGGTAGCGGCATACTGGAAGCCGTACCTCCGGGCGCTTAACCGGTGTGCTGATGCCGTACACAAAACTGCACAGGCAACTAATATAACCGCCGCCTGCGTTGATGATACCGGGGATAAGGCCAGTGATACCGCGAATGCCGTAAAAGAATATGTTAAAAGTAAAGGCAGGGATGACAATGGAAAAGAATTGGATGCGGAAAAATCCTATCTTCAAGACGTTACGGGAAAAGTTGCACAACTTCCGGGCGGATGATGTCCAGGTAGATATCTCCGCGGAGACGGCTGGGACCTATGATAACCACCAACTTACCGGCCGGGAAATCGTTACCATTAAACTGACCGGGAAGTTCAAGGGGGTCAAGGTTTCCTACAAAGACGGCGACAGTATCGTAACGCAAACTTTCGATAACCCGTCGGTACTGATGAAATATTGTCGGGATAGAATCCGTGCAAACAAAAAAGAAATCGAGCGTACCCTGGAAGAAACACAAAAGCAAACAGCACTTTTATTGAATGTAAATAAGGGAGGAGAAATCAATGCCGGACAAACCGATAGTAACTGAACACAAGTGCCCCTGCTGCGGGCTGGACCAACCACTGACAGAAGAGGCCAGGATAAAAATGGTGGCCGCCGGATACATGCGGCCGGAGTACAAGATATACTTCCAGATATTCGATTGCCTTATAGTAGATCCGCAACTCCAGAATAAAATCCCCATTGGCTACCAGATCCCGCGCTTCCAGGCGGCCGTCACCATCTGCGGTAACTGCGGCGCTCTCTATGCCAAGCAAACTGTGGAACGTGTCGCCAAGAAACAGGCGCCGGTCATCCTGCCGCCCGGTAGCCTTAACAATCCGCCGGGGAGGAACTAAAGGTGAACGATGTTAAAAAAGAAACCGATATTCTGGTGCGTCCCGCCGCGGACACGGGCGGCGCTTATCCGGTATCAGTTCAAACAGTACCGGGAATTGTTGGAGATACCCCGGCCGCCGGGCCGGTCCCGGGTGGCCTGGCTGATGACACTCCATGACACCGGGCCGATAATGCTCAACCTATTGCAACGCGCCACAAAATAGAAAGGGCCGGGGGGATAACCCGGCCCTGCTGTTATATTCGATAGTCCCGCTGTCAGATTCTTATTGTGGTGCGTCCTCCTTTCAGTCCCGCACGTCCGGGCCGGTAACTTTCTTTTCTTTCATCGCCTCGGCTACTCCCTGCCGGCGGATGGTGGCATAGAGCGCATCGAGTTCACCCTGGAGGAAGGTTGTTATCTCCCTGATTTTCTCTGGCGCTTTTTCTATCGCGTAGATACCGTAGAACGATTTCTTAAACTGTAAGTCCCCGTTCCATTCCCATCGGTCTGGGAGTATAGCCATGAGGGACTTGTAGAACTGAAGCATGAAGCTATCCAGGGTACCACGTTCCTTTGCCAGCTTGGGGGTAATATACACCATGAAATATTGCTCCCGGCCGCTTCCCTCCCATGATTCTATCCGGGCCCCGGCGTTAGCTATCTCAATCATAAACGTGGTGAACTTGCCGGAGGCCCCGCATAATTCTTTATGCGCTGCATCCCGGTCCCGGTTGGCGGCGGAAAGACTTTCGACCAGAGACTTTAAGTGTTCGCTGGTCTTAACCGCGCCGTCTGCGGCCTCATCGATGGCGGCTTGGTAGTCGGCGATAACCTCTTCCACGATCTTGTTATGCCGCTTTTCTGTCATGAACGGCCAATCAAATTTAAACACTTCATTGTTCCTTTCTTTAGATAATTTATTTACTTTCTCCCATTGTTTTCCGGAAAGATCATTGGTAAGATCAAGAAGTCTCCCAGTGTGGAAATGTCCATTCATCCCCCCTAAGCGATAGATAACTTCCAGCAGTTTTTCGTGGGGCAACTCGGTTACATCCACACCCTCCCAAAAAACCATCCCCGGTAATATAGTTCTAGTCTCTACCATTAGTGTCCCCCTTCTTTTTTTATTTGGTTTCTAATCGCCGCGGTCACAAATTCCCCGGCGTTCTTATACTTTCCCTTGGATCCCAGGATGGCGACCTGGACCTGGCCCGGTAAGTCTTCCGGGATGTTGCGGATCGGCCAATACTTTTTCTTGGTTGTCATTGTCGTTTACTCAATCTCTGGTACTTCGGGATAATATTTTCGGACGATATCCGCGCATTTTTTCAGGGTGTTTTTGCGCACATAAGCAGCAGCAGCAGCAGCATCAGCATCAGCAGCAACAGCATCAGCAGCAGCAGCAACAGCATCAGCAGCAACAGCATAAGCAGCAGCATAAGCAGCATCAGCATCAGCAGCAACAGCATCAGCAGCAGC
>JBAZEO010000092.1:0-7867 GCA_041653935.1 Dehalococcoidia bacterium | reverse complement strand
GACACGAGATCGAGAAGACGATCGCAGTCAACAAGGATTACTGTATCCTGTGCGGTGCCTGTGTGAATGCATGCCCGGGTGAGGACATCATCATCATGCAGAGGACCGGCGTCCGCGTCAAGGGTACCGAGACAGACTTGTTCAAGAAGATCAAAGAGAAGCTCTTCACGAAGCGCACCTCGAAAGTGAAAGAGGGCGTGACCGGACAGGTCGGAATAAAGATTATGGAGAAGGCGTGAGGGAGCACCATGGTACGAACAAAAGGTTACCCGGAAGCGCTGGAGAAGAAACTCCGCGACCAGCGATATTATAGTGAAGATTCAAACCCGGAATTTTTAAAGAATGTGAAGGGCATCTCACGCACCATCGCCCACATGTGCTACCAGTGCGGTACCTGCACGGGCTCGTGCCCGTCAGCCCCGAGAAGCACCTACCGTATCCGCAAGTTTATGCGGAGAGCGGTGCTTGGGCTTGAGAATGAAGCTCTGACTGATCCAGATCTCTGGCTCTGCACGACCTGTTACAGCTGTACCGACCGGTGCCCCCGCGACATTGCACCTACAGATGTCATCATGGCGATGCGAAACCTCGCCTTCAAACGCGATATTATACCGGTGAATTTCCTCAAGACCGTACAGTCTATTTATAAGACTGGTCATGGTGTGCCAAACAATGACGTGAACAGGGCAGCCCGCGAGAAACTCGGACTCTCCCGTGACCCGCCGACCACCCACATGTATCCGGAATTTATACCCGGCATCCAAAAGATCCTCGACCACTATAAGCTCAAGGCAAATTCCGACCGGATCGTCAAGGAAAGGGAGGGATAAGATACTATGTCAGAATCAAAATTCAAGTTTGCATTTTATCTTGGCTGTATCGCTCCGAACCGGTATCCGGGGTGTGAATCGGCATCCATCAAAGGTCTCAAGAAACTTGGTGTTGAACTTGTCCCTCTCAAGGGCGCAAGCTGCTGTCCGGCGCCAGGTGCATTCGGTTCGATTGACTTGAATGTCTTTTATGCAATGGCAGCACGAAACCTCGTCCTCGCTGAACAGATGAAGATGGATATCGCACTGCTCTGCAACGGATGTTATAAGTCGATCTGGGAAGTGAACCACAAGCTCAAGCACAACCAGGATCTCCGCGATGGCGTGAACGAGGTCTTAAAAGAGATCGACATGGAGTACAAGGGCACGATCAATGTATATCACATTGCTGAACTGCTCTACAATGACAAGTTTATTGGTGTCGACAAGGTCCGCGACAGCGTAACGAACCCGCTCACGGGTGCACGTATCGCCGTCCACTATGGCTGTCACCTGACCAAGCCCCACAAGGACCGTGAGTTCGAGAAGGATGTCATGCTGAACACCGAACACCCGGTCTGGATGGAAGAACTCGTTGCTGCATTGGGTGCGACACCGGTTGAATACCGCAACAAGATGCAGTGCTGTGGTGCCGGTGGCGGTGTGCGTGGATACGATATTGTGCACTCGCTTGACATCACCAACGAGAAGATGATCAACCTCAGGGAGGTTGGTGTTGATGCACTCACCGATATCTGCCCGTTCTGTCAGCTCCAGTTTGACCGCGGTCAGATCGAGATCAAGGAAAAGTTTGGTGTCAGCTATGATTTACCTGTATTGCACTACGCTGAACTGCTCGGTCTCGCACAGGGAATGAGCCCGCAGGATCTCGGACTTGACCTCCATGGAATCAGCTGTGAACCATTCCTGCAGAAGGTGCTGTGAGGTGGTCATGATGGCTGACAAGAAGAAATCAACTGCGAAAAAGACGGATGCAAAGAAAGAGACAAAACGCGAAGCACCCGTAAAACAGGAAGAGAAGCAGGCTGTCCCTATGACTGTATCAGCAAAGGATTCCCGTATTGGCGTATTTATCTGCCACTGTGGTACCAACATCGCAGGTTCAATGGATATCCCCGCCGTGCAGGAGTATGCAAAGACCCTGCCAAATGTTGCCTACGTGGACAACTACAAGTACATGTGCTCGATGCCCGGTCAGAGTGTGATCAACAAGGCAATCCATGACAACAAACTCACCGGTGTTGTCGTTGCTGCATGTTCTCCCCGTCTGCACGAGCCAACATTCAGGACCGCAACCAAGGAAGGCGGCTTGAACCCGTTCCGGTTCGAGATGGCAAACATCCGTGAGCAGAACTCGTGGGTGCACATGCACGACCACGAAGGTTCGACCGAGAAGGCAAAAGACGCCGTCCGGATTGCTGTCGCAAAGGCAGCCCTGCTCCAGGACCTCTACCCGAAGACCGTGCCCGTCGAAAGGGCGGCAATGGTTGTCGGTGCAGGTGTTGCCGGTATGCAGGCATCCCTCGACCTCGCAGCCGCAGGTATCAAGACCTACCTCATCGAATCCACGCCCAGCATCGGCGGCAGGATGTCCCAGCTCGATAAGACCTTCCCGACACTCGACTGCTCGCAGTGTATCTTAACCCCAAAGATGGTGGACGTGGGCAGGGCAGAGATGATCGATCTCATGACCTACTCGGAAGTCGATTCGGTTGAAGGGTATATCGGAAACTTCGATGTGACCATCCGGAAGAAAGCCCGTGGTGTCTTGACCCCCGCTCAAGCAGAAGCTCGTGGCATTGTCGGTGGCGGCTGTAATGGTTGCGGTGACTGTGACCCGGTCTGCCCGGTCATCAAGCCGAACCAGTTCGAAGTCGGCATGAAGCCCCGAAAGGCGATCTACATCAACCACCCGCAGGTCGTTCCCCTGCTCTACACGATCGACTTTGACTCGTGTGTGAAGTGCGGGTTGTGCGTGACTGCGTGCGGTCCCGAGAAGAAGGCAATCGATCTCGAAGCGAAAGACGAACTCGTCACGGTCAAGGTCGGGACGGTCATCCTCGCTACCGGCTTTGACATCTTCCCCATCGAGAAGAAAGAGGAATGGGGATACAAGCGGTACGAGAACGTCATCACGAGCCTCGAGTTCGAGCGGCTCATCTGTGCATCCGGTCCGACCGGTGGTCACCTTGTCCGCCCGAGCGATGGCGAGACCCCGAAGAAGGTCGCGTTCGTGCTCTGTGCAGGTTCCCGTGACAACACCGGCATCGGCAAACCGTACTGTTCACGGTTCTGCTGCATGTATTCGTTAAAACACGCCCACCAGATCATCGAGAAGATCCCTGGCGTTCAGCCAATCCTCTTCTACATGGATATCCGGTCGTTCGGTAAAATGTACGAAGAGTTCTACTACCGTATCCAGGATGAAGGCGCACGGTTCGTTCGCGGACGTGTGGCAAATATTCTCGAAGACCCGAAGACCAAGAACCTCCATGTCTTTGCTGACGACACACTGCTCGACCGCCCGGTCGATATGGAAGTCGACCTTGTCGTGCTTGCCGCCGCAGTGCAGCCCATGGAAGACACGAACAGGACACGGAAGCTCTTCGGTGTCTCCTGCTCGATGGACGGATGGCTCCTCGAAGCCCACCCGAAGCTGAACCCCTGCGGGACAACTACCGCCGGTGTGTTCCTTGCCGGTGTCTGCCAGGGACCAAAGGATATCCCTGACACAGTCGCATCAGCAGAAGGAGCCGCATCGGCAGCCAGTATCCCGATCCACAAGGGTGAGGTCGAACTGGAGCCGTACTTCGCGACCTGTATCGCAGAGCGCTGCGCAGGCTGCGGCATGTGTGTGAACCTCTGCCCGTACAGCGCCCTTGCTCTCGTTGAGAAGGACGGTCGCACGGTTATGGAGGTCACGGAAGCGAAGTGTAAAGGCTGCGGTACCTGCGGAGGGTTCTGCCCCGGCGGGGCAATCTGGATGAACCACTTTGCCACCCCGCAGATCGTTGCACAGATCGATGCGTTCCTGCTCGGAGGTGAGCAGTAAATGGCTGACGAATTCAAGCCCAAGATTCTTGGGATCGTCTGCAACTGGTGTTCCTATGCCGGTGCTGATCTCGCTGGCGGCGGACGTATCCAGTACCCTCCCGACATCCGGATCGTCCGGGTGATGTGTACAGGGCGTATTGACTCACTCTTCATCCTGAAGGCATTTGCCGACGGTGCGGATGGAGTGCTCGTATCAGGCTGCCACTTCGGTGACTGCCACTACCTTGCCGGAAACTTCAAGGCAGCAAAGCGGATGTTCATGGTCAAGCGCCTGATGAAGAGCATCGGGCTCGATGACCGCAGGTTCAGGATGACATTCGTATCTGCTTCTGAGGGTGCAAAGTGGGGCAAAGTCGTGACGGATGTCGTGAACGTCGTCAACGAGCTGGGTCCAAGCCCTATCAAGGAGCTCAAGAAGTAAGACGATAAGCGGTGGAAACAATGATCCCCTCCTCCTCCTTTTTGATCGTGCGAGATCGCCCGTGTCACAAAGGAGGGATTGAAGTAATCAGGGACAAGTACATTGTTTCACCGACTGATTCGACAAATGGAGGAGTATACAGTGGCAACGATACAGGTAAACCTGATCTCAGGTCGGAGTATTCAGCAGGGTGTCGCGATTGAGAGTGGCAAGGAGAAGCCCACTTATCGCACTGCCTGCGGGATCATCGAACTTGATGTATCAGATTTGAAAAAACTCGGCGCATGGAAGAGCACTAACGTCCGGGTTACCAGCGATTACGGCAGCGTGGTGGTAAAAGCCATCGAAGCCACGCAAGGACCCCACCCGGGTCTCGCGTTCATACCTATGGGACCCTGGGCAAATTCCGTCGTCAATCCGAATACCTATTCTACCGGTATGCCGACGTTCAAGGGAACGCCGGTGAAAGTCGACGTGGCAGCAAACGAACCCGTGCTCCTTGGTATCGAACTGGTGCAGAAACAATGCGGGGTGAAATGAGATGACAAAGACCATAACCGATGTGATTTGTCCTTTCTGCGGAACACTCTGCGATGATGTCGAAGTGGTCGTATCCGATGACGGAAAGCAGCTCCTGGAAGTCTATAACGCCTGCGCAATCGGCACAGAGAAGTTCCTGCATTCCCAGTCAAAGGACCGGGTCGTCCGCCCACGGCTTCACCAGCCGGATGGGAGCTGGAAAGAGGTAAGTTACGATGATGCAGTAGAATATACTGCACAGATGCTCGCGAAAGCGAAAAAGCCTCTTATGTACGGCTGGAGCTCCACCAACTGTGAAGCCCAGAGCGTCGGCAACGAGATCGCCGAGATGTCCAGGGCATGCTGTGACAATACCGCAGCAGTCTGCCACGGCACGACCCTCATCGCTGTGCAGGACATTGGCATTCCCTCCTGTACTCTCGGTGAGATCAAGAACCGTGCAGACCGGATCATCTTCTGGGGCTGCAACCCGGCGCACGCCCACCCGAGACACATGTCCCGGTACTCAATCTTCCCCCGCGGGTTCTTCACCGGTAAGGGACAGATGAGCCGGAAGATGGTTGTCGTCGACCCCCGTGTCACCGACACCGCAAAGATGGCAGATGTCCACCTGCAGATTGAGCAGGGCAGGGACTATGAACTCTTGAATGCGCTTCGTGTTGCATTCCGGGGCGAGTGGCTCCCGGACGTTGTTGCCGGAATTCCGAAAGAGAAGATCCGCGAAGTAGCGGATATGATGAAGAGTGGTCGTTTCGGGATCATCTTCTTCGGCATGGGTGTGACCCAGTCGCTCTCGAAGAACCACAACATTGACGAGGCGATCGCGGTCACGAAGGATCTCAACGAATACACGAAGTTCTCGATCATGCCGATGCGGGGTCACTACAATGTGACCGGTTCGGGAGAAGTGTTCGCATGGCAGTTCGGGTTCCCGTATTCGGTGGACCTGACCCGTGGCTTTGCCCGCTACAATCCGGGTGACACGAGCTCGATCGATCTGCTCGTCCGTGGCGAAGTGGATGCAATGTTCACTATCGGCAGCGACCCCGGTGCGCATTTCCCGATCAAAGCCGTCAAACAGATCGCCAACTTACCCTCAGTCTGCATCGATCCCCACCTTACGCCCACCAGTGGTGTGTCCAAGCTCCACGTGCCGGTCGCCTTTAACGGCGTCGAGACCGGTGGGAACTGCTATCGTATGGACAACGTGCCGATTGACTGCCGCAAAGTTGTCGAACCACCGGAGGGCATGCTCACCGATGAACAGTTCCTCTTAAAGGTGCGTGACCGTCTGAAACAGCTCAAGGGGGCGGCGTAACCATGTCAGAATATATCATAAAGAACGGACACGTATTTGACCCGGTTCAGGGCATCAAGGGTGACAAGGCTGATATTGCCATCAAGGATGGCAAGATTGTCGCCCAAGCTGGTCCCGGTGCAAAGGTGATCGATGCGAAGGGCAAGACCATCATGGCAGGCGCCGTGGAAGTCCACGCTCATATCGCCGGTCCGAAAGTGAACCTCGGCAGGATCTACCGCCCTGAAGACAAACTCTTCACCTGTACGCCCACAAAGGGCATGGAACGCATGGGCGGCGGTAACTCGATTCCAACCACGTTCAAGACCGGTTACGAGTACGCGAAGATGGGATACACCACCGCGATGGAAGCGGCGATGCCACCCCTGTTCTCGCGCCACGTGCACGAAGAGATCCGTGACACCCCGATCATTGACGAGGGCGCGTTCCCGGTCTTCGGCAACAACTGGTTCGTGATGGAATACTTAAAGAACCACGAGATCGAGAACACGGCAGCCTACTGTGCATGGCTTCTCCGGGCGACAAAAGGGTACGCGATCAAGGTCGTGAACCCCGGCGGCACGGAAGCCTGGGCATGGGGATTGAACTGTCTCTCGGTCAACGACCCGGTGCCATACTTTGACATCACCCCGGCTGAGATCGTGAAGGGGCTTATCGAGGCGAACGAGTATCTCGGTCTCCCGCACTCGATGCACATCCACCCGAACAACCTCGGGAACCCCGGCAACTACACGACCACACTTGACACCTTAAAACTCGCTGAGGGTTTCCAGGCGAAGAACAAGTTCGGGCGTGAGCAGGTGATGCACCTCACCCATACGCAGTTCCACTCGTATGGTGGGACAACCTGGGGTGACTTTGAGTCCAAGGCAAAAGAAGTCATGGATTACGTGAACACGCACAAGAACCTCACGGTCGATACCGGTAACGTCACGCTTGACGAGACCACGACGATGACCGCTGACGGTCCGTTCGAGCACCACCTGACAGAACTCAACCACCTGAAGTGGGCGAACTGTGATGTGGAACTTGAGACCTGTGCAGGGATCGTGCCCTATATCTACAGCCCGACCATCTCGGTCTGTGCGATCCAGTGGGCGATCGGTCTTGAACTCGCGCTCATGGCAAAAGACGCGATGCGCTGTTTCATCACCACCGACCACCCGAACGCGGGTCCATTCACCCGGTACCCCCGCGTGATGAAGTGGCTGATGTCGGCGAAGGCGCGTGAAGCCCAGATCAATTCCTTCAAGCACAAGGACAAAGTCCTATCCCAGACAAGTATCGGCACGCTGGACCGCGAGATCTCGCTCTACGAACTCGCCCAGATGACCCGTGCTGGTCCCGCAAAGTCGCTCGGTCTTGCGAGCATCTGTGGTGGCTTGAAGCCCGGCATGGACGCAGATATCGCCATCTACAACATCAACCCGGACATGCCTATTGCGAACCCCGAAGATATCGAGAAGGCGTTCACGCGGGCAGCGTGTGTCTTCAAGAGTGGTGTCGAAGTCGTACGTGACGGTGAGATTGTATCGAACGGTCACAAGCGGACACTCTGGGTCAATGCAAAGGTCAAGGAGAACCCGCAGGTTATGCGTGATATCAATGAAAAATTCCTGAAATATTACAGCATAACCCAGGCGAACTACGAAGCTCTCGGGCACCACTTCGTCCCGAACCCGTATGCACTCGAGGTCGATGCAA
>JBAZEO010000091.1:0-8045 GCA_041653935.1 Dehalococcoidia bacterium | reverse complement strand
GGCGGGATGCTTCACCCGCTAACAGGCGCTCTTTGATCTCAATCACCAGCGGTTCGGTCAGCGTAGCATGGCGCGGCTTGCCCATTAGAACGGCACCCCCGCGACTGCATCCCGGCCTAACTGCGACGCCAGCCGGTAGAGCACGTCGCCCAGCAGTCCGCTCATAAAATCCTCGATTTGGAGCGGGGTCATATACGGCGCGAGATTGAGCCGTTCGGATTCCATCAGCGCCTCGCGCAGACGGTTGGTAACATCGGCGGGCGACTGTGTGACCAGCGATCTCAGGTGGCATAAACAGAACGGATGACTCGACTGAACCGGGATCGGCGAATCTTCCACCGGGTAAGGCCCGTCATCGGCCAACGTATCACAAATGTCTATCCTGGGATGGCTGGCCGACAGTACCCAGTCCATCATTGAAACATACGGATTTGCCAACGCGGCCATCTTCTGCGCCCAACCCGCCGCGCGGGTTATCTCCGACCGGGCTAACCGCATGGCTGAATTGGCATAGGTGCCGTATTTCTCGCCGTAAGGTTTGGTCGTCGTGCGCAGCCGTTCGGCAGGTTTTAGGAAGCGTTCTACCGCTTTGGCAATATCCTGAGCGCTCCGACCTTCACTCATCATCTTAGCCATAAGTTGATCGAGGCGTCGGCGCGTTTCCTCATCATTGCGCCATACCCGATCCGATAGTCGGTAGCCGTTGGGGTCGACCCACGTGTGCGGCGATTCATACTGAGCCAGCGGATTAGGCCGGAATAGACGCAAACTATCAAAACCCGGCAAGGTTGGCTGTTCCATCTCGACTATTCGCCGTGTCCGGCTGGTCAGCATGGCCTTAACATCTTCCGGCGCCACGCGCTGCATATACCGTGTGTGTGGCTCAACAGCCTCGCGCATCGCCCGCGCCAGATAACGATTGAGCAGCGCCGGGTATGGTGCCAGCGGGGTCACACCGTCAAATGAGTAGGCATGATTACCCCGTCTGCCTGGTTGCTCTCTGGTAAATACCTCATCTACCAAACGCCCAGCGGCGATCCGTGTGCGCTCTTGCGCCTCCTGGGGTATCAAACCATCAGGACCAGAAGCTGCCAACAGCACGCCGCCGATCCGCTGCGACAGGTCGCCAAACAGCGCGGAGAGTTCTCGCTGCATGGCCTGGAGCGTCCGGTAAAACGCGCGTTGGTAGCCGATGGTCGTTGGCATGTTACTCCGGCTTCCTCATGACCAGACTCACGCTGGTGAACGTGTACCCCTCGTGATTCAGCACCACATGAGGCAGCGGGTTTGTTTTCATCGCCTCGATGAGCGTGACATTCGTCGCGCGGCTGGCTTCACTCACGCTCAGGTCCAACTCATCGACCAATACGCAGCCGCTTGGCTCAATCACGAACTCCTCGATGGTGTTGCGGTCGAAGATGATCACCCCCGGCCAGCCGTGTTTGTCTATCGGCTTGGGGTCAATGCTGAACTCGGTCGCCAGCGCGATAATCCCGCCGGGCTTGAGCACGCGGTTCATTTCGCGCATAGCCTGAGCCACGTCTGCCAAACTGCCGAAATGCTCGATGCTCGATGAGGAGAACACGGCGTCAAAGTAGTTGTCAGGGTAGCGAAGCGCGCGCGCGTCCATGTGCTGCACAATTAACTTATCTGGCTCCCACGCGTAACCAGTGGGAGCACAACTGATTGGATCGAGTAGCATTTTCTGAGGCGCAACATTCGACCACATACCAGCGCCGCCGTATAGATCAGTCGCGTGTACAGTACCCATCAAGGTCAGGAAGAAAACGGAGCGCTCCATACCGGCACCAACGCCCAGATAACGATCTGAGCCAGCAGCACGTGGGCAGAATTCATGAACAGCCCGCGCGATCATGGCGGTTTCCCAGTGCTTGCGATGCTCTCGGATCGGTTGACCAACATGATCCGGGTACATCTCATTGATGAATCCGCCTAAATCACGGTGCCTGAAGTCTTCCAGATTACACAGCTTGTTAAACGGCAGCGCGTTCATTGCGACCTTCGTTTGCTTCTTGGTCATCGGTGATCTCATCTCCGTTATCGTCTTGGTTCAATTTCGCCATGCGGTCAATTTCCCGCTGCATGGCTTCTTCTTCGCGGTCGGCTTTTTCTTCGGCTTCCTTTTGTGCCGCTTCGACTTCGGCGGCGGGGTCATCGACCACATCAGCCAGCGTGACGGCGGTTTCATCGGTCAGGACGTGCGCCTTGCCGTGCAGATACTCAACCCACTTGAGCATCAGTTCTTTATCCGACGGCACCACAGAAGGCCAGGTCACGGTCAGCGGTAAATCGGCGCGAATCTGCCGGTCGGTCAAGGATTTAATTTGCATCCAAACGGTGACTAATTCTTTCAGGTACTTTTCAAAACGGCGCTGGCGACCCTCAATAAACCGACTGAACGCGGGCATTTGCGCTTCTACGCTGGCCTTGCTGCTGGCAATCGCCCCGCCCCACGCCCACTCAGGAATCCGTGAATGCTGCAACATGAGCAGGAACAGGAATTCGAGCATCCGGCCCGTGTCCTCAGTAAACGGCGTCGGCGATGCGAATTTGAACGACGCGCCCTTGCCCAGGAACAACATTTTGAGCAGCGCGAAATCCACAACAGGCACCTCTGCCGTTTCGCCGTTTGTCAGCGTGATGGTTTCGGTATCGGTCTGGTTGCGCTTCATTTCGGCTTCCGGGTCTTCGCAGCCCTCGACCACCGGCACCGGATTCCCCATGACCTTAACGCCACTGATACCCTTGCTGATTACATCGTCGTACTCAGCGAACAGCTTGCGCAGCGCCTCATACACCGGATGACCATAAACCTCATTTGGCCCGCGCCGTTGGGGATAATGGATGATCGGCAGTCGGTCAGCCAGTAATGAGAAGTTGTAAACGGTATCCACGCCGCCCTGTTTGATCGTCAGTGTGCGGCCTGGAATGGGCAGGAGGCGGTACTCATCAACAATCGTGGTTTTTTCATTGGGCCGAGTCGTGACCTTGTAGGACCACACCTTACGGTAGTCGAGCGGGTCAGGCTCAATATCAACGGTGTTCGGCGGAATGGCGGTCAATGTGGCGTCGGGATTCACGCCCAGATAAGCATCACCCTTCGTCGAGGCGTCGGTGTCATAGTCAATGAGTTCGATCAGGTTCTCGGCAATAAAGTCACTGAGCGCCTTATCGGTGTATTCGTCACCCGTGCCCAGGTCAACGCCCTTACCCAGCGTCCAGTCGGCCAGAATATCGGCTATCGGTTGCGCGAACAGCGCTCCCAGTTCGTAACCGGGCTGTTTGCCGCGCGCCAGTTTGTCCCACCAACCGTAATCCGCCTGAGTCCAGTCTGCTGTGACCTGAAGCCACAAGTTTTTTGCCTGGACGGCGGCTTGCGGCATCGAACGACCGATCATCTCGGCGATGGGGGTTGGAGTCAGGTTGCCGTTATCGCTCATCGTCTGCCGTCCCATAGACCTTTAGCGCGTGCCTGAACTACGCGCCCCTGATTACGGCGTTTTAATCCCGCTACCAAGTAGCGTAACCCGTCCAGATAGTGATACTTCGCCTTGTCTTTGATTGCCTCAGTTGGTTCACCCATGTCATCCAGTTCGCGGGCGTATGACCCCATCTGATCCAATGTGCCTATACAGGTATCGAAGATGAACAGCCTGAAATCCTTCAGGAGTTCGATCACCCGATCAATGCCACTTTCGACATCGGTCACATCGGGATCGACCACACCGGTTAACCCCGCTGCGCGATAATCCATCCGCTGCTGTCCCTCACTCTTTTGGCCGATGTGCCATGTAATCACACGTTCACCCGTTAGTTTGATCCGGTCCAGAATATCCTTAACGTGTTGTTTCGTGCTTTTGTTACCGTCCAGGCTTTCCCGATACAGGTAATACACATCGGCGATGGTATCGTGAGCCAGCCACAATTTAGCCGTATTCACGCCGCCGGGGTCGATGCCACCATAACGAGGCCATTCAACAGGCACCACAAACGGCCTGACTTTATGACCGCCGTTTTCTCGATAATCGTCAATAAAATCGCTATAAATCAGTCCGGCGGGTTTCTCGAATTGCCCACCGTAGAACATCATAAACTTCCAGCCCGGCATGGATTGGCGCATATCGTCAAACTCTTCTTGAGGAAAGGCCGGGTTAGTAACGCTCGTAAATTGAATCACGTCAATGTCAGGATCGCCCGCGCGCCAGCGGTCGTATACCTGCTGCTTGAGCCATCCCAAGTTATACGGCGTGGTTGTGCCGAGCACACGACCCCTTGAGAGCGACAAACGCCGTCGAACGGCTTCCCATGCCAGGAGCGGATATAACCCGACTTCATCCAACCAGCCACCTTTTATCGTGGCTGATTCTAATCCGCCTTTGGTTTGGGCGGAGCGTAAGATCACGCGGGCATACATCGGATCGGTTGACTTTCGGGCGTCAAACTCACCCGTTTCCGGATTGCGAATTTCGAGCACCCCATCACCCGCCCAATACCGCCCGATGTGCAATATGTCCTCAAACACATGCAGCACTTCAGGCAACATTTTGAGTTTGAACAGGTCATAGGTTGCAGTTGCGGCGATGTAGTCACCCGATCCGCATTGCTCAATTTCGCGCCAGAGCCACCAGGGGCCAAAGGATGTTTTACCCCCCTGAGTCCCGGCAATCATAAACACGAAACGGCGCTTACTGTCCCAGACGCGCGTCTGTCCGGCGTGCAGATTGAGCCGGACCTTATCGCCGACAATCTGGAATAACTCGCGGCGCTCACTGGTTGCTATCATCGGGAGTCCTCACGACTTCGACCAGAGAGATAGTACCCAGGTGTTCGTGTTGGATTGGACCGCCATCGGCACCTGTTAATTCCCCTTTGATCGGTGCGTTAATCCCCAGGATCGTGCACCGCCGTTCAATACACCACTGCACGCCCGCCAGATAGCGCGGATCGCCTAATCGCCCCTCTTTATGGATCGTCGCCTCGTCACGCAAGGTCATTGGCTTCTGTGCAAGTTGATCCTTTTTATCCTCAGCGGGCCGCTGAATGCGCTTGGTTGTCGTGCTCTGCCGTTCTTCTTTTGAGGCTACCCACTCCGCCCAGTACGTGCGCTCTAGTTCATCAATGCGGGCTAGTTCGCGCGCCTTGGCGGCGTCAATAGATGTGGTAGCTCTATTCTGCCAGCGCCGATAGAGTTCCTGCAAGTCATTGCTGATCGTTTGCTGTGTCACGTCTAGATCAACGGCAATATCGGACTGCCGCCAACCGTGCAGGTATAGCTCGGCAATGCGTTCTAAGTCTTTCTCGCGTTGTGCTTTCGTGCGCCGTGCCATACAAGTTCCTTTGTTACAAGTTAATCCCCGACGGTGGGCTGATAAATCGGACGCTCAGAGACGGTGTAGATCAGCGGTATGCTGATAATGGTCGTGATGCCTTTAACCAGGATGTTGGACCACATAATGCTCCACACCACCGCGACTGGCAGTACACCGCCAAACGCGCCCCAAGAAAAGATTAGGCTGTCCAGCGGTACACTCACGGCGTTACTTGCCAATACGCGCGCCCATTGATAACGAGTGGTGACACGCTCCACCCACAACGAGTACGTTTCGGTATCGATCAACTCGGCCACCACTTCAGCTACGATACTCGCAAACACGATCCGCCATACCGGTGCCAACACCGCTATAAATTCCGTCTGCGGCCCAACGGTTTGATCGGCGGGCAATTGTGCGACAAACCAGAACATCCCCGCCATAACCACGTTGATCACGGCGGCTGATAGGATCAATGCTCGTGCGCCGCGCTTGCCGATAGTCTTGTGTACCAGGTCACGCAGCGTAAACGTAAACGGGTATACGAACGTTCCCGCGTCGATAGACATCCCGGCGACCATGACGATTCGTAAGCTGGCAATGTCGGCCATCATTTGCGCGGCGATATAAGCCGCAATGACGATGATTAGTCTGACCACTTTCTAGCCCCTTGTTTTTATTAAGCAGGTTCCGCGACTGCTTCACTTTTGGGTCCGGCGCTCGTGCGCCGCCGTACAACTCATTGACTGCATAAGCAATCGCGCCAAATGACAGCGCAAGACATACCATTCTTGGATTAGTAACCCAATGCAGTCCAAATTCTGGCGTTAAACAAGCAGAGTCGTGTCCGTCTGGATAGACAAAACGCCCGTGTGATGCCGTAAGGCTGATGTAATTATTATCAATACTGCAAACATCATCGCCCAGCGCAGCTAGATAATTTAGTTGGCTTTTCCAACTCCCGCCCAGCAAATGAACACGTCTACCTCGAAATAAATCAACGTGTAGAGGAGTGCCGCCGTGCGAGGAGGGCACAGAATACCCAAGCATAAACTTATTGGGTATCTGGCCAAGGCAATCATATTTCGGGATTACAATAACATTTTCAGCGTAATGGGATAACTCTTCTGCCCAGTCAAGAATCTGCTCAAGTTCAAAAAAAGAAATGTTTTCAGCGGCACACTGCTCTCTGGTCATAATATCACGAACAGTGGCGTATTTGGGTTTAAAACGACTCACTACGCCAGCGTGAATGTCATGATCGTAATTAAAGTAATCGTTATCAATAAATGTCACGGGATAGGGGGGATTATCAATAGTTAACCAAAATTTCTCAGAATGAATTCCCCATTTCAGACCTGAGGCGAGGGCCATCCCCACATAACCGTCATACCAGTTATGGAAAGTAAAAATTACGTCTAACGGCAACTTGCGCGGGTTTGGTTTTGCGCCCTTCTCAACGCCATGATCCACTTCAGTTTCTAATCCTGCCAGCAACTCCGCCAGTTCATCATCTCGCCATAGCCCTTCCAACAGCGCGGCATTCTCGGCCTGCAACTGGGCAAGTATGGCGGCGTCCCATTCCATGAAATTACTCGTGCGATTGTCGGACAGACTATAGCGGCGGGCGCGTGGATCATCGATGCTCGGCCAATCGGTACGTTTGACTACAACAACCGTCTTGCCGTCTGTCTCTACCTCAATCACGTTCTCTAGCCCGGCGTCCACAGCGACTTCCTGAGACGTGTTCCCGGCGACAATCGTATCATCAGCCGTAACCACCAACGAACGCCCCGCGCCATTCTGCCGGAAACTGTCATCTACCATACGATAGCCGCGCTCCGAACCAGCATTGGGGTTTGCCGGGTCAGGGCGGTAATCGGTGATCTTCCGGCGCGTAATCTTAGGCTCACTCATCGGCGGGGTCCTATCGGCACCGACAGCAATTCAACCACCCGCCCATAAACCCAAAACGCTCCTGTTGCCAGGAGCATCGGAATAGCCGTGATTGTCGGGAATTTACTCAAGAAAAACCCCACTTGTCGTGTGGGGCCGCGTTTTGTTTACGAGTCTACGTTACACATCAGCACAGGGAGGGAGAAAAGTTAATGCTTTCGGTGGGATCGCGGCCCCGTTCACTGTTCATTACCTTACAGTGTAGCATGGTATTTGAGGCTGCGTAAGACTGTAAACATTAACGGGTAAATGCTCTACACATCCGAAATGTAATCATCTGGAGGTAGCCAGTCTGACCCGATCACGATAAGCTTACCATCCTCATACCGTATTCTACCGTCTACGATTAAGTCCTTGATGTATTCGCGGATAGTCGAGTAGTGCAAACGTTTGCCGTCTTCAGGGCGATTAAAACAGCGCTGTATCTCCAAGACAGACGGCGTAGGCCCATCGTGGCTATCAGCGTAATCAATGATGAATTGCAAAATCTGATAACGCCGTGTTGTCTTCTTTGGCTTCCGTATTCGCTGCGGTTCATCCCAAGCCACAACGATCACCCCTGTCCTTTCGCACGCTTCCGCGCCTCTTGTTCCTGCACGTCGAGTTCCCGGCTAATCGTCACAATCGCATTGTTCACCGAGATACTGAACACGTTCTGGAGCAGCCAGTCGCGGACCTGCTCAAAACCGCGCTGCACGTCGAGCACTTCGCCCGTCGTCGGGCCTGTTAGTTGTTTCATCCTCGCCCCTCCACACTCAG
>JBAZEO010000090.1:0-8077 GCA_041653935.1 Dehalococcoidia bacterium | reverse complement strand
CCTTGACCGGAGCCTCCCTCATGGGCTATATCCCCCGGCCCGCTGACAATGAGCGGGCGGCCACTGCGCTATGCATGGCCAGGTCGGTGGGTGAAAAGACCGCCTTTGCGCTCATGGCCGACTATGGGAGCATTGCAAACCTCTGCACCGCAAGCCTAGAAGACCTGGCCAGCTTCAGACAAGATGGCCGCAAGATAGGGCAAAAGAAAGCAGAAGCGATAATCAAGCTGCTGCATTCGGAAGTTCCGAGCAGGAATGATCCACATATCAAGGAGAGAGCATGAAAGCAAATCTCTATACCGAATACATAGCCCGCCAATTTCAAGTCGATGAAATTGAAGTCCTTCGCATAATAGGCATATTTTTCAACCAGACCAGTGCAAGAGATGAAGATCTTGTCCGGTTGCTGTTTGGATTGGCCCGCGAGTTTGTGCCACTTGGGATTGATCTGATCGGAGCTACGCGATGGTTGGCCGCGCTCCTGGATTTCGGGCTTCTGCCAGGAGATATTGAAATGCAAATCAGCGGCATGAATCGGGTAGGTAAACGCATGATGTCGAAACAATTTCAAGATAGGATCAAAGATTTGGAGAAGATTTCATGTTAGAAATAGTCGATATATTAGAAAAACTTAAGCAATTGGATGAACCAACATACGAAAAAATAGCCAGAGGCGTCCCGTTGCAACCGTGCGGTCAATACATGGTCTTTGATCGCGGCGAGGTCCGTGCCTGCCAGTATCATGAGGCTTATATGCCTTTTGGTGACCTGCTGCCAGAGGTCGCTGAGGCTTGGTTGCAATTCTGCATTCAGCGGGCCGTCGCCGCGAAGAACTGGTGGCTGAAGCTATCCACATACACCGCTCTCCCGTCGGCGAAAATCCAGAAGCCCGATGATCCAGCATGGAAAGAGTATCATGGATTCGGAGAATCATTGGCGGTCGCGATTTTGGCGGCCTATATCGCTTGTCTGGAGAGCCAACCATGAGCCCTGAAGAACTGGAAATCATGCTGGCAAGCATCTCGCAATTGCGCGATCCTTTGCGCCATAATGCATTCTGCGAGCCATGCACATTCCTGAAAAATGCCGAAAAGTTGCTTGTACATATCGATTCGCTGCAAGCCGATCTCACCCAATCCGAGCTTGTCATCCGGGCCAAGATGACATGCATTGATGAACAAGCGCGGGAGATCGCCAATCTCCGAAGAGATAATGCAGATCTGAAAGAATATACGGATCGTTGCAATCAAATGATGCGCGCGGATTTGCTGAAGATCGAGAAGCTCCAAGCGGCCCTCATCAAAGAACGCTTCTGGAAGATCTGGCGCGAAGGTAAACATACCAGTGTGCGAGAAGCGACTGAATTGGCCGAGAAGCAATTGAGAGTTGAGATGCCGGAGATGGCATAGCTACCTATAGAAGAGCGCGACCTCGGAATAGAGCTTGGCGGTTCCGATCTGGATCAGGGTATCGGGCATCTATAGCTCCGCGTTTATTACATAGTGAACGATTACGATATCGCCCGCGGTGAACCCCGCGCTAGTCTGGATGTAGCCTAGCCCATTAGACGACGGGAACCCATATTCAGCGATTGCTGCCTTTGTTCTCGCTGCGGTTATCGCGCATGCATTGACAGTCCCATCGTTGTGGTAAATTATGTATGTCGGCACTGGCAGTTCGGGTTTGGGAACCAGCGGAGAAATTCGACCCCACGCATAATCAACACTAGTCGCTACCCCGAACATGCATTGGCCGAGATCCGCACTTGTACCAGGCGCGACTGAATATTGATATGATTTCTCGTACCGCCGCATGCAGGCGGTTTTCTCATCTAAATATGATCTTGGCATGAATGGCAGGCATACTGGGCCCTCGTTGAGTTGTACATCTGTCAGATATAGCAGGTCATCGACTGCCGCATCCGTATCATCGCACCAGATGGCGAACGCTAAATTTGTCATTCCCGCCGTGTCCACTGCAATATTCTCAATCTTGTGGAGCGTCCATGCATCAGCCACATTGGCAAGGTTCGCGGGCGTATTCTCTAGCGTCCAAGTGGCCGCTGGAGTAATGTTTTCTCCTTCTGCGCCCCAGGCATTGACAATATCAGAGGTGATAGTATCCGCGGTGCCCGACCAGGATAGGACGGCGGCCCGGACATTTTCGATTACTTTGCCCGTAACCGTGTAGGCTTTGAACTGGATAGAAACATTTTTACCTTTGAATTTTAATGCGTCCTTATTCTCCAGGAACTGCACTTGCATGAACTTCTTGTTTGCGGTTTCTACTTCCAGCTTCAGACTCGTAGCCGCGCCTGGCGGGACTATCGTTGCCTCCTGGCTGACATCCACGATATCATTGCCATCTGACAGCAGAACCCATTGATCGAGCAGGTATGTGTCATCATAATTTGCTGGAGTTGTCGCGCTTGTAAACGGTCCTGCGCCCCGCTGTGCTATCTGAAACTGCGGATTGATGACCGCGTTGTGATAGAGGCCAGGCGTGCGATCCAAATATATCGGATTGGCTGCCGCTCCTTGTGTGCTGAGGGCCTGTCCTTTCGTGCCCACTGCCAGATATGCGGGATCGTCCGCGCCCGCGTATAAAATAGCTCCTTGATCTCCTTTCGCGAGATAGGTCGGATCGTCCG
The DNA here is from genome assembly GCA_041653935.1 of Dehalococcoidia bacterium. GTDB lineage: Bacteria > Chloroflexota > Dehalococcoidia > E44-bin15 > E44-bin15 > JAYEHL01. The sequence continues at coordinate 5,427 of JBAZEO010000090.1, read as the reverse complement.
CGCCTGCGCAAAGAATGCCCCCGCGAGTGCCTTTTGTCAGCACTGATGGCGTACTTGCCGCTGATCCAGTCACGATATCGCCGCGTGCCGCGATCAGCGATTTGACCACGTAGGCCGAACCTTCCAGATCGTCGAGCTTATCTGCATTAAGGTTCGCGACTTTGGTGGTGCTCGCAATGGTTAGCGGAGCAGTTCCGGTCACCACATCCGATTCAAATGTCTGCGCTCGGACCTCATATGCTCCGAAATCTATGTCTGCTCCAACCGCGGTTACCGGCCAAACCTGCCGCCAGACAGCCGCGTCTTGCGCAGCCGATTCGCATACATAGATGTTAGGGCCGCCTGCATAAATCCAGATAGAGCCCGCCGAATAGCCATCGTCTATGTCGTCGCCCACTCCTGGCGCTCTGACGGCGGATCGTTCCAGTTTGGCAGTGGTGGCGTCGATTAGATCCATATTCGCATTCATGGTGCTGGCAAAGCCCGCTTCTGCATTTTCGGGCTTCTGATATTCGTTATAGGTTGTGGATAGGACCATAGGATCACCGAAAGTTATAAATATGAATAGTCATTAATGGCTAATTATGGCATTAGCACCAAAATATATCCCGATGCACATCACGGTCCGGGAAGATCTGAGGGACTGGATAATGGAGCATTCGGAAATTAATTTGTCTGGATTGGTTCAGGTAGCCATCCTGAAAGAGATAGAATTGAGGAAGAAATCATGATGGTTGAACTTCGCAATTGTACTCTGGAAATCAATGATATCGTGCATGGAGTTAGCTTACCGCCATGTTTCGTAGGTCAACCGGGAATATATCATTGTCATGCATCGGGAATGTGCCCACCAAGCGAAGCTCCGATGTGTCCTTTCTTGGTGCATCCGGGAAATGATCTTGAAGCAATGTGGGATGGCGAGAAGCATTATTTTGTGACAGGAAGGCCGATTCTATGATCATCCACCTGCAGAACTGCTCTCTGGAAATCGCTCACATCGGCACCGAGGAAGATATTGAGCGCGCGATCATAATCGAGCAAGCATTAGAACGCGTGTGTGAAACCGTTGGAATGTTCTCGGATGCATTGGCCCAATTGGCCGAAGCGTGCCGCGAGGCTGTGGAATCGTTCGTCCGGTTCATGCGGGAACCGGTTGACCTGGTAAAATTGTTAGGAGTTGAAAAGAAATGAAATCGATATTAGCAATCATAATTCTGGCATGTCTCATCATGCCATGCATCGCCAGCCAAGAGACAGATGCCGCATACATGGAAGGCCTGATGGCGGGCTATCGTTTCGGCTATCTTGCCATCGACGGTCAATCCAATGCCAGTGCTGAGCAGGAGTACAATCATAGAGTGGGCGAGCTGAGCGCCTGGATGAATCAGACCAATTACGATGGTCCGAGATGGGGAATGCTGCCCAAGGTCGTCATGCCAGAATTGCCGGAGATATTCAGATGAGCAGATATATTCTCGCGGGCTATAGAATTTTCATCGAGGGGGCCTTACAAGAAGTGTCCACCCACGCAGACGATGGATCGGTGAATATCCGTCCAAAGAGCATATCAATGGACCGCATATGCTCTGACAAGGAAAGCATGAAGAAAGCAATTGATGATTATTTCGAATCGGAGAGTGTTGAAAGATGAAAACAATCCTATTGATATTGATTATGCTGCTTGCCCCTGCGCTCGCAGACCCCCGCGACGGCTCAAATGGCGTGCCCTTCCTGCCGCCTGATCCAAGCCTCAAGACCACCGATAGCTTCTATCGTGGTACAGGTTGCCAGTATGTAGGCCCCGAACCCGCGCCTGCCTATGTGCTGCCGCCCATCTTTGGCGGGCCCGTGGTGGAGCCGCAAGAGAACGAGTCTTGGATGGATCTGTCTGAGCATAATGAGAAGATTTCTATTGAGACAAAGACGCTGACGGCCAAATCGAGTTATGAGCTGACGGAGAATCAGATGCAAAGGGCAAATTTGACATTAGGTTCCGAGGGATGGCTTTGAAAGACTTTGATCTCATAGAGGAAAACCGCAAAGCTCACAAAGAACTCGCTGCACGCGATGAAGCCCGAACGACTGCCGAAATCAAGCACCGTGATGCGAAGATAGCACACGACTCAATCAAGGCGGAACTGGAGTATAAGTACAAAGAATTCATGAAATCCGATCCAGTGGGCGCAAACGCCGAAATTCGCAAAGGCACTGCAGAAGCATTCGCCAAATGGGTCGATGCCGAGGGCAAGCTCTGGAAGGCGAATCTTGCCTATCGCAAAGCAGGCTATCGGGTCGATTGCATCAAAAATGAGATCGAGTTGCGAAAGTCTGCACTCGGGACGCATTAAATTTTTTGTATATAACATAGACTATAGAATGGAGGTAAACATGCCACCGCGTTTCCGGTTAACGCTGTGCCTTCGTCTGAACTATGACTATGTCCCTGCCCCCCACCCGTGTATCCGGTAAATAACGAACCCGACCTGGAAACGGCTGGACCTACCAGGTAACTCCAGCTTGCATATCCCCTCGGGTCCGTGGCCCCATAATAATCGGTGTAAGGATGCCTATGCGTGCCCATTTCTGCTTCGGTGACAGCGTGGTTGGCTATCGAGATAGTGCCCGTCGCAGTGAAGGTCGTGCTTCCGCCAGTCGCGCCGACCGCATACGCGCCACCCGCGCCGATAACTATTTTATCTAGCAAATTTACGGTGCCAGAAGTCCCATCGCAGAGATGCCACCCGGCGGGGATGCTCGCGGACGAGCCATACCATAAAATTATCAGGCCGGTCGTGCTTCCTACTACGGTCCCAAATGCATCGGCGTGCAAGTTTCCAGTGCTGCGATAGATGAGATCGGCGTCTGCGCCGCTGCCAGGACCATCGGTGGCTGCGTACCAAAATTGACTTTCCATTTCGCTTTTTGTGAAGTAGAGAGCATCATGATCATGTGACGATATGTGTACGGAGGCTTCTGTATAGATGGTTTCGAAATTATCCATATCAGTGGTCGTTATGGGGTCGCTCGAAGTCCACGGATCATGGTTCTTTGTGTAGGTCATTGGATCGCCTCATGTGTACTTCATTATATATATCATGCTGTAATAAACCGGCAATGTACTGGCGGCGCTGAATGTGATGCTTGACCCGCTTGTGTGATTATGCGATCCGCCGCCGCCTTCGTTCTGATATTCGGCATTACGCGCGGTGTAGGTGCCCCCTGTATAGCCATTTCCCATTCCAGCCGCCGTGTGGTCAGGCCCGTTGCCATATGGATTATAATAATCTATATATGAATGGTGGTGTGACGGGATTTCCGCTGTAGTTAAATAATGCGAACCTACCGCCACCGATCCCGTTGGTGTAAATGTGGCCGCCCCGCCCGTCTGGCTAACAGAATAAGCGGAACCAGCGCAAATAACAAATCTGTCCCGGAGATCCGGCGAGGTCTTCCCACCATACGCGGTCCCATCACAGACGCCATAGTTTGCTGGAATGGTGCCGGAGCCTTCTTTCCAAATCACAATACCACCGATGGGAATGGCCGAACCTATGAAGGCATCGACATCTGAACCATCCAGTTTGTCGGCATCGAAATCACTGTAGTAACTTGTCGAAAAAAATGTATCATCTGCGAGTGTCTTTGTGTAGTATCTGGTGTCGTGGTTATGGTTGTCTGCATCATATTTTATGGCAAGCCATTGAACAGAGTCCAGATGGGCGAACGCCGCGCCGGTCAGAGGACTTGCAACCGTCCACGGATCATGGTTCTTTGTGTAGGTCATATTATCCCCGCATCACGAAAGCCAATGCATAATAAGGCGGCATTTTCTGTTGGTCTGTTGTTCCCGCGAATGTGGCAGTGTGCCCGTGTGCCGTGCCAGACCCCGCGTATCCGGTATATTCATCATGTGTGACAGCCACGCTGCACATATTATACCCACCTGATCCGGTCGGGCCAGAATCCACAAGATGCGGATAATAATCTTCAATTCCGGTGTGTGTGTGCAACGGAATTTCAGCGGCCGTCAATGCGTGATTTCCGATGGTCACGGACGCCGTTGTCGTAAGTGTGTTTGAGCCACTCGAAGACCCCTGCGCATATGTAGGACCGGTGCCCACAACGCATTTGCCCCTGAGATCGGGGGTACCATTCGCGCCGTTGCATAGATAGTATCCTGCTGGTATAGTTAGAATCGATCCATGCCACAAGACAATGCATCCGCTCGGGCACCCAAGCTCAATAATTTCATCGGCTGTCATTCCATCCAGTGTCTGGCATATTAAGCCCGACGTATGCCCGTCTGTGAGGGATGTAAAATATTTGGAATCGCATTCCTCTGTATAGTAGCGTTCCGAGTGTGTAATTGCATCGATGTACGAAACGGCCTCGCTGTGCATGGTCTCAAGATTATTCAGGCCGTCCACTTTGTCCTGTGTGGTCATGCCCGTTTCCCGCCAGGCCGTGATAGTGTAGCTCATGTCCATCCTGGGTCCATCGAGTCTGTCATGTTTAATTGAGCACTTTCAAGCGAATTCTTCATTTTGCTCCAAGAGTGCTTACTCATTTCGATTCCGGTTCCTGCGGTACTCGTCGCTTCAACTCCCCCAAAAAGGGCAACTGCGGTGATCTGCCCATTCCCGTCTGCGGCCAATATCAGGCATGTCGTCAGAATCGACCTAGCATCCGACGCATCCTCTTGCAATGTCACCTGCTGCCGGAAGAACTCTTGATCATAGGCATCATAGAGAACCACATGCGTGAGCCGGTCCTCATGCGCGAGGCATGGGAAGTCCACCGACGCAGGCGTGGTTACCCCATCGGGATAAACCTGTATAAATGGGTTGGGATGATCCGTTTCATACCAGACCTTCGTGAACTCATCCAGCCCCTGCACCACATCCGCCTCGCCCGCCTGCTCACCCGCCTGTTTCTTCATTTCGGCAACTATGCCGCAGAAGATGTTCTGCCAACTCTGCTCAACCGGCCCCTCGCAGGTCTGAATAGAATATGTCGTGATGCCATCTGGCCAGGACACCCGCATCGAATAGATGAGCATCGATGAGGCGGACAGACCAAGCGCGGCCAAGGTGATAGTCTGCATGGTGCCGACCGCCAGACCGCTGACCAACGTATCATATTCAAGTTTGCGGCCAACGCTAGCATAGGCGGCCAATTTGGCTTGAGCCGCTTCTAGTGCGGTTGCCTGCGATTTTAGGGATATGTCCTTGATGGTCTTCTCTATCTTGCCAGTGCCGAAGCCTTGGGCCAACCTTTGCCTCGTGACCTCCGATTGTTGCGTGGCCTTTGCTATCAATTTGAAATAGCCCGTATAGGTGATGGAAAGAATATCGGTTGCAGCGAGCGGAGTGGCGGTCAGATCCTGGGTGACCGATGCACTCGACTCATTCCAATAATAATCATAGC
>JBAZEO010000089.1:0-8344 GCA_041653935.1 Dehalococcoidia bacterium | reverse complement strand
CAAAATCAACTACAATAGCGACCTCTGGCTACAATGCCTGGGCAGACATTGATTATGATTCTCTTGGTAACATATATATCCTGTACAGCAAGGCAGGAGTCAAGACCGTCTGGAAGGCCATGTACAATGACCTTGGCAACTCGACCGAGTACACATTCACAACGACCGCCGATGCGTATGATTGGGGTGCTGGCATACTTCAACAAAGAGGAGATGGGGAATTTTTAATCCTGACCAGAGATTCCGACCTCGCCTTGAATGTGTACCATACTGCCGATAGGTTCGCTACCATCATTGACCTTGGACTCAAAATCGATTGCAGTCCGTCTGGGTCGTACCCACAAGGGATGAGGGGACCGAGCGATGTGGACCCGGTTGTAATCGTCCTTCCCATCACAAATTCATATTCACTCATATGGGCGAGGAAGGCTATGTCAATCCTATCGTCGGGCATCCTGGTCAGCGAAATTATCGAGGATAGTGGGGCCACGAAGAACTCCCTCAGTTGCATTGGTCAATTGAGGACCAAATATGCAACGGAAGATTCAACTCTCACCAAGTCTATGGGATTTGAGAGCGGACAGGAAATCAAGAGCAAGTACATCACTGAATACTACGAGGTGTGAACATGGGCGATTTCATAGATGTTAAGGTCCGGGGCGATACCATAATTGATGGTTCTGGATGGTATTATGCAATGGACAATTCCGGCTATATGTCGCCACTGTTCAAGTATGCAGGGACATTACCTGCCCAGACTTGGGACTTTCTACCTAGCTGGCCCGGAATAAGTTCCGGAGCGGCGGCACTTGTGAATTTTGGGTATGAATCCCCCATCTCCGCATATAACTGGTACTCCGAGTTCAATGGGACGAACGAAACGCTGATTAACCTAGATGTGGCGACCAGAAGATTGAACCTTTACAACGGCTCGGTTCATGGTAACGTAACTGGCTCAGGCAACAAAGGGTTGCTTTATTATAACTCCGTTGATTTGAAATGGGCGACCTACATGGCTCCAGCCGGGTCGGGATATGCCATAGATGGAGCTACGGCAAATTCTGGCGTGTTCGGGGGCATGACCGCCAACTCGGTCAGGAACCGGGTGCAAGGAGGTTATAACAATGTTGGCTGGCTCTGGGAGAACTCCGACAATGTTGCGGTCATGGACCTTGCGGGAAGTGCGGGAAACCTCAACCTTAGAGGGATAATGACCGCATCGGGCAATGTACAGTCCTATGACCAGTTCTTGTTCCTAAATCCTGGAATTTCAACATTCGACTCGGGCCTGGGCCAGTATGTGGCCGCAGATGGCTCGGGAAACAATTGCCAGTTAATCAACTTCGGAACAAACTATTCATCTGTTGGTACGGTCGATTCGACATTGGTTGGGGCCACATTCAGGATTGATGGGCGATACAACTACGCACCATTCCAATGGAACATCAGACTTCCAGGAGGAGGGAATGCCGTTGTCGCCTCAATGACTTCGGGCGGATTGATGGGAACCAACCTCGGTTATCAGGTCGGAGGCAACACAATCATTGATTCCGCAAGGAACGTACTGGGCGTGTCTGCTTACTTAACGGCGGTCAGTGCCGGGTCTGGAGTTCTAGGCAATGACCTATGGTTGGCGACTGGCAAGAACATCAAGGTGAATGGTGCAAACCCATTCAGGACCATCGTACTGACCGCTGGAGGAGGTCGCCCGACCGCTACGAGCGGGTGCTTGGCATATTCGGCGAATGTAGCGGCGGCGAACTTCGTGGAGTATGGTTCGCTTGATTTCAATTCCGCTACCGATTCGTATGCACAATGGCAATTAGTCATGCCAGATAACTATGACGGCGGCACAATATACGCAAAGTTTTACTGGACTGCCGTGTCCGGTACTGCCGCTCAGACCGTCTGGTGGTTCGTCCAAGGCAGAGCATATGGCGATAACGAGGCCATCAGCGGTGCGTTCGGGACCGCCGTGTCCGGAGTAGATGCCTATCAGACATCTGGAGCAGTACACATATCTGCTGAAACAGCGGCCATGACCCTTGCAGGAACTCCAGTCGGCGGAGAATATGCCATACTTCGAGTCTATCGTGGTGTCGGTGATAACTTAGCGGCCAATGCCAAGTTGCTTGCGGTGAAACTGAGGTATGGCATCAGTGCGTACAGTGATTGAGGTGATTTGATGGGGATTACAACGATTGCTGGAACAATATATGGGTATGCCGCAGGGGAGTCGATTACTTATACGACTGCCCGAAATACTTCAACAAAATCTTCTACGACCACAGTAGATTTTGGTCAAGCCCGACCCCTTGGATATTATGTCAGTAGAGCATACATAAGTTTTGACACATCTGGAATTGCGGGAACCATTGAAAAAGTTCGATTGGGTTGGAAAGGGATTGAAGATAATGTTGTTATTGATTTCACGGGCATAGTTAAGAAGTATAATTGGGCCGGATTGACATTCGGCAGTAATAGAGAAGCGATGTACGATGGTGCATTGGCGGCCACATCCGAAACCAATAATATGGGTCTGATGAAAAGATGCTCTAGTCCGACAACCATCTACTATTCTGGTGATTTGGATACCTCCTGGATTTCTAGGGCGGGAACCACATATTATGCGTTAGTCAGTTTAGAAGATGTGAACAACAGTGCTCCAACCAAAAACGAATATTTTATTATCACTAACGTATATTTGGAGGTTACTGCACAAGATTCGATGTCATCCCCCTCATCGAACGGATACTCCAGTGGGCCGATGATGTTCAAACCCCCTACCGATTTGTTAAAGGTGCTTAAGAAGCCCGTTTTCACCCAGATTGCAAGCCCAAGGAAGGTTTGCCAGGGAATCATACCAAGGAGCGTGTGTGCTGATGGATGTTGAGAAATTCCAGAACAAAATATCAAGACCGATTAACAGTGTGAAGGTCGGACCCGATGGCGATTCGTTCGTAATTGAGTTCGATAACCTAAGCCAGATGACCGTCAAACTCATGGCATTCAAGTCAGCGTTCGCTGTCAAGACCGAGATGGCCGAACAGATTGCTTCCCTCGACCAACAGAGAGCGGAACTGCTTGCAGTCGCCGATAGGGTCAAGGATGCGACACCTCCGACTGATGAAAAAGCTGTGCCGAACCCGGTGGTGTGATTCACCCATATGAGTGGTTAAGTACTTAAGCATGGAATTAGATGCAGTCCCAGGTGTTTTAATGGGACTGAAATTGATGGTATATCAAGCCCAGATAACGGGAGCCGCCATGAGCCGTGATGGTAAGGTTATGAACATTGCCTTGCCAGTAGTAGATTGCCCCAAGCCTTCGCTCGGTAAGGGTGCGGCCTTGCAGAACTGCCTTGAGTGCGAATCTTGCGACTCAATCACGCCAATCTTTGTCGATTGCGGATTCCAGTCCAAGCAGAAGCAGGACCAGGCAAGAAGGCAAGAGGCCAGGCCGACCGAGATGGTACGCAACGAGCCAGAAGGCGTGTACAACCCGAAGCACTGAGGCGATAGATTGTACAAGGGCCGGATTCTGGCCATCGGTGATTCTGCATTAGCACCGACTGGCTATGGAAACCAGGCTGATGTCATCCTCCCCCGTCTGGCAGAGATGGGGTGGGATGTCTATCAGTTCGGTTGCAATCACTACTACAAGGCGGATGCCGTCCAAGCGGATGGGTTCATCCACCACAAGGGAATCAAGATAATCCCTAACCCGGACATCTGGATGCAGAACATGACCGGGATTTATGGCACTAAGGAATCCATCTGGGACTGGTATCAGCGGCTTAAGCCCGATGTGGTCTGGACCATCAACGATTTCTATCGTGTCGCTGGCCTGACCGACTTCGACCAGGAGTTCAACGATAGGTGGGTACACTGGCTTCCAATCGATAACCTGTTCATGGTGGACAAGGGGACCGAATTGGAGAACAAGGTCCAGTATATGGTATTCTTTTCGGCGTTCGCATGGAACGAGAAGGCGATACACCTACCCAATGTCCGCTACTTGGACGCTTGCTACCTGGCCGTTGATAATGAAGCATATCGTCCGGTCGATAAGGCCGCAATCAAAAAGCGGCATGGGGCCGGGGATAGTTTCGTCATCACCACCGTAGCGAGGCATCAGCCCAGGAAGATGGTGTACGAATCGGCCAGGGCTGTCGCCAAGTTCATGGCCCAGCACCCAGATTCAATCTATGTCTGTAAGTGCAACCCTGACGACGAGTCAATGTCCCAGTCGCCAATCGAGGAAAAAGACCTCCGGGGCATCTTCACCCATATGGGTGTACCGCTCAGTCGTGTCCTATTCGCCTCGAACCCGATGGACACCACCGAGATGAATGAACTCTACAACATAGGCGATGTGTTCATCCACATCAGCGGCGGAGAAGGATTTGGTCTGCCATATGTGGAGTCAATGCTGGCAGGTGTCCCGGTCATCCTATCGGACAACACCACCTCCCCAGAACTGACCAAGAACTGGGAGTTCGGATTTCCGGTCAAAATTAAGGAGCACAAGTTCATAGAGATGTTCGCTTGCTACTTCGACCTTCCAGATGTAGATGATGCAGTGGTCCAGCTTGAGAAGGCGTACCAGGATTGGAAGTTCAACGACAGCAGGATGCTCAAGGAGATGGGGCAGAAGGCCAGAGAGTTCCATTCCAAGTGGTGCGATGCTAAAAGGGTTTCCACTTACTGGAGCGAACTGTTCCTCAAGATGATGAGAGGGACCAACCCCATTGTATGGAACAGCTTCTTTGGAGTTGGGGTCGGGTTCTCGTCCATCTCCGAGGCGATGGTTCCGGAGCTTAAGCGGATTGGATACCCAGTCATGGTCGGAGATTATAACGGAGGCCAGTCGCCAATCCTTAATGATGAAATTAAGGCGGACATCGAGCGGACCAAGACCTCTGGCCTTGACCTGAGCAAGTACCCGAACATCGTGTGCTGGCTAATGGAAACATTCGATACTGTGAAGGCCGATGTCAAGCTCGGATGGTCCCTGTGCGAGTCCACTAAGTTGAGGCCGTTCTATCAGGCGAAGTGCAACAAGATGGACTTCATCCTGACCAGTTCGGACTTCAACAAGAAGATTCAGGAGGAGAGCGGGATTGTTTCACCCATACGAGTGATTCCTCCTTGCGTGGACCCGAAGAAGTTCCCGTATGTGGAGCGGGAGCGGGGCGGACAGCCGTTCACCTTCCTCCATGTCGGAGTCGTCCAGGAGAGAAAGAACTCCGACCAGGCCCTCGAAGGGTATTGCATGGCGTTCCCAGACGATGGAAGGACCAAGTTCATCTTAAAGACCAACCACTTCGGTGTCTTGGACTACATCAATCCAGCGTTCAGGACCAGGAAGGACATCGAACTCATCTACACGAATGAGAAGCCCTTCACCGACAAGGAGATGCTGGACCTGTACGCTCGGGCAGATTGCTATGTGGACCTGAGCCACGGGGAAGGTATCGGTATGCCGGACCTGGAAGCGATGTTCACGGGACTGCCCGTCATCGGCTCGAACTGGGATACTAGGAGATTGTTCCTGAACGACGACACCGGGTATGTGCTTAAGAACATCCAAATGGGACAGGCATACACGACCGTCCCAGAGGATTGTGGGCAGTGGGCATACTTCGACATCAACGAGTACGTCGAAACGCTCAGGAAGGCCGCTTCCGACCGCTTTACGGCGAAGAACAAGGGACGCAGGGCCGCAGAGTTGGTCCATAAGGAGTATTCGCCCAAGAAGGCCGTAGAGGCCCTAGACGCTGTTCTGATGGATATATACCACAAGCGGAGGGGCAACACCGTCATCGAGGACGAATATGGTGAGCGGTACTACACAGAGGTCCACAAGTACACCCCGGATTGGCATGAGGGTGTCGCACAGATGCTCCTCAAGTACTGTGATGGCCTCAAAGGGAAGGTACTGGACATCGGTTGCGGTCGTGGGTATGTGATGAAGCACCTGTTGGCCCACGGTGTTGATGTCGTTGGCATCGAGAGGTCCAAGTGGCCCGTCGCCCATCCGATGGAAGGATGCGAAGGACGCATCTTCGAGGGGGACGCAACCAAGATGACCGTTCCCGATGGAGCATACGACTGGGGCATCGCATTCTCGTTGCTTGAACACATACCAGAGCCGTTGGTCAATCAGGTGCTTGCCGAGATTGCCCGGACCTGCAAGAACGCATTCCTGCAAATCGCCATCCCCATGTTCCCAGGACATGAGGTCCAACTTAAGCAGGAGGACGCAACGCACATCTGCCTTCACCCATATGAGTGGTGGGTGGAGCGGTTCAATCAGGTCGGACTTGAGGTTACGTTCCGGGATGCGATGAACATCGTGGTCCGGCCCAAGAAGGTTGAGAGCACCCGCATAATGCCCGGAGAACGCATTCTCGTGGGCATCCCTACCAAGGACCGCCTCGGATACCTTGCGAAGCTCCTAGACAGCCTGAACAAGCAGGACTATCCGTTCTTCGATGTCCTCGTCGTGGACGATTCCAAGGTAGCGAACCTACCGGGGGACCAGGGCGTGATGGAGGAAGCGAACAAGCTCATGTCCAAGGGACGGGGTTGGTATGCTTGCAGAGGGGTAGGACAGAACCAGGCCGTGGCCCACAACAACATCCTGTCGTACTCGTTGAGCCGTGGGTACAAGTTGGTCCTACGGGTAGATGACGACATCACGTTGGAGCCGGACTTCATCAGCAAACTGGCCGATGCGTTCGTGAAGGACGAGAAGGTCGAGTATGCGGCAGTCGGAGGAGTGTTCCTGAACCCCGAGCACCCGGCCAATATGCAGTACGCACCACCAGACTGGAGGAACAGGCCGGAGTTCGGAGGGACCATCAACCCGTGCGTCCTGAACCATCAGGTAGTGCTGTACAATGATGTAGAGGAGCGAGAGGTCCAGCACCTCTATTCGTCCTATATGTACCGCCCGGAGCTTGTGGCAAAGGCCGGAGGGTTCCCTAGCGACCTATCACCTCAAGGATTTAGGGAAGAAACAATCCCGATTTACACCCTCTGGCTCCAAGGATGGAAGTTGAAGTTCCTGACCAAAGCAGTCGGGTATCACTTCAATGCCCAGACCGGGGGACTAAGGAGCATCAGTGAGGAATCTAGGATGCGGATGTTTGAAGAAGATAATGCAAAATTTGTAAGAAAGATACAAGTTTTGCATGAAAGATATAAGAGGAAATAGTATGGCATCCAAGAATGTAATCTTTGATGGGTTTGAGTACCGGATTCAAGATGGATATTATATCAGATGCGGAGCATCTAAGGTCTATCTCCATCGTGCTATCTGGGAGAAACTGTTTGGACCCATACCAGAGGGTTGTGTAATTCATCATGTAGATTTTGATTCGTTGAATAACAGCCCAGAAAATCTACAATGTATAACTAGGAGCGAACACAATTCCATCCACGATAGTGCAAGAAAACCGATGCAGAAGATTTGTGCCAATTGTGGAAAAATGTTTTTAGCGATAGTTTCAACGACCGAATATTGCTCTGGAGCTTGCTCCGATAAAGTTAGGTATCACAATAAGAGAAGTGAACTGTTGGAACAAAAAAGCGAATACTATCGGAAAAATCGAGAAAAGATATTGATGGATAAACGGCAGTACTATATTCTGAATCGAACGGCGATTCTGGACCGAAGAAAAAATAGAAAGATACTGGAGGAGATAAGATGACCATTCAGATACCGCCGCCCCTTGGGAGATGGGATGATGACGAGAGGTCTGACTCGAAGGTCTTGGTCATCTGCCCTACAAAGGACCGCCCTGAGTTCATCAACACCATGTTGCAGAACCTAGCGATGCAGGACATGGACATAGACCTGTTCATCGGAGATATGAGCACGGACCCGAAGCTGTTGAAGAACAATTGGTTCCTCGACACGGCCATTCAGCACTATCAGAAGGTCCGCAAACGCAAGGTCATACTGCAAAGGGTCGAAGGTCATAACCAGTTGTTCGGCTATCAGGCCGGACTTGAGTATGCCCTTGACCACGGGTATGACCTCTGTGTCGGCACAGACGATGATATTATATTCGAACAGTCCTGGTTCCGGAGAGGAAGGAGGCTGATGGACCTTTTGCAAGGAGCCGGAGTTCTCGTTGGATATACGCTGTTGCCGTTCCAGACCATCGATGAACAGACTGCCCCCGATGGATACCTCGACCATCCAGATTACCAAGGCCGCCTCAAGGAGTGCCTTTGGTATCACTGCTCCGTACTGGACCCAAGGATGATTCAGAAGGACTTCGAGCAGGTCTATGGGGCATTCTGGTTCCGGCCCCAGGATGCAAAGCGTGTAG
>JBAZEO010000088.1:0-8450 GCA_041653935.1 Dehalococcoidia bacterium | reverse complement strand
AGAAACGTACAAAAAAATGTACTTGGAGGCATTAGGCCGTGTCTGATCCGGTAACTCCCGATCCGGTCCTCGCCATGATTACTGCACTCAAAGCAACGGCAGCGGTCACAGCAATCGTCAGCACCAAAATTTACCGCACCGGTGATGTACCAACGAACCCCGTGCAGCCGTACATTGTTGTTTCAGACGTGTCCGACGTGGCCGCTGTTCAACTGGCAGATGCACGGGTCCAATGCTCGTGTTTTGCCGCGTCGGACCGGGTAGCGTTCGGGATCTCGAATACGATCCGGAAAGAATGGCACCGAAAGAAGAACACCCTGTTAAAATCGGGGGTACGGTACGTATGGATTGCCAGCGTCACGGACGCCGGGAACCAGCCGGACCATAACGAAGAGGTTGCGCTGTATGCACATCACCGCGATCTCCTCGTGAATTACGATTACAGATAGGAGGAAACTACTATGGGAAATGATTCACCTAAAAGCTCAATGGGCATGATGATTTTGACCGATGGTCAAGTCTTCGGAGAGGTCGAAGAGGTCACCGAGCCGAAATTCAGTAAGGAAGCACTTGACTACAAACAGCAGTACAGCCCGTCAAAAACTCTCGGGCGCGTGCCCGGATGGGGAAGCTGGGACGGTCTCACGTTCAAGATCACCTACACCGGCACCCCCGCACAGAGGGCGCTCCTGACTGATGCAAAGGCCGGCACAAAGCGGTTATGGCAGGTTATCATGCCCCCAGAGTGGGTTGCCGCTGATGGCACCTATGATGGGTTCCAGTTCACCGGGTTCTTATCGGCGGTCGAACCCACGGCAGATGGCAGCGGAGTGGTATATCGTTCATTCACGGTCACTGTTGACGGCGATGTTACTGTATTGACCACACGGGCAGCCGGACTCACCACCGGGTTCCTCGCAGTAGCAGATGATGAATCCCACGCGCTCGCCCTCTCACCAACCGCAGCGGCGGATAAGTACTACTACACCTGCGAGGCGTACAAGTCCAGCGATGAAAGCTTGAATTCAAACACCGTCACCGTCACCCCGACCGCAACGGTTGGCACTATCCGGGTTAACGGTACGGTTGTAACATCCGGCGTAGCATCCGACGCGATCACCATCGGGCAGAATAGCGGCGACAAGACCATGATCTCCGTGGTTGTGTCGGAAAAGGGCAAGATCCCAGTACCCTACTTCATCGAAGTGACGATGGGCATCTCGGCATACTCCACGTGAGCTGGTGACTGATGACCGGACAGAAACGACAGGAAATTGAGATCTGCGGGAAAAGGCATCATCTCCTTTTCTCGTATAACATGCTCTGCATGGTGGAGGAGCAGGGCGGCACGAAAGAACTGCTCTCTGCGGATATCGGGGCAAAGAACTTCACGGGCGCTAGAGCGATCCTGTGGGCGGCGATCAACGCGGCGAAGGCTGAAAGCGTCACCATCGAAGAGGCAGGGGATCTCTGCGAGAAATACGCCGATGAGCACGGCGGAATTGAGCCGCTTGCAAAAAAAATCAATGAAATGCTCGGTGCGGCAAACCTCGTAGGAACCACCGTAAAAAACCCGGATCCGGCCCCCGCACCGAAGAAGCGGGGAGCCTTGGAGACCTGATCCAGAATCACCGTAGCCTAGCGTATGGCATCGGCAACCTTACCCCGGAAGAGTTCGGAGATCTCGCACCGTGGGAATTTGTCCCGTATATTCAAGTCAAAATTGAGCGGGAAAAGGAACGGATAAAAATGGAGAACGAACGGTTTGGGTTAATCGCAGCGACGATAATCAATTCCAGCCCGTACCGGAAGAAAGGATCAAAACTTGTAAAAGCCGGTGATTTCTTCGTGCAAAAATCCGCTGAAAAGAAGAAAGGATCCACTTTGAATCAGTTGTACGACAAAATGCGGTCAATTTGCGGCATGATGGGAGGATATAACCGTGGTGTTTGAAGGATTCGCAAAAGGGTTGTCGTTTGCCATCACCGGGGATATCACCGGGCTGGTAAAAGCTGTTGGGCAGGCCGATATTGAACTCTCAAAAGTCGAAAAGGCATTTTCCCGGGGTCAACAGGTCATTAAGCAGTACAGCTTAGCGATCGGGATTGCGATGGAAGGCGCGGCGCTGACGATTGCCACCACGACGAAGTATGCCGCTGAAATGAACGCCAAATTAGGCGTAACGGCTCTCACCATTGGATCGACTACGGAAGAGATGCGGGATCTCGCGCTGAGTACTTCTGACGCCGGATTCCGGCTTGATGACGTGGTATCGACGTTCAGCCTGTTAGGCCGGGCCGGTGTCACCGGTACCGCAACTATCCAGACCCTTGCAAAAGAGTTTGATACGCTCGGTGATGCTGTCAACGCATCAGCGGCGGAAGTTGCGGATTCTATGATTCCCGCGATGTATGCCTATGATATCCCGTTGACTGAGGTTGGCGATCATATGGACAGCATCGCATACCTTGTCAACAACAGCCTGATCGATTATTCAGAGCTGGCATCTGTCCTCGGATCTCTTGGAACCACGTTAAACGGTCTTGGATTTTCCCTTGAAGATACCGAAGCACTGGTACTGGCAATGACCAGCGCAGGTATCCCGGCATCAGTGGCAGTGCGAAAACTCCGCACGGCGATATCCGATTACAACTCTGCCCTTACCAAATCAGAAGACGCCGCGAAGAATGTTGTATCTGCTGAAAAGACGCTTGAATCTTCAAAAAAGACGTTGGCCCGATTGGAACGCGATTATGCCCGTGCGCTTGAAGATGCCGCTGATACATCAAAAGATGTTGCCCGGATCGAACTGGCATACAGTGAACAACTCGCTGATGCAAAGAAGGATCTCATCGATCTTGAAAAAGATTATCAGGACGCTCTCAACGAAGCGAAGGATACCACAGAAGACGTGGCGGCGCTTGATAAATCCAGGGCCAAAGAGCAGAAGCGGGAGGCCAAAGCCCTCGCAGATCTCGAAGCCGATTACGCGAAGGAAAAGGCAGATCTCGAATACGAGGCCCGGCTTAACCCGCTGGATTGGTCCGGCAATGCAAAGAAAGTCGCTGATCTTGAAGAACGGTATGCAGAGCGCCGAGCGGATCTTGCCGATGATGCCGCTGAAAGTACCGAAGAGTATAACGATCGGTTGGCAGAGATCCAAGACACCACAAAGGAGGTTGCAGCGGTCGAAAAGCAGTACGCAGAGCGCCGGGAAGACCTGCAAGAATCGGCGACTAAAGCCGCTGAAGATTATAACAAAGAGCTGGCAACCACGCTGGATACTTCTGAGGCTGTAGCACGGGTACAGGAATCCTATGCAGACCGGTTTGAGGATACCAATGCTCAGATCGCAGAGCAGATTGATGCCCTGCAAAAACTGAGAGAGGAGGCCGCGAAGCCGGCACCCGGAAAGGCGGATGTTGTAACGTCGCTTGGCATCTCGGATGCGGATTTCGCGGCAGCACAACAGAAGATTCTCACTGATTCAACAGGCGCTGCAAAAGACTATGCAGACGCGAATGAAAAGGCTATCTCAGCAACGGACCGGCTGGCATCTGCGCTGGAAAAACTCACTTTGCAGGCAGGCACGAAAGCAGAACCCATTTCAGATTTGGCATCAGTTCTGGCGATCGGAGGGCCGCTGGTTGTCGGACTCGCACAACTCCCAGATCTTGTTAAGTCGTTCGGTCTCGCGTGGAAATGGCTTACCCCGATTCTCACAGAGGCGGGAGCGGTTCTTTCTGGTTCCCTGTTCGCCGGCATCGCAGCCGGTATCGCGCTCGGTCTTGCCGGTGTCTGGGTACTGCTCAAAACCGGGTTCCTGGACTTCATGACAAAACTTGGTGAACTGTTCGGCGCTATTGCCCCACAGTGGGCACAAGATGTCCTAATGATCATCGCGTCACCGCTGGCATCGCTCGGAGCGGGCATCATCGCGCTTGTATCAGGTAATTTCGATCAGATCGGCACCAACATGATTAAGCCATTCGAGTGGGCAGCAGAGGCTATTGGTAGGATTGTATCCGGTATTGCCGATGCGATCAAGTGGCCTATCAATACGGTGATTGACGGTATCAATTCACCGATCGATGGGTTCAATGCCGTGTCATCGTTGGGAGGGCTTACATCAGGATTTGATATCCAGTCCATCCCCCGCCTAGCCCGTGGGGGGGAGATCACCAGCCCCGGGAATGTCATGGTGGGGGATGCCGGCCCGGAGATCCTGACGTTGCCAACCGGCGCAACCGTAACCCCGTTGTCCGGTAATGCAGGCGCTGGAGTAACCATCACCGGCAACACGTTCGTTATCCGGGAAGATGCCGATATCCCGAAACTCGCACGAGAACTCGGCACGTATATCACCAGTGAAATGAGGAGGAAAGCATGACCGACAACGGAGGATTCACCATAAACGGAGTGGCGGCCACAACGTACGGCATCACATTGCGGTACGGGCCGAGTCAGCCCATGCTCCCAGAAACCCGGGACCGCACCGCTGAGATCCCGGGTCGATCCGGTTCATACTGGTTTGATTCGGATCTCGGACAGCGCCGGTTCTCGCTTCCCTGCGATTTCCGGGACTGTGCTGATGCAGCGGCCTTGGACGTGCTGATCAAAGCGTTCGCCCGCGTGCTCGTGGACGTGTACGGAAAACCAAAGGCGCTGTCGTTGATCTTCGACGATGCCCCCGCGATCACCTATACGGTCCGGTACGCGGGAGAAATCCCGTTTGATCGGGCGTGGGTCGGGTGCTCGGAGTTCTCCCTCAATCTCGTAGCGGATGAGCCGTACGGGGCAGAGGCGGAGCAGACCGATGAAGCGACCATCACCACTAGCGGAGGGACGATGACCGTAACCAGTACCGGCACGATCAGCACACCGGCCCGGATAGAGATCACCAACAATGGCGGAGCACCGATCACCGGATTTGTGATCACGATTGAGTATGGAGTTTGACGATGGCTTACGAGGGTTTTGCCGAATATGCGGCTAAAAAGATACTGGATCATGCGATGGGAAAAACCAGCTGGACAATGCCAACTAATGTATATGTGGCGCTGTTCATTGGAGATCCATTAGGGGCAGGCAATGAGCTTACCGATCCAACAGCTACCGATTACGCGAGAGTGCAGACTACCGGGGCGAGCTGGGACGCGGCAGTGTTCACATCCCCCACAGCATCAATCACAAGCGCGGCGGATATTGATTTCGGGACAGCCGGTGCAGATTGGGGAACGGTGACGCACGTTGCGATCTACGATGCTGCAACCGATGGAAATATGATCGCAGCCGGGCCCCTAGAAACCGCATTCCCAATAATGAGTGCCGCTCCGGTAAAGTTCCCGACCGGTACCCTGATAGTGCGATACACTCAGGCGACAGTTTGATGGTGGACAAATGGATCTTGATCGCTGCTCAATAGATAGGAGCTCAATGGACCGTTCAGACGGTCTCTTTTACCTCAGGGCGCGGATCGACGGTACAGGTGATATTTATGCCAACCTTTTTGTTCCGGCATATCTCCGAGCGCAACTTGACGGCACGGGCAGTATATCGGCCAGCCTTGTTGTAGGTGCGGTCCTTCATGCTCATATCGATGGGTCCGGGGATGTGTGGGCGTGGTTATCGGGCGGCAACACAGCAACACGGACAATCACATTTACGGGCACACTGGCAGCGGGTGAATCGGTTGTTATCGACGGTCATAAATTCACGATCCTAAACGACGGTGTCAACGCCATCGGGGGTTTTGAAGGCGATTTCCCTGTTTTGTTCCCAGAGGTTAACCTCTTGAAATATACCGATTCCGAAGGGAGCCGGACGGTCCATATTCGCGTAGTAAAGCCCGGTCCACCGAGCACCACGGAGATTCCCGTCACGCTTACCTTCACATACACCGGCACCCTTGCGGCCGGGAAAGTGTTGGTAATCGACGGCAACGATCTGACAGTTGAGAACGACGGTACAAACGATCTGGCGCATTTCACCGGAGATTTCCCGTTTATTTTCCCGGGAACGAACACGATCACTTACACTGATTCAGCCGGATCAAGGACGATGAAGATTGCGGTAATCCGAGAAGAAAGGAGCGCGTAAAAATGGCATATGTAGAACTTACCCCATTACAGAAAAACAGTCTGCCGGCTAAAACCACATCGCTGCTTGCAGCCGGCGGATCGTCTGTTGATGTTGATGACCAATCAGTATTTTACCGGGATTCTGTGCTTCTCACGAAAGGATGGGTACTCGGACCGGATAACTCAACGGAATCATATACGGAAGAGGTCACCATATCAGCAACCGATGCTGCGACAGGTGCGGGAACCGTCACTATCTCAGCACGGGCGATAAAAGCCGATGGAACGAACGGGGCTGCCCGGGAATGGCCTATTGGCACCGTGATCAAGAACACCTATACCACCAGCATACACGATCAGATTAAGGATAATTTCGCTGCGCTCCCACAAAGCCGCAATCTCATCATCAACGGTGACTGCCGGGTCAACCAGCGCGTGACCGCGTACACACTCGTAAAAGACGCCTATACATGGGATAGCGACGATCTCACCGGCCCGGACCGGCACGAGGGGATGGCAACCGGGACAGCAGTCTCAGCCGGTACGTGGGAACAAACGCTCACTGCAACCGCCGGATCTTCCGGGTATGCGTTCAAGTTCGCGGGTGTGACATTGACCGGCACCGGGATCCTCTATCACCGGTACAGAATGGAGGCAAAGGATGCGGTGCGGTTCAAGAATCAGACAGCTTCGTTCTCCGCATCGGTGCACCAGGATACTGGCAGCGCCATCAACTACACCGTGTATATCCGGAAGGCCGACGCCTCTAATAATTTCAGCGCCGTGACTGCGATCAGCGACAGTGGCGCGATCAGCGTCCCGAGTGCCACGAAAACCGCACTAAAATATGAAAATATCTCAATGGGTGATTGCAGCAACGGGATCGAGATAGAGATCAAGATCGAATGCGGGGCCGTCACCACTAAAAACTTCGAGCAGACGGAATTACAGTTTGAGCACGGTAGCGTTGCAACGGCATTTGAAATAAGAAGTTATCCACTTGAGCAATATTATTGCAATCGATTCTGTGAGGATAGTTACCAGGATATTGCACCCGGGAGCGCAACGGGTGTTGATTGTATAACACTGATGGCGGTGAGTACAAATTACTTACTGGGTTGGCCCTTCAAAACAGCAAAATTGGCCGCCCCGACTGTGTATATATGGTCTAATGATGGCACTCCGGGTAAGGTTAATCATTTTGGACATCTCGGAGATATCGGAACGACTCTCACACCCGGGGGAATAGGTAAATTTTGTGTAACCTACATCGCAGATTCGGGCTCTGGATTTGTCAAGGGTGATGGGTACAGTTTGCATTTCCTAGCTGTATGTGAGCTCTGATACTGATGTCGTCAAAGATTTCAGATTTTACTGTGTTCGTGGATATAGTAGGGACCACCCAATCCATCAAAGGCCCGAACGGTATGAGCATCCCTCCCGATCCGGGAAACAGCCGGTATCAGGATTTCCTAGAGGTTGATACGGATCAACACCTATGTACCCGTGTGACTATCCCGGAACCCGTGATAAGCACGACGCCAACGCAAGAAGAGCGGATCGCAGCAATAGAAGATGCACTGATTGCATTGACGGGGGTATAAGTGATGACCAGCGCAATGTACCCCTTTTTCGAGAGCATGAGAAAACAGGGGAGGCTCACTGACACGCAGATCGACAATGCCGTGACGAAAGGGTATACCACGGCAGATGAAGCGGTGCGGTTAAAGTTCGTAAGGGTGAACTGATATGACAGAAACCCGCATGTTCATGATCGCCATAGGGGTCGGAATGGTAATCGCCGCAATCCTGATCTGGATACGCGAGCATTTGGGAGCGTAGGGATGGCATACCAGATTTGGGCATTCACGCAGGCCGGGGCAAAGGCGGCGGTCCTGGAAAAGGCGTTCGGGATCTCGCTGACGAAAGAAGCGAATGCGGCCTCGGCCCTCTCATTCTCCATTCCATCGGATGACGCCAAAACCTCGTTCATCACGACCGCTTACGAGATCAAGGTCTGGAACACCATCAAAGAGCGGTTCGAGGGTTTGTATACGCTTGAAGATTCAACTGATCGTTGGTCATCGTCCGGGAAAGTGATCGAGTGCAACTATTCCGGCGTGATGGTGCAGCTTGTCGATGAGGAAAATATCTCGTACGATACCGGCGCAACTCCTCTGGCGCCTACCGCAATAGTTACGGCTCTGCTTGCTCTCCAAGAGCGCACACCTGCGATCACCGTTGGAACCATCGAACCCACCACGACGTTTTGCATTGCCGTGGAAAACGTCACCCTCATGAAAGCCGTATCGGAGTGCGTATCGTACATCGGAGGGTATATTGAGGTTGATGAGGACCGACATTTCAACT
>JBAZEO010000087.1:0-8484 GCA_041653935.1 Dehalococcoidia bacterium | reverse complement strand
CCACCGAAATGAGTACCCACTTCTGAACTTTCAGGACTGCGGTACTGACGGCGGCTTTCTCGACGCGGCAAAGCTCTTCTCGGAACTCATCGCGCATGTCCGCAATCTGCTTTTCGATTCTGTCTATACCGGCGGTAATAAGCGTGATCTCGTTCCGTGTCATTGTCTTATCCTATGTTCTTATGCTATCTTCCAAATTTCAAGTGATGCGTATACCTCTACTCCACCAGAATTAGTCGCAAGCCCTAACCCACTTGCAACACCAACACTAACCCAATATTGTAGTTGTATATTCTTTTCTGCTGCAATTACAAACCTTCCACTAAATGAATACAGATAAGAACCATAAGTAGAATAATAATATGCTGACGGTCCCACTATAATATCAGAATTATCAGATGTATTTCTGATCTTACCCCTAATGTAGCTTCCAGCGTATGCAGGGAATGACGCATGAAAATCATACGTTCCATCAGGTAGTGTTATAGTGTCG
Source organism: Dehalococcoidia bacterium (assembly GCA_041653935.1). GTDB lineage: Bacteria > Chloroflexota > Dehalococcoidia > E44-bin15 > E44-bin15 > JAYEHL01. Next base: position 7,991 of record JBAZEO010000087.1, on the reverse strand, counting down.
CTAGCTAAAGATGCTCCGGTAATGGTATTCGCGACAGATGTGTTCAGTACCCGCTTTGTCCATGTAGTCGCGACCGATGTCCCACCGGCTGTATTATTCGCTTTCTCATCCCGGACGTGCATATACGGGCTGGCTTCTAGTGCATCAATGCGTGTGTCGAGCGAGGTAATGCTTCCCTCTGCGGTTGTTACGCGAGCGTCAAGAGACGTGGTGCTGCCGTCCACGGTGTCGAGGTCGGCGCGGGCGTTCAGCGACAGGTCTTGAAGAAACTGGTTGACGGATTGCATGTACCGAGACATGCCGTCCTTGTCTTCGGGTGATGGGATGAGCGGGAGTATCGGTGATTTATTGGTTTTCAATCTTCAAGCTCCATCATGTTTTTGCGGTACTTATATTCGCGTTTCAACTTTTTGAGTTCAACGTCTCGCGCGGCTTGAATGGCACGTTTCATCATCTTAGCCTTGCGCTCATCCGGTGCAGTAGTATATCCGGGCATACTCATCACGCGGTTGATTCTTTCTTCGATACGCTGCCCGAGTCTTTCCTGATAGTCACGATATACTCCGTTTTCGAGTTTCTTCTTAACGCCGCCTATCGTGATGGACTGTTCCGCGTGGCCGGGGTAAACACCGAGTCTGTCAAGCTCCTGAGAGATAGGAGTACCACCTTCCTCGCCATACTTGTACGGGATGAACTGTCGCGCTGGTCCACCTTGTATTTGCTGAGGTTGTCCGAAAACGTCGAGCTTAGGCTCGGTCCATGAGTACCCACCGGGGATCACCTGAGAGAAAGCACCGGCAAGAGACTTTGTGTCTCGCGGTCGTGCGGCACCTTCTACGCCTGATTCGATAGCGCGGTTGATAGACCTGTTGAATGACGACATAGGAACAAAGCTCGCAAGTGTACGCTGCGCGGCTCCTTCTAGTTTACCTTGCGGACTGAGTAAATTTTGTACACCCTGTAAGTAACTCGAATCGATGACGTGTTCCTTGATTCCGTTGACCACGTTCCACGCGACCTTCGACGCCTCTTCTTCGCTCTTAGCGTTCTTAATCTGTTCATAGGCCACGGCTGCCATTGCTACCGGCATGTTAAACGGTTCAATCCTTCGGTACTGCATCCACTTATCGCCAACCTTCACGGCCCACGGAAGCTTGCCGTTGGCATAGAATATCTCACGCTCTGCTTTGTTTATCGGTGCGGGTCCGGTGATCTCGCCCTTGTCGATCTTAGCGAATAGAGCGGCGGCTATCACGGCACCTTCTATCTGCTTTGCCGCGACTTCCTGTATTGGCTGTTTACCTTTAGCGAGTAATCCTATCCCGGGGGTCATTTCAAGCCCGCGCTTTAAAAGGTTTCCGGGAGTTGACACGAACGGCATAATCAAGCGCATTAAACCACCCGCGAGAGGGTGCTCAGGATTGTCTCTCATGCCAACGAGGAACGACGCAATCTTACCAGGCTCGTCGGTGAACGTAACGTAGCGGGCATAGTCCGAAGCCTGATCGATCATTTCCTTACTTGCCTTGTCTGGGGTGATTCCTTTGGCTTTTGACAGTGCCGCGAGCTTTGAGTCAAATGCGATGGACTTGAACCAAACGTCTGAAGCACCGAGTAGTCGCGAGGGCATTGTCACCGCCGGGGCCGCTGCGCGCATAAGTCTATTCGGTGAACGCTCGAAAGCGCTTATAATAGCACCACCTATATCGGCGTCAATCTTTGATTCCCACTCAGTAGCCTTGCCGGTTCTTAGTATTTCTCCGGCACCCTGCACTCCCTTCTTGAATCCAGACTTAACACCAGACCATGAAGGTATAACTTCTTTGAGCAAGTACTCACGTTTTCCGCCACGGAAGAGCGACATTGTTTTATCGATACCAGCGGTCAAGGCTCCGTGCGGTACCTGCCACGCCTGCCACATCGTATTTGAAAGCGTGTTTACCATGTGTGTAGGAATACCCGAGAGAATAGAGTTGTACCAGTACTCCCATACATAGTCCATTTTCTTAGGGTCGCCCAATCTTTCTGCAAATCGTTTGACAGCGCGAGGGTCTTCCATGTTTCCCATCTTGACAAGATCAAGGAACTCGTTCTGTTCGCGCTCGTTTAATCCGCGATTAAGTTTCCCGAACGCGGACTGTAATCTACGCGAAGCGAGTTTATACTTGTTTGCTTCAAGAGCACGTCCGGCCTCGGTTCTCGCTACCGCGACTTGACCGAATATCTTATCCTGTGCCTCGCGGAACATGGTAGAGTCCCATCCCTCGGCGATAGCGTGGTCTGCAATGTCCTTCAGCGTCTTGTCGCCTATGTCGGCAAGGGCAACCTGATCTACTGCCGAGAACCCGTCGGCTGGTTTCTTAGCAAGAAGTTGAGCAAGTGATTGCTCGTTCTCAGTAATCTTTGACGCGAGGTCTTTCTGTGTTGCTCGGGTGACTGCTTCTTTCGGTATTGCTCCTTTGACGCCGCTCTCGAACTCTCGAAGGGTCTTGTCTTCTCCGGTAACGACTTTAGTCATCCAGTCGGTCTTGCCAACGTCAGATTCAGCTAGAGCCTTCGGGGCAGACACGACCGGAACTTCTGCTTTAGGTTTCGCCTTTCCTTTCCACGGCATGGGTATTTGTGTAACCGCTTCTACGGCTTCGCGTACCGGAGCAAACGGCGTCTTTGTTAGCATCGACAATCCCTTCGCACCAGCAAGGCCAAGAGCAATGTTCGCCGGTGTGGACTCTTCAATCATAGCCCCTGAAGTATCGCGGCGTTGCTGGTCCTTCTCGACTTCGGTATCTCCGAACACTTTATCAATCGCGGTAGCCGCGCCCTGAACGGCCTTTAGGCCAATGGCCGGCAGTACTCCAAATCCCTGCTGCAACTCCATGAACGATGGTGCGGGGCGAGGTTCTTTGACGGCCGTAAGCCTACCGACTGGTTTATCTTCCGACACAAGCGATAGCTTGCCAGTGGGCTTGTCGTCATTAACGGGCGTGAGTCTCCCTACGGGGAGTTCTTCCTCGTCGATTAACGTAAGTCTTCCGTAGGGCTGCTCGGGCATTACTCAACTCGCTTAGGGTTCTTAGGGTCTGTCACGTCCCACATCACGCCGCGCTCATCACGGGCAAGCTTTGTCTTTCCTTTAGGCTGCGCCATACCCTGATTTTTGTTGTTCGGTCCAGCGGCGATACCCTCGTAATCAGTACCGCCTTGATAGTCAATACCTGTAGCGAATCCAGTTGCACCTCGAAGCGGGGTGTTTGTAAGTATCTCGCGCTTTTCGCGCTCGCCCCTGTATCTTCCAAGCCTGACTTCTGCATCCTTAACCTGCTCAGGTGTAGAATCAGGGTTCTTGATAATGTCTTCGTACATCTTAATCGATGCTTGATCGGTTGACTCAGAAATACGCCTCCATCCTTGCGGAAGGTTCCCCTGTGCATCAGTTCCGGGGCTTGTTTCCCTGCGCTTACCGGTAAGGTCGTTAATGTAATATTCGCCCTTCGGACCACCACCTGAACCAGAACCACCGAACGACGGCCTGAGATTTTTCAATCCAGACGACATATTCCACCCCCACTTATTATCGAGGAGCTTGAACTTGTGGACCATATCGTTGTAGGCGTCTTTGATAAGACCCTGTTTCCCGGTAGCGAGCGCGGCGTCGTACTGCTGCTTGAAGAAGTCGTACTGGTCTGTCGCATCGGGAGAAAGCGGACGCGCCTGCATGTTGCTCATTTTCATGGAGTCGTATTTCTGCTGAGAGTTCTCAACCTGAAGAACGCGCTTCTGTGCGGCAACGGCTTTAGGCGAAGTGTACTGATCTACATCAGCCGTTAAAGAACTGTCGGAAACTCCAATTTGCTCTGGACCTTGAACATTCTTAGCGGCAAGAGCAGCGGCCTTAGGGCCATACCCTGACTTCATCTCTTTCGTGAGTGCGCCGCCATACCCACCCTGACGGTCCATCTCCATATTTGCCGCTTGCATGGCTATTTGCATCTTATCGTCTTCGGCAACTTCGGGCCTAGCGCCCATCATTTGATTGGCGAGTCCGGGACCGGCCACGTCAAAGTCTTCGGGCTTATTGTAGTTGTTCCCGAACATCCGCGCGAGTAACCCCTTGCCCTGAGCTTTATTGAGTTCTTCGGCAGCGCGCTTAGAATCGCCTAAACTTCTAAACGCCGCGAATCGCTGTAAGGCCATCTGGCGTTCTGCGTTTCTGTCTTCCATCGCAGCGCGAGACGCTTCATTCGCTGCCTGTAGAAAACGTATTCCAGAATCGTCTCTCGGTATAATTTGCATTATCCACCCCCTAGTAAAGCCATGATATCTTTATAGCCTGAAGATTTTTTCAGGTTATCGTATGTAGCTGAAGCCTGGTTAAACTGAGAAAGTAGACCCTGCCCGCCCTGGCTATAATAGTTCTCAAAAGCCTTTGTTCCAAGAGAACCCTGCATCATACTACCCATGCTCGAAAGCGATTGCATCTGACGGGATAGCGCGTTCTCCTGACCCTGCTGCTCCTGAAGGAGTTCGTTGTAGTTTAGGTTTCCGCGCTGCTGTGAAAGATTATTCTGCAAATCAGAAAAGGCTTTCCCGAGGGTCTTAGTCTTCGCCGAAGAGTGGAACTTGCCTCCGTACTGAGCCGCAATCTGCGGAGCGGTTTCGTTCTGGAACGCATACATAGCAGGGTTAGCCATTGTGTCCTGATAGAACGAATCTATGTCGGACTGATCGCGATTGTAAGTGTTTTCGGGATTGAGCGCCATCTCGTTCATCTGGGCGTAGATACCCGGAGTGTACTGTTTCGCAAGAAGAGTCTGCTGCTTTAATAGCGCAGCCTGTTCAGGCGTGAGCGTGGACGCTGTTTTTACACCGGCACCGCTTCCACCGAAAACCTTCTTCTTTAACTTGCTTGCAAAACCCATAGTGCCCCCTATATCCCCGCGTTGTTAAATCCAACGGTCAAGGACTCAATCTCAAAGTTAGCACCGCTTAAATTCTCGATATAGAATCGAACTTGCGTGCCGCGCATTAAGAAATTCACAATGCGCTCGAAATATTCCGTTGTACCGGCGAGGTCGATATTCCCCCACCCGGACCACTCACCACCGAAGTTTACCGAAGCCCTCACTCGGAGAGCACCAGTGCTTGACTGAGAAATTCCAATCAAGAGTTCGAGCAACTTGAATAGCTGCTTCGGGTCATTCAAGGGATAGTCCCGCGTGGTCATGTTCGCGGATATCTCCGCACCGTTGTCCGAACCTCCTCCGAACTCGTAAACGTATCCGTCTTTATCGCCAAAGAGATATGTCGGCGTTCCACCGTATGCGAGGAAGTCAGCCCACGATTCACCGGAAGCGAGTAAGTCGGCCCACGTTATCGCTGAAGCCTCCCACGTCGCCCACGTCTCGGAAGAGTCTGAATACCAGAACCCGAACGCGGTCATCTGCTGCGGGAAATCCCATATTGACCATGAGTTCTCGATGTAATTATAGACATACGCCTTATCGGGGAAGTCTTCAGAAGTCGGTACGAATAGCGCGTAAAGGTGACGGTCGAGCATCTTCATCGAAAACGCCCGGTGCGACATACCTGCATTAAGACTGCGAATCATTGTATTGACAATAGCTTCACCGATTGGTACGATCTGCATACCGTCAAACTTGTAGACGTTATCGGTTCCCATGAATATGTGGTAATTGCCGAAGTCCTGAACCGTGCGGATAGACGGGGTTCCTATGCCGTTAATGTGGTTCTGCTTGAACTGCAAAGGATCATCAGCCGAACCCGTGGGCCACGCCACGGTAATTGAACCCTTCTTGTAGACGATGACGTTTTGTCCTAGCGCGGCCATGCCCACGACTTCATCGTTGGTATTCATGAAGTCATAGTAAAGCCCCTCGGCGTAGCTTTCGGGGTCGCCCGCGTCTGACATTTCCAAAGTGAACGGCTGGTCGTTTCCGGCGTCGATAGTCCAGCCTAGATATAAGTGCTCGAATCCCACGCTTCCGAAGTATCCACAATATCGAGAGACATTCGGAGTACCGCCAAGATCGGTGAAGTACCCGGTACCGGTCCACTTCTTCGGAACTTCGATTCCGTTTGTCACAACCATTATCCGGTCATAAGTCTTGACAGGGAGCGCAACGTCATGCGGCTGGTCTTCATCGTTTGTCCAGACCTTTCTTATGACATAAGTGCCATCGGCAACGGCGGGAGCACTGGTCGTTAGCGTGAGTGAAGTCGCGCTTGCGAACGCTGAAACGGTGTACCACGAATCGGGGGTTCCGCTCGCGTTAGGATCGGTGGTGCCAAACTTGATCTGGTACGCGCTGGTAGGCCACGACGAAGACCATCCCGAAGCTGATCCGGTAACGGTCGCGGCAGCCGTGGTAGCAGTGACAGTTCCGTCTGTGTGGACTTCGGTAATGAAATCCCACGTGTTATCGGTGGAGTTGTACTTGTAAGCGTCTCGCGTTGTGGTAGCAACGAGGAACTTATTAGCCGTGCCAAGAAGCTCGAACCACGTAAGCGAGGTCACGGCCCCGTTCATCTGGTCGCCAAGCACGGTATAACCGGGTCGGCGTTTTACCTTGCCGTCTTCAAATACAAGATTAACTCCATCTGAGAGCTTATCCTCGGGGATAATCCTGCGATGGAGGTCTTTGAATATTCCGGTTAAAGTTGTTAAAAACTTTCTTTCCACAACAAAGCCCGTAACCTTTTAAGGTTGCCGGGCTTTATCTTATCCGAAGGAAGGTAAAGAATCCGGGGTGTTTAGTTTATGCTAAAAGCAATCTTTCCGCTATTGCCGACTGCCACGAAGCGTCCTATGCCATAACCTACTCCGTTAATAATCGTCGTTGAAAACGAAGGCGTAGACGCCAGTGTCCATGTATATCCGTCATAACTGAAAGCAATCTTTCCGCTGTCTCCGACTGCAATGAAACGGTTTTCTGCAAAAAAAACGCTGGTAATTACGGAAGTACCGAAAGGAGAAGTTACCGAAGACCATGTATCCGCATCGGTAGAAACTATAATTGTCCCAGAATTTCCAACCGCGACGTAAAGACCATTACCGTAAGTAGCCGATGTTAATATGACAACAGTATCGGTATCTGACGATTGAGTCCATATATTACCATCAGGCGAATACCCAATCTTGCCGTCATCCCCAACAGCGACAAATTTAGCACCACCGAAACACAATCCGTATATATTTGTAGTTCCGAAGGATGGAGTTGCCGCTTGCGTCCATGTATCGGCATCAGCCGAATAAGCTATTTTACCAGTACTTCCGACAGATACAAATACGGTCGCTCCATACTCCACTTCATATATTTGTGACACACCGAACGACGGAGTACCGGACTGAGTCCATGTATCGGCATCAGCCGAATAAGCAATCTTTCCAGTATAGCTTACGGAAACATATTTGCTATCTCCATAGCATACATCCGATAATGCGTCAGTTCCAAAACTCGGTGTACCTGCCTGTGTCCAAGTATCGCCATCCGCAGAATATCCGATCTTACCAGAAAGTCCGACAGACACAAACTTGTCCACACCAAAGACTATGTTGTTAATCGTAGTCGTACTAAAGCTCGGCGTTCCCGCTTGTACCCATATCTGACCAGCATTCCTCGGGGAGTAGAAAAGCCTCATCGTAATGTACCCCTTTGTGCGAAGTTCGTCCTGCTGTTCAGCGGTGAACTCGCCCATGTTCTCGTCGTACACCGTTCGCGTGTAGTACGGGCCGGCGGCGTACTCGGTAACGACGTTATCCACGTATTCCTTGACAACGTGTTCGTCATCACAGGCCCACAGCCACACGCTCAAAAAGACGATAAACCACCATCCCCACTGCCGACGCCACATACCCTTTGAGTACGGGCGCGGCCACTCCACGATAAACCATATCGCGCTGAGAATCCATCCTGCTCCTATCATGTTCATACCTCCACTTTATTGATAGTGGCAATATAGATAGGTATTTG
>JBAZEO010000086.1:0-8517 GCA_041653935.1 Dehalococcoidia bacterium | reverse complement strand
GCCACCAGTTCTCGATAGTCGCAGGATGCTACTCTCGCCCCCATGAACCCGTGAGCATCCTCCCCAGGTGCACAGAGGGAGAGCATAGTTTCATCCCCAGAGGCTACAGCCATCCACCTGAACTCCTGGCCTGCAAAGTCGAACTCACAGAGCATATAGCCGGGAGGGGCCATGATCAGTCGGCGATACTCTTTCCCACGTTTCCATTGGTGCAGGGCAACCCCGACCGGCACTTCACACTTCCGGATGCTCTTGACTGTGCCCAACTTCTTGGTGGTCTTCTCGACCTCCTCGGTGGCCTTGTCCGAGCTGCCGTAGGTAATGCGAGAGGTGTAGGTCGAGAATATCTTCGCCTGCGGACGGACCCTGCCGTCGCCGTTATATGCCAGGCTGTTGATCGTGCCCTTGGCATACTTGGTACGGTTGTTCTTCGCCTCCCTGAGTTTCTTCAACATGCTGGCCCGAGGATCAATCGCCGCCAGGTCGAAGAGAGCATACTTGTCGGTGCTGGGCAGTTTCGTCTTCCTGCTGAACCTTGCCGGCATCAGCCCCCAGGTCTCGTAGAGCAGGGCCTGCAGTTGTTTCGGACTGCCGAGGTTTATGCCCTGGACCTCCGGGGCGTCCTTCAGCAGCTGCCGGTAGATGCTGATCGCTTCTGTGGCCAGCTTATCCGCCAGATCCTGTGCTGCATCTGCTGAAGAGACGATACCCATGACTCTGGTCTTGGCGATCATCGGTATGCACCTCGCCTCGATCAGCGCCGCCCGGATCTGCTGGTCGTTCAACATCCCCCAGAACTTCTCGGCAAGGCGCAAGGTCCACAGGGCGTCCTGCTCGTTGCGATACAGCAGCAGGTCAAGGCTCTGCTCGTCAGTGGCCTGGAAGTCTTCGAAGTCCTTGAACCCAGCCTGGTCAGGGTAAAACTCGTGCATGGCAGAGGCCAGCGAGTAGCTTTTCCTCTTCGGCCTGGGCACGTCCTCGCCCTCCGGCTCGACGACGGCATGGCGCCAGAGCAGCATGGCATCCAACCACTTCACTTGGAAGACCTCCGGCTCAAGGCCGACGGCGATACACCAGGCGGCGTCAAAGGCAGTATTCCATCCTACCACATAGAGGTCGTCTCTGATAGCCTTTAACAGCATCCGCCTGACCTTTTCGACCTCCGGATAGAGCAGTCCTGCAGTTTGATCTTTGACCGCGATACTCGCCGCCTTGATCCCGGCTTTGCCGGTCTCGGCCCGGAAGGGCTGCAGGGCATACTCCGGCAGGTCGCCCATGGTCTCAAGGTCGAAGCCCATTGAAGGAGGGAAGATCATCTCAACTCCTCAATCTGGATCTCGGGAAACTCCTTCGCCGCCCACTCGCGCAGTATATGTCTATGGCAGAAATTGGATGATTTTTCGTAGCAAAGTAAGATAGAATTACGGGAGCTGAGGAAGCCAAGATCGAGCTTTATCTGCTCCCTGTGGACATCAAGCTGTAAAAAGTAGTGCTCTCGATATCCAGCCTCAGATATTACTTTCTTCTTGTAAGCGTTCAGTAATGCTGCGGAAGGAAATAAAAGTTCACACTCTCCACCGATGAAACCCACAGGCTTGCCGCGTGATATCTGAACCAGTGCGAAATCCTTCGGGAACTTGCGCCAGTTGCTATAATACGACGTATAAATCATTCCCTCCCCTTTCGCCCATCAATGTGGGCGAGTAATTTGTCCAGTTTAGGGCGGTACTGGTGCTGAGGTTTGACCCCCACCTCCCACTTCTCCCAGGTTTTCTGGGTGACGCCGACGATCTCCGCCATGGCTGCCGTGGAGCGGTTGAGCGTTTTTCTTATCCGCTTGATGTCTTCTTTCGAGATCACAGGCACCCCCAGATGCAAATGACAAGCAGGATGCCGGCGTACCACCAGCCGAGTTTTAATGGCAGGGGCAGTTCAACAGGTAAGTTGTCCATGATTAAAACCTCCAGATAAGGAACCAAAGGAACACTCCCCAGACTACGACGACGTACACACCCCACAAAATCTTTCCGGTCAGGCTCAGGCCGGGGACCGGGTACTCTTCTCCGTAATCTTTTTGCATTTTGGTCTCCTGTAAGTAGAGGTTTGACTGCTTCTACGGCCTTAACCCGACCACTTGTGATGGTCGGGCGAGGGCTTAATTTACTGCGGGCAGTTAAAGCGATTCAGCCAGTTTAATCAACTCGTCTCTGGACTTTCCGACCAGTTCCTCGTCATCCTTGCGGGCGATGATCTCCAGGATGCGGGCTTTCTTCTCCTTGTTGGCCCGGACCTCGGCAGCTGCGGTGTTCTCAGCGAGACGAACTTCAATGATGTGCTTGACGATATCGAACTTGCGCTGCAGGGTGTCGTTCTCCTTTCGCGCCGGAGCGACGAAACTGACCTCCGCACTGTCTTTCAACTGCCGGTGCAGGTCTCTGGCAATGTCGTCCAGGTTCGGGCTGCGGACTGAGGTCAGCGGCAAATCCCACAGATCCTCGACAGACAGGTTGCCTTTGCTGGTTTCAAAGCGATCTTTCATTCTGGTTGCGATTTCAAACATGGTGTCCCCCTAAAAGGTGATTTTAATGGGTCGGGAAAAACTCCCGCTGACTCGACAAAAGACTTCGTTACGCTGCGTCGAAGAAAATCCAAGGCCGCTGAGTTGATTCTCTACCGGCTCGACCTTCATCTTCGAGCCGAGAATCTCAAAAACCTTGCGGTGCTGGCTGAGGTTTTCGGACAAGAACTCATTGTAAAACCCTCGGGCTGCGGTGTCCGTCCTGCAGCCGTCGAGCATGAAGAAATAATGTTTGTTGCCACTGGCCTTCTCATCCCAATAATTCGGCGAGAACATGACCATGTTGACTTTGTGGAACTGCTGGGTGGGGATACCCCAGACTTCTTTCGTGGCCTGGGTTGAGGGCAGGGATTCGATGATGGTGATGCCGGTTTTCTTGCTGTAGTTGACTGCAGCGACCTGGACTACCTCCTGATCCCGAACCGGTTTGGTGTATGAGAAGGTATGGACAACGCCCTCGACCTCCATCTCTACTTCAAATCCAACATCAGAAGTCTCCTGCTTGCTGTAGTTCTTAACGAATATCTTATACACGCCCTCATGCATCCGCGCCTTCGACTGGTAGCAGATATTCTCCACCGGGCTCCGGGAATCCCTCCGTCCTGCCGGGTTCATATCCACATCGAGGGTGCCGCCCGAAATACTAAGTCGGTTCCGGTTGCCGTAAAAAATCTCGTACTTGCTCGGTTCAACTACATGCAGATCCAAATCGTCGTAGTTGAACCATGACAGGGATATCCGAACATCTCCGGTTACGTTCCCCCCTGCTTGCTTCACCCGCTCCTTGATCGAATCAGCAACCTCGCCGGCGTAGGACCAGGAGAAGTTGTTATGCCACTTGAACATCTTGCCAGCGGCAGGATCGACCGGGGCGATCAGACTGACCAGATTACCGCAGTGCTTGTTCTCGAACATCAACTCGATGCTCTCGGCCCGGGGCAGGATCTCCTTGACAAAGGTCTCGATATCGACCGACTCGACCTTGTCCAGACTCTTCGCCGTGATCGGTTTGACCGCGATCTCGTCAAAGACGCTCATTTTCTTCCTTGACTCCCGGTTGGCGAAGAGGATGTTGTTGATGGTCAGGTCTTCGACTCGGGCATGGCGCCGCTCAAGGGCCGAAGTCAGGCCGAGGCTTTCAATCTCCTGGCGGGCCTTTTCAACCATCGACGCAGTGACCAGAGCGGTCGGGCGTTTGTAGTTGGTCGGCGCGACCTTGGCCTCGAACGACTTGACCGCCTTCTCAAGCTCCACGCCCTCCGAGATGTCAGTCAACAGGGTGCCGATGGAGGTGTTACGGATGCGGGAGACTGCCGGGGCGGTGGTGAGCCGCGACCAACAAAAAATGTCCTTGTCAGTGGCCTTGTCAAACTCCCGTTTCAGTTTCAAGAACGCCTCGACGGCAAAGGTGTTCTCCTCGCCACGATACAGAGAATTCTGAGCGATCAGCTCAAGCACAGTTTCAAGGGCGTCGATAGTGATCTCAGACAGTCCTCGACGCATTACGTCGAAGGTACTCCTGGCCTCTGATAGTTTCGGACCCGGATCTCGGCTGTAGTTGGCTGCCGGGACATTGATGAAGAAATGCTCCCAGACCTGCGTCTCGCCGGAGAGGAGTAGCTGGACATTTCTGTCCGTGCCTGCCGTCCGCTCCTGATGGAAAAAGACGTTTTCAACCGCCTGAGCCTTGACCTTGGCTGCCAGGGCATCGGCCACGACCTGATAATACCCGCCGATCTCGATATCCCAGATGCTGACGACCTGCCCGTTAATGATTGCCACAACGTCGCCCACAGCCCGGATGAACTGTTTGCAGCACTGGCAGTCATGCTCGGTCCGCTCCCGGTAAATAGGATTGGTGCCCGCCGGGAAGCTGTCGAGGTAGGTCTGCCAGAGCAGGTTTTTGTCAGAAGTCACTCTGAAAAGTGGGTGCTGCTGCATGGTGTCGAATTGCTGCTGTACGGCCTGTTTGAAAGTTTTGAATTGCATACATGGTCTCCTTGATGGTAGAATTAAATCTCCTTGTTCCTGGTTTACTGTTACGTAATTGACGGATGATGTCAAGTCCTTTTTGTGTCTGGGTTGACGTTTTCCCACTTCCTGTTCACCTTCAAGGCGAGGATCGTACCGTCCATATCTTCCACCCTCATCACTGTGCCCCTGAACGCCTGCAACTTCGCGGCGAGGCATTTTGCCCAGCGCAGGGTCTTGGCCTCGACAACCATTCCTTCCCGGAGACTTTGAGCACCCTGCATCTCCTTGACTATGTATTTCACGGTCTCGACCTCCTCTAAAGTTGTTGTTCAAACGTCCCGGCTCCCGGAATCTCCAGCAAACGGTGCGACCGATCCTTCCCGCTCAGAGCTTTCCACTCCGCCGTTCCGGTCTGGTTCAGCGGCACCCCGGCCAACGTCTGGCCGCGCGGCGCTCTCGGCGTTAAAAAGTGAGGACTGGCCCAGGGTGTGCGGTCGAGGCGTTGCAGGAGACCATGTCCGGTCAGTCCGAAAAAGGCGGCGAGGTCGTCGGAGTTGTAAGTCTTGCCATCGTCGCAATCAAACTCCCACGACCACTGGCCTGACGGCTTGCGTATTTTCCTGGGGGGACGGATGACTCTTGAGGGTTTGGTCATTTCTTGACCTCCCCGAACCCCCCTACCTCGATATATTCACCAGTCTCCACTACAGTCAGTGTCAGCCCGCCTTCGTCAATACCTACTGTGTGATAAAGTTCCGCGTTGCTCACCAGCCAAACGACTAAATCTTTAACTGTCATTGCCATGGTCTTCGTTCTCCTTATTGTCCGTTGTAGATGTCGTTTATGGCCGCGTGGCGGGCTTGGGATCTCGCCTCGTAACTGTCGAGCGCCCTCGGCACCGTGACGATAAAGGCCAGGATCAGCAGGGCAGCGAGGGCTGCGGCGAGGATGGTCAAGCAGATGTCGGGGAAATGCTTCTTGGCGTAGCTTTTCAGTAGGTGCATACTGGTCGTTTTCATTTATTCCTCTCCACATATCCGTCTGATTTTAACCCTGCCACACACCGGGCAAGGTCTTTTTTGTTCTTGAAAATCGCAATGTCGAAAAACTCACTGCCGTCTGGGTGCGTCTTCTCGCCGTCATGAGAGTTTACGACATACTTCGCCTTGCCGATGTTGGTCATTACGTTGAAGCGTTTCATTTCTCGGCCTCGTAGTTGATTTCCGCGATCAGACAAGCCTGCTGCCAATCGATTTTCACATCTTCGACGCTCTCCAGGTGCAGGGCATCGGTCAGAAGGTCCGCGACTGCCTGCTGCAGATCATCGTCTTCCGCCAGGTAAAATGCTAGTGCTGCGCGGGCGCGTTCGGCTCTCCTCTCGTTGGATTGTTTCATGTCTTAGACCTCCTCATTGGCGTACTTATTATACAGCCAGTCGCGATATCCCTGCCTGGTGTCGTTGTTGGCGACCTCGTACTGCCAGTCCTCCAAGGGGTAAGTAACGTCTTGCGCCCAAGGGTCTTCAAACAAGTTATCAAGCAATCCTTCAATCTCAAAATGATTCATGGTCTTCCCTCCTCACCAAATTTTAATGTCTTCAACGTGCCCCTCGCAGACGAACACCACGAAAAAGTCCTCTGGTGGGTACGGGCTGATCTCGTCTGGTGTTACCGCTGCCAGTGCTTCGTGCTGCCCAGCCCGCTGTGCCTCCACTACGTTCTCGGCTTCGACATAAGCGCAGTATGTGTCCTCTCCGTACTGCTCCGCCAGGTAGTCCGGGGTGATCATCAGGACCGTGTACTTTTTCATCATCGCCTTGCCCTCCCTCAAATTTTGAAAAATCTCGGCTACTCGTGAGTATTTGGCCATCAGTTCAAATCCACAAGCAGGATCTGCCCGGCCTCGATCTGTTTCTCCGTCTCCTTGGTGGTCAGGCGGGTGAAAGCGTTCCGGTACTTCGCCGTGGTCCTGCTGTAGTCCCACTTGTCCCGGTCGAGCTGCAGCGGGCCGTTAAGCGGCTTGAAGGCTATTACTGAGCTGTAGCTCTGGAAGTATACGCCCTCATCAGTGAAGATTTTGAACTGGTTGGGCACTTCGCGCCCGGTCTTGTCGGACAGCATGTTTTCAATTTTTACTTTTTGCATGGTTTCGGTCTCCTGTGTGGTGGTTGGTTTACTTCTCCTCTGACAGATCGCAAGGCCCGAGGGTGCGCTCAGGCCCTGCAGTCTGGCAAGGGTTAATAATCTTCCAGTGCTTTCTGCATATCTGCCAACTGCTCGCGGGTGAAGGTCTTCTTGAGGTTTACGGCCTCTTCACAACAGGTCTGATAGGTCTTGAACGCCTTCATGCTGTCTGTGTCGTATCCGTAGTTGTCGCACCACTCGTTGAACGACTGATCGGCGGCGTCGGCGTCCAACAAGAGGGAGTGCATTATATCGGCGGTGGTTGGTGTGGTCGGTACAGGCTCGCTCGGTACTGCCACGCCCAAACAAGGTTTTTTCTTCACGAGCCCCAGGCCGGTCTTGTAAGGAACGGTCCAGAAACCGTCCTTCTGCGTGATGACCACATTCCACAGGAAGTGGGGCCAGTCCTTGTCCTGGACCTTGCCAACGTAGGTTACTTTGATAGGGAGGGCTGAAAAGTCGAAGCCGTTGATGATGTTTTTCTCGGTTTTCATGGTCTTATTCTCCTGTTTGTTCTTGTTTGAGTTTCTGCACCAGGCCGCGCAATGTGTGGAGCATGGAGCGGGGTACAGGTGACTGGTTATTCTCCCATCTGTTCCAGGTGATGCGGCTGACTCCCAGAAGGGAGGCGGCTGCGTCTTGTGTAAGGTTGAACGCTCTACGGAACGCGGTCAAATGCGCCGGAGTAGCCACAGGCTGATTAGCCTCTGCTGCGGCCCTGGCCTCGCGTGCCGCCACGATGCGCGGGACATCGACCTTGTTTTTCATCTCCATGAAATCGGCTATCCTGGGCGCTACAGCCTCGGCTTTCTCCTGAGCGTACCAGTACGCGGCAGTCAGAGAGAATTGCCGGGCGGCCTCAGCAGCACTCCAGCCAATCGCCTTTCGTATTTGTTTCAATTCTGATCCGGTCATGTCTTAGTCCCCCTAGTACTCTTTGTATCATTCTGTGTCGCTGTGTCTTTCTTATATCGTGTTTTTTGGTGGGTTGTCAAGCGGTTTACGCAAAAAAGTTTATTTAGTGTGTTTCTGGGTGGTTATTAGATTTCTTAGAATTTATCCAATAAAAACGTACAAGTATGAAGGGTTTTAAATAAAAGTTACCGGGCGTACACATCTAAATGAATAATATCCTATACTTAGGTGATTGGTGATTGAGCAAAAAAATATCAATGCACAGTTTATGCGTTTTAGGTTGAATCGGGTGTTACAAGGGGCTTTGGTGTAGGGTGTCCGAGCCATCGTGTAACATCCATGTCAAGTCAAAAGCCAAAAAGTATTCAGTGCATAGTGATTTTTTTAATACTACTACTACTATATTACTTTAAATAAATATATATATAGGGCTTTATTGGTTTTTTCTTGCCCCGCGTGGTTAGGCACCGGCACTGGATTTCCCGCCTAAACGCCCTTTCACGTAACTCGACCTAATGAAAAACATAGTTTTTTGAGTGAAAAACAGTGAAATTTTCTCGAAACTCGCCACTTCGGCCCCCCCGTTGTATCACTTTGTGGTAGCGCCTCACTTGCTCCATCGCCAGGTTTCGACCTCCGATCACTCGTCGTGGAGATCTCGACCGACGAGTTTTTGACCTCCTCCGGCCCGACTTGCGACACGGTTTAGCCACACCTAACGATTTTTTCTCACAACTTTTCGTTTCGGCTTCGACCTCCGAAAAACCCGGATGAGTGTCATACTTCCCCCCAACCGCTCAAAAGTCCTACTCTGTAGGACAAAACCGTATAGTAAAGTCGTGTAGCACCCGGTTACAGACATTTCAA
>JBAZEO010000085.1:0-8545 GCA_041653935.1 Dehalococcoidia bacterium | reverse complement strand
AGACAAGGCATTTGAGATAATTGCTAAGGGATTAGAAAAGCTCAATGATGACCAGAAACTGACCCAACAGCATTACAATCTATACGAGCATTTTGTTGGTCTTGAGTAAATAGAGTTTCAGCAAGGAAGCTTTCGATGGCGAACAAGAGAAAGCAGGTAGCGCTTCTATTCCCCCTAGGAGGTTTAGCCCGCAGGTGGGCCTATCAGCAACAGCAGCCATATACAACTCCTGATTGTATGAATGTGCGCGCTGTAGCATCTATAGAAGGCCGTGAGCGAGGCGGCAGCCGACCAGGACTGGCAGAGTCTCATTCTACCGATCTTGGTAGCGAGATAAGATTACTGGCCCCCATGACTCTGGCTATGGGCGACTCTTTTACTGCGTGGTCAGACAATTTCAGCGGCGCATCTATGGCCGCTGCATGGACTCGGGCATCATGGGCTAGTGATTTGCCAGGAATACTGCCCTCTGCACTAGCCAGCGTAGATACTAGCGTTGATGAGGGAGAGGCAGTTCTTTCGACCCTTCCTATAGACTCCTCAGAAACATACACGGCCGAGGTGTACCTAGTTCCTTGGAACGGAGCATGGCACGGAAAATATCGTCTGTATCTCCGACTGGACAATACTACTCCTGCGATTGGTACGGCAGGGGTTAAGATTGAGCTTACACAGACTGGTAGTACGGGGGCCTACACTGCTACTCTTACCTCCTATCTAGCCGGTACACCTACTATAGTCGATACTGCCGGTGCTACAGTCGATGTAAAGCCTAGTTGGCTCTCAGTTGCGGTTAGTGGCAATACTATAGCGGTGTACTGGCAAGGCACTGAAATTATGTCTGGCACCGCTGGTGCACAAACAGGACTTCGTGTAGGCTTCGGAATGGAGTGCTCTGTTGCTGGAGGGCTGTGTCTAGCTAATACGTTTAGAGTACAGTATTACTCTACAGGAAGCGTTGACGTCTTACGATCAATGCTCATCGCATCTTCCGGGGGTGACTTGTACAGAGAGGTGACATACGGAAGTCTCGTGGATTGCGGGCTTACTAGGACCATAAGAGACGATACCATGCTATGTGCTGCCCAGAGCGGGCAGAAGTTGTATATTGCCGACTATGGCGATGTGGCCGCCTCCGGCACAGATGGCACAGTATCAGGTACGTCTCTAGATGCAGCCGGTATAGCAGACTGGACCACATTGGGCATTGTTCCGGTAGATATGGTAGCTGTTATATCTAATCCGCAGGGTACAGCAGTTGCTGGAACGTATCTTATTACGTCGGTTGCCGCAGGAAGTGTGACATTAGCGTCAGCAGCGGGCACCGGGGCATGCGCGTATAGGATAGAACGTTCTCCCAAGGTGTATGACCCACTTACAAATGGAATGATAGCTTTGAAAGCTACTGCCGGAAAGGGGCAAGTTCCTACCGGCTGTCCACTGATATGCAGATACCTAGATCGTATTGTTCTTGCTGGAGCCGAGATAGCTCCTCACGTCTGGTACATGAGCCGACAAAGCGATCCCAATGATTGGGACTACTCCCAGGAGGATAGTCAAAGGGCAGTGGCCGGTACGTCGAGCGAGGCGGGAGTTCCGGGCAGTCCCATAACTGCACTTATTCCTCACAGCGACGATTACCTTATTATGGGTTGCCGCGACTCTGTATGGCGACTTAGAGGCGATCCAGCTTACGGCGGTAGCCTGGATTCTCTTAGCCACACCATCGGAATTATAGGCCCCAAGGCGTGGTGTCTAGGTCCAGGTGGGGAGCTTATATTCCTGTCTCTTGATGGCTTGTATGCTTTAGCGGCTGGTGGGGATTCATACCCAGTACCACTATCGCGCGAGTTACTTCCACAAGAATTTCTAAATCTTAATCCAGATATGCTAACGGTATCTCTTGAGTATGATATTCAAGGGCGCGGAATTCATGTCTACCTGACACCTGACTCCTCCAATCAGCGTATACACTGGTGGATGGACTGGGAACGAAAAACATTCTGGCCAGTTTCTTTAGAGTCTGATTACGAGCCTACCTATACTTGTGCATATCAGGCCACGGCGATAGAGGATTCAGGAGTTATATTAGGATGCCGAGACGGTATGTTGCGCAGGTACAGCAGCCTTGCTGAGACGGACTGCGGTACGGTATTCGAGTCTTACGCTATGATAGGCCCAATTGCCCTTGCACCAGAGGGTACAAGTGGCAGGATTATGTCTATGGATGCTACTCTAGCTAATAACAGCGGTGATGTAACATGGGAAACGGCTTGCGGTAATTCGGCAGAGGCCGCTGTACTAGCTACTGCGAGTGACTCTGGCACATGGTCGGCTGGCCTGAATGCTACTGCACGCCCAGCAGTATTTGGACAAGCTGCGACAGTTACTGTGACAGGCGACTCTGGGCGTAGTTGGGCACTAGAATCTATCGTAGCTATTAGGCGCGAGTCTGGTCCACGGAGGCTCGCATAATGGCGTGGACTGATCTTGGCTTAACTTGGACAGACTTGGGGCAACAATTTAGCCAAACCGGCATCCGTTCGTTTTGCGACATGGGTGGCGGAGTAGTTCTATCCGGTACGCAGCCCGGAGGTCTTATACTACGCTCCACAAACTACGGCCTAAATTGGACAAGCCTTGGCCGGCAATTCACCCAAGACAGCATTTACTCGATAGAACATCTTGGCGATGGAATTGTTCTTGCCGGTACAGATTCTCCGGGACACATACTGCGCTCTACAGACTATGGCCTCAATTGGTCTGATTTAGGGCGGCAATACAGCCAAACCCATATCATAAGTCTTGCAGATTTTGGCGGAGGAATAGTATGTGCTGGTACTGGTGCTGGAGGTCTTATACTACGCTCCACAAACTACGGCCTAAATTGGACAAGCCTTGGTCAGCAATTTAGCCAGAGTTACATTGGAAGTATGGTTTCTGCTGGTGCCGGTATAGGGCTTGCAGGTACGCAGAATAGCGGAAAAATTTTACGTACCACAAACTATGGGGCTAATTGGACTGACCTAGGGCAGCAATTTAGCCAAACTGGCATATATAGTCTTTGCTATTTAGGAGATGGTATTGCGTTAGCCGGAACAAACGCCGGTCGTATTCTGCGATCTACAGATTACGGAGCTAGTTGGTCAGACTTAGGCCAGCAGCACGCGGTAAGCGAGATATATGGCATTTACTACTTGGGTGACGGGATAGTTCTCGCTGGTACTAGTCTTAGTGGAAAGATACTGCGCTCTACAGACTATGGCCTCAATTGGTCTGATTTAGGGCAGCAATACGGAGAGACTTACGTATACAAATACATATTTTTAGGAAATGGTATATCGCTAGCAGGTACTGGTTCTCACGGCCATATTCTTAGGTCGGTGGGGTCCGGTAGTGACGACGAAATTTCTGTAGCGTCAGATGTGGCAACTATAGCAGAATCAGAATCCACTGTATGCACAGTTACGTTATCGTCTGCCGCACCGGCTGGAGGAGTTACCATAACTATAGCCATTAGTGACGAGGATTCGCTAGTAGCTACTAATTTATCAGATGAGCCTATAGCAGAAGTTGTAGTAGCAGAAGGAGAAACCGTAGCATCATTTATTCTAGTAGGGGTTACTGATGGAGTAGCCGATGGAGACGCTACGGTAATTGTCACACTTACAGCAGACGGATGGGATGGGGATTCACTAACGATTACAGTGACAGATGATGATGCGGCAGAGCCGGAACCAGAGCCCCCCATTCCGACGCTATCCACTGTGCAGTCCTCCTGGAGAGTTCCGAATCCGTACAATCACAAGGAGGTTCGTAACGCATTTCAAAAACTTGGGATTAGTATAGATAGGCACAATAATGACATTGCAGTGCTTTCTGCTATTCTAGCTGGATTAGACGAAGATGATGAGACAGTAATTGAGGGTAGAGTTTCTGATTTGGAGGACGTATCGGCCAGCAATTACGAGGCAGAAGCTGCGGAAAACATAGCGGCTGGCATGCCAATTTATGGAGTGGACGGCCTAGCTAACGCCGGTGTAGCTAGGGCGGATACCGCTAGCAAGGGCAGAGTGGCGGGACTTGCTGTAACAGCGGCTGCCTCTGGATTTACGGTTACATACCAATCGGATGGCAGATTCGAGTTAGCCGATTGGACAACTGTAGCAGGAGTAGCCACGTTGACACCAAGTTCCGTATACTACTTGGCGGAAACTGGTGGCCTGACCACTATTGCACCCACGGCAGCGAGCCAGACACTTACCGAGGTGGGCCGCGCCGTTGAGACTACAGTTTTGGATTTGTGTATTAAAAGACCTATTTTATTGTAAAGGAGTACGGTGTGGCAGCTAAAAAACCACTAGTAATTACATCTGGGCAAATTCAGCAATTGCAGGCAGGCGATACGCTCGACGCATCTGTATCAGAGGTTGATGTTGTATCAATGACCAACGCAAATGCTGGGTCAATTGTAATTGGTGCTCCGGTGTACGTGTCTGCGGCAGGCTCAGTAGACCTCGCCAAGGCTGACGCCGCTGGTACAGTGCAGATGCTGGGATTGGTCAAGGATACTTCTATTACGGCATCCGAAGCTGGTATAATACAGACTGACGGTGTGCTGGTAGCTACTACAGGTCAGTGGGACGCGGTTGCTGGAACTTCCGGCGGACTGGTGGCGGGTACAGTCTACTACCTCGATCCTGATACCGCAGGACTGCTTACAGCTACGGCTCCAACAACGGCTGGCGATTTTGTTGTACGTGTCGGTGTTGCACTTAGTACTACCGATCTGGATATTAGTATAATGCCTCCTATTAAATTGTAATAATGGCTGAAAAGATACCACTGGTTCTGAATGGCGGCGGCGTAGAGCAATTGCAGAGTACAGATACTCTTGCAGTCGCCGCTAATAATATTCTTATCAATGGTGGATTTGATTTTTTTCAGCGCCAAGCTCCCAGTATTCTAACTAGTCGTGCCGATGATACCTATGGACCCGATAGGTGGGTAGTACTTACGCAAACTGCGTCTGTGCAGACTGTGCAAATTGGTGGTACAGAATCTCCGAATGCTGGGCAGATAAAACAGAATCAGGCGTCTGCTCAAAGAATGGGGCTGGCCCAAATTGTAGAGTATTCGAATTCAATGCCGATGCGTGGTAGAAATATTATTTTTCAGGGTAAGCTAAGTTGCAGCAGCGAGCAAGCAATCAGGTATGCAGTAGTAGAGTGGACCGACACAGCAGATACTGTTACAAGTGACATAGTAGACGACTGGACAGACACCACTTATGAATCTGGTAGCTTTTTTATCGCCGGTCTAAACATAGTCGCAGTAGGTAGCGTTACCCCAGGTGCAGTAGGGTATACCCCGTTTTCTATCACAGGATCGGTGAGTGCTGCTTGCAACAACCTAATAGTATTTATTTGGACTGAGGGCACTGCTGCACAGGATGTTACGCTTAACTTTTCGTCAGTCGGGCTGTACCCAGGAACTATTCTACAAAGCTGGAATCCGAGACCTATTGGGCAAGAGATGCAGCTATGCCAGCGCTACTATGAGCGATCCGGATCACTAGTGCATGCTCCCGGCGTGGGGAGCCAAAATTATGAATTTGAAATTAAAACTGCTGCGAAGTTTTATACGCCAATACTTTTGTGGACTGTACCTAAACGCACATCGTCGCCCACAGTAACTATTTATTCCGTGGATACAGACACTGCCGGATATTTCGCCGAACATGGGGCAGGCTTCGCTTACATTGCAGACAGAGTTGCTGCTGTGGGTGCTACCTCTTATTTATACGCTATGCTCGGCAGTGCGTCAATGACGCCTGATAACTATGTGTGGTTTCATTTTACTTCTGAGGCGGAGCTATAAATGGGCGGAGCGTATGTAGCTAAACCTGCTGCCGAAGTACCAGTAGACTATCCACCTGGGTGGGATATTAGCTGGCCATTTCCAGGTGCCGCTCCACCAGGATATAGCCATTTGTTTTCTATGACAGCGGTAGCTGCTGATACTGTAAATTATAATGGATCGCTTGCGTTATCTACTCGTGTCGTTGATGCCGAGGAATATGTAACCCTAGAACCATCTGGTAGTGATAAAATTTACATAACAGCTACGATTGATGACGAGGAGATAGGGCTACGAGTAGCGGGAGGAGAGGAATATTCAGACGAGATCGAACTTGACTACTCAGGCCATGAGTCTGGTGATCTTACGTTCTATGGCGCAGATACTAATCTAGAATTCGATCTGTCAGAAGATAATGAAGATGATACAGTAGTTATTAGTATACGTGGCGGGTTCAATGGTCTGGAATGCTACGGGACTAAAGAGGTTGATATCACTGTTTCTACTGGCATTTATGTAGAATTTAGTTTAGAAACCTCGGACCTGTCCTCATACTACTTGTATGATTCTCTTGGACTGGCGCACTACGTACCCGTTTCTTCTGTTACCTGGAACGGAGGGTCTTGGAATGGTGGGTCTCCTGTAAAAAACACGCTGATAGCGGAGGATACTTTTCAGGAGTCATCGGACAGTCCGGCAGGTATATACTGTACGTATACGTTACCAATAGCATACAGGATTCGTAACTCGATACTTATTATGTGTGGCGCAGAACACAGATATGCCGAGGGGGGTAGCCCTGTTACGGGGGCGATGTTGTTTTCGGTATCAGTTTACAGAAATAATGCAGATGGCGAACTTCTCGGTACTAGGACTGGAGTGTATAGCGTGCCGTCTACTGAGGGTTTTTTTGGCCCATCTGGCATAGCCAAGTCACTCGAAATTTCAGTTTCGACAGATGGTGACATAACAATAGGGGACATAGTGGATGTACCTGTAGAATAGCGAACTTACTGGAACCAAGATTGAAGTATACAATATAACAAAAGGAGAAATGGTATGTCAGGAGGATACATCAAAAACATAACTTCTATAGACCAGACCCCTGGTAATCTATCCACGGCATTTGAGTCTATGGTGAACAATTACAATACAGCCTATAACGAGGCTAAAACTGCCAACGAGCAACGCTATCAGCAAATGCTCAATTTAGCCAACCAGACCACGCAGCAACGTGCTGCTGATACTAGATCGGCGTATGGTAAGCAGCGATCTAACGCACTACAGGGACTTGCTAGACTTGGCATGTCTAATACGACTGTAGCTCCCACAATGAGCATGGGAATTGAGCGCGAGAAGCAATCAGCACTAAATAGAGTAGCAGATGATATGCAGCAAACCAAGTTGGGAATAATGCAGAGCAAGACGGACGCCTACCCGGACGCAAGCTCTTTGCAGTCACTACTAACAGCACTTGGCTCTCAGTATGGTTCTGATAGTTCTGGCATGTCCTCACTTTTGCAGTCACTTGCTAACATGAATTACTAGGGAGATCAATATGCCTATAGAAGTTCGTCATGGCGGGCAAGGTGGCACCGCCGCTGGGCAAATACTTGCTCAGGTATTGCAGCAAGTAGCCGCGCGGAAGCAGCAAGAGGATGCACTCATATTGCAGCTAAACCAGCAGAGCAATATGCAACAGCAGGCATTTAAGCAGCAAGGCAACATGCAGCGTAATGCGTTAGACGCACAGGCGCAGCAACGCGATGCCGAGCAAGAGCAGCAAATTAAAAATCTGCAATTGAAGGCTCAGATTGACGCCAGCCTTATGGAAACTCGCTATACTGTAAAAGATAAAGCAGAGCTTATTAAGATAGAGAGCCAGAAGCAGCGAGGCAGGCAGATGTTCCAGGCTGGCCAGATAACTGCTGATGAATACCAGAGGTTTATGAAACAAAAAGAAAGCGAAGCTATGGGGGTTATCCCTGGCCAGTACCCGAGCTTGTCCCCGTATCCTAACGGCAGAGGCGTTGGTGACTACTGGGATGAAAATGGCGTGACTGTTAGCCGAAAAGAAAATGGCGAGACTTGGCAAGTGGACGAGCGAAAGACGCCAAGAGGTTTGGCCGCAGAGCAAGAAGCTAGGGCTATCGAGGCCAAGGCCAAGATTGATGCTGAAGATCGGAAATCTAAAAGTGCATTTATGGATAAGCTCATGGATAAGAAAGTGCGTGATCCAAAGACTGGAATGGAGCGGAGTCTGTCTGCTTCTGAGATGCGAGAACTGATGGAAAAAAGATTCCCGAGTACGCCGATGCCATCCAAGGAGGACGTAGAAGGAGCACGGCAGTATTGGGACCAGATGGTAGATCGGTATGGGAATAATCCGCCGGATAATATCAAGAAGGCCATGATGCGTGCAGGCGAGGTTATAGAAGCCGCTAACAAGAGAGCTTGGTAATATGCCCTTAACAGACGAAGAAAGACTGGCTTACCTAGATAAACTCAGGTCACAAGAGAAGCCAGATGAGCAATCAGAGCAGCTAGCCGCTAAGACTGACGAAGATAGGCTGAAACTCCTTGCATCCTTTCGCCAGCCAGAAGTTGTGCAGCCGCAAGACCCTCTAGCCTATGATCCTAACTTACCTGATTATGAGAATCAGGCGAATGAGGTCATGTCTCGGCA
>JBAZEO010000084.1:0-8647 GCA_041653935.1 Dehalococcoidia bacterium | reverse complement strand
TTCCGGTTGCTGCGACGCTTTTGATAGAGAACGTTGCCGGGCGGGTCCTTCAGAGAGTGCCTATCTGCATGGTCCATATCGGCGTGAAGCGCTTGTATACCGATGTTGCCGATATCAGGCCGATTTTCGTTTCTGTGTCAGTCCCTGAGTAGTTGTGAACTGTTAATGATACCGTGTAGGTTCCCGCATCGACGTAAATGTGTAATGGCGATTGTTCCGTTGAGGTTTCACCGTCGCCGAAATCCCATAGCCATGTTGCAGGTGCATTCGTCGATTCATCGGTGAATTGCACTGATAGGGGAACATCGCCCGCCAGCGGGGCGGCCGAAAAGGCCGCTGTCGGCGGGCTGATGTAAAGCGCGCATCCGAATATGCGCGCCAGGTCTCCGGTTCCCGCTATGATGTAATTCGGCGAATCGTAAAGGAGGCTTTGGATATTCACACCCGACCCGAGGCTTGCAAGAAGGGAAAAACTTGAGCCGTAGTCAGTCGATACCCAAATCTGGCCGAAGTAATCGGTACCAGCAAGGACCGTTCCACTCCCCAAATCGATGATTTTTTGAACGCGTGTTCCTGGTGCAAGGGATTGCACTGGATTCCAAGTCACACCCTCATCGGTTGAAGACCATATTTGACAATTCGGATAGGTCCCGGCAAGTGTCGGACCTCCCGAAACTTTACAGAGGGACATTACCGCCGTTTGTGACCCCACGGTGGAATATGATGGCCATGTTCTCCCCGCATCGATGCTTCTGTAGACACGGCCTGCATAACTAGTTCCGGCTAGCACGTGCGATGTTGCTACTTTTTCGAGGCACCGAACCGCACCGGTTCCCGTAAGCGTGAATACTTGCGTCCACGTCGTGCCGTTTGTCGCCGACCGGTAAATCATTGCAGGATCTCCAAATCCTGCAAGGAAAATTAATTCCTGCGGCGACATTAAGCAGTAAGCATCCTGTCCACCTCCGAGGTCAAGCACCTTTGCGTATGACAGGCCGCTGTCCGATGAACGCCAAAGCATCCCTGCGGGTCCACAGCCCGCAAGGACGACATTTCCTAACGAAGCGTAAAGCAGTGCATTTAGGCGTGTCACCGTTGGCAGCGAT
The DNA here is from genome assembly GCA_041653935.1 of Dehalococcoidia bacterium. GTDB lineage: Bacteria > Chloroflexota > Dehalococcoidia > E44-bin15 > E44-bin15 > JAYEHL01. The sequence continues at coordinate 7,541 of JBAZEO010000084.1, read as the reverse complement.
GAATACAGATGCCACACTTCGCCGTGGTCATCAGACTTCCAGATCTGCCCATCGGGAGAGGACCCCGTGAGGAGTGACCCGTCGCTGCGTTTGCACGCTGCCAGCACCGCCGTGTTTGCTGCTAGTCTCTGCTTAAAGACCCAATTATCAAGACCCATCCTCTATCCTCCTGAAGTAAGAATAAACGTCCACCCAAAGCGTGCTTCCGGGTGCCAGCGATGGTATCGTGACCATCGCTTTACCCCGTTCCGTAACTTCGTGGACAAGGCGCATGTCAATCATCCTGGGATCGTAAGTTATCGAACCCTTCTTCGTGGTTTTTTGCAGCAGCTGATAAACCTGCAAATCCTGACCGTCTGCCTGGTATGTCGGGATTTCTTCGAGGATTACCTTGTGGTTTGTCCAGGCGTCTAGTTCGCTGTTCGTGACCCAATATCGAGAACAGTACGAAAATTCGAGAAATGCGTCGTATTCTGCCAGGTATTTGAGGCAGATTTTCATGAGCACCGAGTGCCCCGACATGTGAATGATACTCCGTTCACTGACGGCTTTCCACCATGGTTCTAGAAAAGACTGCTTCTCCTTCGTCAGAAGAGTATAGGACTTGTCGCAAAAGCAGTATCGTTCAGCTCGGGTGTGACGGTTCACCGAGCCTCCCCTTGTCGGGGCTTTCTGTGAAACGAGTTTCACGGAAAGCCCCTCTTTTTTATCGTCTCGCGTCTGTGTGGTGTTTTGCACCACGGTAGACGTGAGGCCTTTGTTTCTCCCTATCGTCCTGTCGTTTCCCTGTATCGTTCCTCCGATTCCATCGAGGGGGAAGGCGGTTTTTGCTTTTGCCATGGTTCACCTGTCTCCGTTGCGGGCATCCCGCGCGCATAACGTAGTCTCATCACTTCGATGAGAAATATTTCTCCATCCGGAGCCACGTAGGAAATGTCATACCATTTTCCCCCGATCGCGAGCGGGAGCGTATGGTCCATGCCTCCGTCGTCAATATGATGGAGGCAGAATTTTTTCACGCCTGATGCTTGCAAGAGACGGGAAATTATCAGGATTTCGCGGTTGTGACGGTCTTTTTTCTTACCGTCAGTAGCGACGTTTAAAAAAGGGAGAGATGAGGATGGAAGCATCCTACGCCGTCACCGTAAGGTCGGTGATGGCTCCGGTTGCTTCGTTTGGCACCCAGTGGTTCACGGCCTTGTAGAGCTTAGCCGTGGTTTCAACGTCGCTTCCTGCGAGAACCTGAGTATCCACGACGTAAAGAAGGTTAGTCGCAACCGGTGCTGTGCTCCAAGACCCTGGCACGTAGTGACCGAGGCCGCGCTTTGTTGAGATCTCGATAGGTGTGCCGTTCGCCGCGACCGTCATGAGCGCAAGACGGTCAGCAGGAATGGCACTTGCCACGATTTCAACATCGAGTGATGCCGCTGCGAGGCTCGTAATTACGATGCCTGGTTCTTTCAGGCCGCCGGCTGTAACCTGTGACCCCTGACGCCCATACATGGTGAACAGGTTGTAACCCGAAATGAGTTTCGGGAGTGCTTCTTTGTCCCATGCAGCTGCGTTGATGGCTACGCCTTTGACGTTTGCCTGGTAGAGCGCGACAATCGCTGCCATGTGCAGGCGGTTTGCCTGCTGCGCGAGGGAGTTCGGATTCGCTGGCTTGACATACGACCTCATGTAAGGCCGTCCTTTCCACATCGAGAACACGACGTTATCGCCGAGCTTGTTCCGGATGTCGCTGAAAATTGGACTTTTCCACGTTGCCATTTGTGACACCTCCAGAGTGTCTAGTTTACCTTACATCTCATCTCGTGATAAACCTTCTGTGAGTTTATGAGCGGACTTGATTCGGACTTGGTTCGTACCATGTGGCAGAACCGCACTGACCCGCCGTGCCTCGGAGAGGCCCTGAGGCGGGGAGGCTATCGCACGTATCAGGACATGCGTTCAGGGGCGCCTTCTGTCAATGGTGTCCGTTTGGGGGCGGGTAATGTCAGTAAGCGCGCGCGACCTCTGGCACCGGGATTCCCTGCACTACCCGGGGTCGCCCTCCGCTACGCTCCGGGCTCCCCCCGGCTGTCATGTCGTTTCGCTGACCCGGCCGGTACGGGGATCTCGCGCAATCGGAAACTTACAACTTGCCCCTGACACTCCATGAAGCCTCGATACACCAGGTTTAAAATGAATTTTTTAGCAATTTTGTGATCTGTTTTCTGCTTGAATTTCTGACTTCTCCGTCGATATCCGATTCCGGTTCCCGGTCTTTTTGTCCTGGTTGTTTGGATATTCATTTGCCGGTCCTTTTTTGGACCTTGGCTGATGGATGCCGAGCCCGGACCTGTACTTAATCGATGAAGGTAAGGATTTGAGCGAAGGCATTCCTTGAGGCCCGGCGGGCCGTCAGGCCCGCAGGGCCGCGCGCGCAGCGCGCCGCCACGCGAAGCGGGGCGCGGGGGCGGCATCAGCCGCGCCCGAGGGGGGCGCAGCCACCCTGCGCGCGTGGGGCATGAAGACGGGGGGCGGACGCCGAGGGGGGCGGGGCGACCCTTGATTACGGGAAGCGTCCCAAGAAAGTGTAACCATGAAGGCCAAACTCGGAGCAGGTCTCGATGAACTGCATGGAAAGATAGCGAACTTCTGCGGAAAACGCGTTTTCGGGAAGCAGCAACTGACACGCCTGTCGATACCATACGGCGTAAACGGAGGAACGCCAAGTGAAACTCAATTGGCAATTCGAGAAAAATACGGGGGTATCGTCGAAGAATGGAAAAACGCGACAGAGGAACAGCGGGAAACGTGGAATGCCGAAGGGGAAAAAACAGGCATCAGCGGGATAAATTACCTAATTCGCTTACGCTGGCCTGCGGCACCAGAACCCGGGCTCATCTGGACCTTGATGCAGTCGTTAAGCGGTTTCGATATCTGCAACTCGATTGCAGATATGGGAGACGGCGTCCTGCTGGCGGTGGGAAACAGCGGAGGACGGTTGGCGAAAAGCACAGACTACGGTGTGACATGGGCCATCACGCAGCCCTTTTCGTTTTCAACGATCGGGCGCGCGGTCGCGTCATTAAGCGGTCTGGATGCATTGGTTGCTGGCGATTCTGAACCATACCTGTGGAGAACAGCCGATGCAGGTGCATCATGGACACAAGAACAGGCACCGAATTTCGGCGATGCTGCAAACCAGATGATCGCAGCATCGGCGACACTCCTTTTCTATGCTACGAGTTACCGCCCTGCGGTTCACTACTCGGTGAACGCAGGAGTAGACTGGACAGAGGGTCCTTCACTCGGGGCAGAAGATGAAGCAAGCGCCGTATGCTACATGGGTTCGGGTGTCGTGCTTGCCGGCACGTCACCCAATGCCCACATTTTCAGATCTACGAACAACGGAGTGTCGTATGACGACATGGGGCAGTTGGGAACGGCGGCTCGTGTGTATGCCATCGTGAAGGTTACGGACCTCATTGCCCTCGCGGGCACCGGTCCTTTGGGTCACGTATTCAGGACGCTGGATGGAGGGCTGACGTGGACGGACCTGGGCAGGCTGGGTGCTGCTGAACAAGTCCAAGCGTTTTCTTGTGCTGGCTCCTCCTTCGTCGTAGCCAGCACCTACCCCTTGGCAGCGCTCTATCGTTCGTCTGACAACGGTGCAACGTGGGTTTTTTTGATGAGCCTGGGAAGCAATTCGATGTGCCGTGCTCTCATCACAACCGATGCTGACATAATGCTAGCAGGAACAGGGAATAGTGCGACGATATATCGCTCATTGCCATCGACACCTTAGCCACAACGACGCTCACGGTTTTTTTCTATAATCCCGACATCCCATCCCGCAAGCGGGATGAGGTGTCGGGCTGCCGTCCGGGGCAGTCTCGCTTATGCTCGACATGCAGCCCGACGGTTTTGTTGTTGCCGTACGCGCTTGTCGCGGAGATCTCCGCGGTCGCCTTTTTTGCTGCAGTGCGATATCAGACGAGAGACAGCTGCTACACTTCAACAGTTTTTTTGTGCTCGATGAGTTCGGGAAGGTGTCGCGCTCCAGTCCGTGCGCATGGTTCCCTGCGCACAGGGGCGCGCTCGCTTCATCACACACACAGGCCTGCCACTTCTCGCCTGACCGCGTCAAGGCACGCCCTGATGGGCGACACCATGACGGGGTCAGTCGCTGTATTCATGGCTCGCCTGTGCAGTGCATGGGCAGGTGTATAGACATGGTTGAACACGTCGTAAAAATCGAATGCAAAGATGTTGAGGAATATGAAAAAATCACAAAACTGCTGAGGAAAAACCGGGAGGCACTCGATGCAGTTTTCTCCATGGAGCTCGGTCACAAGTCTCCTGCAGGTGATGGTGAAATCATCGCTGATGCGCTTCACACACACCTTTGCCTGACGAGAAGAGCAATTCGCCAGGTTGCAAGAGGAACAAAAGATTAATTTTTTTGGAGTTTTCGAGGTGTTTTTGATGATTGTTGAATTGATGATACGGAAGTGCAGCGATGGGACTTACGAAGTAGTAATACCCTGTGAATACTCAGGTTCAGCCGATAGTCTCGTGGACGCTTTCAACCAGGCGCGACAAGCAGATCGCGAATTTGAACGGGAGCGCTGGGGTCACGAGTTATCTCTGACCACAGCAGGGCGGGTCGAGGATTACTTCCGTGCAGCGAAGAGGGTCTACAAAGGCATGATTGGAAAACTGCCACGGGGAAAATCCCCGTGATTTTTTGGAGGACGGTCGCAAATGTTTAATAAATTTGATTACAGAATTGGAAAGCGGTGCACGTCTCTTATGGCTCTTGAAGAACTCCTCATGTCGATGGTTACGACGGGTGGGAGTTCTTTTGCAGGTGCCGCGATCTTCTGGTACTGGCAGTGCCCAAATAAGCGCTGCTGCCAGATGCACGCGGTGCGGGCCGTAGTCGAGCATCGCGAAAAGGAGAACTGACATGGAAGAAATCACCATAATTGCCCTGGCACCTTTCTACGCCCTTGGTGTAGTTGCCACCGCTTACGCAGCAGGCTTCGCGTTTCATCAGTTAAAGAAACTCGATGCATCAGCAACCGAAACGCAGATGACAGAAACGACAAGCCCGGCAAGCACCCAGCAGAAGTGAACGATGAAGAACACCCGGGAAGGGGAGTTGAACCCCCACTCGGGTAAAAATGTATGATGCAAAATGAATTCTGATTTTGAGGATAATGAAGGCTTCTATCAAAATAGATTCCTTCCGGTACGGCTCGCAGAACGCGCGGCTCGGGTGACCGATGAACCGCGACAGATGACATTAACCGCTTTTCGCAGTCCTGAAGCCAGAATGCTTTGCACGGCTGCGCACTTAGATCTCATTTCTGCACGGGAGCGCATGCAGTGCTCGATGCGCGACAAGGCGCGGAGGGCACCATGACATACTCTCCTGTTTCCACTCGCGCAAGCAACAAGCGTAAATACCTCGTAAAAACGGGTCGGGCGTCGTGGTGGTATCCGAAGCTCTCTGTCGATGATGTGTGCGCGAGGCTGCGGTTATGACCTCGCGCTACTGTCTCACCTGCGGACGCTTGGAAGCGCGTCCGAATCACGTGCTGTGGTGCCCAGAAAAGGGTGAGCCGGTCTGGGCGTCCGGGTGCTGCGAGAAGCACATACCGATGACGGGAAAGGAGAAATTCCCATGATCCGGTATTTCATCGGATTTTTGGAACTGCCATCTTGCGCAGCCTACCTGCATTGGGATTGGGTAAACTGGCTCATTCATCAGCGCTACTTCAATCTTGATGGTCTAATCGAGTTCACAGAACCCGGGGAGCCTTGGCAATGGTGAGCGGCCACGGCCCATTGGTGACCGAATCTTACGAACCATTGACCGGATACTGCCTGCCCCCAAAAGGGGGCCTTGCCGCCCCCTTGAAGGGGGGAATCGCGCTCGCAGCCGCCCCCCAAGAGGGGGGCATGGGCTGCGAAGGGGGGGTGTCTGCGGCATGTATCGTGATCTCCGGCCAGAAGCTTAGCACCCCGCAGAACATGGTCGGGACTGGTTCTGCGTGCGATCCGGGAGACTGGATGCCGCGAAAAGCGGTATGCACTGGCTGCGGCCACACCATCACTCTTTTCCGCGCTGGCTGCGGGCTCGTATCCTGCCCCCGCTGCTCGAAGCGGTGGGCACGGAGAGCCGCAGAACGGTCAGCGGCACGGGTCTACGGAGCCTTCATGGCGCGCCTGTCGGCTCACAAACCAAGGCACATCACGTTTGAGGTGCCATGGTGGACCGGCGCGAAGGGAGATTGGGACAAGGTCAAGGACTACGCGGAGAATACCATCGGGTGCACCGGTGGTATACTCGTAGTCCACCCGTGGCGCATCAAGGACGACGTTCAGAAGCAATGGGAGTCATTGCGTGACCAGAAGAAAACGGATGAAAACCGTTACGACTGGACGAAGCGCGTCTACGGAATGGCTGGCTTCGAGTGGGCACCGCATTGTCACTCAATTGCCTACGGCAAGTTCGCGGAGGTCGAAAAAGGAAGTGAAACCTTCCTTTATCGAAACATCCGCCGTGTGAACACGCTTCACGGCCTTGAAGGTGTGATAACCTACCTCATGACGCACACATACGCGCCACGGGGCAAGGAAATGGTTTACCGTTATTTCGGGTTCTGCTCACCGCAGAAGCTGAAACCCATCTGGACTGGCGAGATTTCGGAACCGATGTATTGTGAGCACTGCGGCAAGATGATGGTCGAGGAAGGCACGAACGAACTCATCATGCATCGGCATTATGTGAGCCTCGGCTGGCATTCGGTGAGAAAGAAGCCTAAAGGACCCGCAGGGGGAACCTGTGCGGGTCATGCTGCGAGCGCTTGAAGGACCCGTGCTCTAGCCTGTGACGGGCAGGCAAACTGCAAAAATCGCTGATGCGATTTTCTCGTTTCTCTGCCCTGCTTTTTTCGTAATACTCTTACAACGGGCGCTTTTCGGCTTGCCATGCTACATAGCAAGCCTGCGCCCTGCTCCTTCCACGTCTGCGGCTCGCGCTGCAGCGCCAGCCTTGCGCGGTCGTGGACCTTGGGCCTGCGGCTTCGAAGTAGGACGGGGCGCAAAATGCAAGCCCTGACAGAAAGGGGCGGTGCTGAGCGTCCCGACCTCCGCGACGCCACTTGTGGCGATCTCAAGGCGGGCGGTCAACGACACGGACACGAGCCCCTCGTGCTGCTTCGTTCCCGCCCGTCACCACGAAACGCTGATGCGTTTCTAGCCGCCTTACGGCGGGCGACGGGGGGACTTCGCGCACGGACGGGGTCCGACTCCGTCGGATGTCCTAATCGACGGCGCTTCAAACACCGACTTCGGCCTGATGGCCTCGTCAGGAACTAGCGCCTGCTTTAGTGAGGGGACGCCAACACGCTCAATTTTCAGCCCGCCCCTAGCCTCACCTCGACCGTCCGCCCCCCGTCTTCATGCCCCACGCGCGCAGGGTGGCTGCGCCCCCCTCGGGCGCGGCTGATGCCGCCCCCGCGCCCCGCTTCGCGTGGCGGCGC
>JBAZEO010000083.1:0-9024 GCA_041653935.1 Dehalococcoidia bacterium | reverse complement strand
TGTCAGAAGCTACACAAGCAGCTATCAGGCAGGGAGTAGACTCTGCCGACGCTATCCATTCTCTGGATTTAGGAGGAATATCCGATGATGTAATCAGTGATCTTCTCAGCGGTAGTTACTTCAAAACGCAGCTAGCCAAGAGGCATATTGACGCTATTTATCGAGCTAATCCTAAAGAGGCCGAAAGGCGATTACAGATTATCAATGAAATCATCTCTTCGCAAGAGTCTCAAATAGTACCTATGGGGGATTCAGAGCAGCGGTAATTTTGCTTGCATTTTCTTACAAGATATGGTATAATAGTAACTATGGATATGGACCTCAAAGACGGCGGTATTCTAGGATTTAGCGGAAGTCATTACCAGAGTGACTTTATTAACTTAGTCACCTACGGTATTCCCCGCTACTCACTTAGCCATGTTGGCATACTTGCTCGCAAGAACAAGCGATCCAAATGGCTTGTATTTGAGGCTAACGAGGACGTACCTTGGCAATGTGCTGTAACTCATAGAAAGCATGACGGAGTACAAGCCCACTCTTTGGACCTGCTGCTAGAGCGGTATCCTGGTAAGATGTGGTTATATCGTCTGAATGAGGAATACATATACAAGTACGTCGGCTGGCAAGGAGCATTTGGCATTTCGTTATACTATTCACTCGTGAAGGAGCTTGGCACACCCTACGACTGGATGGGGGCAAAGCGGGCAGGAGGATTTTTTCATTCCGCGATTCATGCGCTGCTGTACAAACAAGACACGTCGAGCCTGTTTTGTTCAGAATTAGTTGCTATGATACTAAACGAGTACGGTATACTCGATACAAATAACGTAAGTAAATGGTCGCCTAATCGTCTTATGCGACACCTTGTAAGGAAGCATATTTACGACAAGGCTGTCAGGTTGAAATAAGGAGAAAAGAATGTGGAAGAAGTGCATCGTGAGTGGTACATTTGTACTGTTGCTGTTGCTGTCAGCTTGTGCATTTGCACAGTATCCTGGTGGCTACTCTGTTGACATCGGCAATCTGCCGAATGTCGGGCAATCTAGCAATTACGGGCCGGTGGAGGCCACTGGACATCTTAAGTCTGTAGTGCGTATCATAGGAGTGGAGTCCCCGGGCCACATGGTCAAGGGTTCCGGGGTGTACGTCAATTACGAGGGATTCTACTGCATTGTTACCGCCAGCCACGTAGTTCGCGGAGTGAGCAAGTTGTACGTGTCCTTTCCGTTTGCTACTCCGCCCAAGACCATCCAAGGCGAAGTGCTGTCTAATGACCCGACTGCCGACTGTGCAATAATCGGTCTGTACCAGCATCCCGAAAACGCAAGTGATATCGTTGCTGGCGTGGCATACAGGGATGGTGCAGAGAGCATGAAATCTTCTCTTTTGCAAAATGCAGGATTCGGCGGGGACGACGTTCTTAATGCAGGTACGGGGAGACTCATACGACTTGTGTCGCCAGCAGCAGGGCTTCCTAAGAGTTGGATGGCTATTTCATCCACAGCACGCTTTGGCGATTCCGGTGGGCCTATTTTTCTACCAGATGGTAAGGTATGCGGTATCCTCTGGGGTAAAGATAATACGTGTATTATGGCCGTGTATCTTAGTGCCGTTCACGCATGTTTGCAAGACGCTAAGTCTAAGGTAGTTGTCGAGGAAACCCAGGTAGTACAGCCCAGGCCGCTTCCAAAGCAGCCGAAGAAGCTGGTTCCAGTGCTGCCTACCGAGCCTCCTGTTTTGCCCTGGAGAGATAAGATTGAGAATGAGATTAAAGGTATCAAGGACAAGATGGATAAAGATAAGCCGTCTCCTCCCAGTGTGCGGCCAACTCCTCCAGTCGAGGATACTCCTAAGGTAATAGAGGATACTCCTAAGGTAGAAGGAGATGGCCGCTACCGAGTTGATCGTCACATTGCTTTGCCCATTGTATTGGGGCTTTGCTTGATATGCGTTGTGGTTGGTGTTGCTGTTCAGTGGAAGAAAACTTACTCTATTCAGTAGGTGGTAAATGAGCAGAGAGGGAAACGATGTAATGCGTGCTCAAAGAGAGTACAAGGCATCAAAAAAGAAACGCAAAGCCGTGCCGTTTGGTAATGCTGTGACGTTTCGTCCGATACTTGTTTTTAAGAAGTTAGCTAATTCTACTAAAATAGGAGACTAGAAAATGACAATTTTGGAAATCGTGCTTGTGAGCTTGATCGGCTGTGCTCTGGCTTACTGGGTTGGTACTTTCTTGTTTAAGAAAGATACCGAAAAGGAGAATCGTCGCAGGGCGGCTAACCAGACCGCCGGTGTGCTGCGTGCTCTTGGTCTCAAGAAAACCCCCGAGTTCCTTGAGGACTACGGTGTCGGGGATTATTCTGGCATGGCAAATAAGATCAAGGAACTGGCCAAGCTGTTCTTGACTGGGCAGGATGCACTTGTGACTGAATTTGGCCAAGTCTTTGAGAGTGTCCTGGATGCTAAGCTTAAAACCGAGACTGGCAGAGCATACGTTGCAGCTAAGCTAGAAGATGCGACGAAAGCTACGGATGCCTCTGTTATCCAAGATGCCCCTAAAGCGGCTACTGTTTAGGTAAGGCTTTGGTGAGACTACCTAGAGAAGCTGCATGGATGCAGTCAGGGACTGGGTAGCCCTTCCTAGGAAGCCCCTGCCCAAGGCCGAATGGATTTGGTACGGGCAGGTTTCTTTTTTCACTACATTTATAATTATGAAACTAAATATCTTTGATGCTGTATTCGCTGCGTGTCTCATTGCTATAGTGCTGCTAGCTGCTGTAGCTTGCGGCGACGAGATGACTCAGCGGCCTGCTATAGTAATGTTTACCTTTGAATATTGTGGCCCATGCAGGTCTGCAAAGGCAGTACTTGAATCGCATCAACGCGACCTGGAACGTCGCGGGATAGCCGTCATCTATTACGACGTTCATGCTAGGCCGGAAAAAGTAAAGCAGTACAAGATAACCGAAACACCTACATTCTTGGTCATAAATCAAGCAGGATCAGTTGTTCTACGTACAAATAATGTCTATGATGCCATACATAAAGCAGGGATGCTAAGATGACTACTAAAGAACGTGATATTCTTGATGCCTTGCGTAGCGATGTACACTCCTATCATAATGAGGTACGTGAGCACATGGCTACATGCCAGCCGTATTTCAAGAATGTGGAGCAGCACAGCTTTGACTTGTATGGCAACCCGGCAGACAGAGAAGGCAACCCAGGCATTATGTCCCAGGTAGCGGACTTGCGAAAGAGTCGCAAAATTATGCTTGGCGTGGTGGCGGGTGCTTGGACGCTTGCTACAATCTTTATTGGCAAGCTAGTAGCCGATTGGCTTTAGAATACGACTCCCCGCTAATTTGATAGCGGTTTGGCCAGTCTATACGACTGGCTTATTTTTTATCCCAGAATCTTTCATGCCAGTAGTAGCCTACTAGCTTTAATGCCATCACGCACACAGTAAATACTATACAATCTACTGCATGACCAAACATGAGATAGGCTAGGCCCAAGGCCGCAGTATTCGAGATTCCTTCCCACGATATGGCCTTGTAGATAGCCCTCTTATTCATGCTAGTCTCCGTGATAGGTAAATAGGTGCCATCTGTTTTCCGACCATGATGTAATCTGGTCGGTATCAAGACATGGGTTGTGGTCCACGTATCTGACATAGTGCTCCAACTCAAGCCACGTAGAAAATATCATCTCGTGCGGAATCATGCCGAAGAGCCACAGCGGGGCCTCTGTCTTGCCTTGTTCACAATGTACAAGAATAGGCTTCTTTTCTTGGTTGGCCCAAGTTATTTCTTCAATGCTACCGAACGTCGGGGTATTCTTGTCTAGGTGAACAATTAGAAAATCTGCCAAGTGAACTAATCTCAAGTCAACTCGTCGTATCCACAGCATTCGCTCGGCAACTTTATCCCAGTTACCAGTAGATCGTGCGGCTTGCAAGGCTACGTTATCTTCAGGGGTCTCTGTTATAAACGAAGTCGGCTTATTACATGGATCAAGCCATTGTATTCCTGTATCGTCTAGCCAGCACATGATCCTTTGTCGCCAACCTACACCACCATCTTGGCATGTCTCGATTGGGCCACAAAGATAGCAGCGAGTATTTTTAAGTCTGTTCATCGTTTATTTTCCATGTACGTGTTGGGGCTTAGCGTATCGAAGAGCATATTTTTCTGCATCTTGGTATGTACTAAATTTTTTCGCTTTTGGGCTAGTGTCAGATGGTGGATAAAATGAAACCCAGTAATGTGTCTCTCTAGTAGAGATTTGGTCAAATACAGTAATATAAGCTATCCAGTTTTTACTTTTCATGTGCCCCATATACTCCATGTTGCTCAAGGCAAGCGAGTCCTACACATACTACTTGTAGCATCTCTCGCAAAGCTGGAATGTCTGATCCTCCTTTTTGCCAAGCATGTTCGGCATCCTCTAATTTACAGCGTAGTATCGTAAGCCACGCACCTACCTCATGTGGATGATCTTCGATAGACCCCCATTTATTGTCTTGGTAGGTGCGTTCCGCGTCTATTGCCATTTGAATTAGCCATTGGTTATTCATATTCTGGTATATCTCCGTTTGTACTAATAGCGACATCCTCTCTTACATCCATCAGTCTCCGCCTCATCTCTGTCTCGGCGTCATGCAGTACGGACAGAGCACGTGATATAGAATGGTAGTTCCAGTGTTTGCTATCAGGGAGCATGGCCCCAGCTACGATCCTGGTGACTACGTAGTTGCATACTCCGACTCGCTCGTCAAACATGGCGTACTCACGTAACTCTTCTACACACTCTTTGATCGGATCATCAAGAAATTGTCTGCTAACGGGCTTAATATACGGCATTACTTGTTTCCCTTTCCATAATTCCATCTGACAAACGCGCTGTAAATACGGGCATACGCAAGTCCCCATTCCCCGCTATGGTCATCAACTCCTGGAGTAAACCAGGATAGAGTGTGTGCCCACTCATGTATCAGCGTATCAAGCTGTACCCCAAACGGGTCTGATTTGTTTACTCGTATGGTGAAGTGCGATTCTTCATACTGACAATTGCCGCACAACTCTTTTAGTCTTACTCTGCGTACTTTAACTGGAATGTCTGGTGAAAATCCCAGACGCAGCCATTCTACTGCCCGTTTCCACCTGTATTCATTAGTTAGTTTCATGTGTAATATGTCTCCGCAGTCGGTATGGGTTTTCCGCCGGGATACTCAAGTCCACTAGGCTCGCCATCGTCACAGGCTGCCTGTGCTGGTTGCAAGTACAGAGGATGCTTCAAAAGTTCATGTAGGTATCCGCTAGCATTAAAAATCACTGCACACAAAGCCTCTTCAAGTTCATCAACACTAGCGTAGGTCAAATTAGCATCCCCGTTATACTCATTCCGATGCAAGGTCCACACATCAACGAAGTGCCGCCATAGGCTTTTAATATATGCACAAAGCGGAATTCCTTTTTGCCAGTTATCACTATCGCGTATTTTTCCATCAGCTTGTACACGATTCTTATTCATGTACTCCCCGTATCTCTTAATCACAAGAGGACTAAGAAACCCGTCGTAGTCAATTTTTCCGTTGTCCGTGTCCCGCGTTGCCCCAGTATTAAATTCTCTCATGTACCTTTCTCCACAAGTTCGTATACAGTAGTTTCACGATTGTTGCGAATATCCCTAAATGCTCTACAAGTTCCTGCTAGCATAGCATTGCGTAGTCTGCCTTGCAGCGTCGAGCGCTTTATGCCTAACTCCTTAGATAGCTCAGTCAGTGTTTTCGCATTTGGAAACTTAGGTACTACTGTAGCAGATAGTGCTTCCTGCCACTGGTCTACAGTAGTAGAGAGCATAGATGAATCGCAAGCCTTGTAAATAAACTCCTGTCCCCTGAATTCCTCCCTCCCTAGAGTACCATCCGCCTTAAATTTTTTACTCATAGCATTCCTCTGTTTTGGGCCTAGCGAGGTTCCACAAACGGTGTCTTGTAAATAAATCCTCGTCTCCGCATCGGACTAGTGTACCACCTATTTGAGGCAAAGTCTGCCGACCACCGGCTATCTTATACACAAACGGAGTTTTGGCCTGCCACCCGGCAGTAGTACAAGCAGTGGCAAAGCCGTGGTAGGTTTGGATACGAGTTTCCACGTTACGGTGACGATGGCTCCTAACAATCACGTCAGGGGGCCTATTTTGCCATCTAGCAGCTTCCACGAAAGCTTGTTCTAGTTCCTTATGGACAGCCGAAGTCTCATAGGCGAGGCTCCCGGCGGTTCCTATGTGGTGACTGAGGTGAACCAATCCGTTGCCGACTTCGATCCACATTTCCCAGCGAGCATACCTGCCGTCGGAGTCTGGGATAGCCCCTAGCTCCATAGCCAGTCGCTCTTCCTCCTGCCCACTCTGGCCAACATGGGCCTCTGTACCCCTAATGTGGTAGTACCGGCCTTCGCAGGCTTCTACGACTGGCTTTAGCAGCCTGTAGGCAATCTTAGCTTGGTCTGTAAGGTTATGGCTGATCTGGGTGGTGGACCCATGATGTGACCCGTCTATAGCATCCCCGTTGCACACTACAGCGAACGGCTCGCCTTTGGTGACTTGTGGAACCCACTCCCCCCAAAATTCGTCCCACCGATTTCGTATGTCTCGCTGGATGGGAGACGGAAAATACGTCCCACCCCCATCTATCGCAGTAGCATCTCCGCACAATCCAAACTGGCATCCACAATGGAGGTCAGACACTACGATCAGGTTATTGATTTTTTGTTTCTTTTTGCGTGGCATTATATGTCTCCTGTTTCTTCTGATTCAATCCAATCCTCGTATTCTTGCTCATACCAGTACGGATCGTAGCCATCGTGCTCATCATCTAGTCTATCATCCCAAAATGGATCATTTACATCTTGAATAATCATCTCACCCTTTCAATTAGAAGCTCAACTCTAGGATGCTGTTTATCAACCATAAACCTAGGAGGACACTTGTGCATGTGCAAACTATCGTCATCGTCGCAAAGACCGCTATCCACAAGGCCATCATAAGTTGCTTTAAGCATTGACTGAAAATTACCCTCATCTCTACGCCTCTTATCCTTGCAATAAAAAGCAAGTAAATCTTGGTATGATTGCTCCCATAAGGCATCCCAGTAAGCCACAGCATCATTCTCGTTTTCGTCAGAAAATATCATGTTTTTAGTCCCAGAAATCCATTCCGTGTTTTCGTATTAGTTCGCAAACTTCATCCGGTAGCTCCACTGGTGGCACGATAAAGTTGTCGATCATGTTGATTATATCTGCATAATTCCCGTCTGCCTTTATGCAACTAGAACACCAGTATTGCGGCCCATCCGTTATTCCTGGCAAGTTCATGGCCAGAGTCGCATCATTGACGTGCATGGGCTGTTCGCATTTGTGACATAGAACTATCATCTCACCCTTTCAATTAGAAGCTCAACTCGTGGATGTTCTTTATCAACCATAAACCTAGGAGGACACTTGTGCATGTGCAGACTATCATCATCGTCGCAAAGACCGCTATCCACAAGGCCATCATAAGTTGCTTTAAGCATTGACTGAAAATTATCCTCATCTCTACGCCTCTTATCCTTGCAATAAAAAGTAGGTGTAACTTGAACAAACTTCCACGGCAGCGTTGTAATCTCTTCTGCGTTAATTGCCTCAGACGCAATTTTCCTGCATTTCTTTGCAGCAGCAGCTTTCATAAATCTACCTCCCACACTTGCTATCATGCAATTGGGCGATAGCACCTTGTTCGGGATCGGGATAATGATGGTCAGCGACTCTTGCATTACACTATTCTAAACCTTGGTCCTTCTTCCGTCAAGTCCATAGCTACTTCACCAGAGAAAACTAGGTCATCTAGCAACTTAGCTCTATCCCCACCCGTTACCCAGCGAGTACGCTTGGTTAGCTCATTTCGCGTTATGCCTTTTTTGCTTTCTTGGACGAGACGCATGATTTTCTGCTTGCGTCTTGCGATTTCGTTTTCTGAGATTTCCGGAACGATGTTTTCGATAAAAGACTCAAGCAGGTAACGTACTAAGTTACACGAGTACGTGGCCTCCGATTCAGTACATCGCGGACTATCAAGACTACTAGCACTAATGATAAGAGCAATTCTCCTAGCATTTTCTTCTCCTTTTTTCCACAAGCAAGCAAGCTGTGGATTTTTGTCACCTAGTTTTACAGTTTCATTATCAAAATCACAAAAGATTTCAGTTGCTTCTTTTGTTTCAGGTATAGTTATCTGATACGGCGGTTTCTCTTGGTATGCCCCGTCTCTATCAGGCATTATAAGCTGTCTTACGGCCGATTCATTGGGCCATTCCGGTTTCCATTCGTAGAGTTGCTTAACTTTCTCCACAAGTGATCGGCTAGGATATGCAAGTCCTTTAAGGTCTCGCTGCTTGGCAGGTCGATCTTTCGAGTAGAACACGAGACATCTGGAAAGCCAGCCGTCTTGCAACTGATCTGGCGATAATCCACAAGCAAAGGATTCTGGTGTTGCTGTTCCATAGATACAGCAGCAAGGTTGGATGATAACTCTTTGCCTATCCTTGTCTGCGTATTCTCTCCCCAGGTACATACTCGATGCTGACGAATAGAGCTTCATTAACATCGAGATTACTTGCGCATGGTTTTTGGATACACCTGATCGGATATGACTCAGAAGATATCCTATCTCGTCCCATAGAAAGAGTGTGGACGGGGACTTTGCCATCCGCTCCTCTATTGCCGCATCCGATGCGACGTATTCCCCCCCAAGTAGTTGCGTACATAATGCCTCACTACATAGATTTCGTATACACGTAATCGCGTGGTTCTTGCCAGCAGACGACGGAGCTACTCCCATGCAGTAGAGATTGGTTCTTGATCCTAATTGGTCTTGGACCTTTCTTCCAAGTAGCGCCCCAAGAAAAGTAAACGCGGCCCCCAAAGATAAAAAAGGTTGCTGGATAAGAGCAGTACTGTTCATCCATTGGCAGATTTCTCC
>JBAZEO010000082.1:0-9077 GCA_041653935.1 Dehalococcoidia bacterium | reverse complement strand
ACGCGCAGACCCGGAACCAGGTCGTTTCTTCTGCAGGTACGGTGATGTACCAAGGCCCGACCGTTTCAACAGTAAATCCCTATGCTTCAGATACCGCAGCCGGTATCGCGTGGGAAGTCGCAAAAACCGGTGGCGGAACAGATCTCCGTATGAATGTGATCGCCGAAGCCGAAGTAAGAGCGGCTGGAGGGGACCCCTCTTTTATCACCTACGCAACCGATATTTACGCAGAGAGGCCGCAATATTCCGCGCAGACACTGGTAACGAGGACCGGCCAGACGTTTGTTAATCAGCCTTGGTCGGGAGTGCCGATACGGCTCAATCTCACCCTATCGGAACTTGCAGGAGCAACCGAGCGGATTAACACGTCGCCCGGGAAATATTATCAGTACCGTCAGGAAACCCGGTTGTTAACGCCGATTACATCTCCGGTAACGATCGGTGCCGATCCAGGCATCCACAAAGCATACGGGGATTTCGGGGGACCAATACTTGCGAGCGACGGATCATATGGTGGCTGGACGAGAAAAGTGCCTACTTTCTCACAAGCACAGGTCGAGGCAACATCGTATGATGTAACCTACAAGAATCTGCCGACACCGTTCATATCGACAGTCGGATCCAGCCAATTATCAACGGTATCGCAGATATCAGAAAAGACCTCAGTATTACGGCCGTCAGATATCGACCTGTTGGCAATGCAGGCAAATATCCCGGTAGTGTCTGGTGCGGTTGTCGCAGCAAGCGACTTCTTTATTGGTGGCAGAACAACACTCACTACGGAGAAAACAGAATCCGGCACAGCAACTACTCCGACACCCGTTTTAAGTGGATTTGAATATGGCGAATCGCAATTCTCCCAAAAAGTTTCAAAAGCATACCTCCCAGCATTAGCCTACACGCCAACAGACTACGCCAGCAGCTTTGCTCAGGGAGCATACGAAGGAATACGAGAAAAACCCCTTACCGCAGGGATATCCTTTGGTGTCGGGCTTGGAGTGACCGCTCTAACGGCAGGATTCATAAATCCCGCCACAGAATCAGCGGTTGCAGCAACAGCCGGCACCAGGATCGCACCGTTCGCTTCAGCAGCCGGAACGTTCATTACCAAAGTAGCACCTGCTGCATTGACCGGGTTATACAGTATCGATGTTGTCGGAAGAACAACAAAATGGGGCAGCGATTTCTCACCAGCAGCCGCAGGCAGGTTCGGAAGTATTGCCAGCACCGAAGTTATCCCAATGGTTGCCGGGGGGCTCTCATACTCTCCGATAAAATCGGGATTATCTTCAGTAGGTAAAGTTATGGCGGGGGATATCGCAGGAACCACCGTAACGCGTCCCCCGGCATTGTATGAAGTTGTTGCGCCTTCCAGAAGCATCTCTGGACGGGTTTCTGAAGTAAAAACAACGGCAATCCAAAAGATAGGCTCCTTCAGGTATCGTCAGTATCAGTCAACAGCCCGCACCGAGGATATTTATACAATTTCGGTGAAGTCCACCGAGAACGTCATGTCAGTATCCGGGAGAGGTGTTGATTTTGAAGTTACCAAGATATCGCAGGAATACGCGAGGCCGTCTATTAAGCTTCCGGTTATAGGGAAAACAACGATTCCATTCACCACAGCAAAACCGATAGGAGAACCCATTGGCCCAACGACCGTAAAGGCAGGCACGCTCGCGTACGAATACGCAACAGCGAGATATCCATCAACAGAAGGTATCACCGGCGATTTCTTTGCACGGGAATATATTGTACGCACATCGGAGTACCGGCCGGGAGGATTCGTGCAGGCCCGCGAAGAGATCTTCGGGGCTGAATCAAGAACGCTGATGAAAGGCTCAAAGGAATATCTCACGGTGTGGGATCTTGCAGGTGAACAATCTGCGAAAACCGGAAAGAGTCAGGTCGCATTATTCAATAAAATGATCAAAACCCCCGATGGGTATCGTAGCGGCTCTATGGCATTCGGGCGCACATCGGAAGGCGTCACATTGCGCAACGTGTGGGAAAAAGGAACAGTCATCACCGAGGCTCGCCCATCGTCAGAAATCCAGTTAAATCAGGTCCGTGACATTTCGCCATATGTTTACAGCGCAGAACGTACCGATATCACGTCAGTAAAAGGTGCTGTTGTCGGAATGGAACGAATAGCGGTTACCCGGGAACTTGGCGTAAGTGAGGCGGGGGTGCCATCGTTTGAAAGCGACATCGGAATTACCAGAAAAGTATCAGCGTATTCGGGAGAGCAACCGGCATATGAAACCGGCCGAACTTCCAAAGCATCAACGGTGATCAATACCATTCTCGGATCATCATTCCCGGCAAAGGGCAAACCAGTGATCGGAGAATATCAGGGAATTGTACAGAACGCTCTCGATCGGCTCACAATTGCAAACACCATGAAAGGCAGTATCGGGAGACCGGAAGGGCTTAAAATTGGTGCAGGGAGCATAGAAGAATTAAATGTTGCTGCAAAAGCAATTTCGGAGCCGGCACGCGGGGGGATGAAAAATATTTGGGCCTTCCGGGAAGTAACAAGAGCGCAGGCGGTAAAACCCTTACCCGACTGGTATAAGGAGGCAACCGGGACTATTGCAATACAAAAAGAGCCTCAGCAGGCAATATCTTATTCACAAGCTGATATCTCTCGGCAACCAGCTAAAACGCAATCAATCGAGTCATATGCCGAATTACTGCGGGGGCCGTCGCCATCGTACGGAGGAATGCGATATGCAGTCATTGAGGAAGAACCGGAATATATCAGCGCGTTCGTAACAGAGATGCGGAATAAACTCGGGCTGGCCACTCCAAGAGGTTCATACACGACTCCCGGAGTGATAGTATCCCCGGTTACATCATCACGGGCTATGCAGACCGTCTCTCCGTCACAATCGATCAGGAATCTGATCAATAACGATATCGCGCAAAAACAGTTCTCGGTCCAGAAGAGTGCATCCGAATCTATGCTTGGAGTGAGATCAAAATCAGCAACTTTAACAACCCTCGGTATTGATTCATATATCAGGATCGATATCGCCAACGACATCACCCAGATCCCGGGAACCGGGCAACTCCCGTATCAGGAACAAGTCCCGGCACAGATTACGGCAGTCACGCCAAGGATGCCACCGGCGACCCCCCCAACCGGATATCCAGATCTCCCTATTACTCCCTTCATTAACAAGCAACTGATTCTTTTACCGCAGGGGATCTCTCCTATTCTCGGAGGTGCCGGCAGTTCATCCGGGTACGGCCGGGGCCG
Source organism: Dehalococcoidia bacterium (assembly GCA_041653935.1). GTDB lineage: Bacteria > Chloroflexota > Dehalococcoidia > E44-bin15 > E44-bin15 > JAYEHL01. The sequence continues at coordinate 5,812 of JBAZEO010000082.1, read as the reverse complement.
CTCGTGGGTTAACGTCCACGCTGTAGGTGCGGATCTCATGGCAAAGTTCCGTGGAGCGGCAGCACCAAAGATATCTTTCCGTGCACCCAAGTTCAAATTCCCTAAATTCTAAACCCCCATCAATAAAATTATATATCACTATATTCTAATATACACGTAATGAAAAGTCAAACCATTTCCGAGACAACACCCCACCACAATTTCCTGTATCGATACTTCAAACACTGGTGGGACACGATCGAGTATATCCAGGAACACGGCTGGAAAGAATATCGTAAGGCCCGCGAACGTTATGACAAGCACCAAGAAACCATCAAGAATATCCAGAGCCGGTACACCAAGAAGGGAGAGATCAAGATGGCAAATCGCATGAGCAAAACACGGAAGTGATAAAACCTATGGATGAGTTTTTTGTGATGCTATGGATCATGGTGGCAATGGCCCTGGTTGCCATACTATCGCCAATCTTTTTGCATAATCCGTATTCGTTGGCGCATCCGGTTGGTTTGAACGTAACCCCCGTAGAAAACGATCTATGCAAGTTCACGTGGCTCGGGGGAATCGACTACGACAGTTTTGTCCGGGATATCGATGTAAACGGAAAAAGCATCGGTCACCCGAAACCATATACCGTCATACACATCGGGGATTGCAACAGCACGATCCGATTATATTTCATCGACGTAAAGACGTATTTGCCAATCTGGCCGAACGAGGTAAAACATGTGTAAAGTTACCACGATCCTAATCATCATCTGTATCGCCTGCATTATTCCAGTTGTTTCAGCGGAACGCATCGAGATCGGACAAGGAGACAAAGTCTATGAAAACGAGACCGTTGATATCAGTCTGGCAGCCTCATGGCCCGATTATGCGGTTACATGGTGCGCTGACAATGATCCGGAATGCGACAATCCCAAAGAGATAATCGAACTCACCGGGAACCTTCACAAGTACTGGATGAACCCGGCAATATTCAAGCATTTCGGGACGTATTATCGATGGGATGGGGAATGGCACACGGGAGAGAACCAGATGGCGTTTATTTACGTCAAAGGAACCCGGCCGACAACTGCTAATCTAGTATCCGGGAATACCTTGCTGAACACGACCAGCAATTACACTCAACCCTCGGGAACCATTAATCCGTCATACGGTCCTTATAAATGGATTGTTGCGAGGTATGACAACCCGGAATTTACCACTCTCGTGAACCGTACCGACTCCTGCCATATGTGGTTGTGGATGCAAACCGACGAATTTTACAACGTCCCGGTATATAATGAAAATTCGACATACTATATCCGCTTCAATGCCTCTCAAACAGAGGATATGAAAACTGGTAAATACAAAGCGTATCTTCAATTTGACGGGCCGAATGGAATTCAGGATATCTACTACGATATCGGATCATCGGCATTCAAATCCATCTATAATCGGCAGATCGCCCCTGAGGTAACCCTATCGTCAGCCCTGATGTTCACCAACTCATCAGCCCAATTTGACCGGTATGCCGCCAGCATCCAATATTATGATGACGTGGTTTACCCGATAGAAATGATCGTAGAAGATCCAACAGTGCGGGTAACTTCTGTAAGTCAAAATGATGGAAAACTATATATTTCTGGTATCAGCTCGTGGAAAGCGAATACCAGCCTGACATTGAAGCTGGATCCGGAACAGTACCCCGACCCCGATGATGCCAGGCAATTTGTCTGGTCCACATGGGTACAGGGAGGTGTTGATTCGTACCGGAAGTTCAATACGGCGCTGTCATTCGACTGGAACGATTTAAGCATCGGCTGGCACCATATCGATATCACCAGGACCGGCGATCCGGATTCCCCGGTAACCACCTATGATTTCCGCAGAAGCGATATCTACGTAATGCCAACCCCCACCCCGGAACGGGTTGCGGTACTTGTTGGAATGGACTACTCGGAAATATCGGCGGGAACATCTGAAACTGTCGCCATAACACCAGATCCAACGGAAACACAAAATTCGCAATCTGTCGTTGTACTCGAAGAAGATTATGTGTTGAACGAGACAACAACAGAACCGGCGGCCTCACATACCCCGGGCCCGGTTAAGCCAACGCCAACGCGGGATAATAATATCCATGTCCCGCTATCCCCGATCCCGGGTATTCTGGCAATCATGGCGATACTTCTACTATTCCGGAGAGGTGATGGCAATGTTTGAATATCTGACCGAAGAAGACTGGAAGAGTGAAGAAGCTAACGCCCTCGCCCCCGCCCTCCCCCTCGTCCTCGTCCTCGTCCTCGTCCTCGTCGCCCCCGCCCCCGTCCTCGTCCTCGTCCTCGTCCTCGTCGCCCTCCCCCTCCCCCTCGTCCTCGTCCTCGCCTTCGCCTTCGCCGTAGATCCGGTTGACCGCATCACCGTCTGGTATTACGTCTTCCGGTTCCCGGGGGCGTGGCTGCACCATCGAAGGAGTAGATGATGGCGTTTGACCGAGAATCCCGTACAATCTCGTGTTCAGGCAAGAAAGGATACACCACCCGCAATGAAGCTAAAGATTCATTGTATGCCGAGCGGCGAAGGTATCCAAAACTTGCATTCGAGATTTACCGATGCCCTATCTGCGGATTACTGCATGTAGGACACGATCGGAAATACCGCAATGCAAACGTGGACATGCACAAGAAAAAATGGAGAAAACACCAGAAGGCAAAGAAATGACGAAAGCTGAACAGACCGATTATGGTACGGCAGAACCACCAGTACAAGGTATTCTCAAGGCTCTTTTAATAATGGGGATGGGAATAGTTGCATTTATTGCGGCCCCCCATATTTTTGAAGGAGCCGTATGGTGGGTGATCGCCGTATTTCAAACATTCGCGGGATTGTTGATGACGCTTGCAATTATGAGGGCGATGGTAACCTTCGCTAAAGGAACAGCCGACGACATCATTTCCGAACTGCAAGAGATCAACAAGAAAGAGGAGACCTGATCAAAATGCCAAAACTCATCAAAAAAGAAAACCTCCCGTTGGTGGCCTATGCGCCAGTACTACTGAACGGGAACATCGTAATGTACAACCCCGCCGTTGGCGACGGATTCGCCGCGTACTACCCTGATATCGACCAGGTCCGGTACATCACGTACAAGGAAATCGTCGAGTATCTGGCCGGATGTGAATGCACGCCCGACGAAGAGCAGGAGAAGACGAAGCGGCCGAGGCCAGTACACCCGAGTGTGACGGCTGACAGAAACCCGGGGTGATAAGAATATGAGCAAATATCTCAAAATTTTGTTGGAAAATTCTGGAAAGATGGGAGCTTTCTTATTGGGGGCATCATCTATCCTAATCCTCTCGCAATACCCTGCACCATCTGGTGCAGAATCTTATTCATATGTGTCACTGATAATGACATGTGCTTTTATGCTATTCTGGGGAATGAGTAACTGGACACTCCCGTGGGAGGATGAATCATGACCGAAAAACTCCGCAAGTACGAAGCGACCGTCAGACTCAAGATGCCCGGCAATGCCAAGGAAACCGATTACACCTTCCCCGTCGCTGCCGATACCCCATCAGAGGCAATGGTGCTGGCGGTTGACGAGTGGAAGCGCATTACGGATCCCCGCGATATCCGTGTCAAAGAAATTGAGAGGGTGATGACCGCAGAGGGAGGATTTGGAAGCTGACACAGATAAATCAACCCCTCTTTACAACTCCCTCTTTTCCCATCAGCCAAAAATCCTAATCAAATCAGAAATTATTAAATAACAGTGCATCCTATCAGTATTCATGGCAAAAACCACAAAGTCACAAATGGAACTCGCGACCAGCTTCAAGAACGGCTTCTGCCCCTATTGCGGAACGGCCGGTGCAACGCTCGAACCGAACAAGAATGGGCGCGGAGGCTATCACGGCAACTGCCCGGCCTGCCACGCAACGCCGAACTTCTCCGCACGGGCAACGGTGGAGATGATCGAGAGATGACCGAAAAAGCAAATTCGTTCGTGTGGTGCGTTGCAAAGGCGCTGACCGAAGAAGACTGGAAGAGTGAAGAAGCTAACGCCCTCGCCCTCGCCCTCGCCCTCGCCCTCGCCCTCGCCCTCGCCGCCCTCGCCATCGCCCTCACCCTCGCCGCCCTCGCCGCCCTCGCCGCCCTCGCCCTCACCCTCACCCTCGCCCCCCTCGCCGTAGATCCGGTTGATCACATCACCGTCTGGTATTACGTCTTCCGGTTCCCCGGGGCATGGCTGCACTACAGAAGGAGGAGAGTGAACAAAAATGCTTGAATATCTGACAGAAGAAGACTGGAAAAGCAAAGAAGCTAATGACTTCGCCTTCGCCTTCGCCTTCACCCTCACCCTCGCCGCTCTCACCCTCACCCTCGCCCTCGCCCTCGCCCTCACCCTCACCCTCGCCCTCGCCCTCGCCCTCGCCGCCCTCGCCATCGCCCTCACCCTCGCCGCCTTCACCCTCGCCGCCCTCGCCCTAGATCCGGTTGACCGCATCACCATCTGGTATTACGTCTTCCGGTTCCCGGGGGCGTGGCTGCACCATCGAAGGAGGAGATGATCAAGCGATGACCCCAGAAGAAATTCCAGACAAGAATCTCCTCACCTGCTGGCGCAAGAAGACCGTTTCAGTTACCGGGAAGATCCTGCTCTACGCCTCGTATGCAATCGTAGGGATAACCGCGCTGGCGTTGGTATGGTATGGCATCGTGGGAGTGTGGAGCGTTCTGGCCGGCCCGATCCTGGCAGCGATCGAATCAGGGGTTGCATTCTTGTTCAGCATCCAGTGGTATGTCTACGCATTCGCAGGGTTCGTGTTGGCTATCTTCGGGTATTCATTCCTGTGGTGCATTGCGCGGGAACTGACTGATGAGGATTGGAAGAGCGGAGAAGCTAACGCCCTCGCCCTCACCCTCGCCCTCGCCTTCGCCGCCCTCGCCCTCGCCCTCGCCCTCGCCCTCGCCCTCGCCCTCGCCCTCGCCCTCGCCGCCCTCGCCGCCCTCGCCGCCTTCGCCGTAGATCCGGTTGACCGCATCACCATCTGGTATTACGTCTTCCGGTTCCCGGGGGCATGGATACACTATCAACGGAGAGTGAATGGTGGTGCATCATGCTGATAGAGAACGAGAACATTGTGGTTGCCCGGCTCGATCCGGACCGGCTGAAGTTGTTCGGCCAGCTACGCCGGAAGGGCGAGCAGAAATGCGATGTGATCAGGAGGGCTATTGACGCTCTCGTGGAAAAGGAAGGGAAACAGGTGAACAAAAATGTGTAAAGGACTTGCAATCATTACCTACCCAGACGACGAATCGCCACGCGGGTGGAGAGTCGTAGCGCAGGAGGGCATCAAATCACACGATGAACTGTTATCGTCGTCAGAAGAACTGAGGGCAATCGCCCGCGAAGACCGGTATCTCGCCTTTGAGCTCACCGCCCCCGGGACGCTCCAGTGGGACTATAAGGACCGCGTAGCGCTGAAAAAACTCGACGCTAACGGCATGACCACGAAGTATCCGAAGTTCGGCAACGTTCCGATCCTGCCGGCGACGATCTACTTATCGATCTGGGAATATCTCGGCCAGCACCCGGAACTGTTTGATTGGTTGCACGGGCTGCTCCAGGCACCGGCAGCGATGAATTACCTGGATATCGGGGACGGGAACACGCTCGGGGACGGGAACACGCTCGGGGACGGGAACACGCTCGGGGACGAGAACACGCTCGGGAACGAGAACACGCTCGGGAACAGGAACACGCTCGGGAACGGGAACACGCTCGGGGACGAGAACACGCTCGGGGACGAGATCGGAAGAGCAC
>JBAZEO010000081.1:0-9325 GCA_041653935.1 Dehalococcoidia bacterium | reverse complement strand
CTGCCGCGGGTGGCGCGAATGGAGGAGGCGTGGAAGACTGAGACTTTCCCGGCGCGTCCTTCAGGACTTTGCCCTTGGTGCGCCGTGCCCGACTGCCCACAACGACGAGGAGAGAGGAGAGTATGAAAATCCTAGTGATCAGAGGGTGTATTGAGTGCAGACATTTTCAAAGGCATACCACGCAAACGAAATTTTGTCATCACCCATCAATAAAAAACGGAGAAAGTTTCGGTTGGAGAGAAATCCCCAACGGAATGGCATTTCCTGAGTGGTGCCCGCTTGAGGATGCCCCGAAGGAGGGGTAAGAATATGCCTAAAGCAGCAGTTGCCATAGACAACTGGAAACTATCAATCTTCAAACGTCATCTTTCTGACGCTGGATTTCAGTTTGAACAACATCCAGGAGTTACCAAGGGCACGCTAACCCTGACAGTGGTTACAGCCTCCATAAACGACCTTGAGAAAGTGGTCAGAGCCGCAAACGCAGAAGCGCAAAGGGAGAAACTGCAATGAGGGAACAACCAAAAACCTGCATGACCAACGGCGAAGCCGTGGACCCGAATCATCGGGAGATTGACCCTGATTCCGGAATGCAAAAAGGCTATGTGGTCCTATGCCTAGAGGAACGCGCAAAGGGATTCGTTCGACCAGTACGCCAGAGCTACAAGCACACAAAGTGCGGCATAGTGACGAAGATGGGGCTCTCATTGGCTGAGACGTACGCCCGCGACCCGAAGTTTTACGGCGGCACGTTTTGCTGTGGTTGTGGTGCGCATTTCCCGGTTGCTGAGTTTACCTGGGAGGGGTCTGATGAGACTGTAGGGTCATGATCCTCACCTACGAAGACTATCTCGATTACTGCGAAGCGACCGACACCTACCCCCTCGACCCCGATGCCTGGCAGCAGGAGAAAGACGAGGCCCGGGCCGAGAGGCTCATAACCAACAAGGAGATTGATGATGCCGGAAGATAAGAAACCATTTAAGGAGGTAGTGAGGGAGAGGATGTGCGGCATAGTTACCCAGAGCGACATTGAGCCAGCTACACCAGAGGATATTGCTGAAGCGGCAGCCTTGCACGCCCAAGGAAAATGTCCGCACAACGTTGTCTATGACGAGGCTGGATGGCCTTATGACTTCCGCATTTGCTTTACATGCGGTGAATCCCAAGGGACTGTATAAAGGAGATTGACCATGAATTTAACTGATAAGCAACGTAAAGAATTTGAGGAAGTGACCCGGCCACTGATAAAGTGGCTCAACGACAACGGCCATCCGCATGTCACAGTCATTGTGGACAACACCGTTGCTCAGATGTTCGAGGGGATTTGTGTATTTCACACAGAAGAATATTGGAAAGATTGAGGAGATAATATGCCCTGCATTGATGTAATGCTCGACCTAGAGACCATGGGCAACGGTCCGGATGCGGCGATCATAGCCATCGGTGCCGTTGAGTTCTCACTCGAAACCGGACTGCTCGGCCAGGAGTTCTATGAGGTCGTCGATCTGGAGTCCTCAGTGGCCGCTGGCGGCACGATCACACCCTCGACCGTACTCTGGTGGATGCAGCAGAGCGACGAGGCCAGGAAGGTGTTTGAGCGCAAGGGAGAGCAGATCAGTCTCACCCTCGACCATTTCACCGGCTGGATATACTGGTTGAACGGAGTGCGCAACGTCTGCCTGTGGGGCAACGGCGCTGCGTTCGACAACGTGATCTTGAGATCAGCCTACGAGCGGCTGGGGTTGAAGCCGCCGTGGAACTTCTGGGATGACAGGTGTTTCCGAACGATCAAGGCCTTGCACCCGGAGGTCGAGTTCGTGAAAAGCGGAGTGGCTCACAATGCCCTCGACGACGCCAAGAACCAGGCGCGATATTTGATGGAGGTACTGAAGAGATGAGCGCACCAAAAGAAGAATACCAGCAACTGATAGATGACTGCACGGCGAGAGAATCGCAGCTTACCGAGTGGGAGGCAAACTTCCTCGAGTCGGTAGATACCCAGCTTGACGAAAGAGGCAGTCTCTCGCCGAAGCAGGTTGATACACTCGAGAACATCTGGGAAAAAGTGACGAGGAACGGATGGAGACAACGCCTGAGAACGCAGTCAAGAAACAGATCGTCCAGCTCCTGGCCCAGTACGATATCCAGCCAGCAGCCAAGGCCGGGACGTTCACCACTTCTGCTGGCTGGTTCTACGCCGCGGTGCAGGGGCCGTTATCGGTGCGAGGCATCCCGGACTTCATCGGTCATTATCGCGGCAGGTTCTGGGCGATTGAGGCGAAAGCACCGGGAAAATCCCCGACAGGGTTTCAAAAACTGCAGCTGGCCGCTATCGCAGCCTCGGGCGGCGCCGTGTTTATTATCGATGGAGAAGAGTCGTTGAAAGTTTTTGAGGAGTGGCTGTACTTCATGCAAGTTAAACGAGAGCGGGAAGAGTTTCAAAAGGCAATAAGGAAGTTATGAGCCTCTCCCTCGCAGAAATACAACAACGACAGGACCTCCCGCTTGACCAAAAGATTGCCTGGAGCCGAGAGAGGATCCGAGAGTGGTATGAGGCCTGGGATGGTAAAGTGTACGTCGCTGACTCTGGCGGGGCCGACTCGACGGTTCTCCGGCATCTGGTCCGCCAATTGTATCCCGATGTGCCATCGGTATTTGTGAACACCGGCCTTGAGTTTCCCGAGATCGTATCATTTATGAAGACCATCTCGAACGTAGTGTGGTTGAAGCCAAAAATGCCCTTTGTGGAAGTCATTAAGCGGTATGGGTACCCAGTGGTGAGCAAGGCGCAGGCATGTGCGATCAGCAGGTACCGCAACACAAAGTCGGAAGAACAGAAATATCGCAGACTGCATGGATGGCCAAACGGCACTAAGGGGATGATTTCAGCGAAGTATCAATATTTGGTTCACGCTCCATTCAAGATAAGTGATGAATGCTGCAACATGATGAAGATCGGGCCAATAAAGAAGTACATAAAAGATTGTGGCCGTTGTGGGATGAACGGATCAATGGCTGGAGATTCTAAGAAGCGTAGAGACCAGTACATGAAGTTCGGCTGCAACAGCTTCAATACCAAAGAACCTTTGTCCCGCCCCCTCTCAATCTGGACTAAGGACGATGTCTGGCGATGCCTTAGAGCAGGCATACCTTATAGCCCTATCTACGACATGGGCTACGACCGTACTGGCTGCGTGTTTTGCATGTTCGGCTGTCAGATGGAGAAAGAACCCAGGTTCGTAAAGCTGAAGCAGACCCACCCAAAACTCCACAAATACTGTATGGAGTATCTCGGTTTGAAAGAAGTCTTGGAGTTTATGGAAATCCCCTATGAATGCCGCTAGAGTAATCAACGACCATTATGTCCTGCAGACCCTAGACGCCGGTCAGTACAGAGCCCTGTTCCCAGACCTGAAGGAGCCCAGATGAAAAAACTTACTCAGGAACGAGTAAAGAATCTGATGCACTATAACCCAGCCACCGGCGTCTTTATATGGACACACCGAAAAAGTGGAGTCACACCTGGGATGCAGGCTGGCTCCAAGCATGTTACTGGATACATAGATATAACAGTGGATGGCAGGGTGTATAAAGCGCATCGATTGGCGATCCTCTGGATGGAGGGGTATTGGCCAGAACATACGGTGGATCACATTAACCGAATACGAGACGACAATAGGTACTTGAATTTACGCGAGGCTACACATCAGTGTCAGGCCAGGAACTGCAAAGTAGCAAAAAACAATACCAGTGTCGTTACAGGGGTGCGGTGGAGATCTCAGCGGAGCAGTTGGCAGGCTTTTGTAATGGTTAGCGGGAAGATTTTTTATCTAGGGCACTATAAATCTGTTCTGGCCGCAGCTTACGCTCGGTACGCAGCCGAGCAATGCTTAGGTTTCCAGGACTGCGATATAAATTCTTCAGCAAAGCAATACATCGAGGCTCACAGATGACCCCGAGGATTTTGAACGATCACATTGTCATCAAGACAACCTCGCCGCACCAGATGCGAGAGATGTTTCCAGGTGCAAAAATAGCAGCTGTGGGTGCGGAGACATTTTGTGCTATCCCTCACACCTTGGATGCAGCGAAAGTCTTAAATAATATGGGGGTTAAAGCCCCGTCTCCTATCCTCTCAAAGTATAATTGGCCTGGCAGATTCACACCGCGATGGTATCAGTTAGAGACTTCGGCGTTTTTCACGTTAAATGCCCGAGCCCACTGCCACTCAGCGCCTCGGACTGGAAAAACGAACGCTGCCCTCTGGGCCGCCGATTACCTCCGGAAGGAAGGCTACGTTCATCGGGTTCTGATCGTCGCTCCGCTGTCTACGCTTTTCGATGTCTGGGAGAGAGCGATCTTCGAGTCCCTACCCCTCAACACCTTCGCCGTCCTGCACGGCAGCCGGCAGAAACGCCATGACCTGCTGGCACAGAAGTGTGACTACTCGATCATAAATCACCACGGCGTCGGCTTGATCGAGGAAGCCCTGTCACACCGGCCGGACATCGATCTGGTGATCGTCGATGAGGTAGCAGTTTTCCGGAATAGCCGGTCCAAGACCCTGTTCAAACCCCTCAATCGAGTGCTCAATGCTCAGAAAATCGTCAGAGCGGCCTGGGGCTTGACTGGCACACCAACCCCCTCAGACCCCACCGACGCGTTCGGTCAGTGCAAACTCCTGACCCCTGAGAACTATCATGGTCACTTCACCGCCTTCAAGCAGGAGACCATGCTGCAATTCGGGCCGTTCAAGTGGGTGCCCAAGCGTGGATCCGAGCAGTCAGTGGCCAGGATCCTGAAACCCTCGATCAGGTTTGAACGCTCAGTCTGCACCGACATGGAGCCATGCTTCATCGAACGCCGGGCTGAGATGTCAGAGGACCAGAAGAAGGCCTATAAGCAACTGATCGCCCAGGCCGCCACCGAGGTCCGGGGCTCGACGGTGACAGCGGTCAACGCTGCCGTGTTGATCTCAAAGTTGGTACAAACCGCCTGTGGCGTGGTCATAGCAGCCGACGGCTCCCTAGTCAAGTTCGACTTCGGCCCACGCATGAGCGTCCTTGAGGAAGTGATCGCCGAGAATGACGAGAAGGTTATCGTCCTGGTCCCCTTCACCGGCGCCCTCGACGCTGTGGCAACCGAGCTGAGGAAGAGGTGGTCAGTGGCGGTGGTTGACGGCCGGGTGTCTGCCGGGGCCCGCACGACGATCTTCCGAGAGTTCAGAACCCTGCCCAACCCGCATGTCCTGGTCGCCCATCCCCAGGTCCTGGCCCACGGTCTCGATCTCACCGCCGCCACGCTGACGATCTGGTACGCCCCGACCTACAAGGCTGAAGTCTACCAGCAGGCCAACGCCAGGATGGATGGCAGCAAGCAGAAGATCAAGATCGACATCTGCCACCTGTACGCTACGGCGGAAGAGAAGAAGATCTATCAGGTGTTGAAGGAACGAGGGAAATTACAAGATATTGTTCTAAGTCTTTCGGGAGGGAGATGATGCTTACCCAGGCCGAGTTAAAAGCAGTCCTCAAATATGATAAGACCACAGGTATTTTTACATGGAGAGTCCCCAGAATGAAGATGCGCGTAGGAGATAAGGCCGGATGCATAAACGGGGAGGGATATGTGAATATCACCATAGACAGAAAGCAGTATGGAGCGCACCGGTTAGCCGTACTTTACGTGGAAGGATACTTCCCAGAAGAGACGGTAGACCACAAAAACAGGATACGAAGTGATAATAGATATAAAAATCTACAGCAGGCAACGTTCCAATGCCAGAATAGAAATAAGAGCTACATACAGAACAGTAGTGGAGTAACCGGAGTATGTTGGGCGGCGAGAGCAGGACGCTGGATGTCGTATATAATGGTTGACGGTAAGAGTAAAACTCTGGGGATGAGTGAAGAGTTCCTAGAAGCCGTGGCACTTAGATACGCTGCTGAACAATGTTGTGAGTACCCAGAGTTGACTAGGCCCAGGTCAGCAGGAGAGTATGTCAGTAAAAATGTAAACCAAGCAACAAATAATAATTGACAACCCGTTGACGAAGTTGTAGGGTGTAGGAAAGGGGGAAGGAAATGAGAGAGTATCGAAACCTGCACCAGGTCTGCCCGAAATGCGGCGATGAGCCCTATAAGCTGACCACGACCAACTACCAGACACCGCCCGACCTCAACGTAGTCAAGTGCGACTGCGGATGGATCGGGACAGTCAACGAACTCGTAAAGGAGGCACCAATGCGCCAGAGCGTAACCGCGGAACAGGTGGTGGCGAAGTATGTCGAGACCCGCGACATCATCGCCGCCAAGAAGAAAGAACTCGATGCCGAGCTGGCGGTCCTGAAAGACCTCCAGACCAAGCGGGAGAACTGGTTGATGGCCGAGATGAACAGGATCGGCGCCACGTCGATCAAGACCCCGCACGGCACCAGCTACGTCGACACCGTCGACAATGTCTCGGTAGCCGACTGGTCGACGTTTTTCGGCTGGGTGCAGGAGGGGCAGAAGTTCGACTTCCTGACCCATGCAGTGTCGAAGTCGGCGGTCAAGCAGGCGATCGAGGACGGCCAGCCACCTCCTCCCGGGGTCAATTATTCTCAGTTAAAGAGTATTAAGGTGAGGCGGTCATGAACAAATACTGCCCCTCCTGTGGAGCCAAGACCTTCATCGAGACTGATGACTACGACTGCGACGCAGGAGATAAGTGGTCTTGCCTGTCCTGCGGGGCACAGTATTGGATGTCCGAGGATGATGAGATAGAAGTCACCGTCGAGGGGGCCCCGAAAGTTCCTTACTCGCCCATTAAGTCAGACATAGAAGTGATGATGGAGCGAGCGTGTACAAGCATGATGAATCAGTTTGCCAAGTACAGTGAAAATCGTCAACCCCTCGTTGACAAATGGAAAGAAGATAGTGACGCCTACAAAGGCGACACGATAAAATTCAGAAGATACGCACCACTTAACCCGCCCCCAGAGGGCACAGACCAATCTCAAGGAGAGAACAAATGAACGACCTCATGATACCCAGCATGGCCGAAGTCCCCAGTTATATCCTCAACCCCGAACTGGCCCGCCAGGCCAACGACGACGCGGCAGCCGGCATCTCGACCGGTATGCCCCCGCGGCTCAAACTCTCGGGTAAGCAGTTCACCCTGGTCGATGCCAACGGCGACGAGGCTGCATTCCCGGCCGGCAAGATGGTCATCGGTCCAGACGACAATGCCTACCTGCCAATGGTTATTCTCAGGGCCAAGAAGCCCCTGCAGAAGACCTGGTATGCCACCGCCTTCAACCCCGGCGAGGAGGGCAAGAGCCCGGACTGCTTCAGCACCGACAATGTCCGCCCCGACCCGACCTCTCCGAGCCCGCAGAGTGAGTTGTGCGCCAACTGCCCGCACAATGCCTTCGGCTCCGGAACCGACCAGAACGGCAACGCCACCAAGGGCAAGGCCTGCTCGGACACTAAGACCCTGGCCGTCTTCATCCCCGGCTCCCGCAAGACCGAGACCGACCCGAAGGCCTATATGTTCAAGATCCCGCCGGCTTCGCTGAAGAACTTCGGCATGTATGTCAAGCAGCTCTCGGCCGCCGGCATCCCGCTCGGCACCGCCAAGACCCTGGTCGCCTTCGACCTGGCCCAGACTTTTCCGGTCGTGGTCTTCAAGTTCGGCGGTTTCCTGCCCCAGGACACCCTGCCCAAGCTGGCCGAGATCGCCGCCCTGCCGGAGGTTGAGGACATTATCGCCGGCATGTCGTCCACTCCTGCTTTGCCGGCACCTTCGCCTGCAATGTCTGCCGGAACTCCTCAGGAGTACCAGGGGCAGGTCAACGCTTCCGAGGACGCTGCCAAGGCAGATGCTGAGACCAAGGCCGCTGCCGAGAAAGAAGCCGCCATCGCCAAGACCCGGGCGGAAGCCGCCGCCAAGTCCGCCGCCACTAAGGCAGCCAAGAAGGCTGAGAAGGAAGCCGCCGAGGCCGCTGCCAAACTCGCCGCCGCTCAGGGCGAGCTGATGGACGACCTCGACCTCGGTGGGACCTCTGCCGCACCGGTCAGTAACACCCAGGTCCATGCCGGCGCCCTTGAGCCGAGCGACGACCAGTTGATTCGCGATCTGGGACTGTAAAAACTCAACCTTTAAGGAGAAAAGAACATGGCAATTGATTTTGGGAGCATTCAGATAGAAGCCGGTATCGAACTGCCGGCGCGGGTGAACGTAGCCAAACCGAGCAAGGCCAAGGAGAAGTTGCAGGCGATGGAAGTGGGCGATAGTTTCTTCGTCCCGTTCTCCGCCGGCAAGACCGTGCGCGAGTCGGTGATGCGGTCAGCGAAGTCGGCCGAGGTCAAACTGTCCTCACGCAAACTGGCTGAAGGGTTTCGGTTCTGGCGCGTGGCCTGAGATTATACCTGCTAGGGTGGTCAGAGCACCCTGGCATCAACATAGAGAAGAGAGAGAACACCATGGCAGAAATCAAGATCGATCCGAAAGTAGCGTATATGTACGAGGTCCTGGAGAAGGCCATGATCGGTCCCACCGATTTCGCCAGCCTGACCAACATCTCAAGAGAGACCCTCTACCGCTGGAAGAAAGGCGCACCGATCGCCGACAAGCTCAGGCTTGACATCGCCTACAACACCGCCCTCCGCCTGGAGAAGGGATGCAGGCACGGCCGGTTGCCACTCAAGGAAAAACTCAAGGCGCCGCAGCGCGTCAAGGTGCTGAGGAAAATCGTTGCAGAAATGCGTTCCGCCAAGTAGGTATTCAACTCTATAACCTACAAGTGGAGGCACCATGTTCGTTCGCCGGCTCCTTCCGGAAGAAGGGATGTATTGTGTCGCACAGCTGCTCCCCAGCGGAGGCTTCCGGCATTTCTTTTTTGACGACCTCGACTCCGCTGTTCTCCAGATCAAGATGCTGGATAAGAACGGCAATACCACCTACATAACCCAAGCCACCTACGACCCGGGGAAGATCCGGGAGGCTCAGGCCCATAACAAACAGATACCCTACGGCCTGCCGAAACCGGAGTACAAAGCCCTTGCCAAAAAGACCCGCAGCCAGGACAACGCCAGGTACCTGAAGAACTTCTTTCTGGACATCGACTGCGGCGAGAAGTGGCCGCTGAAGAACCAGAGCGAGGGGTGCAAAGCCCTGCAGCAATTTGTCTCAGCAACCGGCCTGCCGATGCCCGCCGTCGTCAACTCCGGCAACGGGCTCTATGCCCATTGGATCCTTGACAAGGCCATCCCGGCGCCACAGTGGCAGACCGTGGCCTACCTGTTGAAGAAAGTGGTGGCGGCTTACTCGCCGGCCATCG
>JBAZEO010000080.1:0-9368 GCA_041653935.1 Dehalococcoidia bacterium | reverse complement strand
TCGTCGTAAAGCGCCATCCCATTATCCATGTAATCGCCTCCAAAAATAAAAAATCCCGGTTGCGCCATCACACGCTTCCGGGATAACCGATGGACTATTGTCCGCGTAAGGTGATGGGCTTACGCAGACAATCTCTGCCGCAATACTACCACGGCGCGGCGAGGGCGTCAAGGTTTAGCCTTCCCTCCCGCTTCGTCGGTTCGGTCATTTTCTCCTCCTGTCTTTCTTTTTCATCCAGTATATCGCGTACCGGGCCTTCCCGAGCGCATGGTCGGTCTGTATCACGTAGCCCTTGCGCCGCAGATTGTAGATGCGCGCGCCGAGACGGAAGCATCCGAAATCGGTAAGCGCATTCCATGGCGTGAGCATGCGGCCTGCTTTTAGCGCGGCCAGTATGCGGTCCTCTTGCGTTTGCTTGTCCATGCGTTCCTCCGCGTTAGGCGCTCTTGTAGACGCGCTTCCTTCGCTTTCGTGATGATAAACAAAGCCTTTCCCGAGGCATGTAGACGCGCCGCAAGAGACTGACTTAGGCATGCGGATTCCACTCATAGACAACCCGCGCATCTGGCGCGCCGTATAATCGCCATATCTTACCATCATACGCGGGGACAAATCCGCGCTCCCACAATTGGATTGCGGGGCTAATGTCGTATTTATACCTAATATCAAAAAAAGACGATATATAAGCCCCTACGCTGTCCCTTACGCTGTCCCTTACGCTGTCCCATACGCTGTCCCCTACGCTGTCCCATACGCTGTCCCCTACGCTGTCCCATACGCTGGCCCATACGCTGTCCCATACGCTGTCCCCTACGCTGTCCCTTACGCTGTCCCTTACGCTGTCCCATACGCTGTCCCATACGCTGTCCCTTACGCTGTCCCATCGTTGCAGATTTTTTTTATCTATTTCAGCAATAAGTATAGGCTTAATATTAAATGGATGGATAATCGGTTTTATAATAAGCGGAGCAACTACACGCTTGTAGTCGAGATTATTCGACCATCGTTCGGCAGCCTCGTGGTCATGAGTCTCAACCGGTTCGTCGATGGTAAACTTGCGAGTAATCGGATTGTACTCGTACTTGCTCCATCGATCTTGCATCCTTGGCGGCACGCCCATCGTCGTCAGGATTCGCGTATGCGAGTCCGGGGAATTATCGCTTTTCTTCTGCATCCACTTCTTGCGTGTTTCCCATCCGATCGCGTGAAAGTTCCCATACCCGTCCCCTACAAAACTAAAAAAATTACACATGCTTCCTCCTCCTATTGTTTGAGCGACGCGTTAAGCCGCGCCAAGCTATCCATGATGCGGGTCAAAGAAGCCTCGTCATGCTCGTATGCCTCTTTGATCTTGAGCGCGGCCTCGGCTAGTTCATGGTCCGCACATCGAGGGGCCAGGATGCGGATGCGTTCGAGCGCTTCGCTGATTTCCATTATGCTCCCCTCCTAGCGTTGACATCCGCGAGCGCCGAGGCCTTGCGGTCATCCGCCTCGGCTTGGTTGCCAGCCTCATTATAGATTCTGCGCGCGGTGTCTGGCTTGAGTGTCCCCGCAACCCGCACGTCCCGGCCCGGCCAGATATCGCGAGGGAACTGAACCGTAACGAGTTGCGATCCCAAGGGCTGAGTCAGGCGCGTTCGGCCGACGTACTCTTCCTTATACTTGCGCATTGATACCCCCTAGGAGACAGCCTATCGCATTATAATAAGCCTGTCAAGCAAAATTAGATTATAATTCACTTGACGCGGGCGGGAAGGTGGGCTATTATAACGTCAACGGAGGCAATGATGTCCGACTTCCTTTCTTACGAGCCATTAAAAGCGAATGTCGCATATTATGGGCACCGCTTGCGGAAACTTTCGGAACCATCTTTTTATACTTGGTATTTGACGGAAAGCGCGGAACTCGAATCGGTTCCGCCCGGATGGGAAAAAACGGGGACATGCCGCCGCATTATTACTAACGGCAATTCCGAGGTAGTAGAGTTTATCCCGTATGGTCCTATGATAAAGATTACTAATAAAGAATGGAGGCAAAAATGAAGGACGAAATAGAAAATATTCGTATCCGAGCGGAGGCGATCATAAGGGCGGCTCCGGGAGGTTCGGGAAACACAAAGCGGGCTATGGATATTCTCGATTCTCTTGTTAGGCTCGCAATTATTAATACGGGCCTAACTGCGGACCGCGACTATTGGAAGGGCCTCGCAATGCAGTTCCATGACGCGGTACACGCCGAGACAGAGCGCCGCGCAAAGGTGGAGATATGACGCAAGCACAGCGCGAAGCCCTGATAATTGCCCGGTATGCCCTTGACCGCGTAGTCAGTGTAATCATTGGTACCAAGGATGAAATCTGCATAAGCGACAAGCTAGAGAAAGCGCTATGGACGCTCAGGGACGCAATAGACGAGGAAATCCCCGAGGACAAGCCGACAGAGTGGTCCGACCTTGCGGCCGAACGCGCAGCGGAGATTAAGGCGCTCAAGAAGCAGATCGGCACGCTACAGGCTAAAATCATATTGGAGGCACGACGATGAGCAAGAAAGCGGAAGAGCTTGTACTTAATATCGGGCAACTAATTGCACCTTTGCCCGCGACATATAAAGGTGGAGAAAAAATCGTAGAGATAAACGTCAAGGCACTTCAAGGTGCAACCGCGCTCCTCGACGACTTCGCGCGCAAAGTGCGGGAGCTGGCAGCCCAGAGAGTGCGGAAGCTCGCGGAAAACACAATGGACAATATACCGCTTATAGATGCAATCGCCGCCATCCTTGCGAACGAGGAGGACTAAGACATGGACGAGAAGAAATCGCCCACTAAAGAGCAGATCGACGAGGCGTTGTGGAATGCTGGAAGCGGTCCTGCTTACATTCTCACCGCCGCCTACCGCGCCGCCCTTGCCCGCGCGGAGCTGGCGGAACGGCACTATCGAGCGGTATGGGAGCTGTATGATCGCTGGTGCGGTACTGATATCAAGGCGGCAGGTGCTAGCATGAAGGCCCGCCACGAGCGCGAGCGGAAGGAGCTGGAAGCATGAATAAGACAAGCCAAGAAAAGATACTACTACATCCGGTTGATGCGTGGATCGACCGTGAACCTTTAGATCATTCAGACGTCGCGGACCTTCGAGACGACGAAGGAAATCGACTTTATCGTTTTCCTAAAGCCTGGTCAGACGACCAAATAATGACTGCGCTCGACTTCGCAAATAGAACGTATGCGAAAGGCCACAAGGCAGGAGAACAAGCACGATCAAAGGCGATCCGCCTTCTATTGGAGGAAAACTAGATGACCGACACCGCGGCGAAGATACGCGAGGCACAAAGGCGAGAGATAATCCGAAAAATACGCTCCTACGAATATGCGAATGACGGGAAGGGTGGATTTACTCTCAATGACGACGAAGCCCTCGCCCTCCTGGACGCCGAGCGGCCGAGCGGATGGATAAGCGTTGATGATCGATTGCCTGATGATGAGCAAAAGTGCTTTGTCCGTACCAAGTACGGGGACGCATCTGTCGCGGTGTATCTTGTTGCAAAGTCCGGCGCTTACTTTTGCCCGGACGTTGACGCACTAGAGCAGAAAGTAGGCTGGGAACGCGACGATTGGCGAAGCGTCGGCGAAGTGCGCTTTGAAGGTCCGATTTCTCACTGGATGCCGCGTCCCTCGACGCCTGACGTAAAGGAGACGCCATGAAAGACTACGACGCAATCGCGGACGAGATACCATTAATCTACAGTGAGGGCTGGAACGATTGGCCTAATGGCGAAATTAAACGCAGGATAGATATTAAGAATTGGCGAAGACGCATTACCGCGATCCTCCGCAAGCACGACGAGGCCGAGGCGGGCGGGGAGCTTCCGGATGCCGAAGGAGAAATCGACAGCTATATCGATATGGGTGCATTCCGCGATCCGAAGGTAGCACGACCGTATTTGATAGACGGCTACCGATTAGGGTACGGAGCTGGAAAGCAATACGCTCGCTCGCAAATGCGCCCCGCGCTGACCGACGAGAAGGCGCTGAGGGAGGCACTATTCGGGATTGTGAACGGGTATCACGATAACGGTAAATATCACTGGATGCTTCGCGCTGACCAGGTCGAGCAAATAATGGCCGAGATAGACGCCCTTCTCGCCCGCGAAGCGCCGAAGGAGCAGGCATGAAAATCAACGAAAAGGTTGCATATCTTGAAGCCGTCTGCGTGCGTGACGATGATGACTATGAATATCATATTGCAGCTCGTGCGCTGAATGAGGTAAGCAATATTCTGGACGAGGCGATTGGCGATATAGAGTTAAGACACCTTAAGTCGGAAGCGCCGAAGGACGAGAGCAAGGAGGGCGGGAAATGAAGTATTACCTGTACACATTGACAATGCCGAACAATAACGCATGGAATGGCAAATGGACAGGCGAAAGTAATCTCTATTGTCGAGTGAGAACGTATGCCGAGAAAGCGAATATACTCGAAAATATACGAGCAAGCCCATCGCATTATTACAACTTCGGCGACGGATGGGGCGCGAGGGTGTCTATCCAGGAAGTCGATTCCAAAGGCAAAGCAAAATACAACAAGATATCGCAGGGATTCTGCGGCTACGAGTGGATGATCGACGAGATAGAACAGTTTGGCAGAATTAAGACGCGAAACGAAAGGAGCGAAACCCCATGACCGAACCGACGAAGCGCGACAAGATGCCGTGCGACTATACGAAGAAGCCAGTAACGATACAGGCGATCGAATGGACCGGTGACAATCTTCGAGCCGTTATTAATTTTACCGGGCTTCATGAGTCCGCCGCCAAGTGGTCATGGGAAGAATACGAGCAAGTCGTTAAGAAAGACGGTCTCAAGATATTTACCCTCGAAGGGCAGATGATGGCCTCGATAGGGGACTACATCATCCGAGGCGTGAAGGGTGAGTTCTACCCGTGTAAGCCGGACATATTCGCCGCGACATATGCCGCATCCGCGCAGAGCGCCGAGCCCGATGAAAGCGAGTTTCCATTACATTCTGCCGCATTTGTTGATGAGAGCGCCGAGCCGCAGGAGGCGGAGGCGGTGTTGCGTCGATACATAAAGGGTAATAGTCCTATAGATTGGGACCGCATAAAACCACTTATCGATGCATACGCCGTCGCCCGCCTCGCCTCCAAGCCCTCGCAGTCCGAGGCTCCCGAGCTGGACGAGAAAGCCCTGGCGGATACAGCCTACGGCCTGAGCGGCTATAACCCCGACAACGAATGGCAAAACTGTCGCGACATGATAAATCATATCCAGTGGCTGTATCACAAACACGCAGGCGATAGCGGAGTCGATGAGGCAACAGAAAATGCGTTGGCCTCTCTTGATCTACTACATAAGCACTATGCCGCCCGCCCCTCGCGCGAGGAGGAGATGAGGGAGGCGCTAGATATTTTTATCGTTTACTCAGTAACTGACGAAGACGACATAAAAATCCTGGGCGCTTACCGCACAGAGGATGAGGCGGAATCGGCCAGAAACGAGTTTGGCGCCGAAGTAGATGACGAGGACGTTGTAGAGATTTGGATAGAATCAACCAAACTCGCCGCGCTCGCTCAAGGCGGCGCACGGGACGAGGGGGAGGGGAAGCGATGAAGTGCGCGTGCATGTCCGGTGCCCGCGATCCACAAAACCGATCTAAGCGAAAGTGCTGTATTTGCGGAGGGCATAATCACAAAAACGTGAAGCGAAACAAGCATCATCACAGCACGCGCGTCAAGCTGATACGGCGCAAGCAAAGGCGCGCCGCCCTGGCCGAAGGAGGGAGGCCGGATGCCTGATCGCGAGACTATCCGCGCCATGTTCAGTGGCCGATGCGCGTACTGTGGGAAGCCCCTCGGCAAAAAGTGGCACGCGGACCATGTAGACGCGAAACGGCGCGGCGGCGATCCTGTCGGACCGCTGTATCCCGCCTGCCCGCGATGTAATCTGCACAAAGGAGTGTGGACTATCGAGGAGTGGCGCGGCGAGATAGCGGCCCAGGTTAAGAGGCTCCGGCGCGACTCGGCAGCATTTAGGCTCGCCGAGGGCTACGGGCTGATAAAAGAGACTGGCGCGGCCGTGGTGTTTTATTTCGAGAGGTCCAACGAAGGCAAGGGGGAGAGATGAACGCGCCATTTACCATTTTCGGAAAAACTCTTTTAGTCCCTGTCGTTGTCTATCTCAATGGCCATAAAACCGACTTGACTGAATGGGACGAAGAGCTATGGATCGAACGCGGCGAAGACTGGTATGGACTCGAATGCTCCAAGGGTAAGCGCGTCCGCATCATTGAGCGTAATGAATGGCTAAAAGCTGTTAAGCGTGCCGAGCGCCTGGCCGACAAAGCGGGAGGGAAGGGCGAATGAGCGGAAGCATGGCATCAATAACACTTGTCGGTCGCCTAACGCGCGACGCGGAACTCAAATACACGAACGGCGGGCAAGCCGTCTGCCACTTTACGGTCGCGACCGATGCCCGCGTGAAGAAGGGCGAGCAGTACGTCGAGGAGGCGAGCTTCTGGGAAGTCGATCTCTGGGGCAAGCGCGGCGAGGCCGTGAATCAGTACCTGACGAAGGGACAGCTCGTCGGCGTCTTGGGGCCGGTGCGCCTAGAGAAGAGCGAGTACGAGGGCAAGACCTACACCCGGGCGAAGGTGAACGCGCAAGACCTGCAGCTCTTAGGCGGGAAGAAGCAGGAAGGGGAGAGCGCGGCCCAGGGAGCGAGCGCGAGCGCGCCGAAGCCGGAGCCCAGGCAGCCACAACTCGGAGAGCCACCGCGGGACGACTTTGCGGACGACATTCCGTTCTAGAAAAAAGAACGCGCCCGGGAACTAGCCGGGCGCTCAAGGAAGGCGGAATCGTGTATAGACAATATAACTACATTTATGCCGGGGGTCAAGAATGATCACCGATCTACCGTACTTCACTCACGAAAACGACGCCAAAACTAACCCGAAAATGGAAGCCCTACGGGCCCGTTATGGCTGGGCCGGATATGGGCAGTTTTGGGCGCTTAACGAGGAAATAGCCCATTCCAAGGATGCGCGCCTTGACCTATCGAGGAAGATAAATCGCATGTCCACGGCCGGGAAAATTGGCATGAACGAGAGCCAGTTTGACGAGTTTATCGCCTTCCTCGCCGACCCGGAAATAGAACTTGTGGACCTCGTCGACGGTATTATGACGACCAGCCAGACCCAGGAGGATCTCGCTCGATTTAGGGCTCGACAGGCAAAAAATCGAGACCAATACAAGTCTAAGAAGAATTCAGCCACTGAAAATCAAGATTCAGCCGCTGAAAACGAGAATTCAGCGGCTGAATTCTCACAGAGCAAGCAAGCAAGCGAGCGAGTAGAGAGAGAAGAGCTAGCTAGCGGCGGCGGGGTTGTGGATAACTTCCCGAAGACGCAAGAGGAGGAGGCCCGCTTCTACGCCTGGTCGCTCAAGAAGGCGAAAGCGAATCCGAGGAATCGAGATCCTTCACGGGTCGCGAAGAACGCGATCATGAAAGACCCAGAAGAGGCGAAGTCCTGGAGAGACGAAGAGGCGGCATCGAAGGCCTCTCGATACCTCCGATGCCCGGAACCGCCAGCGTGCTCATGCGGGGGGACGATTCGAGCTGATCGGCACGACGGGACGGGACAATGCGTCAAGTGCGGAATCTGGTACGAGTACGACGACGACTTCAGGCAATGGGGGCCTGCGAGCCCCGCACTTGACGACTTCGAAAATACGGGATAGAGTTCTTCTCAGAGGCCCCAGACCTGGAGCGCGGAGTGATGACCCGCAGCCAGGTCTGGGGCTTCGTTGCCTAACGGCTACACAGGGACCCGAAGGGGACGACATGGCGGCGAAAAAGGCGACGACGAGAAAGCCAGCGAAGGCTAAGGCGAAAGCGCCTGCCCGCGCGAAGGCTCAAACCAAGGCGCAAGCAAGGGTCGAAAAGCCTTCCTCGATCCGCATCGAGTGCCGGGGCGCCGATCTGCTCCCCCTCGACGCGATCGAGGAATTCCAGGGCAACCTCAAGAAGCGGTCGAAGGCTGATATCGAGAAGATAATCACGTCTATCACCAAGTACGGGTTCTCGTTCCCGTTCTTCGTCTGGAACGGCGACGGACATAATCGCTGCCTTGACGGTCACGGCCGCATCCAGGCCCTGGGCGAGATGCGCCGACGCGGGGAGAGCCTGCCACTGTTCCCGGTCTCGTATGTCGAGGCGAAGGACGAGGCCGAGGCCAAGCAGAAGCTCCTCCGGCTGAATAGCCAATACGGCACGATGAGCGTCGAGAGCGTGCTCGAGTTCATGGATGGGCTGGAAATCGAGAGCGACGAGCTAAATCTTCCGAGCGGAACGCTAGAAATCGGCGAGAGCAAGAGCGAAGGCGCAGCTAAGAGCGAGAGCGACGAAGCGAGCTACCACGAAAAAGCCGAGCTAGTTATAACCGTCTCAGGCGACGACGAGGCGCAAGCGCTTTATGCAGAGTTCATCGAGAGGGGGTTATCGTGCCGAATTTCGACGCTTTGAAGTTTGACATTACGAAGCATAACGAGATCGGCACGA
Organism: Dehalococcoidia bacterium; assembly: GCA_041653935.1. Taxonomy (GTDB): domain Bacteria; phylum Chloroflexota; class Dehalococcoidia; order E44-bin15; family E44-bin15; genus JAYEHL01. The sequence goes on along the minus strand of JBAZEO010000080.1, from coordinate 800 downwards.
AGTCCTTCCGTGTCGCCCAGCTCTACGACCAGTTCGACATCTCCGAAGATCGCTTCGACGAGCATTTCACGGGCGAGATTACGCCGCCTGAGTCCTGGAATATCGGTGTCATCGTAGGGAAGTCTGGGACCGGGAAGACGACGATCGCCCGTGAGCTATTCGGCGAATACTTCGCGAAGTTCAAGTACAAGTCCGCCTGCGTGATAGACGATTTCGACAAGAAGATCCCGAGCGCCGATCTATTCGGCGTCCTGTCGTCGGTCGGCTTCGCCTCGCCGCCCTCTTGGCTCAAGCCCTACGAAGTCCTATCGAACGGCGAGAAGATGCGCGTAGACCTGGCTCGGGCGATCCTGCAAGATCAAGAGATCATCATCTTCGACGAATATACATCGGTCGTTGATCGCGAGGTCGCGCAGATTGGAAGCCTCGCATTGCAGCGCAGTGTGCGCCGGGCGGGAAAGAAGTTCCTCGCCGTCACCTGCCATTACGACGTGCTCGAATGGCTCGAGCCGGATTGGGTTTTCTCGACGGATGAAATGCTTATGACAAGGGGGTCACTTCGTCGCCCAGAAATCCGCCTTGAAGTTCGCGAAATTAAAGGGCTATGGGAAATGTTTAGGCGTTATCACTATCTGAGCCACGACCTGAATAGGTCGGCGCGCGAGTTCGTCGCATTCATCGGCGAGCATCCGGTAGCGTTCTGCGCCGTGATTAATTTCCCCCATCCCGACATTCACCCCATGCGCAAGATTCATCGCATCGTGGTGCTACCTGATTATCAGGGGATCGGCATCGCGTCG
>JBAZEO010000079.1:0-9637 GCA_041653935.1 Dehalococcoidia bacterium | reverse complement strand
CGCTTGACTCGCTTCTTATTGTCGCTCCCGAACAAGTATCAGGTGAAATCTGCCGCACCATCCGGGCAACGGGGGTTGAGTGCCACGAGGTCGGGTATGCTGAAGCGGGAAAACCCGAATCGGTCCTCGTGGTCGATGGCAAAGAGCAGGACTTTGCTCCACGGTTCCGGGAGTCCGCGTACACGCCAGTCAAGAAGATCGTGGATACGGATGTCCGTGACTTTGAAGAGATGAAAAAAGACGTGAAAAGGGCATCGGAAGCTGCCATACAGAAGAAGCAGCGGGTGCTCGCGCGGCTGATGCGGGAGAGAAATACCCCCGCATAAAATAATCCCCCATATTCTTCCGGTTTTGTTGCCGTCACGCAGATATTATACGCGAACTGGGGGGGAATGGCATCTACGCCGAGACCCGCGTGAGATACAGCGTGACACAAATTACGTAAAAAATGCGCATGCCGTAACTATCATATCCGAATCCAGCACGCCCGAGCGCTTCATTGTTGGTATCGTCGCGGGGTCTCATGATGGATGAAGGAGATTGTGCTTTTTGTTTTGAGGGGTTCGGCGTGTATGCCGTTTTTTCCGGGGATCTGGTTGGGGGAAATGCGGGGGTGGGGAGGTGGTGGACTGGGGAGGAAAGAAGAGTTAAGGGAATAAAAAAATGGGGGTTAACTTTTCATTGATTTGTCAATAATCCCCACAACATCTGCGGTATTTTTTGATACCGCCCATTGCCATTTACCAAATCCACCGTGTGAATTCACTGCCTTGATCCATTCATCAAGGAATTCACGTTTGGTTTTGTCTTTTTGTGTGTCCTGACCTTTTACTTCAAGGATCAGATGGGTTCCGTTCTTTAGTTTTATGAGGAAGTCAGGGCGATATTTGTGGAAAATCCCCTGGAAGGTGTAATGGATCTCGAAACTGATATGATCGTTTTTTACCCACGCTTCAACGTTATCATTGCGATCGAGTTCCCACGCTTCGCTTGCTTCCCACCGACTATCAAAGACACAGCAGTTTATGTGGGATTTTATTGTGTATTCGCAGGGTTTCCCGGTATCCCAAGGACGCATATCGGCGGTGCTCATGATGGGGCGCTCGTTATCGAAAATCGGGATAAGCGTCTGTGTGTTCCCGAACCTGATGGCTTCCCAGATGTGCTGGACCACCTTTCCCATGTTGAGGGTGATGATGATCCTCCTCCGCATGTCATCCTTGTCGTAAAAGTCCGGATCAATTCTAATCTTGTGGGAGCGGATAATCTTCTCTACGAGAGGGATAACCTGTGCGATAAGGATGTCTTTACTTCCCTGCCATGACGGCTGCATCTGTTCGTACACGGATTTAGCGGTTTCAAAGATGATCTTCTGCGTGCGATATTCGGCTTCGAATTTCTTGAGATCAATGGTTGAGATTTTTGTTACGTCACATTTACCGTCAATGGTTGGTGCCATTTCTGCCAGTGTCGGGGTATCCTGCGCACGAAGCACGAGCGGTTTGACGGTTTCGATATCGAGTGTCAACGCGGGTTTGTACATATGGTAAATGCGGATGAGATTTGGCCAGCTGATCGCATAGCTCTGTTTATCCCTGTCTGGTTCGATGCGGGTCTTGGGGGACGGCGCGGGTATGGGACCGTCTCCGGTTGTTTCATGGGGAAGGAACGTGAACGGAACCCCGAAGATGTTGACGTACTCGGGATCAAAGAACCCATCCTTGTTCAGCTCATAAGATCTTCGTCGCAATCCCCTGCCAACAACCTGCTCACAAAGCAACTGACTGGTGAATGCCCGGAGTCCCATGATGTGCGTTACGGTCTTGGCATCCCAACCCTCCGAGAGCATCCCGACAGATATGATATTTTTGTATTGTTCGCCGGGTTTTCCCAGCTGACCGACCGTATCAACAATCCTGCGCAGTTGTTCGGCAGTTTCCTGTTTGGTCATCTGAGTTGAGGATTCTTCACCATTGTCTTCCGGTGCCGGGACATCTCCTGCATCGATATAATCATCCAGTTCTTCTGCTTCGTTGAGGAGTTTCGAATCGATACGCAGCGTCCAGTCCGGGTCTGAGAGCTCTTTGATCTTTATCTGGTTGGTATCAAAGGCATGTTTGATGCGGGCAGAGGTTTCCACCCGGTTTGCTACGGTGATCATGACGGGTGGAGTTTTACACTTTTCATCTCTCCATCGCTTCAGTGTCTCCAGCCAGTCAAGACCAAGGAGATAATACCCGGTAATGATGAGTTGTGGCAGTGGCTCGTTTTCCCCGGCTTTCCGATTGAGATCGTCTTTTACCTCAGGATCATTGTAGATATGGTACAAGCGGGACCTGAAATCAGATCCCACGGTTCCGTCATCCCGTATGACGACACGCGGGGTCTTGACGAGTCCGGATTCGATGGCGTCATTGAGCCCGAAGTCACTGACGATCCAGCCGAAGAGATCTTCATCCTTGCTCTTCTTGCCCATCGGGACAAACGGGGTTGCCGAGAAGTCGTAACAGGTCTGGATGGTGCGGGCTTTATGGATGCGATCCAGGCTTCCAATCCAGACGGTCGCCTCTTCAATATCTTTTTTCTTTTTTCCGAGTTCCTGATCTTCGGCAGGCACCCGCCAGGCATGGTGGGCTTCATCGTTAATAACCATGATGTTTTCGGCTGTGCTGAGTTCTCCCAGCACACTGCGGACGTAGGCTTCGTCACTCATCGCACCGCGTTTATCCACGCTCCGCCGTTTCAGGATCTGGTCTTCGGTATCCCACTGGAGTGCATGCCGGTTGCGGACGAGGACTTTTCCCTGTCGGAGTTTGTCGGAGAGTCCTAAAGGGATAATGTTGAACTCATCGTAATAGTTTCCCGCAGAAGAAGGAATGAGCACCTGGAGCCGGCTCCTGATGGTTAGTCCGGGTGCAACAATGAAGAAATATTTTGAGAACCTCGTGTCCTGCGGATACGTGACTTTGTTCGTAATCTGCCACGCGATGAGCATGGTCATGACAATGGTTTTCCCGGAGCCGGTTGCCATCTTGCAGCAGAGACGCTGGAAGGCACTCCCGTCCGAGGGGATGGTGATCCCAACCTTCTGTGCCTCGGGAGATTCAGTGAGCCAGATCAGGGTCTCAATGGCTTCGAGCTGGCAGAAGAAGAAGCGCCGGTTTTCCCGTTCCTCATGATTGTACCAGTGTTCGAGGAGTCGCCGGGTGATACCCGTTGCACCCGGATACCCGTCTTCCCGCCATTTCTTCACCCGGGGGCGGATGGTGTTTACGAGAGCGATTTCAATGAAGTGACCGGGGTCATCGAAGGACCAGGAGTGTTCTGATGCGACGAGATATCCTGCTTTTCTCCTGCCGTCGAGCCGGACAAACCTGCGGGACTTGAAGTTGTATTCCCAGTACTGTTTTGGTTCTTCAAAGGGGGAGTTGAGGATGAGCTGGTCGATCTCGCCAGTCATTCACACACCCAGCTGAACTGATGGTTCAAGGATCGTGATGAGCAGGGGAATGTCCCGGTTGACGGTGTCCCAGATATCATCAAGGTCAATTTTGCCATAGGAGTGGATGAGCATGTCCCGCATCCGTGCCATGGCAGACCACTCGACCGATGAGTATCGGGCGGTTGTTTCCGGGGTAAGCCGTTTTGAGACTTCCCCGATTATTTCAAGACACCTGATGACCGCGTACTGGCACTGGCGATCGGCGATGAACGATTCATGGGTATGGTTCTTCGTGAACTCACGTGCATCCTTTGCCATGATCAAGATATCGAGGAGGTAGGCGTCATCACGCGACATAGACCTGCTCCATGGTTGAGAGTATTGCTTTCTTTCGGATGGGGTTCCGGCTCTGTTCGATTGCCCGTCGGGTGATGAGATCGATGCGCCGGTTGAAGATGCGTTCGAGTTCTTCTTCCATCTTTGCGAGATCAATAAGGGTGTGCACCGAACCTGGCTTAAAATCCACGATAATATCGATGTCGCTGTCCGGGCGGAAATTGTTCGTCGTGACAGAGCCGAATACCTGGAATTCCTGCACGTTCCATGCCTGGCAGAACTTCTCAATCTCCTTTTTCCGGTTCCGGATGAGCGGGTTCATGTTATCCAGTCTCCACGGTCTGTATTCTGGTATTTCGGATCATCTGATCTGCTCCTCTCCTCACCGTAGGATCCTTTCTGCGGGTTATTCGGCGACCGCTTTTCTTTTCATACACTACTCTCCCTTCCCTCATTGCTGGATACACAACACTGAACGGTGAGTTCCTGTAATCTTCTACTTGTTTTGGGGTGACGACAACAAGGTCGATTGCCTGTACGATGCCCCGCATCCGCATATAGATCGCTTCTGCGACTTTTCGTGAGTTGTACCTGCCAGCTTTTACCACAAGAAAGTCCAGATCGCTGTGCGGGTTTGTCATGCCGCGTGCAGCGGAGCCGAAGAGGATGAGCTGTTCCGGGCGGGCAACATCTACAATCCGGCGGATGATCTCGTCCATGTCATTCTTCATTTTGGTTTCTGCGCTTTTCATTCGCCCAGCTCCACAATTTTTAAGCTTTCAATGCCCCTGTCATCAACGATCTTGACTGCTATCCGCTTATAGGTTCCCGGATGGAAGGGCAACGATGTCGTGCCGTGATAGGCTTCGATGAGTTCTTCGTCAATTTCTGCTTTGAGATTTTTTGCGAGGCGTGACCAGCCGCTCTTCTCATCTGCCAAGGGGAAGAAGACCTGTTTGGGGTACAGGCTGCGCCCGTCGTAATCAGTGTCGAGCATCCAGACAGCAATGTTATGGGCTCCTCCGGAAATTACCGTGCCGTTCTTGGTGTCGTAATAGTCGAAGCCGAGGACTTCGACACGGTATTTGCCTTTGTCGCTGCCCTCCGTGATTGTATCGACCCGGACATCGGGCTGACCGATCAGCCAGAAACTTTCATTTGTGACCCGCTTCTTTTTCAGATCATCGGTGAGGAGATCTGCGTTCATCTGGACTTTGAGGAGGTTGACTCCCTTCCAGTTGGTTTCATCAATGTCCTTGGCTGCTTCTGGATCAAACTGGAATGCAACAAAGAGGACGATGGTTGGGAGCGGTACGAGTTTCTGGGCTTCTTCGATGGCACGCGCGACCTGCTTCTGTTCGAGCGGGGCGTGTTCGGGTCCGAAGGAGAGGACGACTCGCTGCGATGCGGTCTCTTTGGTCGCTGCTTCGGCATGGAGCCAGCGGGTTCCCGCGAGGGGTTCGACCCGGGTAAACTCAATCTTCTGCCCACCTTTGCCCCGGATACCGGTGCGGAGGAGTTCGTCGCGCCATTCGGACTGGCGCAGGGTTTCGCCGCTCCGGGCAACGGATTCATCTGCCGGGATCTCTGCTTCGATTTCTGTGAGCGGTTTGACCGTAGGCGAGGGGACTGCTTCCACGGTGAAGGGACCGGTTACCCGGACGCGGGATTTGTCGATGGTAGGCTGATCGTACAGGGTTTCCGTGGATGCGGGCTCATTGTTGGCGATGGATTTGAGTGTGACGTGCGGCACGGTCTTGTACCGGAATCCGCTACTCACCCCTTCCTCTGGATGCTGGAGTTCATAGTAATCGAACAGCGAGGTCATTATCCGCTGCTTGGCGAGTGTGACCGCAACGCGGGAGGTGTCGCAGGTGATCCAGCGTCGCCCCCATTGTTCTGCGACATATGCAGTTGTACCGGAACCGCACGTAGGATCAAGGACGAGATCGCCGGGATCAGTAGTCATGATTAGGCAACGCGATATGACTTTTTCTGAAGTCTGTACTGCATAGATTTTATTTGGTGCGCCTTGAGTGTCCAACCATATCGAAGTAATTTTAGACCAAGGGAAATCCTGCGCATAGAGTACATATCTCAAGACCTCCCCCTCTTTCATCAATCGATGATTTTCATTTAATCGTTTGAACCCCTCTGGACCAGTAATCCAACATGCCCCGGGTCTTGGACGGTATTTTCGTCCATCAACTTCAATCTCATAAACAGACTCTGCAGAAAATGAAGGGGGATACAGAGAGATTAATTGAAATATTTTGGCGTTGGAGGGAATTTCCCCTTGACGCTCATCTGGGATTATTTTTCTTCGGATTCCATCTGATAATTCAACCCAAGACCAATGAGAATCTCCTCGAATCTCAAGGTTTTTGAATAATTGTCTTACTTTTAGAGATTGATTGTTTTTTGCATACCATACTAAAAAATCGGTCATACTTTCAAGCGTTTTTGACCCTAGAGGCATGGTTTTTTTACGGAATATAATAAGGCTTACAAAATTTTCTTTCCCAAAAACCTCATCCAGAATCTCCCGGACATGGTGCACGTTCTCATCCGAAATCTGCACGAACACGCTGCCGCTCTCGGTCAGCAGTTCCCGTGCCAATAACAACCGATCCCGCAGGTACGTGAGATATGAATGGATGCCGAGCTCCCACGTATCCCGGAACGCCTTGATCATCTCCGGCTCCTGCGTCAGGTCTTCGTCTTTGCCGTCTTTCACGTCCCGCTTGTTCACGAACGGCTGGAAGTTGGAACCGTACTTGATTCCATACGGTGGATCGATGTAGATCATCTGCACCTTGCCCGCCATGCCTTCCTTCGCGACGAGGGAGTTCATCACGAGGAGCGAGTCGCCCGCGATGAGACGGTTGGACCAGTTGTGCTTGTGCTTGTAGAACTCGATGGCTTCCCGTATGGGCGGGTTCTCACCGGAAAATTCGAAGAGGGAGATCTGCCGCTCACCGCCGTTCCGTTTCTTTACGGCGCTGATGATGGTACGGGGATCAATGCGTTCGTGGACGTGGAGAGAAACGGTAGGGATATCAAAAGATGTGTGTTCTGCCTTGCCTGCCCATTGGAGTTGCGGGTCGAGATGAGGATCGTATTGGTAGGTTTTCTTCTCACCTTCAGGATCTGTCTCGGGGCGGACGAGTCCGACGGGGGGATTGTTGCACCGGGTTTTGTCCTTGTGCTCGTACTGTTCGATCTTTTTCTTCTCTTCGGTTTTAACTGGCATGGATTTTTGTACTGGGGGTTTGGTAACGGTCGGGGGGCGGGTGTCTGTGGTTATAGGTTTTGGCTCTTCCGGTTGTGCTGCGGCTTTTGGTTTTCGTCCCCTCGGCATGTGCGTTCCCTCTCAGATATCTGGATATGGGGGTTTGTGAAGGTTAAGGGTTGTGGAACGAAATTTGGGAAGAGGGCATTCACACCATCTTTTTTATTAAAATTTTGTTTCGTTGTGTTCCCTTTTCGATGTGACGATTTTTTTGGTAATTGTTTAACAGACCCTATCTCACCAGTAAATTATTCCAAGTTTGAGTGAAAAAGATGCGGAATGTCGTTCTCTTCTCTATAATACAGAAAATCATGTGTTATCATGAAAGTATACCTGCCGAAATTTATGAATCTTATTTATATCCCAATCCCCAATCTATCGGAATTCCCCGAAAGCCAAAGGTAAAATCAACGGTATTTCGAATTTTTGTTTCAACCTTTTCAATCTCTTTTTTTTCTTTTGGTTGTTTATTATGGCAATAAAACTGTTCCTCGATCCGTTTTTCAATCATATCTCTACTGTCTAATGTTAAGTCCGGTTTATCCTTCAACAAATATATCTTTTTAATCAAATCATCCCAACGAAGAGCAAAATAATCTTTTGATTGATTGGAAAATTTTTCCTTAAATAACGAGGTTGGTTCTGTAAATAGTATTGAATTGGCGGGGAAATTAATAATCAAATTTTTATCAAACGGATTTAACGGTGGAACTTTAATGCCGTAAAAAAATCCAGATCGGAAATTCTGTTTTTTCATTACTTCCACAGCAGATTCACATAATATTGCACCCGACCAATTACAATTTTGTTCAGCCAAATATGCTTCTACTATTGGTTTTCCTAAAAAATAATTTTTGGAAATCAAATAATCCCCATAACTGATTGCCCCACGAAGGGGTATCCCCGCCTCAAATGCGAGTCTTAACAGGATTGAAGATTTTGGAATGATAGATGGTCCAAGATAGGGAATTGTTCCATCCATCATTTGTCTCGCATCTTCATAGAGAATAATTGTATCTGAAAAAACAATGGAACCGGTTTTCCCTAGAGAGAGTTCTTGATTGGGATCTTGTCCTCCTATCGTGACCGCTTTGGAATCCAGAGTATCAAGTAAATTCGCAATAATGTTCTCAAGATACTCCAAATCGTTATTGTTGAGTATTTCCTTAAATCCAAGTATATCAAAAAGGGCAAAAAAACCTGAAATTTTTTTTCTCGATATTGTTGATGGTGGTTCAGATACTTTATCAGTAAAATTTAGATTTTCTTGATGCATAAGCAAGATTAAACCTAGATTTAATATAATTTTGCATTGCGTTATGTTAGTGGATCTTGTCAGATTAACCTTGACAATATGAGAATTGAATTGCAAAGAGGCAATCCCAAAAACAACATGAAACAGATGATCAAATTTCTACCGATCACTCTATTCGCTCATCTAAAACTGGTCACCTGGCTCATCCGCGAAACATCCACAATCGATGGCATCGTGACCGAACCCATCTGCCCAACCCTCACCGACGCTATGTAGCATATCTTACAAACCCGCCGGGCGTCATGCCGATCCTTCTGTCGAGCCCTCCGCGCTGTTGTGAGTATTTTCAGAAGTGTTTGATCTTAGTTTATATTTTGGAGGAGGTTAACCCACGCAGCGAGGGGCAAAGTCCCGATGAGCGTAAGACCCTCACACATCCCCCACTCTCACCAGCTGCCCATAACACTCCGTGCACAAACTCGCATGAGCTCCCTCATCTGTTTACGCAGCAGCACCAGCAGAGCACCCGGATTTTTTTCGTGTCACTTGTGTCACATTGAGGGTCATTTCCGGATCTTTTTTCTTGTACAATTTTCACGAAGGACTTTCCGGAAATAGGGTACAATGTGTCACAAGTGACACAACTTTCATGAAGAACTCATGTGACCAGTAATTCCTGGAATCCCCTGCTGCGCTCAGAGGCATCCATCTCAACAATAGTCTTCCACCGGACACCTGACAAGAACCGGTCAGAGTTAATCCGACCGCCGTCAACAACTCCCCGCTCCCTCAGCACATCCACCACACTCTTACCCGAAGGTACTCTTCGTATCCCCTCTTCCTCACACCACTTCTCGAATATCTCCCGGAACGCGGACCTCGATAATCCTGCTCCCGCCTCAAACACACACTCCGTCGCAAGGAACAGCCCTGCCGTATCGCTCACCGTCCGCAGGGTTATCGTTGCCTGTGAGACTTTCCGGGGCTGCACCAGCCCGGCAATCGCAATCGATAATCCAGCACACCCGCATCACGTACTCGTTCTTCCCGAACGCTTCAATGACCACATGGGCATCCGCCTGCACCCCCTCTGGATTAGTTTCGGCAGGAACTCGAAACAGCGGCATGAAAACAATCATCGACAGGATGAATGCACGTTAAGAAATCCTGAAGAAGACCTAAAAGACATGAGGCAATGCGCGCATTGCGCGAAAATGGCGTGTATCCCCACACATACACGAAGCGAGCAAAGAGGCAGATCCAAAACTCCCCCTCCTTTGGTCCAGCCAACCCACAGTCCGATCCGGCAGCC
>JBAZEO010000078.1:0-9674 GCA_041653935.1 Dehalococcoidia bacterium | reverse complement strand
AATCCATGCGTTCATGTACGAAAGTGGTCTCGCTGAAAACAGCAACGACATTGACCAATGGGCCGAGAATGAAGAGATTATAGACTGGATAGCCATTCAGCACAAAAAGCTGCACAAGGCATTTGAGTGGGCAGGGGCACTGTAATGGACGCAGCAGAACGCGCAGGCGCGGCAATCGAGCGCAAGCTGATGAACGACATCAACGCGATTTACAGCCAATCGCTGAAATCCATGCTTGCCGATCAAAAGTCATTCCTTGCCAAGATCGCTGATATCGACGCAGGGAAGATCAAGCCGCCCGCGTTCTACGACACCCCCGATAAAATCCTGAAATGGCGGCAGGGGTTCGCCCGCGAACTGCTGCGCAAGGAGAAGGTCATAGAGGGCATCAGGGCGCGTTTGCGGGAAGCCGGAGCACAGGCAAGGCCGCTCGTGCAGGGCGCGATGGGCGATGTGTACGCAACGAACAGAGCCTATACCGCCGGGCAGATCGCAAGCAAAGCCAAAATTACCTTCGCCCAGTACGACAAGAAACAGATCGACATCCTCCTTCAAGACACCATGTCGCCGTTCTCCAAGATCGCGTATAAGGGCATGGGCGCGAACCCGGCCATTGTGCGGAAATTGTCAAGAGAAATGGCACAGGCAACGATCAACGGCGAGAGCCAACGCGATATCGTGAAACGTATCCGCGCTGTAACCGGCCAAAGTAAATACCAGGCGACGCTGGTAGCGCAGACCGAGCGGACACGAATACAGAGCCAGGCAAGGGCTGATACGCTGACGGAGGCTGAGGAGCTGGGCGTAAAGACCACCAAGGAATGGTCGGCGCGAATGGTCAATACCCGCGATACTCACGCCGCGCTTGATGGGAAAGTCATTCCGTCCGACGAACCATTTATCACGATTGACGGCAACCGCTTGATGTATCCGGGCGATCCAAGCGCTCCCGCAGGGGAGATTATCAACTGCCGATGCGTGATGATACCGGGGGTAGCGACATGAGTTTCACCGACAACAGCGGCAAGGTCAAAGACCAGCTGGGCGGTAACGTAAAAGCCGCGCTCGCCGCGATGGGGATTGAAGCAACCGGGCTGATAAACAGGCAGATGCAATCCGGGTACGGCGCTCCCATCAGGCAGACAGGAGACCTGATGCGCGACGTAAGCTACGAAGTGGGCAACAGCTCGCCCGATACCGTGGACGTAGGCAACTCACTGGAATATGCGCCCTTCGTCCACGAGGGCACAAGCAAACTATCCGGCAGACCGTACATCAAAGACGCGATCATGGACGGCAAAGACCGCTTGAAACAAGTCGCGGAGAACGAACTAAAGAAAGGGTTTTGAGAATGAAGTACAAACAGAAGCCCGTCGTCGTTGACGCTGTGCAGTGGAATGGGCAGAACGTGCTCGAGATCAAGCGCTTTATCGGGGATAAAAAAATACGCCTCCGCTGTAATGCGCTGACCATCGTGCCCGATAACCTTGCGCTTGAAACTACGGACTGGCTCGTCAAATACAGCGATACGCAATTCGTTGTGTTCAAGGATAACGTGTTCGACGGATATTTTACCCCGGCGACGCAAAAAGCAGCCAAAGAAACCAGCGACACCAAGCCGAGCATTCCGGCGTAAGCCGTTTGCAAATAACAATCGTGCGGGAAGAACCCCGCCCAAAGAAAAGGAGATTGTAACATGTTACAACGTAAATCATTGAGTGCGATGGGGATTGAGGCCGACAAGATCGACCAGATCATCGAAATGCACTCCGACACCGTCAACGGTCTCAAGGATGAGATCGCAAAGTACAAGGCAGACGCGGAAAGCCTGCCGACCGTCACGAAGGAACGCGACGAGTGGAAAACGAAACACGCTGATGTCCTTGCTAAGCAGCCGGACGCGGCCAAGGTACAGGCCGATTTCGACAAGTACAAGCAGGGCATCGAAGCCAAAGAGACGAACGCGAAGAAGCGCGGCGCTCTTGAGGCCAAGCTCATAGCCGAAGGGGCGAACCCTGACGCGCTCGAGCTGATGTTGCATGGCGCAGACCTCGAAACCGTCAAGCTCAACGAAAAGGGCGAAGCGGAGGAAATTGATAAGGCTGTGGAGCCGATCAAGACGAAGTTTGCGAAATACTTCGGGGAAGTGACCGAACAAGGCGCAGCGCGGAGAACCCCGCCGCCTGGATCACCGAACCCCGACAGGGACAAGATGAGCGACGCGGAATGGTTCGCAGCCGAAAAGGCAAAGAACGCCAAGCCGTAACGCCGTCCAAACGAAAGGATAATGTAAAATGGCAGTAGCCACCAATACGTTCATTTCCGTCAAGGAGTTTTCCCGTCGCACCCTCATGCGCGTGCATGAGCTGCTGGTATTCCCGAACCTGATTCACAAGGATTTCTCCGACGACTTCATCGCCAACAAGGGCGCGACCATCCAGGTCGAAAAGCCCCTGATCCTGACTGCCTCCGAGTTCGTGCAAGGCACGGGCGTTGTGGCGCAGGATACTGAGCAGGAGAGCGTGGAAGTCACCCTTAACCACCTGGCCGATGTTACCGTCGAGTTCACTGCATTGCAGCGGGCGGTAAACGCCGGCGAGGACAGGGTCGCAAAGTTCATCGAAAGCGGCGCGATTGCGCTTGCCCAGAAGATCAACTCCGACGGCCTGCTCCTGTACAAAGACATCCCGTACTACTCCGGCGCAGCCGCCTCCACGCCTGACGCGCTCTCGGACTTCGCCGATGCCGCGCTCGTGCTCGACAATCACAACGTGCCCCAGGGTATGCGCAAGGGCCTGTGGAATCCCGCCGCCTATGCCAAGTTCCGCGTTCTCGATGCAGTTGTCGGCGCGGACAAGTCCGGCACGACCGATGCGCTGCGCAAGGGTGAGATTGGCAATATCTCCGGCCTTGAGAACTACATGAGCCAAGCCGTCAAGACCCATACCACCGTCGGCGCAGGCACCACCATTGCGATCGACAACAGCCCGGGCGGCTACTCTGAGGGCGACACCGAAATCCACATCGACGGGCTGTCTGCCGCGTTTGCCGTGGGTGACCTCTTCACCATCGCGGGGCATACGGGCGCGCAATACGTCGTGACCGTGGCCGGAGATCTCGCGACCGCAGATCAGGACATCACGATCTATCCCGCGCTCACCGCTGATGTAGCCGACGGCATCGAACTGACTCCGATTGCTTCGCACGTCGCGAACCTGGCCTTCCATGAGAACGCTTTCGCGTTTGTCACCCGTCCGCTGGTGCTACCGTCCGACAAAGAGGCCTACGTGACCAGCTACAACGATATCTCGATGCGCGTTGTACGCGGGTACGATATGACCTACAAGAAAGACGTGATCTCCATCGACTGCCTGTACGGTTTCAAGACCATGTACCCCGAACTGGCCTGCCGTATCCTTGGCTAACCCTAACGACCTGATATGAGGTGGATAGTATGCTACTCGAAATGATGCGCGAATGCCGGAACTTCTTCGAGCTTCGGGTGAACAACTTCTACCAGTCAACGCGGTATCCGCATGGCGTGCAAACGACCCAGCATTACCCCGTGACCGAGTTTGAAGCTGATTACACTATCGATACAGGCGTACTATCCACCCTTGATTCCTCTATCCTGACCGGACAGTACATCGCTATATACGGTAGCGTACTCAATGATGGCATCTGGAAGGTAGGCGCAAGCGGCGCGATCACAAGCGATATGACTGGCGTGACCGCGCAAAACGAAACCTTTACAGGCACAATCTACCCGCTGAAAGTACCGACTGATTTCGTGCTGCTCGCCGCCGAGATCACAGCATGGCGCACGGCAATGAAAGAAGCCTCGCCGTACACGTCAGAGAGCTTTCTTGGGTATTCGTACTCCAAAGTCCAGAAGCAGGGCGGCGGGAATATCGGCTGGCAACAGCAATACGCTGACCGCCTCACGCCTTACCGCCGGATGTTCAAGGGGTTGCCGCTATGAGCCTGACAGACTTCTTTCAGAGTTTCAAATACCGAACGCTTACGCAAACGCCCTCGCCTTTGGGCGGGTACGTGGAAAGCTGGATAGACGGCGCAACGTTCTCCGCAGGGATAGGCCTTGACACCAGCGCAGAAGCGCGCATTGCTTATCAGAACACGCTCAAAAAGCAGTACAGCATCATCCTGCCGGATGGCGTAACGCTTACGCAGGATATGCGGGTTAAGCAGGTTTCAACAGGCACGATCTACCGTATCACATCCAATTCAGCCGACGCGCACACGCCCGCGATTGCGGGAGTATCGTACGCAAAAGTGACTGCGGAGGTGATCGAATGACGGGCATCCACGGCGCGCTTCAAGCGTTCTGGGGCGGGTTCACCTACGGAACCGCGATCAAAGCGTATCCGCAGGGCAACGTGCCGTCCACGGCAACCTATCCGTACATCACCTACGAGGCCGCAGAGGGCGCATACTGGGGCGCGACGATCCTGACCGCGTTCGTATGGGTAAAAAAGGTTTCCGGTGTTGACTGGCAAGTCCAGCGCGCCGCGATCCTTGACCTTATCAAAGCGTCGATACCAGAAGCCGGAACGCACCTTGACTACGCGGATGGAAACGTATTCATTCGCAGGAATCCAACGAACTTCATGAGTTACTACGATGACCCAAACGACGCTTCGATAGTTGGCGGTAGAATCAGCTACGAAGCAACATTTTACACGCTATAAGGAGCTGATGGAATGCTTACTGCATTAACCGCCGCGACGTTCAATAACCTCGGATTCGACGCAGGAATCCTCCTGAAAAACTTCGACTATTCATCCGCGACCGACGCGGGCGATCTGGCGACGCTCGTTGCTGCAGCCAAAGCCGCAGGAACTACCCTTCTCGGCGCGACCAAGGGCGGGCTGAACGTGTCGGATATCCCGACGTATTTCAATCCGGATATCGATGGCATGCGCGGCCCGATCAAGAGTGCGAGATACATTATCGACAGGCTTATCAAATCATCCGGAACGCTGGTCGAGTTGCGCTCCGCTACGCTGAAAGACATCATCGCCGCAGCTGACGCGGCAACGGTCGGCGACATCACCACGATCACCCCCCGCGCTGATCTCGAGGATGACGACTACATCGACAATCTCGTATGGATTGGCGACGTTCCCGGTGATGGCGGCCTTGTGCTGGTAGAGTTCGACAACGCATTGAACACCAACGGCCTGACGATCACCATCCCGAAGAACGACAACGCAACCTTCCCGTTCGAGTTCACCGCGCACCAGACAGACCCGGACGGCGTTGTGCCGTACCGCATTCTGCTGTTTGCTGGCGTATCGTCTGCCGCGTTCCTTGAGGTGTTCTCTGTCGAGGGCGCAGAATCCGGCGACACCCGCCTTGCTGTTTCCCCGCAAAAGACTGCGCTACAGTCCTACGTCACCAAGACCGCCGCGTCCGTTGCCCTGCCCGAGCTTGGCGATATCCTTGTGGCGGACGCAAACGGCTGGGTCGCGTGGGATGGCGATACGGACGTTACTGCTACGACCGGCAATCAGATTGTGGTTGCTATCATCACTACTTCGACCGGCGCAGTGGTCTACGCTGGCCGCGACACCGTCAAGTCCAAGGCGTAACTCCTCAATATCCGCGCTGGGCGGGCTGGATTATCAACCGCCCGACGGATATGCCTGTTAAATCGAATTAAACCGCCTACAAGGCGGTCAATCATAGGAGGGTGTACATGAAGCTATCCACAATGAAAACACGCGAAGCAGCACACGCAATCGCGTCTCTGGCCGCGCCCATCTCAGCGATCACGAAAAGCCCAGCCGTCGCCACATTGCTTGGCCTTGGCGTATCCAAAAAGCTGAACGACCTCAACCTGGAAACCGCGATCCCGATGTTTCTTGACATCGTTCCCGTGCTATTGGCCGATAATTACGACGACACCATAAAGATCATATCCGTGCTGACCGGGAAAGAAACTGCGGAGATCGACGAACAGACGATGGATATCACGCTCGCCGATATCAAGGGCATCTTTGATTCAGACCTCATGCAGCTTTTTACGAAGTCCACCAGTTCGGCGCGGGGCAAGTCCTCGAAACGGTAGTCTCCTGCGCCGTGCCAGTTGACGTGCGCGGGCTGGCTATTCTACTGGTGGAGAAAGAGCGAAGGAAAGAGCGCGAAATATACATCGGCAATCTGCAATGGTCTACGCTGAATGCTATTTACGGGCTTGCGAACAAGTCAATCAAGGTTCCCAGTTACGGCGACATCTATGAGGCGCAATACGGCAAGGAGAGGCCGAAACAGACCAAAGAAGAACTGCAAGATGAAATGAACACAACGCTCGATAATATGCTTGCGAAATATCAGAGAAAGGGGCGGTAAAGTGCAGCTATTTGAATTGTATGCGTCCCTTGGTCTAAATGACGCGAAATTTAATACAGGCATTGCCAATAGCCGGGCGAAGTTTGCGAGTTTTGCTTCGAGCGTCGGCTCCGGCGTAGGCAAGATCACATCCGCCTCCAGTAAAGTCATATCCACGATGTCAAGCATCGTCACAAGGTCGAGCCTTGCGATAGCTGGCATTGGCGGCGTTATGGCAAAGATCGGCCTTTCGTACAACCAACAGATGGAGGACTACACGAACAACTTCACCGTCATGCTCGGCAGCGCGGAAGCCGGTATAGAAAAGGTTGAAGAGCTGAAAAAGTTCGCGGCCTCTACGCCGTTCTCAATGGCTGATCTTGCAAGCTCTACGCAAACGCTGCTGGCATTTAACGTATCCGCAGACAAATCAACCGACATCATGCGGATGCTCGGAGATGTTGCGCTTGGCAACGCCGATAAATTCAGCAGGCTATCCATCGCATACGGCAAGGCTAACTCGCTCGGGAAGTTGACGGGCGAAGTCTACCAGCAGATGGTCGAAGCTGGATTTAACCCGCTGAATGTAATCGCCCAGGAAACAGGCGAAAGCATGGAACAGTTGCAAAAGCGCATGGCAGCCGGAAAGATATCCGTACAAGAACTCGAAAGGGCGTTCCAAAAAGCGACAGGAGTGGGCGGGCAGTTCTACAAAGGCATGGAGAGCGCAAGCAAAACGACCTCTGGCCTGATTTCCACGCTGAAGGATAATGCAACGGCGCTTGTCGGCAAAATCCTCACGCCACTGTCTGATTGGGTGCGTGACGAACTACTTCCGAATACAATAGGATACGTCGATGAAATCACATCTGCCCTAGATGAGGGCGCGGATGAAACGAAAAGCACGATCACCCGGATATTCAGAAACCTGCTGACGGATTCAGACGGCACTCTGAAAAAGGTATTTTCCAAAGTACAGTCATTCTTTGGCAATATGTTTGATGTAGTTGACGATCTTATGCCGGATATCATCCGGGCGGGCTCTGACTTCATCGGCAACCTGTTCGCTGGGATGCAGGAGAACATGCCGCGCATTGCGGAGATCGCCGGGGAAATCGTGCCGATGATTATTACCGCTATTTTCACGTTCAAGGCACAAATGCTGCAAAGCGGCATTGAGATCATAGCGTCAATCGCGGAGGGGCTTGCGGCAAACGTAGGAACGATCACGGCGCAAGTATCCAATATCGTGTCTGCGCTTCTCAATACAATAAGCACAAGCCTCCCGAGCATCATTGACAGCGGCTTGGAAATCCTTGTAGCTATCCTCAAAGGTCTGTCTGAAAACACAGCGCAGATTAGCGAAACCATTACCACGGTCATTACAAGTCTAATTACATACCTGTCTGAACACGGGGCGGAGATCATACAGGCCGGGTTTGACATACTTCTTGCTATTGCAGACGGGATTATCGATGCGATAGCTGACCCGGAGTTCCCCAAAAAAATACAGACAATCATTGATACACTCATCGCAAAGCTAAAGGACAACTGGCCAGCAATAGAGCAAGCCGGAATTGATCTCATGAGCGCACTCTGGAAAGGCATTGCGTCCATCGGCAAGCAGATAGGATATAATGCGGCCGTTGCTATAATCAATAAACTTGCTGATGTATTCGGAACTCCGAAGCTAGAAATGGCAAACGGCGGCGTATATCTTTCCGGCTATTATGACGAAAACAGAGTATGGCACAGCCACGCCACCGGGCTTGAGCGCGTACCATACGACAACTATAAAGCGAACCTGCACGAGGGTGAAGCTGTTTTGACTAAAGCAGAAAACCGTGAACGGTTAAGCGGCGACAGCGGTACATCTAAAGCCGTAACCGTCAACCAGACCGTCAATATAAACGGCAACGACCTGTCCTATGCCGACACCCAGCGGGCAATGCAAAAGGCCAACAATAGGCTGCGGGAGGCGCTATATGGTTACTGATAGACTGATCTATACCAACTCCGCAGGTAAGTCAATCGAGTTTTCAGTTGATTCCGTTTTCCATACCAATATCCGCACCGATGTGTCCGGGTTGATCGGCGTAAAGACAACCATTCGCAAATCCCAGGTTGTAGGCGTGGACGGCGAGATCGAGACAGGGCATCATGTCGAATCGCGGGATATAGACATAACTGGCTTTATCGACAACGATTACTACCGCGACAACGACGCTTCCATGCGTGAGCTTGCGGCGGTTTTCAGCCCGTTCTATACTGGCATACTGCGCATCGAGGGTGAACAGGTCTATGAGATCGACGTAAGGCCCGAGGAAGCGCCAGACCCAGGCAGAAAGGCAGGGGCGCGGTTCCCAGCATTCTCTATCAGCCTAATCGCTCTAAACCCGAACTGGCGGTTATCCTATGAAAAGACCGCGACCATTGCGGATTCCGGCACAGAAGTCTATTACGACGGAACCAAGCCCTG
This sequence comes from Dehalococcoidia bacterium, assembly GCA_041653935.1. Taxonomy (GTDB): domain Bacteria; phylum Chloroflexota; class Dehalococcoidia; order E44-bin15; family E44-bin15; genus JAYEHL01. Next base: position 844 of record JBAZEO010000078.1, on the reverse strand, counting down.
CGGTATTCAAATCGAGATCACGGCGAACGCCGATACCGTGGATATGGAGAGCTTTACCATCCAGCACGGCGAAGATACGCGGACGATTACCTTCCGCACAGGCGGCGGGGTGTACTTGGATACCGACGATGAAATGGTATTGGATACCGCGCCGGGTCAAGTTAACGTAACCTTGAATGATACGGTTGCATTGGAACGCCTGGACATGGCGAACTCTGCCTTTCCGCTTGAACTGTACCCCGGTGTGAACACGGTTTCATGGTCTGCCTATGGTGACGAGGCGGACTTTGAGGTCGTTATCCGCTATACGCCTCTGTATTTGGGGGTGTAGGCATGGCACAAACAGTATACTCCGGCTCCTTTGGCGGCGTATCCGCAGGCTCCCTAGGCAAAACTACCGCACTCACAAAGACATCCGGCAATTATATTCCACCGAGCGCTGTTATATCAGCCGTTTCTTTTAGTCTGCGGCTTACCGCTACCGCGTGGAGTTCCGCATACGATTGGGATATATACTGGTATAAGGTTGATGATCCTGATGGGCCGAGCGTAACAGGCAGCCCGTGGAGTTCAAACGACATGGCGGATGATGAGGTTACGCTGGTTAAATCATTACCGATTACGCCGACTTATCCATTTATCATGAATGTGAGTTTTGATGTCGCAGTCAAGGCCAACAACGATCACCCGACATCCACGTCCTATATGTGGGAAACAAGCGTCACAATCACATACGAAATCCCGACGGCCTGTACCGCGCCGACGACCGTCAGCATATCCGACCAATACCCGCTCCCAAGCACGGACGGTACGCTTTCATGGTCTGGGGCCGCGCCGGGAACAA
>JBAZEO010000077.1:0-9829 GCA_041653935.1 Dehalococcoidia bacterium | reverse complement strand
CTGTACTGCCAAACTACCAGGTCCTCCCAGGTGCATCATTCGGAGGTGCGCAACCGGTAAACCCTACGCCAGCATTGGGAGGTACTTTCGCAAGCCAGCCTCAGGCTTCTGAGATTCCTGCCAGTGCATTTCCACAGGCTACTATCGCACAGCCTAGCGCACCGATTATTCCTGAGGTTGTCCCGCCTGGTGTGGCTACGCCGGTGGATAATATGACTCGCATGGTCGCAGCAGGGCCGCAGAGAGTTACTAATCCGCTTGTAGGATATGTTAATCCAGATCCTTATACTTGGGCTGCTACAGGCGATCCACTTGGTACTATGAAGACTGTGCTGGATATAGAGCAGAGCAGGCAGAATGCGCAGAAGCAAGCGACTGAGGTATATCAGCAGACAGTCGCTGGAGCGAAGGAATTGTCAGAGGCGCCTTATCGACGGTTGCAGGGAGATAAGATTCGTGCAGAGCTTACTGGAGAGCTGGAGAAGAATAAGACCAGAGGCGAGATAGCTGCGAAAGATGAGCATCTTGCTATGATGGTGGAAAAGCATAAGAATACACCACTGCCTCCTGATGCTGTTAGAGCTACTGGCTTTACATCGTTTGGACAATTGTACGATGCGGCAGGTACAACCGATCCTAAGCTACTTAATGTGCTAATGGACGCTCTTATGTCAGCAGATAGAGGAAAGGAATCTGCGGCTGCGACAATAAAGGCTGCATCAATAAGAGCAGGTGCTGATGAGAAGTCTGCAACTCTTGCAATGATACAGCTCAAAAGCCGAGATGTTGAAAACGCACAGAAGGAACTACTCAAGCTTGCTGAGTTCGTACAGGCACCACCCAATGCGACCGTAGATGATATGATGAAGCTTGCTATCGCTAAGCAGAAGCCTATCACGCCACAGCAAGTTGCACTGGCGAAGGCAGCCGAGGCGAGGATCATGAGTGGTACGCAAGATGTCGCTGCCTTGTATGCATCTATTGCGCCGAAAGGTGCTGGTGCGTTGAGGAGAGATAAGGTTAAGGAAGGTGCAGCAAAACCTGCAGAGCAGCCTAGGACAACTGTAGCAGTTGCGAGAATTCCTTATAATAAGGATATTGCAATTCCCGTAGTTGGCATGCCTGGGGTGGCATCTAAGATTATTGAGATTGACCCTAAGACAGGCAAGCGCGCGGTGTATTTTTATAATAAGGAAGGTGTACTAGTCGGCGCTGACAAGTGAGGATATGATGGATACTATTGAAGTTCCCTTAATGAAAGAACCTGTTGAGGATATAATTGAAGTTCCTTTGATGAAGGAGCCAGTTGCGCCTGTTGCTGCGAAGCCTGTGCCGTCCTTGCTAGATACCGTTAGTAGCTTGAATAAGCAGGCAGGCGAAGGCATCATTCGTAACTTGCAGGGTATATCAGGCACGGTAGGGGCAGTTGCTGAAACTGCGCTAGGTGCTGGAACTGGCGCGCTTGCATTTCCTGCAGGTTGGCTTACAGAGCTTATGCAGACATTTAAGCCTGGTGCTACACCTGAGAGTGCAGCGGCGAGTGGAGCGCAAGTTGCAGAAGCTCTTACGTACCAACCAAAAGATCCTCGTGCGATAGATGCGTTGCAGAAGATCTTCTATCCAGTTGAGGCTGGCCTAGGTATGGCTCGTGAGGCTGCTGATCTTGTATCAGAATCGAGAGGCGTGCCTAAGAATAGTCTCGAACGTAGGCGTGGTCAGATGGCTGCTGAGGCAGGTGCCATGCTTATGCAAGGAAAGGCTATTAAACCTTTTGCAGAGCAAGGTGTGATTGCTGCAGATGCGATTCGCAGAAGTACGAACATGGATAGCCTTAAGGGAATTATAGATCAACCAACGCCTGAGGTTGGACGCTATGTTTCACCTGAGTTGGAGGCACAAAAGGTTGCTGCACGTAGAGAAGAAATAAAGGTGCAACGTCAAGCGCAGATTCCTAGCGAAGAACGTCTTGCAGAGATGGAAGCAGAGATCAAGGCGCATAATGAGACTGTAGATGTTCCATTGATGAAAGAACCTCTGCGTGGTGAGAAGGATGTGCCTGATTATATAGGTGATCCTGATGCGATTCTTGCAGATGCGAGCAAGCCTATTGATATTATCAAGGCACCTGAGGTGCTTGCTGCGGAGAGGGCTGCGCCTATTATACCTACGCCTGTTGAAGTGGCAAAGCCTGCCGAGATAGTGAAGCCAGCCGAGGCAGCAAAGCCCGTAGAGATTGCAAAGCCTGAACCTGCCACGCCTAGTGTTGTATTGAAGACAGATGCAGAAGGGGAGTATGTCTATCATGCGACTTCGAAGGAAGGCTTGCGTGGGATATTTGATGAAGGTATCGACCCGAAGAAGTCTAACGAGTATGCGTATGGAGATGAACTCGGCCCTCGCACTTTTCTAACAGGTGATGCTGAGTTTGCAAAGCAATATGGAGATAGAGTGCTGCGTATACATAGGGATAATTTAGATAAGAGTGAGCTATTTGATTATCTACATGAGAAATCAGGGCTATACGAGGAGCGTTATCATAAGGTTATTCCACCTGAGCATATCGAAGCACTTGCAGATAACGGTAAGTGGATTCCACTACGGAAGAATATGCCGAAGGTAGGAGCCGAAGCACCCTTGGTTCAATTATTGAAACAAGATGAGCAAGCTCGTAACCTTGCGGATAGTATGAAGACCACGGTCGAGGCGGCGACTGAGGCGAAGGCTATCGAAGCAGCGAAGGCTGTCGAGGCGTATGTGCAGAAGCGTGCAGAAGCAGCGAGGAAGAAGCTTGCCTCTGGGAAGTACTCGGCCGAGGATAAGGCTGCTCTGGAGAAGCAAGCAGCGATGAGTAAGAATCCTGAGGCTGCACTAGATGCTGCAGTTAAGGCGCCAACTAGAGATAATACATTACGTAAGACGTCAACTGAGGTTCAGCATTTCTCACCTGTAGAACTTCAGAATGGCGTAGATTTTAATGCGTTCTTTGGAGACTCAACTTTTCATGATACGTTTAGTGGTAACTTTGGAACATATAAGTATACAACGACAGTCCCTAGGAGTGCAAGAATATTAGATATACTAGATGGGTCTGCGCGATCTAATAAGTTCATGTCTGACCTTGCTAGAAGGATATTTCCAGATGAAGCTAAGTTTGCACAAGATCTTATGCGAGGGGATAAGAATGCTATACAAGATTTCTATAATGAGATCTTTATGGATAAGGATAGAATTATTCCAGCTATTAAAGATGCTAAGCTTGATGGCGTGCAGTATGCTGGAGAGTATCTTCTTACCAAGGAGGCAAATAAAAGATTTAATGAATTAGATAGGCCTATTGCACCTGATCCTCTTGACATGCCTGAGACAGCTGCTGAGGCTGCGAGCTTGGATAGAGCCGCCAGGCGTGCGATGATTGCAGATGCGCAGGTAAAGTTTAATGCAAAGATGGAAGCCCGCGGAGTGCAGAAAACAAGGCGCGCGAAGCGAGAAGAGAAGCCTGAGACATATGAGGAGAGTCCTGAGAAGATCGTGGATGATGCTCTTGATGAGGCAGGTGCAGATAAGTGGAATGCCTTGTTGGAGAAGGAAGGTCTTGGAGAGCTAGGCAAGGACCCTCTTGATGAAGCGATCAGTCTAGAGGACGCAGGTCTGATTGATCGTGATCCTTATATGACCGATAGAGGGCCGAGAGAGATAGACTTCGGCTTCATGGGAACACAGCAGGCGCAAGCGTTATATGAGATGACTGTGCGTCTGGTGCGTGAGAGTCCGACAATGCAGAATGCTGTGCGTCTGGCAAAGACTGCGATGGTAGATGGAGTTAAGACGTTTGGGGAGTTTCGTGCGGTTGCTAGGCAGGTGCTTGGAGATGCGTTTGCTAAGGTTGCAGGGCATCTGAGAGATGCGTGGGAAGCTGCGAAGAGGTGGAATGATGACTTGGGACAGAGAGGCGCGTGGAATATACGAGATATTAAGAAGGAGTGGCCAGCATACTTTGCTCGAGTGGCGAATCGAAGGATGCGTGAAGCAGGCATTGAGCCTCGTGTGGATACTGTAGTTGATGAACCTCGATTCTTAAATCAGACTATTGCGGCAGATTTTAGAAAGAAGGACGGAACGCCTGGAATAGACCATGATGCTACTTATAATAAAGGCGCATTGTGGGAAGGTGTTGACCCAAGTCTTAGACCTGCTACAAAATCTGACATGACTCCACAGACGCCTGACTCATTTAAGGCAGACTTGGGTAATCTCCCATTCAAGACAGGAGAGCTTAATAGCCTGCACTGGGATCTTCCTTATCTCGTAAAGAGAAAGACTGACATAGGTGAGTATGGAAAGATGAGTGATAGGTTCACTGCCTTCGAGAATATGGAAGATCTTCTTAGAGCAAATCGAGACGGGCTGAAAGAAGCTGCTCGAGTTCTCAGAGAAGGTGGGAGGCTGCTGATAAAGACGCAAGACGTGAGCGCACCTGGAACAGCAGGATCTGCTATATCAAAGGGAAATCAACCTGTGATTGCTGCTATACAGTATATGGCAGATCACTATGGGTTGAAGTATATTAGCGGAACTAATCTTATAAATACGCATCCGCTCCCACTTGCATCGAATATACTTATACAGAAAACACCTAGAAAGATTACAACTACCTATCTTACTTTCGAAAAAGCAGGACCTAATCACAAGTCACTGTGGAATACGGTAAATGATTTACTAGGCCAGCGCGGGAGTGTGCCACTACCATTTAAAGATCCTATTGAAAGGATTCTTGATAAGGCTGATAGGGTACTAAGACAACTGAAAGACCCAGGTCCGCAAGTAGCATCCACCTTAGCAGACGCGCCTGTTGGACATAATATCTTGGACAATGCAAAAGCGCCTACGGAGAAGGAGATCAAGCGATTTGGCAGGTGGTGGGCTGATCCTATATATCGGTGGAAGGATACGCCGATTGAGCCTGTGCTGTGGAAGGGAATCTTCGGCGAGAACCAACGTGCGCATGCGATGGATATAGATAGGCTTGCGTTGGATAAGGCTACCAAGAGTTTGCTTGATAGTGAGCAGATTATCCTTACCGACGTGCTGAGGGAAAAGCTCCCTGCACCTAATGCGAAAATTGCGGAAGCCGCACAGCAGATTAGGGATTGGCTTGCTGCGAAGAAAGTATATGTGCAAGATAGTATGCTGCGAGTGCTTGATGAGGCTTATAAAGACCGACCTAATGTGGCACAAGCAGCGAAGGATATCTTGGATGGGAAGACTTGGGAGGATGCTATTAAGGATAATCCCTATGCGAGTGGGCGGCGTATAGACCCGCGCATCCTGCAGGATATTATTAACGAGTATGACGCGGTAGATAAGTGGGGAGTGGATGATTATCTTCCGAACGTGGAAAAAGGTGATCTTGTTCTTGTGGATAGTAAGGGGCAGGTTGTTGCCTTTGACGTTTCGAAGGTAGGATTGGCTAAGAAGGCTGTTGACTACTGGCGTACTGTAGGTGCTGATCCGCATCTGAAGATTGAGAATAAGTCACAGGTGCAGATGGATCGCGACCTACGTGCTGGACTAACAGGTAACGCATTCGGTGCTGTACAGAAGAAGCTCACTAAGGCTATCATGGAGCAGTATGAAGCGATAGGTAAGGCAGCCGCAGAGGAGATTGCTAAGACAGGAATGCAGGGAACCTTCACGGTTAAGCCTGCGAATGTATACAGTCCATATATGCAGACCAGACGCGGGTTGACAAGGGGTGAGGAGAATATTATTCCTGAGCTTTATAAGTATAGTGCCTCGATTAATAAGAAGATTTCTATAGATCCTGTGCTACGTGAGATCAGGGGCATGCTTGCAGATAAGAGTGCCTATAAGATGCAAGAGGTACAGTCGCAATATCTAGAAAAGTTTGCACAAGATCTTAAGGGAAACTATACCGCACAAGATAGAGCCTTTGATTTTATCGCAAGTGAGATCACCAGCTGGGCGAATAATAAGTTTAAGACTGATCTAGTCGCACCGACCTATACGTATACACGAGGTCTCGGTGCATTGCGTAGTGGAACTGCAAAGGCGATGCTTGGGTATAGACCAGTCGCAGCAGCAGTTAATATTGCGTCTGGTAATATACATACGTTGGCGAAGGTAGGAGAGAAGCTTTGGCTTGATTCGCTTGGCTTCCTAAAGACGCCTGAAGGTCTTGCGCTAATGAGAGAAGTCGAGAGTCGCATGGGTATGTCTGTGGTGGATGAGGCAGTTGGCATACGTAGCACGGCAGGGCCTTTGGATGCACTTGGGCTGTTCCAGATGGCCGAGGCACCAAATAGAAAGATTTGCATTGCTGCGAACTATTTGCTGGAGACCAAGTTGAATGGCAAGCCACATGCGGAAGCGGTAGAAGCTGCATTGCGTGCGAACTTCTTGCAGCAGTTTATGTATAACACAGCTGCATTGCCAAGTTGGATGCGCGGTCCTGGCATGCGGACCATAGCACAGTTTAAGCCTTATCTTGTTAAGGAGCTGCAGTTCATTCGCACACTTAAGGGTACTGAGCTTATGCGATATGCTGCATATAACCTTTTGCTTGGCGGGCCTAAGGCATTTCATGCAACTCTCAAGTCTATACCATTTATCCAGATGGTTACAGGTCCTGAGCTTTGGAACCAGTCTGAAGAGTTCATGAACAAGCACTTGCCACGCCTATCTCGCGGTTTGCCTGGTATGTTTCCAGGCGTTGACCTGTCTGCAAGTGCAGCAGTGCAGTTTCCACAGAAGCCAAAGGAGTGGCTAGGACCGACAATGTCACCACTATTTGAGTTGGCAAAGATAGGTGCGAATAGAGAGAAGGGAATTGGCGTAGAGCCTGGGGAAGGTATAGGAAATGCGTTGCAATCCTATGTTGTTTGGGGAAGGAATCTTAAGGACATCGTAGATGCAGTTATGACCAAGGACGGATGGATCCTTAACCAACAAGGTCAGCGCATGTATAACCTTTATGATCTTGGCATGCCCAAGGCGGAGCAGATGTTGCGTACTGGAGCGTTTATAGGACAACGTGCTATAGGTGCGCAACCTGTGCAGCTCTCTGCAGATCGTGCGGCGGATAGGATTGCTAAGGAGCGAGAAAAGGCAATGACTGCGAACCGCGCAATCACAGTAGATCATCTGGTAGATTGGTGGACAGATAAACCTGGAGTGCCACTACCTAAAGAGCTTAAGGAAAATTACATGGCGTATCAGGTGAATACAGACTCGCTTGTGAATAATAAGAAGTTTAGAATAATGACCCCTCTGCAAAGGCGCATGGCTCTAGCAGAGCTACAGGCTCGACCTGAGATACTAGAGGAAGCGCCTCGTGCAGAGGATACCTATGATATACCAGATATCATTGTGGGGAGGAGGCAGAGGCTTCTTCAGCAGAGAGCTGAGTGAGGAGTTCCTCAAGTCCTTCGCCTGCTATAATATCTCCGATGGGTGGGAGGTCTACTACTGATCTATGCAGATAGTCTCTCATCCTTCGGATAACATACTGCACGCAGAAGTCGGATTTAATAGGATCCATACCCATGATCACTTGTATAAGTGGGCCTGTAGCTGTGTTGATAGCCTGAATGTCTGTCTCGCTAATATTATACGCTGAGCTTATACGTCCTGCAATGCCAAGCCAACGCTTATGCACATCTCGCTCCCATGTCTTATCTAGCTGGCCTTCCGTATAGTAGTCGCAACTGTCAGGATGCTGGCCGTGCGATTGATTGCAGAGCATTGCGTGCAGGAGATCAGTCAGGCGCATGATCTCGCTTGTGGGATTTGCCTTGAGTGCATGCTCAAGATCGCGTGCTGTAAGCTTGCCTTCTTTAAAGAGCTGCTCGAATATAGAGAGCAATGATTCTTGTGATATTCCTCTTAGTTCCATTTGATTTCTCCTTGTTTCAATAATTGAAACGAGCTGTGTTATCGGTTAAGTGGATCTTCAACGAACCTTATTACAATATCTGTCTGACTGCTGTAGTCGACCTCAATGCTTTTCATATCTACTAGCGTAGCGATGATAGCATCAAGGGCTGCTTTGTCCACATCTTGATAGAACTTACGCTGCAACTCCGCTCGAGTCATGCTGCCACGCATGCCAAGGATTGCCAACACGCGCTGCATTACATCGCTGTCTTTCGACTTACCCATGCCACTGAATGTGAAAGGCATGCGGACTTCGGTCATCTTCATTATTGCCAAAGCACGTTTGAAGTCGTCGCCTGTGATAACCATATCACCTGTGCGGCTTGCATTAAGAATGCAGCAGAGCTTGAGCAGATGTGTAGGCCTGCGTTCAACGTAGCCAGAGAATCTATAGTCGTCGAAGATAGGTGGTAGGTTATCCGTGTCAGTATACCACTTGCTCCAGAGTTCTACGAACTCGTCAGTTACTTTGAACTCACCTGACATTATGCTAATACGTTCCAGGTCTGCAATTAGTTGGCCTTCTAGTTCTATCTCCGCGGGTGTTTGGAATGGGCAGACCACGGTCTTTGCCTTCTTCTGCTCGTATACGAAGATCATGCGACTTGTTAGTCCGCCGCCCACGGCGTCACGAGGTAAGGTTGTCTGGAGAAGTTCAGGAGTAGTTGCACCAAATAGGTTTACCCACACTCCGTGTATCTCATCCGTCCCCATGTTCTTCGTGCGGTATGTCCACTTATCCCTGCAATCGTACCAATCGGCTAGGTCGGCCATCAGTTGCTGATTATTATAACCAAGGAATACGGTCAGTTCCTGGCTGTATATAGTAAGAGATGCGTGCATCTTCATACTTGTGGGCTGATCAGGATTTATGGTTGTGTCGTTGGCCAACCGAAGTTCCTTAATCAATGCCTCTCTTGTGATACTCTCAGCAGCGATCTTAAGACCTAGGGTGCGAAGCAAGCGAAAGCCAGCACTCATTGCTGTACCCTTGCGACACCTGCCACTAGGTCCGATTAGAACGATATACATATTAGGGTAAAATGGAATAGTACCCCAGTTAAGCACACACTTGCGACGTAATGCTGCGGCAAGGACAGAGATGCCAGTCCAGATGTGGTAGAGCCTAGGTGGCTCTGAGTTCTCCGTGTATGTGATATAGCTGTCCAGCCAGTCCGGCAATAGTCGTGTACTCATGGACATTGACCTCCTTCATCTTCTTCTTATTCAGGGTTGTTCCGCACATTACATCTGCTGGGATACTGAAGGACATGCCTCGAAAGTTTATAACCTGCTCAAGAGATTCTACTAATCGGAGTATGCACTCGGCGTGTGTTTCAATAGACCACTTGCGATGGATCTGGAATACGATACTGTCGTGCACCTGATTGAGAAGCTCTATGGGCTTGAATAACTCTTGATGGTAGTAGGTATAGTTAATCCCTCTACGATTTATTATCTCCGATACGCTTGATTGCGGAGTGAAGGCGTAGGATTCCTTGAACAATTCATCACCCCAGCGTTCTAAGAAGATTCTCTTTCTTCCAAAACAATTCTCAAGGATGCGGTCTTTAGCAAGCTTGGTTCGCACCCAGGTGTGATACTGTTTAACCCCTGGATATGTAACGTGGTATCGGTCGTAGATAAATTTAGCTTCAGCCTCGCTGATTTCATTGATGAGAGCAAAGGCTTTGTAGCCAAGATCATAGTTGAGACTATGATTACCTTTCTTCCCCCAAAATCTTTCACTGTATAGTCCACCCCCAATACTACTGGATCCTGGCTCATCGCTTACCTCCGATACTGGCTTGCTGAATATGAGACTTGCTGTTTGCTTGTGCAAGTCGATATGGTCTTCAAAGGCATTAATCATGTT
>JBAZEO010000076.1:0-10017 GCA_041653935.1 Dehalococcoidia bacterium | reverse complement strand
CATTATTCATACAAGTAGGAGAGATAAAAACCATGACAGATGAAATTCAGTCAACCCTCGGGACCAACATCCTGATGGACGGTATCGCACTCGGAGAAATCTACGATCCGCCAACGCTCGGAGCGAACGGCGAAGAGATCGACACCACAGCGCAAAACAACGTTGATGGGGTCAAAACCAAGCTGATCGGGCTGATTGACCACGACAACGCAACGTTCAACCTGAAATACAACGGCTCCACTCAGCAGAACAACCTTCTGGCTGAAATATACGACCGTGAAATGCACACCTGGTCGATGGTGTTCCCCCCCGACTTCCACAGCGGCGGGCATTCATTCCCCTGGTCCGGTCAGATCCAGTCAGCGAAACTCGTACATGAGGGCGCTATCGCACACATCGAACTGGCAACCACGGTCAACAACAAGATGGCCCCGATCACCACGCTCGGCGCTGGTCTGACAAGCACATTCTTCACGATTGCGGATGACGATTCAAACGCCCTCACGCCCTCCCCGGCAGCGGCAGCGGCTGTCTACGAGTACGCAGTAGAGGCGTATGCGGATAACACATCGATTGCCATCACCCCGACCGCAACCGCCGGCACGATCCGCGTCAACGATACGATTGTTGCATCTGGTGCAGCATCAGCAGCAATCCCCCTGAACACCGGCACCGGTGCCGTAACGATGGTATCAATAACCGTCACCGAACTTAACAAGACGCCCCGGATCTACTGGCTCCGCGTGTACTTCGGACCGACCAACCATCAGTGAGCAGGTGACCGATGAGCGAAGGCAGGAACCATCATGTTTTTGAGGTTGGTGGAAAGGTCTACAACCTCCGGGTCAGCTACAACGCATTTGCCGAGTACAATAAGATCGCAACGCTGGAAGACCTGAAAAGTCAGCCATTCCCTGCATATCGGGCGCTGATCTGGTCCTGCATCAATGCGTATGGATCGCAGTCCGTAACGCTGAATCAGGCCGGTGATATCTGCGAGCAGTTCATCACGGAAAAAGGGTTCGTGGAGTTCATCAAAGAAGGCAACAAGATCCTGAAAGCCGGGGTCTGGCTTGAATCCTTATCACGGGGGATTGATACGGGAAACCCGGAACAGGCAGTACTGCCCACAGCGAAGGCGGATACCAAACCATCGAAGAAATGCTCGTCGAGCACCAGCGGCTCGCATACGGCATAGGTGGATTAACCCCGGCAGAGTTCTGGGACTCTACCCCGGCAGAGTTTATCCCGTATATCAGGGAGCGGATCAAGTGGAAAGAGGAGCAGGACAAAATGGAAAACTTCAGGGCGGGAACAATTGCGGCGGTAATTGCCAACGTCAACCGCGATAAGAAGCGGCGGGCAACGCCTTACAAAGCGTCCGACTTCTTCCCCTCGTTGGGATCCAGCTCATCTCAGGCAGCACAACCGCAACAGGACCGGCTCGGAGCGGCGCAAAGGATCTATAACGTCATGGCGGCAGCGTGGAAATCTACAACAAAAGGAGGTAAGAAGTAGATGGGGCTTGAAGCGTTCGCAAAAGGATTATCCTTCCCAATCACGGCTGATATTGACGGGCTGATCAAAGGGCTCGGACAAGCGGATATTGAACTCTCGAAAGTAGAGAAATCATTTGCCCGGGGCCAACAGGTCATCAAGCAATACGCTTTGGCTATCGGCATCGCGATGGAGGGTGCGGCCCTGACTATCGCAACCACTACGAAGTACGCCGCTGAAATGAATGCCCGGCTGGGTGTAACCGCTCTTACCATCGGATCAACCACTGATGAGATGCGGGATCTCGCGCTGAGTACTTCTGATGCTGGATTTCGTCTTGATGATGTGGTATCGACATTCAGCCTATTGAGTCGGGCCGGTGTAACCAGCACCGCAACGATACAGGCGCTTGCCAAAGACTTCGATACCCTCGGAGATGCGGTAGGGGCATCAGCGGCACAGGTTGCGGATTCGATGATACCCGCGATGTATGCCTATGATATCCCGCTGACTGAGGTTGGCGACCACATGGACGCCATCGCGTACCTCGTCAACAACAGCCTGATCGATTACGGCGAACTTGCATCAGTCCTCGGATCACTCGGAACAACCCTCAATAGCCTTGGGTTCTCGCTCGAAGATACTGAAGCCTTATTGTTGGCGATGACCAACGCGGGGATCCCGGCATCCGTGGCAGTACGAAAACTCCGTACTGCCATATCGGATTACAATTCGGCGCTGACAAAATCAGAAGATGCCGCGAAGAACGTCGTATCGGCGGAAAAGTCCCTTGCATCGTCAAAGAAAACACTGGAACGCCTCGAACGCGATTACAAACGAGCACTTGAAGATGCCGCTGACACATCAAAAGAGGTCGCCCGTATTGAACTTGCCTACAATGAAAAGGTTGCCGATGCCAAAAAGGATCTGATCGATCTCGAAAAAGATTATCAGGATGCCCTCAATGAAGCGAAGGACACCACCGAGGATGTAGCGGCGCTGGATAAGGACCGGGCAAAAGAGCAGAAGCGGGAAGCCGAAGCCCTCGCGGATCTCGAAGCGGATTACGCAAAGGAAAAAGCAGATCTCGAGTACGAGGCCCGCCTTAACCCGTTGGATTGGGCGGGCAATGCAAAGAAGGTTGCCGATCTCGAAGAGCGGTACGCTGAGCGGCGGGCCGATCTTGCGGACGATGCCGCTGAAAGTACCGAAGAGTATAACGAGCGGTTGGCAGAGATCCAGGACACGACCAAAGAGGTTGCAGCGGTAGAGAAGCAATACGCGGAACGGCGCGAAGATCTCCAAGAAGCCGCTACAGAGGCCGCCGAAGATTACAACAAAGAACTGGCAACAACTCTGGATACTGCTGAAGCCGTCGCAAAGGTGCAGGAATCGTATGCAGATCGGTTTGAGGACACTAACGCTCAGATCGCAGAGCAGACGGTAGAACTACAAAAATTAAGGGAAGAGGCCGCGAAACCGGCACCCGGAAAGACGGATGTTGTAACGTCGCTCGGTATCTCAGATGCTGATTACGCGTCGGCACAGCAAGATATCCTGACAAAATCCGCAGGCGCTGCAAAAGCCTACGCCGACGCCAATGAGAAAGCGATCTCGGCAACGGACCGGCTCGCATCCGCAATGGAAAAACTCACCCTTCAAGCAGGTACAGCAGCTGGTCCGATATCTGATGTATCGGGCGCTCTTGCCATTGGCGGGCCGCTTGTTGTGGCACTGGCGCAACTTCCGGACCTTGTAAAGTCGTTCGGGCTGGCGTGGGCGTGGCTCACTCCCATCCTCACAAAAGCCGGGGCGGTCTTATCCGGCTCACTGTTCGCCGGGATTGCCGCAGGCATTGCCCTTGGTCTTGCCGGGGTTTGGGTGCTGATGAAAACGGGGGCCCTGGATATTATCAGTAATCTTGGTGCGATGTTCGGGGATATTGCTCCTCAATGGGCACAGGATGTTCTCTTGATAATCGCCTCGCCTCTGGCATCACTGGGGGCGGGCATCATCGCGCTCGTGTCAGGCAACTTCGACCAGATCGGCACTAATATGATTAAGCCGTTCCAGTGGGCAGCAGAGGCAATCGGCAGGATTGTATCGGGCATTGTCGATGCGATCAAGTGGCCGATCAACACGGTAATTGATGGGCTCAATGCGATTATCTACGGCTTTAACGCCGTCTCGTCGTTGGGGGGCCTTGCTGGAAGTGGATTCGGAATATCCTCCATCCCCCGCCTGGCCGAAGGCGGTAATATCACAAGCGCCGGACAAGTTATGGTGGGGGAGTCCGGGCCGGAAATCCTGACGCTTCCGACCGGCGCAACCGTAACGCCCCTCGGTAATGCCGGCGAGCGCATTGTTATTACCGGCAACACCTTCAACGTCCGGAACGACAACGACATTAAACTGATCTCACGGGAATTGCTGGCGCAGATCTCCCGTGAGAACCGGGCCCGGGGGATCTCATCATGAGCGAATCCCGCATGATCATGGTCGCCGTGGGGCTGGCACTGGTAATCGCCGCCGCGCTGATCTGGATACGCGAACATCTGGGGGCATAAAATGGCATACCAGGTTTGGGCGTTCACGCAGGCGGGAGCGAAGGCGGCGGTCTTGGAAAATGCGTATGATATCAAGCGCACCGAGAAGATCAATACCGCTCCTACGCTCTCGTTTTCCATCCCGGTAGGTGATCCCAAATCAGATTTTGTATCGACCGCTTACGAGATCAAGATCTGGAACATTGTCAAGGGCCGGTTTGAAGGTCTGTTTGTCCTGGACGACTGCACGGAAAATTGGGGATCGTCCGGGTCCGTGCTGGAATGCAACTATTCCGGCGCGATGGCGCAACTCACGAAGGAGGATAACATCTCCTACGATACCGGGGCCACGCCACTGACCCCGACAGCGATTGTTACCGCGCTGCTCGCTAAGCAGGAATTCAGCCCCGCGATCACGGTCGGTACGATCCACCCGACCACCACGTTTGTTGTCGCCGTCGATAACACCAACATCCTCAAGGCGCTCCTCGAATGCGTGTCGTATCTTGGGGGGTATATCGAAGTTGATGAGAACCGGGCGCTGAACTGGTACACTGAACCGACCGGCAGCCCGACCCGTGAGATCCGGTACCAGAAAAATATGAAAGCGGTGACCCGGAAACGGGATTATACCGAGCTGGTAAACAAGCTGTACGCCTACGGATGTGGGGAAACGGAAGCACAGCTTACGCTCCTGGACGCTGGAGAGGCCCACGAGTACATTGAGGATGCGACCAGCCAGACCGCGTATGGCGTCAAGATCCGGCGGATCACCGATAAGCGGATTATTCACCCGACCACCCTTCTGTTGTGGGCGCAAAAAGTCCTGACTGAGTACAAGAACCCGGTGTTTTCCTACACCGTCGATGTGGTAAATCTTGCGGTACATCCTGATTATGATTTCGACCTGGAAGACCTGGAGATCGGGCAGATTGTCCGGGTCGTGAATTCGGATCTCAACGATCTGAACGTCAACGTCAAGGTGTGCTCCGTTACAACCGATCTGTCCGATGCCCGCAATGTATCGGTTGAACTGGCGAACGTGACCAAGACCCTCGCTGATTCCGTGGCGGCGTCTGCGGATACCTCATCGGTGGTCAATAACATCGCTGTCCAAATCGGGGCCGGGCAGGTAACCGTCATGGGTACCTTCACGGTCGATGGTTGGCGCACGACTGGCACCACAACGATCGATGGGGGGAACATCACGGCAAACACCCTTAGTTGTTCCGCGATTAAGACCTCGACGCTTAACGCCGTGACCATCTCGCTCGGGACTACAGGCAGTAATGGGGTTATCAAATCATCGAATTTCTCCGCCGGTTCTGCCGGATTCCAGATCTCCGGGGATGGATCGGCAGAGTTCAATAATGTGACGGTAAGGGGAACGATTGCGGCTGCAACAATCTCTTCCGGAAATACTGTGAATGTTATCGGATCCCTAAAAAGTAACAATTACGTCCACAACGCATCAGGATGGAAATTGTTTGGGGATGGCATCTGCGAATTTTGGGTAATAGACGCGGGAGATTCTATTACGTGCTCAGATGGAGGTATTACCGGTTATGAATTAATTTCTCATACGGTGTTGCTTCTCGACTCAAATGTAGATACCCTTGCCGCCCCCAAAGGATCGATATTTCATACGAGTAGCCATTTATATTTTAAGGATCCGTCAGGGGGAACTCACTCATTATGCACGTGGTGATATGATATGATCGAAGTTCTGACAATAGTAAAAGAAACAGATAAAAAGGGCACAACGAGTTATTCGGTGAATGGAAATCTACCCATCGACGAGGCGGCCAAGGCCCTTGTGATTGTTGCATTCAATGCGAACAAACCTGAAAAAGAGGAAAAGAAATCAGATGTTGTGAAGGGTGATCCCCCATGATTCAATCTTGTTCTCTCTCACGAAAGTCGTGTTTGTCCCGAGTTGGAGCCCGGCCGTATCCACGGAAAGAGTCTGATTGTCGTCAGTCACTGCGATCATTTCCCCGGAGGAATCCGAGGAATAACTCACGACTTCGACGATTATCGCTTTTGCCTGTGGTACCGGGGCAGTTGCACCGGCAAACAGGTATCCGCACGCGAACCCGACAATCAGGACCAGCCCGATTACCGCCACCATCTTCACAGTTGCATTCATGGTATAATCAAAATTACAGCGCGAGTATATATACATTTGCAGACAGACGGAGATGCGGATGACGGAAGCGCTATATACATACAACGCATATCATAGTAGGTATGATTCACGTCAGAAAATGCCTCCGTTGTGGACACGAATGGGCGCAGCGTGGGGACAAGTTACCGACAACATGCCCGAAGTGCAGATCGCCGTACTGGAACCAGGGGCGCAAGGCGAAGAAGTAATGGTAGCCCCGAAAGACCCGGTAAAATATGAAGAGTGGCGAAAGCGCATTAGCGACATCGTTAAAAAACAATGGGAGGATCCAGAGTACCGGAGAAAATGCAGCGAATCTCATAAAGGAAAACCCAGTGCAAGATTAGGGGTACCGCACACGGAGGAGTCCAAACTTAAGATGAGTATCGCGAATAAAGGGAATAAATTTCATCTCGGGAAACACCATTCGGAAGAGACCCGCAAAAAGATAAGTGAGGCTACAAAACAGGCAATGGCAAATCCAGAAATTCTTCACAAATTAAGTGAGGCTGGAAAAAGAGGTAAACCGTGGTTGGGTAAGCGATTTTCAGAAGAACATTGCCGGAATCTTACCGAATCTCATCTGGGTAAAAATACCGGGGCAGAAAATCATAATTGGAAGGGGGGGATTTCATATAAGCCGTACTGTCCGAAGTTCAACAACGAATTTAAAGAGCGCGTCCGAGCATTTTTCGGGTATCGTTGTATGATGCCAGGGTGTGGGCACGTCTGGAAACCCGATGAGACAAAACTCGCAGTCCACCATGTTAATTTCAGGAAGGATTCGTGTTGCACAGCTGATGTAATCCCGCTTTTTGTTCCGGTTTGTCACGGATCCTGTCATGCCAAAACTAATCATAACCGCGATTATTGGGAACAATATTTTACTGAAATAATCAACAGAGATTACGGGGGCAAGTGTTATTTCACAAAGGGGGAGATGGTTCAAGTTCGGAGGTCTCAAAAATGGTAGATTCGGGTGGATTTACCTTGGATGGTGTCGCCGCAAGTGCGTATTCAGTAACACTACGATACGGCCCGGGGCAGCCGATGCTCCCCGCAACACGGGACCGCACGGTCGAGATCCCGGGCCGGGCGGGGGTGTACTGGTTCGACTCAGACGTGGGGCAGCGCATATTCTCGCTTCCCTGCGATTTCCGGGATTGTGCTGATGCGGCGGCCCTGGATGTGCTGATCAAAGCGTTCGCCCGGGCGCTTGTGGATGTGAACGGGAAACCAAAGGCGTTATCGCTGACATTCGACGATTCGCCCACGATCACCTACACGGTCCGGTACTCCGGAGAGATCCCCTTTGAACGGGCATGGTGCGGGGTATCGGAATTCACCCTCAATCTTGTAGCGGATGAACCGTTCGGACGCGAAGATGAGGAAGTCACGACAGGAACGATCACCACCTCCCCGGGCACGTTGAGTGTCACGGGAACCTGTACCGTAGCGTCGCCATGCAAGATCTGCATCACGAATAACGGAGCCTCGCCTATTGCTGGATTTACGGTCACGATCGGGGGATGGACCGTACTATGATGCTCGACCGTGGCACGCTGGACCGGTCCCCCATGGATCGCGATGATGGGATCACCCCGGCCCAAGTCCATTACATCCCCCCGGTTGAAGTGGTGTTCGGCGGATCAGTTGCAGCTGGGAAAACAGTCTGCATCGATGGCCAAGATTTCAGCGTCTTGAACGACGGCGCCAATGCAATCGGGGATTTCGATGGCGACTTTCCCGCGTTAGGACATTGTGGTGCGGCGATCTATACCGACGATGAAGTTTCCCGGAATGTGACGATGGCGATCACTGCATATGGTCCTCCAGACACTACGCAGGTAGCGCCAACCCTCACAATGGTCTATGCCGGTTCCCTTGGAGCAGGTGAGACGCTGGAGATCGATACTGATGATTTCACCGTGGAGAAAGCCGGCGTATCGGACCTTGCCAACTTCTCCGGAGATTTCCCCCTGATAGGTCCGGGAACGAATACGATCACATATACTGATTCGGCAGGATCGCGAACGATGGCAATCACAGTGACGAGGAAAGAAAGGAGCGTTTGAACTATGGTATATGCAGCACTTCCAGATATCCAGAAAAATAGTATTTCGACGTTGACCACATCAGATATGACGGCGGGGTCGGTATCCGTAGAAGTCGAGGAACAGGCGGTTTTCTACAAGGGCGGGGTTTTGCTTACCGCCGGGATCGAGTTCGGGCCCGATAATGCGGTTGAGTTCCGGACAGAAGAATGCATCATTACAAGTACTGATGGGACCAGCGGCCCGGGCACTGTGAATATTGCCACCCGTGCGGTTGGTGCTGACGGGACGAACGGGGCGGCGTATGCGTGGCCGGCCGGGATTCGGATCCGATCGTCGTTCTCATCCGCAATCTATGCACAGATACGGGCCAATTTCCTGTCACTCCCACAGTCCCGCAATGCCATCATCAACGGCGATTGCCGCGTGAACCAGCGCGTTACAGCCCAAACGCTTGTCAAAGATCAATATACGTGGGATGTGGATGATCTCACCGGCCCCGACCGGCATGAGGGCATGGTGACCGGTACGGCAGTCAGCGCGGGAACGTGGGGGCAGAGTACTACCTGCGCGGCGGGGAACTCCGGGTATGGATTTAAATTCGCGGGTGTCACCCTGACCGGGACGGGCATTCTCTACCACCGGCACCGTATTGAAGCGAAAGATGCGGCGAGATTCAAGGACATGACGGCCTCGTTCTCCGTAAATGTCTACCACGATGTCGGGAGCAATATCAATTACACGATCTACGTCCGGAAAGCCAATTCTGCTGATAATTTCGCAGCGGTAACGGCAATCTCAAACTCCGGTGCGATCAGTGTACCAACGGCAACAGCAACCACGCTGAAATATGAAAACGTATCGATGGGTGATGTATCAAACGGCATTGAGATCGAGATCAAGATCGAATGTGGGGCTGTCACTACCAAGAACTTCTACCAGACAGAATTACAGTTGGAATTGGGAAGTGTGGCGACGGCGTTTGAGTTTGAAACATATCCAACCGTATTATCGAAGTGTTTGTGGTATACCAATGTTTACGCGCCACGAGGATTTCCGTATGTTCCAATTATTTCGCCCACTCTCGGATTTGTAGTTATATATTACCCTCAAATGCGGAGGAATCCAACATTTTATAGCTCCTCTCTGTCGGTGAATGTATTTGGTGTCGGGGGGTATGCCGCCACTGCTTCAGACTGGTCTGGAAGGACAAACAACGGGTCGTTTCAGCTCACGTCAACAAATATGACTAGTGCGACTTTTCTCTCCGGGGGAACAATATACCTCATAGCGGAGTTGTGATCACTGTGTCCTTTCAACCTTCAGATTTCAAAGTAATGACAGATGCAAGCGGTAATATCCAGTGCATCCAAGGCCCGAATGGTATGAGCATTCCGGCAGATTCAGGAAACAGCCGGTATCAGGAGTTTCTGGTAGTGGATACTGATGCACATCTATGCAAGCGGGTATCGATACCGGAACCGATACCCGATCCAACCCCATCCGACAAGATCCGTATTGCGGCACTAGAAGATGCAATCATTGCATTATCGGGGGTGTGAGATGGCAAGTGCAATGTATCCCTTTTTCGAGAGCATGAGAAAACAGGCCCGGCTCACTGATACGCAGATCGACAACGCCGTGACAAAAGGATATATCACGGCAGACGAGGCGGCAACGCTGAAGGAGATTCTCCTCTCGGAAAAATAATCTTTTTTTGTTTTTTTATCGTACGCACATTGGCGCCCGGGCG
>JBAZEO010000075.1:0-10321 GCA_041653935.1 Dehalococcoidia bacterium | reverse complement strand
CGAGTTCGCCGTCGGGATCCGCGCCCTGCACGGCCTTTTTGCTCAGCGGCTTGTCCTTAAAATCTGCGCAATCAGGGAAGCACAGCGGGAGCAACCGCTCCTCCTCGGAAACTATAACCAGATAGTCGTCGAGGTTAAACTTTCCGTTTTCATACATGTTATGCCGCTGCCGGTCAAGCGACATCAACTGCCTTTTGTAAATACTGCTCACCGGCGATTTGTCTTTAGTAGCCATGATTTGTTCCTCCTAAAATAATATTAAAATTGTTATTTGGTTTTCAGCAAATTTATGTCGATGTAATCAAGAAACTTTTTCATTTCGCTGTACGTTAGATTCATTTCGGTTGCGATCTTGCCGCGCAACACCTTTACATGCTCGCGGAACGCGCTGACGTCTTCCGGCAGATACTTTGTATCTTCGTACCGGGCAAGGCGGTCAAGCGCAATTCCAGCAGCGGCAACGCTGAGGTCAGCAAGCAGCGCGCCCTCCGGCGTCCATTTTGTCAGCCGGTTCACTTTATCCCCTCCTTTCGTAAATGTGAGTGTAGTTTGTTGTGAAGGCCATTGCGCCCGCGATACACCGCGCCGCCGCCGCCGAGGTTAACAAACCGGCGTGGCACAAACTCAACCTCCTGCGCAAACCGTTTCCATTTCTGCCTGCAGCTTTTCTCGCTGCGGTGCTTCCACAGCCACTTCAAGCTGCGCAGCAGATACCCGATTTTTCCGAACATTATACTTTTTCCTCCTTTTATATTTTCCTCGCTGGAATATTCCCATATCAGCAAGCGCACTGTCTGCCGATTTTTCGGTCAGTATCGCTATCAATAACGCATACACATGCTGCCGATTGCTAAACGCTACCATGCTCACACCGTCCATATCTGCGCTATGCGTCTATAATCAATCCACTCATAAGCGGTCGCGCGATATACCATGATACGGTAATTGAGCATATCAATGCCCCAAACATCATACTCCCCGGCATCGCCTTTGATTTTAACCCGGTATTTTGGAAACACTTTAGGTGAAAACTTTTGTCTTTCCATCATGCTATTCCTCTTTCTATATCTGCTATGGCTTTAAATATCGGATAGGCTTGTTGTGGTACAACTGCGTTGCCTAAGCATTTAAGTCTGTCCACCCGGTTCTTTACGCCTGTTGCTACTCGTGGGATGTCAGGTTCGTATAGCCAGGAGGAAAGCCCATCAACCACTCCACCCAGTCCGGATTCAGCTGCCCACCAATCGGCTTGTCCTCCCCGGTCACTACCTGCGCTAACGTTGGGCGAAACGTGTCCGACGCATAGCCCTCCGGCTTGTTTGCTCTCGGTGTCGGAAACATGTGTATTGCTCTCCCCAGCAACCCGTTCACCGGCACATTCTTGCAGCTCTCCGCGCTCCCGTCCTTGTAGTCCCGCGTTGTTGGTGTCGGCCACATCTGCTGGCATCTCGGAGGCGGGCCGGATGGTGCTACCTTGACTTGCGCAGATAGATTCGGTTCTCCTCGACTGTTGCGGTAAAATTCCCGGTTGTTCGCATCCGCTGTTACGGGGGTTTTCCAAAGCGGCGCGCTCTCCGACGAAGAACACCCGGTCCCGTCTGTGGGGCGCTCCGACAGCCGCAGCTTCATAATTAAAAACGGCGACAGCGTATCCCTCACGCTCCAAGTCCTCACAAACTGTTTTCCCGGCAATTCGCAGGATTCCAGGTACATTCTCACCGATAACGTAAGTTGGCTTAAGTTCTCTGACAACTCGGAGCATTTCCGGCCAGAGGTAACGGTCATCCCCTTTACCTTTTTGCTTTCCAGCCACGGAAAACGGCTGGCAGGGAAATCCTCCTGAAATAAGGTCAACTGTTCGCAATCCTGTACGCTCATAAAAACTCTCCTTTGTAACCGTTCGAATGTCCCGCCACCTCGGCACATTCGGCCAGTGTTTTTCTAATATCTTTGTCGGGTAGTCTGCCCATTCGCACTGTCCGACCGTTTCAAAGCCGGCCCATTCGGCGGCAAGGTCTAGGCCACCTATTCCTGTAAATAATGAGAAGTGTGTTAATTCCATAAGCCCTCACATCGTATAATTCGTAGCTGCGTCCAGCAGGCAAAGTGTTTCTCTTGCCCGCGTATATGCCACATATTTCAGCCGGGCGATTGCATCGCGCCCGGCGATTGACTGATTTGCTTCGATATACCCGGCATACGACAAATCCGGCGCAACATACACAACGTCGGCCTCGCCGCCCTTTACGCTGTGTATGGTTCCGACAATAACCTTCGGCCGCTCGCACAGCGCAGGCAGGCCGCATTTCTCAATAATGCTCGCCGGGTATGCCATCGACTTCGCTTTGTCTGCGGATATGTTTTCGACAAACCACTTAACAGCCGGGAGCAGCTTGTCCGGCTCGTTGAAATATTCAAGGAACCCACTTTCGGCGCTAAAAAACTCAAATATGCGCCCGACATCAAAAACGTCCAGACCTTCCAGCTTTTTTATGTTTGCAGTTTTCTCGCCGTGCTTCATGTTGCCCTGCGCTTTAATTAGCTCATACCACGAAAGAAAATCGCCCGCGTCCAGCACCGGCTCAAACTCGTCAATCATGCAATGCTTGTGCGGCACTTGCTGCGTAAACGCCAGCAGCCGGTCAACGGATCCGGCGCGCAGCGGGTTCCATGCGCCGTTCTTTGTCCGATACGGATTATAAAACGGTATGCCCGCCTCGCGCAGCGTTTTTATAATGCCCTGCAGCATATAAGAGCAAGAGGCAAGTATCATTATCCGTTTGCCCTTGTACCGTTCCATGTCGCGAATTATAATCTCCGGGATATTAGTATTTACCCCGCGCATATACCGTACCTCGCCCTCTTCGTCGCGCGGTTGGTATATCTTCGGTTCGCGGGTATGCACAGCCGTTATTATGCGCTGCGCCAGCGCGTGCACTGTGCGCGGAACGCGGTATGATTGCTGCAGTATAATCTTTTTAGCAGGCTCGCCGTCCAGCAAGACGCCCGGCCTTGCCCCTGCCCATTCGTAAATACACTGATCGTCGTCCCCGGCAAGTATAAAGAAATCCAGCGTTTTCCCCCACTTGCGGATAAGCGCCATGCTCAGCGGCGTTTCGTCCTGCGCTTCGTCAAAGAACCCGATTGACGGATTGCCGGGAGGAGCCTCGACGTCATGGTATGGAATTTCTATCATATCGGTATAGTCGATAATGCCGTGTGCGCGTTTCCATTCGTCCCAGCGTTTCGCAAACGCCTGCGCCTGCACGCGCCACCGCTCGCGCGGGATCATAAGCGCGCGCTGCAGCGTCATGTAATTAAACAGCTCGTCGCCCAGCGTTGCGGCTTGCCCGGATTCTGACACCTCGTCAACATCGGATTGTTTTCCGCCCGACAACCTGTATGTCGGGTTATCCTCGTTCCAACTATCAATGCAGGTTTCGGCAACCTTCAAAGAGTGCCCGAGCGTCCGGTATCCGTGCGCGTGCAGCGTACCGACATTCTCAACGTTATATTTATGGATACGCCCGCCGACCTCATGCGCAGCCGCGCGCGTAAAACTGGCAACAATCAACCGGTCAGCGCCATGCTTTTCCGCTGCGGCCTGTATCTGCGAGGTCAGGTATGTTGTTTTTCCGGTTCCCGGCGAACCGAACACCCGGTATTCAACAGCTTCGGTCATAAATCCCACACATCACAATCTGCCGGTCGGTAATCGCCAGCAATAATATCTTTTAGCTTTTTGTTTTCCGTATCCAGTCGAACCATTGCGCCCTCGATAAGTTTAATATAATTATCCTGCGAAACCGGTTCGCGCGTCCTGCACCTTTTTGTAAAATCGTATAACATATATCCGTTTACCGGTTGATTATAAAATTCGACAAGCCCCACGCCTGCGGGCAACTCTTCGGCTTTGATAACGCCCTTCGGTGCAGCGAAATACATCTGCGTACAAAACGGCAGATACTTTTGCCACTTTTTGTCCTTAATAAAATCATGCCTGCAGCTTTTTATCTCAAAGATTTTTACATTGCGATTGTACCGGTTTATGCCGATAATATCAAAGCGCACGTCGGTATGATACGGAGCCATTTCTGCTGATTTAAAATCATACCCAACATAAAAGCATTGCAGTATTCTGTGTCGCATTTTTGCAACGGTTATATCGCTCATCCTTGCGCCTCCTCCTTTATCCACCCAGCCGCGACCATTGCTTTCCGCATACGGCATAAGTTAACCGGTTTGTTGTCCGCGAGTATTTCCTCTCGCTTTGTTGCTTCTTCGACCGTTGTTTTGTTCCAGCACTTGTCCGGCTTCCTGCTAAACGCCACGCAGCCGGGCAACGACGTGTTCTTAAACTGATACGCGCAGTCACATATTCGCTGTGTCATGTTTTAAAACCTCCGTTACAGATTTGAAAACTTTAAGCCCGATTTTCTGAGCAATCATCAGCTCCCTGTCCGCACCCGGCGACGATGATAACCACAAAATCGCGTCGCACATGCGCAGCCATGCAAGGTCGTATTTCATATAGTCCTCGTAATCGAGTACACCGAGTACATCTGCACGATCCATCTCGCAATCGTGATAATACTTATCAACATACAGCATTAAGTGCGGTATAAATGGCGTATGTCCTGCCAGCATGAGCAGAATCCCGGCTTCGATTGCAGTGTCTGCGTTCATTTCCATTTTCTCGAACGTCGGCGCTGATAACGGCGCTGCTATGTAAATTCTCATAAATCAAACCTCACTTGCGCTTTGTGTTCGTTTATCCGTTTCATTGCCGCTTTGTAATAGTCCTCGTCTATCTCAAACGCCATGTATTCAAATCCCATATCATGACAAGCTATTATCGAGCTTCCGCTTCCCATATGCGTGTCGAGTATCTTATCTCCGGGCTTGGCGTAGTTGCGGAGTAGCCATTGATAGAGAGCAACGGGTTTTTGTGTCGGGTGTATACGTTCCTCTTTGTCGGCTCCCATATTTTGCTGAATGAATCCGTGCCATTGGTAGGTAAATTGCCTTACTGCTGTTTTAAAACTTGTCCATGCTAGTTCGCCATCAGCCAAACTAAAATTCCCTTTTTGTTTATCCCAAAATATCCAACACGAACTGTCGTAAGGTATCTTACTTATAAAGTGATTCGCTCCCCAAATTATTTGGTTTTTTGATACTCTTATTATTTCTTCAAAGTATTCTTTGGAGGGCGGCGCACTGTCCCACGTTTTGGTTATATATCCTTTTGCGTGTCCCTTTACCATAGTTGGTTTTTCACCATCAAAGCCTATCCCATACGGCGGGTCTACTATCGCAAGCTCGAAGTATTTATCTGGTATCTGCTTCATACCTTCCATGCAGTCCATGTTGTATATCTGATTTAGTTCTAGCATTAGAACCCCTCCTTTAATATCCACACATTGCGCGTTGTTACCTTGCCGTTGACCTCGATTTGTATTTTAGCCGGGTCGCAGTTAACCCCGCGCATCATCAGCCCCATCTTTTTCGCAGTCATGGTTTCCTGCTGCGATGTTTTGAGCCATTTGCGGAAATCAGCGCCGAATATTGCTATGTTCTTTTTATAAAATACCGGCAAGTTATTGAGCACTGCTTCGTTTAACTGATCCGCGCCGAGCGGTTGTTTGGCTTCCAGATACGCTTCCAACCAGCTATTGATCGCGCCCTCTTCCGTTGCCTCCTCGCCCACATCAACTTCCATGCAGCAGTCCAGCAGCGCCTGCGCTATGTTATCCCATTGCTCCGGCTTGAACCTCGGCAACAGCTTGCCGGTTGCAGCGGCAATGTGCGTGCGCAGTTTGCCCTGCCCAATCAACTCGCCAACCTCGCCCAGCGTGATGTTTCCTCTGCTGGTTTTTAGCTTGTACGTCGGCGGGTCGGCCATAAACTTTATTATCTGTATGAGCCGCACATCAAACCGGGCAGACAACGCCTGCAATATTGCTTCCTTTTGGTTGGGATCCGTTATGCCCTTTGAATCGATTTCCTGCGAATCTGTATAGGTGTCCAGCAACTCCGACGCCTGCTGTTTGTTATTTGCCTTTTTTGCCGCTATGAGCGTCCGCTGGTAATAATCAACGCGCAGCAGCTTTGTCGGGTCTTCCTTGTGCTTGCGCCGAAAGGCCACCAGCAACGATACAATCTCTTGATCGCTCCAGCCAAACATGCACGCAAACCGCGCCAGCGACATATCGTATGTGCTCGCACTCTGATCCTGAAAATCTTTACGCTGTTTATCAAACGATAATTTAAAGCGCGGCTCGATTTCACAGGCCGCTTCAAATTTATCGAACGGCGGTTGCAGGTCAGCTGACAGTTCGAACTGCGGCAACGGCGCGCCGGGTGTGTCTGCCTGATCCTTTGGCAGCTCGGGGAGCCATTCTTCGAACTCGGAAGGGTTAAAACGTGATTCGTTGATGTTCAAAAGTTTAACCGGGACGGGATCGCCCTTATAGTTGGTTGTGCCGGGCACGCGCATAACGCGGTCAAGGTTAAACGTGCTGTCTATGTCCCAGCCCAGCTTCTTCGCTTGTTCCTTGAAATAATAGTTAAACCGCTTTGCAAGCTGTTCAGCGTCCGCCCGCTCTATTGTATCATCAAACAGCCATACCTCGCGGAAGATCCACCACGCCTGCAGGCCGTGCCCGGATTCTATAACCGCCGACGGTTGGCATCCCACCGGCAACTCGTCAAATAGTTTATATGCTTCAACCGCGTCTGCGGGAAGATTCGTTTTTTTATGCACGGGATCCTTAAAATCAATATCAAGCCAAAGCCCGCCGATTCCGACAATGTCCTTTTTTAAGCAGCGATGGTCACTGCCGTAATCTTGCCCGGACAGGCCAACACCAACATAAACGTTTACTTTGTGTCCGGGTAAATGCTTGTCCAAAAAATCAGCAGCGTCGCCTGCGCTTTTAAACCAGTATGATTCTTTTAACTTTTCGCCATCATAAAACCATAGTAAAATATATTTATTCAAAATGTCGCTAAATAAAGCCGACAGAAATTCTCTGTACATTATGCGACCTCACTCTTTATCTTTTGTAAAAATAGAGCGCCGAGCGTACCCGGCGCTCCTGATGTTATTCTGCTATATCGCCTTGTTGCACCGAAACGGCCTGCAGCACCGGGAGAAGCGCGTCGCGGTATTCTTTAATCTTTTTTAAACCCGCTTCGTCGATATCTCCGATTTTCTTAACGTCGGCCACGCTGTACGCGATCCCGGCGTCGTTTTTGTCTTTCAGCAGCGTAAAGCTGGAGATGACATCGTAGTAATGTTTGCTTGCTGCCGTCAGTCGCAGCAAATAGTTCTTTGCCGGTTTAAGCGACGTCGGCGGCAATGTGAGCACCACCGGCAACAGCGCGTCGCGCTGCAGCAAAAAGATCAGCAGCATGTTTTTGCAGCTCTTGCCCTTGCCATCGCTGCCGAACTTGTTCAGCGCGCAGTTTACGCAGAAGCCGCCCGGATCGCCCTCGCCTATCTTTGCGTCGCGGGCAACGCAGTTCGGGGGAGTGCCGCCGCCTGATTCCTCCATGCTCTGCGCCCAGTATGCGTTCTGGTAACAGATATGCACGATAACGCCCTCCAGCGCTTTCATGTCAACCTCGCCCTCTAACGTGGGCACGCTCCACGATGTGCCGCCGCCTGCCGGTATCTTTATTCGGTCAAGGTTAAACACATCAAGCTGCCCGCCGCCCATGTTCTCAGCAATGATTTCGGCAATGTTTACATTGCTGCTGATGACCATCAACTGATTGTTCTCGTCCATTAAGTTTCCTCCTTTGTATTATTGCTCACCGTAAATAGTTGCCTTTTTTCGGTGAAAACGTTTTTACCTTCGGGATAAAATACCGCAACAGACTTGCCGTCTGCCAACTCAGCGCATGCAAAATCTTCCGGCAACAGTCTGCCTGCTTCACATGCCTGCAACGCTTCGAGTATATTGCGCTCATCATCAGCAGTAAAATCGAAACCATGCCGGAAATGTGATTCGCCTTTGCCCATATACTCGATAACCATCTTGATTGTATCTGAATATTTGCTCATTTGCGTCCTCCAAACAGTATCCAACGCACTGTTATGCGCTTTAAAAAGTAAAACGGTACACGCGCACCGCCGCGCGGATCAGCCATGTATTTTATTGCGTACCATTGATTTTTGATTGCATCCTGTATTTTCTGCACAACTTCTTCATACGGCGCGTTAACGAAAGATTTCATGTCCTCGGATAAGGTTTTTATCTGATTCATGACTTCCGCACTTTCGCGGAAAAGCCTTCGTAAATTGAAAATACTTCATCCAGCCATGCCGGACGATCCTCGTCCTCTTTTATAAACTCGCGGCATATAGACGACGCGCGCTGCGGGTTTATTGTTGTTATTATTGCATCGTCAAGGCCGTTAGCTTTTGCAAGCTTCAACGCCTCGGGAGTGCCCTGAAACGTTGCGCGGATATCCGGGTTAATGTATATGCAATGCCCGTCAATGTTGATATTCTTTATTCCGTTATCCTGCAAATATGCCAGCACATCTGGCTCCAGCTCTTTCATGCGCTTTTTAGCCGCTTCCTCGTCTTCGCTTGCTTGCTTTTTGCGGTTTGCGCAGACAACGTACTCTTTAAGCACTGCCATGCCAGGCGTAACTGGTTTGCAACGGCCTTCCGCTTTTTCCCGGCACTCTGTGCATTCGGTCGAAAACACGCCTAAATGCGAGCAGGATTCCTGTATAAAATTAAACGTATCGCTCATACTGACAGCGCCCTCCTTATCCTCCACATAAACCTGCGCAGCCGCGACGCTTGCTTAAACAATGCCCACGGACGGTCATCTTCTATGCACGCCTTGCAGCGGCCTGCCGATATTGATTTATGATAGCCTTTGCATTCCTCACAGTTTTTTGCTTCCATGTTTTCCTCCTTTGTAATTAATATAAAGTGACTGGGAGGTGGGATTCGAACCCACGCGCACGGCCGACGCTCTTTCAGGTGCACCGACGCCCCGACGCTCTACCTCTGAGCTACTCCCGCCATGTTGCGCCGTATTAACGGCGCTCTGCGAGCTTGTTGCTCGCGGTCATGAATTTCTCCCTCAAAAGGGATCCGGCGAAGGCTCCTGCTGCCGCCAGCATAAGGCCGGTTAATAGATAGTTTATCATGTTGATACCTCCTTTAAAATAACGGCGGGAGGAAGGACTCGAACCTACATCCCCGGCTATACGCCCACGCGCGCCAGCGCATCCAGTACTCAACCTCTGAGCTACTCCCGCCATGTACAGCGCCCGGAACCCCGTCTGAGCGCTGTTTTGGTAATGGTATCGGAGAAAATCAGGCTTAAACTTTCTTCATTGGCATCACCTCTATCTATTTACACGCGCCGCCGCAATCCAGTTGTCCCACTGGTCGGCAAGCGCTTGTATATCAACTCCCATAAAATGAGCCAGCGCTGCAAAGTTATCCGGGTTCGGGTTCCGCGATCCTGCTTCCCAGTCGCGCACTGTTTGCGTTGCAACGCCTATGCGCAGCGCCACTGTGCTCTGAAACATGCCGCCCTGTAATACCCGCCATGCCCGCAGCGGATTCTTTTCGCGCCATTTCCATACGTTGTCCATATCCAAATCGTACATGTAATCACCTCGCTCTCATTAATATGCCATTATGTTCATAGACATTATATTATTATTATTATGATTTGTCAATAGGATTATACAAACTTGCCTTAATTTCTTCCCAGCCTTCGGGGTCGTTTTCTTTTATTTCTCCATATCCGCACTCGTCGCCATAATGCCAATATTTCCGAATGTACGCGTCGCACACATCGCAGACATGTTCGTACGATATTTCTCCGCCATCGACAGATACTGTGCCCCGCATTGTTGTGCCTTTGGGATACAACTCTGCGCAGAAAAAGCACCTGCAAGGTTTTCTCGTTTTTACAATCTTCGAACTTACAATATCGCTCATTTTACGCCCTCCAACAAATCCTCAATTACCTGTTTGCGCTTTTGCAGCGCCTTATACACCTTTTCGTCAACCGTGCCGGTTGCCACTAAGTGGATATACGTGACGTTTTGCTTTTGCCCCGGCCTGTGCACCCGCGCCAGCGATTGCTCGTAATCTCCGAGACTATACCCCATCGAGTAGTATACACAATACCGCGCGCGGACTAAGCTGATTCCCACGCCGCCCGCCTGTATCTGCACACCTATAACATCAAACTTGCCTTCCTGCCATGCCTGCAAATCGTTACCGCGCCCGGACAACTCCGCGTATGTGCGCCCGGATTCCTCGACGGCCGCTTTTATC
>JBAZEO010000074.1:0-10397 GCA_041653935.1 Dehalococcoidia bacterium | reverse complement strand
GGCCCATTGCCTATGACGTATGCACGCATAGTGTTTGGTAGGGGCGGTGAGAGGGGGATAGCGCCGCCCCTACCACTACCACTAAGTAGCTACGGTTACGGTGTTGGAACCGAGGATCATGGCGTGGACGCTGGTCCCGTCGCCAAACACCCAAACACCACCGCCAACCTTCAACGAGGTTGTGCCGAACTTTACGCTGTCCGCAGCCACATCGTTGAGAGCCGTCATAGTATCAACGGTTCCAGCCGTTACGGTCATATCCACATCTTCGCAGTTGTAGAAAATGAACTCCAGGCCGTCGCAAGCGGTTGTTGCTGGAAGGGTAAAGACAACGGCAGCAGTAGCGCCTTGCGTGGTGAAGATCGTGCCGCTTTCGGCAGCGGTCACGGTGTAGTTTGCGGTCTTGGCGACCACATTGCGCCGATACGCGATATCGCTAATCTGCCCGTAAGCGTTCAAGCCAGGAAGCAAGCCGCCGGGACCGATTGGCATACCGTTCTGTTGGTCAGTAGAAGTGTAAGGCATGGTAATCCTCCTATGCCTCGTATGAGGTGGAATATTCGCCGCGCAGCAGGCGGTTTTCGGTCAGCTTTCCGTAGCCGCCGTAGAACTTCCAGGCAATCGAAGCCCACTGGTCAGCCATACCCGTTACCTTGGGGCCAACCACCTTGCCAAACTCGCCAGTTGCAGGATCGTACAGTTTCAGGAGCGAGCCAGGTCCGCCAAAGACGATGGTGTAAACGCTGTCAGCGTTGCGTACAGCTTCGCCAGCCGCGTGGTCAAAGCGGAAGCCACCGTTCTCGCCCTCACCAATGAAGGTGATGGTTGTGCCGTCTGCGCTTGTGGGATGAATACGCTCGTTGGTCGGGTAGATGGTCGTGCTGGTTTCCTCTGTACCAATCGTCCACAGTTTGCCTACCGCAACATTGGTGGAAACATCAGCCGCAGTTACGAAGGTCAGGTCAAGAGCGTTCTCAGCGCCAGCCAGGGTTGTAGCGACCGCAGTAGCGTTATCAGCGCCCGCGCCGCCGAACACTTTGGCGTAAGGGCTTACAACGAAGCGGAACGGCCCAATCTTGCCAAGCTCGAAGTTCAGGTGAATACCGGCATCCTGGTACAAGCCGATGCTATCCACGTTACCGCTTTCGGCAATGTCATGGAACACATACGGGTGCATGATTGCGGCCCAGGTGTTCGCTTCTCCGGCGGAGTTGATGAAGCCCGGAACTTTCATGGTCAGCATCATTGCCTGCATCTGCCGAAAGACACTGTCCGAAGCGCGGTGTGTAGCAGTACCGGCATCCAGGGATGCGCGGGCGGCGGCACGATCCACCCAGTCGCCGCTTACAGCGGCGGTCTGAGCCAGGAGTTCAATGGACTCCATCATGTTCTCGCCCAGTTTCTTAAAACGCTCCATCCCATAATTGGTATAGGCTTCGATTTCAGCCAGTTCGGTCCATTGCAGGGCATCAGCGCGGGAAGTGGGGGTGATAGAGCCGTACGCATCCCGCAAAATCTGCGGGGTAATATCAGCACTTTCCGACACGGCGGTAGTGGAGGGGGTCATTCCCGACAGGAACGGCCATTGAACGGACGACCCTTTCATAGCCTGATCCATCGAAATACCGGGGATCGGGATAGCAAGCTGGTCGTATAACCTCATGCCATACGCAGCCGCAATATAGTCACTGATGTACTGAGTGCGGATTGAGTTGGCGAGGCTGGCAACATTCTGAATAGACATCGTAGCACCTCTGCTAGTTACTTAGGTAGAAGCGCCTTTTGTTTCTCCTTGACATCGCGGATCTTGTTCCAATTCGCGGTGGGGTTCTGCATCAGGCGCGCCAGTTCGGTTGTAATCTCCTCAAGCTCAGGTTGAGTATTGAGGGATTGTCCGCCCGTTCCAGGCATAACCTGGGCCGGGTTGGGTTGTTGGGTGGCACGCCCCTTACGCTCCACGATAAACTGCGCCACATCTACTACGCTGGTTTTACCCTCGCGGTAAAGGCGGGTTACATCGGGATCGTTAGGCTGGATGCCAGCCGCAATCAGAAGCGCGTCTGTGTCCACGTTGGCGCTATTGCTCAGGTTGCCGCCCTTCGCAACAGGCGCAGCCGGTTCAGGTTCAATGCCAGGATCATCAGGGAGGTTTTCTTGACGCATTAGGCGTAGTGCTACCTTCTCCGATAAACCTTCGGCTTTGAGTGCGTTGAACTCAGCCAGACGTTCCTCGAAGGTGTCCAATCGTTTCGCAACTTTGGCAATGCCCTTATCCTTATTCCCCTGTAAGGACCTCACCTGTGCATCCAGACTGGTTACAATCTTCAAAACGTCTGCAAGAGTGGGTTCACTAGCAGGGGAACTAGGCTGGCCTTGTACTGGTGAAGCGGGCGATTGGCTACCGTCCGTTCCAGCAGGGGGCTGCTGTCCATACTGTTCGCTCATTCTGTATTCTCCTCAGTTGTTAAAATAAAAGGGGCGGGTCCAATGACCCGCCCCGTTATCAATCTGTCAGGCGTTATACAATCATACACATTATAGCATGACTGTTCTAAAAAGCAATACCTATCTAGCGGATTGCTCGATCAGCTCAAGAATAATCTCCGGGTCTTCGCCCATGTTGTTAGCAAAGTATTCCAGTTCGTTGTTAGCGGCGTAGGGAAGGTCCTTACCGCCGTAGATATAGTCCTCAAGTAACCGCTGCATCTCCGGCTGGAAGTTCTGCATCCAGTCCTTATAGCTGTACTGGTAGTATTCTGGCACGCGGGGCTGGTTTACCGCCCCGGCTATATCTTCCTCGCCAATACTCGCCTGGTCGTCCAATTGCTTGCGTAACTCCGCCGGTATGCCCTCTTTCAGTTTCTTTCCGGTAGATACAGTCATCTCGGCAACGAGCTTCTCTTGCTCATCCCGCATATCCCAAAACTTCTTCAATCGTGGGTTAGCTTTCAAGAACTTCTTCTTCTCACTTGGATCGAAGATGTCATAGTACGCATCTTGTAAGTCGTATATATCATCCCCAAACGTCTCGGTAATTCTGGCATACATAAATGAGTTATAGTACCGCTGGATATACTCAATCCCGGCATAGTAGCTTTTCAGTAGGGGGTTAGCCATAATCTGCCCGCTCTTGAAATCCAGGTAATCACCGAGGATTGGGTTGGCATCCATGTATTCACGCTTGGCGTCCGTATCTTCGCCTAAGCCGTAGTAATGATCTTCCATAGCGGCAATGGCATCGCCAAACTGCTTCTTACCATCTTCTGCAATCTTACCGTAAGCAATGCTGGCGTCGGTCCATTCTGCACGCGTGGCGCTGGTGGGGATATTCAAGATAGCACCAATGTCAACAACTGCCGCCATAAACTTCTGCTTGTCTGTCTCAGCCCATCCAGTCATATCGCCTTTGTTCTCGTAGAATTTATCGAACAAGCGCGGGTCAATGCCTGCCGCCTTAGAAATTGTAGTCTTACTACCCGGCGGGATGCGCCCTAGTACGTTGTATGCCAGGGCTTCGTCACGCTCTGCCCCATGCTTCTTAGCCAGGATCACGGTATCCATAAACGGATACTTATCGCGCAATCCATCCCACATACGGCGGTATTCGTCCGGGTGTAAGGTACTCTTTAGTGCCACTAACCTATACTGTTCTGTATAGAATCTGTCAATCTGTATGTCGCTTACGTTGCGCGCCTTGAAACCTACGCCCAAGAAGAAGCTAGACAGTTGCCCGCCTGCGCGGGAATGGATAGCCCTGCGTAGCGCCTCGCGCCACACTTCGCCATCTTGTGCGTACCCGGCGTCAATCGCAGTAGCAGCGTCAATCTCGCCACGCTCAACCATCCAGCCTAGCGCCCGACCAACTCTGTCACGCTCATACGGGTCAATGCCACCGCTAAAGATTTGCACCATCGGATCGAACTCGTTGATACCGCCCAGGGTGTCAATGTTGATGTTCAGCGCGCTCAGTCCAGCCTTGACGGTGGATGTAGCGGGTAGGAGCCTTCCAGCCCAACGTGCCGCGGCATCATCCTCTCCCTTTCGTTTCATGTGAATAGCCGCCGCCCAACTGAACGGCGTCCAAGTGGAAGGACCAAACTTATTCAGATCGTCCAGGGTGGTCGTATAGAAATCCTTGCGCTTACGCGCATCCATGAAGTCAACGCCCACCAGTCCATTTAGCGGGTTCAATGTAGCTTCCAGGTTGAAAAACAGCGGGCTATCCGAGTCAATCCCTAGCAGCTCATTCGAGTTAATCTGATACTTGTACCAATCGGGCGCGCCAGCGTGTATCTTCTCAAGGGTCTTACGATACTTAGCGTAAGCGGCAACCACGCCAGGTTGTGTCACAATCCGCTGCATCCAGTGTGCATAACTGCGGCTGTACCAGAAGTGGTATGGGTAGAGATACGCAAGCGCAAGATCGGCATAGGTCTTTTGTGGGTAACTTAGCACCGTGAAGTCACGGGCGGCATTACCTACATTGGCAGCAATCAAGCGTGCCTCGCTAATCTTCTCCTCGGCGTCCAATTCCCAATTACGCAACGCCTTCTCTAGGGCGGGGTTAGACTCAACTGGAACGGTGTTACCAAAGCCAGCCTCAAAATCATCTGCAATACGGGTTAGCAACTGCTCTAAACCTTCAAGGTTTTCTTCCGTTGCCCTCGCCTGGGTTGGGGTTGTACCGCGTGAGTAAGGCTTCTTTGGTTTTGTAGTGACGGGCATCACCGGGTCAACCAGTTCGGGTTCTATTACCGCTAACGCCTCGGAGCCTTCTTCGGCATAAACTGGCTTGACGTTCTGTTGCATCCAATCATCCAGCAAACGAGCGTCAATCTCCTCCTCGGTGTACCTGCCAGATTTACGCATGATCTCGGCGGTATTCTTGTAATCGCCCTGATCCAGTTCGCCAACAATATCAAAGTACCGCCCTTCCAGTTTCGCCATCGTGGTCTCATCGAGCCACGGGAAGGTGTCTTGCAAGTTCGTTACCCCAAACGTCAAATCTGCGCCGCTGGCTGCGTTCATCTGCGCCTGCATCTTGCCGTAAGAGATTGCCGCCTCATCCGTTCTACCAGTCCATAGCATGTAAGCAAGGTCGGGTGGATTACCCCACTCATCGCCGCCAGCCAAACGCCCTAAGATTTCCTGCTTCACACGCAAGATCGTCTCATCACGAGGCTTGATAAGGTCTTTACCCTCATCGTCAATAATGCGCTTTAGGGCGTTGAATACAGCGTCCTTGTTCTTACTGCCTTCCCAGTAGATTGTCTTATACCACTCAGGGTTATTGGAGCGTGTCACCCATATCCCCGGTGCTTTGTCGCCAACTGGAACGCGGGTCGTACCGCCGTACTCAGATAGCATCGTACTGGCTTCCGCCTTGATGCGCTCGGATAGAACCTTACCGTAGGGCGTGGCTTCCAGTTCCTTGCGTGGGGCAAAGAACTTTTGTGTAGCAGGGGCGTAGCTGGACAAGTCCTTACCCTTCGGGGTCTTAGCCACGGGTGCTACGGGTGCTTGCGCAGCATCCGACCCAGTGGCTACCTTCTGCGCGGGTACATCAGCGATACGGGCGTTGAACGCTTTACGCACAACCTCTGGGTCGGTAATATCATCCAGGCTATCGAACTTTTGTTCTGAATACTTATTGACCGTATCCAGAATACGTTGATCCATCTTAGCGCCGCCCTCGGTGACAGAAGGAACACCGTATTGGTTGGCGATAATAAACACCATATCCTTGTTGCTGCCCTTTTCTTTTGCTCGGAGCAGGGCAATCCGCACCTCATCTTCGCGCTGAACGCTATCCCACTTGCGCGCCTCAGCCAACTCTTTACGCGCTTTCACCAGGGCTTCGCTATCCTGTTTGCCAACCTTACGGGCGATATTCTCAACCGCCTCAGCAAGATCGTCCCTGTACTTATTCCAGGTAGACGTAGCGACCTCAAAGTAATACTCACGCCAGATACGATCTTTGAACTCGGCGGGTGTCTTAGGTGCAGGTCCAGGCATATGTAGCGGGGCAGCCGACCAAATCTCATCCAGGTTAGCGCCCTTTACAAATATCTTGTTTGATACCATCTTGGCGTTATAGGCGCGGCGGTGCATCCGTTCTAGAATGGCGTTATAAGCGGTATCGTCAAGCACACCATCCATTGCTCGAATATCTGGATCATCGGGTGCTAACTTACGTAAATCTGATAGCACATCTGCATACGCCCCCATAGTGCGCTGATTGGCAACGTGATAGGCGTCGGCCAGTTCTTTTGCCCGCTGGTCTGGAAGTTCGTCTATCACTTCCGCTAACGCCTCAACCGTCTCGTCCTCTGGCAAGTGGGGAGTTACTTCGTCGGAGGTCTTAGCGGCAAACTCACGCGCCTGCCGGATTATGTCATCCTTCTTCGCTCTGAAATCAGCAGGGTCAACGGCGTTATCTACGGCATTTAGAATATCGTCGTGTATCCCTAAGCGGGTCAAAGTGCTGGCCTCGGCATCTGTTATCTTTACCACTCTAAACGCATCTACGCCACCTAGTTTCAGCACTTTACGCGCTTCTGCCATTGCCTTCTTTACGTCGCCCTTGTTACGGATAAGTGCCTGGGTGATAAAATCAGCCATCTCATCCGGCATACCAGCGGCAATCAGTTCGCCGTAATCTGGAATAGCGCGCCCCGGTTTCATCATTCGCAGCATGGCATCTTCTACCGCCGTGCCAACCACGCGCATCGAACTCCACTCCTCGAATACACCAGCAGCAACCCGCGCATCCATCTTCTTTAGCGCATCAACCAACTTCGTGCCGTTGGTCTTTACCTGGCTCTGGATAAACGCAGCAGCAGGCCCACCGAAGCCGCCTACCGCACCCGGCGTTACACCACCGATCCACTCAACGCCGTTCTGGATAATCTGCGAGGGGGTCTTAGTGATGGTCTTAATCCCAAAGTCAACCGTACCAACCAGCATATCTTGAGCAAGGTTACGAAAAGCATAGCCTGGGGATAGTCCCATGTAGATATAGGCGAAGAACTTATTGAACGGCGATACAACCTTTTGCGCGCCGTTATTCAGCTTGTTTACTGCTAAAAGCCAGTCCGCAACCTTTGGAGGCACGATCACCTGTTGCCCATCTACCACCGCTTCAAATCCATCCATTGTCATTTGCGCCTTCTTAGTTACGACGACGCTCTTACCCTTCTCGATCTGTGCTAAGGCGTCAGCCCGACGCTTCACAAGATCGTCAATGGACGGGAACATTTCACTAACCGCCCCTTCCATCCGGCGATTGATAAACTTCTCAACACCATCCACGCCAGTCTTTTGAGCGGCGGCAAGCTCATCCAGAAAGTCAGCATCCATCAGCTTGTTTAGAATAATCGCCGCCTCACGGCCAGCTTTCGACACAAGCGGAGCTAGAGTAAAGTTCTTACCGACAGTCTTACCCGCCTTCACAGCTTTACGATAGTTGGTTAGCGTTTTCATCGCCTCGGCTATCTCTTTCTCATCGCCGCTGCCAATCTTCGCCATAGCCTTAAACATCT
Organism: Dehalococcoidia bacterium; assembly: GCA_041653935.1. Classification (GTDB taxonomy): domain Bacteria; phylum Chloroflexota; class Dehalococcoidia; order E44-bin15; family E44-bin15; genus JAYEHL01. The sequence goes on along the minus strand of JBAZEO010000074.1, from coordinate 2,856 downwards.
CAATCGCTTCGTCCGGCTTATCGGGGTCAACGTTCTTGGCCAGCCACGCATATACTTCCCCGGAGCTTCTACCAACCACATACCGCTTACCATCTGCGGTCAAGCCAAAGAACTTATGACTGTTGGCATAGTTATCCAATCCCGCTGCGGACTTCTTGACGGCGCTGGCGGTAATCTTGGTAATATCCGCCATGCGTTCAAACTTCTCGGTATCATTCGATGCGGTTTCCAGCGCCTTGAACGCAGTAGTCCAGCCGTCAATCGGTTTCACGAATAACTGATAGGCGTTCTTTATCCGCTTCTCGGCGGTCAACACCCGCCCAATCGGGATATTCAGCGGGTCGAATATCATTTCACCCGCCATTTCAGCCAATGGGTTCTCAAACTCCATAGCCAAAAGGTCGGGGTCAACGTCGCCAGAGTCTAACGCCTTGATGTACTCAGCCCTCAGTGATACGTCAAATGCACTCGAATACAGGATTGCTCCCGCGTGCCATCCCCTATCCCATGCCTCTTTTAGCGTCTCGCCATCTGCCGTGTAGTAGGTTTCGGGAATATCTCGCCCGGACATATTGTCTGTTTTCAACTGTTCCGGGGTACGGCTATTGATATAGTCCGTGAAGATACCGCGGCGATTGCCACCAGTCACCCTTCCAACCTCAGCCGCGGCGCTAAATGTTTTCTTACTTGCTATGGCAGGCTCGTTGAATAGCCCCAAAACACCAGCGGTAGCAGTTTCAATGCCCTTCGCGATCCCGGCGGGTACTTTACCAGCCTCACCGCTTTTAACATTCTCCCAGGTCTTAGCAAGATTAGGACCGGGCATTGTGCCAATCTTCTCGCCCGTTTCCTCGTTGATTAAATCTTGCTGTTCGATTGCAAATATACCGCGGTCTGGGTCATTGGTGGTTTTCACACCCCACATCGAGCGTATCTTATTCCATACGCCCTTCAATCCCGGTCCGTAGTATGGATCGCCGTACTTATCAAAAGACTGAGCGCCGTCAGGAAGGGGGTTGCCCTCCCAATCCGCCTGAGCGTTACGCCAATCCCAACCAGGAGGCGCACCGTGAAGGTCTTCCGGGGCCGGATCGGGGGTATTTATAATCTCGTCGTCATCGGGACTATGGTACGTAGTCCACGTAGGGGGCGCGTTATACTGCATCCCCTTCTTTTGCTCGATGATCTCGAACAGCTTAGACTTTAGGGCGTTCTGATCTGGCAACGGCGAGTCAATATTCTTCTGTGCCATTAGATTCTCCAGCTAATCAATCCAATCCCTGCCTCGCGTATCATTCTGGCTGCCTCGGTTGGATAGCCCTGAGCGCGTTGAGCTGCGCCGCCGCCGTATCCGGTATAGCCGCCATAGCCCCCGCCGCTTGTTCCCCCGCCACCGCCGCGAAAGCCCGGACTATACCCACCACTGTACCCGCCGCCGCTCCAACCACCCGTTGACGATGACGATGTACTGGCAGTTGGCGTTCCAGAACGCAGTATCCAGTTACCCGTCATAGGGTCTTGCCAATAACCGAGGCCGAAAGTTGTTACCCCATCACCGCCAAGTATTTCCGGTGTGATGCCAGCGTTTTCAGCGTCCCATCCCCAAATAAACAACGGGAGTTTCCCGGTGTTTGCGATCCGCTCCCATACGTCGGTAGTCCAGTCTGGTCGCGGGGCGTTCTCGTTGAACGTAGCCAACATACCGCGGTCATTCCCTTCTCGCTCTGCTCCACCTGGTTGTCGTCGGTTACGGATTACATTTGGCGGGGCTTGTTCTGCCCGCCAGTTGCGTGTCACGGTTGCAGGTTGGTTGTAATCACGATACCCCAATCCTTGAGCGGGTTGGGTGGGTGCTTGTCCTGGTAAGTATGTGCGCGGATAAACGGGGTCGGCGCTTCCCGGCTGTGGCGGTAGGGTAATGGTTGTACCTGCACCCGTCACAACCTGGCGCGACTGGTATGGATTGACGGTACTCGGTTGCGTTACCGTGTTATAGCGTCCCATATTGAAACCGGGCTGTCGTTGCGCTCCCGGCAAATAGGTTGGCTGGATTACACCATCCATCTGTGCGGGTGCATTTCCACCTTGCGCCCACGGCCTGCCTTGATACGATCCGGCGTTGTAATTGACAGTAGGTTGGGGGGCGGTTCCTTGCGTTCCGCCTTGTGGGGCGGCTCCGGTATAAGCGGGCGCGGTTGGCGTAGGGGCAGGGCCGGTATCACCCAGGAACGCTTGAGAGATAAACGCATTACGGCGCGGGCGGGCGATCCTTACCACCGTACCGGGGCGCAGTCCTCCCACTTTCGGGTTGGCGCGGGCAAGCTGCTCCGCCATGCGTTGTGCCTGGAAGTTATCCTGAAAGACTGGACCGTAAATCTTCTCGGCGATCTTCGTCCAGCTATCACCCGTCTTGACCGTATATTTCCCCGGCAAGCGGCGCGCCCGGTTCTTCGCCTTCTCCGCCAACATCTTCGGGTTGTTCTGCGTCCTCTGGAATTGCCCGTCCTCTAATTTCGCCATTGTAAGCACTCCTATCACCAACCATATACAGATGATAATTCGCCAGTATTTCATTGGCTTTAGTCCTCGCGGTCAAGAGAATAGTATCCAATCGTCGCTGGTCTATCATAATCCTTCTCCTATCGGTACGCCACCTCTAGTCTCTCCCGTTACCCGTTCTCTGGTCTGGACGGTTGAATTGACGTTGATAGGCGATTGTCCGCCCATTGCCGGATTGAAACCTTCCCCGCCGGGGATACCTTGCGCCTGTCGCTGTTGTTCAGCCATCATCTGCGCTTGTTGTTGCTGTTGCATTTGCATCTGTGCGGCTTGCTGAACCTGTTGCATCTGCATTTG
>JBAZEO010000073.1:0-10520 GCA_041653935.1 Dehalococcoidia bacterium | reverse complement strand
ATCCTGAGACGGGGCACCGCGTGTGGCCATATCTACTCAAGGATTGTGGCGGGGTGGTAACTCACTTTGCCCATCACATAGGGTCGGTGAAGAACAATCGGTATGAGACCTCGGCGCTATGGGGGGCCTTCCTAAACATTCGGTCAGAATATGACAGAACGTATGGACGATTTGCTCCCGACATACGATGTCTTATCCGAGCGCACCGGCATCGCATGATACACGTCGAAAAAGCGGACTGGCACGCCGCAACTCTCTGCGGTTGGCAACTGCATACCGACTTCTCACTGAAAGTGGCTGGCGAATCACTGCCGGAGATAGGGTTCATGGTCTTGGAGACAGACGAGGGGCTTCATGTGCGACAGGTGACGTTTCCCCTGCCCCTACCCCATGTGGCGTGAGATGGAAAAGATAGATATTCCCGCCGAGTGGTCCTGGGATGAACTGAATCACCTAACACAACGACGGCGTGATCCAGGCCCCGACTATCTAACGGCAAAAGAATGGGCTGCACTTTGGGAAGTGTCGCGGGACACTGCGATGCGCCGATTGAATCAGGTACGAACGGCTGGACGATTGGAAGTCGGGACACGGACAACGTGGCGTATGGGAGATACCCCATACCCGACCCCCGTATACAAGGTAATCAAGGAGTAAGGCATGGAAGGGCTAACGCATAGGACACACTGGCATCTGGCAAAACGGCGTGAGAATGAGCCAGGACCCTACGATATTATCGAGTGGGACGGCAATCTTTCTCTCAATGAGGGACTGAACGCTATCGCCGCACTGATCTGCGGTGATGGTGGAACGCCTTTCAACAACGCCAACACTTATATCGGTATTGGCGACTCGACGGCTGTTACTGCCGCAGAGCAGGTGGGATTACAGGCGGCAACGAACAAATACTGGCAGGTCATGGACTCGTCCTACCCAACCTACGGGACCAGCCAGCAGATCGTGTTCAAGGTAACGGTTGCTGCCGGTAACGCCTCATATGCCTGGAACGAGTACACCGTGGGCAACTCGAACGACGATAGCGGCGACAATATTCTGCGAAATGTGGAAGCGAAGGGGACTAAGGCCGTTGATGAGGAGTGGACACTGACGGCTGTTTATGTCTTGAGCTAACCAATGGCTATAGATAAGTCCATTTCAGACAACCTGTATACTTCCGAAACGATCACGGTAGACAAAGAGATCGTTATTGCCGATACTCTGATTAGTTCTGAAGCAGCGATCAGGGTAGACAAGGAACTCGTCGTTACCGACGCGCTGGAAACGAACGAGTTTGCCATGATGCTGTATGGCGATCTAGAGACAGTTCGCAATCATCCCCATCTCTCTAAGTGGTATATGGCTGTCAAGGTTCCCCGTATCATGTTCAAGTGCTCGATTACAGAAGACCGCATTGACGAGAACGACAATACTATCAGCATAGACTCGGGGTCGGTAGAACTCGTGCCCCCCTTTGACGACTTGATATTGACTCTCCCTGCGTGGTTCAACTACGTTTACGATTGTACCCTATGGGTTGGATCAGCAGACTCACCTACCACCAGAACCGATCGTGGCAAGGCGAGATTGCGGGAGATCGCTTACGGTGAACTAACCGTAGGCGCTGATATGCACTGTGACTGGAAGGCAGGGGACACAGTTTGCGCAGTGGACCTATGGGAACTGTGGCCGAAACTGCACAAGGTCGAGGCGGGGGATGAGACCGTAACGATGTGGAAGGACACCGACATTCCTTCTACAGAGCGCAAGGAATACCCCGTGCCGATCTTTGGTCCTCCGGCCTGCGCGTTCATCGACCCTGTAACACACGTTGCCCCCGTATCCTTTGACGGCTCGCTTTCCTACAAGGTGCAGCCCAACTCGCAGTCGTATCAGGAAGGCGATAACCCAGACCCCACCGAGAGTTGGTTGGGTTGGCCCAATCAAGGCATCTCTGCCTGGGAATGGACGCTGGAAGGGGCCGCCGTTCCAAGTCCCACGACGGCGCATGTCTCTGCAACATACGCTACCCCCGGACAGTATCTCGCCTTCCTGAAGGTGACGGATAGGGTTGGACTTACGTCCTATGGCGTTCGCAACGTGTTCATTTTCGACCGCGAAGACACGCCGGTGAACCCGCTGGTTCCCATTCTTCCCGAAAGTCATTTCATCCTCAACCGCCTCTCTGGTTCGCTGGACGCTCATGGTTGGCAAGGCGAGATCGAGGTCTTTGGCGACCTGTTCGATGCCGATGCTTTAGTGAACGGCTCGCAGGTGGTTCTGTTTGCCGAGGAGTGGTTCGGCGGCGTCAAGAAGGACTTTGGCATGGGACACCTGTTCCTGACGGGACGGGACAACATCAAGATGGTCGGCTGGATTGCCGACTCGCAGATTGCCTATAAGGAATCCGGCACGCGGGAAGCCCGCATGAACATTCGCGGATTGCAGCAATATCTCAAGTCGGCCACCAACTATGCCAACTACATGACTCAGGCGGATACCGATGCCCCGGCATGGTCTTACTTTACCTGCCCCGCCGATGGACTCACGGTGCGCAAGTACCTCTATCACATGGTGCAGTGGCATTTTACCCTGCTGCGGTTCACGGACTTTTTGATCCCCGACGACCACAACAACTACCTGCCCAGTCACAATGCCCCTGTTGGGGGACTCGATGCACAGTTGGATTCGTTCGTCTCCCGCATTCAGGCGGAATGGTGCGCGGACAAAGGTGGATGTCTGCACGTGTTCTCGTGGCCGAACTACCTGCCCATTCAGGGGTACGGCAAGGTGTGGCGCAACAGACTAAAGACCGAGAACACGCTGACCACGGCAGACTTCTCACGGCTGGAGATCGTTCCCCGACTTAGGGACACGGTTGCCAAGGTGCGGGTAGAGTCAGTCATCGCTTTTAGCACCGGGGCCTACCAAACATCCATCGACATGACACCTGGGGATGTGCGCAACTACGGCGGGGCCAACGTGGTATTGGGCCAGCAAATCGTCGGCACCGGCGGGTTCGAGGATTCGCAGGGTTGGGAACTGGCACGCATGATTCATGCCGAGGAATCGCGGGGCATTGAAGAGATCACCCTGCCGATGCTTGGCAACTATAGTCACTTTGATGTGGTGCCGAATATGGCCTGGACACAGGTCACGGCTTCAGGGGCTTTGCGCGGCATAACCTGGAACCAGAAACCGTTCTGGGTGACGGGGATGCGGATAGAGGTGGATCACAAGAACGGGGATACCGGCACCACCTTGACCCTCTTCCCAGAGACAAGGATGTCTTTGGCACCTCTCCGCAGTTATGGACAGTACGACGAAGTAGGAGAGGAGGCCATTGAGGAAGACACCGGGGGTTCTGCTGAACTGGCGGATGTCATCTCTGGGGCAGGGGACCCGGAAGAGACCATATTCCCCGCATTGCTTGGGGATGGTTCTGACCACGTTGAGACAGACACTCTTGGCGAGGTTATGGCCCGGATAATGGGGGACATCAACCAGACGGTGATTGCGGAGTGCCGCGACCTGAAGTTGGTGAAAGATCGTCCGGTGTTCCTTCGACACACGAAGGGAAACCGCACATCTGGTAAGCCGGGGCAGGCGCAGTACACGGTAGTCGGCCCCCGCCGGATGATCGGTGACGAAGGCGAAGCAGAAGAGGACCGCGCTTATCAGTGGCACCGGGGAGTAGTGGGAATCCCTGGCGAGATCGAGATTGGCACTAATATGGCAGCCATAGCATTGCCAGTTACAGCGCAGAATCTTCTGTTGATAAGCGTTGATGGTTATATTCGGACCTCTCCAACCGTGGGAGAGGGAGAGGACTCATTGACCATCAATCTGACAATCACCAGAGAAGAAATCGAGGATGAAGATGCTGGCTACTGGGAAGTGCCTGTGGTTTTTGGCAATGGGCAACATAAGGCTAGTTATGTTTTGACAGAAGCCCTGTTGCTGCGAGTTGGTGACATTCTCGACTTAGATGTAGTCGCCGTTCCGATAACATTGGCCGGCGAAGATGTGACGGTTACCGCCGTATGCAAAGAGTATGGGATATGAAAAGTTATCCCGCGTTTCTTATCGAAAACGGCGTATCGAATGTGTTCATCACCTGTACTAAGCGATCTGGCTCATGGGTAACATACGAGCGGCCAGCCATAGATGTATACCCAGAATATGACTACCCTCCACAGATATACATTTGCGGAGAATGGCTGTTACTTGCCACGACGGCAGGGGTGCTGGTGTCCAAGGATGATGGAGAAACTTGGTTGCCTGCGCCCACTATTTTTACCGACCATATGTGGGCAGAGGGAAAGGTGCGTCGGTCCGGTACGGCCTATAGCGTATACAAGTTCGGCAGGCAGACTAGTCACGATCTATCAGCCGAGGAAGTGCCTTTCCTCAATGCAGAAGAGGGGTTTGTCTGGGATGTCTTTTATACTCCAAGGGTTCCTCAGATCCGATGGTACACATCTATGATTATCGACGGCACGATATACGTGCTATATGCTTCTACAACGGCGTAACACATGGGAGAATATATTCCGCCAAGCCCGATTCCACCCATATATGGATTGCCACCGATAGGGGGATGGCCACCGCCTGAACCAGACCCTGAAGACCCAGAAGGTCCGGGAATACCATATAGCACCCATACATTCTTTCATTTCGACGTGGGGGAACAAGAACCCCTAGAGACTGTCCCGATTCTCTTTTATGGTTCCAACGTTTTAGCTGGGGTTCCTCACTCGACGACGCTGCTTACAGATACAGGCATGGCGGCGCGTAAGGGCAAAATACTACTGTGGTATCTATCGGCGGATGCTCTCATGTTTACCGATCCGCAGGGGGTTGTCCTATGGGTTAAGTTGAGCGAGGATGGTATTCACTGGTCGGAGACTGCGGGAACTTGCTTCGCTGGTGCACAGATATGTACGGGGGCCTTTGGTGCCGTCAATGACATAAATGTTAGGTTTATCCTTTCTGTAGACCACAGTCTCGTCGAGGTGATCATTACCACGGTTGACGAGATGACAACACCGGAGGATTACGAGGATGCCGCACTATCCATAGCGGTCCATGAGATTCGTAATCTCAAGGACCCCTTCCCTAATCTTGTGGGATGCGCCGTATCGGGTGGGGCTATCTGGCCCGTCCAAGAAGACGATAGGTGTGCGATTGTATGGATACAGGAGCTGAACCCGGTTAGTGGTTGGATAACGGAATCGTTCCATGAATGGACGATAGACGATGAGCTAATACGTGTTTGGACGGCCCCAGAATACGAACCTGAGGTGGACTTTGAACCCGGGTATCCCATGTACAACCTAGGCAGGCCCGTCTACCTGTTTCCGTACAACGATAAGATTGGGTACAGTTTTTGGTGGTAACTATTGTAAGGGAGCGACATGGAACTGAAAGATTTTCTAGCGTGGTTTGTCTCTGGTGGCGGCGCGGGCATTGTGGCCTACTATCTCGTCGGCCACGTCTCTTTCCTGGCTGCACTACAGGCGGAGTACAAGCGATGGGCAGCTTTCGCTGTGTCCTTCGTGCTTGCTGGGGGAGCGTTTACCCTCATGGCAACCGCAGGATATCAGGCGTTGCCAGTATCGGCGTTGGACTGGATCGAGAAACTCTTTGCGGTCGGGACGGCATCGTTTGGTCTAGCCACACTGCTCCATGCCCACGAGCTGCGTGAGCCGGAGTACGAGGCGATCTAGGGGTTAGGCGGGGCAACCCGTTTACCTGAGAGGGTGGGCCGGTCCCCCCCACCCTCTCCTCATCACGTCTGCCGCTTCCAGCAGTTCCCCCTGGATGCGCCTGACGTTCACTTTGTGGCCCATAACGTCCCGTTGTGTACAGGTGGTTCTGCGCCGCAGTTCCACGCTGATGTAAGTGTCCATCTCTTCCCGGACGTTCCACCATCTCATTGCGGACCTCTGGTGCAATAGCAACACCTTCCCCGGCCACTGCTTCCTCCATCGCCAGATGAACACGTTGTCCTGCAAGGCATCAAGCACGTTGGCGATGAACCCTTCCACAGAGACCCACATTCGCGGTATCATGCTGCGGGGATAGTCCCTCTGGTTGGTGTGCCTACCTATGGGCAGATACCGGAAGATGCCCCCCACCGTCTCTTTGCGAAATCCCATGCCCTTCAGCGCAGTCATCACCCTCAAGCGCCTGTTGGCAGACCTGTAACTGACTGGCTTTAGGTTCGCGTAGGCATCGTGAATGATATTCGGTTTCACCCGCATGGCGTCCCACATCTCTTCCGGGGTATACGTCAGCCCCGACCCGCCGTACCTTGCCAGGAACCTATCTGGTAACGCAGGGGTTACTACACTCGGAAGGATAAACCGCTGCAACGGAATGTCCGCGCCGACCCATCGGCAGAAGTACCCTTGGTTATGCCACTCAACGATGTCGGTTGGCGGCAGGATATACTTGCGAATGGCGAAGAGGGCAAACCAGCGAGTATAGGTGATCGGCAGGTAGACGATGGACTCAGGCATACTCTACGCTTACGGTGAGGAACAGCAGGTTCAGTGCCACCGAATAGATATGAGACCGGTGCGAGAGAATCCACGTCACGCCGAGCCCGCCACAGTTCCAGTTCCACTCGAAGAGAACGGTGAGGGCAAACGGCTCATGGACGGGAGTACGTGGCGGGTCCACGACTCTGCCCAGGATCAGGTCGTCGATGTGGCGGGCAGCAGCCTCACCCGCCATCCCGAATACGTTGTACTCAGCCGGTGTTTCGCTCATTCGACCTGCTCCCCGTCGATCTCCCACACGTGGACATCACACACATATGTACCCCCTGGTAAACGAGGGGCTTTGGCAACTCTTCGCCATGCCTCGTCTTCTGTCGAACACACAGCGATAATCCAGGTGGTATTGACATACGTATTCCCACCCAAAACCATATCCGTTCCGACCACCACGTACACTCGCCGTTTGTCGCTCATTTCCCCTTTCCCGTCATCTGCCGCCACAACTCTTCTGGAATGGGCAATGGTTCACTGCCCACATACTTTCTGCGCGCCGCTTCCCGCTCAACATTCTGTGCAGCGACCGCTTCGGCAATCGCTGGTTCCGCATCAAGGCGTGCACCGCAGAACGGGCAATAGTCGATATGCCATTCCCCGGTGGGCCAGTAACCGCAGCCAGCCGTATATGAATGCGACTCCAGATAGTAGCCTCGCACGTAGTCGTCTTCGGCATACCAGCGCAGGCCGATGACATATCCCTGCCTGGCGTCTGTCCACCCACTACAACAAGGTTTGCTCATTTTCCCTCTCCCGTTATCGCCCGCCACACCGCCGCCGGCACGCGCACGTCCACCGCGTCAGTGCCCACCACCGGCGTGGCGGGACAGGCGGCGACCTCGGCGCAGAGCAAGGTGGACGCAGTCTCGCGGCGGCGCTCCCACGCTCGCAACGTCACTGCCTCCGCGTCTATCTGCGCCTCACGGTCCACGATCACAGCGGCCAGCCAGTACGGCAGGCCGATCCCCTGGAAGCGGGCTATCGCGTCGTCGCGGTTGGGATGCCCCGTGTCGTACACCGCCGCCGTCTCGCTCATTCGACCTCCCCCCAGTTCGGCTAGATCGTCTCCGTCGATCTCCCAGTAGAGAAACTCGTAGGACTGACCCTCTGCAAGTGGCCACTCATGCGCCAACCGCCACGCCGCCTCCTGCGTCGAAACCACACCGAGCACCTGGCGATATCGGGTAGCCGCAGGAGACCCCTCGCTGATGAGCACGATGCACACCCGCTGTTTGCCGCTCATTCCGCCTCCCCCGCGCGATCCAACAGCGACACGAGTACGTCATCCACCTCGCGCCACCACACGTCAACCGCTATCCACCCCAGACAGATGCGACTCATCCACTCATTCGGCTGCCGCCAGCTGGCATAGAACCCGCCAAAACGGCCAATCGTCACCAGGAAGGTCATTCCCCCTTCCCCTCCCCCTTGCCGAGAGCGGCGCGGAGTGCGGCGGCAGGTGTGCGGCAGATGTGCCGTTTGCAGTCGTCCTGCCGCGCCATCCACTCCCGCTCGCTCTGAGACGACCCGTGCTCAAGTCGCATTCCCGCCGGCATCGCCTCTAGCAGCCCCCAGTTCGCCGCCGCCGGCTCTAGCTCGGCGATACGCGCGCGCAGCCGCTCGTTCTCCTCACATGCTTCCGCTTCAAGGTCGGCAAATGTCTCGCTGCGCAACTGCTCGGCTTCCAGGCGTTCACGCAGCCGCTCGACTTCTGCCTCCGCCGCAAGTGCACGCTTCCACCAGGCCCCCTCGTAAGGCTCGGCGCTATCTCGCAGCACATCAAAGTTGAGGAAGAACGTCGCAGGAACGTCCGTCATGCCCAACTCCTTGGCCCGCTTGTCAGCACACCAGGGACACAGTACCCCCCACTGATCCCCTGAGGGGCTCAACTTCTTCCATACCTCGTCGTCAACGTGAAAGCCAATCCCCATCTCTCTGCCACATAGCTGGCAGATCTCGTGGCCGGGGCTCTGCTCGGCGAACGGTTGCGTTAGCCGTTCCGCCTCGGCGCGCGCTATCGTTTCCTGCGAGATTCGCAACGCCTCTCCCCGCGTCACGCTACGGCCTGCCACTGATCCGCTCTCCGCCGCACCCTCGTCTGGCGACGCCGGCTCGTCGAGAGCGAAACGGCGGACAGCGTTCCCCGCTGTATCGCCATACGCTTTTCGCTTCTCGTATCCATCGCATATCTCCCACGCGTTCGTCCCCATGCGCCACAGCCACGAACCCGCGGGCCTCGCCGCTACCAGCTCCCAGTTCGCCGCCGCCGGCTCCAACTCCGCCACACGCGCACGCAGGCGCTCGTTCTCCGCGCGCAGATCACGCCGCTCTTTGGAAAACTTGATGTCGGCCACCTGCATCCGCGCCAGCTCGCCGTACAGCCGCTCTTCGTTAGCGCGCAGCCGTTCCGCCTCGGCTTGTGCCATCGTTTCCTGCGAGATTCGCAACGCCTCTTCCCGCGTCACACTATGACCAACCACTGATCCGCTCTCCGCCGCAACCTCGTCTGGCGACGCCGTCTCGTCGGGATCAGAATGCTCGCGGCAGAATTCGATCAGTTGCGCCACAGCGTCCTCGATCCCGTGGAAAGGCGCGGCGATGCCAGACCATCCCGTCCTGTCCACCTGCGCCTGTATGCGATCCAGAGTCTCCGCCGACCACTCTAGTCCCGCCACACGCGAGTATAGACGCGAGGTCACGTCGTTGGCCCCGCGCAACTCTGCGCGGACGTTGGACAGCGTGATACGGTCAGCCCTGAGCTGTTTGTTTTCACCGCGCAGCCGCTCGTTCTCCTCACGCAACGCCACCACATCGGCCAGCGCGTGCGGCTCGGCTCTCTGCACCGCATCCAGTAGGTAGTCGTAACCCGCCGCGAGTTCGTTCGCCAACGCCGCCACGTCGTGCACCTGCCACATCTCGGGCTCCGTCAGTAGCCTCACCGTGATCCCTCCTCTCGTCGCCTTCGTCGATCTGCTATCCAGCTCCACACGTCTATGTTGCCATCCCACAATGCCTGTCCCGTTTCCGTGATCGACATACCGCGCAGCTGATTGGCGATGATATCGCGCACACGCTGTTCGGCGTCTTTCGGGCTCAGTTCCATCTCCAGCGACGAAACCAGAATAACCCCGCCATGCGCGTCGCAGTAGTGCCACTGCCGCGTCTCCGGCCAGAACAGTCGCCTCATTGTACCCTCTCCACCAGTTGCGCCTTGTACCAGTCCGCGAATCCCCGCTGGGCAGCTCGTACCACGTCCTTTACGTGCTCGCGGTACAGCCATTCCTTGATGTCCTCGGCCTCTTCATCCAACAGGTCGGCGTGAATCTCTTTCATCAGCGGGCCGATGTCCTGCGGCGCATCCTGCAACTCTCCCCGCTCGCGCATATGCTGGACGGCTTTGCGCCAACGCGCCTCAGTGCAGAAAGTGTCGTAGTATTCCTGCTCTCTGTTCTTGCCACTCTTCCAGTCGGGATTGGCGGCGTGCTTTTCCTTGAACTGTTCGTTCACCAGCTTGCAGAACACCGGCCACACTTGCCCACCAAGCAAAATGTTCTGGCCGTAGTTTTTCACTACAATGCCTTCCAGCATATCCCCGCCGAGCATCGGCTTCTCGGTCAGCATACCCCGCAGGTCATCCATCGTGACGGGGCCACGGTGAATCGTGCGAACCACATCACACTCCAACCGTTCTGCCACTTGCCCGAGCGCCGCGTCATAGTCTCGCAGGACGCCTCCGATCGCCATGTCGAACAGAACGATATACCCCCGTGGTATGCGAGCGTAGGCGATGGTGTTCTGCCGGGGTTTGGCAAGGTACTCGCCATACAGACATACCGGTGCCAGTTCCCGCAGAGCCTCATAATGCGCGATGACGTGCTGCACGGCGGGCTCAAACTGGCCGGCAGCGCCAGGGAATATCTGTTGGTGGTGACTGGCGAACTCCAACGCGCCATCCTCGTCGAT
>JBAZEO010000072.1:0-10525 GCA_041653935.1 Dehalococcoidia bacterium | reverse complement strand
GGAGAGAATAGCCATTGGTTCTCTCCTCTATGCGCAGGGTCCAGCACTACCTCACCTATACATCGAGAGGTTGTTCATTCGCCTTTGTCGCCTCGTATGCCATGAAACTATCGTACATCGTCTTGACTATATGGCCGATGGCCACAAGTCCCTGGTCGCCAGACTCCATCAGTCCGCGCATGAAGGCCGTTATGGGAATCTTCACCGTTGTTACCTGGCCCACGCCACCAGTTATCACCATATCCGTACCTTCGTTGTACCTGCTCATCCTTCCTCCTGCTCACGTCGCCTTTCCACAAACACCTGTAGCCACTCGGCCATTCGCGCGGCATCTTGTCTCGTCAGGTATGCCTCCGACCAGTAGAAGCGGCGGCCACAGAGAGACCACCAGGCATGTTCCAGTCTGCCGCACAGGGTGTGTGGAAAGCCGACCATAGACACGCAAAACTGTCCCTCTTCGATGTCGTCTAGCGCGAGATGCACTGTGCCGCTTATGCATCGCAATAGAAGATCGTTTGGCAGATCCGCTGCATTCGTCATTGCTCTCTCCTTCTATTCTTGCGCATATAGCATATCACAATGCGTATGCCTTCGCAAGCGTTCTTCCCTGCCGGTCTTCTCTTTGTGACAATGCGTAAAGGTGAGACGGGTGCGCGGTGTTGTGATATGATGGGCAGAGGAGGTGGACATGCTGAGGGTAGTGATTCCGCTGGTCTTGGTGCTCTTGACTGCTCCTGTACCGGAACTGTTGTACGTACAGGACGGGTGGGTAACGGGGCTGAGAAGTGGGAAGTTGTACGAGGGGACTTCTCCTACGCGGTGTGAGGATGGGTCTATCGTGTATGTAAGAGAGGGGGACTTGTGGAGAGATGGGGAGAGGCTGTTTGCTAGTCCTGAGATAGAGGCGAACCCCTCTTGCGTGGTTGACATGCTCTATGAGTCAGAGGACTATGTGTGGAGATACAGCAATAGGGAGAGGCTGTTCGAGGGAACAGACCCTGCGCTGGGTCCTGATGGACGTATCGCGTATGTGGACAGGTTCCAGGGCATACGCGGGGTGTATGTCAGAGATGGGGCCAGCGTCTTCATGCCGTACAAGACGTATAGCTCAGGGCAACCCAGTTGGGCCAATGGGGTACTGTACATAGGGGCTGGGGACGCCTGGGGCTGGTGGGACGGCACGATGCACTGGTCGGACTACCCCGGGAGTTCCCCTTGCTGGACCCCTGGGGGAGTGTACTATGTTTGGGCTGAAGAGTGGCCGAACATTACGAATGCTTCTCAGTGGGACATCTGGAAAGACGGCGAGGTAGTAGTGGAGCACGCCAAACAACCGACGTGGTGATAGAAGGCCGGCAGGGTTCTTCCTGCCGGTTCTTTGTGTCTACAGACTATCTCTCCCGAATAGAAAGACCCACCCTGGTACGCTGTTCTACGGGAAGCGCGGTGGGTACTGTTAGAGAAAGTATAGCCCAGGCGTTCTACTGCCGCAAAGGTCAGCGGCTCATTCGCAGTGTGATAGTCATACTGCACTCGTTCCCGCGCGCGGTGCCCTGCCACATCTCTGGCTCGCGCATGTCTTTGAGATACCCGAGACTACACAACAACTTCTCACTGATCGGCTTGCACTGAGATAGGTCCGCTCGCCATACCTGCTTTTCCATACCTCTCACATTCTACCGCTGGCGGTAGATTCTACGAAAATGCCCCGCCGATTTCGGCGTCAGCGGTGTGAACCGCTCCTCAGCCTGGCGGGGTCTTTCACGAACAGTATAACACACGCATCCGGTATTGACAACCGCTGTGCGCCACGTTGGTCCCGTGTTCCGCGGCGTCAGGCCCAGTACAGAAGCGCCGTATCTCTGGTCAGCCGTCCCGCATTCCCTACGACGGCCCCCATCTCTACTACTAGCCAGAGGCGACTCCGGGCCTGGGCAAAGGTGCATAGAGCACCCTCCTACTACTAGGGAAGTATAGCACACACCCGCGTCAGCCAGAAGGTTCTACTCCGCGATGAACTGGCTGATGATATCTGGTGCAGAGGCGTCAAACCCCACCACGTCCATCGTGCCAGCATCGTTCGGGTCGGCTATGCTTACCTCATTCGCCGTGAACGCCGTCACGACCAACTTGGCGTTCACTCCCGACTCTTGGCGGTACTTGGCGAGCGCCTGCGTTGGGTGAATCTTCCCACACCACGTCTCAGAGTCGGTGTAGACTACAAAGGCGTCTGCCTTATAGACCGACTGCCGTTCCCTGTTGTAAAATCCATAAGTGTAACGGGTGGCTACGCCATATCCAAGTGCCCACATCATCGGCAAAGCGCAATCGGTGGCTCCCATCTGCAATACGCTCATCTTGCGCGTTACGTCGTCTAGCCGCTCACGCGGCGATATTTCCAGCGGTACGAACTGCTCCGCAAAGGCCATGATCTGATGGTTCGGCTCCGTCCTCGCCGTCACAAGCGCCATTGCCGCCGCGGCCTCTCTACACGTCAGCGGAGACCCCATCATCTCGGCGTCCATCGACCCCGATACGTCCAGGGCCAATACAATACGTTTGTTCGTCGGCGTAACGTTCCCAAAGGCCGCGTAGAAGGCATTGTCCAAGGCATCTACTATGGCCGAAACTGGCGTCCAGGTTAGCGAACCTTTCATTCCATGCCCACACGAGTAGGTCTTCAGCGCCAAAAGTAACGCAAACGGGTGAACCCGCGGCAGTTTCCCACCCAAAACGTCCAAAACTCGCTTGTTTGCGTCCGAAAACGGTCCCAAAAGCCCGTTTGCCGTCATTCTGCCGAGATTTCGCACCAACGCCATTGCTGGGATGCGTTCTAGCAACGCTTCCCACACCTTTGCCGACCCCAGCCACTTCGTATCAATGGCCTCCCACGGTAGGTTGTTGTCTCGAATCAGCGCCACGACCTCTCGTTCGCTCGTGGCTGCCTCGGCCTTCATAAACGCCTCGATCAGCGGAAGTCCGTTCGCCTCTCCCTGGGTAATCCAGTGGTAGACAGCGTTGTTGCGTTCGTTCTTCGGATGCGCGAGCCTGAGAAGGTCACGATGCGTCCACCCGTCCCGCTGACGGTACTTGACGGCTTGGTACTCCAGATCGGTGGGACTCTTCTCGTCATACCAGTTGGCAATGGCTTCCCGCAGACCACGACCCCACCCACGGAAACCCGAAACATACTCGGCAAAGTGGAACAGGTGAGTCCCGATGCGCGCTACCTTCGGCAGAGCGTCGAATGCTTGCTTCTTTGCCGATGACGTGGTGCACATAGCCAGTACAAAGAGGGCCGGATCGTTCTTCGCGGCTCTACCTGAGTCGCTGATCTCCACGACACGCTTCACGACCCGCCAGGGGTTCCCGGCGATACAGCGCTCGACTGCCTTGGCGTTGTCCCGCGTCAACTTGCGCTCACCGGCATAGTACGACCCACCCTCAGAACCGAGAATCAGGAAGCGGTCGAGACGCTTCCAGTCATCCACCGGATAGGCGTATCCACCTGCCGCGTTCTGTACCTGCCCCTCAAGCGGTTCCGACTGCGGAGTTACCACGGTCGAGTAGTGCTTCCCGTAGTTCACGCTTCCTCCACTTCTCCAAATGCCCCCAACTCCGTCATATACACTGCGTATCCTGCCCGATCGTCGAGGACCGCCATTACCGCAGTCTGATAGTAGTTGAACGCCTCTTCCCTGCTGATTTCTTTGACATCTCCTCCACGGGGCTCCAGAAAATACCGTTGGCCACTTGCTCCCACGGTAAGTACAGCCCATTCCAGGTTGGCTATACGCGATACCTTTCCGGTATCGTAGACTACTCCCCCAACCATCTTCCGCATTGTCCCCTCCATAGAAAAAGTCGGGCAAGTGTGTTGGTAACGGATCATAACAAGATAACCGTCGCCATCCGGCCCGACTATCAGTACTGCGCATCGGATAAAGATTGCGCCAGGGGTATATTATGTGGTAACCCTACCGCTCCGACCCGATGCACAAGTATCCTAGCACATCTTATGTACATTGTCAATAGGCATCGGGAATCAGCATATCGCATCCCCAATCGCTTTCACCGCGTCATCCTCGTTCTCGTTCAGTACGTGCGCATAGATTTTCATGGTGATAGAGGCGTCCGCGTGTCCTAACCTTCTCGATACCTGGGGAATGCTCAATCCGTCTCTCAGCAGGATGGAAGCGTGCATGTGCCTCAGCCCGTGCGGGCTCATCTCGGTGATTCCTAACTGCCGGCACGTCCTTCTCATGTTCCCCTGTACACTACTGCACTCAAGTAACCCGCCTTTTTCCCCGATGAACACGTGAACGGGGTCGCGATGCTCCAAAAGTGAGATCACAGATGCCGGAACGGCCACTTTTCGCGTTCCAGCAAGCGTTTTTGGCCTCGAAACCACCCTTTCCCCCTTCACACGTTGCACTGTCTTGGTGATATGGATGTAATCTGGCCCAATATCCTCCCAAGTGAGGGCTAAAGCCTCCCCTAACCGACATCCAGAGGCTATCAAGAGCATGTAGAGCGGGTGCAGGTACGATTCTGCTTGCAGGAATCGTTGCATTTCGCTCTCGGACCACATTTCCTTCTGCTTTGGCACGTAACGGGGGGCTTTTACCGTCTGTAAGGGGTTCTGCGCTACCCAACCCCACCGTAGAGCCAAAGAGAGCATCTGCCGGAGACACCCGTGAACTTTCTGTGCCGCTCTCCTGCGTCCCATCTGTTGCAGCGTTCCATAGTGCCGCTCAATAGCCTCTGTGGTCACTTTTTCGAGGGGTAGCGCCAGTAGGGGAGATAGGTATAGCCTTACTGTGTCCTCATAGTCGGCAATCGAACGTTGTTTCAGGTCTTTGCTTCCTAACCACTCCGTTGCCAACTCGCCAAGCGTATGTGTACCGGATACTATTCCCTCTTTCTTCAGCCCGTCTAGTTTCCTGATGACCTCGGATCGCGTCTTCCCATAGACCCACTTCCTTTTCCCCCCTACCTGAAGCGATGCACGCCACAAGCCATCCTTCCGCTGACTGACACTCCCCTCACCCTTGCTTCTCATGTCCCCTCCCATGAGGTACGTGTGAGGCAGGTGGGCTAGACAAGCGCAGGAAACACGGGGTACACTGCTAATGAGAGACACGATTGGGGATAGAGTGCCGGACTTCGAATCCGTAGGTTGCGCGTTCGACCCGCGCTGGGCGCATACGTACCGTACCCACTACCTCTTTTCCCCTCTTTTGCCCCTGTTTTGCCCACCCGCCAGAGCCTGGGGCACCTCTCCCCCAGGTTCGTGTGGCAGGAGTGTGGCATCATACCTCACATCTGTCAACCCCTTCCGCGTGCAAACTCCCCCTGTAGTCGTTTGCGGTGGTAATCTTCTACCTCTGCCGCCTCTTCAGGCGTGTCATAGGTGCCGAAGCGTAGACGGATGCCGTTGTACTTGAACGCCGCCTCGCAACTCCGCTTCTTGGGCTTGCGCGAGTTCCAGGTGTTCTGCTGCGGGGTCGCTGCCCTCAGATTGCCCCGTTGGTTGTTCAGCGAGTCGCCATCGATGTGATCTACCATCATGCCCTCACAGAGTTCGCGATGCATGTAGACCTTGTGCCGGTTCTCTGAGCGAGCCGCGTAGAACTTGGCACTCTTGGGTTCGGCATACCAATCCCACTGGCGTAGCCACTCGTAGTCGTCATCGTCCACGAGGGCATACTGGCCCCTGGTGAGAGGGATGCGCTTCATTCCCCCGCCTTCTCCACCAGACGGTCGTACTCCTCCAGCGACAACACGACAGCAACCTGCATTCCGTAGTTCGTCAGCATCAGCGGCCCCTCCTGTAGCCGGTCGATGTTCCCCTTGACGTCTCGCTTGAACTCTGACGCCGGAAGCGTCCTGTCGCGCCAAAACTGCGTAGACTTGTACTGCATGGTGCCCTCCTATGGCACTAGTATACCACATGTTCGCGCGAAAAGGATGCTATTCGGCACTTGCAAAAACGGATATGATGTGCTACTATCCGTATGCACATTCCTCTTCTCTTTGCCCGGCTGGACAGGTTCACCTCCCCTGCCCAGCAACCTCCCGAAGGGAGCCGGTTCACCCCCCGGCTCCTTTTCTTTTTGCCCTCTTGCAATGCACAAAGGGATATGCTATAGTGGATACATGATTCCGGTGGCTTATGTATAGCGACATATGCGGGCTCGTGCGCGAGCGGGACCACGGTTTCTGTCTACTCTGCCGATTGGAGGGACAACGAAACCAGGGCACCGAGGTCCATCACATCCTTCCGCGGGGAAAGTGTGTAGGGCAGTGGTGGTATCTGCGGCAGGACGAACGCAACCTGGTGCTCTTGTGTGCCAAACACCATCATCCTTCTCCATCGAGAGAGGAGGCCAAGACGATGCTGACGTGGTTGAGAGCACGATACGGGTACGAATACAACGAAGTGCCGTTCCGGCGCGTGTTGGAGGAGATGTGACAGACGACTACATCGTGGAAGACATGGCTCATTCGCTCACAGAACCTACCGCCAGCGGTAGATTTGTTCGCCAACGTGTCGCGTTCCGCTACCAGACTTACTCGTGGTACTCGATGCTCACGCATCCCTGGCTGCTGTTCACCGAAGCGTGGGATGGCATTCGCGATTTCTGCGAGCGGGGCTGGTACGGCTATTCCGCCACTGATCTCTGGTGCATGGATCGTTACATCGCCTCATGGCTTCCCGATGCCCTGCGAAACCGCGCCTCTCATGGGTGGAGTGTGCCGAACGGTCTGTCCACTGAGGAATGGCGCGGCATTCTGCTCGAGATAGCCGAAAAGTGGGAAACGGGTCACACCGAGGACATCGACCCGGCCGATTGGGACGCCTATGTTGCTGAGTGTGCTCGTCGCAGAGCACTCTTCGCTGAAGGTATGACTCTATTCGCCAAATGGTACTGGGATTTGTGGGATTGATATGACCGACCAACAACTACCTGCTCTCGAAATGCACCTGCCCGATGTTGTGGGAACCCCCCTTGAGGGGAACCCGCACGTCCAACTTGTCTACCATATGCTCTGCTCGAACTGGCACCCCTATCGCGTGGCGCTTGAGATGAATAGACGGTATGGGATTGATCTCCCGCCGGAAGTCTACGTGGACTTCCTCAACAAGATTCCAGACGCCGACCTTCTTCCTACTACGTCACTGGTCCGGCACCTGCGGAATAACGGCATCATCGGCGACGTATTCATGGAACTACACGGCCTAGCACGATATTCCGCAGAACGACTAGCCCACTGGGTTGAAACGGAGGACAACGACGGTAAGGGTCTCTCTGAGAAGGTCGAGGCCGCATTGTCACGCCACTGGAAGAGACTGCTGGAACTTCAAGCCATCGAACAACAGATGTACGTGGGCACCCAGGCCCCACTCAGTGATCCAGACGAGCACGAGAACCCCACCTTTGGGGACTTGCTCAACATGAACGCGAAGAAAACCACCATCCGCGCCGTTGAGGTGACTCTCGAAAATGACAAGTGACGACCTCGACCGCATGGTGGCCCGTAACTGGCGCGACCCGCGATTCCGCCGTTGGTTCCTTTGGTGGCAGGTACGTATGGCCCTGCGAGTTCCCCCGTGGCAGTGGCCGGGATGGTTTCGTATCACTCGTGACTACTATCGCACGATGGAGCGACTGGTCCAGAAGATGGAAAGCCTGGTGCGGTGAAACTCACTGAAGCCGATCTCGAACTAGCAGCAGAACGCCTCCAGGCACGCTTCGACGAGGAAGTGTTGGCCTCTGCTGGCCTGCTGGAACAGGGATTCGGCAGGAAGGCCCGTCTGTTTTTGGCGAACGCCGACTTTCAGTTCTTCTGCCGCTTCTACCTCGCACACCACTTCTACCGACCCCTCACGGCTATGCACAAGGAAGTCTGCGGCGATCTCGAACACCTGATAGACGACCCCGACGTGCAGAAAGAGGCCATCGCTATTTTCCGTGGCGGCGGCAAGACCACCATCGTCTCCAATGCCTTCCCACTCTGGTGCCTACTGTTCAAGAAACGCCGCTATATCATCATCGTCCAGAACTCGTTTGAGCAGGCCAAACGCCAGCTCGGCACGATCAAGGACGAACTGGACTTCAACGAGCGCATCAAGGAGGACTTTGGCAACGAGCACGGTGATACCTGGGCTGAGGCCGAGATCATCACCAACAGCCATGTTCTCGTGCAGGTTATCGGTGCCGGTTCGCAGATTCGCGGTCGCAAGTTCGGCAACGCCAGACCCGACCTCATTATTCTGGACGACATGGAAGACCTCGAGTCCGTACAGTCCGAGGCCCAGCGGTCGAAACAGTGGCAGAACCTCACGCAGTCCATCATGCCTGCGGGAGACCCCGATAGGACCAAGTTGCTCATCGTGGGGAACTATCTGCACTATGACTGCATGTTGAAGAAATGTGTCGAGAGCCCCCTGTTCCGTTCACGTCTCTACCGTGCCGTTCCGAAGGTGAATGGTAAGTACGCTTTCTCCGAGAGGCAAGACCTGTGGGACGAGTGGAAACAGATATTCACCGACAGGGGCAACGAGAGATCGCGTGAGGACGCTAAGGCATTCTACATCTCCAACGAGCAAGAGATGATGAAGGGGGTACAGGTCACGTACCCAACTCTCTACCCCTACTACGCGCTGATGGAACTATGGGTGGCGAACGGGTCCGACGTGTTCTTTACCGAGTACCTGAACGAGCCACGTAACCCCGATGAACGGTTCTTCCGCTACCAGACTCACAAGATAGAAGTTCGGCAGATCGGCGATGACTATGTGCCGTTCTTTGTCCCTTGGGATACCAGAGCCAACAAGGGACAAGGTGGTCCGTCTGGCAAACCCCCCTGGCCCATCAAAGCCTGCCAACTCTATGGTGCAACGGACCCCTCGATGGGGGTAAGCGACAAAGGCGACCCATCGGCCATGCTGATCGGTGCTATGGCACCCGATAACCGCATGTTCCTGATGGTTGCCGACATCGGCCATAAGACCCCGTATCAGATCATAGATGCTCAGAATAGGTACCTGGGGGAATACCCGATTGTCCAGTGGGGCATCGAAACGGTGCAGTTCCAGGCGTTCTTTGCCAACGAGGCGGCGGAAGCCAGCATGAGGGCCGGAACGTATGGGAACTTTGTGCCCATCCGCACCACCGCGAACAAGGTGCTGCGTATCAACTCCCTGCAACCCGACCTGGAAAACGGCTACATCTCTATTGCTGACGATGGGATGGACGAGTTACGCAAGCAACTGGACGAGTACCCCAATGGGTCGAAGGTGGACGGCCTGGATGCGCTGGAGATGGTGCGGACCCTTGCTCGCAACAATGCCAACCCAGACAACGCCTCAACCGCCTACTTTTCCACACACACGTTCGACGTGGACAGGGAAGAAGATCGCGGCGACGAGTACGACACCTGGAAAGAGTGGTTACTGGTCACGGAGGAGGAACAGGTCAAAGCACGCGACGAAAAGCGACGAGCAAAAGAGATTCCCATGCCGGATCAACCGTTCCCGTTTGTGATCTAGGAGGTTCCCACGTCAGTCGATCTGATTATCCCGACGTACAACCAACCCAATATGCTGAAACGCTGTCTGCGCAGCGTCAAGGCCAATACCCATGTCCCGTATGGGCTCATCATCTCCGACGACAACTCTCCGGACGCAGAGATGCAGGCGTACCTGGACAAACTGGAACATGAGTACAACGTCCTGCGAAATGACGCGCAGTTGGGGTTTCCCGCCAACGTGAACCAGGCGGTAGAGTTCTCTGACGCAGACTTTATCTGCCTGCTGAACTCTGACACTCGCGTGTGTGTGGGGTGGTTGGAAGCCCTATTAGACGAGATGGAATCCCCAGACGTGGGCATTGTCGGATGTAAACTCGTCTACCCCAACGAGAAAGAACCGCCTTGGGGGGGCACTATCCAGCACGCGGGAGTGGCAAAAGGCCAACAGGGGCCATACCACATCTGGCGCGGAATGCCGAAGGACTATCCCCCCGCTAACGTTCGCAGGGAAGTGAACTGTGTGACGTTCGCCTGCGCTCTGATTCGCAGAACGCTGTGGGACGAACTGGAAGGATTGGATGAGGGATACAAAGGCGGACAGTTTGAGGACGTATCCTTCTCGTGGACGGCAAGGGAACTCGGTTGGAAAGTGGTCTATACCCCTAAGGCCGTTGTCTATCACTATGAGCATGGTTCTGGCGAAGAGTGGGTGAAGAAAAGCGAGTCACCGAACCGCCGGCGGCTGAACGAACAGTTCCCGAACCAACCCGACGACGTGCAGTTGTTCGAGTCACTGGACAAGACAGAAGAAGGCATTGCGGCATTCGTGCACCAGATACGGTCGGCGGCCATCTTTCACACCATCGGGTTCCGTAACAAACTCGATCATCCACTGAGGTTGGCGACGATGAGTTACGACGAACTACCAGAAGTTGAGAGGGAATGGGCACGTGAGCACGCGAAGCGACTATTGGAGGTACTGAAATGA
>JBAZEO010000071.1:0-10588 GCA_041653935.1 Dehalococcoidia bacterium | reverse complement strand
CGCAGGACGCGGAGCATGAGGTCATCGAGGTTGACAATAGCGAGGGCTCGAGCGCAGCTCGCAACGAGGGATTCGTAAAGGCTAAGGGGAGATATATCTTTTGGTTGGACGCCGACTGCATCTTGAAACCCAATATCCTATCGCGTATGAGGGCGCAACTGGAATGTTGCGATGCGTACCATTTCGTGTACGGCGACTACGAGCGAGTGGGGGCGTTTGAGAATAAGCCCTTCGTCGCCGGCGAGTTTTCTTTTGATAGATTGCTTCAGGCTAATTTTATTTCCACAATGTCGCTTATTCGTAGAGAGTGCGTGGTGCCGTGGGATGAAACGCTTAAACGCTTAGAGGATTGGGATTTCATTCTGCGCGTAGTAGAGAACGGGGGACAAGGGTACTACTTGAATGAAGGTCCGTTGTTTACCGCCTATTATCAGCCGGGCGACAATTCTATGGAAGGCTGGGAATCGTATGGAAAGGCATTTAGGATTGTGGCTCAGAAGCATCTGCCTATCGTTCAGAAACTAATTGCGGAAGGCAAAATAAAGGCTGGGGAATGAGGATAGACGAAATTATCGCGGGAACGATAGCGCAGATGATGCCGAGCGAGAAGGTGCTGCTCTACGCGTTTGTTTCTTCGTGTAAACCGGAGCGAGTGCTGGAAATAGGGGCAGGAAACGGCGGATCGGCACAAATAATCGTCGCCGCATTGGATGCTAACTGCGCCGGAAAACTGGTAAGCATTGATCCCGGTATCCTTCCTATGCTTGTTGATTGGAAGTCCATATCACATAGGGCTGATTTAATTGTCGGGTATTCACCGGCCATGCTCGGCGATGCCCGGATGATAGCTGGTGGAGATTTCGACTTAGTTTTTATCGACGGCGATCATGGCTACGGCGGGGTGATAGAAGATGTGAGAGGACTTATGCCGTGTATCAGTAGAGGAGCGTATCTCCTGTTTCACGATGCGTGGTACTCTGGGGTTAAACGTGCGCTTGATGAGATAGCGGGTACGCGCACGGACCTTATCGACTGCGGGATGATTTCGGCGTGGAAGAATGAAACGGTTGCCGGGGAGACATGGGGCGGCATGAGACTATTCAGGAGGGCATAAACGTGATTGTCTGGAGCTATTGGGATGGGGATAAGCCTGCTTACGTAAGAGAATGTGAACGCACCATCTATCTTAACGCGGATAATTTCCTCTGTCTCAACGACCTGTATTGGGACCGTATGTGGATAGACAACCGCGATATTGACCTGTCGCGGCTTACGCTTCCGCAGAAAAGCGATTTTATCCGTGCGTACTTGTTAAAAACATACGGAGGACTATGGACAGATATCGACTGCGTGGCAATACGGCCTATTGAACCGCTTATGGACGGTATCAAATGGCACAAACGCGAGTTCATAGGGTACATTGAGACGGGCAATTCAGTAGCGTCTGGAATGATAGCGTCCATGAAGGCCGGGAACGTGATTACTCGAGCGTTCGATGAGCAGAAGAAGATAATCGCGAGTAAACGCCCACTAAAATGGATGACGCTCGCTCACTGCTTCAATAACGCTGTGCGCGACCTGAAGCACGAAGCATATTTCCATGAGATAGAGAAGGTTCGGGTAATGCCGATATGCTGGCAGCACCCGGAGAAGTTCTTTGAGAAGTGCGGCCCGTTCGACCACTGTAACAAGATCGACAGCAAGACGATCCTTTACATGATGGCGGCTGAAAGCATCCGGCGCAACCCTGAATTGAAGCCGGAGGTGTTGCTGCATGGAGATACATTCTGGTACTACCTCATCATGCTCGGGCGAAAGCGTGACCAGATGAATGACTTCTGGGGGCATTACTATCATTCATTCCTAGAGGATATCCCGTCATGGTTCTGCAAGGACGAGGCGGCGTGGCTATCGCGCTGGATTAGCCCTGGGGACGTGTGTGTTGACGTGGGCGTGAGCCGGGGCAAGAGTGCTGCGACTATGGCACTTATGAGCAATAAGGTTTACGCAGTGTCAAACTGGGACAACCCTCCTGAGGGGGACCAGCATGAGTTTGAGTTGAGGATGCAGAAAATCGGGGCGAAACAGAATATCACTACGATAGCCCTCCCGAGCGTTGAGGCTGCGCGGATGATGAAGGGCAAGGGTATCAAACCTGATGTGGTATTCATCGACGCCGCTCACGACGAGGCGAATGTTACCGCTGATATAGCCGAGTGGCGGGACGTGGTGAAACCCGGTGGAATACTGGCGTTTCACGATTGCGCTTCCAAAGATCACCCCGGAGTAGCTATTGCCGTTAACAAACACATGGATTGGCACTGTCTCGGGGAGGTGCGGAGTACCCGTGTGTATAGGAAGCCAAAATGAACAGAAATATAGGATTAAAGGATGAAATATCGTGTTGGGACGGGTGGCTTAAAGAGAAGGGCGGAGTGTGGCCGGATGACTACGCTGCACGACTTGATCCTAATGCGCCGCTACAGGCGCATCTCGTTTCTCGTCTCCCAGACAAGGATGAGGTATCAATCCTCGACGTTGGCGCTGGGCCGCTGACGATTGTCGGGAAGGTCTGGCCGGGACATGAAGTTAATATCGTCGCCGTGGACGCGCTTGCGGACGAGTACGACAAGCTCTTGCGCTGGCATGGAGTAGAACCGATTATCCGTACGCGGCAATGCGAAATGGAAAGACTCGACTCATTGTTTGGACTGAACATGTTTGACCTTGTGTACTGCCGTAACGCGCTCGACCACTGCTACGATCCAGTGGCAGCGATACGGTGTATGTACGCCGCTGTGAAACCCGGATGCTGTGTGTTACTGGACCATGAGACAAACGAAGGAGAAAACGAAAAGTACGCCGGGTTGCATCAGTGGAACATCGAAACAGATGGGAATAGCGTGCTGATTTGGAGCAAAGACTATAGGCACTATCTCGGAGATATAATCGGCGATGTGGGGGTTACTTGTACGACCTATAAGGGATGGAATCTTGTTGAATTGAGGAAACAAACGCAGAAATGAACAAACTCGGTGTAGTGGTATGCAATTATAACTACGGGCATCTCCTAGACGATGCCCTTGCCAGCATTCGGGCACAGGAAGGGGTTGACCCGGATGTGCTGGTGCTGGACGATCATTCAGATGCAAACAGCGTGAATCCGTATGAAGTGGCAACTAAACATAGTGCCCGGCTGCTATGCCTTCCAGAAAGCCGAGGGCTGGGCGTGACCCGCAATATCGGGGTGGCGTACCTGAATACGGAGTATTGGGTGCCACTAGACGCGGATGATTGGTTCCTGCCGGGTGCGCTACGAGCGATGGTAGACGCACTTGACAGAGATCCGGCGGCAGATATGGTTTACGGCAACTACATGGAATCCGATTGCGTGGAGTATGGCAAATTCGAGCGCACCAAGAACTGGACTATACCGGGTTTACGCTTGAATAGCGTTACATCCTACTGTGAGATGTGGAAGACAAAGTCGTTTTGGCGTGTTGGCGGGTACTCAAATATTGCCGTTGCAGAGGATTGGGAATTGCAAAGACGGGCGATTGCGGCAGGAATTAAGGCTATTCACATAGAGGAAAAGATATTTTTTCATCGCCTGCATCCCGATAGCAAGTGGAATAGGGATAGAAAAACAGTTGGGATAGAAGCACTTAGAGCGGAATTGGATGCCCGATCGCCGCTGTAATATGGTTGCCAAATAAAAAATTATTTGGGGATAGTAGAGGCACATTACAAGGAGGGGGGGATATAGGAATATCATAAATGGCTAAAAAGGACCGAAAGACCACGCGAGCACCCCTTCCCGCGACAACTCCCCAGACCACCGAACTTGACCGACTTGCTGATGATATCGCGCAAAAGCGCATGGATTACGAGGCTGCCCGCTCGAATTATGAAGCGCGGTGGGAACGTGCGCTGACGTATATGGAGATGCGGGCTCCCGCTCGCAAGTATGCTTGGCAGTCGAATGCCTTCCTCCCGGTAGTATCGCAGTCGGTTCAGGTCATCCGTCCTAGGATAAAGAAGCTAGTTATCGGTCAGATACCACTCATAAAACTTATCGGCAAAGAAGCCGCCGCCGAAGAAATGCTTATTTCTTATTACCTCCGCAAGACGAACGGATACCTTGAACTCTGTGACGGACTTGACGAGGCGTGTTTGTATGGCACGGCGTTCTGGAAGATTTTATGGAACTACTCCTTTCAGAGGGTAGTCCGAAAGGTGCCCAAAATCAAGCCCGGCGTGGATATTCTGGCTCGTGCGGAGCGGCTAAGAGCTGGGATGCCAGAGACGGACGAGTTTGACGAAGTCTCCGATATTGTCGAAACATGCAATCGCCCTGAGATATACCACGTTCCGCTCACGAATATTTTTTGCAACGCTAATGACACCGACGACATTCAGGAAGCAGAAATTATTGAGGAGTCTTATGTCACTTACGAGTGGCTAAAAGCGCGGTCGCGCAACAAGACACTCAATCCTTACGGGTTTGCTGACGGCCAGTACGACAATATAGATAAGATTGAGGAACACGCCTCGCGCGACTTCTACGACGATGCGGAGAGCGCGTCCCGCAGTATTCGGGAAGAGGTTGGGATAGCGTCGATGCTTCAGAAATACGCTATCAAACTTCTAACCTATCAGGGAGATTACAGCATAGACGGAGAGTACCGGCATAATGGACTCATCACAGTGGCGAAGTGCGAACTGAATCAAGGGGCGAATAGCAAGTCTCATTCGCTTGTGCTTCGGCATCTTCCGTGCCCTAGACCGGACGGCCTTAAAAACTATCTGTCATGCAGATACGAACGGGTTCCGGGCCGTATGTATGGTCGCGGAATTGCCGATGGACTCCTGCGGATGCAGGAAATCACTAATTCATTCTTCCGCGCCCAGATGGACCGGGACACGCTCGCCCTCCACAGGCCCATAGGTTACAACACGGCCGCGGTGGACGACCCCAGCCTTATTTCATGGAGAATGGGTGGTCGTATCCCTTGCAATGGCCCTCCGAACGAGATGCTTAAAGAGTTTAGCATGGACCCGACCCATCCGGGGAGTTGGGCCGTCCTTGATAAACTCCTTCAGGCATCAGCGGAGATAAGCGGAGCGAAGAACCTATCCGAAGTCGAGAAGCCCGGCTCCAACCGCACGGCAAGCGGCATAGGCATGGTAATGGGAGCGGCAGGGGAAAGAATACTTGATACCGCCCGCTCAATGGCCGAGGAACTTATCCCGCAGCTTGGACAGTCGTATCACACTCTTATTCGCAAGCATCTTAATGCTCCGACTGAGTTTACTTTCGTAAACAACAAGGGCAAGAGCGAGGTTGTCGCGCTTGACCCGACGAAGCTCGGTGACGAGGTCGATGTCTACAGTCCCACGATATTCGAGCGCAACGATAAGCAGCAGGAAGCGCAGCAGATGCTTCAGCTTATTCCGAATATAGCGTCTCAGGTTGGGAGCGAGAATCTTTTGGAACTGCTTAAAACCGTGTGGAATTATCTGGAGTTCCCAAACGGTGACAAGCTGTTTGCGCCGGATCAGCAGTCTATTCCCATTGAGATTGTTACGAAGATTATAGGGGCAATGGCGCAGCAAATGGGTATCAACCCGCAGCAGGCGGTGTCAATGTTTGGGGCTATGCTCAATCAGATGGCGGCTAGTGGCGGGAAGATGCAGGGGCAGGGTGGGGGAGGCCCTACGCCGCAAGGACAGCGCACGCCAGAGAAGGCGCAGCCCGCGCAGAATCAGGGTACGGCAAGATCGGCTATGCCGTCACAGGGGCCGAATACCGGAGTTCGGAGGTAGAGGGTGAGAGAGGGCGATAAGGAAACACTGGCGAGTATAGATGCAAGGGTGCGTGAGCTTAACCTTGCAAAGATGTTTGTCGCTACCCCGGCGTGGAAGGTATTCGCGGATGCGTTAAGCGCGAAGATGGCGGCTGTAATAGCGTCTATGACAGACGTTAAAGAACTTGAGAAAAAAGCAGGGAAACTAGAGGCATATCAGGAAATGGATACATGGGCGAAGCATATTGAGCGTCGCCTGGTATTCCTTCATCAGGAACGGCCTGATGAGGATAGCGAGGGCAGTTTAGAAGATGAATAAAACTTGTACTAAATGTGGGGAAACTAAGCCCTTGGGTTGTTTTAGCTTAAAATCTATTGATAATCCAAATAGGGGATATTTGCCTGAGTGTCGGGAATGTAAAAGAAAAAGAAATAGCGAATATGATGCAAGAAATAGAGATAAAAGAATCAAATATGCGCGTGAATATCATGCGAGAAATAGAGATAAGTTGAAGGAGTATGGAAAAAAATATTGGAATGCTCATCGTGAAGAACAAAACAAGAAGGCTAGAGAAAGATGGTCTGAAAGAAAAAAGGCATATTCAGAAACTAAAAAAGAATGGCGGGAGAATAATCCAAAAAAGAGAATGGGTTATAGGCTAAGCCATGATTACGAAATGACCCTTGAAGATTACAATGGGCTTATTTTTAAACAAGGCGGCAAATGTGCAAATAAACTTTGCGATCAGGAGCATAGTGACAAGACGAAACTTCATGTCGATCACGATCATAAGACTGGATTAGTTCGGGGACTCCTTTGTCGAAACTGTAATACAGCATTGGGGATGGCAAAGGACAATGCCAATCGCCTGTTGGGATTGGCAGCATATTTGACAGACAACATCCTATCGGATGTTGGCGAAGTAAAGGAGGTAGCAAATGATTGAGGAAGGCATCGTGACTCTCGCAGACCCGAATCTCGCCGATCCTGGGACTCCCGCGCAAGCGGCTCCCGCGGTCGATGAGACTCCCGGCGACGCGAATCCGACTGCTTCCACGGAAGGGCAGGCGGCAACGCCAGAAGCACCGTCCCCTCGCGTAGAGGACTCGACGGTTGAAAAGCGATTCAGAGACACGCAAGCGGCCCTCATGCAGGCCAAGCAGGAACTTGCGAATCTGAAACGGCAACTCACCCCTGATGTAGTCGCGGCAATCCAGACTACGCAACAGCCGAACATGAGCGGCAGGGAACTTCTTAGAAAGAAGTTGGAATCAAACCCGGAGATAATGGACGATCCCGTAACCAACATCCAGTATCACCAGAACATGAACGCAGCGCAGATACAGGCTATGCTCGATGAGCGAGACGCAAAGCACGCCTTTGCGAAAGAGGCCGAAGATATCCCTGCGCTGAAAAACGTGAATCTGTGTGATCCGAAGATGGAGGCTGCGTATAGAAACGCTCGGGCCGTGCTTGTCAATTCCGGGGAACCTGAAACCAATCCCTATATGCTCGCGTTCACATTTGCGTATCCGAAGGAAGCCAAAAGACTGATGAAAGGGGGAGTGACCGTGGACGAAGCAAGCCGCAAGGCCCAAGAGAGGATCGAGAAACCGGGACCGGCGAGAGAACCGCAGGCGGCCAATAAGACCGTTGTCGTCGATAAAAACGATCCGAATTGGTTCATTGCCTACGTTCAGAAACACCATCCCGGCGTTGCGGGTCAACAGTAAATCATAGTGAGGGTTTGGAGAAGTAGTCATGGCATCCCCTAGTTCCGGCGCTCGTACCGTTTATACCGCTTACGGTAGCGGGCAGCTTGAGATTCGTGAGAGTCTGTGGGACAAGCTCACGAACATTACGCATGACGAGGTTCGTTTCGTCACTGCGTTTCCGTCCGAGAAGATCGGCAACATTTACGACAGTTGGCTCCAGGAGTCACTGAATGCTCCGGCTAGTAACAAGTGGTCGGACGCTCAGGAATTTACTTTCACCGCTCGCGCCGCGAGGACGCGGGTTGGAAACTGGGTCCAGACGCTTGCTAATCCGTTCAAGACCGGCGATCTTGCTAACGCCGCCGATAGCGTGGGCGTTACCACCGAGTACGCGCATGAGCTTGAGCTGAACGGCAAGGAGCACATGCTTGACATCAACCGTGCGCTGATTTACGAGACGAGCGCGTCTGGTGATAGCGCGACGGCGGCGTCGCTGCGCGGTATCGACGACTGGATTCAGACGTATTCTTCGACGGCTGATGCGTTCACTGATTTCACTTCCACCGCGTTCAATGCGTTGCTTCAGAGGATCGTCACGGGCGGCAAGTCTAAGCCGACGATGGTCGTCATGTCGCCTAACATGAAGCTCGCAGCGGACGCTTTCACCGGTACGAATACCCGTCAGACTCAGATGGGGCCGAACGCGCGGGAATTCACGGACGTCGTGGACGCGTATCTGTCTTCGTTCGGTCGTTGCACGATGGAGTATGACATCCATCTTGCCAAGTCGTATAGCCCGTCGGATAACTACGATAGGGCGTTCTTCCTCGACAAGAGCAAGTGGATGCTCCTGAAGTACATCGACACTTACACCCGTGAGATCCCCTCGACTGGTCTGTATAAGGCCGGGGTGATCGTTACGGCTCTGTCTCTGAGATGTATGCAGGAGGCCTGTAACGGGAAGTTCCTTGTTTCGAACTAACCGGGAATAGCAATGGGTTTCGGGGGAGGGACGCCTCCCCCGAGATTCATCTTTATGGAGGGAGTTATGGCGTTGATTCTTGACCCGCAAAAATCAGACAAGTTTCGCCGGGCGATCTACGAGCAGAACAAGAGACGAGCGCAGAGTTTCAGCAATCGAGGGTACAGTAAGGACAGGGAGTTAATGCACTGCCTCCGCATCCCGCGGCGGTGGTTGTTGACCGATCCCGACCTTCTCATGGCGCAGAGATGCGAATACGACGGCGACGGGAAGGGCGTTGACCGATACACAAAACGGTTTCTCGACAGGCATCCCGAGTGCGATCTTCAGCGGATATTAAAGCGAGGATGACATATAGCATAGCGATCATTACGCCGACATTTCAGCGCATCAAAGGGCTGGAACGAGCGTGCGACAGCATAGACGCGCAGACCCGGAAGGACTGGAAGCACTACATCGTCGTAGACGGCGATCCGCAGACGTCCAAGTACCTTAAGCATCGGGTTAACTGGGATAAGGCGATGCAGTCGGGCCAGCGCGTCGTTATCGACCTTCCCGAGAACCACAATGATCTTGGCGTTACCCCTCTCAACGAGGGCATCAAGGCGAGCGCGGAGCCGCTATTTTGCGTTCTAGCAGACGACAACATTTTCATGCCGCACCACATCAATACGCTCGTCACCTTCCTTGAACGGAATAAAGAGTACGACTTCGCATACGGCAATACCATCCTCAAGCATAAGAACGTGCCGGAACTATATCTTATCCGCTGTTCGCCCGAGCCCGCATGGAACCATACGGATTTGGGCGAGCCGGTATATCGCCGGGAGTTATGGGACGAGTTCGGCCCATACAAGTACGAGGACGATCCCGAAAGCGGGCTTGTTTCCACGGGGAAACCAGGCAACAGATATTCATACGACTGGCATTTTATCCGCAAGACGCTTGACGGCGGCGCGAAATGGTACTACCTGAACGGCAACCCGTCGCTCGTATGGTACATGGACAACAAGCATCTCGACCCAGAGCGGTTCAATCACAGGCGATTGATGATAGCCGCGTGGCGCGCGGGCGATGGCGGGTGCGCGTTCTATCGCCTCAAAAGTCCGCTCAATATTATTCACGAGACCGAAAAGGCCGACGTGAAGTATTGGGAAAAGCAGATGAATTGGTCTGAGACTGATGTCCTTATGGCAATGAGCGATGTCCTTATCTTTCAGGCGGTATCAAGTCACAGCATCGCCGAGCGCATGGAAGAGGTCAAACGGCTTGGCAAGGTGTGTATCATCGACGCAGACGACTACTCGTTTGCGCTTGATCCCGACAACCCCAAGTACGTCACGATGGGCGCGGGCGAGGTGCAATTCTCGTTCACAGACAAAGAAGACTGTATAGCCAAGATACGGCTATTCATCGAGGGGATGAAAGAGTACAACTTCCCATGCCCGCATCTCCATTCTAGGATTGCCGAGATTGAAGCGCAGGATAAGCCGCCTTATATGTTCCACCTGTATAAAGACGGATTCGGCGGGTTTAGCATTGAAAAGAACGTGAAGGTGATGGAGGCGATAGGCGAGTGCTATCGCCGCGCCGACGCGCTCACTTGCACGACGGAGAAACTTGCCGAGCGGTTGCGTCTGTACAATCCTAACGTCTATGTCATGCCTAACTGCATAGACACGAAAAGCCTGTGGCGCAACGATCTAAAAATACAGGGTGACTGCAAGACGAGAATCTTCTGGAGCGGAGGCCATTCGCATTATCTCGACCTTCTTCCGTACCGGGACGCGCTGCTTGAAATACTAGTCGAGAATAAGGACGTGGTGCTGGCACTTATGGGATTCGCGCCGCCTGCGTTCATTGAAGGATTCCCAAAAGACCAGATTGAAACATATCCGTGGGCCGACCTTAAAGAACATCCGTACAGGGTGCATAGGGCACGCCCGGATATTGGGATTATTCCGCTCCGCACAAGCGATTTCGCGGACTGTAAGTCGCCCGTCAAGTACCTAGAGTTAGCGGCTCTCGGAGTCCCCTGCGCGGTGTCGGATAGCGTCGTGTATACACCCGTAGTAAAAGACGG
>JBAZEO010000070.1:0-10614 GCA_041653935.1 Dehalococcoidia bacterium | reverse complement strand
AGACAAGGCATTTGAGATAATTGCTAAGGGATTAGAAAAGCTCAATGATGACCAGAAACTGACCCAACAGCATTACAATCTATACGAGCATTTTGTTGGTCTTGAGTAAATAGAGTTTCAGCAAGGACGCTTTCGATGGCGAACAAACGGAAGCAAATACACCTAGATTTTCCTCTAGGTGGGTTGAATAGAAAAGCCAGTTACCAAAACCAAGCCCCCTATACATCTCCGTCGGTTCTTAATGTCCGGTTGAGAGAGTCCCTAGAAGGAAGGGAACGCGGAGGTAGCCGCCCCGGGCTTGTTGCCTCGCATTCCGAATCGTTAGGGTCAGAAGTAAGAATGCTGGCTCCGATGCAGCTTGCATTGGGGGACGGCTTTACAAACTTTTCTGATAGCTTTTCTGGGCTATCGCTTGCCGAAGGCTGGTCCCAAGCATCCTGGGCTGACGACGTTCCCAGCATACTACCTTCTTCAATCGCTAGCGTAGATACTAGCATTGACGCAGGAGAGGCTGTTCTTGATGTCCTATCCATTGATACATCAGAATCCTACGCCGTAGAAGTATATTTCGTGCCGTGGGCCGGAGAGTGGCATGGCAAATACCGCCTATACTTGCGGCTAGACGATACTACTCCAGACATAGAGACCGATGGAGTAGTAATTGAGCTTACACAAACTGGAGCTACTGGTGCATACACTGCAACGTTGACCTCGTATCTGGCAGGTGTAGACACCGTAGTTGATACTGCTACGGCCACAGTTGATGTGAAGCCAAGCTGGCTTACTGCTACAGTAAGCGGTACAACGGTTACAGTATACTGGCAAGGTACTGAAATCATGTCAGGGACCGTCGGTGCTCATACTGGTACTCGCGTAGGATTCGGCATGGAGTGTACAGAGGATGGTGGATTATGCCTTGCTAACACTTTTCGTGTCCAATACTACTCTACTGGTTCCGTTCCGGTAACGAGGTCGATGCTATATGCCTCAGCAGGCGGCAATTTGTGGTACGAGTCCACTTACAGCCACATGACAGAGATTACTTCTGATTTGACTGTAAGAGATGATGCACTTCTACTGGGAGTACAGAGTGGTCAAAAGCTTTATATAGCAGACTACGGGGACGTAGTTGCTACTGGGACGGACGGGGCAGTCAGCGGGGCTACGCTAGATTCTGATACTTACGCCGACTGGACAACTCTCGGTATACTGCCTGATGACATGGTAGTTGTGATTTCCAATGGAACGGGAGCTACGGTAGATGGTACATACACTATTGCTTCTGTAGCAGCGGGGGCGGTAACTCTTGATGATGCCCCTGGTGACGGTACGTGTTCTTTCAGGATAGAACGAGCACCGAAAGTACTCGATCCTGCTACGAATACGTTGTCGATTATGGCTGCCACAGCCGGGCAAGTTCCTACTGGCTGCCCAATAATTGCTAATTACCTAAATAGAACCGTCTTTGCCGGTGCTGAGACTGCTCCGCATGTCTGGTATATGAGTCGTGTCAACGATGAGCTAGATTGGGATTACGCAGAAGAGGACGAGGAAGCCGCAGTAGCCGGAACATCCAGCACGGCAGGTATGCCCGGCGATCCTATTACAGCCTGGATTGTCGGTAGCGACGATTATTCAATTATCGGATGCAGGAATAACTTGTGGCGCATGAGGGGCGATCCAGCTTCTGGCGGTACATTGGACGCCATCAGCCACACCATAGGCATAATTGGGCCTAAAGCATGGTGCTTGGGGCCTAGCGGAGAGTTGATATTTCTTTCATTGGATGGCGTATACTCGTTGGCTCCCGGCGGGGACACGTTCCCAGAGCCTTTATCCAGAGATACGTTGCCAAGAGAATTTTTGAATATAGATGCCAATCAAGTTAATGCTCAGCTTGAGTACGATACCCACGGTCGCGGGGTTCATATCTATCTAACTACGGAGCCGTCGAATACCCGTGTCCATTGGTGGATGGACCTGTCGTATAAATCTTTTTGGCCAGTATCGCTAGATGCTGATTATGAGCCAACTTGTACGTGTGTCTACCAAGGTTCTGCTATTGAGGATTCTGGCGTAATACTTGGATGCCGTGATGGTACACTACGCAGATATAATGATCTTGCAGAAACAGACGATGGGACTGCCTTTGACTCCTATGCGATGATTGGCCCGATAGCTTTGGCGTCTGAGGGAGTAAGTGGGAGGCTTATGTCCATAGATGCCACCTTAGACAACTACAGCGGAGATGTTGAGTGGGAGGTTACTTGTGGAAACACCGCTGAGGCGGCCGTACTTGCGGCTGCAAGCGATTCGGGAACATGGTCTGCCGGTCTCAATGCTACTGCTAGGCCCGCCTGCTCTGGTCAGGCACTGACGCTGACGCTGACAGGAGAAAGTGGCCGTAGCTGGGCTATGGAGTCCGTTGTAGCAGTGCGTCGTGACGCTGGCCCCAGGAGGCTTGCGTAATGGCACAAAGAATCCCCAATCCGCATAGTCCTGAAGAAGTACGCAGAGCCTTCGGCAAGGTCCAATTCGATACTGCAATACTAACTAAGGGA
Source organism: Dehalococcoidia bacterium (assembly GCA_041653935.1). Lineage (GTDB taxonomy): Bacteria > Chloroflexota > Dehalococcoidia > E44-bin15 > E44-bin15 > JAYEHL01. Next base: position 8,053 of record JBAZEO010000070.1, on the reverse strand, counting down.
GCTAGTGGACAACTTCTGGTAGGTGCAGGAGTTGGGGTACAGCCCGCGTGGTCTACTAGCATAACGTCACTTACACTACTTACAGTAGATAACATAACAATTAACGGAGCCAGCATAACTAGTGATACTGGTTCAATTAGTTTTGGTGATGAGAATATAGTGACTACTGGCAGTGTGTCTGGTGTAAACGTTACTAGCGGAGTTGACCCAGGGCACACTCATACAGCTAGTTCGATCACCGAGACTGATCCTGTTTTTGCCGCATCAGCCGCACATGGAATTACCGATGATGATATAGATAACTGGGATGAGTCTTATAGTTGGGGAGACCACTCTCTGGCTGGGTATCTACATACAACTCCGACTGCTGGTACAAATTGGCAAGACCTGGGACAGCTTGGCGGTGAGACATACTTATATGCCGCCAGATACCTAGAAGGCGGGATTACACTAGTTGGCACATATCCTAATGGAAAAATATTTAGATCAGAAAACTACGGCCTTACGTGGAGTGATCTTGGGCAGCAGTATGGCGAGACGTATGTGTTGTCAATCGCATATCTGGAGAGCGGAATTGCACTAGCAGGTACAGGAGATCACGGCCATATACTTCGCTCTACTGATTACGGGGAGACGTGGACCGACCTGGGCCAGCAGGGTAGTGAGACGCGAATAAGATCACTATGCTACGTTGGTGGAGGCGTAGTCCTTGCTGGTACGTATCCCAACGGAAAAATTTATAGATCGGAAAACTACGGCCTTACGTGGAGTGATCTCGGGCAGCAATACGGCCAAGATGGTATATTTTCTTTTGCAAACTGCGGCGGAGGCGTAGTTGTTGCTGGTACAGGCGAAGTACAGGGTCACATATTGCGCTCTACGAACTACGGGGCGACGTGGGCTGACCTGGGACAAAAAGGCAGTGCATCCACTATTAGTTGCCTGGAGTATCTTGAAACCGACATTGTGCTAGCAGGTACGTACTCCAATGCCAAGGTACTACGGTCTATAAACGCAGGTATTGATTGGGCAGACCTGGGGACTCAGGCTGGAGAGATTCAATTAGCATCCCTAACCTACGCCGGTAATGGGGTAGTAGTCGGAGGGACCGCCGATGGTGGGAAGATAATCTATTCTGACGATTATGGGGAGACGTGGAGCAACCTTGGACAGCAATACAGTCAAATTGCTATTAGAGCAATAGAGTACATGGCTGATGGAAAAATAATAGCGTGTGGAAGTTCAGGAGGCAAGATTATACGTTCCACACTAACAGACAGTATGGAGGTAGACCCTGGAGATTGGGACTATGCCACTGCACACGCAGCAGCTGAGGACGCAGTTACTGGTATTATCAAAGGAAGTGGGGCAGGCACGTATAGTGCTGTCACTGATAATTCTGCCAATTGGAATGATGCGTATGATCTGTCAGATTTAGCACACGAAGCCGAGGCTGCCGAAAATATAACTACTGGATTTCCTGTTTATGGAGTTAGTGGTCTGGCACAGGTTGGCGTGGCACGGGCCGACGATGCCGCCAAGAGTAGGGTTGCCGGTCTATCTAGCACCACCACGACGACGGGCAACACTGACACGTTCATGGCGGCTGGTCGATTTGAGTTAGCAGACTGGACAGCGGTAACTGGCAGTGCTGCCTTAACCCCGAATTCCATATATTACCTGGGGGCTACTGGCGGACTAACAACTACTGCACCCATCGCTGCTGGGCAATACGTAGTGGAAATCGGGAGAGCCTTAGAGACTACTGTTTTGGATTTGTGTATAAAGAGACCTATTTTATTGTAAAGGAGTACGTAATGGCTACGAAGAAACCTCTAGTAATTACAAGTGGGCAAATTCAACAACTACAGGCAGGCGATACGCTTGATGCAGCTGTATCAGAGGTTGATGTTGTATCAATGACCAACGCGAATGCTGGGCCAATTGTAATTGGTGCTCCAGTGTACGTGTCGGTAGCGGGTTCTGTGGATTTAGCTAAGGCAGATGCTGCTGGTACAGTGCAGATGCTGGGATTGGTCAAAGATACTTCTATTGCGACATCCGAAGCTGGTATAATACAGACTGACGGTGTGCTGGTAGCTACGACTGGGCAATGGGATGCTGTTGCTGGTACAACAGGCGGACTGGCTGCTGGTGCTGCTTACTACCTTGACCCGGATACTGCTGGATTACTTACTGCTACGGCCCCTACCACTGCGGGTGATTTTGTGGTGCGAGTAGGTATCGCACTTAGCACGACTGACCTAGATATTAGTATAATGCCTCCTATTAAATTGTAATAATGGCTGAAAAGATACCACTGGTTCTGAATGGCGGCGGCGTAGAGCAATTGCAGAGTACAGATACTTTTGCAGTCGGCGCTAGTAATATACTTATCAATGGGGGGTTTGATTTTTTTCAGCGGCAGGTTCCCGGAACTTTGACCAGTCGTGCAGATGATACTTATGGGCCTGATAGGTGGGTAGTATTAACTCAGACTGCTGCTGTGCAGGTTGCGCAGATAGGCGGTACAGAGGCCCCGTGCGCCGGTCAACTAAAACAGAATCAGGCATCTGCTCAAAGAATGGGGCTGGCCCAAATTGTAGAGTATTCAAATTCAATGCCGATGCGTGGTAGAAATATTATTTTTCAGGGTAAGCTAAATTGCAGTAGCGAGCAAGCAATCAGGTATGCAGTAGTAGAGTGGACTGACACAGCAGATACTGTTACAAGTGACATAGTAGATGACTGGACAGACACCACCTATGAGTCTGGTAACTTCTTCATTGCTGGTCTAAACATAGTTGCAGTAGGTAGCGTTACTCCGGCGGCAGTTGGGTATACCACATTTTCTATTACGGGATCGGTGAGCGCCGCCTGTAACAACCTAATAGTATTTATTTGGACTGAGGGCACTGCCGCACAGGATGTTACACTAAGCGTCTCATCCGCCGGGCTGTACCCTGGAACCATTTTGCAAAGCTGGAACCCCAGGCCAATTGGGCTGGAGTTGTTCCTCTGTCAGCGGTATTACGAAAAATCATATAATGTCGCAACAGCGCCAGGAACAGCACTAGGTCCGGGGCCGTCAATACGAATTATCATAAATGCGAACACGGCCTATTATGGAGAAAAGTATTATCTGGTCCCAAAGCGCGTATCTACAACTCCTACTATATACTCGCTATATTCCGGCAACAGCGGAGTCATAGCTGAGTACAACCCATCCGTTGTGTGGGTGGCAGATAGAGATGTAATCGTATCCGGCCCGTCTCAAATTGGATGGGGTAACCTTGCGTGCGCAGGTCTGACGGCGAACAACACAATGCGCTATCACTGGGCATGTGACGCGGAGTTATAAATGTCTGGAGCATACGTAGCAAAACCTGCCGCTGAAGTACCAGTAGACTATCCACCTGGATGGGATATTAGCTGGCCGTGGATCGGCCCGATTCCTCCTGGGTTCGACTGGGAAGCGTATGCTAATTCAGACCCGGATTTGCCGCCAGAAGAAAATGACGACGATGGCAATCCCAAGCCGCGTATTTGGGTAAAACCTGTTGTCGGTCTGCATACTAATGAGCATGACGACGGGGTGTGGTCAGAGGAGGATGGAGCGGCATTTTGGGTGTGCTTGACGAGAGTGCCGTCAAAGGCACCTATCACGGTTCCATTTGTTTCGTCTGATGATGCTATAGGAGACTGTACGCCGAGTCAGTACACTTTCACAACATCCGACTGGTCTACTCCGCGAAGGATTATGCTAGTTGGGCACAACAATGCGTATATTGATGGCGATAATGAGTACGGTATAATGGTCGGACCTAGTACAAGTAGCTACGCAGGTACAGCAGGAGTTGATGATACTGGCTACAACGGTATCTACGGAAATAATGCAGAGGCACTAGATATCACTAGCTACGAGGAAGTAAATCATATTACGTTTTATGTTAGAGACGTTGAGGGCTACGGCTCTATAGCCCACGACGGAGATGACGAGGATTATGTAGAGATACATGGAACTATTTATCAGGCAGCACCAGGAACGTCTACAGCAGAAGAATTCGTAGAAGGCGGGGTAGCTATTGCGGACGGGTGGACTAAATATTATGCTGATGGGTCTAAAGAGCATGGTGGATCAGCCCAAGGAACTTCTTATACTGGGTTCTATGTTGAAGCAGATGTCACCGAAGATTACTCGTATGCGTGCGTTAGTTCTATTAGAATAGGTGGGGAAGTAGGGACAACTGACGATATAAGTTGTAAAGGTCAAGCCTACTTCAATCACGGAGAAGTAGGTCTAGGTTCTTACTCTGATTCTGAGTCGCACGAAAACGCCGATTTTGGCGATACCAGTCATTGTGCTCATTGCATCTTACACAATAACGATACTGACGGAGCTACTAAATTGCAAAGCGGTCCAAGTACATATATTGAATATGCTTCGGTGACGTTGCGGGCCATATCTGATCCAGCGGCACTTACCATCGAGATAAGTTACGTCTAGGAGTAAGTAATGAATACGTTAGGCGAGGTTTCTATTTCTATCATCCGTAAAGATGGAACACCACCACCTACGGAGACGGTAATTATTCCTGTTATCCCTGCGTCAGAGAGTTTAATAATGATAGACCCTTCTCAGATAGAAATAGCACCTGATGACGAGTGGATAGATGCTGAGACGGGAGTAGAGGATGAAATTCGGGTTATTAAAACAGTATCCGTGACTGCCGTAGACGACGGCGAGCGTGGAGCATATAGGGAAGTAGCTACATCTATATCGCTAGGTATTACAGAAAGTGACGACAATAAATATAACGAAAAAATACTTGACGCCACTATACCCATTTCTATCGTGTATCTGTGCGATCCAGACGCAGAATGCTGGGCAGTAGGAAGCGGATACAGCGTTGTAGCTAGCGGCACTACTATTTACGTAGAGTATCCAGCCGATCCTCCTAGTGGCTACGCCATGTATGAGGCCATTTATAGCAGTACCACCGAGTCATCTTGGGTGACTGGCGGCGGAACCCCACTTGTAGAAGTAATGGAGGCTGACCCAGGCGGAACTAGAGAATTTACTTCAACAGCATCAATACAGGTACAAACTCCCGGCGGTAGCTGGAAGGGTACTTCAGAAAATCGCTCGTGGTCATGCGGCGTAATAGACGCGGAGTTACCAACGCAGCAAGCACCGATTGGAGTATACAGCAACAATCCTGCCAATACAGGACTTGCATGGCGTTTAACTACACTGGCTTATGGAATGCTTGACGGCTGCGGCCAGTGCTCATTATAATGACAATCAATCAAATAAAGGAGTAAGAAATGACAACACTTTACGGGAATGTAACACAAGATCCTGGATACCAGTTAGGTCTGGAGCAGATAGCTGCCGACAAAGAGCAATGGGCACAGAAACTCGATTTCTACCGACAATTGCTTGGACAGCGTAATACGGCCACTGGGCAAGTAAATACGCTTGCTAATGAGTACAACAAGGCTTACGCAGAAGCTCAAGCCAAGAACGAAGCCAAGTATCAACAGCAGCTAGGCTTGGTCGATCAAGTTAGCGGACAAGGTGCGGCGGACATTCGTAGCGATTACACAAAGCAGAGATCGTCTGCGTTACAAAATCTTGCTAGGTCTGGGATGTCTGGTACTACTGTGGGTGCTACGTTGTCAAAAGGATACGGGCGCGAGCAAACATCTGCCCTTAATAGGCTTGCTGACCAAATGCTCGGTACTAAGCTGGGCGTGATGAAGGATTATAAGTACGAGGGGCCGGATTCTGGCGTGCTGCAAACGCTCATTTCTACACTCGGCGGTAACATCAACTATAATCCTAATTTGTAATAGGAGCGTAATATGGCAGGCGGTAGGATGTCAGGTCCATCGGAAAGACAAGCTGCTGACAGGCTAGCTTTGGAGTGGGCTAGGCTAGAGCACTTGAAGAATATCCACGACCCTGATTATATCAAAGAAGTGCAGAGCAAGCTATCAGATATACGATTAAATGAGCAAAAGCAAAGACTCCAAAACGAGTACGATGCTTTGCCAACTATGAACGTACCTCTGTCTGACAGAACTACTTACGACCCGGCGACAGGACAGACGTATAGAGTTAGCGGCGGAACGCGACGTATGAAGCTAACTCCGCAGATGCAGAATACAATGCTTGCTGCGGAAGAAGAGCGTAAGAACATGCAGCTAAAAGGCCAGATCGACGCTAGCCTTATGGAGACTCGCTATACTGCAAAAGATAAGGCATCACTTATCAAAATCGAAAGTCAGAAGCAAAGGGGCAGAAGGATGCTCCAGTCTGGCCAGATAACCGCCGACGAATACGAGCGGTTTATGAAGCAAAAAGAAAGCGAAGCTATGGGGGTTATCCCCGGCCAATACCCGAGCCTGTCGCCGTATCCGAAAGGCAGAGGTGTCGGCGATTACTGGGATGAAAATGGCGTGACTGTTAGCCGAAAAGAAAATGGCGAGACTTGGCAAGTGGACGAGCGAAAGACGCCAAGAGGTTTGGCCGCAGAGCAAGAAGCTAGGGCTATCGAGGCCAAGGCCAAGATTGATGCTGAAGATCGGAAATCTAAAAGTGCATTTATGGATAAGCTCATGGATAAGAAAGTGCGTGATCCAAAGACTGGAATGGAGCGGAGTCTGTCTGCTTCTGAGATGCGAGAACTGATGGAAAAAAGATTCCCGAGTACGCCGATGCCATCCAAGGAGGACGTAGAAGGAGCACGGCAGTATTGGGACCAGATGGTAGATCGGTATGGGAATAATCCGCCGGATAATATCAAGAAGGCCATGATGCGTGCAGGCGAGGTTATAGAAGCCGCTAACAAGAGAGCTTGGTAATATGCCCTTAACAGACGAAGAAAGACTGGCTTACCTAGATAAACTCAGGTCACAAGAGAAGCCAGATGAGCAATCAGAGCAGCTAGCCACTAAGACTGACGAAGATAGGCTGAAACTCCTTGCATCCTTTCGCCAGCCAGAAGTTACGCAGCCGCAAGACCCTCTAGCCTATGACCCCAATCTGCCTGATTATGAGAATCAGGCGAATGAGGTCATGTCTCGGCAAGTTCTTGGATTCTCCGCCCCGACCGTATCCGGCGGTGTCCTGTCCAGCGGAGCTAGAGCCATATCTGCCGCCTACCGCGTAGGCGAGCTTCTGCCAGAAAACTGGGGCGGCAAGCGATCAAGAGAACAAGCCGACTGGTTTGCCAACTACAGCGGTGCTCTAATAAAGGCTGCCGAGAAGGCAGGTAATCAGGGAGTAGTAAAACGAGGAGCCACATCTGCACTGTCAAATACAGTCCAGTTATTGGCCGGAGCGCCCGCTGGTGTGCCAGCCATGATTGGAATCGGTGTGGCTGACCAGATGAATCTTGCTACTACAGAGGGCAGAGAGCAAGGACTGAAAGGTGCAGAACTTGGTGCATATGCTGGTCGGCAAGGTTTAATTGAGGGCGTGACAACGGGACTCATGCAGAAGTATGGTTTGGGAGGCATGGAGAAAGTTCTGCCAGGAGCATTCGCCGCTGCACGCAACGGTGTACGCCAGGGCATTAACCAGACTCTAAAAGCTGGGTTAAGGGGTGCTGCCAAAGAAACAGCCAGGACATTCGGAGAGGAAGAAATAGAGGAGATTACGATTGGTGCCCTCCAGATGTGGAATGATAAGTATTCAGGAGTTGATAAATCAAACTGGTCCCTCGATCAGGTGGCTAGGACATTCGTAGACACTACGTCGGCAGTGGCCTGGATGACTGCCGGTGGAGCTGGGCCAGTACACCTAGCAAGGGAGCTAGGACAGCGAACCCCATCTGCTGTACGAGAAGATATAACTGCTGCTAATGCTGAGAAAGAGGCGGTCATAAAAACAGAAAAAAAGGAGGCGGATTGGGATGTGAAGACAGCAGAGCTAGAGAAGAGGGAGCGAAATCTGTATGATGAATTTTATTCATCTCCTGTGACGGCTCTTGAATGGGTACACAATAATGCGGAGAAGGCTAATAAGCTGGTTAGTGGACACACG
>JBAZEO010000069.1:0-10648 GCA_041653935.1 Dehalococcoidia bacterium | reverse complement strand
AGCATTTGCAATTTTGCCCGGTCGGACGCGATCTCATCATTCATCGCTCGCTCTCGGTCGTCTATGGCCTTGGCGAGCGCGTATGCCTCTTCGTTTGTCATGGTTGTTTATTGGCCTCCTCGTTCCAGAGCGGGATGCCGAGTGCTGCAAGCGCGTCGTGTTCCGTTTCTCCGTAGGCCGTTTCGTGGCCAGTTTCTGCGACGTAGTTAAGGCTTCCGTTGTCAGCTACAAACATGCGGTCGTGCTCCGTCATCGTTCGCACCTCAACGCCGTGCCTCTTCATCCACGCCAAGCGCGGGGAGTCCATCTTGCAGTCGGGGAATAGGTCGCTAGTCATGTTTCCTACCTTTCCACATGGTAAACAGCCACATGCAAGCAAGGCACAATCCGGCGCTAGTTGATAGGTATTGATCTTCTGCTGCGTCTCCTAATGATTTGCATATGCAAGACGCGCTCCATAAAATAATAGAGCAAAGAAACATTAGTTGCGAGTTAGTCATGTGTAGCCTCCGCGTGTAATGCCTCTTCGCGGCTGAAACTAGGTTCTGATAAATCATCAAGGTCTTCAACGGTAAGGACTTTCTCTGCGTGTTTGCAGCACTCTATGTGCGAATGCAGGGTGTAGGCTTGTACATGTTCATCGGCAAGCCGTTGTGCATTTGCGCATTGTCCAATTTCAATGCGAGTACCGCAAAAACAGCAGACGTGCGGCTTTCTTGTTTTAACTATCTTATCGCTTAAAACTCGAATGCTCATCGTTCATTTCTCCAGTTTGATTGCGAAAACGGTTACGGGTTCAGGCCCAAAGTGCGGGTGCGTGATCGTTTTGAGCGACCATCCACGCCACGGGAAGCGAAGGCGGTTTGCTTCACCCGGCTTGTAGGCGTTGTGGATGACGACAAAGCCGAACGCCTCAGACACGTAGCCCACTGCGCCATAATATCCACCAAGGATGTGCCTCCAGTAACCGTTATATCTCCGGTATTCCTCTGTCTTCTCGCCGCGCTTGATGGCCTCAAAATACTCGGTCTTTACGTGCAGGTGAAGGTCACTCATGGCTGGAATCCTTCTTTGTTTCTACCGGCACTTTCCACGTCGGTTCACGAAGACCCTCCAGTATTTCGGCGGTTACGTCTCGCTTCGGCTCGGTTGCACGGAACACGAGGCAGATGAACGCGGTCGCGAGAAAGGAGCCAATGAAGACACCCGCGATAATGTAGAGTGCGATCTCGATTTTACTCATGGCTGGCCTCGCTTTTCGCATTCCCTTCCCTCATCAAGTTATCGGCGAATACGAAGTAGGATTTGTCTCCGTTTTCCCCATTCTCACTTGCCTCACGCTCCTTTCTGGCGTTCTCGCCAATGCAGTAAAAATGCAAAAACTCGTCCACTGCGGTTACGTCCCCGGCGTAATAACGCACGGCCAATTCTTCGAGGCGTTCGCGCATTTTTGCGCGGAAAGCCTTAAATCCTGGGCCGCTGTGAGTAAGCACATAGCCTGCGTCCACTCGAAAACCGGTGGGCTTGTCGGATAAGAGCGTCATGACTGCACCTCGCTTTCCGCTCTGGGGAACTCGTGATGCTCCACGCCGTCGTCGTCATCGTCGAACATCTTGCTAATATCGCCGCAGCCGTCTTCTATATACGCGCGCAGACGCTCCCACTCCGCGATGTGCTTCTCCCGCAGTTCGTCGATATGCTTCCGCATAGCTTCATCGGCCTCGTTGTAGAGATCACGAAGAATCGGAACCTCCACGTCATCCGATTCTGGGCCTTCGATCACGGGCTGCCCCGAGATGCAGATGAACGGAGGATACGGATTTCCGTCTTCGTCGTCACCATTTTCGGTCGAGAGTTCGGCCTTCGGTTCGGTCAAGGCGTTCGGAGATTCCTCATCGACAACCCAAGACGGGTCGAAATGGAGGACCGTAACATCGGGAAGCGCGAGAAGTTCCCGCGCGAATTCATGTGCTGTTTTCATTTTAGTTCCTTTCCCTTGGCAAGCGCGAGAGCTTTTTCTCGTCTTTCATTTGCGAAAAGCAAGCGTTTTCTCAAACTCTCACTGGGATTCCCTTGATTTGTAACATCACGTAGTTTTTCGTCTGCCCAGTCGCATACAGAAAAGATGGCCCCTATGAGTTCTCCCTCGTCTTTGACGGATTCAACCAGCGCCTCGTGCGCGTTGTGCTCACGAACTATCTGGTCAAGAATGTCGTTGGACATCACCTCGAAGTATTCAAAACCCCAATCCGTATCGTGTTCGATCACGGGAGCCCCAGTTTCATCTACGACCTTGATTCGTCTGTTGTGATCTGAGTAGGCTTCCTCCTTTGTCCATTTACTCATTTCTGATCCTCCTCGAAGTTCGGCAGTTCCTCGATTCCGTGCATTCTCGCGTAAGCCTCGACGGCCTCATTGGCCGTCGGATACAGGACGACGCTTTGCATGAACGAGCCGGGTGTGTTGACGATGTGGTATGTTACGTTGACGACGTTCAAGAACATCATCTTCCGTTCCTCTCGAATCAGGATCAGGCCGTGCTTCGACAGCCAGGATTTCAGTGTCAGGTTGTTGGTCATTTGGAGTCCTCTTTCGTCCAGCCGATGTCATCGAGTTCAGTTGGCAGCTTGCCAGCCTTGATGCGAGCCGCCGTCGCGACAAACGCCATCGCGTTCCAGAGCATCTTCTCGTCGTGGTTCTCGGAATGGTCGCCCATCTGCACGGCCACGTAGTGCCGCATCATGCTGGCAAGAAACTGCGAGAGCGGGATGCCTTTCTCCCAGTTGTGCTCTCCGTAGTGCTTGGCCCCTTCGGCGAGAACGTGACCCAAGGCAATGAGGGCCTCGGGGGCTATCAGGTCCATGCGGGGCTTTCCAGCGTCGGTATCGCGGACTGCACCGGTCGAGAACTTGCGTTGAGTCTCATCCGTTGAAAGCAAACTCGGTTGAGGCTCACGAATCGGCGTTTCGTGAGACGCAACGGGACGATACCACACACTGCCAAAGCGGTGTGTCCGCGAGCCGTCCACAGGGATGTCTACATCCTTGTGCTGCTCGTCATCCGACAAGCGGTGGCACTTCACGCCGTTTAGCTCCATCTTTTCGGGCATGTCGCACGGCTTCTCCTGCTTCGCCTGCTTCGCCTGCTTCGCAAGCGCGGCCCCGGCGGCTTCGCGTGTCCAGTATGCGCGGCCCTCAGTAAAGCACTTCCATTTCGTGATGTCGGGGCGCCTGTCCAGCTTGTCCCGCGTAACGTGATACCTTGGTGCGCCGCCTCCGGCTTGCAAATAGAAAAACTCATCCCCATCACGCAAGTCCTTGGCCTGCTCCATCGTGATCGGGTCCGGACTCTTGCGATACTCCGCGAGACGGGCGAGACGGGCAGCCTCGGCGGACGGGAAATACTTGTCCCTGTTGGCGGAGAGTTCCGCGTCAGAAACTGTTGTCTTCGTTCCGTCGAGGAGGAAGGCTTCGTAGAGGTCCACGCTGCCTGCTTCCGTTCCGGAGAAGCCCACGTATTTGAATTCCGAAAACTCCTCGTCCTTGGACTTTCGCGCCTCAACCCGGGCATTCTGTCTCGCTATCGCAGCGTCCATCCGATTGGACTTCTCCAGAGCGGCGAGACGCTTGTTCTCGGCGCGCAGCTTGGCGCGGGTCGGGAAATGGATGGTGGGGTCGAGTCTCATGACACCGACCATGTGCAGCTCATCATTTCCGTTCCATGCAGGAACAGCCTTGATCGCCGGATCGTAGTTCCTGAACCCCAGTTTCTTTGCTTCTTCGATTGTCATGACTTTTCCGTGTGTTGTTGAAAATGTATGGCCGCCGTTTGTCGGACTGACGCGGCCATTCGCGCCGACTTGATCACGCAACCAAGATGTGGATCGTGACCGTCCTCTCGGTTTTCCGGCCCCGGTCATTGGAATACAGCCGGTCGCCGAGCTGCCAGTATTCGGACGGGATGGGGGCCGATGCCGGAAGATACTTTGCCGGAGTGCCGAGGCCGAACACGGCGGCGATCTCCTTGGTATCATTCAGCATGGTCTTGATGTTCCGATACACGGTGGCGATGCCGATGTTCGGGCAGTCCTTCTGTGCCAGTTCCAGGATTTCATCCGGGCCGATCGGTCGGCTCGTGCCAGCGAGTGCCTTGCGGATTGCGTCGCGCTGTTCCGTTTTACGCAGTTCTTTCTTGCCTGTCATTGTCGTTCTCCTTTGTTGGATTGTTTGTAAAAATTGGGAACTATTCCCCAGTGCTGCGCATCGGCGGAAGTCCTTCGAGGGAGGGAAGAGTAGCGTCGGAGTCTAGTGAATCGTAAACACCGCTCCAAAAATCAAACCCCTCCGGGGATTCCTCCCAGTTGAACGCCTCGATCAATGCCGTCGCAGCATCGTACTCGACTGCGCTGGCTTGCTTCTCTTCCATGTTCGCCAGTGCCCGCTTCCCGTATTCTCCGGGAAGCCCTGCGAGCCACTCGCGGATGGTCTTGACCTGCGGCTCGGCGCGTGTCTCGGCCCCGGAAACACCCGAGTCGTTGGTCGCGCCAGCCGAACTTTCGTCCTGCACGATCTCGAACCATTCCTTGGCGTCAGTTCGCTCCGAATCTCCAGGGCCTCCGATGCACAGGGACAGGGTTGCCGTCACGTCTTTCGTGAGTCCGATCACGCAGTCGATGTGGCCGCCGCCGAATCGTTCCGTTTTTGACGGGGCCGTGTCGAACTCGGTCCCGGCTGGAATTACAATGTCACGCTTGAGTTTTGCTTTCATATTTCCTTTCAGTTTGAGAGTTTCTCGATCACCGTGAACGTCCTGATGCGGTTGTTCGTCCCGACGATGATGCCGATCTCGGCGACGATCTTTCCGTTCTTCGGTTCCGCCGGGACCATGTAGTGGAGGATTCCGACCTTCTGGCCGGGCTCCATGACCTCGAAGGCGCGCTTGATCAGAAGATTCGGAAGCGGGTAAGACTTCTCCCCGTTGCCGTCGAGATAGTGGCGGGCGTCCAACTCGGAGTAGGGCGGGTCAATCAGGTAGGCGCGGAACTGGGTCTCCAATTTGACTCCGCCATCATCGGAAAGCCTTCCCATTCCGCGCGGCCATTCATCCCGTGCATCCTGGAGGATGTCCGGCTCCGTTTTCGGGTCCAAGTCCATCGTCCAGTCGTTCGGCCCAAAGCCCCGCGCATACGGGTAGAACCTCGCCATACCCCCGCAGACGTGGAGGATCGGCTCGTTGATCGAGGCCCCGAGGAGAACCCTGGCCCGCTCAAGGAACCCGCCGGGGTAGGCCCCGTAAAACTTCTTCCCGTCGCGCAGCTTTGCCCGCGCGAGGAACCATGTGTCGGTTATCGGTCTGTTGCTCATCAGTGTGTTGGTTGTTTTCGGACTGAACACCCGGAGTGCGCAAAACGCCGGAAGCAGAGGCTCTGCCTCCGGCGTTGACGTGGGGCCAAAGGTGGGCCTTAACAGCCCTTCCCCTTGCCCTTACCCTTCTTTTTGCGCATAAGGACCGATTCGGTCGTGCCGCAGGTGTCGTTCATCGTCAATACGGTATTGTGAACTATCATGAAAAACAAGGAAAAGTTTTCATGAATGCGCATTTTGTTCGTTAGCAGCGTGATGCGTATTATTTTTCCCGTGAGCAGAAAATCTGGCATTCCGCGTTGACGAACTCCCTGTTCTGTATCATGTTGATCTCGTTGATCCGGGAGAAATCCGGACGGCGTTAAGTCGTGTAGCATACATTTAGTCCGGGCCCTAAAAAAGCCCGGGCTTTTTGTTGCATTACAAGATTTCTGTGCTATGTTGACAGCATGCGACACGACAGCGCCAGTTGGCCCTGAAACGTCAGAAACCCCCAAAGGGTGGGGTGATAACAATCCCGGGCTTGCCTCCATACCGGATAGGGTGGATGGGGTGTTGGACCCCGATGACAAAGGGCAAGAGAACGATCAACGATTCATTTAGGCAGGGCGGAGATTACCGCCCTTCAAATGGGGCCCGTGAAACGCATAAGTCCAACTCTTGGCAGCCGGAAGCGGGCGGGCGCGCATAATACATCCCCGTTCAACGTGGACCATGCCTGCGGGTTAAAGGCGCACCGATGGAGAAAACGGAACCCATACGGGACTCAGTTCATCTCACTCCCTGCTCTCATTTCGATGGGGGTAGGGGGGCGAACCTCCGGTTGATCCGGCCCCCACCGGCCCTCAGAAATCTCTCCAGATGTCCCCAGAGAACTCTCCAGAAGTTTCCGGTACCTTCTGGTACCTCCCCGTTCTCTGGTACAAACAGGCGTTCAGTACGTACAGAAACGATCCCACCGAGCCTCCACGGGAAACACGGCCAGCAGAAGATCGGGAATCCCGTCAGCGCCCATTCTTCTTGTTCTCCTTGACGTGGTACGCGGCCAACCCGGCCATCGCCTTCTTCTTCGACGGGTAGGTTCCCTTGAAGTTCTTCACCCGCCACGCCTTCCCGGACCCGCTGATTACGTTCTTTGCTCCTTTTGCCATACAGCCTCCTTGTCAGGCTCATTCATGGCATCGCGCAGCTCGTCCAGCAAGCGCGTTGTTGGGGTCGTGCTCACGTAGAACATTCGCAGCTCCATCATCCAGAACCGCCCGCTCTTCCGTTCGACGTGGTGCAGCTCGCCGGGAATCCGCAGTTCCCTGTCCCGGTCGCTCAACATGAACCACGGGGCCATTCCACGGCGTAGGGCGTCAAATCCTCTGTGGCTAAACCTGGCTCCAGCGACCTCTCGGCAGGCCGGAAATGTCGGATGCGTCTTGAACGTTCGGAACGAGCCCATAAAAAGCGCCCCGTATCATCCCGGGGCCACGGATTCGTTAACCAAATTGGTGCCGGTCTCTCCCGGCTGTCACGATTTTTCACTCTCCTAAGGTTGTGGCGCTTCGTTTGCGGGCTTACTACCAAAAATGTACGTGACGTTCAGCGGCGGCAAGCCGCGCCAGTTAACCCCAATCCCAACATTCCGGAAGCGTCCGGATTGGAGGATTGTAATTTTGGTTCTGCGCCTCCCGCCCGTCACCAGCGGGTAGCTCGTAGATTACTTGCGGTCTTCGTGACGGTTTGTATCGCATGAAAGGGATTGACCAAGCGACCGGAATCAGGACGCTGCACGGACCATGTGTCGCGTATCCGGCATTACCAATCATCACACTTTCGTGCCGCTCGGTCAAATTGTTTGTCCCGTATCGACCCGGGACCACGGTTCGGTTAGCACAACAATCTCACTGAGGAATTGAAAGACCTGAATGCGCCTTGCGCTGGAGCCGAATATCTCGGCGCTTCTGGTCCAGTTCGGCGCGCTTCTGGCGCACCTTGTCGTAGTTGAGATTCGGGTAAAAAATACGGAACAAATACGGCTGTCCCCCGGCCCTGTTGAGCTGGTAATCCAGCTTGCTGATCTTCCGATCCAGCCGCTGCAACTTCTTGAACATGGTCGAGCGAGCACGACTCGAACGTGCGCCTGTGGCTCTTGCTGCCCCGTTCTTTCCACCTAAACTATCGCTCGAAATTGTTTTCATTATGTGTGTTTGTTTGAAATTGTCTGCACCCGGGCGGGGCTTGATACCCGCTGTGGCATGTCTCCTCTTCTCGGTATGCTGGCGCATTCGCGCTGATTGTGTCACCATGCCCGGAACTTCCATCATTTCACCTCTGGGCGCTTGTTCCCGCCCTTCCCGCACGTCCTTCCGTGCTGCCGAGTACAGAGTGGTTGGGCAGCGGGAATCGAACCCACATCCACGGCTCCACAAGCCGATGCTCTACCGTTGAGCTATGCCCAAAGTGAACGACCGGACGGGACTCGAACCCGCAACACTCGGATTTTTTCCAAGACTCTACCAATTGAGCTACCGGTCGAAATTATTCGGATTCCGTCCGCCGCCACGTCGAAATGGATTTCTCCATCTGCCAGAGTCACCACTGGCAAGGCTCGTTATGCGTTTAATGTCAGGAGTGATTCGCATTCTCCGTGTCACCATTTTACTGGCCGCCTTCCCTGGGTTACTTGGAATCCGAAATGTCCCCCGCCAGTTCCTCGACCGTCATCAAGGCTGGTACTCGCACCGTCGTGCGCTTTACGGGTTAAGATGAATCCGGGACCGTCACCATTCGGGATCGAAGACTCCACGTCCGATTGCTCGGCAGCGAATACACGCACCCATGTCTATTTGGCCCCGAAATGTTTTAGCCGTCGCAAAGTATTCACATTCTATTCACATTTCATCATGATGCGTTCGCAACTCAAAGCGAATCAACATCATGAATAGCGTGTGATTCTATTCATGCGCCAGCCAGAAAAGTAACATGCCACGAATCAGGATCGCGTGATCGCGCTCAACAAATCCGTGGCAGTTTGCGGCCCGATTGCCGCCACAACCTATGTCAAAGATCGTCCGAACTATTAGAATCTAACATATTCCCACATGGAAACAAGTTGATTTTTCTCATTCTCGCCATATTTTCAGCGTAAGCGATGAAGAAACCCAGGATTCCGATACCGAAGGAGCACGCCGAGCAGGCGGCGCTGATGAAATGGATCGACGCACAAGTTCATGTTCATGACGGATTTGACATGGCCTTTGCCATCCCGAACGGGGGAGCGAGAAACGCCGTCACCGGGGCGATGCTGAAAGCCGAGGGAGTAAAGGCCGGGGTTCCCGATGTCATGATCGCCGCCCCGAAGTTCGGATACCACGGCCTCTACATCGAGATGAAGCGCCGGAATGGCGGGGCCGGAGCGTCCGAACCCCAGCAGGAGTGGATCGAGAAGCTGCGGAACCACGGGTATCGGGTTGAGGTTTGCAACGGCTGCGACGCGGCGATCAAGGTAATCAAGGACTACTTCCGCATCTCATGAAAATCCGGGGATACAGAGCAGGAAGAATCATTGAATGGATTCGCGTGCTTTGGGCCGAGAGGGTCGGGCCGATCGGAATCGCCCGCTTGGCGATCACCGGTCTCTCTGCGATCATCAACGGACGGCTGCCGCCCGAAATCGCCAAGGCCAGATACCGAATCTGCGTCCGGTGCCCGGTATTCGACCCGAAACTTCGCCGGTGCCGAAACATCTACGACGGGGAATACTTGGGTTGCGGGTGTTACATGCCGTTCAAGGTGTCGGCGAACAAGCCGGGGGAGAAGTGTTGGGCAAGAAGCGGTGGAGAAAACTCGAAGGAGGGATGGGAGTGAAACCGGAAGGCTCAATTTTCAACGGACCCGTGGCCGGGGGATTCATCCCGGTGACTCAGGCGTCCCAGAAACTCGGCATCAAGATGCTCAGGCTCCGCAAGATGATGGATCGCGGAGAGCTGACGACGATTCGGGTCGGCCATCGCCTGTATGTCGATCCCAATTCCTATAGCCCTCTGGCGAGCCTGGGACGGGATATGGAGGGCTCGTCGGCCCGTCCCACGGCAGAGGAGTGCTCCATCATCTCAATGGCCGCACAGGCCGTTTCAGACGTTTTCGCGCCCAACTACACGCCCGGAGAACTCGTCTGGTGTTCCAAGTTCAAGGCGGCCTCCAGAAACCACGGAGTGATAGCCCTCTTCGCCGTCATCCGCAGCACAGGCATGTTTTCCAATCGGAGGATGATCGACCTTTTTTCAATGGCGCCTCTCGTCGCGGAGAACTCAAAGAAGTTCCCAAGGCTTCTCCGCTCGCACTACCCGGACAATTCTCTGGTGGCGGAGAGGCGGATTGCCGACTATTTTGCCACGAAGGCCCGGTTCATGGAGTACCGGCACGGTCATAGAATCCCGATGTTCTCCGTCGGGCTCACGGAAACCGGTGAAATCGACTTCTCCCGCGAATGTCCAAAAGATCAAGACAAGAATTAGCCATCCGAATGGCGCAGGGGATTGCCGACCAGCGCCGGGAGATAGACGATCAAAGAAACGCCGGAAGCCCGGCGGTTCCGTGGGAGCCTGAACTCAGCAAATCCCAGCTTGCGGCCTATCGGGACAACCGAAGGATCGTTGAGGTTGACGGACCGAAGGGGTCTGGAAAGACGACCGGGGCCCTCCACAAGCTCGTGAGGCACTGCTACCTTTGCACGAACTCGCTGGCCGTCATCTACGTCATTGAGAAGTTCACCGGCAAGGCGGGCGGCGCTTGGGAAACCCTGAACACAATCGAGCGCACGAGTGACGGGAAGTCACTCGGGGTCTTGCAGCAGTGGGGGGATGAGGTCGGCCTGAAATACACCGAGGCCCGCGAGGACTCGACGCACGGCGCCTACGTCCAACTGACCAATAAGTACGGCGGAATCAGCGAGATCAGGTTCAAGCCTCTCCCGAAGGGCAAGGCGATAGAAGGCAAGCAGTACGGTCTCCAGACCGACTTCATCCTGATCGACGAATACAACCAAGCGTCGAACCCGGTTGAGGTCATCACGAAGCTCTACATGAACATCGGGCGACGCCCGGGCGTCGAGATGCAGGATGATGACGGAGTTTGGCATCCGGCACCTCAGCAGCTTGTCCTCTGCTGCAACCCGCCCGACCTCGGGCCGGACGATCCGGCTGGGCAGCTTCTCTTTCAGAAACTCCCCGGCCTTGAGGGCCGTCCTCCGATCTTCGAGAGCGAGGGAGATACAGCCGTCTTCGTCAGGAACGACG
>JBAZEO010000068.1:0-10649 GCA_041653935.1 Dehalococcoidia bacterium | reverse complement strand
GGATAGAGACTGCCTGTCGGCCATGTCCCGCCGTAGGGCAAAACTATTTTTCCTATCCCTTCACCATTAGCTTCAATCAAATAGTCGGTTGTCAAGGTGAGCGTCGTTTCGGTCCCGTCGGTATCCTTCCATGAGACCGCAAGGCCCGCGCTCTGAAGATTGCCGAAGGGGAGCTTTGTGAAATCCTCTGCCGGCCAGGCATCCAGGTAGTAATCCCATGTTTGCGAGAGGAGGGCGCGGCGGCAAATATTCTCCACCGCTACCCGGCCATCCGTGATCAGGTCCGTCAGATCATCATCCTCCGCCGTGACAGCAGAATTGACGAGGATCGACGTTCCGAACTCACACGCGGCCAGGAGCACTTTTGAGGCTGTGCGGATGTACTGCTTTGTGCCGGTGTACTGCTTTTTATAATCCGCGTTGTCGTTTGCCGTCGTGACCTGGATGAATGCCCCTCCGGTCCATGCCGTGTATCCTGTGGCCAGTTGATCAGATTCCTCAATCCGGGTGTCAACGGTCCCGGTCGCCCCGTTCGTTCCGTGGTGCACGATGACATCGGCCTGTTTCCCGATCACGGAAATTCCTGTTCCGACGTGGACCGTGTAATTGTCCTGGACGGCGTGCGATCCATAGGCCAGGGACTGTGTCAGGGTGAGGTTGGAATCGAAGGTGCCCGAATCAAGGCGTAAATGGGTTAATAGTTCGGCCCTGCTAATGGGTTCCAAAACCGGGGCGGTGTATAGGCTAATTTTCAAGGTGCAACCTCCTCTTTCGGTTCCGCGCTGGGCCTGCATGATCCCGCCCCGAAAGTCAGGACCGCCCATTTCCAAAAATCGGCCCGCCATGAAAACATCCCGTCCTCTGTGCAGAGATCATGCAGGAGTTGATCGGCGTATTCCTTGTACTTCGCATCGATCAGGCCCAGGCGGATTAATTGATAAAGCGCATCATGCACAAGACTTCCGATCATGCTGTTCTTGGAATCCCATGTCGGCCCCGATGCTCCGTCCCAGGCATAACCGGAATGGATTGTCATTTCTCCCGCCGTGGTCAGAGTTATAAACCGAGCCATGACCGGCTGATCGGCAATCGCCCCGACATTAATATGATAATCCCGCGTAGTCTGATATTTGTACCCACGCCGGAAATATAGGGCCTTGTCGCGCTTCACTTCTTTTTCCTCTTGCGCCTCTGCCGCCTATCTTTTCGGGCCTGTTCTTTCAGCTTGGCTATTGTGCCCTTCATTTGGTTCCTATGGGGCCGCAGTTGTTCAAGCAGACCCGCGTATTGTTGTTATAATCATACTCGATATGCTGTCCCACGGGGCACGATGCAGGGCCGGTATATTCCACTCCCGGCCACGGATACAGGTTATACGCCGGGAGATATTCCGTCGCTGGCGTTGTCATGCCGGACTCCGGCGCTACAACTACCCATTTCCCATCGACCAGCTCGACCTTCTCTTTCTTACCCTCCTTGTTGACCCGATACATCCCGAACGGTGTGGAAATAATCTTTTCCTCAATCGGTGCGGGTGTCGCAGCGAGCACCAGAAACCCCTTGATCGCGTCCAGTTTCGCGCTGATCTCTTTCAGTAACTCTTCCATGATATTTCTCCTTTCATCCTTCTCGAATCATATTCACTATTTCCGGGCCTCTATCGCCCACCTGTTTGAACCATTTTGAATCCTGGAACTCATCGGCGGCCTTTTCCCAATCGCCGGTCTCTATCGCCGCAAGAGCCTTCTTGAATTTCAGTGTCCCCCCTGCGCCGACATTGAAAACGAAGTCTATCAAGGCCATTTGCCTTTTTTCCGTAAATCCCCCGAACCGAGGGAAGATCGACCAGCATTGCCGGGTCGCCGTTTCGATGGAGATGTTCAAAAGCCTCTCGGCCATTGTTCTCGTGATTTCGCCCGTCACCCTCAAATATGATGCAATGTCTTCGGGTAGGATGTTTGACAGATTCCAGCCATAGCCGATGGTCAAGACATCCGCGCTGCAAGGGTACGGTTTCAACCGCAATCCTTCATGACGTTTCAGCATTTCCCGGAGCAGATCGAGGTTCACCGCTTATCAATCCTTTCCTGAAGCTTGACCTTGTCCTGTTTCAGCGCATTGAGCGTTTCGATCAGATCCTTGTCGTTCGGATGGCTTTTCAACAGTAACCTTGCCTGCAAGATCGCGTCGTTCACCTGATTCAGCCTGGCCATATCCCTGTCCAGGTCCATTGACTTCTTAAACTCTGATATCGCCGCCTTTGTCTCGGCCCGGACCTGGGCAAGATCCTCGCTCGTGGCAAGACTTGCGTAAAAGGTTGACAGGGCGACAATGATCGCCAGCGCCCCGCTAATCGTAGCCACAACCTTCCAGCACCTTTTGATGTAGTCGATCATTTCTCTAAGATCCGCCTCACGTCCTTTGATATGTCCTGCATCCACTTCTCTTGTCTTTCCTGGCTCTCCTTGATTCCGCCCAGAGACGCGACAATCCCCGAATGTTCTCTGCAAGGGAAACTGATGGAATCACGGCCATTGTGTCCATCGGTTCCGTTTCTCCCGTCTCTTCCGTTTACGCCATCAACGCCGCCAACGATGGTGCGGCTGGCAAAGGTTCTGATGGCCGTGATCGCCACAGCTCCCCCGGATACGCACAGGCCCGCTATTGCTATTCCGCTTCCGAGTTCCATCATTGCCGGTCCCCCTTTTTTGTGATATCAACTTTCCGGGGTGGTGGGCCTCTCCTGTTACCCTTCAGGGCGTCGCTGCAACGACGCGGCCCTCCGCCCTGCTGGTTTAGGCATTCAGGTAGTAACCGCCCGCAACCACGGGCCGCCAGAGAACGGTGATATCGGCCACCTTGCCTGCGCCCGCAGTCGCCCCGCCGATGGTGAGCTGGATCTTTTTCGTTGATGCTGAGATCTTCGGCCCCCGATAGACGTGATAGAAATTCCCGGTTAGTTTCGCCTTCGCCCCCGCAGCCGCCGAGAGGATTTCAATCACGCTGGCATCATCGGTCTGTACGGAAATCCCGGTGAAGGTTTCTACCGCCGAGAGGTTGTCGGGGACATGGATAATGATCGCATCGATGAAAAGGTTTTGCGTCGTGGCGGTCATGACGTCATAGGTATTTGCGGCCTGGTTAAGGGAGATCTGTTTATATTGAGCGGTTATTCCCTCAATCAGGATCTTTCTCGGCACCCAGGCGAAACCGTTGTAAACCCACTCCCAGAAGTAATCCCCCTCGAAAAACGAGGATCCGGGGGCGGGGGCGGTGGGTTTTGTATCGGTTGACAGGCCGATCCAGTTTTGGGATGTGTCAATCAGTTTCATGTTTCGATCCTCATGTTAGAGAGGGGGCGAGGAGGCCGGAGGGAAACAAACCTCCCCGCCGAGAAGGGTTTAAGGCAACTCATAAACTTCCACCACGTCAGCCGCGAGGGTCGTGTAAAAAGCCCATTTGCCGTTCGCGATTGTCCCGCCGGTCTGACCAGTGACCTTGAAGGTCAATACCTGTCCCGAGCCGTTGTTCACCGTGTACGTTTTTCCCGGAATGGCCGTGGGGACATAGGCGTTGACGGCCCCGTTCGCATTCGTAACGGTGATAAATCCGCACTGCATTTCCGCGACGGAGAGTGTCCAGTCAGCCGCCGCGCCCGCGTAGTCATGCGTGGCTGTGCAATTCAGGTTCGCCGTCCCGGTCGCGTCGGGAAGGGTCAGCGTTCGGGCTGCCGTTGGATCAGCCAATGCGATGGTGAGTCTGTTCGTCCCGTCCGCCGTGTTGCCGTCCAAAAGAAGCGGAGAGGCCCCGGAAAGAACCGCTGCCGTCAGATTTGTCGCGCCGGTTACCGTCGCGCCGCCGGAAGCCGTCAGAAGCCCGGCTATCGTTGTCGCACCGCCTGAATCCACCTTGAACTGAGTGTCAGCATAGGCGTTGTCGCGCATGATGATGAAATTATCCTGTCCATCCCCGTGCGCGTTGCGATCCAGGGCGAGGAGATAAGAAGAGTTTGTCTGTCCTGCGCCTGCCGATCCTTTGATTTGCATAACTGCGGATGCCGCCGCATAATCCGTGTCGGAAGCATCAACGACAATCTCTTCATCATGAGCGTCAAACGTGACGGCGACGTCCTCATTGATCGCCATTCCGCCGTTGGCCGTGATCAGGCCCGTTGCCGTAACAGTGGTATCAAACTGCGCCGCCGTGGTGGCATGAAGTGATGCGATATTCGTCGGGGCAATTTTCACGGCGTAAGAAGTTCCCGCACCCGGAGCCGTCGCCGCATCGGCGACATAGACAACCGATCCGTCAATGGCCGCCGCGTGTTGGCCGCTGCCCTGCTGATTGAGTCTGAGGAGTTGCCCCGCTGCAATGGTGGCCGCTGAATCGGAGACAAGTTCAAGCGCCCCTTGATCGGCTGTTCCGAGCCACGGCCCGAGATCGGCATAAAAGACCCGCCCGGTCGCAGAGTTGGCAACGTCAATGTCGATCCCTACTCCCCCCGCCGCTGTGCTGGTAACATGCAGGCCCGCTGCTGTTCCCGCGTTGCTGATTGTCGCCGCATCCACTGCCCCGGTCGCCCCGCTGGTAACTGCCAGGGCCGCCGCATCGTCAGCCGCCGCGCTCGTGGTAATGGCTACCAGAGGCTTTGTCGTGGTCCCCTGGTTCCGGGCAAAGGCGAATTGATCATCGGCGTTTGTGGTGTAGGACGCCTCGACATTTGTAATGGTAGGAGCGCCGTTGACTGCTACCGTCCCCGCAAAAGTCACCGCCCCGTCAAGTTGGACCGAGCCGTCAAATTCGGAATCGCCATTGACATAAAAATCTTCCCCGTCCATGGCCGCCGTTCCTGGTGAACCATTGCCTACCCAGAGGTTCCCGGTTATCACCTGGAGCCCTTCCGTCGCCGTAGTCGTGAGTTGGAGATTCGCGCCGTCCTTTTTGACGAAGGTGGCGGTTTCGTCCGTAGCATCTTTGAGAATGAAAGACGGGGAGTCCGTAGCCCCATCATCCAGGGTGACATTGGAATCGATGATCGAAGTGATTGAAAGTGTGTCGGTCGCCGCGTTGCCGATATCGACATTGCCGTTGAAAACCGCAACCCCCGGAAAGATCGTATTCCCGGTCGAAGTCCCGCCGATGGTGATGGTTCCGTTCCCCGCTGCGTCAACGGTCAAATTGACATTGCCTGCCGCCGCCGCCGCGATTGCGCTCTGATAAAATGATCCGGTGAGAGTAAAGTTTCCGGTGACAGACAGATCGCCGCTTGAAAGCGTGAGGTCGCCGTCGGTAAGTGTAATGTCCCCGCCCGTGATCGTGAGCGCGTCCGTCCCCTCAGCGGTTCCGGCAATCGTGACCGCCCCATCCGGCCCGACGGAAAACTTCAGGGCGGCCCCGGCATTGTCATAGGCCCGGATGAAATACCCGTTAGAGTCGCCGTCATCAGTGTATTTAAGATCGATGAAACTGACATCCGCCCCCAGGTCCGCTGTCGTGTTTGTTATGGTGACGACCGCGCCCGCAGCGTTCAAGGTGCTCGAAATGGTCTGTTTGGTGTTCCCGAATGCTACGGTTCCATCCGCATCCGGATCGCCGATGTCATCCCAGGCCGTTGTTGACGCGCTCCCGGCCGCCCAGGACAGAACGCCGCTCCCGTCCGTCTGAAGGTACTGAGAGGCATCGCCATTATTCGCCGGAAGCGTATAAGAGACGTTCCGGAGCGTGATGGTCGTGCCGAGAGTTTCCAAGAGACTCCCGGACGGGAAAGACAGTTTTCTGTTCGCCGCGTCCAGGGTCATGATCGCGTTCCCGGACTTGTCATAAAAGACAAGGTTCCCGTCAACCCCGGCGCTGGTGATATTGTTCAGCTCTGCCGCCCATCCCGGAAAAGGGACAAACAACGCCACTATGAGGGCGGCGATCAAAAGCAGCTTCTTCATGGTAAATCCTCCTTTTAACAAGGCGGCCCTTACAAGCGCCGCCCATTCGGGTTAGTCGTACAATGCCGTTTTCGCGATCTCATCCATGTAATGGGGAGAGCTGAGAATGGCATCGATGGTGATGTAAGTCGCCGTATCGCAGTCAGCGATTTCCACCTGAGCACAGTCATACCCGTCGAGGAGATCCGCAGCGTCAATCGGGATGATGTACTGCTTTTTCGCCACCGCCGCGAGATCGAAGGTATTACTAGCCGCCGTCCGGGGGATCATGATGTCCTCATCGATCTGGATACCACTCGCGACTACGGTTTTCCCGCCGGAGCAGGTCACGGTTTCGCCATCAACGAAGGTCGTCTCATTGTAACTATGGCAGATCAGTTCCGTTCCGGTGTCCAGGTAGATCGTTCCCCTGCCCGAGCCGCTGCCGCCCAAAATGGTTTCGTCTTTCGCCGCCGGAGTGCTCACGGACGGTGTGGTGTATTTCAGCCGGAAGCCCGTACTGTAATACCGGGTGAAGGCCAGGGCGACCGTGGCCGCCGCCACCGCTGCGCTCTTGTTGAGCGTCACCGCCGCAGCCTTTCCGATTGCCGTCCCCACCTTGATTACAAAGTCAACGTGCCTATAATTTTTCAGGCTGATGATGTCCGATGAAATGGTGCTCGTCTGGTCGGCATCCGGCCAGGTCAGCGGCACCACCACAAAGTCTTTCATGAATCCTTGCATGGTTTTGTCCTCCTTATCTCTCCGGGTTTCCCCGGCCTTGGGTTATAGGTTAGGCCCTGCTCGCCAGAACGACCATGGGGGAAAGCGTGTTCTGTCCCTTATACGGCGTGATTGCCGAAGACCACCGGGGTTGACCGTCGAAATAATAGGTGAAGCGGAAAAGTTGCTGCCCATAAACGAAATCGACATGGATGCTCATGGCCTCCTGGATGTCTCCCTTGTCGGCGCAAACATACTGACTCCAATCGGCCAGGATGATGTCACCGACGGTCCCGAGGGTTTCGCACTGCTCGATTTCAATTACAGGTGCGCCCTTGATTCTCAGGATTCCCTGGGCGTCGTAGGTGACAAAACGCGGTTCAAGGGCTGCGGTCCCGGCTGTGATCGAAAGAGCGTCCAGTTCCGGGTTGCAGTCGCGATTGATGAGCCATACCGCATTTTGTCTGCGCCCGGTGAACCGTGACCACATCTTTGAAAGGTTCTGGGTTTTGATGGTCTTCGCCGCCTGATTGGTTTCTTTTGCGACCGTCACGAGACAATCGGCGTTGAGAATTCCCATGGCTTCGCCCGCGCCTGTACCACGGACAACAAGATCCTGGCACTTGAAGGCGAACTCCTCACCGAAGAGCTGCCGCACCTCTTGCCCGAGGAAGGTTACGTTGTTTAACATCTCATCCGTCGCGGGGAAAAGTCCGGTCAACTTCTGAGGTTCGACCTTGATTTCCTTGAACTTGGTTTTGCTTGACGTGTATTCCCCGAGTTCCTTGTTGGTATAAACCCGGATTCCGCCGCCGCGAGAACCGGCCACCCTTGATTTCTCATCGATCCCGATGATTTTCACGTACTGCGTCGCCGTGAGAGTCCGCTTGGCCGTCCGGGGAAGAATTTCCGAGTTATTGAACCCATTGGTCATGAGTTCAACCGATGTCTCGCCCTGGAGGAAAATCCCGCCCTCGTTTGGTGCAGCTACGGTCATTCCGCCGGAAGTTGCGGCACGACCTTCCTTTTCAAGCTGCTTCGCCAACTTTTCGTAACTCCGCTTTTGCGACTGCTCCACCCGCGACCGAGCCGCCTGGATCTCCACATTGCTGAAATGCGTCGGATCGTAGATCGTCCGGATGTCCATGAGCTGTTCGCCCAGCATGGTCGCCGGTGATCCCCGATAAATCGGCTGATCGGGTCCGGTGATGGGGTGGGCCGGATCGCCTTCGATGGTTAGGGCGCCGGACCCTTCTCCGTATGCTTGCCGGCGGAGTTCCTTTTCGGCCTCAACTGACTTCCATTCGGCATCTGCCGCCTTGTATGCCGCCATTAGTGATTCCCGCTCGGTCAGTTCCTCCGCGGTCATTGCCCTTTTTTCGCCTTCGGCCTTTGCTAGAATAGCCTCCATCTTATCAAGGGCATCCTTCATGCGCTTTTGATAGGGATTCATTTTCTTACCTCCTGCTGTTCGTTGATTTTTAATCTCATTTGTTCATGTCTTGCCCGATAGAGGCCGTTCATGATCGCCGGGTCCGCTATATTTTCACCGCCTTCAGGCGGGATGTTTTTTCTTCCCTCTTCCATTTTCCGGAGTGCAACGGAGGTGTCGTTATAAGCCGCGAAGGCGACATAGCTGATGTCGTAGATCTGCTCGAATTCGATAATGTGCCTCACAACCGGATCTTTGTTGTTTTTGGGATAGGTCCATTCATCCTTTGCAACTGAAAACCCGAACGACATTTCACGGATATCCCCGCGTTCGATGGATTCAATAAGGGCGTCAACAAAGGGATTCCGTTTCGGGGGATCGATTTCAGCGTCAACGCCACCGTCTATCTCTTTCAGCCTGAGAGTTTTGGCCGACTGCCGGCCGATAGGGAGAAGGGTGTCGCTATTGTGGCCGTACAGAGCGCGAACATCGGACTTTTTGAGCGCCTTTTTAGCGGCCCCGGCATCGATGTATTCGATAAATCCCATATCTTCCGACTTTTTCCCGTAAACGATAGGCATCCCGGCGAGCTTCACGCCCTCGCCGTCTTTCCTGAGTTCAATCGGGAAACTTCTTATTTCTTTTTCCGGCATGGCTTGCCCCCTTTGCCGTCTTCCGGCTCTTTCTTCTTTCCTTTCCGTGTTTCATAATTCTTCGGCGGAATGGCTTTTTCATACCTGGGCTGCATTTCCCGCTCCGTTCAGGTCTTTCCCCAGGTCGCCCACCCCGATCATGTTCTTTTCCACGATGTATTCCTGCCCCTTGCCGTCCGGGATTGGATTCATGTTTTCCTTTTCCCGGATCTCGTCCGCATTCAGGAAGCCGTTGCGCTTGCCATAGACATAAGCCTCATACCGGGTTTTGATATCGCCCCGATTAAGACCTTCCATGTTATGCTCGAAAAAGTATTCCCCCCGCTCTGATGGGTCCAAAAGGGACATATTGTAGGATTGTTCAAGTCTCACGAGCCAGGGACGGAGGGTTTTGGTCGTGTAATCAAGATCAAACTGCTCCGCGCTGGCATAGGTAGAGGATTTGTCGAATTCCCCGTACATCTGGGGCGGGAAACGGTAGATCCGGGTGCCGATTTCGATGTTTTGAAACTTGCGGGTTTCGAGAAATTGAGAATCTTCGGGCGGAATGCCGACCTTCTCGAATTTCATTCCGGCTTCGAGGAGCATCAGCCGGTGAGCCTTCCCCAGGCTGCCGTAGACTTCATTAAATGCCTGTCTGGTATTCGCAATGTCTTTGATTGGGTTTTCGTGGGTTATAACCGCGCCCGGATGGAGACCTTCCCCGAAATACCGCTCCCCGAACTCCTCCAGGGCCATGCCAAGGCCGATAGCTTCCCGCGCCGCCGCGATAGGCGAGTATCCAATCAGGCCGTTCCAGCTCAGGCCGGGGGTATGGAGCACCTTTTCTTTCGTCAAGACCACGCTTGGAAGACTGGTTCCGGCCATGCTCACCTGGTAGATCAGCCTTTTCTTTTCATCCCGTTTGACGGTGACGCGGTTCGGTGTGATCGGCCAGAGGGCGAGGAGCCTGTTGATCCTTCCGCCCGCCGTTTCCTTCTCCGCATACGCGTTCCCCCAGGATACAAGGTGCGCCGCGTAAGCCTCCCGGAAAACCATCGCGCTCATTTCGGGATTCGGTTGACTGTGGAGGAGATAATAACGATCATCGGCATAGGCTTTATCTCTGCCGGGTCCGCTCTTGCGCCGCCTGAAAAGGTCAAGGGGGAGAGAGGCGGAGTCTTCTGATAGCATCTTTCTGCACGCCCAGACGACCGAGAGCTGCATGGCGCTGAATTCGGAGACTGCGGCCCCGGATTTCGTTTGTGGGCCGACGCCGCCGTAAAAGTACCCTCCTGGGGTATAGTAGCTATCATCTATCGCCCCGAGCGCCATCCGTTTTTCAAGATTCGCAATGCTGCCCATTATTTCCTCACCCTAAAGAGCCAGCCCAGGCCGAGAAGCATGGAGATAAGGCCGAACACGGTCCAGCCGAGCCAGGGGAAAAGCTGATAAAGGCCATAGCCGATAGAGAGAAGCCCGCCGTAAACGAGGAGGTCCCTGATGTCGAAGGCTTTCCATAAAGCAAAAACCCCGGAAGCCAGCGCCGCCCATGCCGCACTGATCCGGGATCTAAGCGTTTCAAGTACCGAAACAAGGCCCATTTACCTCATGCCGCGCTCACTTTCCGAAAGTTTCTGTCAAAAATACGGAGTTGCTCTTTTGATGGGATTGTGACAGATTAAATAGATTTACTGCAATGGTATAGAGTAAACTAAAGTGACAGTTTTTGGCTTATCGCTGCGGGTTCCCCTTTTTTTATCACCGCTTCACGGGGAATGCGAATAAGCCGCTCATACTTTACTGCTTCCAGTTTCCCTAACTGCACCCAAAGATATACGGTCTTTCGGTCCACACCTAAATATGCCGCCACCTCATCGGGCCGTAACAATTCCTTGTCGGGAAGGGTGGTCATATCGCAATCCTCGCCTTGATTTCGTCAAC
>JBAZEO010000067.1:0-10735 GCA_041653935.1 Dehalococcoidia bacterium | reverse complement strand
GGACGGGGCGCGTCCGTCTGCCGACACGATGTATCGGATGGCAGTTTATCTGTGGAAAACGGCGGGTATAGATAACGCCCATATCTTCCATTGTCCTCAGACTACGGACGTTGACTGTCTTGTGGAAACGTTCAAGGCTATCAGCAAGGCGCATAAAGAAGTATTCGGGAAGTGGCCCGACAACTACGGCAAGGTGGTTTATGTTCCCCCGGCTCCCGTGCCGGAACCCGAGCCTGTTCCTGAGCCTACGCCTGTAAAGTGCAATTGCGTTAATTGGCTTTCTCAAAATAAACCGGATATTTGGAGATTTCTGCTATGCGTATTCGGCGGCAAGAAACGGTGCAAATAGAAAGGGGCCAAACCACCATGATCGACCACCATAAGGACTATCTCATTCAGAATCCAGATCAATTTCAAGGCTACATGCAACGGGCGGTAGAGGACATCGACGCCAACCTTGAGGCATTAAACAAAAAAATATCTGGTTGCTCTGCTCAAATATCTAATCTAAAATGGAAGGTCGCAGGGATCGGAGGAACGACGGCTCTTATCGTCTCCGTGGTCATGGCCTTGGTAAGCGGCTTTATACAGCACTTGATTAAGAAATAGGAGGCGAATATGGCGTTCCCATTTTTACCGATTGCGATGGTTTTATCGAGCATCCTTCCGTCCCTGTTTGGGGGCGGTGGGGACGAGCAAACACAGACCACGACCACGGAAACCGACTCCGGTTATCAGTCGCCCATGCTCGGTATGCTAGACCCCTACATCACAAAGGCGTTGCTCGGAAACTTCAGTAGATTACAGGGGGCGGGGTTCCCGAAGGGGCTACAGAACCTTGGTCTAGGCGGGATGAACACGGACATTTTCTCCCTGCTCGATCAGGAGTGGCCCGAGATCATGAAGCAGTATCAGACCAAAAAGGCGACGGGCGGAGGGAGTTCATCTACTACCTACCGGGCCGCTAAGTAAGGGGGTGGATCGTGGCCTATTATCTTGGCAAGAACACAAACGCTGATCTATCGTCCATCATGACGGGGGCATACAATATGTCCACCGGGACGACCGCCCTGAATGCTACGTCTCCAACGGCATCTTTGTCCGGAGCGACAGACGTGGCTTCCGGCCAAACGTCAGGCCCGCTGGACCCGGAGTCTACGTGCGTCAAGGGATGCGCGAATCGTTATCGGGACGACGAAGCCGGATACACGGCTTGCGTGGAGAAATGCAAAAGCACGACCCCCAACCCTACGCCTAACCCTACGCCCACGCCTACGACCACGGGATGTCCAGAAGGGTCGGGCGAGACTTACGAGGGATGCGCTTGCGGAAGGGGTTATGCGACAATGACCGGGAATTGCCCGTCCGGTTACACGTTTATAGCGCGTGATCCAAATAATTGGACGGCAAGCGACATCCCCGTTAAAGCAGGGGCCAAGGGAACGTGCGAGTGCAATAAGGCGATTGAGGATTGGAAAGCCAATAAGGGCGGGGGGACGTTAGGCGATTATCAGTATCCGGCGGGGATGGAAGAACTGATGAACATGCTCCTCGGGAGATCAAAGGAACTTCTTGGGACCGCGCCAGGATACTCTCAGGAAGCCATCGACGCCATGTTCGGACAAGGGTTCGAGAACGTGCGAGGGGCAGGGGCTGCTACGGGGAACGCCATTACCGATACTATGGCTGGACAGGGAATGCTTGGAACCGGGACGGCGGCTAATATGCTCAACCGGAACGCCTGGAACACGGAGAACGACATTACGAACCTCGGGCGGGACATCATGATCGCCAACGAGAACAAGAAGAAAGAGGACTTGATAAACCTGTCAACGGCGGCACAGTCGTTGTTCGGGTCGGGCCTCGGCTACGAGCAGTTACGCGAGGCCGTCAATAGTTCTAGGCGCGGCGAGTCAAGTTCCGCACTTGCCATGCTCTTAGCCCTCTATCAGTCAATGCTTGGAGCGGCGAGTTAAGGAGGATACGATGGGACCAATTAGCCAGAATGTAGCGGGGTATTTGGCTCAGATCGGAAAGCCGAATGTTACCAAAAGCACGACTACGGCAAAGTCTAATGAGGGGATAGACCTTGGGAGCCTGATGATGATGCTCTATCTGAGCGACGTATTCAAGAAGCCATCCACGGAGAGCCTTGGGACGACGGCTCTTGGTGGATCAAACCCCATGGCGGCTATCGCGGGGATGGCTCCGTCTGCCGCTTCGGGTGGCGGGGGCGTCAATCTCTCACAACTCTTACAGATGTTGCAATCGCTCGGGGGATCGCTGTAATATAGGAGGCTGATATGGCCCTAAAGGTAAAATTCGGGAACACGAATAATGCCATGAGGATGTTGCAGTATTTCCTCATGCAGAAGAAATTGGGCGACCTTTCCCAAGACCGCACTATGGAGAACTATTCGGAGATGGATAGGCTCATGCGTGAACGCTCGGCAGAGGCCGACGTTGCGGCCCAACGGCGGGCGACGGAACAGCACGGCATGACCATGAAAGAGATATTCACCCGAGGGACGATACAGGCCGCTAACGAAACGGGGCTGGACGCAGATTTCAAAATGGCACGGAACCTCGAAGTGCAGGGAGACATCGAGGGGGCCAAGCGATATTACGAGACAGCCTTTAAGAAAGCGTTGCCTTATATTCAGGCGCAATCCAAACTTGCCACGGGCAAGGAACTAACTCCGGATGACGTTGCGGCAAACCTCATCGGCGGCGGGGTGGGCGGCGTAGAGAAAGGGACAAGCGAGGCCGGACAGAATAGGCGGTCAGGAATCTCGGCAGGGTTGGAGCGAGGTCGGCAGGGGATTGATATACAGAAATTGAATTTTGATAAAGAGAAGTTCAATGCAGAGTCCGGCGGTGGAACTGGCATGACCAAGGACCAGCGAAATGCATACATCGACATGATTAGCGATACCGAGAAATTCCTGATAGACCAGGGCGTTCAAGGAGAGGCGGTAAGCGGGAATATCCGCGCCTTGTTCTCATCGGGCAAGACGCTCAATCCGTTGTCGGCGGGGAATCAGGGCAAGGCCCTTACGTATCTCGGGGAGATTCGCGCACAGGTGATCGGCGGGAAGCCACCGACCCCGGCGCAGGTTAATTTTGTCAATAGCGTCAAGAACGTATCGAGGATAGGCGAAACAGGGGTCCAGCCCCCGCCCGCAGAGACAGCCCTTGCGCCGTCGGCTCCTGCCGCGCCAGCGCAAGCCGCGCCCACCCATACAGTCGGGGAAAGGAGAACCGTTCAAATCAACGGAGTCAACGCTACCTACGTTTGGGATGGGACACAATGGGTCTTGAGCAAATAACGGGAACGCAGACCGCCCCGCCCGTCCTCACGGACGAGCAGATGTCGGCATTACAGGAGGCTCCGCCACAGCCACAGACACAGGTGCAGAAGCCCGTCCCGGTTACGCTGACGGACGCTGAAATGGGCGGGCTATCGAGACCGTCTATCGGCCCGCTTCCGGCAGGGGCCAAGACCGGGACAACCTGGGAGGACGTTGGATTAAAGACCCCCCCCGCGCCTAAAGAGGCATATGGTATATCGGCTGATCCGAAGGTCAACTATTGGATGGACCGCGTAATCCCGAGATTGCCGATGCTCCTTATGCCAGCCGCAGGATACATATTTACGCCCCTTGTCTTTGAAGGATTGCAACAGGCCAAAAACGTCGTCATGTCCTTGAAGGATAAGTCTAAATATGATCCGTTGGCGCAAAGATCGCTGACCGAACTTATGTCCCCAAACGCTCCCGAATTAGTTAGGACTCTCGTTGGGGCGGGAGAGATGGCGGCAGACATGGGGATCGCTATGGTCGCCGGTAAGCTGACCTCTCCCAAGATATTAAAGAACACGATTAACACGATTTACGAGAAGGGCGTTGCCGCAGGCTATCCCGAAGATCAAATGACCGCTATGAAGCAAATGCTTAATAGGGACATTCCTCCCGGTAGCGTAGAGACTGAGGTTAAGAGGGCGATTGGCGCACGGCAAGCCAATATCCCCAAGCCGAAACCTACGGGAATCGGTGGCCCGGAAGCACCACCTCCGGCCGAAGCCGTGCCTCCGTCCAAGTTGTCTCCATCGCCCGTTTCTCCCGGAGAATCCCTTGCGCCCATAGTGGCTACGACTACGGCTCCCATGCCTACGGCAGAGATGGTGCGCTCCCCTCTGACTCAGGCGGTTATCCAGCCGCGCATGGCGGTGGACATCAAGCCACAGCCGGACGGGACCATCCGTATCGAAATGGCGACCCCCTCCCCCGAAGCCCCCAAGACGCCCCCCGCGACCATGACGGATGCGGAAATGCAAGCCGCCTCAACTCCCGATAACAAATACATAGAGGGGTCAGTCAGCTACCTCCCCGGCATCCAAGAAAAGGTTGCCATGGAGATCATCAAACGCGAGTCGGGGCGGGAGAATCCGCTTACCGAGTCCGAGAAAGAGGCCATAGACGTAGAGGTAAGGGCCAAGGAACCCACGCAGAATGCCCCTGCAATGCCAGCGGGACAGCCTGAGAGCGTCCCACAGCCACAAACTCCGTTGGGTGGCTATACCCCTACGGGCAAATTGCCTTATCAGCAAACCAAAAGCCTCGACCCTCAATTGGTTGCTCAATTCAAGTCGCAGAAACGGCTCGGTCCAAAGGGTGAAGAACTAGGCGAGTTTCAAGGGGCTGGCTATCAGTGGCCGGACAAGGCGGCGATCCAAGAGGAATACCGTCAATGGCTTCGGTCAGATGGATACGACGCCCCCAAACCGCCGGAAGGTGAATTGTTCGCTCAACCAAAGCCCGTAGCCCCCGAAGCCAAAGTCGCGCCCGCGCTTACCGAGCCTCAGATGCTACAGATCAATACGGCGGTTGACAGCCTCACGAAATCGGCATGGATGGGCGAGGACGCCCCTACCCGCGAGGCCAACCGACAGGCATTAAAGACCTATGCGATTGAGCATTATAAGACCAATCCCACCGAGATCGAAAAGAACGCGCTCGACCCCACGCGCCTAGAGCATTGGGTTAATTTCATTAAGAAACGTTTCTCTGGCGGTGAACTCAGGACGCGAAAGGTCAGGGAAACCACAGTCCGCGAATCTCAGTTAATGGAACCGACCGGGAAGGAAGGGGCGATCTCTGCTGAACCTAGCGCGGACGCCTCTGTGTTCGCAGAGGAATCACGGCCCAAGAACAAACCGCCAGCCGAACCCATCAGAGAATCGTCTATGTTCAGGGATGAGCAAGAGGCCGTCAAGGTCGATAACATCCTGCGAGAAACGGCGCGGGGCGACGACCGCACATACGAAATCCTCAAGGGCAAACTCACGCCCACAACCCCCGAGACTCACAAGGAACTTGCCAAGCGGCTAGGGATAAGCGAGGGCCGCGTATCTCAAATCTACAGTAAGGCGTTAGGTGAACTCAAGGACTCCGAGGCTATCCGCGAAGTCATGAAACGCCACATGAAGCAGATGAACCTCGGGCCGATCCCGTCCTCCCAAGACCTTGACAGGCTTGCCAAGCTGACCCGCAAATACTTCTCCTCCCGCAAGGGTGCCGACAGCAAGGTTGACATGGAGAACGACATCCGGGTAGGCGAGCGCGTGGCTGAGATATTCGATAACACGATAGACGTTGGAAAGATCAAGAAGTATATCGACGCAAACCCCGTGTCGGGGATAGACGACTTTGTTCTCGGTCTATTCCGTGGCGAGCGTAGCGGGAACGGGCAACAGGACATCCAGGCTTCCGCGCTACCCGACGATATTAAACAGGCCATGCTCAACGTGCGCGACCGCGTTGACAGGCTTTCGGAACTCATCAAGACTTACGGCAACCTGTCCGATCAGGCCGAGGCCGCGCTTGAAAACAACCTTGGGAAGTATCTCACTAAGGCGTATCGCCTCTACGACGACAAGCATTGGAACCCTACGCCCCAGGCCAAGCAGGGATATAAGGATTGGCTCAAGCGGGAATATGGTATGACCGATGACGAGGCCGAGAGTTTCATGAACTCGGAACTCGCCTATGGCAGGAACGATGAGGGGTTGCGCCCGTTCAAGAAGAAACGGACGAAGCGCGTCCCTACGGAAAACCTCAAGAGGCGCAAGGAACTTAGCGACGAGTGGAAGTCGTTTGCCGGGGAGATCGACAGGGCCGCGTGGCTCATGCAACACACGGTAGTCAAACAGGCTACGATGGCCTACAACGCCAAGTTCCTGTCCTTCATCTCCGACTACCTCCCGGAACTCTGGACTACTGATGCTACCGAGGCGGCTAAGCGCGGCTGGCAACGGGGCCAACTCCCATCCGATTACGGATACGGAAAACTGCGGGGGGCTTACGTCTCGCCCGTCCTTGCTCAATACATCAAGAACGAGGTTGGGTTCAACCGATCAGACATAGAAGAACTGCTCAATAAACTGTTCACCAACCCTTTCAAGTGGGTGCATACCATCGGATCATACCCGACGCACATGCGGAACTTCTTAGGGAACCCGGCCTTCTCCGTCCTGGGCCAATGCTCTATCGCCAATCCTCTTAACGCCCCCTACTATGCCAAGTCTCTTAAAGTCCACCTCAACAAGTCAGGCTCCATGCGCGACGAGTGGAAGTCCCTCCTCAAGAACAACGTCATTGGCAATCAGTATTGGGGGAATGAAGTCAAGGGGATGTTCGAGGAGATAAGCAGACTCGACCCTGCATCATGGTCTGAAAAGGCGTATGAGAAGATCGTGCGCTGGCCCATCAATAAGGCTGGCGAGTTTTATAACGCCGAGGACTCCCTTTATCGGGTGGCCGCATGGTATAAGAACAAAGAACATTTCAAGATGTCCGATGCTGAAAACATCGAGGAGATCAACCGCGCCTATACGGACTATCGGAAACTCCCGGTAGCCGTTGAATACCTCCGCAAGTATCCGGTCATGGGGCCGTTCGTTTCGTTTACGTGGAACGTTGGCAAGATCGTCGGCAATCAGGCCGTCCAAGCCTCCAAGGAAATCCAGAACCCCAAGACTAGGGCGAAAGGCATTGGACGCTGGCTCCGACTCGCCGCCATCATGTCCATCCCCGAGATCGTATCAGACATTTCAAAGAAGCTGGCCGACGTTGACGACGAGAAGATAGCGGAACTCGAAAAGCATTACGCTCAATTCCGACGCGGCGGTTCGTTCCTCTATTTCCGGGGGAAGGACGACAAACTCAAGGTGTTCGATATGTCCTATCTCTGGCCGTTCGGGAACATCACGCGCCCCATCAAGGCCGTGCTTGCCGGGGACATAGACAGCTTTGCCGACTCGATCAACTTCATGTCCGTCCCGTGGATCGACGCCTATCAGATCATCGTGAAGGGGAAAGACCCTGCCTACGGCACGGAATACGCGGAGTTCTACGACCGCGCCAAGGCCCTCCTACAGCACTTCTACCTCCCGGCGTCCTCCCCCATCCCGTCGATCCCAGGACTCCTCAAGGGCGAGATCAAGGCGGGTATCTTTACCGGGCCGCAGATCAAGAAGATCATCGACGCCTACAACGAACAGCCTACGGGACGCCTACAATACAAGAGCGAGTTTCCCGAGGAAGTAAAGAACTTCGTTACAGGAATCAAGACATGGAGCGTCGATCCCGAGCGAGTCCTGATACAATCCCTGCGCTCCAAGAGGGCAGAGTCAGAGGCCGCTAAGAATAACTTTATGAAGTGGTATCAGGACAATTGGAAGGCAAGCGACTCCACCATAGAGTCCAAGAAGAGCGCTCTCGCCAAGAAGATCAATAAGATAGACGACGACATAAACAAGATCATAAAACTCAAACGCGAACTTGAAAAGGACGGGTTCTTGGTCAAGAAGCATCCCGAGGGATACTATGCAATAGGCAAGGAGGGGGACTAATGGCGTGGACAGACGCATATGACCCGCACTTTTGCGTGGCAGGGAAGAAATACGGCATCAAGAAACTTATCCTGAAATCTGTGGCGATCATTGAATCCTCACTAAGGCCGGACGCCTATAGATTCGAGCCAGCGTTTTGGGATTCCTACCTCAAGGACAAGCCCGAGTGGAACAAGTATGATCCGCGCCTAGTGTCGGCGTCATACGGGCTGTGTCAGATCATGCTCCCGGTAGCCGTAGAGTTAGGGCTGACCGAAGGCGGCGATATGGCAAAGGTAGCCGAGTCCTTAAAAGACCCGCTTATCAATATCACGCTCTGCGCCAAACTCCTCCGCAAGCACATCGACAAGGCAACAGAGAAACGATACGGAGACAAGTTCTATTGGCTGTCGAATCTACAGGTCGGACTCGCCCGATACAACGGGGGCGGGTTCAAGAACCCCGACGAGAACGGCGACCTCCGCAATAACAAATACGTTCGCAAGGTCATGCGTCAATGGGGTGAACTCAGGCAAGTCGAAAGGGAGTGCGATAATGGCTAAATTCAAATCTCAGTTAGACTCGACCCGCTTTGTCTATATTCAAGAGGCCCTTGCCATAGGCGTCCTCGGGTCTTTCGCCAAGGTGCTGTTCCCTAACTTCCCGGTAATCGAACTGTATGGGTTTATCGGCCCCGTAATCATGGTAGCTTTCGGACTCAAGACCTACGGGGACAATAAGGAATCGGAAATCAATTTAGAGAGGGAGAAAACGAATGGCTGTAAAGATAAGTAAAATCCCAACCGTCCTGCTAATAGGTATCATCCTACTCCTCGGCGGGATACTCGCGTTCTACGTCGTGTGCGATAGACCATCCAAGAATGAGCAGATCGCCAAGTGGAAGGGTGCATACGAGGAACAGCTTGCCGTTACCCAGGCCGACCACGCCATTTCAGACAAGATAATCGCTGACATCAAAAAGCAGAATGCGGAATTACAGGGCCACATAGACTCTGCCTACACGGTTATCTCCAGCCTCGAAGCCTCCAAGGAGAAAGCCGAGGCCGACCTTACCGCCGCCCGCCAAGGATGGGGAGCCTTCACCATCGAGGCCCAGGCCGCGCTCACCAACCTCGACAACGCATGGGCCAAAAAGTTTAGCATCCTCGAAGATCAGGGAAAGCAAAAGGACGCCATAATCATTGACCTCACTAAACAGCGCGACTTTGAGACAGCCGCTAAGTTGGAATACAAGTCCAAGTTCGAGCGCGAGGAAAGGCTACGACTATCCTGCGAGAAGGGGATAGGGCTACAGGACAAGAAGATCGCCAGCCTTGAGCGTCAGACAAAGTTCTGGAAGGGAGTCGCGCTGATTAGCAACGGAGCGTGGGCCGGACTCACTTTGTTGAAGAAGTAAGCAACTCCGGGTTCTCGTATACATTACCGATTAATTCCGATTTTTCCCAATCTATATATTCCGTAACAGTCTCAGAATCATCGTTCCATCCAACGCGCGACGTATCGCTATCACCATTTCTAAGCCACCAACGATCATTGGCCCAATAGACCTCCCATGCTTCATGAATCCAGTCGTATCGGTATTTAACAATGTCCCCCTCGTAAATCTCCTTGCCGTTCTTGTCCTTTAATCCCGTGTATTGCATGAGGTCTAATTCAAGATATTCTTCCTGTTCGTTTTCAGCTGGCATTGGTAGTTTGCCGCGCAGGGTTTCAAATTCCATGACGCCCCTCGAAGACTGCTCTACAGAGAACGTCCCAGGAGAATACATCATCCTCATTTCATGACACCACCCTCGGAATTTAGTCTCTCGCATCACTTCCCCCCTAACCAGAACTTCCAATCGCTCTCCTGATGGAACAGGAAGAACTTACCGCCCTTTATCATGGCAAACCCCGGATTCCAAACCGGGTGAGTCGATGTCCTCAACGAACAATACTCGATCTTCGCCGGATCAAACAACCCGCCTAAGTCCACGCACATATACTTCCCGCTTCTGTCATAGGTCAGGCCCACGAAATGCCCGTGTGCATTCAGGATATGGGCGTGGAACTTCTCGGCCATGCGCTTCCCGACAGCCGTGCTGATCTGGCTATAGCTTTTCGGGTGCATGATGAGATACTTGTCCTCTATCCAAATCCTGTCATATAGGCTATAGACGATCTTCTTGGCGTATACATCCTGCCCGTAGAGCGTGAAGATATGACGCGCCCGGATCATCCCTTCCGTGAATATCCCGGCCCTGCGCTCATGGTTCCCCTGAATAAAGTAGTTCTTATCGAAGTAGGCCACGATATTAAGAATGCTCTTGCTATCCTCGCCCTCCTTGTCGATGTCCTTGCGTTCCTCTGCCGGGAACTTGGACGCGAAGTTGAAATCATACAGGTCGCCAGCTATGATATGCTTCCTTATCTTGAACCTCTCCGCCACGGCCAACAGTCTATTGCACCACAACTCGCTATGGTAGGGCGCGTGATGATCGCATGAAACAATATAGTCGTCCATCGGGATAGTCATTTCCTTGTAGACCTTGACCTCGGGGTTCATTTCTACGGGCGTAAACCTCAACCCTGACCTTTTCAATATCCCGTCAACTCCGTCATAGGTGATCTTCCGCCCCATTCGCTCCGTCATTATCTCGGCTATCTTGAATAGCGGAAGCCCGGACATCCTCAATTGACCAACCTGTTCTATCTGATCGTTAGACCACTTGAACTGACTCGACATTATTCATCCTCTTCTGTCTTAATGTATTTCCCAGACCTGATCTCAGCATACTTCACAAAGACCTTCACGCCATCACGCTTAACGAGACGCCGGATAAC
>JBAZEO010000066.1:0-10833 GCA_041653935.1 Dehalococcoidia bacterium | reverse complement strand
TCATGGCCTACATGAAGTACCTCAAGGATGGCGACTACGCCGACAGCAGCATAAACCTAAAGTTTAGGACGCTGCGCCGCTTCTTCCTGGCCAACGGCCTCGAGTGGCCTTTCCGCAGCAACGAGACGCCCCGGGTCCGCGAGAGCGAAGTTTACGCCCCGGCGCTGCACCCGGAGGTAGTCAAGAAGTTTATCGCCGCCGCCCACGCCGGCCAGCTCACGGCGGAGGAGGCGGCCTTCCTGGCGCTGTCCACGACCTACGGTCACCGGCGCGGGGAGATGGCGGCCACGCGGCTCGCCGATGTCGATCTGGCCAGCGGGTTACTCCTGGTTAAAACCCTGAAGCATGGCCGGGAGCGATGGCATAAGATACCGCAGGAGCTCGTGCCGTGGATCCGGGAGTATCCTTTCCCGGGCCGCAGCGAGGACATGGTTACCAGGATATATTTATCCATCGAGGAAGCCGCCGGTGTGCCGCACATCGACGGCACCGGTTTCCATTCGATAAGGCGCACTTTGGTCACTCTGGTAGGCAGGTATTGCTCCGAGCTCGAGGTGAAGAAATTCTTCAGGTGGGGAGCCTCGACCATGATGCAGCGGTACATGGCCACGCAGTTCGTCGGCATGGACGACGTGGCGCGCGAGATCTCCGGCGAGGACTACGATATCGACGATAAGGTGTTCTCGCAGCACCCGTTCATAAAACTTTGGGAGATGAAGGAGGAATCATGAGGATTCTCAACTACTTCAAGCGAGCAAGACCATGCAAGGTATTAGTACATCTGGATAATTATGAGGGTGGCATCGTTGAAAAAGAGATAGTAATACCAGACGGCTATACCTTCACAACTGGATTTGCGGAAAAACCTACGCTACGGGATAGGAAAGGAAGGAAAGTCAAAGAGTGGGATTGGCGGCCTGGATATCAAGTAGAAATTGAATTTCTCTACGAGTAAGGAGGAAGAATGAGAGATATAAACATTGCGTTACACGAGGATGTTTACGAGAAGCTGGAGTGCTATGCCAAAGCGAGGGGGTTGGTGGTAGATGAAGCGGCTAAGTTCTTGATCGGGGACATACTGGCAAGTGGTATGTTTAATCAAGGGATAGCTATTCCCGCCCTGAAAGATCCGTGGGATATGCTTTACGACATGCTGGAATCTATGGGCATATGTAAATGCGATGAGTGTTACAAGAAGCTCACCGCTAAGGAGATAAAGGTCAACAGCACCAAGTGCTTTACCTGTAAACCAGATATCAGTGGCATGGAGTTTTAAATATGGGCGATGTAATACCTTATGTGTCTATAATTTTAAACGTGAAACCGCTTTCTTCTGTAAAGCTAGATTTCTCCTTACCATACCGATGGCAACTTATTGGGTATGAGTGGACAAGTGAGGAATGTTCTCAGAGATATTTTTCTGTAGGGTTGTATAGACAAAAAGATATGCTTTTACCAGGGCAAATGGTAGGCAAAAAAGAACCCATAATATGTGATGTATACAACAGAGATATTAATCCATGGATAGTTACAGTGAAAGTATTATTTCTAAGAAAGGGAAATAAGTGCCTAAGCAAACTCGAAAGAAGCGGACCGGCGGCGTGCCGGCGCGGGTAATGCCCAAAGCGCCGCCGCCGAAGTCCACAAAGAAGAAGCCGCGATTTGTGGCCAGCCGCCCGCAGCGCGCGCCGCTGGTAGTGGCTCGCATGCGCTGCCCGATGTGCAACATGGTAACCGATATAAACGACCATGTTACAAACGGCGAGGTTGTCCCTGGATTCTTAAACGTAAACCCGAGACTGCAGCTCTATGAGCAGACTTTTGGCGGCAGGCTGCCGGCGCCGCGGGGCGTCAAGCCCGGTCAAAAGAGCAAGCAGGCGCACGGGGTCATGGATTACAAAGAGATCACGGATCCGCAGAGCGCGCAGTATAAGGAAGTGGTGGAAGTTATCCGGACCCGGGTGGGAAATATCAATGAGTCTCTCCTCACAGAACATGAGGAGAAAAAGACAAAGAAGAAGCCGAGGAAGAAAACGTCGTAGGAGTTGTTATGCCGGAAGGGTGTCCTGGGAACCATGGCAGGGGACATTACTGGATAATCGACGGCAGAACGGGCGAGGCAGCCTGTAAGTATTGTCCCCGCCGGCAGAAATACGACATCGACGCGCTGATCTACCCGGACTACAAGGGAAGGCCCCAGGACATCACGACAAAGGTTACTCGAGTGCGCAGCGTCACACTGCAGTTCGAAGTCGATCGCGATATGGTGGACATACTGAAAGGGCTGCGGACCAGCATCGAAGACCAGCTGAATACCATAAACCACCAGGCGCGGTCTTATCGCGAGATCCAGCGCAAGGCGCGTGACGGTGACATAAAGAAAAAGGCAATGGGGGTCGTGAAGAACATGGAGCTGAGCGCCGGTGTCCTGGCCCGGCAGCTGCAGGCCGTGTCCTTTATACTCACCGGCCCTAAAGTATAAGGAGGAAGAATGGTAAAGATTTCTTGGCAGTTAAAAAAGGTCGTCGGAGATCCTAAAGACAAAGACTTTGAGGTAGTGGGATCCGGTGATATCATGTGCGACCGTGCGGTGATAGTGCCGGTGAACAGCCACGGCGATTGTGGCATGGTAGCCCAGGGCATACCGTTGACTGAGGCGCTGGGAGCTATCCGTGAGATGCTGGAAAGTGATACTTGGCGGGATCGGGATTTTATAGCAAAGGCTAAAAAGGACGTTCTCTTAACTTTCGACCTATACCCGGACGCCGCTCACCCGGATAAGGTAGAACACCTAGAATATCTCAGGGGTATTATTATCACGTTG
The DNA here is from genome assembly GCA_041653935.1 of Dehalococcoidia bacterium. Lineage (GTDB taxonomy): Bacteria > Chloroflexota > Dehalococcoidia > E44-bin15 > E44-bin15 > JAYEHL01. Next base: position 8,009 of record JBAZEO010000066.1, on the reverse strand, counting down.
GATCACGAAGACGATGAGCTCAACTTTCATGTCTTCAATGCAACAAGGCCTGAGTGTATCGGGCTCCTGGAGATGACCTTAATGCTGCAGCTCTTTAATATCAGCATGCAGAGTGCGATGAGGCAGGCAGTGACCGGGCCGCAGGCCGCTATGAGGGTGCCGATGCCGCCGGGAGGATTTAGCAAGTTGATTCCGCCGCGTTGATTTGGTACACTGGGAGTACCACCAGTGTCTGGGTTAGCCTCCCACACAGTGCAATGCACCACCGACTCTTAAGGCGGTGGTGCATGTCTAAAATAAGGGGCTCGGTTTGCCGGTGGCAACGGTCCTAATGCGGGCGGTAAGCCTGGGCGGGGAAGGACCTCATCCCGCCTACTCTAAAGAGGTGATATATGGACGACATTTTAAAGTTCATGGTGCTCCGCTTCCAGCTCTTTCTGATCCTCATAATCGACCTGGCTCTTATCGGCATGGCTTTCACCGGGCGGGATCCTGGCAACGTCCTGGCCGGAATCGCCGGCGGCCTGCACGGTGTCTTCTTTCTGAAGGAAGATATCGTGAAGAGCGCCGCCGCCGCGGCCCGGCGGATCCGCAACCGGAAGATGAAAGTCACAGAGAGCCGGCTGTACTCTAAAGACACCCAGTAATCCCTTCCTTGACATTCCGCCTCGATATATTACAATGTAATAGTGACTGCTCCCATGCCTAAAGGCAAGGGCTTCTAGGGGCTAACCCCAGGCTATCCAGCCCGATAGCTAAAATATTCAGAGAGGCGTTATGATCGCGATTAAGAATAAGGCCACAACAGGGACAATGAAACTCCCTCTCAGAAAGCGGTGTGGATTGACGATGCCCGCATTTAGAGCAATCTTGGCTGGTGTAGGCGGGATTCACAGCGACGAATTGCCTACCAGCATTTTCAGCTTTGTATGCAAGAGACGCTGTGAATTGTCCCCACGCTGCATCAGTGATGCTTTTTGCGAGACAGTGATTATGAACCATACGATTGATACTGAGGTCTTCAATTGCTATTACACCGAAGCGGTTGACGATAGACCGGCTCAGCTTATGCGAGAAATCATATCTCCGATTAGTGATACGTTCGTGAATATGAGACACGACTTTCTTAGGCTTGACTCGCTCCATAGTTCCCTTCTTAAACTTGCACATCTTCCGTTGGGCCTTGGCAAGCGCTTTCTCGTCTGTCCTAAAAAACCGCGGATTGGCGACCTGTTCTCCAGTAGACAGAGTAGCGAAGGATGCAAGACCAACATCAATACCCACTCTCTCATTGGCTTCGGGGAGTACTATTGTTTCAGATTCACAAGAGAAGCAGGCATACCACTTATTTGTGGCACTTCGGCTGATCGTGAGGGTTTTAATATCACCAACTATAGGCCGATGGAGCTTGATCTTAATATTACCGATCTTAGACAGCCTGAGCCTGCCATCAACGAAGGAAAATCCTCCCTGCGGATAAGTGAAGCTGTCGTATCTATTGGCACCACGAAATCTAGGATATCCAGGTGTTTCGCCTGCCTTGGTGCGCCTAAAGAAAGCCTTAAAAGCAAGGTCGATTCTAACGGCGACGTTCTGAAAGACCTGACTGTGGACTGTATTCAAGGAAGGCCGCTCTTGCTTCAACTTCGGCAATGCTCTCTCTTGTTCATACAGCGAAATAGGTTGCTGATCTCGTTCCCAAAGATTCTTGCGCTGCTCAAGAAAGTGGTTATACAGCCAGCGGCATTCCTCAAGGGTATGCTTCATCGTAGCCTCTTGACAGTGAGAAGGATACAGCCTATATTTAAAACAAGTCTTACGCACAAGAACATTTTAGCACAAGTAGATATGGATTACAAGAGAGGAGAACGGGCCTCATTCACCCCCGTCTTAAAAGACTGGGTTTTCTGAGTGCTCTATGTAAGGTTGAGGTTGATTATGGCAAAAATTAAGTGCATCCCGTGCCTGGGGAAGACGATCAAACAGATCATCCTGGAAAAGGTTCCGGATCTCGAGGAGACGCTGAGCGGTATCCCTGACTGCCCGGACCGCGCCGGTGTGATATTCTGCCGGCCCGTCAGGTCCGCCCGCGGGCAGCGATCCGGAGAAAAGAGAGCTCCGACCGAGTACAATAAATTCGTCTCCACCTGCATGAAGGCCGGGAATATCCATGGCCGCGACGAAGCAGCTGCCCGGATGAAGGTCTGCGGCGCGCAGTGGAAGGCCGGGAAACGTTAGGAGGGTGTCATGAGTAGAGAGTTATCAAAGGTTTGTAAGTTGATCGAGCCAGGATTTCTGCGGGAGAGAGAACAATATACTCAGGCTTATTCACCACCTAATACTCCGATCCATAAAGATTTTATGAAAACCCTGCATGAGCTGGCCAAAGAGTGCGGGTTTGAAAAAGAAGGGGATGTCTGGGTACAGTTCCCGAAACAGCGGGATACTTTTTATAAGGCTATGGAATATGGTGGCGGTGGAGATATACTGGAAACACTTTGTAACGGGGATATCGTTATAGAGATGGTCAAGCAGGGGAAAGCGATCGTTACCACCGACGGCGATATCTATTATCAATCAAAGCACGTTCGAGCTTAGTAAAATGAAGTACACCGCGGAAGACGCCCGGCGGATCGGCGACCAACTGAACGTAGACTGGAAGATCGTCGATATCGAGCAGCTCCGCCAGGGGCTGGAAGTTGAGACCGAGCACACCGACGATCCGCGCTACCGCGTCCTCGCCCCGGATGACCACATAGGCATTGCAAAGATCGCCCTCAGACACCTTGACGAGCTCCCGGACTATTACACCCGGCTCCGGGCGATGGAGCGCAAGGTTAAGCCCGTAGACACCTGCCCGTTCAATACGAAGATAATCGCCCCAGGCAAGACGTACAGAATGCGCATTACAGGAGTGCGCCCGCCTCAGCTCGACAAGTAGCCTACCTCAGAGTATAGAGAATAGCCGATAGATTGACCGCTATGCTGTGCGTGGCGGTTTTTTTACGTTCGGCACGTTTGCGCACGTTTCGAAAATTGGTGGTAAATTGGTTTTTATAGCTATTCGATATATCGAATTATATACTTTTAAGTATATTGACTATTCATATCGTACGCAGTAAAATTTTTGATATGGGAGGTGCACCGACGGAAAACAAAACTGAATACAGGTAACACAGGATCAAAAAAAAGGGGGGTTAAAATGAAATCGGTAGTAATGACACGCAAAGCTAGTAAACAGGAGTTAAAACAGGCCTTCCGGCCACAACCGGAGGCAATCGTTAACCATGAATATCAGAATAGGAGCATAGCTAAAATGTTAGCGAGTGCTTTGCAGGTCGAAGGTGAAGACTTTCGGAAGCACGTCGAAAGCTATTTACTCGAAATCAATAAACTACCTACCGACGCACGTCGAGCGCTTAAGTATGCTTTCATTTTTAGCAGGAAAGCACCTTCACAGGAAAGAGAAGACTTATACCAGGAATTAGCTATAAAGCTCCTAGAGGCAAGACCGTGCAATGATAAACTAGCTTACGCAATAGCTAGATGTGATTGGAAGGATTTTTGGAAGGCATTCAAAATACGTTCAAATTACAATTGGGAATCTATCGAACGTATAGCGGATGCAGAAGACGGCGGCGGCTATGGTGAAGACGCAATAGACAGGCAAGTATACCATAGCGCATTGCTCGACGGGCAAATAGAAATCGAACGTAAAACGGATGCTAAAATACTCTGGGACATGTTACCAAAGCAAATACAAGCTATCGTCAACAAACGGCTCGAAGGCCATGCGCTAACAGGAGCCGAACGTGTCGCAATATGCCGATATATGAAAGTACATAGCGGTATACTAGCAGAATATCGCTAGTGTAACGGTTTGCAAGGCCTAGTCGATATGTAGTATAGGCCACAAGACAACAGAATAAAACAAGGGGAAGTCAATTGACTTCCCCTTGTTGCTGTGTAACGGTTTGCAAGGCCTAGTCGATATGTAGTATAGAACACACTAGCAACAGTGTAACGGTTTATACATGGTATATACTGCGGTTTATATTATGTATAAGCCGTTAGGCTTAAGGGTCTCATTCCATCGTCCCTTTACGCAGGGGACGACGATCCTACGCCCGGCATATGTCAACCTTCGGGCTGGTCTTAGTGACGGGGGTCGTAGGACTTCATGCTAACCCTGCGTCTATACGTTGGAACACCCGCCGGACGCAACCCCGATGCTTATCTAGGGGTTCTACGGTGGAGCTGCGCCAGTGGGGATAAGGACTCGGAATAAGTGAGCAACGTAGTGCACTCGCACGCCGAATAGGCTGGTACTATTGCGGGCGTGGCAAAGCTACGGGGACTTGCTGGCCTAAATCAGCACCGGTTGATAGCGTGCGGATACCGCTATCCGAACGCGCCGTTCGTAAAAGGGCGGGGTGCATATCGCTCTAAATACCACCTTAAGCGTACATGAGCGGGGCAAGACAAGCCCTCGTTACGGCTGTGGTGGCTTCCCCCACCATACAAGAGGATGAGGTGCGGTCTATCATCGCTCAACACGTCCTCCTACAACCCCAGTAGGGGCTCTGTGGGCATAGTACGGGCGTGGCGGAATTACGATGTAGACATGGGCGGTAGCAAGCCCTTAAGACCTCAACCGGACGCGGGAGCATTCCGACTGAAAAAGTCCTAGTCGGCCTTGCCCTAGATAGTCGAACGGACTGTCATATGGAGAAATGGCTATGGTGCAGACCCCCCACGATAGTTCAGGGGGCGCTGTATCATAAGCTTGTCTTATGGTTCGGTGGGGTGGATTAAATACGTTTAATCCACCTAGCAGAATCATAAAACGTGATTCGAAGACAATTTAATAAGGGGGTGCGAGATGAAACGCAAGTGTATCATCTGCCAGGAGCGCCCAGTTCAGAATGGTCAGACCGCCGGCTACTGCAAGCAGTGCGCGGATCAGATCGCCGCGCGCAGCGTCCGTGCACCGAAGACCGAAGTCGAGACTTATCTCCACTATCGGGGCAAGGTTGCGGCGGTTATCTACACTCATTCTGAGCATGGCGTCCGTAAATACAAGGTCGTGCAGGTATTCAAGAGCCTTGATACCCTGCCGAAGGGCAAGGTCATAAACCTGGATACATACTGCGAGGGGTATGACCGCCAGCAGATTAAGAAGTTTAAGCGTGTACTAGCTGCCGCTTCATAACACCCTACCTCTGGGCGTAAGCGCAGAACGGGGCAGGGGAGTAATATCCTCAATGCCGCCTGAGTGCTTGCGCCCAGTAACAGGCTGTTATGGCCGAATTTTAGAAGGGGGTGCATCATGCCAGGTAAAGTAAAGGAGAATAAGCCGAAGGCGCAACGTCTGGGAATCAACCAGCTCGTTGTGACCGCCGCCTACGAGAAGACCTTCAGCACGGGCAAGAAGGGCTTCTTCGGGCAAGTCATCGACCCCGCGACGGGGCAGAAGTATCAGATAATCGGCGCTGTCGCAATCGGGAGCTAACCGCGCGCCACCTGCCGCCTTGCGAGGGCGGCAGTGGGCGGGCTATTAGCCCGCAGGGGGTGTCTTGGTTCAAGAACCAGGTATCATCGGAATCGGTATGCGGACGCTGGTTGAGACGTATAGCCGCCTTCGAACGAAGGCCGCACAACGATAGGCCACTGCGTCGGTCTCTACGGTAATGATGAGAAGGGAAGTTCGGGCTTATAACCCACCAAGAACACAGATCGGAAGCGCGCCGGGCGGATCCGGACCCGGGCGCAGCGTACAGGGGGTGGTTTATGCGTCATTAGGCCTTACCCTACAACGGGGGCTTCTTGCCCCCTACATACTCGCCCGACGGCCTAACCTTGACATGGTGGGCGGGCTTTCAACGAATAGGCCGAATTTAAGGGGGTGATAGTCATGGCGGTTATCACTTACGAGCAATATGCTCGCAGCAGGACTGATATGGAGCTGAAGGCTGAAGCGCGTGCGGTCTACTCCGCAATCTATAAAGTAGACTGTTTTAACGCCAGAGACATGATGTTACTCAATGCGCTTCAGAACGAGCTCCACAATAGGGGGTATAGGCTCGAAGAGACGAACGAGCTGGTCATAATTTTATAAGGGGGTGCTCCATGTGGATAGTGTTACTATGGCTGGAGAACGGCACGGAGAAAGGATTTTTAACCGCCGTGCGCAGGAGAGACGGGAGCATAAGGACTTTCACTTCATATGATGCTGCCGAGGATTTCGTGAATCGGTACAACAGGCCGAATCTCGGAAGCTCTCTGATATTAGAGATAGGATAGGGGGTGTACCATGCCTGAGAAGGAGCTAACTGGCGCACAGGCCGACCGCCAGGACTGCGTGGATAGCGCCATACACGCGCTTCTGAAGGACTTGGCTATGGATCAAGAAATCGAATGGGATATGGAATTCATAGGTGACGTGCGGGAAGCGGTGCAAGAGGTTATCTGCGACCGCCTCAAGCTCATGACCGAGATGGAGTTCTACCCGTACATAGAGGACGAGGATATGGACGAAGGGGGTGCAAAGTGAAACTTGCGGAGCTTCAGAAGATAGCCGCCGACGGCTATGCGAGCGGCGAGAGCCTCAGTGAGTATTTCAATCCAGAGACGGGCGAAGCTACGGAGTTGACTCCAGGCGACTCGCTCCAGTGGTTCATGCACGTCGAGATAGCGGAGACCTTCGACGCCGACGCCGCCGACGACGTGCAGATAGCAGAGGCCATAAGGGTGATGGAAAGCGCCGTGAATGACCTTCAGGGCGCGATTAACGCCCTATACAAACATAAATAAGGGGGTACCATGCGAAAACAGCGCGGTCTAACATCGGAGCAAGTTGGAGCTTATATTGAGGGCGGCGGTGCAAATTGCCCGTGGTGCGAGAGCGACCAAATAGAAGGCGGCTCTATTGAGGTTGACGGCGAAATAGCCAGTCAGAACATGACTTGTAATGCGTGCTCACAGAGATGGACTGATAACTTCCGGCGAAGCTCGCTTTACGCCGGCGTCGGAGTAGGAATCTTCTACCCTGTCAAGAAGGTCTATGTCTGTGTCTCCGGCGGCGTGGTCAATGAAGTATACGGTCCGGCACATCTTCAGGTCGTCGTCATCGACGACGACAATGGTGAAGTGGACGCGGACGCCGAGGCCGAGAACAAAAAACTAAAGGCCGAGTTAGATGATATGAAGGCCGAGGAAATGGTTATCGCTTTAGACCTTAGCTGATAAGTATAAAGGGGGTGTAAAATGCCGAGGTACAATCCAGAACAGCCGATTGGAGCAAAGAAGGGCGGCCTGAAGCCTTTCAAAGCGCACTTCACTGAACACGACGGCGAGCACGAGTATCATTCTGATGGTCTTGTGTGGGCGCGGACAGGAGAAGCCGCCGATAACAAGTGCCGCCGGCTTATGAGTCAGTGGTGGGGCGAAAACGACATGAAACCATGTCGTGACGCATCCGGCAAGGTTGACCCAGACAGCTTTGAGGACTATCAAAGTGGGCGCATAGTGGAGTTGGGCGCTGTCAGGGAGCTGGTCACGCTGGGCGATTTGGTTCAATGTATCGGAGTAATCGAATAAAGGGGGTTCTATGAGCGCTTTCGTGGTAGGCAGACATGAGATTATTTACATGGTCAAGGCCGCCAGACACTTCGGCATGAAGAGCGGCGGCGACTTCTCCTGGTACTGGAACGAAGAGCGGCATACTCTTGACAGATGCGACATATCCAGTCAGATCGGCGTCGCTAATATGCTCTGGCAGGAGAACGTGAAGTCAGTGATGGCGAGGTATCCCGATGCCGATTACGGCAACATGCCGGGGCCGGTGGGAGAGAATTATGTCATAGACGAGCGCGACTGTAATATGGACTGGATGATTTTTGAGCCGACGCAGGTTATCAAGTGCTGCAACTGCTACGGTTATCAGTCGTGCGAACATGACGGCTGGGAAGACTCGGAAGCTCACGCTTTCATCGAGCATCTAAAAGCTC
>JBAZEO010000065.1:0-11596 GCA_041653935.1 Dehalococcoidia bacterium | reverse complement strand
AACTACTTGATGACATGCGCGCAATGGTGGACCTCAACAACCGAGAAGTGGCCCGTTTGCGCCAAGAATACACGGACCTCAAGTGCCGGTTGGACCTGGAACGTCAAGCATGGGAAACGGAACGTAAGGCCCTTCTAACTCGCATCACCGAACTGGAACGTATCAACGCCAAGCTAGAGGCGCAGATTCTGGCACTGCAAGCCCAAGTGAAGGGTGAAGGATAACGATGCCTTATACCAAGGGACAGACACCTGAACAGTTGAAAGACAAGGGGATTCCGCGCAAGTACATTGACCAGTTCATCGAGGTATTCAACTCGGTGTACGAGAAGGACAAGGACGAGGCTAGCGCTTACGCGCAAGCCTACGGGGTGATGACCAAGGCCCTGAACAAGGACGGGTACAGGCAGGGCAAAGACAAGAAGTGGCACAAGATCACCAAGAAGGAAGCGCAGGAAACCGACTTTGTGCCAGTTCCCGGAATGCGCCGGGTGATCTTGGAGGCCAAGAGTCGTGAAGAGGCTCTATTGGAAGGGCTGAAGTTTACTGGCGTAGCACTGGTGGACCACGCGGTATCCCAGCAGGGGACGGGGTCCGAACGGTACTACTCGCCAGAGTTCAACGAGCATTGTCTGGCGCGAACGAACGAATACATGGAACAGGGCCACGTGGTGACGATCTACAACTCACACGGCTCGGCACTGGGAAGCATGTTCTCAGCGGGACCAGACCGCAACCCCATCGGAAAGATGGAGGAGATATGGCGCGACGGCGAGGACATTCTGTATCGGGGCTTCATCTCCGCCACAGGTGAGGGCCAGGATGTGATTCGCCTGATGCTGGACGGCATTCGGAACGAAACGTCCGTGCGAATCTATGACGTGGAAGCAGAAACGAAAGACATGGAATCGGATGAAAAGGAAGAGTACCCGGACCAACTCGTCGTGATGCGGGAAGGGTACATCGGCGGAATCGACTTCTGCGATGAGGCGGGCATCCCCGGTGCCGGACTCGTGCAGATTCTCGAAAGCGCACCGCGATTCCAAACACAGGAGGATACGATGCTCACTTTGGATGTCCTGAAGGAAGAGCATCCAGACCTTGTAAGCGCCATCGTCGCAGAGAAGCTTGGCGTTTTGAGTGATCTGGTTGCCGAACTGAAGGAAGAGAACAAGACGTTGGCGGCACGGCCTGACCGCAGCGGGGAACTCACCGAACTCCAGGCCAAGGTGGATGAACTGACTGCCCTGGTTACTGAGGCACAGGCTGATCTCATCGTCGAACGCGCTGCCCAGGGGCCGCTCCAGCGGGAGATCGTCGCCATGCTGAAGGAAAAGAAGCCGGAGGATATGGAGAAGGCGGCTGCCGAGTATCGGGATGCTGCACTGAACCGCCTTCTGGCGGAACACGCTCCAGATAGCAAGGGCAAGACCCAGTTCACCGACGAGGATCAGAGGGACGACAAACCGGACCTGCCCGCCGATGAAGACCTGGAGATCGAGGGCACCACGCTTCATAACGTATTCGCTGACGTACTGCGCTCCAGCGCCAAGCGTCAGTAAGGAGAGACAGCGATGACTATTGATACCCACAACCTGCGGGAGGCCATTGAGGCATTCCGCGACGTGTACGGCGAAGATACGTTTGACTCGTATCGACGCAAGGAAATCGAGCGACTGACCAAGAAGTGGGCCTGGTATCTGTCCGACCGCGCCACGACCCCCGAGGGCAAGGTGATCGAGATGGAGCCGATTCCCACCCGGCAGTGGCCGACCCTGGCCTGTATGCTGGAAAACCAGGTACTCGCCAACCCTCAGTACAAGAGTGTGTTCGAGGCTACGTCGCATTCGGACATCAGTCTGCCGGTGAAGTTCTCTCTGCCCCTGATCCGGGCCATCTTCCCGCAACTGATCATGAACAAACTCTGCCTCATTCAGCCCATGCCGCCTTCTTCGGGTGGCACGATGCAGCTGTTCTGGAAGGCGACCTACCGGCAAGACCCGTCCAGCGAAGTCAATGTGACCACGGCGAACTCGCTGTACTCTCAACACGCGACTGACTCGACGGTGCCGAATCAGCTCAAGATCAAGATCACCTCGACCAACGTGTCGGCTACGCAGGACATGCTTATGGCGGTCTGGCCGACTCGAACCGAGGAAGACCTGCGCGGCGTGATGGGCCTCGACCTGGACGCCGATCTCATCAACGACATGGCCGCCGAGATCATGCGCGAGCTCGAACAGCGTGTGATTGCTACCATGTACGCCGGCGCTACCGCTGGCAACTCCGACTGGCACTGGACCAAGCCGGATGCCTATACCAGCCATACCGAATACTATCAGACCCTTTTCCACACCTTCATCGACGCCGAGGCGCTTATCCGCGCAGCCCATTACCGTGGGGCCGATTACATCGTGGCCGGTGCGACGGTACTTGGCTACATGGAGAAGGCCAACTGGTTTGGTGGACTGAACCGCGACAAGTCGGGTTCTGGCCCGTTCCGCTCCGCAGTGGAGTTCCGGGGCACCAAGGGCATGTGGGACGTGTACTACTCGCCATATCTGACGGCGACCACGGCCTTCATGAGCTTCTACCCTGAGATGCCGCTGAGTGGCGGGTACATCTGGGCACCGTACATCCCGTTCATGCCCATGCCGAAGATTTACGCCGAGGCCAAGGCTGTTGACGACGAGACCCTTCCTGGGGCACTCATTGCCAACGACCAGTGGACTCGCCGGGTACGGACGCGGAACGCGCAATACTTCTGCGCTCCGACCATGTTTGCGACGATCACGTCTGCTGCGTCTTAGTCTTTCGGGGAATGTCTATAAGGATAGGCATTCCCCATCCGCAAAGGTGGGGACCGAATGCGGATACGCAATCACACCGGAAAGCACCAGTCCCTCGAGGGGGTGCAGATTCCGTATGGGGGTTGGCTGGAAGTTGCCCCGGACAGTCCGGTTGCAACCACAGGATACCGACGCGGGGTTCTAGACCTTCAGCTAACCCCCAGAGACACGTTGCGAAGGGATTCCGTTCACTGGAAGAGTCCCTTCTCGCTTGCCGACGGGTATGCGACGGCGGCAGAGCAGATGTGCATGGCTCTGGACCTGCTTGGCGTACCTTTGTACATGGAACCCTGTTGGTTCGACGAGAACGAAGGGCTTCGGGAATGGACACTGGGGAAACTCAAGGAAGAGTTCCCAGGGTTCATGGACGTGGGTATCTGCATGGCGACGGCGGGTGAGTTCAAGTTACTGCCGACCCGTTATCGTATCGGCTACACCATGTACGAGTCCGACAACCCGCTGGAACGTTATCCCGAGTGGCGGCATGACTGCGACCGGGCCGACATGCTGGTCGTGCCGAGTGTCTACTGCCGGGACGTATTCCAGGGGTTCTTCAAACGAGACATCATCATGGCCCCACTGGTCACGAGTCCGACATATCACTTCCCCAAGAAGAGGGAAGTGTCCGACACGTTTACCTTTGTGAGTTATGGGACACTGAGTAGCCGAAAGGCCCCGCTAGAAACCATCGAGTGTTTCCAGAAGGCGTTCCCGGATCGTAAAGACGTGAGGTTGGTGCTCAAGACGCGGTTTGGTGTCTGCGGGTACTCGTACCACCAGATACCACCGATAGACGACGAGAGGATTACCGTCATCTCGACAGGAAGGAATCCGCAGAATCCGAAGGGGGATTTGGACTGGTCGGCGGAACAGATGCGCGACTGGCTCTACGGTGCGGACTGTATGCTCTTCCTCTCGAAGGGGGAAGGGTACGGACTACCGCCAAGGGAAGGGTTAGCGACCGGGATACCGCTTATCTACGCGAGCAACACCGGCATGGCGGACATCGACGGTGGGTATCCGATTCGGACACACCACGTCGAACAGAGTCCGATCGGTGGATACTGGCGGATTCCCGATTGGGACCAGGCCATTGACAGGATGCGTTGGGTAGTCGATCACCGTGAGTTGGTGTACCGCCAGAGTTACGACGACGGCGTGCGGCAAACGGCACATCGCATAGATGGAGCCAAGGTGCTGCGAGACCTGGTAGCCGACGTGTCGGGATACAGCGTGCGGAAGCCGATTGAACCCGTGGTAGAGGATACCAGAGACCACGCCGAGTTCTATGACATCATCGGGACCATGGCAAAGGGACCGATTCTCGACATCGGCGGGAACGCCTACATCCCGCTGAAGAAACGGGGTTACGACGTGTACGCGGTCTGCCCACCCGACGCCTACCCGACGGTGTGCGAGAGGATTGCCAAGGCGGGTCTACCGGTGAGGGTACAGGCGGCGAACCTGGCACAGATAAGCAAGGTGTCGCTGGATGGGTGGCCCGAGATGAGTCTGTGCGTGTCACAGGGTTTGTTCCAGGACTATCACGTGGAGGAGATACGACTGATTGCCAACGCAGCACTGGGCATTGCCCCGCTGGTCTTCTCTGTGCCGAGTGTGAACTACCCAGGGCAGTACAGCGAGTTTGCGAGACTGGGTTGGCGCAGACAGTGGGAAGACCTGCTGAATGGCTATCGCAAAGACCTGCGCTTTTACAACAAGAAACGGCACATCATGGCGCTGGTAAGCGGACCTGGCTTCCCGGTGGACAAGTTGAATGGGTGGACGACGAAGGACGGCACCTGGCGGTCCTACGAGGAATCCGATGACTGACGACATGAACGAACCCTTCGTGTTAGAGGGACACTTGCGGTACGCCTCGGAATACGACAGCGGGGGATTATGGTTAGGACATGCGTACCTAGACAGGCTGATTCACGAGATCGTGCCACACATGAGCCTACCTGGACTAAAGTGGCACGATGACACTTTGCGAGCCGACTATGGCCGGGTACGCATCACCATCGAGAGGTTGCCGTGATTGATGACCTGGACCTGCGTTGCGACTGCGGAGTGGAATACCTATCCCTTGCCGATCTGACTGAGGATGGTCTCGAACTCTGTTCCGTGTCCATCACCGCATGGCCCCACACATTCAAGGAGCGGTTGGAACGCGCTTGGTTGGCACTATGTGGTCGCAAGTTCTACTACAACGAGGTTCTTTTCTGCGGCAAGGATGCGCGGCAGATTCGGGACTGGTTCGCCAGTCATTACGCGGGAGAGGCGCATGATTAGCCTCTGCGTGCTGGCGCTGAACGAAGAAGAGCACCTTGGCGGGCTACTAGAGATCTGTCGGCCTTATGTGGACGAGATCGTCGTGTGGGTAGACGACCGCAGCACCGATGAGACCGAGGCGATTGCCAGAGAGCACGCCGAGGTGGTGCACGTCGGAACGCTGAACATGGACTTTTCTGCCGCGAGGAACTGGTGCATCGACCATGCCAGCGGGGACTGGATTCTGTCCTTGGACCCCGACGAGAGGCCGATGCCGGAACTGCTGCGCTGGTTTCACGACATGAGCCGGGTGGCCGACGCCTGCCTGAGCCTGCACGAGAACAGGATAGACGGCGAGTTGGTGGAAGGTCACGAGACCGAGTACCACTGCCGATTCTTCCGGCGCAAGTATCGCTGGACGGGCAAGATTCACGAGATGGTGGAGTTGGGCAACGCCAAGGTATTCGTAGCCCCACTGGACCTACGCATACATCATTTCAAGACGAGCGAGCGGCAGGCGATGCAGAACCTTCGCTATCTCGAATGGGAAGAGCAACACATAGCGTTGTTCGGTTCGGCGTGAGGATGGATAGATGCTAACCACCGCGATTATCGCCAGGGCCAAGCGCAGGTACGCGCGCGAGAGTCTTTCCACTACCGTGTGGGAGGACATCGTGTCTCGTGCCGTGACTGAATATTCCCGCTGGAACCCGGTGGACGCAACTGTGACACTTACCACCGTGGCGAACCAGTCGGACTATACGGTGCACGCCAACTGCCTTGTTGTCCGCGAGGTGGCCTTTGATTCCTATGCGACGCTTACCGCCGCCTCACCGGACAGGTTGCTGACCACCAATAGCGGTGTGAAGCGTACCATGCCGTCCCTGGCACTGATCGACGATATCAACAACGCCGAGTACGAGCGGCAACTGACGCCGAGTTGGTCGTGGCTGCCAGGGAGCAAGAAGGTCCGTATCGACCCGACACCGGGTTCAGCAGGCGATCTGATATACGTGCAGTATTACGCCTTGCACGTAGCCACTACTGGGGACTATGCGACCATCCCCGCCGAGGACTTGGACATCGTGGTGGACCTGATGTTGTACGAGGTGTACGGGGACCGTTCGTTCGACATGGCCCTTGAGCCCGACTACCAGGCCGGGTTGGAAAAGGAAACCTTCGGCAACGTGCAGGCCAACGTGCAAGCGGCGCGAGACTCGTTGCTTCAGCGGGTACAGGGCAAGTACGGTGGAACGGGGGGAGTTGTATGGCCCTAAACATCGTTGGAATGCACGACCGTGAGGGAACCACCCTCGTGCCAGGATGGTGCCTGGTTACGGAAGAGTTGGGTCTGGACAACGACCGTGGCGGCGATTATCGCGGCATCGTGGCCCCCATCGTGAGACTAAACCATCGTTACAGCCCCCAGGGCACGATACCGCGCCGAGAACACTATGCGCGGTTTGCCGAGGTCTGCGCGGGATATGTGAAGAACTCGCAGAACTGCCGGCACTGGATAATCGGCAACGAGACGAACCTGCGGCACGAATGGCCCGATGGCGTGATGATTACGGCACAGGACTATGCTGAGTGTTTCACTCTCTGCCGCAACGCTATCAAGGCGCTGACACCGGACGCCGTGGTGATTCCTGCGCCGGTAGGCCCGTGGAATGTGGAAGCCAAGTACCCGCTGAACCCGACGGGGGATTGGCTCTTGTACCAGGCGCAAGTGCTGGAAGCCGTCCAGTGTGACGGCGTAGCGATTCATTCCTACGGTGAGTTTGGCGACGTATGGATGGGTGCCCCTTACCAGAACCGACATTACGGGTTCCGCGCCTATAGAGACCTAATCGGGGCCATTCCCAGCGGGAAGATGAACCTGCCGGTGTTCCTGACCGAGTGTAACCCGAACAGAGTATGGTCGGGGTTCTGGATGCAGGACGCGGTGGAAGAGATCAACGCCTGGAACCAGCAGGGAAATCAGCAGGTCGTGTGTGTGCTTCCCTACTGCTACGTCAACCGCGACGCCTATGGTTTCCGCGACAAAGGGGATGTCTTGGCGGATATACGGGCTGCATACGACAAGGGATACACGCCGAAAGAGATGACCTTCCGGCCTGGCGCATGGCCGCATTTCACGCGAGAGAAGTTTGCCGAATACGTCAAGGAACTCGATTGGACGAGCAAGCCAACGCGACTGTTTCTGCACCACACCGCCGTGCCGACGCCTGAGACGTGGAAGGGCATGGCGACGATGGACGCCATGTACGCCTACTACCGGCAACAGATCTGGTACGACGATGCGGGTAGAAAACAGGTTGGCTGGACGGTATTCCCGCACATCTTTGTAGCGCAGGACGGCATCTGGCTGATGAACGACCTGCGGAAGGACGGCGCGGGGGTAGTTGGACAGAACCGAGGCAGTATCCATGTGGAAATGGTCCTGAATGGAGATGTGAGTCTACCCAATGGAGAGATGTGGGAAAACTGTAAGATTGTACTCAGGACGTTACTGGAAACGCTGGGCATACCTGCCTTGGAGTATCACCGCGACTTTGCTGCGAAGACATGCCCCGGTATCAAGGTCACGAAAACATGGGTAACGAATCAGTTGTTCCCATCACAGGGGCTTCCAGAGAATGAGCCGTCGATGAATCCGGCCATTATCGCAGAGAAGTGTAGATGGTGGCAAGAGGAAGTGCAGCGGATGATAGAGGCTGGCAATCTTCAGGCGGCAAGCAGGATGAACAAAAGTTTGATAGTGCTGCTTTATCGCTTGGAAAAGATACTCAAGGCATAACACGCCGCCACCCTTCTCTGCGGGTGATTCTTGAGATTGCAGAGACGCGAACGCCATATTGTTTGCTTAGTGCCGTACACGTAACAGAACCCGTAGCATAGAGCCTGAGAATATTACGGACATCTTCTTCGGTAAGTTTAGCAGCAGAGTGAGTTTCACCATGTTGGATCGCATCCGGTTTGATATGCGTATAGTGCCGATCTCCTTTAGAAACACGTTCGGGATGGGTATGCGTCCCGTGTCGGTCCCCTGTTGCGGCACGGCCCTTCTGCACCATGTCGCGAGAGTTGTCCGCAGGCGTGCCCAGGAAGAGATGCTGTGGGTTCACGCAGGCTGGGTTATCACAACGATGAAGAATCCAGAGTTCTTCTGGGATTGGTCCGTTCAGCATTTCCCACATAAACCGATGGCTGCGGACATGTTGAGAATGGGTTATCGAAAACAGGCCATAGCCAGCGCCATTCTTAGCCCCGATCCAGTTCCAACATGCGGCGGGGCCGCCAGACTTGTCCACATGTTTCCAGAATCGCTCAACAGGATCGACTTTTCTAATCATCGTTCTACCCCACTAACAGAGGAGCCCCCCGCAGAGAGGCGAGTTGTTGCTGAGGCAACCCTGGGTGCTCTTTGGGGGGCATGTTGATGTGACTCGCTTTCCAGTTAGCCTCAGCACAAACAGTATACATCCGAGTATACAGAATGGCAATAGGCATTGGTATTAGGAATACACAACGTGTTTATCAAGAGTCTGTAACGATACCAAGAAGGACGGAACAAGATGGCACCCTCGGTAAAATGGTTCGGCAACGCGCTATTGCTTCTCGCCGACAAAAAGATCGACTGGGCAAGTGACGCCATCAAGGTGGCTCTCACCACAGTGGACTTTACTCCTCTTCAGGATACCCACGACTATTTCGACCATATCACCAACGAGGTATCTGCTGTAGATACGGGTTATACCGCTGGTGGCGCTGCGATTGGCACGCCAACGATTGCCTACGACGCGGACACCAACGTGGTGAAACTGGATGGCGATGATGTCCAGTGGACTGAGGCGACGTTCACGGCGCGATGGGGAATCATCTATGACTCGACGCCAGGGTCTGCCGCGACGAATCCGTTGATCGCCTACGTAGACTTTGACGGGGATCAGAGCCCATCGAATGGCACGTTCAAGATCACGTGGAACACGGACGGGATTCTGACTGCAACGGTGAGCTAACATGACTGAGACGTTTGCGAACAACGCGGCGACTACCCTTGGCGCAGCAATAGAGACAGCGGACGGCACAAGTATCACCGTGTCGTCCGCCACGGGATTCCCTGCGACGGCGCAATATCGCATTCTGGTGGACGATGAGTTGATGATCGTCACTGCTGGGGCCACTACTACTACGTGGACGGTGACGCGCGGGGCCGAGGGGACCACTGGCGCGACGCACCTGGATGGCGCGGCGGTAACGCACGTACTGACGGCGGGGGCACTGGCGCAACTCAAGGGGGACGTTGTACCGAACGTACTCATGACCCAGGTGTTCAGTTAGGGGAGATGATGTATGGCGACATACAGTAAAATCGCGCTAAGCGGAGCAGCCAATGGACTGCCGGTCAAGATCACGCAGACGGCCACGGCTGGCGACCTGATTCACACAGCGGTAACAGGGACGGCTGATTGGGACGAGGTATGGTTGTGGGCCGTCAACTCCTCGGTAGCCGCCGTGAAACTGACCGTCGAGTTCGGCGCGCACACCGCTCCGGACAGCAATATCGAGGTGACAGTGCCAGCGGAGGCTGGACTAATGCTTGTCGTCCCCGGCCTATTGCTTCAGAACGCACTGGACATCAACGCGTTCGCGGCAGCAGCTAACGTGGTGATGCTGTATGGATTTGTGAACAGGATCACGGCATGAGCAGGAATGGCGCTGTTCTGCGCGCACCCGGCCTGGTGTCTCGGCCAGTATCGGCTAGAGGACTATATCTCAGCGGGCCGTCACAGGACATCGGACAGGATCAAGACCGCAGCACAGGTACGGCTTACGCCAGACAAACCGGCGCACTGTACGTATACACTCCGTTATTGGTGTCTGCTGTCCTCTGGGACGTGCGGACGACCCAGACGTATACCTGCCAATTCGTAACCGCGGGAGACGGTACTACGGTGGCGTTTGTCGTGCAGGCCGGCGTCACTGTGGATTCATTTGCAGAAGACTGGCCATTTATCCCAGCAGCTGGGGATTTTTTGCTCTTGCCAGGCAAACATTTCCTCCAACTCAAAACAGATGACGCCGGGACGGTGCTATGGCGGGACAACGGCGCCGATGAGTATAACAGCGCCGAGTGGGGAACAGCTTTTCTTTGGTACACCACGAACGCCTACGCCACGTACACGCTCCCGGTAAAACTGCGCTGCCGACCGCTGTATCTCAGCGGATTTACGGAATATGAGAAGCTATAGCGATGGCTTTCACCGGTAGACTCGGGGCCGTAGATAGCCGACCCGGGAACATCGTTCTCGGGTACGTGGCGGCGGGCGGGGCAGTAGATGTAACCGTCACGCCGTCGACTGGCACGACTACACTCGCGGGACTTGCACCGATACTCACCGCGGGGGTCCTGCTGGTCCCGTCCGCTGGCGCAATGACGCTTGCCGGACAAGTTCCAACGGTACAGGTTGGCATCACCGTAGTGCCTGCCGCTGGTACACTGACTGCCGCGGGACAGGCCCCTTCGCTGGCGACAGGTATAACTGTCACTCCGACTGCTGGAGCAATGTCCCTCGTAGGGCAAGTTCCCTCTCTAGGGGCAGATGTAACTGTTACTCCTTCTGTCGGCACGGCAACTCTCGTGGGGCAGGCACCAACCATACAGTCAGGCGTCACGCTTGCGCCGTCTGTTGGAACGATAACTCTTGCGGGACAAGTACCAACGCTTTTTGTTGCGGGAAACATAACCGTTGAGCCTAGCGAGGGCACGCTATCTGTTGCAGGGCAAGCGCCAACACTTTCCGTAGGGATAACGCTAATACCATCTGCCGGCGAAGTATCCCTTGCTGGACAGGTCCCCTCTGTAGGCATAGCCATTACGGCAATGCCATCGGTTGGGACAATGGTTCTGGCTGGGAAGGGTCCCTCTCTGTCTGCGGCGGCAAATCTCACGCCAACGACAGGGGAAGTGGCTCTCGCAGGGCTAGAACCTGTCATCAGCGCAACGATAAGCGTCACTGTCCTGCCGAGCGCAGGCACCCTGTCTCTTGCTGGACTTGTCCCGACAACGCAAAGCGGCGTAACGCTAACGCCGAGCACGGGGACACTCTCTCTTGCTGGTCAGGCCCCTGGCATCGCAATCATCATAGTGGCACAACCAAGTACGGGGACGATAGTCCTCGCCGGGTTGGCCCCCACTATGCAGATTGGCGTAACGGCACTGCCAACAATAGGGGCACTGAGTCTTGCCGGAAGGGTTCCCACCATATCCGCTGGTGTGAACAACACGCCGGCCACGGGGGCATTGGCCCTCGCGGGCCAGGTTCCGGCAATCGCCAGTGGGATCAACATTCTACCGCTGGCGGGAGATTTGGTCCTCGCTGGACTAGACCCATCACTGCGGGTGGACATCGACCTTTCGCCTTTGGCGGGAGTCATCCTACTGGCGGCGGGGGTGCCCATCGCCGTGGT
>JBAZEO010000064.1:0-11794 GCA_041653935.1 Dehalococcoidia bacterium | reverse complement strand
CCGAGGACTCCATGGAGACGAGGGATTACCGCGACGTAGTGTACCGCCTCGTCCAGATCGCTGCCGATGCGGCGGAAGCTGCTGCTCGCCTGACGGAATCGCTGGACTCGGCGGACAAGATGGGAGTGGATGTACCATGACCGACTGCCTTGAGATGCGATGTATGCAATGCTCAATGAGCGTGGCGCATCGTGACGACAACGCCATCGGCCAGTGCCCGTGGTGCGGGAGCTACTACATGATGTTCCCGCCAGAGGACGCCGCGGAGCAGATTATTGTATACTATACGTACCAGAAGGCGGGAGAAGCGTAATTACTGCTGTCCAATCAGCGCCCGCTCCATCCGGCGATCCTTAGCGGTCATTTCGGCATACCGGTCGGCATCGTCAATACTCAGACCGGTTGAAAACAGCATCCGCATTAGACGCACATAGCGCCTAGACATCCGCCAGCGGATCATAGCAAGTTCCATGTATGTTGCGTCCATACGGCATTATACCGTAGCACTTGACGAATCGCAATCCGTGAGGCATACTCTGATGGTGGAACGCCAATTCGACTTTAGCGGCTTTTGCGAGACCTGCGGCATCGTGAGGGTGACGCCGCCGGGCCATGCCGTCTATATCGCCATCTACAAGCACGATCTCATCATGCGGCAAGCTGCCCATTCGATAGTACACGTCGAACGGAACAAGTACGATCCACTGCCGCGTCCATACTATACCATCCACGCCAGCCCTTCCGGTTGTACCGGGACTCCGCTTGTCGCCAACTTCGCAGTCGCCCCGAACCACCAGGACATCGCGTTGATGGCGCTGCGGTGCCTAATCTACACCGAAGAGCATGATGCGCAGCAAGCTATTGCAAATCAGGCCGAGTGATGGTAAGATTTAAATGCAGGGTAGTGTAACGGGAGCACAGCAGCCTCATAAGCTGCCATGAGCGGGTTCAAATCCCGCCCCTGCAACCAAGGCCGTAACGAGCCCGCGTATAACATCGGCAACGCGGGGGTGTGGAACAAGTAGTATGCGGCCCGCCGTGTTCCCCCGCGGCGGGCCAACATTAACCAGGAGACGATATGGTTGACAGCCCAGAGATATTAGCCGAGTTAGACGAGAAGGAGATGCTAGCGGATGTTGCGCGCAGATGCGACATGGAGCGAGAAGTCAAGCGGCTCCGAGCGATCATGGCAGACGTCAGTGCCATCGCCAGCCAGCATTACAAGCTCACCAAGAGCAGCACGCGCCGGGCATTCGGTGACATCGCGGACAAATGCAAGGAGGTATTATGATACCAGTATGGTTCTTTTGGGTGGCCGTCGTTCTGGCGTGGATCGTCGGGGCATTGTTTGGGTATAAGGTGGGCGAACAAGATGTAACAAAGGAATGGCTCAAGGCGGAACTCGAAACCTCGAACCTACGGGAGTCTGAGTTGCTGGGGGCGATAGAGAAGTTTAAGGCGCAATAGCACGAACCACCTCGCTCCTATGCAATACTTTATGTTGCGTGGTATAATTATGGCGTGTCAGATAACATCAGTTGGGATGCTGTACGCCAGCGGTACATCGAGTCAGACCTAAGCGTCGAGAAAGTAGCTCTCGAATTTGGCGCGCCCGCGAAAGAAGTGCAGCGCCGCGCGACAGCCGACGAATGGGTACGGCAGCGCAAGGCATATCGCAAGGCCGGATATAACGATATTGCCCTATGCGATAACACAGACATCGAGAACACCCGCAAGATTCTATCCGCGGAGTTGGATGTCGTTCGCAAGCAGGAATGGGCCTCCTGGGACAAGCGCCACCTGAAGCTTGCCAAGACGGTATCGGAACAGATTACAGCCGTCGCCCGGCTACCGCAAGACCCTAAATCATTACTACAGCTTGCGCAAGCCGCCAAGATACTTGTAGACCTTGAGCGCGCCGTTCACGGCCGCGCCGACTACGACCGTATGGCGGCTCAGTTCGTCAACCAAGTGGTTAACGTCAACGCTCCCAAGTCAGACGATCTACCGGATGACGACGCCGATCTGCGCCGCCAAGCCCGCGCCTTGTTGCCCCGCGCACCGCTCGATACCGAGTTTACCGTAATCGAGGATGCCGCGGATGGTTAATGAGCAGCAAGAGCGCATCGAGTTTAGCCGATACAGCGTCAAGCACTTTATGACCCAGTACCTAACCCACCGCATGAAAATGCCGGACGATCACGCCACCAGGGCCGGTGAGTATGTAGATTTGGGGGAGTACGGGACTAAATTGTGCGGGGAACTGGGGGCGGCACTCAAGCCGGGCGGCAGGCTGGGAGGGTTGGTGGCCCGCGGGCACGGAAAAACGACCATAGCGACCGTGGCCCTGGTGCTGTACTGCTTGGCGCACAAGCTCAAGAAGAACATCATTCTGATTGCAAAAAACGAGGGCGAAGCCAAAGAGAAGATGCGCGAGATCGTATCTGACTTGGAGTTTAATTACATGCTCCGAGAAGATTTCCCGCACCTCAAGCCCCGCAAAGACCGCGCTGGCCGCGACGTTAAGTACTCCGACTTGCAGATCATCTTGCACTCCGGCGTATCTGTTCGCGCCTATCCGTTCTGCGGCGCAATCCGCGGCGCGATTGTCCACGGTGTCCGCCCAGACTTGATCGTACTGGACGACCCAGAGGACGATACCAAGGTGCTGAGCGAGACGGAGCGCGAGAAGGGCTGGGACTGGTTCAAGAAGGCCGTAATCAACACCATCCCGCCGGGTAGTGGCTCCGTTATCTGGCTGGGTACACTACTTCACTACGACGCGCTCCTTGGCCGTATCGTCCAGCAAAAGATGCTGAAAGGCTGGCGCACGTTCGAGTTGCCATGCTGGGATACGGACGATCATAGCAAACTATTATGGCCGGAACGTTACAGCCAGGCGGAGCTTGAGCAGCGCAAAGACGAGATCGGAGACGCTGCCTTCGGACAGGAATATGAGCATACCCCGGTTGACCCGGCGAGCAGGCTATGGCGTCCCGAATGGTGGCGCTTCTACGACCGGCAGGACTTGATTGTCCGCTCCGGGCGCTACTACATGCCCGACCCCGCGCACCCCTGGGATACCGAGAAGGCGCTACCTCTGGTGACATATGTCGGAGTAGACCCATCGGTAGGCGAGAAGGCCCACAACGACCCGTGCGGATTCGTTGTGCTTGGCGTGCAGGAATGTACCCAGTTGATCTACATACTGCACATCGAGGCGGCGCGCATGACGTTCCAGCAGCAGCTAGGCATGTTATCGCGGTTGCAAGAGACGTGGAAGCCGGAGCGTATCGGCGTAGAGGCGGCGGTGTATCAAACCGTGCTGGCCCAGGTCGGGTGGCAGGGCGGCTTGCCGGTAATTCCGATTAGGCCGGTGCATGACAAGCGGATGCGCGCGCAAGGTAGCACCATCCCGTTTGAGCAGGGCCGCGTCTACCTGCCGCAAGGCGAAGATGCTACGGCCAAGTTCCAGCGCGAGTGTGAGACGTTCCCCCGCGGACGGCACGACGACCTGATAGACGCGCTCGGGCTGGCGCTGGAAGTAGCGCAATGGTCTAGCGGCTGGGTGTACACGCCGGGCCGGAAGCGGGAGAGTTATTCAGTATTGGAGGGTTATTTCAATGGCATCCATTAAAGAACGCGCATTGGGCCTATGGAACGGCATCACCAAGCCCGGTAAGAAGCCGAGCGAGCCGACATCACGCGAGGTGCTGATGGTACAGTTTGCACCGCGCAAGACTGACACCCAGCACATTATGAAGTGGTATTTAGGTTCCACTCAGTCCACTACAGACCCTATCCTAATGCGCGAGTCCACCAAGGCGACATCCGACTATCGCTATGACTTTGGCCTGTACGACGAGGTACTAGACAAAGACCCATATGTCGTATGCTGCCGCGACCAGCGCAAGTCCGCGGTCTTGCACCAGGACAGGGTAGTACAGCCAGGCGACGACAGCGACCGGGGGATATATGCCGCGCGGTTCGTGGAGGCTTGCTTCCGGCAGTTGACCTATGGCCCCGGAGACGGCGGATTCCAGCGCGACCTCAGCGACCTGATGGACGCCGTGACGCACGGTATCGCAGTCGAGGAGGTCATATGGGGCGAGACAGTATTTGCGGTGCAGATGGATAACGACACCCGCCCGCGGAGCCGCGCATGGTTCGTCCCGCTGGAATTGAAGCAACGGCACCCCAGACGGTTCAAGTTCGACAAAGACGACATTCCCAAGTTGATGACGGAAGAGAACCCAAACGGCGAGGACATCCCGGCGCGCAAGTTCATATTCTTCCGCCCCTACGCCCGCTACGACGACCCCTACGGATGGGCTTATCTGCGGCCGATCTGGTGGTTGACGTGGTTCAAGCGCAAGATCATGTATTGGTGGGTGTCATATTGTGAGCGGTTCGGCAGCCCGACGATTGTTGGCATCCTACCGCCGGTCACGACCAGTACGGAGCGTGATGAGCTAGACCGTGCCATCAAGGGCGTAATGCAGGAACAGACAGTGACCATGCCGAACGGCGGGGACATCAAGACGCTCGAATCGAACATGGCGAGCATCAACAACTACCGCGAGTTCATGGCCTATGTGAACGGCGAGATCGGCAAATGTCTACTCGGGCAGACGTTGACGAGTGATGTTGGCAAGGGCGGCAACCTGTCCGTTAGCGAGGTACACGAACGTGTAGCGCTATCGGTACAGGCGATGGACGCCCGCAACCTGGAAGATTGCATCAACGGCACACTGATCCCGTGGATGATCGAATTGAACCTGCCGGGCTACCCGATCCCGCGCATGGAGATCATTACCGATAACCCGCGCGACCGCATCCAGTTGCTACAACTGATCCTGGGTAATGGCCGCGGTCTGGCCGAGTCCAACTACCAGGTGTCCAAGTCCGACGTGCTGAACCTTCTGGGCATCAAGCAGGCCCGCAACGACGACGATGTGCTTGAGCTAAACCCGGCAACCTATTCGGACGGATTCGGGTCTAGCGCATCCACGACGGACGCCAAGACGAAGAAGCGCGCCGACGAGCGGGAGAGCACATCGGCATCCAGGGCGCGCAACCCAGGACGCAAGTAACGTGAAACATTGCATGAAACTAGAAAGGGTGGTATAATATACTATGCCGATTGATACAGATACATGCAGGGTAGTGGGCGTAGAGATACTACGCGAGGGCGAGTTCCGCGACATGAACGGGAAAGAGGTCATTATCGACCTAACCCTAATGTCGCAGGTCGTTGACAACTACGACCCTGCATATCACGAGGCACAATTAGCGATAGGCCATGAAGACGAAGGGCCGTCCAAGGGGCGGGTCGAGAGGTTGTATATTGAAGACCGGGTGCTTAAGGGCGACCTGGCGGGGGTGCAGCCGTTGATGGCCCTGGGCATGGTGGATGGCGGGCCGTACCCGCGCCGGAGCGCCGAGTTATACGGCAATCTGGACGGGCGCGGCCCCTATCTCAAAAACCTATCGCTGCTTGGCGTATCACCACCGGCCATCAAGGGTTTGTCCAAGGTGGCCCCCACACAGGTAATCATGCCCCAGCCGCGGGCGAATGTCACGGAAACCCCGGCGTTCGCTATGTCAGAGGGCGACGGGGGGGACATTTACACATTTACTTACAAAGGCATGAAGGAGGTTTCAATGCCCGATAACAACGACGAAATCTTGCATCTCAAGGAAGCACAGCTTGCCAAGGATGCGGAGATCGCCAAGCTGCAAGAGCAGTTGAAGAATACGGTCGGGGAGAATGTGGCGCTGGCAGAGGCCAAGAAGCGCTACGAAGGCGAGATCAAGCTTGCCGAGACCAAGGCCGCAACTGCTACTTACTTGTCCGAGCTGAAAACAGCTAAGCGTTGTACTCCGGGCATGGAGCCTTCGCTGAGCGAGCTGCTAACCGTAGCTGCGTTCGCTGAGCCGGTCAAGATTGGCGATAAGACATACAACCTTGGCGAGATGGTCAAGGCTGTCATGGGCGCGATGCCGGAAGTATTGCCCACGGAGGGGCAGCACAAGCCGGACGAGGCCGACAAGACCAAGCCGCATCCGGGCGAGGTGGCGCTGAGCGAGGCAGAGATTGCCACCGCCAAGGCGATCTACCCGGAGGGCAGCGCGGAGTACACAAAGCACATCGAGCTTATGAAGCAGTTCAAGCTCAAGGAGGGTCAGAATGACCGCAACTAGCGCAGGCATTGATACCCTTCGCAAAGTAGGCGGGTATCTTGAATATCCGGTCTACGGCAGTGAGACGATCTACAAGGGGACGATGCTTACCACGCTTGGCACCAATGGCTATGCCTATGATGGCGAGGATACCGCGGGGCATTTCTTCATCGGGATCGCCGCGCATGACGTGACGGCCAACTCCACGTCCGGCTATGCGAAGGTTAAGGTATTCACCGAGGGCTTGTTCCTTCTGACGGTCACTGGCGGTTCGCTGGACGATGTCGGTAAGCCGGTTTGGCTGAGCGACAACCAGACGATCAGCCTGTCCGCCACCACGAACAAGGTACTGGTCGGAAAGGTCGCCCAGTACGTTGACAGTACGCACCTGTACGTGGAGATTCACCCTTACGGCGCGGGGCTAGAGAAGGAAGTCTACGGCAACGCGACCTTTGCAGGCCTGGCGACCTCTACCACGATCACCACGACCGGCATGACCACGCTGCTCAACTGCCAACTTACGCCGGTTAGCACCGTAACCCCGTTGGATGGCGATCATGTGATCTACTACAACCCGACGAACAGCGGCGTCTACACAACGATCTACCGTACAAGCGGCAGTTCCAGCGGCCTTGTGGTCGCATATCGTCTATTGTATCTTTAAAGAGGAGGTAAGGGATGACCAACTACAACTATAACCCCGGCGGAACGTTCATCAATGCGCGGGCAACCGACATCTACGACCCCCTCTTCACGAACTACAACGCCGTGTTCTGGTCGATGTATAACGACACACCGATTGGGCAGTGGCGGAGTTTGTGCCAGATGCGCAACAGCACCTCGGACTCCGAGGTCTACAACTGGTATACCACGCTGGCCGCGATGCGCGAGTTCAAGGATGTCCGCCAGCACAGCACGTTCAAGGCTGACACGGTACGCTATGGGCATAAGGAATGGGAATGGACGGTCGATGTGTTCGAGAAGGATATTCTTGACGACAAGACCGGTTCCATCGTTGACCTGGTGCGTATGGCGGGCTCCGAGGCCGCGCGCCACAAGGACGAATTGCTGGGCGACTTCATCAACTACCACATCGGCACCGCCGGTACTGGTAGCGATGCGTATCCCCCGGGCTTCGACGGCAAGACGATCTTCAACACCGCCCATACCGCTTGGACTAGCGGCGGTTCTACCCAGAACAACCTACGTTCCAGCGCAACAACGGCCAACTCCGGCAAGTGCGATGCGACCAATGCGGCTGCAAACATTGCGGCTGCCAAGTTGCAACTCGCCGGGTTCACGAATGCCGCGGGTAAGAAAATGGGGCTCCGCGCCACGCACTTCATCGGCGCGTCCAATACCATCGCCGCGGCCACCCAGGTGCTGCGTTCTAACCTGATCGTCATGGGGGTTGTCCCTGATTCCAGCGCGACAACCAGTGAGATCATCGAGCGCGGTAATCTCAATGTCAACGCGGATGTTGGTATTCAGATCATCGAGAACCCGTACATGACCAGCGGCTATTGGATGCTGGCAAGCCTCATCCCCGGTGTCCGTTCGCCGTTCGTTTTCCAGATGCGGCAGGATGTCTACACCGAGCGTGACGACTCGCAGATGTTCGAGAAGAAGCTGATGTCGTTCGGCGGGTATGCGCGTTACAACATCGTGCCGGGGGCTTGGTTCCTGGCCGTGGCCGGTGATGGCACGTAAACCAAAACAGCTTACTCCATGTTGTCTATCTCCTGGTGAGGCGGAAGGCGGGGGGCGGTTCTACCGCGTACTGCGGAAGTTCAGTTCCCCGCTGACCGCCGTCGAATACCAAGTCGATGGCGTCTACCCGGAAGATATTGCATTACAAAGCGTGGTCAGGTATGGCCTGGCGGAGTTGATCAAAGAAAATGGCTAACTACACGACAATTGCGTTATTGCAGAACCGGGTTCGCCCGGAGAACCTTGCGCAAATGGCCGATGACGTTACCACTACTCCAATCACCACGACCGCACAGGCCACCGCGTCCCTGGCGCTTGCTGGCACCATCGCCAACATGAACCAGGCCATTACGGACGCATCCCGCCTGATTGACTCGTGGCTCCTGGGCCATGTGGATATGGCAGATGCGGACACGTTGAACGCAGTCGAGTTCCATTGTGCCAGCATCGCGCTATACAACCTCGCCACCCGCCGTTTCATGAACGACGAGAACAATCCCTGGGCCGGGTCATATAAGAACGCGATGGCATGGCTGAAGGGGCAGGCCCGCGGGGAGTTGCATGTGCAGACAAACCCCGACTCGCCTAGCACGATGGTCACTTACAGCAAGTCATCTACCGACCGTACTATCACATCTACGGAGCTGAGCAACTACGTCTAATGTTTGAGATACGCATCAACACAAAAGGGCTGGATGAAATGGAGAAGGCGCTACGCAACACGGCGCGGCAACTCCGTTCGTTCAAGCGCGACTGGTTGATGATGATCGGCAACCGGCTGGTTGAAGAGCACCAGGACGCCTTTAAGTATGGCGGTCACAAGGACGGCCCCGACTGGGAGCCGACCGATCCCTTCTGGGTAAAGCACATGAAGGGGAAGGAAGGCAAGGGGCCGCTACGCTGGACTGACAACGCGATGAATAGTCTGTCCGCATCTTACTTTGGGAACCATGTGTTCCTCAAGGCGGTTGACTACATCGGCGAGTTTCAGTTCGGGCCGTTTACTAAACGTGAAACCTTCGGTATCACCACGGAGGGAGATACCTGGGTCAAAGTCCCCGGCGGCGGCGACCGCGAGATGACGCGCACAATCAGACGGCATCAGCGGGAAGTATTCTGGCTGGGCGACGACATGGGGGACTACTTCGGCGACGAGATAGCGGGGATCGAGAAGGACATCTTCGCGGGGTGGGCGAATGGCTAGGATGCTAGACCTAATCGACCGCCTGACGACCGTCCTGTATGACGCGGCGACTGCGGGGACTATTGCCTTACCGGGCGGCGTCGTGCAGTACGTGCCGGACGAACAGGCCGGTATGGCCTATCCGTTTGTGGCTATCGAGATCAACGAGGAAGAGCCGGGGGAAGCGGCCAAGCAGAACTGGACTGGCTCGATGCGGATCGGTTGCTATACGACCTATGCCGACCCGGCCAGGTTGCAGTACGTGGCCGTCGAACTCGCGCACAAAGTCCTACAGGTGATCGGAGCCAATGGCTCATGGACGCATAGCGGAGTGACGCTACTCCCACGGGGGATAAGTTATGGCGTCGTCAGGCGCGACTCCGGGCCGCTGGGAGCGGCGATCATCAGGTTTGAATGTAAATACCATGAGGCGGTGTTTTAGTTGGTATACGTCAAGATACTAAACCAGCTTAACGTGACCGGCGGCGCATTCCACGGGCCGGACAATAGCGGGGACTGGCTGGCTGGCAAGGTTTACGAGGTTGACGCGGTGATCGCGCGGTGGCTCGTGGCATCGAAACATGCCGAGTTTTACGGGCCTGTGACCGACCCCGAGGCATTCCCCGAGACGTATGTCCCGCCGCCGTTGGAACCGGTAGTGACCAAGCCGCCAGAGCGGTTGCATCTGCGTAGCAAGCATGAGCCTGCCAAGGAGGACAATTAATGGGTTCGACCAACTTTTTCGGACATGAACAATTCAACAAGGTAGGCAGTGCTGCGTTCCGTATTTACGATAGCACGACCGATGCCTACATTTACTTTGGCCGCACGACGGCGCAGAGTTACCGGCCCGAGACCGATTCGATCACACAGCAAGCTCCGGTTAACGGCGTGATGGTAGAAACGCAGCGCCGCATTACGGGAACCCGCGGGGTACTGTCCCTGACGTTTTCCGAGATGTGCGACCCGAAGGTTGTACACCTGCTGTTTGGCGACAAGGCGGTCGAGCAGACGCTTACCGCCTCTGGCGTGGTTGCCAGCAAGGAACAGCGCACGCTCTACAACACCAAGTTGGTATATCTGCGCAACCAGCACGGCTTCCTGACCTACGCCAATACCGGCTCGCCGACCTTTGTGGCCACCCCGGACACCGGCACCGGCTCCATCGCGGCAGCGACTTATTACGTCTGGGTGCAGCAGGGATATGGCACAGGCCCGACGATCAGCACGTTCAGTGGGGGCCGCAGTTATGACAACGGCACCACCAAGGGTTACGACCTTGCCTTTACCGCCGGTTCGCCATCGGACGAAGATACGGCGACCGCCGGGTATCAGGGCAAGGCGGTCACGGTAGCAAGCACAGGCCACATCGATCTGGTTGTCACGCATCACGCGACCGCCCCCGCGCCGGACTTTATCATGGTATGGGGATGCGCGACCGACAGCCTAGCCGCGGCTACGTTGATCGCCGTCGCTACCGCTGGCACGGGCACCACGAACATCATCTGCGCCACCGCGATCCCCGGCACCGGAGACACCTATGCGGCCTGTACGGGCTGCGGCGTGGCCGCGTTGACGGCCTATAACGCCACTGCCGCTTCCAACACCGGCATCGCGCTGGTCGACGGAACGGACTACACGTTCGACGGCACCCGCGGGCAGGGGACGTTGAAGCGGATCACGACCGGCACCATCAGCGACGGAGCGCCGGTATTGGTTGTGACGTGGAACATCTGGCCCGCCAAGGTGGCCGACAAGACAGGCTCGCGCAAGACGACCCGCGACACCCGCAAGGTCGAGCTGGCCTTCTTCGAGGAAGAGCCGGACTACACCAGCACCGTGCCGATGGCCGAAGGGCTGGTGCTCACGCTGTACGCGGTGGATGTCGCGGCCCTGTCCCCGACGCTCGGGTTCAACGAGACGGACTTCTACGAGGGGACGAGCGTCGATCTCAACTGCATGTACGACCAGACCGAGGGCGCGCTGGGCCTCATCGAAGAGTACAGCGACAAGTTCAAGTATTACCTACAGAGCATAGACTAGGAGGGATAGATGGATATTATCAACATGGAGCAGGCTAGTAGCAAAGTAATTGCGCTGGAAAACGGGAAGCTGAAACTGAGCGGAGGCAATGCGGTCGAGGTAGGCCGCATTGTCTGGCTCAGCTTCGAGGACATGTGGAAGCGTCTGACGAAGATCATCGCGGACGTGCAGAATCTACAGACCCTAGCGGCGGACGTGCAGGCGTGTGTCGAACTGAGCATCAGCGCCGGTAAGACGATGGGGAGCGAGTCGTCCAACGAGAGCCAGATGCAAGCAACAATGACGGCGCGCTATCAGGCATTCCGGCAGCTCATGGCCGATATGGAGGATGCCCCAGCGGTGATCTCTATGATGATTGAAAAGACCTGCATGATCGACGGCAAGTACATGGATGCAGACGAGGTGCGCGCGCTTCCCGTGCTGGACGTGCTCAAATTGTTCATCGCGTCCGTGCAGGTCAACTTCTTTGCGGACGACGCTAAGGAGCTGCTTGGTTTTTTCGTCGGTACAATCGCAAGCGGGGTGAGTATGCTCGGGGGAAGCGACGGGGAGCTAAAGGACTCTTAGCGGCGGCACCAGCCCACTACCCCACAAAGCACCAGATACTTGAAAAGTTGCGGGCATACGGGCTGACCCACGACGAGGCCATGCGGCTCAACTATTACGAGTTGCAAG
>JBAZEO010000063.1:0-12102 GCA_041653935.1 Dehalococcoidia bacterium | reverse complement strand
AGCTACCTCTCTTCCACGGCCTGCCCCGCTTGATCGGCAGGTCTACGTATTGAATGAAGTCGTCCACGTTGGACGGAAGGGCGGGAAACACAAGCCGCATCCCGTTCCTTCCGTGCCATATCCAGTTCCGAACCGTCCTGGGGCTGATCGTCAACCCCCAGCGGAGCAACAGATAGCGGCATATCTGCTTGACGTTCATACGCCTACTCCTTTCACCTTTCCGACAAGTCGAATGCCGCTTCGATCTCGCAGGATACGACCCTGTCAGGTGCCTCAGCCTCCTCGATGCGGATGATGTTAGCCACCGCGTCCATGGTGTTGGTGGTGTAGATTTCCTCATACTCGTACCCGTCAATGTCCCTAAGCATTGCAGTAACAACAAACATCATTAGTCCTCCCGAATCAATAAGTAACTGACAACAACCATCATACACACGGCACCAAGAATGAAAAACCCCAGGTTCTCAGACACACTGTTTCCCTTTCATCTTAGAGTATACAATAGTTTCGGCCGCATGTCAATCAAAAACCTCACACTTTTTCTGGGTCTCCTGCATTTTATTGTGCATCGCCACAACCATCTCCCCCCAGGCGGGCTTCTTCCCCACGATGTGCTGGCTTGACTTTCCCTCGACCCACGCCCACTGCTCGGGCCGGTTCTCGCGAAGCCAGTCAATGAACCGTGCCTGCGCCAGGGTGTTGTCCGAATGGGCCGCAAGCTCGTTACTGAACCGATGGTGGTCGGGGCACAACGGGATCAAGTTCATCAGCGTAAAGCGAAGCTCATTGTACAGGCTCTTGTGCAGGATGTGGTGCATGCACACACCCTCCAACCGCCCGCAGACGGCGCACGGCTTGCCCTTCGCCCACTGGCTCAATAGCCTATCGCCCAGGTTCCTCCACGTTTTGGGGCTTCGTTTGCCTCGGGCTTTCGGTAACGGTCCGATCTTCATTTCGCCCGCTCCTCATACTGAATCTTAACGTTGTTGGCGATTGTGTAGAACTTATGGCAGTGGTTGCAGTACATCTGCCAGCGGACAATGCCCACCGAAGTGGCACGCCGTTTGTCAATCTTGACGCCCAGCGACCCGCAGGACGGGCAAGACCACCGGGGACGGCCGTCGGCCACCCCTGCGTGCGATCCGGCCTTGCAGAAGGGCTCAAGCCGTTTGTAGACCTCACGCAGTAGAGTTACGTCCCGTTTGTTGTACCGAATCATTTTAGCCAAAGCCTTCTGCTCGCCGTTCAGGACGCCGATCCATAGCTTATAGTCCGTCTTGATCTTCTGCTTATTGAACAACAGCTTGCACAGGTAGTCCAGACAGTTCGAGTTGAAGAAGAACTTCTTGCGTGCCAGCCTGCAGGTGTCGATAGTGGCTACGTCGGGGAAGGATAGGCGATGATAAGCCGCCCTCGCCCTGATCCAGGGAATATCAAAGGAGTCCCCGTTGTGGGCAACGACCTCGTCGGCATCGTGAGCCAACTCGATCAGCTTCTTCACAAGGGAGTAATCACCCTTGGTCCCTTTGCTCCAGTCCCAGCCCTTCGCCTCGACCTTGCTGCTGTTCCACGCCCAGGCTGCCGAGATGATTTGCCGCTCGTCTACGATCCACTCCCACCCCACGTTCTGCTTGTAACCGGCCCTCCAGAAATAGCCTTTATTCGGACTCGTCTCGATGTCCACAAACAATCTTTTCATCAGTCACTCCCTTTCGGTTAATATTCGCAATTTGCACGGACGCTCCCCGGCACTGCAATCTTCACTAAAGTGAAGCACAGCGTCGTTGGGGTGGTTTGACTTGCTCCTTTCGGTGAATCGGCGACACAAAAGCCGTTCGGGGCATTTGTGGTTCAGGCACCGGCAGATGTCATCGGGGAGGTACACTACGCATCTCCTTTCTTCGGCTTGGCCGGAACATCGTAGCCGAGCGCAAGCAGGCCCGCCCGCTGTGCATCGGTCAACGCTTCAGCGCAACGCCATATACGCGCACCGCACCCGGAACATTCGAACACATAAGCGTGAGAAAAACCAGGGAAACAAAAAGAAGACAGGTCCTGCACGCCCGTAAAGACAAATGTA
This sequence comes from Dehalococcoidia bacterium, assembly GCA_041653935.1. Taxonomy (GTDB): domain Bacteria; phylum Chloroflexota; class Dehalococcoidia; order E44-bin15; family E44-bin15; genus JAYEHL01. Next base: position 10,022 of record JBAZEO010000063.1, on the reverse strand, counting down.
TGCCCAGTATCAAGCTGGCAGTAAAGTTGTTTGACCTCCCGTTCGAGGGCTGCTACCGAGTCCGCTCTCGCCTTTGCGGCCGCTTCAAGCTGTCGTACTCTCTCTCGTAAGCTCATTTTACATGCTCCTTCCGTGCGGCGATAGGCCATTATAAATGGTTATGGCAACGCTTCGGTTCAGAATGCCTACGGAAATGTATAGACCCGTCGGCCCCGCCTTACTGCCTCGCACATCTATACCTACCGGCAAGTACCATCGTTTCGGATGGGACATAGCCCTCAGGTAACACTCATTTCCATTACGGGTAATCCACCTGCGTTGATACATTATGGCTTTCCTTTCTTCGGTTTGGCTGCCGCTCATCCGGTCCATATCCTCTCTGACTTGTTTGTCCCAAGCCGCATTCAGAATACCCAACTGAATCACAATGCTCTGTAGCACCCACCCCTCCCAGAACCCTCTACGTTCGTAGTCCGGCCAGAAAACATAGTAACCGTCTACTTCCGCGTACAGTTCTCCGAGATTACACTCGTTGTACCATATCTGGTAAAGTCCGCCAGGAACGGGCCGAAACTCTAACCTGTCGGGGGCCTTCTCCTGGGCCTTCTCGTGCCCTTCCGTCAGCAGTTTCAGCCGCTCATTGTGTGTCATGGTTTCTCCTCAATTAGGTCAAGGATGAATTCAGCATCGTTTGGAAACAGCGGGTACATCGTGTTGCTTGATGAGCATAGGCCCCACCGCAGGTGGGATTTGTCCCATTTGACTGTACCAGTCAGTGAATCGTGCTCATAGCCAGGCTCCCACCACTTCACCACGTCGCCCGCATACACGCTTTTGTTGTTGCGGTCATAGCAAACAAAGGGGTGTATGGAGTCCCACGCAAATGAGATACCCATCCCGCGTTCAGAGTGGTCACAGATCGGGGCGTGTGTCTTCTCCCAGCACAGCGGATCACCATTGGCTGGTCCGGGAACGCTTTTTAGCACTTCGACTTCGCCATCTTTGACCCGCATGTGCCCGACGGTTTTTCCACCCATCTTGAGTTTGAATTTCCTCGCAATCATGGCTTGTCCTCCCCGGCCGCCCCTCGGGTTTTGGCCTCCGTCAACTCAATCATCAACTTAATCATCTCGCCCGTCCGCTCGGAGGGCGGCGTAACTGGTCTCATCCCTTGATCTCCTTCAGCTTCGCCTCGACGGCGACAAGTAACTTGTCTATAGCGGCCCGGAATGGATGGACAAAAGTGTCGCCGTTAAAGAACTTGTATTCACGAACTTCTGTGAGATATTTCATCAGCGGCGTGACCATCTCGTCGATGATCCGCTGGCGTTCGGCGGCGAGAGCGGCGGCGTGGTCGTCATACGTGACCCAATCCCCATCCTTGGCCTTCCGCATTGGCTCGCACCGAGCGTATTCGTCGCAGATCTCGCAATCGTACCGTTGTATTTCGCTCATCGCTTGTCCTCCCCGAGCATCCCCAGGTAGCCCCAGCATCTCTCGGTGATGCGTCTGCGCATCAAGTCAATTTGAGACGCGCGAATATCTATCGTAATCCAGTCGCGGCCGTGTTCCTCGGCGACCGCTGCCGTTGTGCCCGACCCCCCGAAGGGATCAAGCACCACACCGCCCGGCGGACAGAACGACCGAATCATAAACTCAGCCAGCTTCTCCGGGAACGGGGCTTCGTTTTCGTGGGCGAATCTGGAGCCGAGATGGCCACCCCCGCCACACCCGCAGTCGATGATGTTGCCAGGATTGGCAAGATCGGGCAAAACAGGCGTACGAGGGCAGCTAACATCGCCAAGTCTATGAGTATCCACACTCCCGACGCGACTTCCATCCCTTCTACGATGTGTTGCCGCACCGCCCTTCCCATACTTAGGCGGATGTCCACACGCCGTATTGTCCGACCACGGCAGCTTGCCGCCATTCGTGGCACACACGACAAACTCATATCGATTCTTGAGCCAGTCGGGACCGCCGCTACCTGGGATACCGTCGCGTTCGTAGATCGGCGGCTTCCGCAGCGTGACTCCCGCCCGGATCAGGTCGGCCATCAGGAGGGCGGGAGTGCCGGACCACACGAAATGCCGCGTGCGGCCCTCGACCACATATGCCACCAGTCCCTTGCACACCCGCAGGCTCTCTCGATACACTTCCACCAACCAATCGACCCAGTCCTGGCCCTTGAGGTTGAAGTCAATCCCGTAGGTCCTGGCGTCCTCGTAGGGCGGCGAGCCGAACACCAGATCGACTGAGTGTTCGGGCATCCTCTGCATTTCTTCCAAGCAATCCCCACAGATCATACGTCCCATATCTCCGTCACTCCTTCTCCCCGAGCATCCCCAGATAACCCCGGCAAATCTCAGCGATGCGAGCACCGTTGTAGCCGGACGCGCTCTCGGGTACTGAATATTCATTCCGCCGCGCGATCGCGTCGCGGATAGCGGCATAATCTTGGGGATCGCATACCAAGGTAAAGGTCAGTTTATCGCAATGCTCGCAAGCATGGACCTCAACGTCTGCCTCCTTGCCACTCACAACGAACGTTCCCAAGTCCGCCCCACAGCCCCCGCATTTGACTTTCACTTTCATGGCTTCTCCTTCCCTTCTGTGCAATAATGCTCACACTTGTGGCCCTCTGTGGGCCTTTATACACACGGGCCCCTACTTACGGGCCTCTTCGCAACGAAAGACGATCCTACGGGCAGCCAGAGGCCTTCCCGGCCTCAATAGCCGCCACAATGGTCTGCCTAAGGCCGTCGGGGCAGTAGTAGAACATCTGCCGGGCGTCCTTGTACTGCCCCGTGTCCGCGACGGCCGCCGCTACCCCCTGCATGGCCAGCACGCCAGCAATTCGTTCGGCACTCTTCCTCCCGACCTCGTCGTGGTCGGCCACCACCACGACAGGCTCCGAGTGGTGGCAATGCTGTGAGACCCACACGCTGATATGGTCCATGCAACTCATCGCACTCGCTCTGCCAACAGCAACGAAGCCCAGTGCGGCTACGCAAACCGTATCAGATAGGCCCTCGCACAGCACTACCGGACCACCGGAGTAAAAGGAGGGGAGAAAAAGTCCAAGTCTTGAGCCGGGGCAACACCTCTTGGAGCCATCCATATACCGCCGATGCACCCCGATCAGCTCACCAAACCCGTTCCGCATGGGTGCTGCGTACGCCGAGGCGTTCCACGACCACAACACCCCGTAATCCTCCAGCACAGCCCTGGGCATGCCCCACGACTCAGCCAGCTTGCTCAACTGGTCGTAGGAATTGTGGGCCGGGACCAGATCGTCCACCAGACCAGAGAATTGGGGTGTGGGCAGAGTGGCCGGTTGGAGGACGGTGAATCCCTGCTGGAATTCGGAGGCCCAGCCCTCTGCACCACACGCCCAACATTTCCACCTTCCCGCGAACGGGCCGGTCAGGTTAACGACCAAAGACGGGTTGTGGTCGTTGTGGAACGGGCACAAGGCGTATACCTTATCAGTAGTCTGGCGGACGATCTGCAACATAGCATCACCTTAGAAAGGAATCTCATCAACCGGATCAGAACATCCCTCATTAGTGGCCGGGGGGATAGGGGGCTGAGCGGGGCCCATTGCCGGAACGGGGGCCGCCGCCTGCCTCGCGTCCGTCTGAGGAGCCAGCAGCTCCATCGGCACATCAAACAGGGGAATATCCACCAGCCACTTGCCATTGTCACTGTAAATTCTGCCCACGGCCTCTTTCCAGGGGGGTTTGCTGGCGTCTTTCCGGTTCTGCCGGACCTTGACAATGGTCTGCTCCCCGGTCGCGGACTTCTCCACGTCGAACCAGGCCCCAACGGCCGGGAGAGTGAGACTCAGCCGACCAGAGGCATACCGCAGCAGGGTCCCGACAATGTACCCTCGCTTTGCGACCGGTGTTCTTTGAGTGATTGGGTCGACTGGCTGATTGTACGGCGTTTGCATCTGATTGTACATTACCTTCTCCATTTCTGCCGGTGTCCGGCGTCTGATTACAAACCTTACCATCGGTCAATAACAATCTTTTTCTTGATAGTGGTGTTCTCACAGCGGAGCAAAACATATCCCTGCCTAACTATGCCATCCGCCTCCAACCCAAGCTCAATGCCTACAACGCGGCCTTGCGTTGGGACTTCAGGGAGCACATCCAGTTCGGCCACAAATAACCAATCCTCTGTGTGTGCACTTATTCCCATATCAGTTCGCCTCACCACACCCCTCGGGGTACTGTTTCTTCATTTCTTGCCAAATCTTCTGCCTCTGCTTCATCGAGAGGTCCTTATTCGCCAGGGACCCCCGGTACTGGGCTTTAGTGGGCGGAACCTTCATCGTGGTGCACCCGCCCAGGACCAACGCGGCCAGGGCCACCAATCTCAGCATACCCCTCATTGTATCACACCCCGATCTGCCTTGCAAGAAGAATCTTGCGATTGTTCACATTTTTTTACGACCGGCTGGGGCGGGACGACAACCCCGCACTCGGCCAGCAGCATAATCACGGAGTCGATGAACGTGGACATTTCCTCGGTAGTCAGATCAGCCTTGCTGCGCACGTACTCATTCGGCTGGCCTCGGTTCGCGGTGATAAACCGGCGGCATAGCACGCCATCCGCTTCGTCCTTTGTATATCCGGCGTACTCCGACAGCTCCTTGACCAGCACGCCGAAGTAGTAGGCCAACTGGGCGTTAGTTTTTCCTGCGCTTACCCCGCGTATGACGATTTCGACGGGCCCCTTGTGCTTTACCGCCCTTAGCCACACGCGGAACAGCTCGGGTTGGCTTAGGCTGAGCTTCCCGTCGCTTATCTCTCCGTACCACGTCGCCTCTCTTATCATGGGTGTTGTCCTCGTCTTTATGCCGCTCTTTGTGGGCCGTATCCCAGGCGTCCCAGCAGGTAACACACAGCTGGTCCGGGATCATTGCTCCAAACACCATCTTGGCACAGATAGCCTCTCTGGCGCAGCCTTTGGTTGTGCACTTCATCCTATATTGCTCACACATTGTTCTCAAAAAAATCAACAAACGGACATACGGCCCGGACTGGGCAGAAGCTCCTCCCATCCGGCCACCGCAGGCACCTCAAGGCACAGCCTGGCCGCTCCTGCACCCAGGCGTCCTTGATGCGGTTCTCGTGTATCCACCGCTCGGCCTCCTCCTTTGTGCTCAGAACCCGCTTCGCCCGCGTCTGGCTGCCGGACATCACAGCATAACTCGCGGACGTTTGCCACCGCTCGGCGGGGGTACAGGGGACTAAGTCCTTTGCCGTCTGCAGGGCGACGCGCTCCTCCAGAAACTGCGTCTGCTGTGCCTCTGACCATAGGGGAAGCTCGGCTGACTCAAACGAAATCGGGGGGTAGTCGTTCGGCCCGTGCCCAAAGGCAATCATCTTCCAGTCCCAGTTCTTGAGCCGGATCAGTCCCACCAAATGATTGATGGTTCGCCCCTCTCGGCGCGCCATTAACGCATACAAGTTCGTTTGCTTCGTGATCCCGTCAAAGTGCAATTTGAGGTAGCCAACCTTTGCCGACTTGTGATCGTAGACTGTGTCCCCCTGTATGCAATCGCACGTACCATGCAGGGCATACTTTCCGCAGGTCGTTTCCATGTGATGTTCAACCAGCGTGTTTTCGTCGCGGTTGCTCTCCATCCTGGCGTGGTATCCCGTCCCCATATCGGCCTCCAGGAACTCCGACCAGTCCCAGACCAGCTCATCCCAGTGGATTTGCTTGAGCTTGCGGATAGTGGGGGAGTCAATCAGCTCGGTCACCCGGAATCGGCCGTCCTCGGGCCTCACAGGGGCCTCCATCGGCTTGATAATGAGTGGGTTCAGGTTGTACTTGTTTGTCATTCGCATAGCGTCTCTCCGATCCTCGCCTCAATCCACATTCGTTGCACCACACGCTCGTCGGCTTCCATGCCGGCCGCGACGCGGGCGTAGCCGGCCGCGTCGCGGGCGTAGCCGGCCGCGTCGCGGGTGGAGCGGACGGCATAGACGGCGGCGTGAGCGGCGTCGGCGGCGTCGGCGACGTCGGCGGCGTAGGCGATGTAGGCGTCGGCGGCGGCGTAGGCGGCGCGGGTGGTGTAGATGGCCGCGGCGCGGGCAGCGTTGGTGGCGTCGGTGGCGTCGGTGTCTCGGGCGGTGTAGGCGGCGTAGGCGGCGTCGGCGACGGCGCGGGTGGTGTAGATGGCCGCGGAACGGGCGGCGAAGGTGGCGTCGGTGGCGTCGGTGCGGGAGGCGAGGGCGGCGTCGGTGCGGGAGGCGAGGGCGGCGTATTTTTTGGCCCGTGAAGCGCACCACTGCGCGTAGGCTACCATGTCGTCGCGGGACCATCGGTAGCGTTTGACCTCTCGCCACGTCCGGCACACGCACTTATCGTCCCGCTCAATCTCTACGTCCTGCGCCTCGACCTCAATCAATTCAGTCCCGCACCAATACGGCACCTGCTCCCACGTGAGGATGTGGTACCCCCGCCGGCACGCCGTAAGCTCCCCCTCAATCCGCGGTTGCCACTCTCCCGGCGGCGCATAGCTCCCCGCGGCATAAATCGGCTTCCCGTCCGCCATCCACTTATAATATCTGGTCATCATATCACCTCTCTCAAAAAAATCCAGGGTCGTCTATTGGGTATCGCCCCTCGGCATCCGCGTACTCCTCAGGGGTCTGTGGGTAGTCCGGGTCTCGGGCCGGGCCGTCCCACCCCCACAGTCGCACAATCTCCTCCAACTCGTCTGCTGGCACAGCATATCTTGGCGCATCGCGGCCGGCCGGGTGTATCTCATACCCCGTACCATTAAATGTCAGCACAATCCTCATGTTGTCTCCCTTCGTTTGGCTTCAAGTCTTACTTTTTCCTTTGCCTCTTCTTGACAATACGCGGCCTAGATTTCGAGCGTTCGGTTATCCTCACATGTCGAGCAAAGGTACCGTCGTCGAACAGCCCCCGTCGTCGTATACCCTACGAAGGAGAACATTCGCCCACCGGCTCGACGAAATGCCTGACTATCCCTGCGCCCACACAAGAAGCATTTCGCCCTCATTTCCCATCCTCCAGGTAGCACTTGAGAACCAACAGATCTTGCCTCACTCTCGATAGATAGGGATCGTCAGCGAACGCCTTACGCATTCCGAACTCCGTCCGATAGCCATCGCACAACTCCATGACGTCGTCTTCCTCACCTTCGGGATTAGCACTTAGGTCTACGCTTTCAATGAACTTCTCCAAGTCCCGAACCAGAATCTCCGTCTTATCGAGAAGGCCGTCCGGCGGTGGAACACTCCTCTCGCCTCTATGTTGTCCTACGAATTTCGTCTCGTAGTCTTGGTCGAATTCCAGGCCACATTTGTTGCAATGAAGATGCTCGATGAGGTACCACTCCCCCACAGGCGCCCTTGGATTGTCCTGTTTACTGTCGATCTCTATTACGTCGATCGATTCGTTCGAGCCACAGCGGGGACAGTACCCCTCTATGGCGTGCAGTATGTCAGTCTTTTTATACTTGTCCCCCATAATCGATCCTCCTAACTGGGCCAATCGAATTGCCACTTTCAACAGACCGTATCATACCACATAGCTGTTGGCTTTGTCAAGAGTAAAGTACAAAAAATCACTGTCGCCTCATGCCATTCCCCCACGTCCGCCCAGTCCGTCTCATTGTACGCTCCCTTCCTTGTCTTCATATTTTTTGTCAGCAGTTTAAAGCCCATCATTGTTGTCCTCGTATAAAGGTTCGTGCTTTTGGGGCTCCCAAACGCTCAACCGCCGCAAAATAGCGTGCCTCTCCTTCCCGCTCCAGGCGGGCTTTAGCCTCCGCTATCGCGACTTTGCGTGTGTCGCCATGGGCAATTAGGGTCCCTGTCTGGATGTCGCTCACACACCACCACCTGTCTCGTTTATCCACAGCCGCCGCGACCGGCTCTGAAAATCCCGGAACATCCAGCATTATCGGCGTAGTCAATACCTCCACTACCGATCTATCACATAGCTTAATTTTTAGATTCAGTCTCGGTTTCATTCGACCTCCTATTTGGGTTTGTACACGTGTTCAAAGAGCTCCGAACCGAGATACTCTCGCGACCACAGTCCATGCAACTGGTCTTCGCTCGCGTCCGGATTCCGCATCCGCAAACCCGCTATAGCCAACAGCCTCCCGGTATCGCACATATCAAAGGCCAATTCAAGCCTTCGGCTGTCAGACAGCCTTCGGCAAAGCTCATAATGCACTCGCTGCACAGGGGGCGACGTGTCAACTGCATGTAAAGACACGTGATACATGCTTCATTCCTCCAACGGCACAATCGCCATGCCCATAGTATACCCCATTCCATTGGCCGATGCAAGCAAAAATCGACCCTCGCACAAACAAACCCCCCACACCACAAGTGCAGGGGGTTGAGGAGAGGAAGTCTATCAGTAGTCTATTCGCGGAAGCCCTTAAGGGCCAAATAAACGCTCAATTGCGTATACCTCGCCCCATCAGGAGTTTTATCGGTCCCCACTTCCTCCCGGAACATCCGCGCCGCCTTGCGTATGGCCCTGTCCGTATTGTCCCCACTGGCAATCCGCAAGCACTCCATTGCCAGTCTATACAAACCCTCGTCGTTCCCTATCCACAATGCCACATTCCACGCATTCCAACTTCGATGCCCATTGTATTTGTATGGTTTCATCGTTGCCTCCAAAGCAAGTCCATTGGCAAGTGCGGCCTTGCGTTTGTCATTCTCTTGGTATACGACTTCGGGTGTCATTTGAGTCTCCTCACAGTCTTAATCAGATCTTTCATGATTGTCCTCCAGTTCGTGTGATAGCTCTCGGTGATACCCACCACAGGTATCACTCCTAAGGGCATAATCGCCTGGATACCGGCGTGTTGGTCGCAGGTCGGCGAACGGAGAGCTATGCTACCATTCGCACATGGTGGCCACCAAAGAGATATACATGCCCGTCGCGGGCAAAAAACAATCGCATGCCTAGTCGTGTGATATAGATACACATGTTGTCCCCTCTCTGCACAATTTACCTGCCCGGCTTGTACAATTTATCGGCCGGTGCTCAACGGTTCCTAACCCAAACATACCACAGAGCTATTAGCAATGCCATTTCCATAGCTACTCCACGGATTTAGGTTCGAACCCGCAGATACAGCAGAAAGCATCGGCGGGTACTTCCACGCCATCGGGATCTATAACGTACTCGTTCGGCCCCATCCGGCACACACAATCGCCACACACATGCCCCACGATCTGATTGTTGCTATTCTGCACTTGGTACATTTGCCTGGGTTCCATAATCAATCCTCCATAGCAATCTGATACGATGTAGTACTCTGCTGCTGCAGGTCAGTGGCCGTCTTGACCAGCGACGTACATGCCATATACCCCGCCCACACAGCGAACACAGCCACTACTGCCACGAATGCGAGCTTCATTGCCTTGCCCTCCGATACAGCACCTACTAACTTCCAAGGCCTGTCCATGCCTTACACACATAGTATAGCCGATACTGCGGACACCGGCAAACTAATTTATCAAACAATCCCCTAACCTCCGCCCCCACCGGCACTTACGGCACAAAATTTCTTCACCTCACCCTGCCCGGCCCTACTCAACCCGGGCCCGCCTCTGCCCCTCTCGCACCGTAGGCGCCCCCGCACAGCCCGCACCACCCGCCAAACGGGTATTCGCCCGTGTTTCTGAGTAGATATCGCGGTTTTCCGCCCCCGCGGCCCACCTATTTCCCCCCTATCTGCACCTCTACTGCCCCACTATGTCACCACCACCGGCCTTTTCGTGCCCAATAATGCGGGCCAAACGGGTATTCACCCGTGTTTCTGAGTAGATAATGCGGTTTCGCTATGTCACTACCCCTGCCGGTCCTACCGGCCACATGCCGGTCCTACCGGCCACATGCCGGTCCTACCGGCCACATGCCGGTCCTACCGGCCACATGCCGGTCCTACCGGCCACATGCCGGTCCTACCGGCCACATGCCGGTCCTACCGGCCACATGCCGGT
>JBAZEO010000062.1:0-12351 GCA_041653935.1 Dehalococcoidia bacterium | reverse complement strand
CTGCGATACTTGCATTGCTTGCAGTTACCGCAGCTGCAATAGTCTTAAATGCTTTATCCCATGAAGACCCATCATTCGTATCGAGACCAAAATTGTCTGACACATAATAGGTCTTCCCCATATGCATCGCAATCATCCGACCTTTTGAGTCGACGGAGAGAGGACCACTTCCTGTGATTCCCTTCATCCAAGGCATGACACCTCGCCGAGCGAAGTCGTACAATACTTTGTCTAAACTCATCTTCTTTCCTCCTTAATATGTATTGACGGGGACGCTGAACATGAAGAACAAGTCCAGATGTTTTGCGCCATTCGGCGTACCTGCGGGAATATAGGTACCATACGTCTTGCTGTACGTACCAGCATCATCTGCATCATCAAAGGCCGCGCGAAGCAGGTCGCCATACTTCGCGTCCAGACCTGCCGGCATGCCAATGCCAGTGCCAAAGCCGAGGGCCATCGTGTCACTGCTGGTTGTAACTGTTCCAGAGACCAACGCCCATGTTGCAGACTGCAGAACTGCAAATGCCTTAACGGAAGTCTGCGCACCAGCGGCTGTGAAGGTAAGCACATCCGAGATGCTATTACCATTCTGATCGAGGCCGCGGAGTGTAACAGTCGCACCTGTGATACTTGCATCCGCATCAGTCAGGAAGCCCATAATAGTTCTGGGATAATCCGGCTGTGCTGCGATCGTGAGAGCACCTGCGGTCAATCCCGACAGGGCCACAGTGGTTACGATCGAGCCATTGGTATCTGCTACCGCCACCTCCGGTGCGCCATGAAACTGGCCAACCAAAGATATACGATTATTAATTCTATCCATTGAAATCCTCCTTTATAAGATTTCTTATCTTTCTTGCAGGGTTTCCACACCAAACTTCAAAGGGTTCAACGCTCTTTGTGAGAACGCTTCCCATTCCTATCACCGCACCCATGCCTACTGTCACGCCTGTGAGGATCATTACATTGGCTCCGATTTTAACGAAATCTTCAATGATGATCTTCTCCCATGCCTGCTTGTAGTTGCTTGAGTAAGGTGGTGTCTGCATCTGTCTATCATTAACCATGCAAACCCTAGGCCCAATGAAGCAATTCTTGCCTATTGTAACTCCTTCTGGGATAAAAGCTCCCATGCCAATTCTCGTGTCTGCGCCGATCTCCACATTGTGGCCGATCTCGCTGAACATCCCCACGCTCACCCTATCACCAATCTTTGCAGTCGGATATACGTTGCTAGGGTGCCAAACCTTAATGCCCCGCGCACGATAATCCAGCCATCTCCTTATCCGCATTAGCATATCCTGTTGTATATAGCAATCATCCCTTTAGCCATCATCTCTCGATCATCTACGATCTGGCATTCTCTGGGTGCTATATCTCCTTTCAAGATTTCTACTAACGCTTTCGCTATCCCTCGCTGATCTCCCTCTGGTATCCAGAAGTCTGCATAGGGATTGCCTGTGTATGAGATAACCTTACATCCACTGGCTTTTGCTTCTAAACAAATCTTATTATGATCTCCATACCGCACGAATGAGGCATAGTAATCAACGCTATTAAGTGCATTTCGCAAATCCTCCTTGCTAAGAGCATTGCCAGTCATGATGGATTTGAAAGCTGCATCGCTTGCATATAGCAAGGGTGCCCACCATCTATGTTGGTCCTTAGGAAGATATGCCAAATGCAATCTTGCTTCTGGAACTTGTTCTGCAACCCAAGGCCACATCCAGATAAGGTCCAAGGGCCACTTAATTGCATGGCAGTTCTCTGCTGTGAAGACGCTAGGCGTTCCACTATACTTGCCACGGCTGTCTTGCTTCTTCCAAAACGCAAGATCAACTCCCATTGGAACTAGATCAACCATCTTCGGTCGCATGCAGAGCTGCTGCCATAAGGCCTGATGCCTAGGCCACATTGTCACGATGGCATCGCTTACCTTCATCCAATGATAAGCAAGCATAAAGGGATCAGACGCACCATATCCCTGCTGTAAGCCATCTTGCACAGCAGTCTGAAATACATGCTCAGGCGTGCCGTGGATCACATAGACGATCTTTCCAGTCACAGAAATCGGGAGATGCGTGTGGACTACATGCACATCTGCATCCGCACCCATCTCCCAATGTGCCTGATTATCACACTGAACCAGCTTAGAATCAACGCCAAGAGCACGCTCCGCCAAGCTGAGATCCTCAGCAATCTTGTGCATGCCACTTCCGTTACATAATGTCCAATGTGCTACTTTCATTAAACATCACCTTGTTTCAATAATTGAATCAAGCTGTTACATATCCGAGATCAGATCGTTAATATCCTTCTGCAGCCCAGATACCTGCGCTCCACCCTTGCCTTTGCTTCCCCCGCCAGTGCCTGCAAACGCTGGTGCCTGTGCGCCACCCACGGGAATCACCTGTCGTACCGACGTAGGGACAACGCCTGGATTCGCCATGCGCAGTCTGGTGCGTACTTCGCCACCCAACTTACCCAGCATATCCTCCAGCTTCCATGTAGGATTCTTCACAGCAAGTTCCTGTGCAACCATGCCGACAAAGGCCTTGTTCGGAATTAGATCCTTATTATTCTCATAGAACTCATTGATCGCACTCCGCGTGGTAATCTGCTGATCTGCCAGGCGTACCACGATCTGAGGCACGCTCTGCATCATGCTTTCCATGCTCTTGATAACTACACCTGTCAACAGCTTATTAAAGTTATCCGCTGACTTAAGTGCCTCATCAAACTCCGCATCATCCTTCAGAAATGCAAAAGGCTGCAATGCGCCATCAGGTTGTGCTGCAGGCGGGTTGCCTGACGCATCTGGTGATGCCTGTGCAGGAGCTGCTGCTGCAGGCTGTGCAACCAACTTACCTGACACCTCTTCGAGCTGCGCGCGCAGACCTGCAATGATCTCCTCAGGCGTTATCTCTGCTGGCGCAGCAGGTACAGACACCGGAGGCTCAACCCCTGGCTCAGCGGCCGGAGGAGGAGGTTCTCCGTCTGTGAACGGTTCTGCAGGAGGAACCTCCGGTGGCAATTCAGGCTCTACGACCTCCGGCGGTACTTCCGCTGCCGGCTCAGGCGGAGCCTCGACTGGCTCTGCTGGTGTGCTAACATCACTAATAAATTCTTCCATCTCATTAGGCTCTGTCATCTTGTTTCTCCTCCTCTTTCATCTGTCTTACATGTTCCGCATAGAGAGCAGGCATATCTACTACCCACTTCAATGCGCTAATCGCGCCTTGATTCCTTGCCAACGCAACCGCTTGCTGGAGAGGATCAAGTTGATCATTCTCCTCGCTAGCAGCCAACGCCTTCGCGAGCATATCTTCGACCAAATACTTCCAAACTCGCGTTTTGACAAAGGTCTCAGCCTCCCCAACTTCTAAGTTAAGCTTAGTTTCATCTTTTACTTCCTGTCTCATTCCACGCCTCCTCCAATCTGTGCTATCGCTTCAGCAGGAATCATATTCCCCGCCTGAACTTCCTTCTCCACTGTCGCATCTGGCACAACATTTGCCTGTTGTGGTATCTTTTTCACGAAATCTTGCACATCCTTCGCTCCCAGCTGCCTTGCAATATGCACAAAGATCTTTGCTGTGTCGAATTGCTGCTGCAAGAGTGGATTTGACCCTATGATCTGGTAAAGTTGAATCCAGAGGTCACCATCCTCAGTGCCTTGTATACTCCCATCCTTATTATACACATCAAAGTCAATCGCCAGATCCATCGGACTGACCTTCATGCGACTTACATCGCCATATTCCTTCTTCAGGTCTTCCATCCAGCGGCCAGAAATGTTCACAAATAGCTCATTGCTCATCAACTGTTGCGTATGGCTGCCTATCATGTAGCCAAGGTCTTGCATCATCTGCAAGGATACGATGCGTGCAGCCTTCTGGAGCCGTGACAGCGCACCACCCCTGGTCTGCTTGCTCTCAGTTGCACTAACCCTCTCGCTCGAATGCCTCTGAAAGCCCATTATAGCATCTACAGATCCGGTGCATTTCTGCATTAGATCAGTGATAATAGCTGTATCCTGCATATGGCCACGAGTTACGTCTACAACAGACAACTGCTTAACTGCATTCTCTACACCTCTGCCCCACGCAGCCCTACGCATGCGCAACAGTTTGCCTGGTGCAGGATCCTTCAGATCGTTAATATTAATCAAGGACGGGTCTACCACCAGCATATCATTAATCGCCTTGCGCACATTAGTCATGTGACTGGAGAAGAGCCAATCCAAATGCTCTTGCAATCCATAGACAATCTCCATGCGGCTTACCGGAGATGTACTATACCCATCTGAATCAGGCGCACACACGCCAACTGGGAACATATTATGATTCAGGTTCATCGGTGCTGCGCCTAGAATAACCTTATCCGCTGCCATTGCGAATAGCCACTTCTCAGGATACTCACCTGAGCCAAGCTTCCATTCCTTGGGGATCAGATTGATATACATCCAGATAACATCAATCGGCCTGGTTTCGACAGCTCCCTGCATATACGACGTCAGACGATCATTGCGCCCACTATCCGCAGCTTGCTTATTGAACAAGCTACGCCCCGCATTCGCCTGTAGCTCTTTAAGATACTTAACATTAAATAAGCTACCAGTCTTCTCCATCTCCATCAGGCGCATATAGTTGGTTTCTTCAATCCACCCAACGTATTCTCCCTTCTGCGGAGAATCCACTGGCACATTCGGATCAGGTAGATAGAGATAAGGATCAATGTTCTGCAACCTGTTGCCCTCATAAAGCACTGCATCTACATTAACCTTCTTTGGCCCCAGGCCTACGAACTTCTTCAGCACAGCAGATAGAAAGCCATCCTCCTGAATCTGCACCTTCTTTCCATAAGTAACATCCCACTTCGGTGCCACAATGCCAAGGCCATATGCGTAGCCATCTCTATATGACGTATGCAGATTAAGGCCAGCTTTCGATTTCATCATCTGTAGGTCGACAACCTTCTCCATCATCATTGCGCCGATCACGTCCTCAGGACTTACACCTTCATAGCGAAAGATCGGGCTATCCAAGAAGGCAGCAGACATATATGTAAGGAGCGTTTCGAGCGTGGCGAAGCTATATGGAACTACAATAGAAACCGGCTTGCGATCGTCCTTTTCCTTCACAAGTCGTTCCGCCTCATCCGTAGTTACAAATGCTGTAAGATTCCGATCTATCTTCTTCCACACAGGAAAGCGTTCGCTCATCTTATTACTGCTCTCCCTTGCCCTATTATATATCTTCGTCAGCAGATCTTGATGCTCCTTTGAGCCTGGGCGCAAGTTCTGTCCCTCAGGATAAACATATGCGTGATCTGCACTTGCAGAGAAATTCCCAGGACCCATATTCTGATCTATAATGTTCGGCATCTTCCTCTCCCCTTATGGCGATATACGCCAACCTTTCATTGCAGGTTCATCCATGTCTGCGAATTCTGCTTCGATATCTTCTGCTTTATCTTCAAACTCCACATCATCTGGTTGGAAGTAGCGTTCACCTATCTCAAGCATCTCAACCAGATATGCCGTAGCGTCCATTACGTCGTCTCGCTTTGACTTGGGGAAGCTCAACAGCTGGCTCTCCAACGTGGCACTCACTGCCTTGTTATGGTAGATATAACCCAAGCGATATAAAGGTGAAAGCATTGCTATGCGGTCTTCCTTCTTCCCACGAGCCTTAAGCTCCACTAGATTATAGAATTTGCCTCTCTGTATCATGTACGTGGTAATAGGGTATGTGATAAACTCATTCAAAGATGTTACTTCGTAACCTATCGTCCTTGCGCCAAGTCTATCTGCCATATCGAATGCCCTACGATATATCTCATCAGGGTGCATGCGATCTGCGTCGATGTCCCTTATATATATCTTCGTCGCTTCTGTGTTAATCCCTACACCAACGATGGCAGAGAAATCGCTTGCTACGTTAGTTGTCTTCGCAGGATCTATAATCACAATGGTCTCAAGCTTGCGTCGATCTTCGATGAACTTATCATCTGTCTCATTATAATAGCGAAAGAACTCCTGCTTGAAGGTTGCTGTTTCCTTTGCAATCGGTATGCCCCTATACTCCCGATAAAATACATCAAGCAAACCTTGTCTGCGATAACTCTCGTAAAGTTCCTTAACCTCGTCTGTTGTCATGAAATCTGGCCAATTACTCTCCAGTGCATCATTGCATAGGTCAATCTCGACTGACTTCCAACTTGGATCAGCTAGTAGATCAGCAAGCAAAGAGTTCTCATGCAGCAGAGTTCCTATGAAGATAATCTTATGCGGCACACTCCTATCAATACTATTCATCACATCTGCGAAGAACCACTGCTTTAGCTTCTTACGTTGCTCCTCACTCTCGACCTGTTCCGGATCTTCCAAATCATCTACAATGATCAAGTCAGGCCTACGCTTGCCCCACCTTACACCACGTACCTGCTGACCAGCACCACGGGGGAATATAAGCGTCTCGCCATTCGCTACCCACATCTCCTTGCTAAACGTAGGATCGATACCTGAGTCGTCTACCTTATTCGTCTTAACATTGCCAAAGATCTTCTTGACCTCTTGATTGGTCATTAGCTCGAGCTTAAGGTTCTCACTCTCCATCTGTGCTTTGGTAGCTGTGCTGCTTATCGGGACGATGAAGTGTTTCTCCCTGAATAGGGTCTTCTTTCCTGCATATCCCACGTTGAGCAACGTAGACTTTCCCCAACCACGAGGTGCTTTTATAACGACCTTAGAGTATTGATCGTCATCGAGCAGCGCAAAGACAGGCTCCGTCACCGATGCGAATGGGCGACTAAAGGATTCAGGAAAGAGAACCTTCGCAGTCGTCTTCGTACTCAGATAGCACTCAGCCATAAGAGCTTTTATTTCATCTTTGCTAACTACGCCCACTTTACTTGCACCCTCGCATCCATGCTCTCGATAGCATTATTTGCAGATGTCGTTATACGCAGCACTATACCTTCATCGGCCGTAAGGCCTTGTATTGCATCTGTGAGACCTTTACGGTGATAATGAAATCGCTTACCACTCACAAGATTCTTCTCGGTATTAAGATCAACTGCCATATCTAGTAAGACAGTCCCGCCGGCTACAAATGCTCCCGCGCTATAAGTCCAGCCTGCATCGCTATGCTTAAGGAGCTGAAGGTTAAATCCACTATCTGCTGCACCTGCTCGACCGGTTATCTCAACCTGCTGTATAATTACGTCACGCTCGAAGAAGTGATGCACACTTGCAATGCCGTAGTTTACAGTCGCAGAGAAGACCGTGTGGTCTCCAGTTGCTGCTATTGTAAGGGTTACCTGGCCAATCCACATCTTGGTCGATTCTATAAAGGTATTTGCAGCCAAGGCTGTTATATCTGCAACCAGTATCTCAGCGTCGCTTGCTGTGCGTACACCTGCAGCTGTGATGCTAGTACCTGTTATTGTGATCTTCGCAGTACCGGTAGTGCCACCACTTACTGTGCCTGCTTCCTTTGCAACAATAAAGACGTTTGCCATGTATAGATTATTAGCCGATCCAAGGGTCTGAGTAGCACTTGCGTTCGTTAGGACTACATGTGCCGCAGGTGCTTCGTAGAAGCCAAACGCATGGAAGATGCCTGTGCTTGCTGCAGGTGATTTGAAGGTTGCATGTATCACGCCTATATCAAGCAACGCAGCTTCTGTGCCCAGACTGCTAACTGCGCTTGTGTTCGTAGATATATCCGTAGCGTTGCTTGTTGCCTTACTTGTCAGCTCACTCTCGACTGTGCTTAGACTAGTAGTCTTGCTTAGATTAGAACTACCAAGCGTACTAAGACTTTCAGTCTTGCTCTCCAGACTACTATTCTCAGTACCAATGCTCGCAGTCTGGCTTGCGAGGGTAGACACGGTTGTGCTAAGGCTTGTCGTCTTACTGATCGTCGTGGTAAGCGTGCTTAGTGCAGAGCTATCCAACGTACTATTGCTATCCACCTTGCTAGTCGCCTGAGATAGATTACCTGATGCCACAACGCTAAGACTCGCAGCTGCACTATCTGCATATGCGTCACTGCCTGGAAGAGCCGACACATCTACATATACCACATCCTGTATAACCGAGACGCTCTCAACTGATTTCGTGACTTCGACATATATAATCATCGAGTTACCTCTTTCGATAGCGTGACATTTCCAGCAAGCAGGCGTGTGACCGTAGTGCCTGTTGTGATCTCCAGATCATATACAGCCTGATCGAAATTAAGAGCTGCTGTATTCACTGCACTAATCGACACGGTAATAGTACCTGCAGTCCCGCCCATAGTGAGCGTGATCGTAGGGCTAGTACCCGTGCTAGATGCCAGCGTAGTAGTGCTCTCAGCACTCTCCCGAATCTGCATCGCGCCTGTATATGCGGTAAGATTAATAAGAGCGTGATTTACGTCCCTGAGGGTATATACCTCAGTAAAGGTCGCTCCCTGCTCAATTACTATGTCATGCTTTCCTGCGCTCATCATATCACCTTGTTTCAATTATTGAAATAAGCTCTGTTCATGGTGCTACTAAAATCGGCCTATCATTCTTAGGCAAGCAAGCACTATCTGCTCCCCACGCGACTCCTCGATACCAGTACTGCGCACGTACCCAGGACATGCCATCTTCTCGAAGTGTATCATAGAGTAGCTTGTCGAAGTACTCTCTATATGAATGTGGCAGACGCCCCTCTCGCATCAGCTGATATCCAATATCATGCACCAGTGATCCACGCATAGTATTCTTTGTATCAAACGTAGGCCCGCTAGGTCCATCCCATGCGTAGCCTTTGCGTCCAACTATCACGCCATTAGCAAATAGCTCAATAAAGTCAGTCTTGATACTCTTGCCATATATACAAGTCATAAAAGGTTCATCTTCATAAACCTGATACTTATATCCGGCCCGATACTTCATTATCGCATCCCTTTCCACGCCTTGCTGAAATGATTAAGATCCTTTGCAATCCTCTTCGCTCCGCCAATGCTATCCCAGAAGTCGTGCATCTTATTGTATACTATCTCTGCATCCCTTCCTTTAAGCCACACACCATCTTTAATAACGTTAAGATCTTGTCCTAGGCGAATATAGTGTGTAGAGCCTTTCGCGTGTCCTACTCCATCATCATCGTAGCCCTCTCCAAGAGTTAATCCAAAACCTAGAGAATATGTGAATAGAATCAACTTTCCTAAGATCAGCGTAAACTCAACCTGCGTGTTAAGAAGCTCGCTCATCTTAGCACCTTCTTCATAATGTCATCTGAGTAGCGAATCATAAAGTACAAGGCCCCGCCAGCCAGACCTACGTAAAGTACGTACTTAAAAAGCTTGGTGCGTAAGTCATTCACCCAGGTGCGAAACCAGCTAAACGTCTCCAGTTCTGCAATACGCTTCTCAGTATCGCCACAAAAGGTATCAAGCTTACCTTTTATGTCTATTATATTATGACTCAGCCCATTTGTCACAATACCTTCAATTCGCACGGTACGTTGTATGTAGTCGATCTGCCTTTCTCCCATCGCATCCATCTTTTCCTCAAGCCTTCCAAGTGTAGCAATCAATCCCTCGTGTGCTCCGCAGTCCATTGGCTCCCGTCTCCTGTCAAGTGTATTATGATCTATATCTTGCATCCGGCCCGTCCTCTCCTTATTAATGCTTCCACGGAAGTGATTGAACGTATGGGAACGCTCCAATGTCAGGCGGGTCTAAGTGTACTAATCCGACGCTTACCCCCGCCCCTCTTGCCGGTGAACCCGCCTGTAGATGGTAATTACCATTTGCATAATCAACAAACAGTGGGTCAGCAAAGATAGTATTCAAATCAATCCCCGGCGCGCTTCTTCCATCGGTGACAATTTTTGATTGCCATGTCGCAAGTGTGCTTGTGCAATTAGATGAACTCAAACATGCCGTGGTCATTCCACCTGTTGCATAGTAAAGGTTATTATCCATGTCTAAAACAACGCCAGCTTGCCCGGACGTTCCAACCGAAACTGTATTTGCCTCACTATGGGCAGATACACCATACACAATGTTATTTTTTATTATTACCTTACCCACCCCCACCTGTTGAGATATTCCATGCCCTGCGGCTGCATTAGGGGTGTGAATCACAGTATTGTTATAAATTTCGTTTAAGGTAGTATTTGTTCCCAAGTGGTCAATCCCGTTAACCGCTGAAAACTTAACTAAATTATACGAAATGACGTTCCCGCCAGAACTCCCCCATATGCCAATTCCACGATGATTATTTTCAAGCGTGTTGCGATATATTAAATTTTTGGTTGATGTCCCCGCTGCTGATATTCCCGTCCCGATTCCATCAGGATAATCAACGCCATTCCATGAATAATAGACTTTGTTTTCATATATGCGGTTATTGTTTGAATTATTCAGGAGTACACCGCTGTTAAATCTTGATGATATGCCACCGATTGAATTATTCCGTATAGCCCAACCGTGAGCCGCGCTGAGCGATATGCCCTCTGCTGTTAAGGTATCCACCCACGTTGGGTTAAGAACGGTGCAATTTTTAATCGCATTGCCAGTTGAGTTAGCCCCCGTTGCTGATATATATATCGCTCGTGCTGTGAGGAAGGCATAATTATTTTTTATAATTAATCCATCCCAAACAACATTACTTACTGTCCCCGTTATTAAAGCAGACCCGTTTCCATATCCGTTATACCCCTCGATTGTCATTGGGCCTGAAACCGTCACGTTACTAACAGCATTTACCAAAAGTGACGCCGCCGATGATGCGGCAGGGCCGATAGTAACCATCCCATTATGTCCTGATGATGTTGACGGTCTGATCGTACACGCTTTTGTGGGAGCGAGTGTCTGACCATATGTGGCTCCTGATGCTCCACCGGATAACTCTATCGTATCGGCGGCTGTCAATGCAGTAAAAAGATTTGCAAAAGTCTTATTACTATTGGCAGCGCAAGCAGTGGCGTGTGAGGTCGTTCCGTAACAAATTTTAGTTGCTCCGTTTGTAGGGTCTACTTGAGCATACCACGTCGCCGCCCCCGCGTTCCACGCAAACAGAATCAGCAGAATTGAAAAGAGAATTTTCCTCATATTATAAATCCCCCGCGTTTACCGTCCCTGTTACCGTATGGCAGAACCATTCTGTTCCTTGAGCAACACATTTAAACATCCCGCCTTTCGTATTCTGACCCGTTGCGAAACCAATGTCATCTTTTCCGCAAGTAGCGCCTAGGCAAATTGTATTCACCGTCGCAGCACTTAGCCGCCATGTTTTGTCATCCTCTGTTGTCGTCACAAGAGCCGTGAAGCAAAGTCCAGAAGCCACAGCAGGTAAAGCATTGGTTACGTTAGCATCGGCCTGTGACGTATTGTGGATGACAGGGCAAACACCAGGAATCAGCGTGATCGTGGTCGAACCTGCATGAGCGTCAATAGAAAGAACCTGATTAGCAATATTTCCATCAGCACCTTTATAAAGAGCGTGTGAAGCAGTCGAATTGTCGGTCGCAAGGTCCGCAGAAGCAGCCGCACCCGTTATATTGGCAACCGGAATGGCTGAATCTTTAATCAGCACACCGTCAATCGTAACACCCGCGCCACCTGTCTTTTCGGCAATCGTATCCGTCGAAACAGACGTATTTGCCGTTACGGTTGTGAACGTTCCAGCAGCAGGGGTCGTCGCTCCTACTGTCGTTCCGTTGATCGTACCACCAGTGATAGCCATAGCACCTTGGTTTACAGGAGGGGAAGGCGGAAATGCAAAGGCCTGTGCTGCAACTAGCAACAATGCAAAGATAAGGATAAGTTTCTTCATCTTACTTATCCTCCGTCCAGCACTCGAAGTAGAGAGTGACCTGATCTCCTGCTGTGCCTATATCATTTAATGTTAGATAAAGCTTGCTGTGAATGGCGGGGTATTGGTTGAAATCTTCAGACAGTGAAATGCCTGTGGTGTTTGCTGTATTGCTATAGGCGGCGTGGACGAAGATAGGAATGCCTTGAGCGTCTGAGAGAGTTACATCTATCGTCGTGTCAGGCGCGACCGCATCAGCTCCAGGCACAACAGTCATAATCATCATCGTGGCGCCGCGTGCGAGATTTGCCAGACCAGCAGGCATCAACGCAACCAAGTCGGTTGCTGCAAGCGAAGAGCCATCTGAGGTGCATAGCACCTTCCACGTCAAGTAATGCCCATCTCGATCTACCTTACTCGGCGTTAATGTCCAGGCTGCGAAGCAACTCGCACTTGCCATAAGTAGCAAGATTGCCGCTAAGATAAACACTCTAATTGCTTTCATATAAGCTCCTTATATCGCTGCTACTGGCAAATGCCTAGCGC
>JBAZEO010000061.1:0-12381 GCA_041653935.1 Dehalococcoidia bacterium | reverse complement strand
TTGTCGGTCTGATGCCTACGCCTAGTACCGCAGGAACGCTCACGGTCTACTACTCCTACGAGCAGGCGAAGATGGTACTTGCCGATGTTACCGTACTCGACGCGAACATGAGCCGCTGGTGGGAGGATATCTGCGCGTACGCGATCTATAGGGGCAAACTGAAAGACGTGGATCACTTCGCCCCCCAGGAAGCGCAGGAATCACTCGGGCGGTTCCACGGCGCAATCAATATGTGCCGTGGGGAGATAGCGGTCGAGGACGGCCCCGACATTATAGATTTTGTGACAGATTACGCCGATCCATACTAAAGGCAATACATGATACCCCGAGCGCAAAACTTCGTGCAGATACCCAACTTCTACGGCGGCATCAACCGCCTTTCAGCGCCTAATTCCATGCCGCCTAACCAGTGCATTGAACTCCAAAACCATACCTTCGGCGAAAGCAATCTCTTGGAGGTTGTGCCCGGATACTCCGCATACATTACTCACTCAGCATCAACCGGCGCAGGGATAGACGGACTGTTTAGGTATGACGGCGGGAACGCACGCCACAACCTTACCGTCTACGGCACGAAGTTCTACGAGTGTAATGACACGGCTTCGCCAACGGAATGCACGGGGAACGGCGTGGCAGGATTTAGTCCGGGGTCCCGCTGTGATTGGCGTATCTACGACGATATTGTATACATGATAGCGTCCGACTCGCAGACGGCCATAAACCATAGGCAAGTCGCGTATCGCTACACCGCATGGGCTGACGGCAATAAACTTAGGCATACGGGTATCCCGCTTCCCGACGAAACCACTACGACGATTGCTACGGCCACAGGCGGGGACTTGCCGGCGGGCGTGTACAAGTTCCTGTTTACTCTTGAACTCGCAGACGGGTCCGCACGCGGAGAAGGGAATCCGAACGCGACCGCGCTATCAGTAACAGCCGTGTTAAACAACAAGATAACTGTCACGATAACAAACCCCGACCCGACGGGCCTCTACACAACGCTCAATCTGTACGCGACCGACTGTGGCGGGTCGATATATTACTGGCTCGACTCAAAGACGCTTGCGACTGAAGGAGTGGCGGGCGTGTTTACGTTCACTTTTCAGACGTATTCAGAACTGCAAATCCTTGAAGATAACGAACTCGAATACGATAACTACGTGCCCCCAGATGGATCATGTCACGCTATTTACTCTAACCACATGGCAATAGGAGGCGTGCAGGAACACAAAACGTATCTCTACATTTCCAAGTTCCAGCGTTACGAACAATTCCCCGGCAACGTAACAGGGGGCGATCCCGTATCCTCGGCATACGTTCTCGATATGGAGGACGAGGTGCTTGATTTACGTGTGGCTAAGAACGGGGCATTACTGGTTCTATGTCAGAATAGCGTGCAGGCGATAAGCGGGTATTCGTCTACTAACTTCGCGCGGATCGTGCTGTCGCGCAGTGCGGGCGTGAACGGGCCGGGAAGCGTGGCGCAGGCGTCGGACGGCATGACGTACTGGCGCGGAAGCGACGACTTCTACATGAGCGACGGGGCGAGCGTTGCGGGGATAGGGAAGTTTGTGTGGCCCATCGTCAAGGGCATGGGCGAGACGGACTGCAATAAGGCGCGGGGCTACTTCTGGGAGCATCGGTATCATTACTCGTATGCGTCCCTCGAAAACTATAACAATCGAACGCTGGAGTTCGATACGCGGTATCCGGTCGCGGACGACGACGGCAACGTGATTATCCCCGGCGCATGGCTCGGGCCGCACACATTCGGAGTATCGTGTTTCACGAAAGCGCGGCGTGAAGGGCAGCACAACGCATGGCTCGGAGATTCAGATGCCGGGATAGTGCATCAACTAGCCGTCGGAAACGACTTCAACGGGACGGCAATCGAAAGCAATCTCAAGACTGGGTATCTGTATTTCGACGCCCCGCTGATTGTGAAGCGGTTCCTGACGATAGGAATAGACGTGTTCCCGACGACGGCGACCGCAACGGCGCACATGATATTCAACTACAACGGGTGGGATGAAGCGTTCTCAATCAATCCGAGCAATGTCGGCACGACGACGTATCAGACTTCACAAGGGCAACTCGGCGGAGATACGAACGTATACCGCAGCCCTGATAATTCGCAGGGCGCTGCGAAGTACGCTGCTCGGTTCTTCCGCACGGCATATCATAGGTTTACGCAGGCATGTACGGGTGTATGTGCGCAACTCACTATCTACTGCAAGAACCAAAGCGGAGCGGCGACGCCTGTATCGGATAGGTCGTTTGCGTTAAGGAATATAGGGATTTCATTAACAGCAATACGAAGGTATCGCGGATAGAAAGGGGATTGAATAATGAAGAAGATGGCTGGAGTTCTTGCGGGGTTTATGCTGTTCGCGTCAACAGCTGGCGCGGCGACGTTCAATTTTTCGAGGCTGGCAGATTTCGGTGACGGTCTGTACGTCTACTGGGACACGTTCACCACGCTCGTAAGCGAGATAACGTCAAGCATCAATAACATCGCCACAGACCAGATTAACAATCTTCAGGTAACAGGCGCGAAGATTGCAGATTCCACTATCGCCGTAGGGAAGATTGTTTCCAAGACGCTCACGAACGCGGTCATTTCGGATTCCGCTGCCATAGAGTTACAGAAGCTTGAGGACGTTACGGCTGGTAACATTATCGTCGGGAGCGCGGCGAACGTGCCGACGCAGTATCCGCTTACGGCGATCAACGGGGACGTGGCCCTGGCCTGGTCCTATACATCCATCAATGCCGGGGCAATAGTCAACGCCGATGTAAACGCGAGCGCGGCGATTGCCACAACGAAGATGGCGTTTACCTCGCCTACTGGCGGGGCAAGTCCGTATGCCAATGTCGTGGGGAGCATGTGGGGGATGAGATACACGACCGAGCCGACAGGCATAAATACTTGCGTTCTTAATACATGGACTGCGTTCGATTGCGATAGCTATTTCTCTGGCGGGACAATCCCGGATGGAAACGTTATAGCGATTCTCCAGGTATTTGCACTTGGAGGCTACACCATCTATTTCAGGCCGCATGATTCTGGATGGGGACTTACGACAAACACGTACAACTTGCCAGCGGTTCAGGGCGGGGATTCGGGCAGCACGACAGGGGCGATGGAAACCA
Organism: Dehalococcoidia bacterium; assembly: GCA_041653935.1. Taxonomy (GTDB): domain Bacteria; phylum Chloroflexota; class Dehalococcoidia; order E44-bin15; family E44-bin15; genus JAYEHL01. The sequence continues at coordinate 9,225 of JBAZEO010000061.1, read as the reverse complement.
TTCTAGTCGCTACGGACTCTTTGCACGTTGTCGATTATTACGCTACTAGCGGCACGCAATATGTGTGCCAGATTTATTTGCTCGGATACATCGGGCCGATACCTAAGTAATGGATACAATGCGAGGGCTGGTGCCGGGCGACATCCCGGCAGTTGCGGCTGCGCTTGATACCGACGAGGCGCGGGCGTTCGGCGTACACATCAACGTCAACGAATTGCTGATGTACCTTGTTTCCCCGTGGATACGGGCGTATGTTCGGGTGATAGACGGAGAGTTCGCGGGGTTCGCGGCGTTCAATATCTCCGAAGCGCATTGGGGCAGATGCGAGTTGCAGGAGTTTTACGTCCCTGAGAAATGGCGCTGCAAAGGGCATCAGTCGTGGAAGTTCTATAGTTGGCTGATAGAACAAGCGTCGTGCTGCCACCGGATCACAGCGCACGTTAAGGACACAAACATGATAGTCGGCGCGTATTTGACAAGGGCGGGCTGGCAGCAGGAAGCGGTACTGAGCGGCTACACGCCGCTCGGCGAGACGTATTTGCAGTACGTTCTACTTCGGGGGGCGGGGAGATAGATATGTCAAGTGGACCCAAGACGGGTGAGCAGAGTTCCAGTTCGGATTGGGGGGGGCTTCAATTAACCCCCAAGCAGATGGGAGCAAAGTCCCCCGTTGAAGCGCTCGGCGGCAAGAATTATTCCGACCTCGTAAACGGGATGTACAACTACTTCAAGGCATATGTCTCCAAATCGGCTGAGATATTCCAGCCCGAGAATACGGCCAATGAATTGAAGGGTATGTCCTCGCAGGGGATGCAGGCATATGAAGATAGGGCCGGACAGATTGCCGATATGCTTATGACCTCATTCGCAACGGCGGTTCAGCCGGACGAGATGAAGTCCTTTCCCCTCGATCAATTTGTGCAGTCCTCAGTAAAGGAGATTTACTCGAAGGCAAAGGGCATATTCGATAATCCGATAATGGACCGCAACGAGATCAAGAGTATTGTCGATGCAAATACGTCTACTCTTGCCGGTTCATTCCGCGAGCGTCGGCGCGGGCTGGAGCAGGAGATACAGGCGCGTGGGCTTTCGGGACCTGCGGCAACCGCCGCACGCGATAGCATGGAACGCGATATCGCACGCGGGCGCGACGACGTTGTGCGCTCCGTCCTCGGCACGCAGACGGCGAACAAGTTTAATACGCAACTGGGTGCGCTCGGACAGATGCAGGGCGCTACGAATACGGCAGAGCAGGTTAGCACGGATTATGCTAATCGCTGGTTGAATCAGTGGAATAGCAAGATTAGCGCAAACAACCTCATGCTTCAGGGGCAATTGGGGGCACTTAGCGCGAATGAGCAGGGCGCGAATATCGAAGGGCAGCAATACAACATGAAGTGGAATGAGATGAACTACCCGCTGGATATACTCAATACTTCCGCTATGCCGTTTCTTTCCGAGATAGGACGACAGGACATTTCCGCAAACAGCGGATACGGGCAGTCATGGGGGAGCAGTTCTTCTAGTGGGACGCAATACGGCTCAAACCCGTGGACCAGTTTTGGGGTAGGCGCAGGCAGTGCTGCAATCGGCGGGGCTGCTACTGGAGCGGCTATATTTATCTAATGATAATCAAAATATCAGAATACAAAAAGCCAGCATTCCATTTTTCGGGGGGGAAGGATTCTCTTGCGTGTTTGTATTTGCTCCGCGACCAGTTAGACAAGATTGTTGTTTACTGGCTGGACACAGGAGACGGATGCACTGAAACTCATGCTGTGATTGATGAGGTCCGCAAGTGGATTCCATATTTCAGGATAGTCAAATCGGATGTGAAGAGATGGAGAGAAATAAACGGCAATCCCTCAGACCTTGTTCCTGCTAGGGCGCACGAGATAGGCGTTGCATACGGCATGAATGGCTTTAGATTGTCTAACAGATTCGATTGTTGCTACTGCAATCTAATGCTGCCGATGCACAATAGGATGGTAGAGGACAAGGTGGATTGCGTTATCAGGGGGACCAAACTGGCGGACACAGGAAGACTCCCCGCCGAGGGCAAGACGGAGTTCTACGATGTTCTGCTCCCGATAAGAGATTGGAGTCATGGCGATGTATTCAGATACCTTGATAGCGTTGGCGCACCACGAAACGGCATCTACGACTGCTTCAAGGCGATAAGCGCTCCTGAGTGCATGGGGTGTACGGCTTGGTGGGATGACGGGAAGGCAAAGTATTTCAAGGCAAAACATACTGAACAATACGAAGCATACAAGGATAATCTGCGTAAAATCGCCAGGGCTATTTCAGTCAGCATGGATGAACTGATGGCCGAATTGAACAACTAGAAGGAGACAGGGACATGGCTGATTTCGGGACAGCACTTGGCGCGGGACTCGCGGGCTTTGGCGCGGCTATGACCGGGGGCAATGCGGCGACTGCGGGGATGAACTTCTTGGATACCGCGAACGAGCAAAAGGAGCAAGCCGCATTTGCTTCCGTGATGTTGGATATCAAGAAAAGCGGCCAAGACCCATTCGGGCCAGAAGCCGCGAAGAAGATACTCGACAGTGGATTAATCGGATCTGTCGGAGATTATACCAAGTTATTGGAGTTCGCCGGCAATTCCAAAAAAAGTCTTTCGGAAATGGCTGGTTATGCCGAAAAGGGAGCGAAGGCTGAAACTAAGATTGGAAAGGCTGGATACGCCGCTGCCGCTGGCGTGAGTCCAGAAGAACTTAATGCTACTCCTACTCTTCTTCAAGGTTCGTTCTTGAAATTGTATCCAGGGTCAACCAGAGAAGATTTTAAGGATTTTATGGGAATCTACAGTCCGCTTGTAAGGCAGAAGAATGGAGAGTTAGGTCCGGAACTAGCTGCCGAACTAGGGCAGGTTGACCCGTGGACTGAAGCGCACAATAGGTATTCTACTGCATTGGACGTTCCTAATCCGCTCGAGAATAAACAGGGCGCGATGGGGCCGGAACAGTCCCAGCCCGCACAGCAAAATCCTATGTCTAGTCAAATGGCACAGCCCGCAGTGCAGCCCGCCGGAAAAATAGCGCAGGAATCGGCGGTATACGCGCAGGAACTTCGGAAGCGCGTTGCGTCAGGGGCAATCACGCAAGATGAAGCGGCGATGATGTATGAAGCAAAGTACGGATCGAAAAAGAGGTAGCCAGTGGAAGATCGCCCGATTGCAAATCCTTTCGTGGACGCTCCGATTGCTAATCCGTTTGCTGCGTCCGCTCCTGCGGCAGAAGATGCGCCGATGGCGAATCCGTTTGTTGATAGGCCGATAGAGAATCCATTTGTCGCAGCTTCGCCGCAAGCACAGCAACCCGCGCCCGCCGTTTCCTCGGCGCAACAGTCCGCAGACTATGAGCAAATCCGTCCCGGCTCCGAGAACCGCCGCACCTTTATCGGTAAGACAGCGGACCTAATCGGTAGCATCGGCGCACCTTCTCCCGCGAAGGCGGCTAATATCGTTGCGCTGTCGGAGCAGACCGGCCTTACGCCAACGGATACGCAGAAGAACTACGATGAGATAACGAAGGAACTTGGACTACGGCAGACTCCGAATACAATGGAGATGGCAGACTTCGCCATGAAACTGTACGGCGGGGTTGGCGGTGCCGCTCCGCTCGTAAAAGGACTTCTATCGTATGCCGCAGCGCAGAAGCTAGAGCAGAATGTTATCCTCCCCGGCATAGTGATGATAGGACAGAAGCTAAAGGGAGAAGAGGTGAAATACGAAGTCACTAAACTTCGTGACCTTGTGCCTGATAAGTTCGGGACACTCGCGGACATAGCTGAACTCTACGTCAACGGGAAGGCGGCGGCGAAGGTGTCAGGTCTCGGGGCGAAAATGAAAGAAGCGATGAACTACCGCGATGGAATTGTAGCGACATTGACAGGGCAACCGCCTAAGACTCCTGGTGCGCCGCTTACTAAGGAACAATTTAGCCCACGACTTGGAGAGTATGGGACATTATCTGGGGTTAGCCAGAACCTATCATCTGGGATGAAGGTCCGCGCCGCAGATAGGGGCAATATAGGGACAGTAGTAGACTACTCTGGTGGAGATACAGCGGTAGTTAGTTTTTTTAATAAGAAAACAGGACTCAGTGCAACAACTACCTTGCCAGTTTCACAACTCACAACTATCTCTGGGAAGAAAATCCCCATTGGCATCCCACCTAGTCAGGTTCAGTTGCAACCCGCCAATCTTGGAGTAGAGACTCCTCAGCAACCCCAAGACAAACCTGAAATGGCTGGCAATCTCAATATGAAGAACATCACAGTGCCAGAAGTAAAAGAAACCCTTGTCAAACTGGCGGAGGAGAATCCGTCAGAGTTCACCACGCAGAAAGTGACGATGAAGCAGATGCGCGAGAACATGAACGACCCAAATACTATGCAGGCGCTTTCGGAAAGGCTTAATGAACAGGAAGGCACGGGTGGTAGCGTTGCTTTCAAATCAAGGCAGGAACTTGTTGATTCCGTTATACAACGCAAGGCACAACTAGATGCCGGGGACAAAGAAGGACTCAAATCAGTGCTTGGATATGTTTCAAATCTAAGAAAAATAGCAGCCGAGGCTGGGCGTACTCTAGGAACTTTTACGCAGAAGGTTCCAGATGATGCGACGGCTTTTGAGATTGTGAAGGGACTAAAGTCTAAGTATGGGAATGACCCTGAGTTCATGGCTGGATTGCGGGACATAGAGGGGGCGTTGGCGAATAAGGAAGTTCTTCCCCCAACGCTCTCAGACAAGATATACGAAGTGTTCCTTAACTCCATTCTCTACTCCCCTGAGACACAGGCCCGTAACATCATCGGAAATACAGTAATGCTTCTTGGAGCGTTCCCCGAGAAGGCCGCCGCCGCGACCGCAGATTTCTTGTGGTCGTTCGGCAAGGGCCAGCCGCGCACTACTTACTTCCGAGAGATACCCGCTATGGCGAAAGGACTTGTAAAGGGATTAGCTGGGAAGGGAGATGTCCAAGTAGTCGCCGGAGAGAAGTTCTCAATGGGAGAGGGGGCTATCTCGGGTGTCAAGGGCGAAGTGATGCGTGCGCCGACTGCGCTTCTGTCGAAGATGGATAACGTCAACAAGCAACTCGCCGGCATGATGGAGAAATACGCTACCTCTGTTAAGGAAGCAAAGATGGAGGGATTGACAGGGGAAGCATACAAGGCTAGGGTTGCAGAACTCAGGGCTAAACCTTCTGAGGCGGGACAGGCACGAATAGAGAGTGAGCAGTTATATCGCACGTTCCAGAAGGAAGCCGACTCACTAGCCAAACTAATAATGAAGTCGAGAGAGGTCTTCCCCCCAGCAAAGTATATTTATCCTTTCGTCAAAACCCCTGCCAACATCTTCAAAGCCGCCGCAGAGCGTACCCCGCTCGGTGCGGTAGCGATCCTAAAGAGGGCTGGTTTCTTGGGTGAGAAATTCGCTACGGAAGGATACGGCAGAGAACAGATTATGGGCGATATTGGGAAGATGGTTGTTGGGTCAACCGTATCCGCATACTTCCTCAATCAGTGGAGCCAGGGCCGCGTCACCGGGAACGCTCCCACTGACCGCCGCCAGCGTGACCGCTTCTACGATCAGGGATTTATGCCGAACTCCGCGAAGATAGCCGGGCAGTGGGTTCCGCTCTCGAACTTCGAGCCGCTTGGCACGGCTATTGCCCTCACCGTCAATACCGCACAGGCGTATGCTGAAAGCGATAAGGAAGTCCCGCAGGATAAGCTTGCCGATATTATCAAGGCATGGGGCTATACGCTTACTCACGCTCCCTATATGGATGGGGCAAGGCGGCTCTTTGAGGCCTTAGAGAATCCGGCTGGTAAGATAGGGGAGATGGTTGGACAGATTGTATCAGGCATGGTCCCCTTCTCCGGTGCTCTCAAGTTCGCCACAAAACAGATTGACCCTACTCTCCGCGAACCTAACCGTGATTCGTTTCTCGCGGGCATACGCGACAAGGTGTACTCTGAAATCCCCGGCCTCAATAAGATGGTTCGCCCCAAACTAACCGTCTTTGGCGAGGAGATACAATCCCCCCGGTCAACGCTTATGAAGGGGACGGAGAAGAGAGACAAACTCAATGACGAGATAGAACGCCTCGGCGTGAAGATTGATTATGTTCCAAAGAAGATAGGTCAGTTTGAACTCGATAAAGACACGCAGGAATCAATATCGCGCCTCATGGGGCCGAAGATGAAAGAGGCGATGGAGAAGATTGTCTCAAAGCCGAATTGGGACAAGATCGAACCCGCATCCCAACGCCGAATTCTTGAAACCGTCGAGCGCAAGTACCGTAACGTGTTTATCAATACACTCGGGAAGCGGCGGGCGATACGGCAGATTATGGACTCTACACCCGAAGGCGGCGACCGCGCGGAGCAACTAATAAAGGTGCTTAAACCGGATATTCTGTTTAAGGGCAAAGAGATCAGACGCGATTACTACTGGAATAGATAGGAGTCAAATGACTATACGCGATTTAACAACTGATGAGTTAACGCTTCTGATAAAGTCTACTGTCAAGGAGGCATTCGAGAAATGTCCGCTCGGCGTAGCACACGCTAGGCAGATAAAACGACTACAGGTAATCGGCGTGGCAATACTCTTTGGACTTCTTCTAACGCATCCCGTTGAAGTAAAACAAGTGTTCGAGTTGCTTAAATAGGAGGGGGCCATGCACATGACTGATATTGCCATCGCTCTGTTGCGGTTGGGGGACGACCGCAAACGGCAGTGGGACAAGCTCCCGGAGGCAGTGCAGCGAGCGATAGTCACAAAGGTAGTGGCGATCACGCACGATCTAATCCAATCGGCGTATTTGGAGAGGGGGAGATTGAACTGATAACAGACGGCTTATTTACTGTACAACCAATCACGATAAAGATCAAGTCCATTAGTGACATAGTAAACATCGTTCCTTTCGGATGCGTTCACCGCAACACGTCCATGTGCAACACTGAAAAATGGCATGAAACGCTCAAGAAGATGAAATCCCTTGAGAACCCGTACTATCTCGGCATGGGGGATTATCTTGACCTGTTCTCGTCGTCTGAGCGGCAAGTATTCGCCACTGGCAATCTGCATGAAACCACAATAGACGAACTGGACAAGGTAGCGAAATCTCATGTTAAATCCCTCAGCAAAGAACTGTCGTTTATGGAAGGGCGAATAATTGGACTTATCGGCGGCAACCATTTCGCTGTTCTCGACCACGGGATAACGTCGGACCAGTATCTATGCCAACTCCTCAACTGTCGATATCTAGGTTGCTCGTCCTATATCTCTATTATTATTGACTATAGCGATTGCAGGACAGCGTACAAGATATGGGCGCATCACGGGAAGGGCGCGGCAAGAACGCTTGGAGGATCAATCCAGCGGGTAGAGCAGATGCAGAACGCTATGGACGCTGACCTGTACGCAATGGGACACGACCACCACCGCTCTATTATCCCCGCCGACGACCGCCTAGAAGTGGTTATCCCTCGGCGTGGAGAACCGCATTTGAGAAAGCGTGTGCGCTGGCTCGCCCGCACGGGAAGTTTTCTTAATTCTTATACACCGGACATGAAATCGTATATCGCGGATGCGGCAAAGAATCCCGTCAATCAGGGCTGCGTTCATATGCGCCTGTCATTCACCCGCTATCAGGAGGAAGCCGGGCGGTACCTGAAGATAGATGCCGTCGGGGGATATCTCTAGCATGAAGCGTCGGATGGTTCACATATTGTCCTATATTTTGTCCATATCATTTAATTGCAGTGCAAATAGTTGTGTCAAACAGTTGTCAATAATTGTCATTATTTGTGTCATCTGTTTGGCAACCGGTTGTGCCACTAAAATACCCATTACACGCTATGACGGAACAGTGATTTGGGTAAATACTTATAAGTACGGCGATCACAATATGTATTACAAGATTGAACGATACGAGAACGGGATTATAAAAAGCGAATCATACGGCTATGAAAGGAAAATCTCACCAACCCTAGGAGAGATAGGAGCCGTGGCTAAAGCAGCTCTATCAGGGGCCAAAGAAGCATTGTAAAGGAGATGCACTATGACAAGCCTCAAGATGCCGAAGTTGCCGAGAGCGAAATTGCCGACGTTGGAACAGACGGAGAAGTTCGTCGCGTACTGGGTCAACAAGTACGAGAACCTATCCCCCGAAGACAAAGAACGGCTAAAAGACCTATTTCAAAAGGCGATAGACATTATCCGTAAGAAGGATGGTGATTGATGAAACCCGTGAAGATAGCAGGAACGCTAATTATCGTATTCGTACTCGGATGTACGGCGGTTCCTGTTTCCACAGGAAACAAAGGACTGGAAACGGGCGACATTGGGTTTCAACCTCACGACATGGGAACCGCAGCCGCCGGACGCGACTTAGCAACCTCGCTTTCATTCGTAGGCGGTAACATAGGCTTGACTCTTATCTCGCTCGCCCTCTGCGGCGTGGCATACGCGGCGGTGAATAAAACATGATGCCCGGACGTTTCCACGGCACTTGCCGATGGACGTGGATCAATAAGGATTGGGTGCGGTTTCATCAATGCGCCCACGACCGAGTGCCGTTCGCCTACACCACCAGCGATGGTCGCCAGAAGACCATGCCCCTGCATTTCATCTCCGATGGCGGTAGCATCCCAAGACCCTTCCAAAATATCGTCAGGCGCGACGAACTTATGCCCGCGTGGTTCCTGCACGATAGGGACTATGCACTTCAGGACATCCCCCGAGAGGTTGCAGACGCAGACCTAGACGAGATGGTTTACACGCTCACCGCCGGGTATCTGTGGATTCGCAGAGGGATTATCTGGTCTCTGGTTCACGCCTGCGGCGAGGGTTCATGGGCGTGGAATCAGACGCCGAAACGGAAGGCGCAGATCGCCGCGGTAAAGGCACTCATCCCCCCCGGCGACCTTGTTTTTGGCACTTAAAAAAAGGGGATAAAAGTCAATAAATAGTTCTTTACAAGTCGTACCCCTCCGTGGTATCATTCCACCATAATGAAACGCGACAATAGAAAAATCGCTCCCTCTAAACTCTCTTACCGAGCCCGCCGCGCCGCCCGAAAACTCCTGAAAGATCGTCTTCACTCATACCAAAAAGCAGGGGTATGGTGTATGTGCCGGTCAGGAATGCCGATGGAGATGATTGCACAGATTTGTCATCTCTCTTTC
>JBAZEO010000060.1:0-13709 GCA_041653935.1 Dehalococcoidia bacterium | reverse complement strand
CCCAAAAGCGTCAGGCCGATGCCGATGACAGGCGTAAATGGGAAGGCGAGTACGAGGGTAAGCACCGAGAACTTTCGGACCTTGCCGAGAAATACGAGAAAATGTTGAGCGTACTTAAACCGGGCGAGCGTATTCCGGGTACGGAACAAACGTTCAAGCCCGCCGAACAGGTTAGCGCGAAGTCTATTTATGCGGAGTACGGAATCGACCCCGAATATGCGGACGGATTCCAAAAGAAAATGATTGACGACCAAGTGGCGATGCGGGAGAAGGTCGCCGCCTACGAAACCAAACTTCAACAGATAGAGGCGTTCACAAACGCCATTGTTCTCAAGGAAACGACCGCGAATCTTGGGAAAGTCATCAAGGAGGAGCGAGAAAAGTTCCCTATCGACGAAATCATGTCGGAGGACGGGAGCGAAAATCTCACTCATAAACAGTTCGCTTCAATGATAATGGCGAAAAACGAACAGGCAAAGGCCCAAGGAGAGAAAATGGACCTTGCCGAAGCGTCCCGCGAAGTTGTCAGGGACATTCACTTTATGCAGAGCAAAAGCAAGACCATTGCCGCTCCCGACATATCGAATGAATTGACCCCCGACCAATTCGCCGCCAAGTATCCCGACCTTTACAAGAAGGTCGCCGAAAAGGTTACGGGCAAGGCGGTTGCCGAATACGTCGAAACCAAGGAAAACCTGCCCCCGAGCCTTGACAGCAGAAAACATGAAGTGGACTTGAGCAAAGTTGAAACTAACAAAAAGCTCGAAACTCTAAGCGACCATATTGACGCGGGGTTTAATAGCCCTGAGATGAGAGCTTTACTTTCAGGAGGATAATCATGGCCGCTGGTTCACCAGCCACTTTATCTAGCACGGGCTTTGACCATTTCTTTCTTGAGTACGTTATGCCCGGTCTGGAAAAGGGCTTTTACACTAACAGTAAACTTTACGATAGGTTTAAGACTGAGACTGAAACCTGTCTTGGAAAATACGGTATCATCAAGGTAGAGACGAATAGTGCCAATTCCTTTGGCCCGAAAAGCACAACCGCCTATCCCACCGCGCTCCATCCCCAGTTCGATCAGTTCCAGTTCTACATGAAGCGCATCTACGGCAAGCTGGACTTTGATGGTCTGCTTGTCGCTTGTTCCAAGGGCGCGGGCGCGATTAAGGAATTGGTTAAAGAGGAAACCGAATCCCTGATGAGTTATATTCCTCGCAAGATGAATAAAATTTATTGGGGGGATGGCTCCGGTAGGCTTGCTATCATCAGCAACGCGGCTACGGGGACGGCTCCGACCGTTGATGGCGATACGACAAATTGGGGGCTTTTTGGCATTGACGCCAACGGGTATTCCAATCCGTCGCAGTACCTGTTTACGAACATGGCCTTTGACGTTTGGCGGGCCGGACCTACTCAGGCAACCGGAATCGCCGAGACGGATTTAATCACGGCCATTTCCGCTGGCGGGGCGGGGACGGATACCCTGACCACGGGTTCATTTACCTATGCGTCGGATGACTTTATCTTCGACTACGGCGGGTACGCCGCGTCGGAGGCCGCCGGGACGGGCGTTCCCATGGGGCTCGCGGGAATCGTTACGACCTCTAATCCCTACATCGGCGTAACGGCATCTACGGCCTTCCAGGGAATCAATCGCGCTACGGCTGGAAACGAATGGGCGTCCGGTCAGGTGTTCGACATGGGGGCCGCCATTACCACTCCTGCCGTTATTACCGAAAGCAAGATTCTTCAGGTTATTCAGGCGGTAGAGAAGTGGGGCAAGTGCGATGTCATTCTCACGAATGAGTTTATTTGGAGGGCCCTGTTTGAAATTCTAAAGGCCGACAAGACTATGCCTAACGACCCCGGCTATTGGGGTGGCTTACAGGGCATGAAGTTCTACGGCGGGCACTCCAACGGCATCCCGATTGTGTGGGACGAGGATTGCCCTGATGGTAGAGTTTATTTCTTAGACTCCAACACCATCAAGGTTTCGGCCCCGGTCAAGAACGGGTTTACGTTTGAACCGGGCTCGTCTGGTCATATTCTCACCAAGCGGGAAGATGTTGACGAATATACCGCCAACATTAAATTTTATTATAATCTCACTTGCAGAAAGCCCCGAGCGAACGCGCTTCTCCGGTACGTAAAACACGCGAGCGCGTAAGTAGTAACAATGTCAGGACTGAGGCCCTACGGTCGCCCTAGTGCCGAGGGCCTCTTTTATCTCTAGGAGTTAATTATGGGCTTACTTAAAGGAAACACAGAACAGGGTTGGTTGAAAACGCGGCAGAAGGTTGCGTTCATCAATGATGCTTTGCAGGGCAAGAATACGGAGAGCATCATTCGCATTGAGGGGACGCCGGGGAGCCTTGCCGTAGCGGGCGGGGCCGACGGGTGCGAATTGGCCCAGGGGATTCTGAAGGTCAAGTTCGTGCGCGATGAGGGCCAACAGTTCCTTACGGCGGATTCGAGTAATCTACCGGGGGACTGGGGCGGGGCACCGGATATGTGCGCGAGGTTTGAATCGTATAACTACGCGCTCAATACGGACTCACTCGGGGCCATGCAGACCGTTCGGGTGTATGCATATGCCGCACCCGGAGGCAATATCCAATCAGTTCTCGGCATGGAAATCTCCGTGTATGAACGGGGAGATTATTCCGTGTCCGGGTATTCCTCGCAGACGGTCAGGACGCTTCTCGTTTCTCAGCGTTGCCGTTCGGTCGTAAAGACTACGACCAATCTTCTTATCGTGGATGACAGAAGCGACGGGTCGCACAGCATCACAAGTTGTACCGGGTCTGCCATGGTCAAGATTCACAGCGAGGGCGGGGCCTCATTCGGGGCGCGGGCGACGGCTATCCACTTCGAAACCGCCGGGACCGGGACCGGATGGACCCACGCCTTTTCATTCCAGACGGCGACGGGGCTTGAGGGATTCACTTCGATTGCGGATGGGACGCAGGGCGGTAACGCCCAGGGCTATATCAAGATATACGATGTGGCCGGGACGCAGACGCTTTATATCCCTTGCTATGATGCGGCCCCTACCGCTAGTTAATTTACGTTGATAATCGGAGGGGGGCCATGCGCTCCCCTCCAATCTTAACAAGGAGGCCACACATGGCTGACACGGCAACGACAAAACTCAGTTTGGGAATTAAGGACAGGCTCACCTTGCCCGCTTTTTTCCCTGAACGGAGCAACTTTGTTGACCAAATCCTTAAAGAGGACATCGCCAACAAAATCCGTATCACGCAGGAGGACATGACGACAATCGGCTTGCACTACAGCGAACCGGATAAGGACGGAAAACAGTTCATGTCATGGAGTAAGGACAAGGAAGTTGACAAGGAAGTGGAGTTCACAGAGGCAGAAATCAAGTTCCTGAAGAAACAGGTTGACAGGTTAGACAAGGCGGAGGAATTGACGGGCGACTTGATGATTATTGCAAAGGCTGTTAAAGACATCTGCTTAAAGAGGGAATAATGGAATCAGTCCCGAATTGGTTTAAACGCGAACTGTCTTTCATCGACCCGACGTACTATGTCCGCGCCAAAGAAGAAAGCCAGATATATGAAATCGTTAAGGACGCCGATGTCGTCATCGAATCTCCATTTCGCGGGGCATATCGTATCACGGGGCCAAAGGTTGTCGATGTTTTCCGTTATCTCAATGCTGACGCACTTACTAAATTGAGGAAAAGAAAATGGTGGGGCCGACAGCTCAAAATCATTGAGAACCCTCGGGCAGAATGGAACTTCCTGTTGGCGCAGGAGAAAGCCGCGAAAGCCAAGGAAATGGACTTGGCTCACGACATGATGACGGAAGGACTATTGGAAGGATATCGAATAGACAAGAAGAAATCTTGGTCTTATGGAGGCCGGGATGTCAATAAAATGCAGGGTCAAGCTGGATGAGTGTATTAACTGCGGGGCTTGCCTAGAACTGTGCCCACTTTCGGCAATTACGGCAGACCCGTATTATATTAATCCAGATATTTGCGATGGATGTTTAGCTTGTATTGATGGTTGTCCAACCGAGGCAATAGAACAATATGAATTTACGCCGCCCAATCTTGGTAATGGGTCGGGATCAAAGAACGGCGTGACTCTATCCCTTGGGATAGGAATAAAGTAACAGGAGTAAAACATGGCGAACATTGTAACAAATGATAGGTTTTGGCAACTCGACACAGCGGCCGTTATTGTTGCCGCCGGTACTCCCGTAATCGTGCGGAAGCTGGTATTTGCGCCAGCGGCTATTGATAATGATATCGTCATCCAAGAGTATTTGTCCAATTCCGCTACGCTTGATGAGGCCATCATTTTGAAGGCCAACCATACTGATATCAATCTTGTTAGCCTGGACTTCGGGCCGGAGGGTCGGCAACTTAATGGCTTTAAACTTAGCACGATTTCTGCGGGGACGCTCTACATCTATATTGGCAAGAATTAATAGGAGTCCGTTATGACGAAAGCCGAACTGTTGGCGGCTTGCCGGAATATCATTGGGGAGCAAGATTCCGACGCCGGAGCCTTACTCAGCGATACGGGCAATCTGTTGGAGTTTTTGCATGATGCAACAGAGCAGGTCGTCCTAGATTTATTGCCCGTGATGCCGAGCGCGTTTCGCAGTAGCGAGAACGTAACGCTTATCGCCGGGACCGCTAACTATGCGCTTACCGGACCTATTCTTCAGATAGAGAAGGTAGAACGAACGGTTACGGGAGAACCGCCGATTGAACTTGAGATTATCGACCCGATAGATTTTGCGTATCATACCGATACGGGCGAGACGGAAAGCGAACCCCACGCGGTTTATTTCATCGGAGATACGGTCTACTTTATCAAGACTCCATCTACGGCAAAGACGAACTATGCGAAGGTTTGGTTCTATAAGTCCGAGGCCGCGACAATGGCAACGGGCGGCCCGGCCATGATTCCATCGTATGCCCATCGGCTTATCATTTATAAGACCTGTGCGATTGTGGCGACAATGTTGGAGCGCGATACTAATCCATATATGGCTCTCTATGCGCACAGGCTTCAGATGGTGCAAAGAGTATGGGCGGGTCGGTTCCAGTCACAGACGCGGTTTGTGCGTCCTGCGGCGGGCGAGCGGCAAGGGTATCGCGGTTCGTCCGAGGATACGGATAGGAGCTGGTAAACGATGGGCCTTCTCAAGGGTAGTGCTAGAACATTCATCGCCATGAACGGCGGGCTGGACGAATCTAGTCCTGCCAATGCGCTGGCCCCCGAGGACGCGGCGAAGATGGAGAACTTCCGTCTCAGTAAGGACGGAAAGCGCATAGAAAAACGCCTTGGGCTTGCCGAAGAAGTCACAGATTTTGGGGTCGATGTTTACGGATATGCAACGTACTATAACGACGCGAATACCTATTGCCAATTAGCCGTGTTGGAGAGCGGGATATCGCGGAAGGTCGGGAGCGCGGCTTGGGCGTCTATTCATACATGGTCTCCCGTTACCTTAACGGGTACGATTGACCCCGCCGCGAGTACGGCTGTCGTGGGCGTCGGGACGAAGTTCATGTCGGAACTGCGGCAGGGGAATGGGCTTGTCGTTTCGACTGAGACGCGGACGGTCAGCACGATAACCGATGACGCGCATTGTACGGTCACGGTAGCCTTTAGCAATAATGCCAATGATACGTCCCCGGACAAGACATTCACGCTATCCCATCCCGTAGTGCCGCTTGAGATACAGGGCAAGATGTTCGTTATCCATGAGGACGCGGGCCGCATGGTGCATTATGACGGGAACGATTACCAGATAGGGATAACCGCCCCGACGACGCTCCCCACGGCAAGCGAATCTTATACGAGCGTAACGGAAGGCGCGTTGGTCGTAAATGAACTGTTTGCCTATGATAATCAGGGGGCGATGGATGCGGTATGGGTCGATGGGGACGCGGGGAACGGGGCGTCCACATTGGCGACCAGCGGCCCCGCGACGACCGGGCCGGACGGGGTGGCGAAGTACCTGAAGATGGCGTTTGCTACCACGGCTACCGGGTCTTGCAAACGGACTTATGCAGTCTCCATCTCGTCGAATATCTATACCATTGAAACGGCCTCTTATTTTAAGCATACCGCCGGGCAGGACAGCCGGGCCATGAAACTCCATATCAAGGTTTATAACGGCGTGTTCTGTACGGATATCCTGTGGCAAGCGTATTCCGTCAAGATAGTGAGCGCGACTGGAAAGCAGACCCTTTCATCGGGCATTAAGCTGTCGAAGTGGCAGAAATGGAAATTTGTCATCGATGGTTCAATCCCCGAGGCCGTTAAGGTTAAGTGCTACCTTGATGGGGTCGAACAACTTTCGGGGACGTTCCAGAATCTTGACGCGACAATAGCAGAGGGCGTTGTCTGGTATGAGGAAGCGTCTAGTCTCACGAACCTGCCGGATGTATATATCGACAATACGAAGATATCCCAGGAATCCACTTATAGCGCGGTCCTTGAGGGTACGCACAGGTACGCGATAACTTACGCGAGAGGCGGGAACTACGGATGTGAATCGAATCCCATCAAGTCTGTAATCGGGGCCGTCACCTTCGTTGGAACGGGCCTGAACGATATGCTCGTCAGTTCGCTATCGTCCTATACGGGGGTTACGAGCAAGACGTTCCGCGTCGAAATAGACCTTGCTTCCAGTAATCCCGATACGATTAAGTGGTCTGATGATGACGGGGTAACGTGGCAGAGCGAATCGCTTAATGTTTCCACGACGCTTTATCTGAGTTACGGGATTATCCTTACATTCGGGGCGGCAGACGGGCATACGCTTGGGGATTATTGGTATTTCACGGCTTCGTCCTGTAGTGGGACGCCGACAAAGCAGAAGGTTACGCTATCCTCTATCCCCACGTCTAGCGATAGCCAAGTCACGCGCCGCAATATATACCGGACGACGAGCGGCGGGGCGAAATTCTATTGGCTCGCTACCATCAATGATAATACGACTACGAGCTTTGTAGATAATATCCCCGACATGGAACTCGGGTGGGAAATGGAGGAGGACCACGATATCGCGCCGAACGGGAAGTTCAGCGCATGGTGGGATAACCGCCTGTGGATAAGCGGGGATGATATCGTTTACTATTCGGCTATCGGCATACCGGAGCATTTTGATATCTCGGCCCGCTATGTCACGGTCAATAAGGGCGACCCTAGCGACGAGATAACCGGGCTGGTCGCCTTCAAGGACGCCCTCTACGTATTCAGGAAGAAAAGCATTTACTCGATTCAGGCCAACTCGTATGGATACGGGATATATTTGGTAGAGAATCATACCGGGTGCCGCGCCCCGTGGAGCATGATAGAAGTGAACAATATGCTGATGTTCATTTCGGACAGGGGCATAGAAGTATTTAGCGGGTCGGATTGCTACCCAATGGCCCTGAGCGATAAGATTGAGCGCACCATCAAGACGATTGATACAAGTAAGTACGATTATATCACGGCTATGCTTGTGCGCGATAAATACGAGGTGTGGTTCAGTATCCCCGACCGTACTAGCGGGAGCGCATTGACAATCGTATATAACTATATCTATGGCAAGTTCTATTATTTCTCGTTCTATAAAACCCCGTCGTGTCTGGTGTCGTGCGAGAACTCATCGAGCGCATTGGTTACGAAGATGGGGACGCGGGACGGGTATCTGTGCCTGTGCGAATCGACGTACCGCGATAATACGACGGCTATCACAGCGACATATCGCAAGGGATGGATGGGCGGCGAGCAGTACGAGAATCTACGCAGGATTGACACGATATTTGAATTACCGACGAGCATGACTTTAACATGCAACATCTATGTCAACTTCAATGCAACGGCGGTCAGGACGGTCGCCCTTGCTGGGTCCACGCCAAGCGCGACGGACATAGAACTTCGGCATCCGCTGAAGAAGTTCGGCGAACTTGGACAGCGGGCCGAGTGGTGGACAATCGAATACACAAATGCCGAGAACTTAGGCGGCGATTTGAAAATTAGTGGCGTATCGTTGTGGCACAAACCGACCGACATAAAGGGCGATATCGACGGGAATTAACATGGCGTTTGAACGCAGGAAGGACGACGACGAGACTAAGCGGTACACGCCGCTGACGGACCCCGAGTTCCGGGCCAAATCTCTTTCGCCCACGACCATTGAAGAACGCAGGAAATGGGAGGTCATGTTCTCCCGGTTCCATCAGCCGCATAGCGAAATCACAAAGCAAATAGAATCTTTTTCCCTCCCGCCCGGCGGCGAATATGGGGACGCGCTGACGACGGACGGAAAAGGCCATTATTATTGGTCGCATGGGAACTGCTACTGGAAACCTGCGAGTAAAAATATCTACTTTGCTACGGGCAATATAGCCGTAGGCGATATCCCGAATGATACGAATACCATCTATGCCAAGGGCAATGTCCTTGTCCAAAGCGATAGCGCACAGCCGTATGTCAAGATAAGCAACGCAAGCGATACGGAGCGCGACCCGGTGAATAAACTGGCCGTTGGCGCGACGCCGACGGTTAAATGGACAGTTGGATTGCGCGATTCTGACTTCGATAACCTTCTCTGGTGCAATGAGGACGGACTTTCTGATTCCTCGACTGCCGGGGGCGGGTGGTCTGACCACCTTCTAATTACGGACGTTGGGAACAATCGGGTCAAAAATCATTCTGCGGCAAACCTAACCTACGTTGGACAAAAAGCCATAACCGGCGGGAAGTATGTTTGTGCCGATAATTTATATTATTATGTCACTTTCTACGGAACGCATAAGGTCAGCAAATATCTCATTTCAGACAATTCTCTGGTCTGGACTATCGGCACGACTGCCGGGACCGGAGACGACCAATTTAATTCTCCGTCCGGTATCTGTACGGATTATACATGGCTCTATATTTGTGACTTGGTTAATTGTAGAATAAAAAAGCACCTTTGTTCTACGGGAGCCTATGTCGCCAAGGTCGGCTCATACGGGACAAGCCTCGGGCAATTTCTTTCCCCAACGGCAATTTGCACCGATGGGACATGGCTTTATATCACAGAGGGGGCCCCCGGCTCGGCCCCGCTACTCAAAAAGCATCTCTGTTCCGACCTCACAGGCGTTGCCCAAATAAGTGCCGACGGCCATATCGACACCGCAAATCTTCAAGGAATATGTACCGACAGAACTTATCTTTATCTTTCAAACACAAACAATGGCGATATCAATTCGATATTCAAATATACCCGCAATCTTGTTTATGTTTCAGAATATGGGGCAACCGGGTCTGGGAATACGCAGTTTAATCAGCCCGTCGGAATAACCACAGATGAAACCTATCTTTATGTCGTCGATGGTGCTAACAGCAGAATAAAAAAGCATAACTGCTCGGATTATGGGTATGTAGCGCAAGTCGGGACGTTTGGTAGTGGCGATAGTCAATTTAGTGGACCCGTTGGGATTTCCATTAATCTTGTCGGTTCCGGTCCAGAGGAACGAACCGGAAGGCTTTTGAGACTCCATCAGGATGGGTCGCACTTCGATGTGTTCACGAAACTCGATGCCTATAAGGAAGTCTGGTTCCATGAGGATTCTGTTGCAAGGGCTGAATATATTTCTATCAAGGCTCCGGCTACGGTCGTTTCCTATGAATTGACCCTGCCGGGCGCAGATGCCGTGGGGGTACTTTGTTCAGACGGAGCGGGGACACTTACTTTTACTTCCTCTCCATCGTTTGTAAACATGTCTCTGTCGGGCTATCTCGACATGGTGGAGATTGCGGCCCCGGCGACCCCTGCGGCGAACACGCTCCGCCTTTATGCCGAGGACTTTAAGGGATTCACGTTCTTCAACTTCATAGACTCGACTGGGATGGTCCGCAAGATAGTCAGGGACAGCGTTTTCGTCGGCAAGGCCACGGTGAATATCGCCGTCGGGCAGGTCGTCTACGCCGACGGGAGTTCGGGGAACGTCCCGACCCTAAACCTAGCTAGGGCCAATGCCATCGGGACCATGCCCGCTATCGGGATTGCCATCGAAGCGATCACGGCGGGCGCGTTCGGGCGCGTCATGCAGGTCGGGCTTCTTGAGAACTTTAATACCACAGGATTTGCTGACGGTGCGGTGCTCTACGTCTCGAAGGACACGGCGGGGGCCATGACGACGACCGCCCCGACCTACCCCAACATCCGGCAGGAGATGGGGACGGTGCTTGTCGGAAACTCTGTCGGGGCCGGGGCCATGCAGATTATTTCCCGGTCCATGCTATATGAGACAATCATTGACCATGGCGGGTTACTCGGCCTTGGGGACGATGACCACACCATTTATATCCGTCACGCACTCTCAACGGCAGAAAACGATTTCCTTGTAGGCGGGGTTGGCGGGACCGCGAATACTTTTGTCAAGAAAACGCTAGCGGAGACGAGGACCATTTTGGCGGCAGAGCCTGCGCTTGGGAATCCCGGCGTGGATGGATACGTGCTTTCCTCGACGGCCCTGGGCGTCCGGTCATGGATAGCGGCAGGCGGAGCATTGGCCCTTGATGACCTGACCGATGTTGACGCCGCGGCCCCCACCGACCATGACATTATCCAATATCATACAGGAATCGGATGGGTTCACGGCTCGTTACCCGCCGGGGCCGCGCACGATATTCTTTCCGCTACGCATGGGGACACTACCGCCGATACCGTTGTTCGGGGGGATATCATTATCGGCTCCGGCGCGACTCCGAAATGGACGCGGTTAGCCAAGGGGACGGCCGGATACATTCTGGCGATGGGGGCCGATGAGCCCGCTTGGGCGGCAAATGCGTCAGCCCCGGCAGATGCCAAGTACATAGTCGGTCTAGCCAACGCGACATTGAGCGCAGAGAAGGCTAAGGCCCAACTCTACAACAATTATGACATCGACGATACCCCCGCCGCGCCCAATGCGCTCGACGACGAGTTCGATAATTCCAGCCTTGATGTAAAGTGGACGAAGGTGAATGACCCGGCTGGGGCGAACGCTATCAGCGAGACGGCGTATCCCGGCTATGTTTGGATAGGGCTAACCGAGGCCGGAGCAACCACGGAACTATATCAGGCGGCTCCAGCGACCGGGAATTTTGCCATTACTCTTATCGCTAAGGTTTCGGTTTCTGCCCAAGGGATAGCCGACGAAATAGGAGAATGGGGATGCGTCGCGATTTATCTTGGCTATTCTGCTGGGGGCGCGTCAGTAGCGGCCGCAATTCAGATTAATAATGCGGCCGGGAATAATCACGGGACATACGCTGTGGGGATAACAAATGCGGGGCAAATGTCAACGACCCAGCCTCAAAGTATTGATGCCGGAGGAACTTATTACATCAAACTCGAAAAAGCGACCACTAGTGCATATACATCAGCGAATACATATAACGCCTATTTTTCATTAAACGGGATTACGTGGTGGCAGGTTGGTACTCAATCGATAACTTTTGCCGGAGCATGCGATAGGGTTGGGATTCAGTTCTTTCATCCCAAAGCTCAGGGAGGAACACCAACGGGAACAGCCATTGTTGACTTCTTCAGGAGGACGGTGTGATAGACAAACGATGGATTATTTGGGGCGAGTTATGCATGGGCGATACCGTCGTCGGCTACGTTCGCCACAATAATACTACGAATAAATGGACGCTCGATACCGTCGCATGGAAGGCAACCTGTAAGTCTATCTCTGAGGCCGGGGCCAATGCCGTCCGTATTCTCCCCTATGGCGTATGGGACGCCCGCCCCAACAAGCGCAGGAGCCAATTCTGCCCCTATCAACTTGACCCGGTAACGAACCTGTGGAACTTCGGGAAATGGAATATCGATTATTTCCCCATAATGAGGAAGGCGTTCGAGATAGCCAATGCCGCCGGACTTACGGTCTGGTTCCCATGGTTCGATAACTGCCAACTTGTCACCGGGTATTGGACTAAGTATTCTCCGTGGAAAAACAACATTCATGGATTCAAAAGTTTCTACGACAAGCGGGCCGACGGATACTGCAAGAACTGGATTCGGAAGTGCTTCCAGAAATTCGGGCATCTCGATATGTTCTGGCCGTGGGGAAACGAACTGGCGAACGGCAAGAACGCCGTGGATTGGGTGGGCCGCGTTATCTTCCCGATGATAGAGGAATTACACATCCCTTACGACAGAATGACCTACGGCTTTACGATGGACGAGGCCGCGTATCTTGGGGACGGGAAATTTGCAGACAAGTTTACGGCGCAGGACACGGCCCGCAAAGAATTCGGCATGACATTCCCGCCCGAAGCCAATAAATACAAGGTCATCCGGGAAGTCCATAAATGCGGGACACTCCCGCTCGATGACCATTGCCCCTACGGACACCGCCCCGCCCAGGCCGCGTTCTGGTGGGGGAACAAACCTGTCGGCCCGTTTGTCCTATCCGATGATGGGGTACATGAGTGGCCGACATCAACTGACGGGGGTCGCCCCGACGCGGCCCGCCTTAAATCAATGGCGGCGTGGGCCTTCAAATACAAGAACTGCATTGGAATAGAGCATATACCAGAAGGGGGGAGTGTCGCCTATCAAGCCAACGTCTTTAGGGCAATAAGCGAATCCTACCGGGGCAGACACGGCAAATGGCCGTCAAACTATCGGAAGGAGTAGAGCAAGATGGGCGTACTAAATTCTGTTACAGTTCAAGACGTTCTGATTTTCATCAATGCCTCTGGGCTCGCCGCGCTTGGGATAGCCGCATTTAAGGTGTATAAGAAGATAGGCGGCGTAAAAACCCCCGGCCTATTGAATGACCTTAGCGGCAAGATGACAATGATGAATACAAAACTAGGCGTTATAGACGAGAAATTAGACGGCTTTAATAAACGATGCGAACATCACATGGAGGCCCAGGCAAGGGAGTTCAATGGAGTGAACGCCCACCTTAGCAAACATGATGACCAGATATTTGTTTTATCTAAGGGCCAGGGAGGGTAACATGGACCCATTAAGCCTTATAGGATTATTGATTGGCGGGGGGAGCCTTTTAAGTTCCTTGTTTGGGGGCGGCGGAGGCAACCAACAGGAGCAGACCACGACTAGCGAAACCACGAACCCGCGCTATCGGTCCCCTGCGCTCGGGATGATGGAGCCTGGGATACTGAGTGCGTTGCTCGGGAACGCACAGGCGTTGGGCGGAGCCGGGATGCCGGGCGGGGTATCGCGCTTCGGCGGGAACGCGGATTCGATGTTCGAGGATATCCTTGGACTTCTGCAAAAGGACTGGCCCAATATTATGAGCGAATACGGCGCACCCGGCAAACTGACGGACAATGAGTGCCGTAGAAAGTGCGAGAAAGAAACCGTCGGCAAGGGCCAGAAAGATTATTCCGACTGCTTTATGAAATGCACCGGAAAGGCATAGGAGGGCGGCATGGCCTATTTCCTTGGTAAGAACCAACCCGGTGATTTGGCTAGTGTTTTGAGCGGAGCGTATAACGCTTCATCCCCGAGCGCTACGGTCCCCGCTCCGGCGGCGCAACCCACCGCGCCGACGAACCGGACGACCACTTCGGGCGGGGCCGATACATCGAAGGGCCCGAAGTGCTTTCAGAAGTGTCGTGCGATATACAAGGATACGGGAACGCAGGAGTTCGACCAATGCTTCGACCAATGTATGGCCGAACAAGACCCCGGCGGGACTATTTGCGATGCTA